>NZ_CP094326.1:1346827-2693654 GCF_022760175.1 Zhouia spongiae
CATGTGGTAGTGGGTCCCTCTTGTTACGAGTAGCTAAAGAAGTTGAGGAAGTAAACAACTTCTATGGTCAAGAATTAAACCGTACCACATACAACTTAGCGCGGATGAATATGATATTGCACGGTGTGCATTATCGAAAGTTTGATATTAAACAAGAAGATACTTTAGAGCATCCGCAACACTTAGAACAACGTTTTGAAGCTATTGTAGCTAATCCACCATTTTCTGCAAAGTGGAGTGCTAACCAACTCTTTATGAGTGACGATAGGTTTAGTCAATATGGGAAGTTAGCACCAAGTAGTAAAGCTGATTGGGCATTTATACAGCATATGGTGCATCATTTAGCGGAGAATGGACAAATGGCAGTCGTATTACCGCACGGTGCATTATTTAGAGGGGGTGCAGAAGGTCAAATTAGAGAATATCTAATAAAAGAAAAAAACTATTTAGATGCTGTAATTGGCTTACCAGCCAATATTTTTTACGGGACAAATATTCCAACCTGTATTTTGGTATTTAAAAAATGTAGAGAAAACCCAAATGATGTTTTATTTATTGATTCGAGTAATCATTATTTGAAAGCCAAAAACACAAATTATTTAGGCAGTAGTGACATTGAGAAAATAATATCAACTTACAGGAACCCTGTCACTATTGATAAGTATAGTTATGTCGCCTCATTGGGTGAGATTAAGGATAATGATTATAACTTAAATATTCCAAGGTATGTAGATACTTTTGAGAAAGAAGCGGTAATAGATATTGACTTGGTTTCGAATGAATTAAAATCACTTGATTTAGAGTTAGCTAAAGTTGATGTGAAAATTTCAAAAGATTGTAAAGAATTAAACATCAGTACACCTTTTTAAAATGGAAGTTTTGTCAAAACAGAAGAATGTTCCTGCTTTAAGATTTCCTGGATTTAAAGATTTCTTAGTGGATGTAAAAATTGGAGAAGTTATTAAGAGAATCTCTAAACCTGTAGATGTACATTTGGAAGAGTCGTACAATCAAATAGGTGTTAGGTCTCATGGTAAAGGTATTTTTTATAAAGACTCAGTTACCGGTAAATCTTTAGGTAACAAAAGAGTTTTTTGGTTAGAGGAAGACTTATTTATTGTTAATATAGTTTTTGCTTGGGAACAAGCTGTAGCTAAAACGACACTAAATGAAGTTGGTATGATAGCCTCTCATAGGTTTCCGATGTATCGTCCTTTAGATGGGATTTTAGATTTAGATTACCTACTTTTTTTGTTTTTGACAAATAAAGGGAAATATTTGTTAGAAACAGCATCACCTGGCGGTGCTGGTAGAAATAAAACATTAGGTCAAAAGGCTTTTGAAAACCTAACTATAAAAATACCGCAACTTAGTGAACAAAAAAAAGTGTCTTCTTTTCTTTTAAAAATTGAAAAACGAATAGAGATTTTAGAACAAAAGGAAATTTTATTAAAACAATATAAGAAAGCCATTGCTCAAAGGATATTTAATAAACAAATTAGTTTCAAAAACTCTAAAGATGAAAGCTTTCCTGATTGGAATACAGTAAAATTAAATGAGGTGCTATCTATGCCTGTAAAAATCAAACCAGAGAAGATAGATAGAGATAAAATTATTACTGTTAAGTTACACCTAAAAGGTGTTAGAAAGAGTAATAATACTAAAAACTTGTCTTTGGGGGCTACATATTATGTTAGGAGCAAAGGACAATTTATTTATGGTAAGCAAAACTTATTTAACGGTTCATTCGGTATTGTTCCACCAGAATTTGATAATCATTTAACCTCTGCTGATATTCCTTCATTAGATATTGATAGAAGTAAAATTAACCCTAATTATTTAATGCAATTTTTAGGAAGGAAATCATATTATAAGAAACTTGAAGCTATAGCTATTGGGACAGGAAGTAAACGTATTCATGAAAAAGTGTTATTAAACTTAAAAATTGATTTACCTTCCTTAGAAGAGCAAAATAGAATAGCATTTTTTTTAGATCAAATTGATAAAAGAATTTCATTTGTTACAAAACAAAAAATGGTAAGCAAAAAATATAAAAAATCAATATTACAAAATATGTTTTTGTAGTAATAAAAACTATGAGTACCCAACCAGAGCAAGTATTAGAAAATCAATTAGTAGAACAGTTATCACATCAAGGTTATACCAAAGTCAATATTCCAGATGAAGCAGCGTTAGTAGCTAATTTAAAAACACAATTAGAAAAGCATAATAATATCACCTTTACGGCTAATGAGTTTGAGAGAGTTCTCAATATACTCAGTAAAGGTTCTGTGTTTGAAAAGGCTAAAACACTTCGCGAAAAACAGCACATTGTTAGGGATAATGGAGATAACCTCTATTTTGAGTTTTTAAATACAGAGCATTGGTGTCAAAACCAATACCAGGTCACCCATCAAGTAACTATAGAAGGTTCTTATAAAAACCGTTATGATGTTACGTTGCTCATCAATGGCTTGCCTCTGGTACAAATAGAACTAAAGCGTAGAGGCTTAGAAATGAAAGAAGCCTTTAACCAAGTAAACCGTTACCAACGGCATTCATTTGGTGCTAATGCAGCGTTATTTCAATACGTCCAAATATTTATTATTAGTAACGGTGTCAATACCAAATATTACGCCAATAATAGACATCAATCTTTCAAGCAGACATTCTATTGGACAAACAAAGAGAATAAGCGGTTAACCAATATACTTAATGGCTTTACCTCAGAATTTTTAGACCCTTGCCATATCTCTAAAATGATATGCAAGTACATCGTACTAAATGAAACCCATAAAATTTTAATGGTGTTAAGACCGTATCAATTCTATGCAGTAGAAGCATTAATAGATAGGGTGAAAAATTCAAACAAAAATGGGTATATATGGCATACTACAGGATCAGGTAAAACGCTAACATCCTTTAAGGCAAGCCAGATCATAATGAAAATGCCACAAGTTAAAAAAGTGGTGTTTGTGGTTGATAGAAAGGATTTAGATTACCAAACTACTAAAGAGTTCAATAGCTTCTCAAAAGGGAGTATCGATGGTACGGACAATACAAAAGCTCTGGTAAAACAGTTTAGCGATGATACCAAGATAATTGTAACTACCATTCAAAAGCTAAATACAGCCATTAGCAAGAAAAGTTATTTAGCCAAAATGGAACAGCTCAAAGATGAGCGTATGGTATTTATTTTCGATGAATGCCATCGAAGCCAATTTGGTGATACACATAACCGTATAAAGTCCTTCTTCAATAACCATCAAATGTTTGGTTTTACCGGAACACCAATATTTGCCGATAATGCAGTTAAGAATGAATTGGGCAAACGCACTACAAAAGAGTTGTTCGGTGAATGTTTG
This sequence comes from Zhouia spongiae, assembly GCF_022760175.1. Lineage (GTDB taxonomy): Bacteria > Bacteroidota > Bacteroidia > Flavobacteriales > Flavobacteriaceae > Zhouia > Zhouia spongiae. Next base: position 1,350,193 of record NZ_CP094326.1, read on the forward strand.
CATAAATACGTCATTACAGATGCTATCAAAGACGAAAACGTATTAAAGTTTTCAGTGGAGTATGTAGGTCGATATAAGCAAAAGGAATCTGCTACAGAAATAGATATTGAGGTAGAAGATATAGACCGTAAGGAGTTGATGGAATCTCCAAAACGTTTAGAGAAGATTACAGATTATATTATTGCCAACCATAACCGTAAAACACATAGTAAAGAGTTTACCGCAATGTTCTGTGTAGGCAGTACAGATATGTTGGTAGATTATTATGACATACTGCATAGAAAGAAAGAAGAAGGAAAGCACAATCTTAAAATAGCAACCATTTTCAGCTTTGTTGCAAACGAAGACGATGCTGATGCCAACGGCTATATTCCAGAGGAAGTTTCCGTAGTTGAGGAAGCAGAAGCCTTGTATGGAATGAATAGCCATAAAAGAGATAAGTTAGAAACCTATATTGGGCATTACAACCAAATGTTTGGTTCTAATTTCTCTACCAAAGACAGTCAATCATTCTACAACTATTACAATGACATTTCTAAGAAAGTAAAAGAACGAAAGATAGATGTATTGTTGGTAGTTAATATGTTCCTAACAGGCTTTGATAGTCCAGCTTTAAACACCTTATATGTTGATAAGAACTTAAAGTATCACGGCTTAATTCAAGCCTATTCCCGCACAAATAGAATTGTAAACGAACAGAAGTCACAAGGTAATATTGTGGTATTCCGTAACCTCAAAAAAGCAACAGACGATGCCATTACACTTTTTAGTAATAAAGAAGCTATTGAGGTGATTATCATGGAACCTTATGAGGATTATGTAGAAAAATTTGATGAAGCATATAACAAGTTATTAAACCTAACGCCAACAGTAGATAGCGTGAATGATTTGCTAAGTGAAGAAGATGAATTGGAGTTTATCAAGGCATTTAGAGAGCTGATGCGTTTAAAAAATACAATGACCACTTTTGCTAATTTCGATTGGGAAGATTTGTCAATGGATGAGCAGTTGTTTAATGATTTTAGAAGTAAATACTTAGACCTTTGGCAGAAAACAAAACATGATACAGCTAAAGAAAAAGTATCCATTTTAGATGATGTAGATTTTGAATTAGAATTAATTCACAGAGACGAAATAAATGTAACCTATATCCTAAACCTCTTGGCATCCCTAAAAGATGCAAGTAAATCAGAACAGGAAGCTAAGAAAAAAGAAATTGTCGATATACTATCTGGAGAAGCTAATTTAAGAAGTAAACGAGAATTAATAGAAAAGTTCATTCAGGATAATTTACCTCAAATAGAAGAGGCGGAAAGCATTCCGCAAGAGTTTGAAAAGTTCTGGACAGAAGAACAGCAAAAAGCATTTGAGGTATTTGTAAAAGAGGAAAACCTATCATCAGATAGAACACAAAAGCTGATAGAAGATTATCTATATGCAGAAAGAGAACCATTGCGTGATGAACTTTTAGACCTTATAGAAGGAGATAAACCCTCAGTTTTAAAGCGTAAATCGATAGGAGATAGAATACTACAAAAGGTCATTAATTTTGTGGATACTTTTATTAATGGAATGGATAATTAAATGAAATAAACTAATATTTTTAAACTTGATAATATACTTTTGGTTAAACTCTTTTAGCTATAAAATTAACTTAAAAGTGAAAAATATTTGTAAATTAACCTATAAGTGAATAACTTTGCACACATAAAACCACTGTTTAAGTATAATAAAGTAGCATATTACTCTGTTATATTAAACGATAATAAAGAAACCTTGTACGAACAGTTTGTTAAAAAGCACGAGCTTATCAATAAAAACAAACTATACCATATTCAAAAATGGTTACAAGTAATTGGGAAAAAGTATGGCGCACAACAACGTTTTTTCAGAAATGAAGCTTATACCGCAGATACTTCAGCATTACCACCTGTGGGCAAAGACAGAGAACCGTATTATATCGAGAATGGCAAAAAGAAAAGCAACACATTAAGATTGTATTGTTTAAGAGCCAGTGAAGGCGTAGTCTTTTTGTTTAGTGGTGATAATAAAACCGCAAATAACGCTCAAGACTGCCCAAACGTGAAACCTCACTTCTTATTGGCTAATCAACTTACAGAAGCAATTGATGAAGCATTCAAAAATAAAGACATAGTTTGGAATGATGATTGTACTTTAATCGATTGTGATAAAAACTTTAAACTCTATTATTAATTATGGAATTTCCTAAAAACAACATATTAGACAATTGGTTAGAAGCTAATCAAAATACTGAAATAGACAGATTCATTGAAAGAAACTTGGCTATAACAGAAAAGGTATGCGCTGTTTTAAAAGAACGTGGTATCAAGAAAAAGAAATTTGCTGAAATGTTAGGCAAATCTCCTTCAGAGGTATCTAAGTGGTTGTCTGGCTTGCATAACCTTACCTTAAAAAGTATTACTAAAATGGAAGAGGTTTTGGATATTAATCTAATTAATATTGAACCTATAAAAGAAATTGAATACGTTTATTTAGGTTCTATTCCTGGAGGTAATATGGAAGATGCCATCAATGGGTATGAAGAAACAAATTATAGCGAAGCAAGCTAATGAGTAAAGAGGTTAAAATAGACCCAGAAAAAATACACTTATTTCACATTAACATCGTGGAAAGCTCTATTAAAGATGTAGCTCAAAAAGGCGCAAACAACTTTAATATAAATATTGCTCAAACCACAATGCATAACTTAAAAGATGAAAGGGTGAAAATAGGTATGTTCATAGATTTAATCCATGATGAGGTATCTTCTGGTGCTAAGGCTCGTTTTGTTTTCGATTTTCATTTTAGGGTTGAAGAATTAAACAATTATTACAAGTTAAATGAAGATGGTTCACCAATATTTACAGGTGTACTCATAGCAACCCTTTTAGGGATTAGTTTTTCAACAGCAAGAGGTATTATATTTGAGAGGTTATCCAATACCAACATGCAAGGTATAATTCTGCCGATAGTCTCTCCTCAAAAAATGTTGTCCTTACAAAAGAAAGAAGAGTCTAAATAAGGGTTGTTATGAAAGAGAGTTTAGTTAAATTATTATTTGAAGAATATAAACAAATCTGTCTTTTTGAAGAACTTGAAAGCAAAGGGATAGATTTAAACAGAATAACGGTTCGTAACTCCGAAATTGTTTTAGACTTAATTGGTTTTCCTAAAGACAATACCCGCGATTATGATTTCAATGTTTTAAATGGTCAAGAGCATAATCCATTAAGAGGTAAAGTGCCAGACGATGATCTTTTTTGTAGAGATTGGTTGTACGAAAAATATCATGACATCATAACTTCTATAGAAAAGAAACAAAGAATAGACGTTACTGATAAGGGGCTTAAAATGGTGGAATATGATGATGAGGTTTTAATTAAATCTGAATTGAAAGCCTTTATTGATTGGCTCTATTCTGAATACGCTAACCTTTAAAAGGAAGCTAAAAACTCCCCACAAACCAAAACCCAGTTTGTTGTTATCACAAAAAACCTCTGTCTTTTGGTTTGTTCCCCGCGCCACCGCACATGTAGGGCTTAAATGTCCAACGCTCATATAGCACATTGCAGCTTGCGCTCTCGTACCTCGTTTACAACTGCAAAGAGCTATACCCCCCAAAAAGCTATTCATTTAAGCCCTACCCAAAGCTATATTTACATAACGGGTAGTTATGGTACAGGATTGAAGCCTATTACAACCATTCAAATGATTCCCCTGTAGCCATAACTCCATTATGTAAAATAGCCGACATACCCCACGCTCACATCCAAACCCATCAACAAAAAGCCACTTTTCCCCGCCACCCAAGTCAGCGGTTTTAAAAAAATAGGTTTAGGAAACATCGTGCAGCTATGGCACATTACTTTTTCGAAAATAAAAAAGCAATAAGCCATAGTTTCCATGCCGGTATAAGTAGCGTGTTTATAAGCTATGCTACCGCATAACAATATAAAACCCTACCCATACCCACGCACCACCCAATGCTCAAATAAGGCTGTAAACCTATTTTTTTAAGTGTTTATGCCCCTAAAAGTGTAACTTAATGTGATTAAAAACAATGCGTTATGAATACGAAAACCATACAAATCACAGAGGTAACAGTACAGGAATTAGCCGATATAGTTGCCGATAGATTAATTCAGAAATTAGAACCATACCTTCAGGAATTAACAAAACCAAAAAATGAAGAACTGCTAACACGATTTGAAACAGCAGAGTATTTAAGAGTAAGCCTGGTAACTATAAGTGCTTGGTCAAAACTTGGCATTATAAACCCAATCCGTATGGGGAATAAAGTTTTGTTTAAAAAGCAGCACATTTTAGACATTTTGGAACAACAGAGAATAAATAAAAAAAGGTAGCAAAGGTATGTGGCTTCCATAGCCAACGCGCAAGCCTATCAAGGTCAAGCCCTACGGGTTTTGAAAAAAATCTCCACCTCAAATTAATGGTGTAGGGAGGTTGTATTTTTTCCAAAAACCTTGACAGCCTTATCCACGCCACAAGTACATACGGCTTTCTTTTTTGATTGTTTTTCTTTTAAAAAATTATAGGCGCGAAGCGTAGCGAAGCAATTTTAAATTGGATAGCTATGTCAACGTTTCAACTGAAAACACACCAACCCGGAAGAACCTACACTCAGCCACATTTCTTTATTTTGAACAAAGGGCTTAACAGCGGAAAGCCATTACCAGATCCCTGTCCTAACTGTTTTGTTCTAACCACTCCAACCGAAGAAGACAAAAACATGTTATTCCACTTGTCTATGATGCTTCAAATAGGCGGTTTTTACGCTTATTATTTAAAAGGTAGTGTTATTCCGTTTATCACTATAGATGATTGCAGAAACACACTTAAAAACGCTTTGAAGTCAACCCAAAATAATGATGGGGAGTTTCAAAAGTACCTTAGAGCAGTTTACGCCATCAACAAAAAGGAAATGGAACTGCAAAATGTCATTGCCAAAATATCAGATTTAAAGGTGGCTTATATCCAATCCTGTTTCAAACAGATGCAATTAAAAGTAACCTAATGCATAAGCAACCAACTGTTTGTGAATGGTTTGGTTTGTGCTACATTTCAGAAGGATAAAGGGTGAAACCTTTTACCAAGTCCGTACCAAGTCCAAGTGAGTTTTAATTAAATATGTATATGTTATGGCAGTAATTACTAAAGGAATCCTGGGAGGTATCTCTGGGAAAGTAGGCACGGTAGTAGGTGCATCTTGGAAAGGTATTGATTACATTAGAAGTAAACCTTCTTCAGTAGCCAATCCAAGAACAGAAGGACAGGTAAACCAAAGAAACAAGTTTTCTGTGACTTTGGAATACTTACAACCTAACTTAGGTTTTATTAAACTTGGGTATAAGGGGTATGCGGTTCAAAAGACAGCGTTCAATGCAGCAATGTCTTATGTGCTAAACAATGCAATCACAGGTGCAGCACCTGATTTCGAGATTGACTACAATTTAGCACTTTTAAGTAGAGGTAGCTTGTCGGGAGCTTTAAACCCTGACACTGATCTATCAACTCCAGGTCAAGTGACTTTCACTTGGGATGATAACTCAGATGAAGGAAATGCAAACGTAACGGACAAAGCGATGTTACTTGTGTACAATCCATCTAAAAAAGCATCCGTAGCCATTTTAGGAGGACAAGACAGAACTGTAGGTAGTGAGGTTGTTCCTATTCCGGCTACTTATGCAGGTGATACAGTAGAGTTATTTATGGCGTTTATTACCGCTGATAACACCCAAGTATCAAACAGTGTGTATTTAGGCTCGGGTACGGCAGCTTAACAGCTAAGTTTAAATACATTTCAAAACCGCTTTTATTAATTTAGAAGCGGTTTTTTTATGGTATTATATACAGAATAAAAAGATGTACCTATGTTGTACCCTTTTGTATTTAAATTAAAATAATTTAGTAATAACAATGCCTAATTGAGTTTATTAGTATAACACGGTGTTGTACAACGTTATTTCATTTTTTTTATAATTCCGTAATCAGTCTTTTCTTGAAAGTTTGCTATCGACCTGTAAACATAACTTCCATCATCAAGAATGTCAATGATTTCAACGTTTATTTCTTTTCCAATTAGATGTTTTAATCGCGGTTCAGTCATTCGCTTATAAGTCAAAACATATGTGCAATCAGAGAGCCATTTAATGTAATAAATTTGTTTATCCTCTATTCCAATCTCTCTTTGGACTTTCCTTTTTCTTTTAATTTTAGTGTCTTTGTATAGTACGTGCTTGTATTTGTAATGTCCATTTTGAAATTTTTTACAAGCGTCACACACGTTTTTATTCAAGCTCTTTTTTTCGTAAGACGAATTTATGAATTCAAAAGTCGAATCATAACAGTTGTTTTTTAATTTACTGTCAGGATAATATTGAACTCCGAGCAGATATTGCCGAAGTTGCTCAATATTATATTCATTTTCATATGTAGTTTTGTCTGCAACAATCGTTACTTCACTAATTTTTGCTTGGTCATTCACACAAAAATTCACAGTAACATATTCAATACTTTTTACGTCTTCGACAAAGAATTTTTTTTGCACTTGTCCGAATGTGTTTGAGAAAACTAAAAGTGCTAATAAGTATATTATTCTGTTCAAATTTTGAGTTATTTGGTAATGTTGTACAACGCTTTGGCTATGCGCAGTGTCCCGAAGGGCATTGCATATAGGTGTTGTTGTAGCACGTTTTTATTATTTTACATTCCATTTTCAAGTTCAGAAAGCCAATCCTTGTATTTATCCTTAAGCATATCTCTTTTTTCGGTCGAGTCAACAATCACATCAACTCCGCCGTCATAAGGTGCAATGACACATTTCTTTGAAGGACTGACAAACATTGCTCTTATTTCATCATCAGCAATTGCTTTGAGAATTTCATCCCAGTTTCCGTTTTTCCAATTTTCAGTTTTGAGGTAAATATCAAAGTACATTTCATGTTCATGTTCTTCAGGTCTTTCCTTGTACAAGTCAATGGTAAAGACTTTTAGAAATTCTCCGAAGTCAGTCAGTTCTTTGCAATTGTCATTGGTTATCTCATTTGTGTAAAGTCCGAAGGAAATTGCTACTTCTGATTCTTCGCCAATCAGGTCATTAATTAATTGGTTTTGTCGGTCAAGTATGATTTTGTACTCGTCTGCAGATTCGGCATATCGTTTTGACTCAGGTAGATTATGAATTCTAAACCATCTGTCAGGATACACCCATTTCAATTCGTGATTGATTGGAAACGATTCTGGATATTCCTTATTCCAATAGTCAATGAATTCGCTTTCTGTCATTTTTTTTAATGTGCTATAACAATTCCATAAACACCATATGGTGTTTATTTTTAATATGTTCACCTACAAATCTAACGGATTTTTTTGATAAATCTGTTTCATGCTACATGATGGTTAGGCAGTAGCTTAAAGTCCTATAATATAAACTATGATTATACAATCCAGGCTCCAGAAAAGAGACCATCTTAGTATGTTGTTGTACTACATTGGTTAATATTATTTTTGAACCGCCGTTTACGCGCCCCGCTTGGTTTATCCTAAGCACAGAAGAGTAGTCGAATCCGCCGACACGAGTACAACGAATTGGCGTAAGCAAATTGCGGTTATACAATGTGCCTGTTGCACAAGTTAGCAAAAAATTGACATAGGGTTGATATTATCTTTTGATAAGAAGCTTACCTTGTAGTTATGCAAGGAAAAAAGAAGTATCAGGAGAAGTTATTCAACCAGTTTCAGTTAAGTGAACGCGTACCCAAAGACAATTTCTACCGCCGGTTAAAAGAGGTGTTGGACTTAGAATATTTGTATGCGCTTACCAAACGATATTACGGTAGTAGCGGACAAAAGAGCATCGATCCGGTGGTGTTCTTTAAACTTTGTTTGGTAGGTTATTTAGAAAACATTATCAGTGATCGAAAGCTCATAACGCATTGCAGTATGCGATTGGATATTTTGTTCTTTTTGGATTATGATATCGATGAAGAACTGCCCTGGCATTCTACCATTAGCCGCACCCGTCAGTTATTTCCTGAGTCAGTGTTTGAAGAGGTCTTTACCAAGGTGTTTGAACTATGTGTATCGGTCGGGATGGTCAGTGGCCATACTCAGGCTATCGATAGCGCCCCTGTAAAAGCCAATGCCTCGATGGACAGTCTGGAGCTCAAAGTACCTGAGGAAGATTTAGAGTCCTACCTCCGTAAGGTGCGCCATATCAGCAAACGGGACAAGGATAAACCATTACGTCAAGCTAAAGAGAATAAAGCGGGAAAGGATCAGCAAACCTTATCGGCCAGTAAAAAGGAGCTACAGGCCATAAAGAGCAGGAACAGTAAATGGGCAAAAGATCAGGATCAGCGTCCGGGAGCAGGCAATAAAGGCTCGAGATATACCAGCAATAAGACCCATTACAGTCCTACCGATCCCGATGCCCGTATCAGTGTCAAACCGGGCAAGGCCAGGAAACTCAATTACCTATCTCAATTAACCGTAGACACCTCCAATCATGTGATAACCGATATCAAAGCCTACCATGCCGATGGCAAAGACAACCAACAACTGCCCGACATAGTGAAAAGGGTACAACGACGCTTGTGGAACTCAGGACTGCTATGGGAGAACTGTGTAGCCGATACAGGATATAGCAGTGGGGAGAACTATGCCTTTTTAGAAAAGAATCAGATCAAGAGTTTTATCCCTCCCCATGGTACTTACAAAGGAGGGCCGGCAGGATTTACATATATTGAGGCAGGCAACTATTGGTTATGCCCTCAGGTCAAGAAAGTTACTTTCCGCAAACAAAAATTAGAGAAAGGGACTCTAAAAGATCAGTACTTTACCAAACGGAGTGATTGTAAAGGCTGCCCGATAAAACAACAATGTATTGGTAAAAGTTATGAGAAACGCATAAACATTACTGCTTATCGCAAAGAATACGAACGTAATATAGCAAGAGTGAATAGTCCGCAGGGACGGTATATGAAAGCCAAGCGGCAAAGCACGGTAGAACCGGTGTTTGGAACATTAACACAGTTTATGGGACTTAGAAAAGTGAATACCCTAGGCATTAAACAGGCAAACAAATGTATGCAGCTCTCGGCCATAGCCTACAACTTGAAGAAGTACCTGAAATTCATTGAAAACCACACAAAAAGTGGAGTAGCAAGCATGCAAAGTATTTACTTTTCTTTAAAAGCTATCATACAATACATTTTACGCCTTTTTAAGCCTTTCAATTTTAGTTTACAGCTAAACTATACCACAAAATAAAAGCCCATAAAAGGGCTTATTTGTATCTTGTTTTTATATAATTAGTGGGTTGTGCAACATCTACCATTGTTGTGTGCTGGCGTTTTTATTTAAATTTTTCATAGAATATTTCTTTGTCATCTATTAAAATTCCTCTTGGTTTGTTGTTTGCCCATTTTTCCAAATTCGATTCGGTTTTTTTTGAATTAGTTCTCAAGTTAAATTCTCTACAAAATTTTTCGCTGTATTTTCCGAAATTTGATATTGAGCTAAAATGAGGATTCCAGCTGTAATAATCTATACATCTAATCCAATCACGCACAGACCTTATTCCAGTTGAAAATCCGTTTTCCGCTATTTGTAAGTCAAATCCGTTTATATTTTTCGCAAAGTTTTTAATGTCAGGATATTTTTCAATTACGTCATTTCCTAAAATTAAGTATTTTGGAACTCCTTTGAATTCATAAAACTCTTTAGTTTTCCAAGCGTTAAATAAGAACGATTTTAAGTCAGGCATTTTATCAATCGGATGCAGTTCCGCATAGTAACATCCGCTAAAATGGTCACGAATTAAATAATTCACTAAATGTCTTTTTCCAGTTTTCGGATAATTTTTCCAGTTAATGTCAAACTTTTTGTTTTGATGCTTTATAGTATCATCTTTTAGTAAATAATGATTTTTAGCAATCGAAACATTCAATTGGTGAACTTGATTTGGAAAGTCGGATTTATATGAATGATGAAAATACATTTGGTTCGGTTTCGCTTGCACACAACGGCTCGGCTATGAACAGTTGGGGGGGTACGCCCTAACTTTTCGGTTTAGCACCGACCTTTGTTTTATGTTTATACTTTTGTTTTATCACTTTCTCCCCAATTGTTTATAGCCAATGTGCCTGTTGCACAAGTTAGCAAAAAATTGACATAGGGTTGATATTATCTTTTGATAAGAGGCTTACCTTGTAGTTATGCAAGGAAAAAAGAAGTATCAGGAGAAGTTGTTCAATCAGTTTCAGTTAAGTGAGCGCGTACCTATAGACAATTTCTATCGGCGGTTAAAAGAGGTGTTGGATTTAGATTACTTATACCCACTTACCAAACGATATTATGGTAGTAGCGGACAAAAGAGCATCGACCCGGTGGTGTTCTTTAAACTTTGTTTGGTAGGTTATTTAGAAAACATTATCAGTGATCGAAAGCTCATAACGCATTGCAGTATGCGATTGGATATTTTGTTCTTTTTGGATTATGATATCGATGAAGAACTGCCATGGCATTCTACCATTAGCCGCACCCGACAGTTATTTCCTGAGTCAGTGTTAGAAGAGGTCTTTACCAAGGTGTTTGAACTATGTGTATCGGTCGGGATGGTCAGTGGCCATACTCAGGCTATCGATAGCGCCCCTGTAAAAGCCAATGCTTCTATGGATAGTTTGGAACTGAAAGTTCCTGAAGCCGATTTAGAAACGCATCTTCGAGAAATTCGTCACATTAGTAAAGGTGATAAAGACAAACCACTACGTCAAGCCAAAGGGAATAAAGCAGACAAAGATCAGCAAACCTTATCGGCCAGTAAAAAGGAGCTACAGGCCATAAAGAGCAGGAACAGTAAATGGGCAAAGGATCAGGATCAGCGCCCGGGAGCAGGCAATAAAGGCTCGAGATATACCAGCAATAAGACCCATTACAGTCCTACCGATCCCGATGCCCGTATCAGTGTCAAACCGGGCAAGGCCAGGAAACTCAATTACCTATCTCAATTAACAGTAGATACCTCCAATCATGTGATAACCGATATCAAAGCCTACCATGCCGATGGCAAAGACAACCAACAACTGCCAGACATAGTGAAAAGGGTACAACGCCGATTGTGGAACTCAGGACTGCTATGGGAGAACTGTGTAGCTGATACAGGATATAGCAGTGGGGAGAACTATGCCTTTTTAGAAAAGAATCAGATCAAGAGTTTTATCCCTCCCCATGGTACTTACAAAGGAGGGCCGGGAGGATTTACATATATTGAGGCAGGCAGCTATTGGTTATGCCCTCAGGGCAAGAAAGTTACTTTCCGCAAACAAAAATTAGAGAAAGGGACTCTAAAAGATCAGTACTTTACCAAACGGAGTGATTGTAAAGGCTGCCCGATAAAACAACAATGTATTGGTAAAAGTTATGAGAAACGCATAAACATTACTGCTTATCGCAAAGAATACGAACGTAATATAGCAAGAGTGAATAGTCCGCAGGGACGGTATATGAAAGCCAAGCGGCAAAGCACGGTAGAACCGGTGTTTGGAACATTAACACAGTTTATGGGACTTAGAAAAGTGAATACCCTAGGCATTAAACAGGCAAACAAATGTATGCAGCTCTCGGCCATAGCCTACAACTTGAAGAAGTACCTGAAATTCATTGAAAACCACACAAAAAGTGGAGTAGCAAGCATGCAAAGTATTTACTTTTCTTTAAAAGCTATCATACAATACATTTTACGCCTTTTTAAGCCTTTCAATTTTAGTTTACAGCTAAACTATACCACAAAATAAAAGCCCATAAAAGGGCTTATTTGTATCTTGTTTTTATATAATTAGTGGGTTGTGCAACATCTACCAACTTAAGTTTACAATCTATTAATTTAGAGGTATTAACCAGAAAGAACAAAAAGAGCGGAATAAGGTTAGGTCTACCGTAGGAACTTTTGATTCCGTCAACATTGATAATCCCCGCTCTTTTCTACTTAAATCCGTTCAGTTCTGTGAGACTTTGATCTCGATTTTAAGTTGGTGGAATATAAGTAGTGGCGTTCTTCCCTTAATTCAATTATTATGAATAAATATAATGAAATTTATGGTGTGGATATCAGCAAAGATGTCTTTGATGTTATTGGAAGTCAAGGAAGTTATTATCAATTTGAAAACAATCCCAAAGGTTTTAAGTCCTTTATGAAAGTATTGAAAATGGATAGTTTGGTAGTCATGGAAGCTACAGGTTATTACCATTATCGTCTGGCCCAATTCTTAAACCATAACGGCTTTACAGTATCAATAGTAAACCCTTTGTCTGTAAAGCGGTTTATACAGATGAAACTGTCTAAGGTTAAAACGGATAAAAGCGACGCTAAGGCCATATGTGAGTATGCTCAGGTGAACCCGGTACCGATATATTCTTCTTTAGATGATACTCAAGCAGAATGTCTCCAGTTGTTTCGTCTTTTAGATATCTATCTTAAGCAACGTTCTGCCATTAAAAATAAGCTTCACGGGGAAACTGTTTTAGGAGTTCCTTCCAAAATGGTTTATCGTTCTTTAGAACAAAGTTTAAAGCACTTTAACAAACATATAGAAGCTCTTGAGCAACGATTATTGGAACTAGTGAAAAAGGAACAACAACAGCAACTAACCAATTTAAAAAGTATCCCTGGTTTAGGTACTAAAACAGCCTTATTCCTGATTGTAATAACAGATGGATTTTCCAAATTTGAAAGAGCCTCTCAACTTTGCAGTTATGTAGGAATCACACCCATTATACGGATATCGGGTAGTAGTGTCAGAGGCAAAAGCCGAATCAGTAAGGTTGGCAATAGAAAATTAAGAAACTTGCTGTTCTTGTGTAGTTTTTCAGCCTGCAAGCATAATAAAGCATGTAGGGAACTCTACAATCGATTATTAGCCCAAGGAAAAACTAAAAAACAAGCTCTGATAGCAGTCTCCAATAAGCTATTAAAACAAGCCTTTGCAATAGCTAAATCAGGGATTCCATATAATGAAAATTATGTATCAAAATTAGTCTAAAAATACTTGATTTTTAACTCAGTTCTTTGTTAGCAACTGTATTTTTCTTTAAAATTCTAAATTCATCATCCATTTCATCTATTATCTCCATTGAAACACCTGATATATCAGGGAACATTGTTAAATGTGAAATATTATAATTATTTTTCAATTCTTTTTTAATTACATCTCTGACTGAATTAGGTATAAATATCTTTGTCATTGACTGTTCAAATATGGAATAATAATCCAACGGATGAATCATAGTTCCATAATATACAAAAACTCCTTCTTGAACCTTAATTCTATCATCTACACTATTTGATTTTATACAAATAGGAAAATCTATATTATTTAAACTTTCAAAATTATACTCATTCAAGTTTATAATCTCTGATTTTCTAAATGAATGTTCATTTACCAAAATTGGATTTATGCAATATACCGCTGAACCATGCTTTGTAAAGCTATTTGTTGAATTGAAATCATAAATTTCATCTTCTATTTCAAGACTACTTTGTGTGAAATTAGAAACACTAAAATATAAAGCTATTAATTCATTCACAGTAAAATCCAGCAATCGAGTTGGAATACCATAATGCTGCATTAAATACAAATAATCTATTTCATCAAAAGCTGAACAGTCTTTATATTTTTTTACATTCTCTTTAAACTTTTCATGAGAAAGATTTGAATTTTTAATTAAGTATTTCTCTCTTTTATAATATGGTTCATCAATTGATATATCTAATTTTTCTCTAAAAAGTGATGGTTCAAGTTGATATTCCGAATATTTTTGACCTCTAAACCAAATTTTCCCTTGTTTTTTATTATCTGATATTAAATTCAAATATTCCGTAATATTCTTTATTACTTCTAATTTCATATATTTTTAGTGGTTGCTCTTCTATATAGTTGCTAACGGTTAGTATATGGCAAGTAGGGCAGAAGAAAGCGAGAAACTTTCAAGTTTGCACTGAGCCAAAGCGTTGTATTTTGTTTTTAATTTATTCATTCTTAAAAGCCAAATCAACGATTTGGCGGTATTTGTAAATAGCACTGAACTTTCGCAAACTACCGATTGCCCTATTTGCTATATACCTTGTTGTATGCCGTTTTTATTCTGCTCCTAATTTAAGTGTCATATCAATAAAATCTCCTATTGATTTACCAATAATTGCCATACCAGCATCATGAACAGATGTCAAATTGAATCTTCCTTGAGCAGCTCCATTCAAAGCGTAATCATATCCCTCAATTTCTACCACACACCAGTGCTTTTGTCTACATTCAATAATTACTTCTTCAGCATAAAATGGCCAATCCCCATTATATTCCGATTTACTGATTTTCTTATGTCTATAGGCCGAATTAGTATTCCGATTTATTTTGTCAGCAAAAGTTCTCTTGTGTATCTTAGTTTCTTTCTTTTTAAATCGTGTAGTTTCCTTTCTATAGTCAGTTATACCAATTTGACTATCGGTCAACATGATAAAGTCATAATAAACGGGTGAAAATTGTTGTGCTTTCTTTCCTAATCTTCCTAAGGTGAATTGTCTACTTATACCTCTTACAAATAATTCAAGTTTTTTAATTATTGATTGTGTTATAAAATCGTTTACCTCTTGTTGATATTCGAAATCTGATAATTTACTTAGTAGACTCTTATCTGATAAAACTATATTGGTCTCATATTCTGACCAAAGTTTTTTTACATCAATACTCGGCTTAGTTGCCGATGTTACAATATCTAGATTGTGATATCTCGAATACTTTCCGAATTCAGAAAGGAGATAAATCAATTTTTCTAAATCATTATCATTAGATATAAATTCTTTATCCTCAATTAAAACTGGAATTTCAGAACTTTTAAAGTAATCAGATAGTATGTTTTTCTTTAATTCTAATAAATCATGCCCATTTCGACCTCCACACTTTTTCAAGCTCTTACTGTCAGGATATTCATTGTTAATTTCATGATAACCTAGACAGATATGACATTTCATAAGTCGTTCTAGACCACTCGATAGTAATTGAAATGGTAAATGATAGAAATCATTCGCCATGTCAAGGTTCTGTAATTCTCCAAACCCCAGTCTTATGAGCTTTATTGAAGCTGTTAATTCGTCATGTAAATAAATGTCTTTTAACGCACTATCAGTCATTAGTATATCAATCTTTAGTCGATATAAGTAATTCCCTTACATCAATTCCAAGCACTCTAGCAATTTGAAATAAAGTCTCAACTCTTGGTTGCATTTCATTTCTGCACCATTTAGAAACAGTAGTTCTATTCATTTCTAATTCATCTGCTAACCAATTATTAGTTTTTCCTTGTTCGGCTAGAACAGCCTTTATACGATTATAAACTTCTTTGCTCACAATAAATTATTATGGTTTAATGTCAAATGTAATGACTTCATTTTTAATGTTTTTAGCATTATTTTATGCTTTATAGTATTCATTTGAATAATTTTAATATCTTTGTTATGCTTTTAAAGGTTTAAATAAACCTAGTAAAGTTTTTTTTGAATATTATAACACGTTACAATGAGCAAAAGATATACCAAAGCCGATTTAGAAGAGATTGTCTATAAACAATTAGAAAATCTAAACGCAATGCATGATTTATTAAGAATTATGAAAGTCCAAAATGACCTAATTCAAAATATCAATCAAACACTCAGAGAAGAAATTGGTCAATTCAAAGAGCAACAGTTGATGTATCCGACAAGAAGAAAGACAAAATCATAAATTAAATGCGGTTGGGTTCTCCGCAATGGCATACAACGGTTTTGTATATGAAAAGTAGTGGATTTTTATACACTATTTCAGTTTTACACTGACCATAAATTTATAAAATTCATTTTCGTTTAAACACTTAAACCGCTATTTTTTATATACCGTGTTGGGCGTAGTTATTTTTTGTTCTTTTTATCAGTCAGCGTAATAGTCAGTTTATTCTTTTGTTGCTTAATTTCAATTTCTTTTCCGATTTCAAATCCAAGTTGCTCAAGCCATTTTCCCTCAAGGCGAATTTCTGGAACAGTAATATACTTCCATTCGCGAGGTTGATGTTTTTGATAGATTTTTAGCTTTCTAAATCGGCTCATTTAATCAGTGTTCGTTATTCCGAACACAATATATAAATAATTTATCGAAATTCGGTATAGTGAACACGAAAGAATCAAAATATTTCCAGAAATTAGGTGCTAAAATCAAGCAATTGAGAGAAGAAAAAGAGATTGACCAAAAGTCCTTTGCTTTTGATTGTGAGATTGGTAGAACTCAATTGTATATGATTGAAAATGGTAAAACAAATCCTCGTTTACTTACTTTGATAAAAATTGCTAGCGGTCTTGAAATATCAGTAGATGAGCTTTTAAGATTGAAATAACTATTAATTTTCGTGTAGTTATTTTTTTAACCAACCATCAAAGGTTTTTTTGTCTTGTTTAATTCTTAATCCCATTTTCTTAGTTAAATCATTTTCTAACTGAACAATATGTTTTGGATTTGAATCAAATTTTGTCGCTGAATGCTTGATTCTATGTATTTTTCTATCTATAAATCCCCAACGATATTTTAGTGTATTAAAATCAGATTCAGAAATTTCAGAAGGTTTTTTTGCAGTAAAAAAATCAACTAAATCATTAAGATATTCAGCTCCTTTAATTTCGGCTATTGTTTTCTCTCCCTCGTTTAGACATTCGGCAAAATCGTTTTCGGTAGGATAGAATCCTTCATTTTCATAAAACTCGTGACCGAACTTACTTATCTCTTTGAGAAAGTCTATAACTCCAACATTAAAAGGTTCAGACAAATGGTCAACAACATTTGTGATTAAATATTCATCTTCAAATTTGTTTCCTCTTTTTCTGTTGCAGTCAGAGCAAAGAAGTCTAATATTAGATTCTTCAGATGAACCTCCTTTAGACCAAGGAATTATATGGTCAAATTCTATATCCTCATCTATAACTGATTTCTTGCAAACCTGACAAATTTGATTTTCCCTTTTCATTACTCTGAATTGAGTAACTCTTGGAATATGCCTTGTGATTTTTCTTAATTCTTTTGTTTCAGTTAATGGCTCAGCTACGTAAAAAACTGGACAATCGTGTCCAAAAATCCGGCAACTTTTCTCATCATTTTCAGATTTTAAAGGAAAGTCTTCAACTAATGGTCCATAAGGGCAGTATTTTAATTCCCAACAAGGTTTGCAAACAGCTTTTACTCGCTCTTCCCAATTAACTTTTTCTCCCCATTCTTGTATTGACCCCATTAAGTTCTTTTTGTATTTTTTCTAATTACGCCCAACATGTGTATAAACACACTAGTGTGTTTATTTTTATTATATATACACCCAAATATACATAAATACTTATAGGTCTAATGGGTTTTTTATAGAGCTGAAGCTGTTTTTTGCAACATGGGTATATATCTCAGTTGTTTTAGTAGAGTTATGGCCTAATAAAAGTTGAATGTATCTTATGTCTGTTCCGGATTCTAAAAGGTGAGTTGCAAAGCTATGACGTAAGGTGTGGGGCGTTACAGGTATTTTAATACCTGCTTTTTTAGCTGTATTAGAGATCACCTTTCCAACGCTATTGGCACTATATTGCTCTTTGTTTTGTCCCTCAAATAAATAATTAACAGGCCTGTACTTCTTGTAATATACTCTTAAATCTTTAAGAACATTTTTAGATAAAAGAGTATATCGGTCTTTGTTACCTTTAGCATCCCTTACCCTGATAAGCATACGGTTACTTTCAATATCGGTTAACTTCAAGTTCAAGAGCTCAGATCGTCTAAGGCCAGCCGAATAGAGTAAGGATATTATACACTTGTGTTTTAAGTTATTGGCATTAGATATGATAGACAAAACATCTCCCTTAGATAGAACAACCGGAAGTTTTATCGATTTTCTTGGTCGTTCAATACTATAAAATCTATTAGGTAGGCCTAAAACGGTTTCGTAGTAAAATTTGATGCTGTTAATGGCCTGGTTTATGTAGCTGTCTGATCGATTGGTTTTAATTAAAAACGCTAAGTAATTTCTAATATCATTTTCATCAAGCTTGTTAATATCTTGCTCATTATAATAATTAATAAAACTCTCAAAGCAAGACACATAAGTTTTTACGGTGTTGTTAGCATATTTTTTGAGTTCCAATTTACGCAAGTAAGATTCCGGACAAAATTTATAGTTTTCTTGGTGCTTTCTTTTATAAACCCAATCGGCATCAAAGATTTCGTTAAGTTCTTTAGCTCTTGTTATTTCAAAAAAGTACTTGGTGTCAATCCATGCAACTCCTTTAAATGTTTTGAAGATGGCGTCAAGGTTCGTTTTAGTATTTCGAACATAAAACATGGTAAATTCTTTACTCCATTTCACATTGTCGAGTTTTTTAATTAGGATTTGTAATGTGTCATTGGCATAAAATTTTAGGCCAATTTGAGGAACATCATCTATAAAAAGGTGTTTTAAAGTAATATGAAGATTTAAAGCCATAATTTTTTTGTTGAAATTACTTGTAAACTTTTAAAAAAGAGTATCTTAAACGAATAGTATTCGTGTAACATTCGATTAAATATCAATAATGAAAAGAATGACATGTAAAGCTTGTGGAAAAGAGTTAACTGGAAGGTCGGATAAGTTATTTTGTGATTTACACTGTAAAAGTTCATATCACTATAGAAAATCTCTGGAGGAAGCGCCTCGGTTTTATAATAAAGTAGATAATCAATTAAAACAGAATAGACGTATTTTAAAATCTTATAATAAGGCAGGTAAGGCAACAGTTCGGTCAAGTGTTCTGGAATCGGAAGGATTTAACCCCAAGTTTTTTACACATTACTGGAAAAATACTAAAGGAGATATTTACTTGTTTGTATACGAATATGGTTTTCTTAAAAAGAAAGAAAATAATGTTGAAAAATACATTCTGGTTAAATGGCAAAACTACATGGAGTGTCGGGGGTAGTTAATTTAATAAGAGATAAAACTCCTTGTGAATTAGAATTTTATCAATTTAATAATTCAGCATAGTCCTTAAAAAATGTCCGACTTTTTGTTGCAAGTCTATTATTCGAATCGTCCGTCTGAAACGTTTTACCCGATCATCGGGATTGATCCTGTATAGCTGTCGGAATTGCATGGGGCTTCCCGGGATAGCGGACTGTTTAAAAAGGAGCTTACGTTCATCCGACGATATTTTTCTTCTCCAAAAAAACAGTCAACATACAAGAAACTCTTAAATAGGCGATAAAAAAAATCCCGCTGCCAATAGCAGCGGGATTCCTGTAAGAGATACGGATAGTGTTTCAGCTACCGCATATATTATTGAGCGTCTTTAACTTCGCTTAAAATAGCTTTGTTCGGAAGTTCGTTATATCCCATATTGTATAAGGTAAACCCGAAGATATCTGCATACTCGTCAATCACCATCGAGGTAGGCTTACCGGCTCCATGTCCTGCATTAGTGTTGATTCTGATCAATACCGGATTGTCTCCGCTTTGTTTTTCCTGTAATTCGGCAGCAAACTTAAAGCTGTGTGCCGGTACCACACGGTCGTCGTGGTCGCCCGTAGTTACCATGGTAGCAGGATACTGGGTACCCTCTTTTACGTTGTGTACAGGAGAATATCCCTTTAAATATTCGAACATTTCTTTGTTGTCTTCAGCAGTTCCGTAGTCATAAGCCCATCCTGCACCCGCAGTAAAGGTATGGTAACGCAACATATCTAATACCCCGACAGCAGGGATGGCAACTTTCATAAGGTCAGGACGCTGTGTCATGGTAGCACCTACTAAAAGTCCACCGTTCGAACCACCGCGTACAGACAGGTAATCCGGTGAAGTATACCCTTGCTCGATCAGGTATTCAGCAGCAGCGATAAAGTCGTTAAATACATTCTGCTTTTGCATTTTGGTTCCCGCATCGTGCCATTTTTTACCGTATTCGCCACCGCCTCTCAGGTTTGGTACCGCATAAATACCACCTTGCTCTAACCATACAGCCATAGCTGTACTGAATGAAGGCGTAAGACTGATGTTGAAACCACCGTAACCATACAACATGGCAGGATTCTTACCGTTTTTCTCCAATCCTTTTTTATAGGTGATGATCATCGGAACCTTTACACCATCCTTAGAAGTATAAAATACCTGCTCAGAGGTATAAGCATCGCTGTTAAAATCGATACTCGGACTCCAATAGGTTTCAGAAGCACCTGTCGCCGGATTGTACTTTAAGATCTTACCCGGAGTGCTGTAGTTCGTAAACGAATAGTAAAGAGTCGTATCGTCTTTCTTGCCGCCAAAACCACCGGCAGTACCTAAACCTGGCAATTTGATTTCTCTTACCAGTTTTCCGTCGTAGTCGTATTGTAATACTTTCGATAAAGCATCTACCATATACTTGGCAAAGAAGTATCCGCTCCCGGTTGAAACGCTTAATACGTTTTCGGTTTCAGGAATAAAGTCTACCCAGTTGTCCGGTGTAGGATTCGCAGCATCTACAGTCACAATACGCTTGTTGGGAGCATCCAGATTGGTAGTGATGTATAATTTAGATCCGATGTTTTCTATAATACCACTGTCAGCATCGTAATTGTCTGTAATGGTAATTAATTTGGCATTAGGATCGGTAAGGTCTTTAATAAACAGCTTGTTTCCTGAAGTGGCAACAGAAGCAGAAATAACGAGGTAACGATCGTCTTCGGTTACATAACCACCTACATATCTGTTTTTCTCCTCCGGGGTAGCTCCGAAAATTACCTGGTCTTCTTTTTGAGCCGTTCCAAGCTTGTGATAATATAATTTATGTTGATCGGTTTTTGCCGATAATTCGCTACCTTCAGGCTTGTCGTAGCTGGAATAGTAGAAGCCTTCGTTGCCTTTCCATGATACCCCGCTAAACTTCACGTCAACAAGCGTATCTTCAATAATTTCTTTTTTTACAGCATCGATAATGATTATTTTTCTCCAGTCGCTACCACCTTCTGAGATCGAATAAGCGGCTAAAGAACCGTCTTTAGAAAAACTCAATCCGCCAAGCGAAGTGGTGCCGTCTTTTGAGAAGGTATTCGGATCCAGGAATACCTCAGGCTCCTCGTTGTCTTTTTGACGGAAGATAACCGATTGGTTCTGTAAGCCGTTGTTTTTATAGAAGTACGTATAGTCACCTTCTTTAAAAGGAGCCGAGAGTCTTTCGTAGTTCCATAGTTTTTCAAGACGTTGTTTTAACTCCTCGCGATAAGGTATGTTTTCGAGGTAACCGAAAGTTACTTCGTTTTCAGCTTTTACCCACTGTGCAGTTTCTTCCGAACGGTCGTCTTCTAACCATCTGTACGGGTCTTTAACCTCAGTTCCGAAGTAGGTGTCTACAGTGTCTACTTTTTTTGTTACGGGATATTTCAATGTTTCTTTCTTTTCTTCTGTGTTACAGGAAATCAGCAAGCACGAAGATGCAAATAAAATGAGAGACTTTTTCATAAATGATTTCAGGTTGTTTTGAGATGGGAAAGATACAAAAATGTGAATTTCTTAATTTTGGCATTAAGATAGTTTTAACGATTCACCCTCAGATGAATAAAAAAGAATGGCGTTTTTTATGCCTGATAATCTGGTTCGCTAGTGCTGTTATAATTGGTTAACCTCCCGGAGATCGTTAAACCCTTTTTTAAACCGACATAGACTTTGTAAGTGGGCACCCGTATATTGAAAGATCTTTAAAATAAAGCGCTGTTTGAATCCGGTAGGATGAGCTCGTTTTATTTAGGATCTTGAACTATTAACGGGTCACTGAAAAGTCAAGTCTTGACTTTTTGGTTCGTTTTGCGTCAAGGCAAAATGAACAAGAATAAAAGAATAATAATAGTTCTATCCAAACACGCACTCACTACCATATCCAACCGAAAGAAGACAGGATCATAAATTAAACATTGGGAGACCACTTCCGCAGTTATTAGAAAACTCGTAAAGGCATAGATTAGCCTGTTTATGTATGGCAATTTTTCCGATCTCTTTATAAAGCCTTATTTTTTAAACCGACATAGACTTTGTAAGTGGGCACCCGTATATTGAAAGATCTTTAAAATAAAGCGCTGTTTGAATCCGGTAGGATGAGCTCGTTTTATTTAGGATCTTGAACTATTAACGGGTCACTGAAAAGTCAAGTCTTGACTTTTTGGTTCGTTTTGCGTCAAGGCAAAATGAACAAGAATAAAAGAATAATAATAGTTCTATCCAAACACGCACTCACTACCATATCCAACCGAAAGAAGATAGCATCATAAATTAAACACTGGCTATTACAAAGCACCTAAAAAGGCTTTCCCCCATAGAAAAAAGAAAAACCCTTTCGACAGAAAGGGTTAAAAAACAAATACAACATATCTCGCTGATCTGATTAAACCAGATCGTTGGCAACAAGATATTCAGCTATCTGAACAGCATTGGTAGCTGCTCCTTTTCTTAAGTTATCGGCAACAATCCACATGTTTAAAGTGTTTGGTTGCGACTCATCTCTTCTGATTCTTCCGACAAAAACATCGTTCTTTCCTGCTGCGTATATCGGCATCGGGTAAGTGTTTGTATCAGGATTATCCTGTACAGTTACCCCTGGAGTCTCGCTTAATAATCGACGTACGTCACCTAGTTCGAAGTCGTTTTCAAATTCGATATTTACAGCCTCGCTATGACCGCCGACTACCGGAATACGAACCGCTGTAGCCGTAACATTAATCGCATTGTCGAGTATTTTTTTGGTTTCTCTCGTTAACTTCATTTCCTCTTTGGTATATCCGTTGTCTTCAAAAACGTCGCAATGAGGCAATGCATTTCTATGAATAGGATAAGGATAAGCCATTTCGTCATTTACTCCCGCATATTCATTCTCTAACTGACGTACCGCTTTTACTCCTGTACCCGTAATCGACTGGTATGTTGATACTACAACACGGTTAATGTTGTATGCTTTATGTAATGGCGATAATGCCAATACCATTTGAATGGTAGAACAGTTAGGGTTGGCAATAATTTTATCTTCTTTAGTTAACAAATCGGCATTAATTTCAGGAACTACCAGTTTCTTGGTAGGGTCCATACGCCATGCAGATGAATTATCGATAACCGTAGTGCCTGCTTCGGCAAACTTAGGAGCCCATTCTAATGAAGTATCTCCGCCTGCTGAGAAAATGGCAATGTCCGGTCGGGCTTCTACTGCTGTTTGTAAACCGATAATGCTATAGGTGTTTCCTTTGTATTCCATTTCCTTACCTACAGAACGCTCTGAAGCTACTAATAATAATTCTGTAAAAGGGAAGTTACGCTCTTCTAATACTTGTAACATAACCTCGCCAACCATTCCGGTTGCACCAACAACTGCTACTTTCATTTTATAATCTGTTTTAAACCTTTAAGGTCAATTTTTGTTTGTTTATGTTCTTTATTGCGATAACAAAAGTACATATAAAATCAACCTGAACAACCCAAGAATACATCTTTAAGGTAAAAATAACAAAATGTTATAAATATAACAACAGGTGCATTGCTCCGGCATATTAAATCCGGATAAGCGGAAAAAGAGAACCACCTTTTGAGGAGGTGGTTTAATGAAACACTGAATAAGTAGCGTAGCGGCTACGCGTATTATTTATTTCTTTAGCAGGTCCCTGATCTCGGCAAGTAACTCTTCTTGAGAAGGGCCTTTTGGAGCGGCAGGAGCTGCTTCTTCTTTCTTTTTTGTCTTTTCGTAGGCCTTAAGTACCATAAAAATAGCAAAACCAATAATGATAAAGTCAATGATAAACTGAATAAAAGACCCATAGTTGATGCTTACGGCTGCCTGGGTAGTTTCTCCTGAGGCGTCTACAACAGCCTCCTGAAGTACATACTTTAGTTCGCTGAAGTCAACATTTCCCAATAACATCCCGATAGGAGGCATTAGAATGTCGTTTGTAAATGACGAAACGATCTTTCCGAAAGCGCCCGCAACGATAACAGCTGTAGCCAGATTAACGATGTCTCCTTTTAATAAGAACGATTTAAAATCTTTAAAAAATCCCATATACAAAATTAGTTAGGTGAATAATAGATGAACAATTTAGTGATTTTTTTAATAAGTAAACGACCTTGGGGCAAGTCCACGAGAGGGCCAAGCGGAAAGAAAAGGTCTGGTAGACCTTTTTAGCGATGGAGTCAGCTGGCGCATCGCAAAACATTTCGCCGCAAGTCCAATGAAATTCCGTCAAGACTATTTCACAAGGGCAAGCGTCGGAGCATTTAAATCTCGATGATCGGGTAATGATGCTTATTTACCTGACGATGACCCTTTTAATCCGCTGAGAAATACCGGTTATGAGTTCGTATGATATGGTGTTTCCCGTTTTTGCAAAGTCTTCCGCACTTACGGTTGCTCCGAAAATGACGACCTCGTCACCTTCCCGGCAATCAATACCCGAAACATCAATCATAAGCATATCCATACAGACGTTTCCGACTATAGGAGCCTTTTGTGTCCCTATGATCAGATATCCTTTTTCCTTGCCGAAATGTCTCCCGATGCCATCGGCATGTCCCAGAGGTATGATGGCGATACGGGTAGGTTTGGTAGCGGTAAATCCCATATTGTAACCTACACTCTCACCCTCGTTAATGGTATGTATCTGAGAGATAATGCTCTTCAGGGTGCCGATAGGCTTTAGCTCTCTGTCGAACTCGGGATGGTTGCCGTAACCATAAAGGCCGATCCCGCTGCGAACCATATCCAATTGTCCCGAATCAGCATAATTAAGGATTCCTGAAGTGTTTAAAATATGTAACAAGGGCTTGTAACCAAATCGATCGACAAAAGTATTGGCAATCGATTTGAATTTATCAATCTGTCCGATGGTAAAATCCCTGACCGACATATCTTCCGATGCTGCCAGATGCGAAAATAAAGAGATTACTTTTATATGTTTATCCGCATGCAACTGCCCATGCAGGTAATCGATATCGGCTTCTTCAAAACCGAGACGATTGAGTCCCGTGTTGAATTTTATATGAATCGGATATGCATTCAGTCCTTTCGTTGCAGCCACATGCTGAAACGCTGCAAGCCCCTTTTTGTTATACAAGTCAGGCTCAAGATCGTAGGCAATAATGTCTTCGAAATGCGAAGGAATGGCATGCAATACCAGGATGGGAGTTTTAATCCCTGCTTTTCTGAGGGCAATACCTTCACAGGCATATGCTACGGCAAAATAATCGACCCCCAGTGTCTCCATGTGTTTGGCGATTTCAGAAGCGTCATTACCATAAGAATAGGCTTTAACAACGGCCATGAACCGGGTATGAGGAGCTATTTTGGAGCGTAAATAGCCATAATTGTGTTCCAGTGATTTCAGATTGATCTCCAGAACGGTTTCTGTTGCTTTTGGCATGCTGTTTTTAGTATGTGTGTTATTCTTTTGTTAAGTCCTGTGGATCTTTAACATCAAGCCTGTTTACTTTTTCCTGAAGCATGGCTCTATAGTAGGCAGCCCTGCTTAAAGGCTCGTATTCTTCGGTTTCACCGAGGAGAACCAGTTTATCATTGTTAGATTTTCTGAAACTGTAGTTGGCCAGGTTTCCGGTGCGTGTACAGATGGCATGAACTTTTGTTACGTATTCTGCCGTGGCCATTAAGTATGGCATAGGTCCGAAAGGATTTCCCTTAAAGTCCATGTCAAGTCCCGCAACAATAACCCGAACGCCTTTATTGGCAAGGTCGTTGCAGACCGAAACTATTTCATCATCAAAAAACTGAGCCTCATCAATTCCTATTACATCACAACCATCGGCCAGTAACCTTATGTTTGCAGCAGCCGGAACCGGGGTAGAACGAATTTCATTTTCATCATGAGATACCACCATTTCGTCATCGTACCTGACGTCTACCGCAGGCTTGAAGATCTCAACTTTTTGCTTGGCAAATTTGGCGCGTTTGAGCCTGCGGATCAGTTCTTCCGTTTTTCCGGAGAACATGGAACCGCAAATTACCTCAATCCACCCAAATTGCTCTTTATGATTTACTGTATTTTCGAGAAACATTTTGTATTTTTCAGAACGGAAACAATTAATGCGATCTCCGCGGACTATAAAATTAGGCAAACAGACATAATTTTATTGTTCAAAATTACATAAATTGAGTGACTAAAATTATACGGAGGTTATCTGTGTTCAAAATAACAAATAATAAATGGATTTTTACATAGGAAATCCATCAAAAAACCAACGGGCCGTAAGGCTTAAATTGCAAAAGTTATGAAGAAGAAACTGGAAGCTGAGTTAATAAACATAGCTCAAAGAATTCTAAAGCTCGAAGGACAAGAAGATATAAGTGCATTGCACGATGAAGTACTCAAAATCTATGAGAAGCTCACTATTCTTAAGTTTGTTGAAGAACAGCTGGGCTCTTTTCAGCCTGCGGCAAGCAGACAGGAAGTTGCCGATAAGTTTGAAGGTCTGGCCAATTCCGTATTAGACGAAAACAGATATGTGCCGGAGTCAAATCCGCATGAAGGCGAAGATGATCTGATGGTGCCGGGAATTGAAACTATAAAAGGAATGGTACAGGAAATGCCTGAAAAAGAATCGCTAGATGATATCCTTTCCGGTGTGTTTCCACAGCCGACTTTTGTGAAAGCAGAGCCCGATCATATCACTCCTGATGTAGAAGTAAAAACAAAGGTGGAGAGAACCCGGTCGCTAAACGACAGGCTGAAATCCAATAGCCTGAATATAGGTCTGAACGATAAACTGGCTTTTGTAAAACACCTCTTTGACGGCAGTACAGAAGATTATAACCGGGTGGTATCACAACTTAGTACCATACACGATATCCATGAAGCACATAGTTTTGTGGAAAATATGGTGAAACCCGATTATAACAATTGGGAAGGTAAGGAAACCTATGCCGATCGGTTTTTAGAAATTGTTGAAAGTAAATTTTCTTAAATCAAAGCTCTGATAATATTTCAAGCCGGAGGTTGTCATGCAGTCTCCGGCTTTTTAGTTTAAATATTCCCCCGGGGATTTTATGGCACTTGCCACAAGGTTGATTACTTTTACAGACTAAATAAAAAGGGCGTTATGGGAAAATTGTATTTGGTGCCGACTCCAATAGGAAATCTCGACGATATTACATTCAGGGCAATTAAAGTGTTAAAAGAAGCAGATACCATACTCGCTGAAGATACCCGTACCAGTGGAAAACTGTTAAAGCATTTCGATATTGCCACACCGATGCAAAGTCATCATATGCACAACGAGCATAAAACGGTAGCTGCCCTGGTGCAACGCATGCTCGGGGGCGAAACCATAGCCCTTGTCAGCGATGCCGGAACACCGGCGATTTCAGATCCCGGATTTTTGTTAACAAGAGCCTGCGTTGAAAACCATATTGAGGTCGACTGCCTTCCGGGTGCTACAGCCTTTGTGCCTGCATTGGTGAATAGCGGACTGCCTAATGACAGGTTTGTGTTTGAAGGATTCCTGCCCGATAAGAAAGGCCGCCAAACCCGATTAACAACCCTGGCAGACGAAACACGAACCATGATTTTCTATGTGTCGCCATATAAACTGACAAAAACCTTAAAAGACTTTATCCGGTATTTTGGGGAGGATAGACCCGTGTCGGTTTCGCGTGAGATTACCAAACTACATGAAGAAACGGTAAGAGGTACCGCAACAGAAGTGCTGAAACACTATGAAGCCAAACCGCCGAAAGGAGAAATAGTAGTAATCGTTGGCGGGAAAAAATAGAACCCTTTAATTGTTGAGTGTTGGTTCGGGTATTACGTGAAATAAAATATATTTTATCGAAGGCACATCACGCAGTTACCAAGACCTATTCATGCTTCCCGACCTCCCAGCCGTGTTTTCCCAAATACTGCTTGCCGCTTTCAATAGCACCTTCCTCAAGTGAAGTACCCATACTGTCATTCCAGCGGTTTAAATAACCAAATAATGAAATAACCCCCAGCATTTCCACGATCTCACCTTCATCCCAATAGGTGTGAAGCTCTTTTTTAATTGTTTCATCAACAGCATTCGGAACCATAGAAGCAGCCAATGAAAAATCAAGAGCAGCACGCTCCGCCTCGGTAAAGGCAGGATGGGTTCTGTAATCCCATATATTATCCAGCTTTTCCTGTTCAGCCCCATAACGCTCCGCCGCCCTGATCGCATGTGCCTGGCAATACCGGCAACCCGTTGCGTTACTGCTAACCCAGGCTATCATTCTTTTAAGAGCCGAAGTAACCCTGCCCTTGTTTTCCATAACGGCTTTGTTTAAATTGATAAATGCCCTGGCAATTTCAGGCCTGATCTGCATGGTAAGCACCGAGTTGGGACAAAACCCAAGGGTTTCATTAAAAAAAGCAGCTAATTCCCTGGTTTCCGGGTCGTGTTCAGCAGGAAGTGGATTTACTAAAGGCATGGTCGGTCTATTCGTTAATTAATCTGTATTTTTGAAGCTACAATTAACGAAAAAAATAAAGTCATGGCAAACAATTATATTACCACCACATGGAAAGGGGGAATGAAGTTTGAAAGCGATAATCCTTCCGGACACAATTTGTTTATAGATGCAGGTGAAGAAAATGGCGGAAAAGGAGAAGGATACAGACCCAAGGCATTAATGTTATCGGCACTGGCCGGCTGCTCCGGACTTGATGTAGCTTCGCTGATTAAAAAAATGCGCCTCGATGTTGATGATTTTGATATAAAAATCGATGCCGAACTTACCGAAGAAGACCCGAAGTACTACCATAAGGTCGATATGAATTTTCATTTTAAAGGAAATAAACTCGATGAAGCAAAACTGACCAAAGCCGTAAATCTATCTGTTGAGAAATACTGCGGAGTGATGGCTATGTTCGAGAAATTCGCCGATGTAAAAGTCAATATATTTTTTAACCGATAATTCCCTCAAGTAAAGTGTTTAAAGTTAGCCTGTTTTTCTTTGCTGCTCTTTTAGCAGTCTCGTCCGTTAATGCTCAGACTATAGAGCATGTGATTTCTCATAATGAAGAGATCATAGTTACCGATCCTTCAAAAGGAGCCAATAGTTATAAACGTAATACGGTGTTCCCGTCAAAAGATAAAGACATACGCCAGATTAAGTTAATCCTCACTTTTGAGTGTCCTGAGAAGGACAGTATGCGTTGTGCAGATTGGGACTATGTAGATCACATCAATGTAATACCTGAAAACTCAGATACCAAATACGAAGTAGCCCGGATGCTTACCCCCTATGGAGGACGGTTTCAAAAAGACTGGATCTTTCAATGGGAAGTAGATGTTACCGATTTTAGTGAAATACTTCGCAATGAAGTTGTAGTCGACTATATCCATACCGGGTATGAGGATAATAAAACCCGTGGCTGGAAAGTAACTGTCGATTTTGAAATTACCTATGGTACTCCTGTAGCAAAACCACTAGCCATTCATAAAATATATGATGGAAATTACAGCTATGGCGACACCTCAGATCCGATCGAAAACCATCTGAAGCCTGTGTCCCTGAAAGCAAATGCAGCTACAGCCTTTTCGAAAGTGAAAGTACATCAAACCGGTCATGGAATGGATGCCAACGGATGCGGGGAGTTTTGCGATAAGTGGAGGGATATCCTTTATAACGGAGAAGTGGTAAATCATAAAGACATCTGGATGAAATGTGGAGACAACCCGTTATATCCACAGGCAGGAACATGGATTTTTGATCGTGCTAACTGGTGCCCCGGTTATTTGTTACAACCTGATGAGGTGCTTATAGATGCTAAAAAAGGAGAATCGTTTACGGTCGATATCAATATGCAGCCCTATGAAACCGAAAAACCAAGCGCTAAAGAACTGTTGGTAGCCTATGTCGTTGAATACGGCGCGATCAGCGCTGAAAATGACGTAACACTGATAGATATTATAAAGCCTTCTTCTAAACGGACTCATAGCCGTGTAAACCCTACCGGAGGGCGTCCGCTTATTAAAATAAAGAATAACGGAAGTAAGAATTTAACAAAACTAACCGTTAAGTATTACCTCGACGGACAGAAACCTAAAAGGTATAATTGGACAGGCAACCTGGCGTTTAATGAAGAAACCCTGATTACCCTTCCGGAAGAAATCTTTTCAGAAAAAGAGGAAACAGGATTTACAGTAGCGTTGAGTAAACCGAATGGAAAAAGAGATGGTTATATGGCAGATAATGTTCAGTCTGCTACATACCAAAAGCCCGATATCCTTCCCGGAAATATGGTTGTATATTTTAAAACCAATGAAAAACCCGGACAGAATACTTACCGTGTTGAAGATAGTTTTGGAAACGTTGTGTTTAAAAAGGACAGCACCGATTTAATGCCGAATAAACTGCATCAGGATACCCTAAAACTGGCCGAAGGCGGGTATAGCTTTATCGTCGATGATACAGGAAATAACGGTCTCGAATTTTGGTTCCATGCCAAAGAAGGTGTCGGAAATATAAAGATCCTGGATACTCTGGGACAGGCCATCAAACAGTTTGGTTCTGATTTTGGAAAAAACATCACCTATAACTTTACCGTAAAACATCATACGGATTATACCTTAGACCCGAAACCGTCTGTGAATATGTTTGGAGCACGAACAAACGGACCGGTAAATGTTGACTATTTTTCGAATAAGAAGGCAGAGGTAAAAGTCATTATCACACAACAGGAAGACGAATCGAAAGTTGTTCAGGAGCATGTATATCACAATTTAAACAGAGGCATATTTAACTACGATTTATCGTACTTGCCAAAAATGAGATATACGCTGAAAGTGATCGTTGACGGTGAAGTGATATTTAAGAACAGAATCCGACTTAAAGAATAAGAAAGAAGGTTTCGAAAACCTGCCCGTTCTATTCTGACGAGCGCTCGACAAGACATAAGAATCATATGTTGTCACTACGAGTATCAATATTTTTGATAACATTGCAAATTGTAATGGAGTTAGTAAATTATTCCTTTTCCGCAGGATAGGTTTAGCAGGGTGGAGCGTTAAAAAACAGTTTGGCAAATTGTTTTAGTGAATGAGCCAGATGGCGCTTTGACAGATTCAGTGAAGCAGAGTGTAACGCGGAGTTTGCAAACCGGTTTAGCTTTTTTGAGGTGTTGTAAAATTACTAAAAAGACAAAAAGCTGAAATCCCTTGGAAATCTATGATTCACGAACACTAATAAAACAACCAAAATGTTGTGCGTAAAAGGTGTCTTTTTTTGGTTCGTTTCTTTGGACGAGCAATTACGGAGTATACCATGAACTCCTTTTTTAAAAATAAATGAATTGTGAATAAAGAAATGGACAGTAAATAGAAAATCACAGTTTAATAATTACTTAAATTGTTAATACATTTTATGTAGTTTTAAAAATATAAACATTATAAAACTTATGCGTTGGACGCTTAAACCCAAACCTGAAGCATCTGCAATAAAAGAACTGGCACAACAATTAAATGTCGATGAAATAATAGCCGCATTATTGATACAGAGAGGTGTCGAAACATTCGATGATGCCAGGAGGTTTTTTCGTCCAGTACTTAACGATCTTCACGACCCTTTCTTGATGAAGGATATGGATAAAGCTGTAGCCCGGATAGAACAGGCTATTGCAGCTAATGAAAATATCCTGGTGTATGGCGATTATGATGTTGATGGTACAACAGCCGTATCGTTAATGAGTTCGTATCTGTTGTCCCTGTATCCGAATGTAGCAACTTATATTCCCGATCGCTATAATGAAGGCTACGGTGTTTCTTACCAGGGGATAGATTTTGCCGAAGACAACGGATTTACTTTAATAGTGGCACTCGATTGCGGAATCAAAGCCATCGATAAAGTAGCGTATGCCAGTGAAAAAGGAATCGATTTCGTTATCTGCG
Organism: Zhouia spongiae; assembly: GCF_022760175.1. Classification (GTDB taxonomy): domain Bacteria; phylum Bacteroidota; class Bacteroidia; order Flavobacteriales; family Flavobacteriaceae; genus Zhouia; species Zhouia spongiae. The sequence goes on from NZ_CP094326.1 coordinate 1,382,182, forward strand.
ATCACCACAGACCCGGAGTTGAAATACCCGATGCAGCAGCAGTCTTAGACCCGAAACGTGACGATTGTACGTATCCTTACGACGAACTATGTGGCTGTGGCGTCGGATTTAAGCTTATTCAGGCACTGGCATCAAAGAGAGGACAAACCATTAATGATTTGGTGCCCTATCTCGATTTGGTAGCAACAGCAATCGGAGCAGACATCGTACCCGTTACAGGAGAGAATAGAGTATTGGCCCATTACGGATTGAAACAAATTAACAGCAATCCGCGTCCCGGCTTTAAGGCGATAATAAACCAGCTTCAAAAAGAAGAACTCAGTATAACCGATGTGGTCTTTATTATTGCTCCCAGAATCAATGCTGCGGGTAGAATGAAACACGGACAGCATGCCGTAAACCTACTCACAGAAACAAATATCAATGTTGCCATTGGATATGCTGCCGAAATAGAGAATTTTAATGCCGATCGCCGTGAACTCGATCAGCAGATAACTGAAGAGGCACTGGAACAGATTCAGCTAATGAACGAACAAGAGCGCTATACGACCGTTGTGTATAGAGGCGATTGGCATAAAGGAGTGATCGGGATTGTTGCATCCCGTTTAACGGAAACATATTATCGCCCGACACTGGTGTTTACTAAAAGCGGAGAAAAGCTGGCCGCATCAGCTCGCTCCGTAAAGGGTTTTGATGTCTATAATGCCTTAGATGCCTGTAAAGAACATATCGAGCAATTCGGAGGACATAAATATGCGGCCGGATTAACTCTGAAAGAAGAACAGTACGAAGCATTTAAACAAAAGTTTGAAGAAGTAGTCGATGCGACCATAGACAGAAAATTGCTAACCCCCGAGATATCAGTAGATGCAGAGATCGATCTTAATAGTATTACACCCAAATTTTATCGTATCCTAAAACAATTCGCTCCGTTCGGGCCGGGTAATATGACTCCCATATTTATGACACAACATCTGGTCGATACCGGGTATGGTAAATGTGTAGGCTCAGACGAAGCCCATTTAAAAATAACCGTTACCCAAAACATTCCTTCAAATACGGGAGCCAGATTTTCCGGGATCGGGTTCAATATGGGCGATAAACTAAATGTCATTTCCGGCAGAAAACCTTTTAGCGCCGTATATGCAATCGATGAAAATGAATGGAATGGCAATGTAAGCCTTCAGTTAAAACTCAGAGACGTACGTTAATTACCTGATGTAAGGACATTTCCCTGTAAGCGACTACCTTTTTGTGAATAACAATCCTTAATTTTAATTAAAACAAGAAAGGAAATTATCTTATGTTAACATGGAATGATGTTATACACTTTGCTGTAAAAGGAAACCCTGAACCGGATAAGAGGGTAGAGAAATCGGAGGCCGCATGGAAAGCAATGCTTACGCCGGAACAATTTCGAATTACCAGGTTAAAAGGAACGGAAATGGCACATACCGGTGCCTTATGTACCACTTACGATGCAGGAAAATATAATTGTATTTGCTGCGATACGCCTCTTTTCGATGCTACGATTAAATATAACTCCGGGTCAGGCTGGCCGAGTTTTACGCAACCCATTAAAGAGAATGCCGTGAAGTACGAAAAAGATAACTCGTACGGAATGGTGCGGGTTGAGGTCATGTGCAATACCTGCGATGCCCATTTGGGACATGTCTTTCCGGATGGTCCTGAACCCGGCGGATTAAGATATTGTGTAAACTCCGAATCCATTAAAATAGAAAGGGAAGATAATGACAAATAAACCTATGGAAATTGCCACACTTGGTGGCGGTTGTTTTTGGTGTGTAGAGGCTGTTCTGCAACGCCTGAAAGGAGTCGAAAAAGTAGTCTCGGGGTATTCCGGAGGTAATGCACCCGGGAAACCGACATATAGAGAAGTATGTTCCGGTCTTACCGGACATGCTGAAGTCGTGCAGGTTTATTTTGATCCGGAGATGATTACGTATGAAGATATTCTGATGGTCTTCATGACCAGCCATGATCCGACAACACTTAACAGGCAGGGAGCAGATGCAGGGACCCAATACCGTTCGGTGATCTTCTATCATAATGATCAACAAAAACAGATGGCTGAAGCGGTGATAAATACAGTAACACCCTATTACGAGCATCCGGTTGTTACCGAATTGAGTCCCGCAACTATATTTTATGAGGCGGAAGACTATCATCAGGATTATTACAATAACAATCAGGCACAAGGGTATTGTAGCGCTGTGATTACACCCAAGCTGGTAAAACTTCGACAATTACACGCCGATAAATTAAAGAAGGAAACTATATAAATCCATACAGGATTCGTATCTTAATAAAATATACCTCGGGTATTGGTTGAGTTATGTCAGGTCGAGCGCAGTCGAGACCTGACATAGGGTTTTATTCGGGCTAATTATATAGAACATAAGTTAATGAACAAACTAAAACTAAATATAAAAGATACTTTCAATAAAGAACTCCCGGCCGATCCGGTGTTGGAAAATACCCGGCGACAGGTAAAAGAGGCTTGTTACTCTTTTGTAACTCCCCGGAAAACGTCAAAACCGCAATTATTGCACGTATCGGACGAAATGCTTTCTGAGATCGGGTTAGACAAAAAAGAGGCTGCTTCAGAAGCGTTTCTGAATGTTTTTACAGGGAATGAAGTGTTGGAAAACACAAAGCCTTATGCGATGTGCTATGCCGGACATCAGTTCGGTAACTGGGCAGGACAGTTAGGCGACGGTCGTGCCATTAATCTGGCTGAGGTAGTTCATCATGATAAACGTTGGGTTTTACAATTAAAAGGTGCCGGAGAAACACCCTATTCGCGTAGTGCCGATGGCCTGGCAGTATTGCGTTCTTCTGTTCGCGAATATTTGTGTAGCGAAGCTATGTATCATCTGGGGGTGCCGACCACCAGGGCCTTGTCATTAGCGTTAACCGGCGATCAGGTATTGAGAGATGTTATGTACGACGGCCACCCGGCTTATGAGAAAGGCGCCGTGGTCTGTAGAGTGGCTCCCAGCTTTTTGCGATTCGGTAATTATGAAATCTTTGCAGCGCGCGAGGATGAAAAAAACCTTAAAATACTCACCGATTATACGATCAGACATTTTTATCCCCACTTGGGAGCACCCTCAAAGGAAACCTATATTGCTTTTTTTAAAGAAGTCACCGAAAGAACACTTCAAATGATCATACATTGGCAACGTGTCGGTTTTGTACATGGGGTTATGAATACCGATAATATGTCTGTACTGGGGCTTACCATTGATTATGGTCCGTATGGATGGCTCGAAGGATTCGAATACGGGTGGACACCCAATACAACCGATGCAGGAATAAAACGATACCGTTACGGGAATCAACCGAATATGGCATTGTGGAATTTATTTCAATTGGCTAATGCTTTGTATCCCCTGGTTGGGGAAGCACCGCCTTTTGAACAGGGACTCCATCAGTTTAAAACAGATTTTGAAAAAGAATCCTTGCAAATGATGAGGTCTAAACTGGGCTTACAACTAAAAGAGGCATCCGATATATTGTTGACTTCACAACTGGAAGATAACCTCCAGCTTACAGAAACCGATATGACCATTTTTTTCAGGCTGCTGGCCGATTTTAAAAAGGATAAAGCACAGGAAGGATTAAAAAGGGTCCATGATGCTTTCTATAGTCCGGAAGAAGTAGAAGGCGATATAGCCGATAAATGGAATGACTGGTTTGTGAAATATGCCGAAAGATTACAGAAAGAATCGCTGCCGGATGAAGAACGTAAAACGGGCATGAACGCAGTAAACCCTAAATATGTTTTAAGAAACTATATGGCTCAATTGGCCATTGAAGCGGCTGATAAGGGCGATTATACCCTTATTGACGAGTTATATACCCTGCTGAAACAACCCTATGCCGAACAGCCTGAGTCTGAAAAGTGGTTTGCGAAACGACCGGAATGGGCAAGGAATAAAATAGGATGTTCAATGCTTTCATGCAGTTCTTAATATTTAGCAATATATAAATTACAATGGAATACAACCTGGAAGGCCGGCAACTCCCCTAATGGGATTTGCTTCCCGTTTTTGAGGAAGAAGTGCCAAAAGTTTCCGATTTCAGAGGAAAACCCCTGGTGATAATGTTTTTTTACCTGGGATGTCCCGGTTGTAAAGGCAGGGCCATCCCGTATGCGAATAGTATAGTATACGAAAATGTGGGAGTGAATGTAATCGGAATCCATACCAGGTTTGCAGGTAAGGTATATACCGATGAACAGCTCCGGGCTATGAAAGACGAATTCTATATAAGATTTCCGTATTACCGCGATCTGCCGGAAGCCACTACCTTTAATAACTATTTTGCCGGAGGAACCCCGCATTGGATATTGGTGGATGCAAAAGGAATTGTAGTACAATCTATGTTTGGTTCCGATCCGAACAATGCACTGTTGCGATTAGACCTTAAGATAAAAGAGGTATTACAGGATGAAACAGCATCGGAATAAAATAGCTTTCGGAGGTGGCTGCTACTGGTGTTTAGAAGCCGTTTATCAATCGTTAAGAGGAGTTAGATGGGTAGAGCAGGGTTTTATTGCCCCGGATACGGCCTCCGGTTTATTCTCGGAAGCGGTTATAGTACATTACAATCCCGCCGAAATCAGTCAGGAATCACTCATTGAAATTCATTTGCATACCCATAAAAGTACCAGTAACCATAGTAGGAGAAGCAAGTACCGGTCGGCGGTATATACATTTTCAGAAGAACAAAATCAGCAAGCAGGAAATATCCTGAGAATGTTTCAAGAGGATTTTGAAGAAAGATTGATTACAAAAGCGTACCTTTTTAATGCTTTTAAACCCTCGGAGGTCGAATTCCATAATTATTATTATTCAAATCCTGAGAAGCCCTTTTGCAAGCGATTTATTGAACCGAAATTGCGGTTGTTGCTCCATCGGTTTAAAAGGCTTGTCAATGAAGAAAAATTAACAGCAGGGATCTAAAACATAAAAAATGAAGAGTACTGTATTATCGATCAGAAATAAAAAAGGACATAACCTATATGCTTATCTGGAACTTCCTGCCAACCAGAAGCCCCGTCACTATGCTGTTTTTGCGCATTGTTTTACCTGTAGCAGTAGTTTTACGGCTGTAAGAAACGTCAGCAGGGCACTCACCGGTCATGGCTTTGCAGTAGTGCGGTTCGATTTTACGGGCCTGGGAAAAAGTGAAGGTGAATTTGCAGAAAGCCATTTCTCTGCCAATGTAGAAGACCTGTTGGCTGTATATGATTATTTAGAGAAGAATTATCAGGCGCCATGCCTTTTTGTAGGGCACTCATTAGGTGGTGCAGCGGTGCTGGCAGCCGCAGCAAAATTACCCGAAGTTAAAGCCGTAGCTACTATTTCGGCTCCTGCCGAAGTATCGCATGTAAAAAACCTGTTCTCACACCAATTTGAAGAAGTCCATGCAAAAGGAAATGTAGAGGTAAATATAGGGGGGAGACCCTTTGTGATTGATCAGGATTTTGTTGAAGATTTTGATAAAACCGATCTCCCTGCCATTGTTAAGTCCCTGAGGCGACCATTGCTGATCATGCATGCACCATTTGATAAGATCGTTGGGATTGAAAATGCTCAGAAGCTATATAACAGCGCCATGCACCCTAAGAGCTTTGTTAGTTTAGACGGAGCCGACCATTTGCTTGGCGATACCAAAGACAGTATGTATGTAGGAAACATTATCGGAGCATGGGTACAACGGTATTTCGAAACCGGCGAAAACCGAATGCTCGACCCCGAAGGAGAACAACTGGTAGCCCGTTTAAACCTTAAAGAAGATAACTTTACCACCAGCATGCAAACCAAAGATCATAGTATGGTAGCCGATGAGCCTGTTAGTTTTGGGGGTGATAATTTTGGACCCGGCCCTTACGATTATCTCAGCGCATCATTAGCTGCCTGTAGCGCCATGACGGTAAAGCTCTATGCAGAACGTAAGAAGTGGAAGCTCGAAGAAGTATTTGTATATGTAACCCATTCCAAAAAACATACCGACGATCTGATGATTGACGTAGAAAAACCCGGACGTATCGATTACATCTCAAAAAAGCTGAAGTTTACAGGCGATCTCGATGCAGCACAAAGAATGAAACTTAAAGAAATTGCAGCTAAATGCCCGGTACACCGCACCCTGCAAAGTGATGTGGTTATTGAAACCGAAGAAGTGAATGACTTTTAAAGCAGGTACCATCAGTATAAATTTTCTCGCTCGGTTCCTTAATGAGAATTAATTTCATTTTACTATTTTAGTACTTTGTCAGGAAGATTTTTTTGACAATTTTCAACATGCCATATAAATTATAGTTATAAATCAATGGCCTCTGGGACTAGTCCCGTGAAATTCCTTCAGGAATATTTCACCGGGATAAATCTCGGTGATCCGGTCAACGACCTCCGGGTAAGCCCGCGGGGCATGAACCGGAAAAACGAATAATACATATCGACATAAACATTGGAATATTTCAATCTCGATTATCGGGTAAAACATAAAAAATGGTTAACATACAGGAAATAGAAAGTGAAGAAATAAAAAAACGAATAGCCGACTTCGATAATAAAGGCGGGGTGCTTCGAATGTCGGTATTTAAGATTGGGAAAAACTACGTCGGAGAACTTCCGGCAGATGAATATGCAGCACACCTTATTGTTGCCAGGCAAACTGTTGAAAAATTTAATTATGAAGCTAACCTCCACTGGAATAAAGTTGCAGCTCGTAATTCAAGAAACAATTACCCGTTTCTTAAAACTGATTTCGATTTATTAGATAACAGTGGTGTGAAAATAAATTTAGAGCATTTTCTTGGTCCGTATTTCGATCTTGAAGTAATGCGAGGAAAGCTTAGAAACGATACCCTGAATGCATACTTTCCTTTTGATTCAGAAGAAACACTGGCCAATAAAGTAGATATCAATTCAAGGAGGGAGATCTACAGGAAAAAATATCCGGAAAATAAAGGTTCATTTATTTATGCATTTATGGAGCCTCCTTATAGCATCCGGCTTGGGAAAGACATCAAACAAAGAGGAGAATACCTGTTGGATTTTATGAATTTCTTTTTTGATGATCTGAATACAATAGAAGTCTATGCGTGGAATACCGAATGCTCCGAAATTTTTGATGCCGGAAAAGAATGGTGGGGGAGCTACTTCTGGACCGTATATAACCCGGTCAAAAACCGGTATATCGGAATCCTGGCATCTGAGACCGATTAAAAATTAAAAAAATAGTATAAGCAGGTTTTAGCCCATGTTCTATGATGACCGGCATGGCAGCAATAGTCTTAAACACAAAGCATAAACGTAACAGGTAGCATAGTTGTTTTTTGATAGATGTTATTTTGATAAGGTGCTGGTTATCAGTATATTGGCCGGGGTATTCATATGATGAACCTAAGCAGTAAATAACCAATTATATATAATATATGAAACAGCCCATACTAAGTTTAATCGTTGTCATGTGTGGCTTATCCTCTTTTGCACAATCATTACCAAAAACAATTAGTGAAAATGATTTCAGTATCGGGAAATCGCTTCAGATAGCATCGAAAGTACTGGGAGAAACCCGCGACCTGAATATTTATCTGCCTTCGGGCTATTCGGCGGATAGCCTGAAAACATATCCCGTTATTTATTTGCTCGATGGCTCCAAAGACGAAGATTTCATTCATGTTAGCGGAATTGTACAGTTTGGTTCCTTTTCATGGATAAACATGATGCCCGAATCTATAGTGGTGGGCATCGGGAATGTAGACAGAAAAAGAGACTTTACTTATCCGTCTGGTAATAAACTCGATCAGGAAGAGTTTCCCACCTCCGGGAAGTCCGCTAAATTTGTTGAGTTTATTCGAAGAGAATTGCAGCCTTTTGTGGAGTCAACCTATAGAACAACGAACAGTAAAACAATTGTCGGGCAATCACTTGGAGGTTTGCTGGCAACGGAAATCCTGTTCAAAACCCCCGATTTATTTGATAACTATATCATCGTTAGTCCAAGCCTTTGGTGGGACGATGAAAACCTTCTCGATTATAAACCGAAGAGTTATAACACCGAAAAGTCTATTTACGTTGCCGTAGGAAAGGAAGGTAAGATCATGGAGCGTACAGCCGGGGAGTTGTATGAGAAGCTCGGAAAGCAACAAAATAAAAATACAAGATTGTTTTTTGAGTTTCTGGAAGATAAAACACATGGCGATGCACTGCATGAAGCTGTTTATAATGCATTTGGAAAAATCTTTGCCGAAAATTAATATTAGTCACGCATCCATATCCAGATTAGCGTATCTAAGAGTAAAAAGCCCACGAGAGGGCCAAGCGTAAAGAAAAGGTCTGGTAGCCCTTTTTAGCAATGGATCCAGCTGGCGCATGGCAAAACATTTCGACGCAAGCCCTGTGAAATTTCTTTAGGAACATTTCACAAGGGCAAGCGTCGGAGCATTTAAATCTCGATTATCGAGTAAAAGCATTATGAAAAAACTGATTTATTTTTTGACCCTGACATTTGCGATAGTATCGTGTAGCCCCGGTAGTAAGCTTGTACAGACTAATTATGAATTTATAAAAGAATATACCACAACCATTACCGTTGGTGGTGTGGTCGGGGTAACCGAACGAACTTTTAAAACAGGTGAGACATTTGGTGGTAACGATCTCGGAAACGGACTGATAAAAATAAGAATAGCCGAGCATACTAAACAAAATGAGGACTGTCCGAACAGTTGGTGTTATCAGGAATTTTTAGAAGTTTCGAATGAATTTTTAAAACGGATAGAATAGACCTGAATGGCTGTAATAATATCTCCAATGAACCTCAAAAACTCTGTTAAAAGTCCGTAGAAACTCCGTTCCCCTCTATAGAGACTCCCTGTTTTCTCCCTGTATCCTCCTGGCAAACGGTATAGCCTATCATGGTTTTTCCTGTGATCTGCTGTTTCGCTGCATATGAACTTGCCAATAACGACCTTTTAATGGGGGAGCCCGGGACAGCGATCAAAAATGCTATTGCTCTTCATGTATGGAACCTGTTATTTTCTTTCCCATAACTTTTGAGGTTGGTTCTTTTTTTGCTGAAAAAATTTGAATTGGATAATGTAAAAAAAACGCGTCGTTGACTTTCGTAACACCGATTCCTAATTCATTTACTCCAACATCAGCAATAATCATATTTTTAAGAGCATCAGGATCTCTTGGGAACGAAGCTTTAAGTTGTTCGTTGAGTTCAATTTTCATGGAATAAAAATCGGTGTTCAAATTCCTGAAGCCTGTTTTTTCGAAAAGCTCGGAAAATTCAGTTGATGAAAGGGCTGCGACATGAGAATGGTCCCTGTTTTTTTCCATCTCATTGTATTTTTTAATTTTAGAATCCGGTAAAGAAACATCGACAACCATAACGATTCCCCCGGGTTTACATACCCTTCTCATTTCGGACAAAACTTTAAGAGGGTTTAAAAAATGGTGAAAGCCGAACCTCGAAATTACAATTGAAAAAGCATGGTCTTTATAAGGCAGGTTTTCAACAGTCCCGATCTGCCAGGTGATGTTATCAAGCTGCTGTTCAGCCTGTAGTTTTTTAGCCTCATCAAGCATTCCCCGGGTGATATCAATTCCGGTTACATGCCTGGTGTGCTTGGCAAACTCACAAGATACAATACCAGAACCGCAGGCAACATCTAAAACATTGTCTCCCTCAGATGCCGAGGATATTGAAATCAGTTTATCCAAAGAATCACTATGTGAGGTTATCGAAGTGTAACCACCGGCCTGTTTTGAAAATTGTTCTACAATGTTTTTGTTGTGATTTTTAGTGTCCATGATCTGCTGTTTTTAATTTCTGTAAAATTCGGCACATCGTACAAAGTCTTAATTACTATATTTAGACAATGAATATTGATTATAAGACAAATATTAAAATAGACTATGGTTTTGAAGTAAACGAATTACGTCCTGTCACAACATATTCGGAGGATGTTCAGAATGCGAAATGTGCCCATGCACATGCGCATCCGAGGGCTCAAATCATATCGTGTGATTCAGGTGTTATGGAGGTGGTTACTACGAATAATATTTGGATGGTTAACTCGCTCCAGGGTGTTTGGATCCCCGGTAATGAAGAACACCAGGTTTATTTTCCAAATAATGTAAAAGTAATAACGGCATTTATCGATGAATCAAAACTGAGTGGCCTGCCAAGGGATAGTTTTGCTTTTGAAACGACAAGCTTTTTAAGCAGCCTTTTAGAAAAAATAATCTCTTTTTCCAATCCTGATAAGCTTGACCGGCAACAAGAAAGGGTTGTTGAGGTGTTTCTGGATGAACTTTCTGCTTTGAGACCAGGTACAACTTTTCTTCCGACAAGCCGCGATAAAAGAATAAGGATAGTATTAGATGCCCTGACGAATGATGTATCGGACAAACATACCATCGATCATTATGCCGGGATGGCATTTATAAGTCCGAGAACGCTTTCAAGGTTATTTCATAAAGAACTGGGGATGAGTTTTGGAGACTGGAAAATGCGCCTGAAATTAATGGAAGCGATCAGGTTATTAGGAGAAAATAAAAGCGTAAAGGAAATAGCATTTGAATTAGGATATGAAAATGTGAGCTCATTTATAGCTGTTTTTAAAAAACACCTTGGAAAAACCCCTGCAAATTACCTGGTGAAACAAGGGCAATAGAACAATTACGTATATAAAGAACAGTATGCAGACTCTTTGACAAAAGTTATTTTATAAATTTAAAGTCAGTACCAGGCCGTTGTAGTTAATTTGAAACTTCGTGCTGAAAATGATGAATACAACAAGATTAAAACAGCTGATAAGGGTTTTACTCCTAACCGGAACGATCATCTCTTTATACTTTGTCCCCTGGACAATTGTAAAAGCGTGGATAATGCCATTGCCGGAAACAGTTCAAGAGCAGGTGAATAAAGCAACCGATTATGGGTTCGACGGAATTATTGTATATATAGATAAAAAAGGAGACCAATCGGCATTTTATACGGCAGGATATAAAAACAGGGAAAGTAAGACTCCTGCCGATCCACATTCATTATTTAAGATAGCCAGTGTCGGAAAATTATATACGGCAGTGGCTATTGTCAGACTGGTAAGCGACGGACATTTGTTTCTAGACAAAACACTAGCTGATTATTTTCCTGAACTGGCAGACAGAATAGAAAACGCCGATAAAATAACTGTAAGGATGATGATTCGACATCGCAGCGGGATTCCCAATTATACAGATGTTGAAAATTATTGGGTATCCCCAAAAGAAAGTAATAAAGAAAGGTTGGCCCTGGTACTTGATTTACCCGCTAACTTCGAACCTGGTTCTGACTATGCGTATAGCAATACAAATTACTTAGTGCTCTCAGAACTCATAGAAAGAGTTACGAAAGCAGGCAGGGCTCAATACATTAAGAAAGAGATCTTAGATCCGTTGAATCTTAAAAATACGTATTGTTCTGTTCACGAGGTCGATCCGGATGACGTTATGAATGGTTACTACGTTGGCTATGAAAACGATTTAAAGACAAACGATAACGGAGCCATGTTGGCTACCGCAGAAGACTTAGGCAAATTTGTCAGAGCACTAAATGACGGTTCAGTATTTAAGAATAAAAAAGAACAGGAGATCTATGCTTCTGTGTATGAGTATGGACATACGGGACTGATCCCGGGTTATCAGACGATTGCTAAATACCATAAAGACATCGATGCTGTAGTCATTCAATTCACAAACACCGTAGACTTTGAAGGCTATAACTGGAGTTTATCAGAAATAATGTATGGCAGGATATTAAAAATGATCAGAAATATAAAATAGCTGCATACTATAAAAGAGAACAAGTATCAAATTCGGATAGCATGAGGAAATTGAAATTGAAAACAGATCCTAATACGGAAGCAGTCTTTGCAGATTACCCCGACTTTGTTAAGGGGAAAATGCAGTTTATGAGGGAGTTGGTAAGAGAAACAGCAGAAGAAACCGAAGCCGTAACCGTTTTGGAAGAAACACTAAAATGGGGAGAACCCGGTTTTGTAACCAAATACGGCAGCACCTTGCGAATGGACTGGAAAGAAAAAACACCCGACCGTTATGCCATGTATTTTCAGTGCTCAAGCAGACTGGTAGAAACCTTTAGAATGATATTTAAAAATACATTCGTATTCGAAGGAAACAGAGCCATCGTATTCGGACTCGAAGACGAGATCCCGGTAGAAGAACTTAAGCATTGTATAAAAGCCGCTTTGATGTACCATAAGGTAAAACACCTGCCCACTTTAGGGATATAAGTTATAAAAACGATCTTATTTCAGTTATTAACAACATAAAAAAAAACGATCAGCCATGAGTTTTGTAAACAGCCATATCAATTATATAGAATTTAAAGCGCATGACCTGGAGGCTATTAAAAAGTTCTACAAGGCGTCTTTTGGATGGAGCTTTACCGATTACGGCTCCACGTATATTGCATTTTCAGATAGCGGACTCGAAGGAGGATTCGAAAGAACAGAAGCAACGATCATAAACGGGGCTCTGGTGGTTTTATACCATGAAGACCTGGAAGGCATAAAAGATAAAGTGAAGGCCAATGGAGGGAAGATAACCAAAGAGATATTTTCATTTCCCGGAGGAAGGAGGTTCCATTTTTCCGATCCTTCCGGTAACGAACTGGCAATATGGTCTGATAAGTAGAATGCTGATATACCGGGGGTTATCCGCCAGCGTTATAGGTTGCAGCGACCGGGCAAAACCATTGCCGTAGTAAGACTCCGTTCAGGAAACCCCAAAGTTCTAGGGCATTGAACGGAGAAGGAAGGGGTACAGTTTCAGGATGCATGAAAAAGAAGTGCCGGAAAACGTATGGTCGAAGATAAAACACTGTGATTTTGTTTAAATAGTTGGTCTGAGCTTCATAAATTTGTAGTTGTTCAAATAAAGACAGAATAATAGCAAGATTTAACAGGTAAGAACATGGAGCTTAAAGAATTTAAAGAAAAACTTTCTAGTAATCCGACATCCATTGCTTTTGTCGATACTATCGAAATTATTGAAAAGCATTATTCCTTTACCCCGACCGAGTTTAAGAACGGAGAAGTAACCAATGAAGCCAATCAGAATAACGGGTCGTGTAAGATATTCGCTTTTGCACAATTACAAAACCTTTCAAAAGAAGATACGCTGGCATGTTTTGGTAAATTTTATACCGAAGATGTTTTACCAAACCCGGAGGGAGACGATCATCAGAACATCAGAAACTTTATAAAGTATGGCTGGGATGGTATTCAGTTTAAAGGCCGGGCCCTGCGAAAAATATAATGCCAGTAAAATAAATGAGTCCCGCTGTATCAGGAACAGATGTGCTTGCGATTGTATTTGTTCCTGAAAATCTTTTCGAAAGGGTGCATTCGGCATTCTATTTGTATACAGATAAGCTGTATCCATTTGGGTAATATTCGTTAAAGACCAAAAGGTATTACGTAATAAACAAAAGGCATAAACAAAAAACAACTGTTTGTTTTTACAGTAATTTCAGTACTTTAGGTAAGTGAAAACAAATTAATACTTAAGTAGATGAATACTTCCTTAAATAAAAATACAGCTGTGAGATACGGCACAAAATACTTTGCACTCCTTTTATTGTGTATCATAACAAGTTGTTCGCAAAATCAGGAAGGTGCCAATATAGAAATGGCAGCCGATGAAGTGATGGCTTCGCCGAGTGAACAAAGAGCAGCGGTAGCGGTAGAGCGGAAATTAATTAAAGAAGGGAGGGTCGAATTTGAAACCGGTGATATAAGCTCGGCACGGAAATCAATATTTAAGGCGGTCGAAACCTACGAAGCCTATGTTTCATCAGACCAGGAATTTAAATACTCCGGACGCAGGAGTAATACCGTAGTTATACGCGTGCCTGCAACCAATTTTGATGATTTGCTGAAGGATGCAACCCACGGAGTAGATAAATTTGACAGTAAGGAAATTAATGTACGAGATGTAACAGAAGAGTTTCTCGATGTACAGGCCAGGCTTAAAACCAAAAAAGAATTGGAGGGCAGGTACCTGGAGCTTATAAAACAAGCGAAGAATGTAACCGAAATATTAGAAATAGAAAGACAAACAGGTCAGCTCAGATCCGATATAGAATCTATAGAAGGCCGGTTAAAATATTTAGAAAACAAGGTGTCATTCGCGACCCTGACCATCACTTTTTATGAGACCATACCCGACAAAATCGCTTTCGGACAAAAATTTAAGAGTGGATTTAAAAGCGGTTGGGAAAATTTAATTTGGTTCTTTGTTGCCTTAACAAATGTATGGCCGTTTATTCTTTTGGCTATCGGACTCCTCATCGGTATCAGGATATACAGAAAGAAAAGAAAATAAGCGTTTCGTTTAAAAAGGTACTCAATACCTGTCCGACTTCGTCCTTCAACGGGTACCCATACCAGGTTTCATTTGCGAAGCTGTTTCTTTCCGCTTTTGAGAGGGAGAGACAGCCTGTACTGAGCGTTAGTCGAAGGATGGCAATCTCCCCAAACAAAGTTTCCAACATCAATAAGATGGCCTGTAAGGTGTTTCTTGTCGGGCAAGCCGTGCTATACCATGCTTCGTTAAGAAAACAAGATATGCTACAGGAAATGATCATAGTCCCGAGGTATTTCCTTCAAGCATGCCTGTATCTTAAATACTTCAGATTCTTCTTTTCCCGCGCAACTACGGGAGTTCGTCGTGTTTATAAGCAGTAAATGTTGAATAGTTTTAAGACCCTTTACGGATGACCGTATTGTTTATTTGTACCGTTTGAACTATTTTAGGAGGGTGTTTATTTTTTACGGTTGTACGAGTTATAACCAGATGATAAGATAAGTTTTATGAACTAGTATATACAAAAAGATTGTATCTGTTAGATATAAAGACATATGAGTGTATAGTGTGTTTATACAAACGTTGGCAGTCATATAAAAAAATGAAAAAAATCATATTATTATTCTTTATTTCGGTCCATATGTATGGACAAAAATTTAATGACTATGAGACTGCAATCAATAACTCAGAAAAAGTTATATCATTAAGCATAACTTCAAAAGATATAATAGATAAGAGAATCCAACTTTTAACAAATCTTAAACGATTATCAATTTATACCAATCGAAATTTTAAATTCCCTCATGAAATTGAAAAATTAACTAAGTTAGAACACCTTTACATTTTCTCTGATTCAATTAAAAACTTAAACACTTGTATTTTTAACTTAACAAACCTTAAGACCTTACAAATAAAGTCGAATAGAATAGAATATATCCCTGAGAATTTGGGGAATTTAAAGAATCTGAATAGATTAGTTTTACATTGTGAGAATCTTACAGAAATTCCTGGTACAATTAATAATTTAAGTTTACTAGAAGAATTAGACATTTACTGTAAAAAAGATTTAAAATTTCCTGAAAAATTAAATAACCTAAACAAATTGATTGAATTTCGCTTGGGACAAGCTTTAAATTTTCCTGAATCTATAACGCAATTAAAATCTCTAAAAAGAATAACATTCGATACAAGTTTTTTTAGTTCTTTACCAAATAGCATTGAAAATCTTGAAAATCTTGAAGTATTAAGTTTATCTAATTCCAAAATAAAGGTTCTTCCGGAGGCAATATCTAATTTAAGATTATTAAAAGCTTTAGAGCTATATTCAAGTGAAATAATGACTTTGCCACATAGTTTATCAAATTTAAAATTTCTTGAAGGTATCAGTTTAAAATATAGTTCAAATTTCACTGATTTTGATTCGTTATTTAGAATCGCTAAAGAATCTTCTTCCTTAAAGTGGATTAATATTGAAGGAACCAGTTATAATGTAAAATATATAGAAAGAATTAAAAAAGAACTTAAAAATATTGAACTAATTTATCAATACGAAGATTAAAAATAATACGAATGCACAACAAAGATGACTATAAGTAATCGCTTGTGATGGTTAACATAAGGATTTATTCCTACTTTTAGTCTTTTCACATGCTATAAAATACAAACCTAAAACGCAACCACTCATAGCCTGATACGTTGGTATTTTAAAACCAGGTATGGACTATGATTTATCCTGCGATAATTAAGGAATCCGCCCTGACATGAATTAAGAATGGATAAACGACCTCATATTTAGTATAAGCTTTTAATTCTGGTTCTCCTCTGAAGAGAAATAATAAAGAAAGAATGACTAATCCATTAGCTTTATAACCTCATCAATTACCAGCTTCTCTTTGGTCCAGGGTGTAAAATGGTTTTCGTCTACAATCGTTTTACCTGTAAAGTAACCAGAGTTAAAATGTTGTTTTGCAAAGGCGAGGTTCTCATACGGCACCAGCATATCCTTATCGCCCTGAAGCATTACCACAGGCACAGCCACGTTCTGCCAGTCATTGATATGTTTATTCAGTTCATCGGCATGCGTATATTTTTCATCGCCCGATACATTCCATGCGGTAGGGATAAGCCACCGGGTTAATTTCCACTGAGATAAGTTGCCTGCCAGGTAATACTGTTCCAGATCAGGGTCTAAAGCCGGAGCGATAAGAAGCGTAGCTTTTATATCATCGGATAAAACCGGAGCGTATGCGGCAATAGTTCCTCCATACGAGTGCCCTGCCAGTAAAACATTGGTTAACCGGTAGTTTTTGATAATCTCGGCGACCACCTCAGACTGTCGGGAGACGGAGGTAACAGCATTGCCAAAACCGGAATATCCATATCCGGGACGATCGTAGGTAATGATATTCGCTATGGCGCTTAGCTCCTCGTTTTTTAAGTACCGGTAAAAAGCATTTCCCGAACCCGGGGCTCCATGTATAAAGAGGATAGTTTGTTCCTTATCAAATCCGGTAGCAACCACCCGAATATTTCTGTCTGTACTTTGGGAATGAAAATAATCAATAATGACCTCGGTAGACTGAAAATAGTTATGAGTTGCGCTGTCCGACGAACGGAAGGTCATTAAAAAATGCGATGAGATAAAAGCAATAAGAAGGAGAAAAAGAAAAATGTATCTTTTACGTTTGTAGAAAGCTTTATTTGAGGCCCGTTTAGCCTTCATATGTTTTACGTTCCAGTTGCTTACCGTCAAAAACTGCATAGGTGTAATGTGTAATCCAGTCTCCGAGGTTTATATAGCTGGCATTGTTGCCCAGGTCGATCTCCATAGGGAGGTGTCTGTGTCCGAAAACAAAATAGTCTCGGTGTTTGCTCTCTAGTTTACGTTTACAATACTGTACGAGCCATTCGTTGTCTTCGCCCAGAAAAGTAACATCCTCATCACCCGATATCAGTTTGTTCTTAACAGAGAGATATTGTGCCAGTCGTACGCCCAGATCAGGATGCAGCCATCTGAAAAACCATTTGGCAACCGGATTGGTAAAGACTTTTTTCATGCGTTTATATCCGATGTCCCCGGGTCCTAATCCGTCGCCATGCCCAATAAGGAAACTTTTACCGTTAAAGGTAAATTCCTGAGGTTTATGATACACAGGGATATTCAGTTCCTCTTCAAAATAACCATCCACCCACAGATCGTGGTTTCCGACAAAAAAATATACAGGGATACCGGAATCGGTAATTTCAGCAAGCTTTCCTAAAGTACGGGTAAAGCCTTTAGGAACGACCGTTTTATATTCGAACCAAAAGTCGAACAGGTCGCCCAGTAAAAAAACAGCAGCGGCATCTTGTTTGATCTCATCGAGCCATTGCACAAACTTCTTTTCTCTGGGGAGACTTAATTCTTTAGTAGGAGCCCCGAGGTGATTATCGGAAGCAAAGTATATTTTCTTTCCTTCAGGAATGTTCATTCTGATATGTTCTTCTTGTAAATATAAAACAAAATTTGCGTTAGACGATTTACTATAGGTATAGCCTTATTCGTTATCGCTGGCGTACCATTGAGCAAAAGAAGTTTCTGTTTCCTGAAGTTTTAAAGAATGTAGTTTAACGTTTTCAGGCAATCTTGCTTTGATCTTTTCGGCAAAATCTATTACCATGTTTTCGCTGGTCGGCTGATAGTCGACCAGAATAACACTATGTCCGCGGTCTTGCAGTTCTTTAGCAAGTTCGATATGCGGGGTGTTTTTATTAAAAACGGTAGCATGATCAAAAACATCAACAATGTCTTCTTTTACGATCTTTTTAAGGTCTCCGAAGTCAATTACCATACCCAGTTTTACATGGCTGGTGTCTGTTATGGGCGAGCCAATTACGGTAACGGCCAGTTTGTAACTATGTCCGTGTACATTACGGCATTTGCCGTCATAGCCGTAAAGTGCGTGACCTGTTTCAAAATCGAATTGTTTGGTGATGCGGATTTTTGACATATTTATTTGATTTACGATGCAAAGATACGGGTTTCGTTCTATGGATAGGGGCAAAGGGATAAAGGATTTAATTTAAAGATTATGAAGACCAGGAATCGTTAAAAAATGAAATTCATATTTCCTTCTTCCATATATTTGCCTACTTTTTTTGAAATACTGAAACAAAGGTGAGCGAGCTGTTTGAGCAGTTGGATTTCGTTGAAGATCCGCTGTTCGAGAAGGTTATTGCCGATATACTGGATCGGCATTATAGTGTAGTGGATAATTTCTTTTCTGCGGAGGAAGTTGATCTGTTGCGCAATTCATTGTTGCAAAAATATGAAGATGACCGGTTTAAGAAATCGGCTGTCGGAAACCGGACCAACGAATTTATCGAAAAACAGATACGAGGCGATTTTATTCATTGGATCAATGAAAATGAGAAAAATGATGCCGAGCAATTATTCTTCAATAGAATAAACAGCCTGACAGATTACCTGAACAGAACTTGCTTTATGGGAATTCTTCACAAAGAGTTTCACTATGCCGTATATCCCGAAGGAACTTTTTACAGACGTCATCTGGACACATTTCAGAATGACGATCGTAGAGTACTGTCGGTGGTGTGTTATCTGAATGACGAGAGTTGGGATTTGAAAAACGGGGGTGAATTAACACTGTACCTCGATAATGACGGTAAAGAAGAAGAAATGAACTTGTATCCGTTGCCGGGGAGGGTCGTTATTTTTGAAAGTCAGCTTATCGAACATGAGGTAAAACACGTTATTGCCTCCGAACGTTTGAGTATTACCGGCTGGCTAAAGACCAGGTAGCTAATTTTCAGAATTTAATCTGATAAAATCGAGGTAGTAGCTTCTAAGCAAGGTTTTTACCTGCTTGGTGTTTTTATTCTTGTAGAGGTATTGGTTCTTTTCGGCTACATAATAAATGAATAATCCGAACTGGCTTTCGGGAACTTCGAGAGTGTCAAGGATGTACAAGGAAAGATTGTTTTCCAAAAAACTTGCAGTCCCTCCTTTCTGGTTTACGGCAAGTTCTTTTTTTAATTGTTTCCTTCGGCCCGAGATCATATTGATAAGCGGGTCTAATTGCAATACCGGCCCTTTGTTGATAAAATCACGGAGGTATTGCTGTGCGCTTTTCTTCTGGTATGTAGACGTGTATAACCTGCGTTCGGTAGGGGTCATGGGCTTTTTACTATTCATAAAAGGATAGGTTTCGGCAGACTGATGCACCGTAACTGCCTCAAGGGCTATAATATCATTGTTGATATCAACCTCAATCTTGTTGGCTGTAATATCACTTGACTTTACCTGGTATATGTAATCCTCAAAGCTTGCCGAAGCCAACAATAACCTGTCACCGGCTTTAGCCTTTATTTTTGTTAGCCCGTCTTTATAAGAGCCTTCGGTAAGTAAATTTATGTTGGCAATTTCAAAATTGGTGACAGCCTTCCCGTTCTTATAGACAAAAACGGTGAGAAGGGAGTCTTGTGCTTGCATTTGTATGCCTCCCAAAAAGAAGATGAGCAAAAAACCATACCTGTTAAAACCGGTTAAAAAGGGGTAGTAGTTGGTGATAGCCGTTCGTTTTTTGATTAATGTGTAGTGAAATAACAAATAAATCTGACTGGTTACAAGCAGATTAACGTTTCTGAAACACAATTTGTGAAGCCGTTAACTTAAAGAAATCATAAAAGGAATTAAGGGTTTAATAATGCCGCGGATGATTGTTGATACAGATGCGGGATGTTATTTCTTGAACTTTTTTCTTTTTAGGCCCCTATGCCATATATGTCATAATTTCTTACATTGCAGCATTAATAAGGAAAAGAGACTGTAAGTGGTGTTTAGCTTTATATCTCTTATAATAGCATTTTACACATAAAAGATATAAAATGAAGTATTTACCGATACTAATCGCCGTAATCTTGTTTTATCCTGATTCGGCCTCAGCATGTAGTATGTATAAAATAACAAAAAACGGCAAAACAATAGTTGGAAATAATGAAGATTGGTTCAGCCCTAACACCCAAATTTGGTTTGTTCCTAAGGGTGACAATCCGTATGGGGTTATGAATGTCGGGTTTGAAAATGGTTTTCCACAAGGGGCAATCAATGAGGCAGGATTAGTCTATGATGGTTTTGCTATGCCATATCTTGAAATTAAGAATACGGATGGAAAAAAGGAAATCCCCATCACAGAATTAATTCCTTTTATAATGCATAAATATGCGAATGTAAAAGAAATAAAAGAGTACTTATCAACAGTCAATTTAAGTTATCTATCATCCAGTATGTTGGTTTTTATAGATAGAAGTGGCGAATATTTGATTGTTGAGGGCGATGAGCTGATTATAGGAAATGAGGCTGAAAAGTCGTTTTCTAATTTCTATCCCTCACAGAATTCGAATCCTGAGGAGGTAAATATTCCTTTCTACCAAAACGGATTGAAACATCTTAAAACTTCAGAATCTAAAGCTAATCTTGATTATTGTAGTTCTGTTATGAATAAGTTTCAACAAACTATAACACAGTATACTACAATTTATGACTTGGAAGAACGTAAGATCCGGTTATATCATTATCAAAACTTTGATAACTATATTGAATTAGACCTCATTGAAGAACTTAATAAAGGTGAACATCAATTAAAAATTCCTGAACTGTTTCCTAAAAACACAAAGGGATACCAATATTATATAATGTATAATGATGCAGATGCAGTTGTAGAACACTATGAAACCCGTTGGGAAAATGAAAGTATAAATATTGATGTCGAAGCCAAAAACCTTCTGAAGAAGAGAATAACGCAATCTATAGCCTATATTGCAACTGATTGGGCATACACAAAAAAAGATGACGAGGGAGCTATTAAAATATATAAACTGATACTAAAACTTTTTCCGGAAAATCAAGAGGCAAAGAAAACATTAGAGAATTTTATCGAAACGAAGAAAAAGCAATAAACCAAAATATGAACGACTCCATTCCAAAAGATGTTGTTGCAAAGAATTTGGTAAAAGGGGGCTCGTATTGGAACTGTAGTTAGCAAAAGTTCAAAGACGAAAAAGGGGCTTGATTATTCGTAATATGGTGTTGGATGCGCTTTAGAGGGCTATATATTTGATTTTAAGCCTATTGGGTGGTGTTGGTAAAAACATTAGGAGATCGCCACAGGCTTTTATAAAGACTGCTATTTTTGGAGCCCCGGTTAACAAATGATACAACAACAAACAAACCGTCTTCCGAAGCCCCGACCAGGGAGCGGCTGTGGTAATCTCACCAGGCCAACAGCTGCTTTAGTAAATTTAAACTAGAGCATAAAAAGATACTCCACGTAACAGCAGGCAATGATTTTTTTAAAAACAGGTAGTTTTTTTAAAGTTCCGAAGAATATTCTATACCTTTGACATCAGAACTTTAGGGGTGCTGACAGAGTCGGCTGAGATGATGACCCTTTGAACCTGATCCGGTTAATACTGGCGAAGGGAAAAGTTGGAACACTTCGTATTTGCAAACATGCTTCTTTTTACAGAAGAATTGTTTTGTATGGTGTTGGTGCAGTCTATGCCCGGTCCTCCTAAAGTTTATTGTAAAAAAAATCAATGATGATGACAGTAAACGTAAACAATGAGGTGGTCCGAATTCCTGAAAAAAGCCCGCTTTCTTTTTTATTATCTCATTTAAACATGTCGGCCGATGGTATCGCTATTGCCCTTGCCAATAATGTAGTGCCAAAGTCAGAATGGGAAACCACCCAATTAGAAGAAAATCAGAACATCTTAATTATCAAGGCAACGCAGGGAGGGTAGTCTTAATGAATGTTGAACAACAACAAATTAAAAGTTTAATCCGAAATATAAATGTCAGCTTGAGCGCAGTCGAAACCTTTGGGATTTTACAAATCCATTTGTTCTCATCTGTGTTCTGTGATAACTTAAAAAATAAACCATGAAAAAAGACAAAACACCAGGTCAGCAGGCGATAACCAGAGCGCCTTTTCCTAATTCAAGGAAAGTATACGTTAACGGTAGCTTACATCCGCAGATTAAAGTGCCTATGCGTGAAATAACTTTAAGTGATACGGTAGATAAATTCAACGGAACCAAAGAACCCAACGAACCTGTTTTGGTTTATGATACTTCCGGACCCTATACCGATCCAAATACAGAAATTGATGTAAAGAAAGGATTAGCGCCTGTTCGTGAGCAATGGGTAACAGATCGTGGCGACGTGGAACAACTGGAGGCATTATCATCTGCTTATGGTAATGAACGCCTGAACAATGAAAAGTTAGACGAATTACGCTTTCAGCATCTAAGAAAACCATTGAAAGCTAAAAAAGGACAGAATGTTACCCAGATGCATTATGCTAAAAAGGGAATCATCACGCCTGAAATGGAATATATCGCTATCCGGGAAAACCAAAAACTACAGGAGATAAAGGAGATAACCAAACAACATCCGGGGAATTCATTCGGCGCAAGTATCCCTGAGGTAATTACTCCTGAATTTGTTCGTGATGAGGTGGCAAGCGGTCGTGCGGTAATTCCTTGTAATATTAATCACCCCGAGAGTGAACCGATGATCATCGGGCGTAATTTTCTGGTAAAGATCAATGCCAATATAGGTAACTCGGCAGTAACATCCTCGATCGAAGAAGAAGTAGAAAAAGCTGTTTGGGCATGCAGATGGGGAGCAGATACGATTATGGATCTTTCCACAGGGAAGAATATTCACGAAACCAGGGAGTGGATTCTCAGAAACTCTCCGGTGCCGATTGGAACTGTGCCAATCTATCAGGCATTGGAAAAAGTAAACGGAAAAGCAGAAGACCTTACCTGGGAAATTTTCAGGGATACCCTTATAGAACAAGCAGAGCAGGGAGTCGATTACTTTACTATTCATGCAGGTGTATTGTTGCGTTATGTGCCACATACCGCTAAGCGTGTTACCGGAATTGTGTCCCGTGGAGGATCCATCATGGCCAAGTGGTGTCTGGCGCATCATAAAGAGAACTTCCTGTATACACATTTCGAAGAGATCTGTGAAATTATGAAAGCATATGATGTTTCTTTCTCGCTTGGAGACGGATTGCGTCCGGGGAGTATAGCAGATGCAAATGATTATGCCCAGTTTGCAGAGCTGGAAACGCTGGGAGAATTAACCAAAATTGCCTGGAAGCACGACGTACAAACCATCATAGAAGGACCGGGGCATATTCCGATGCATATGATCAAAGAGAATATGGACAAGCAGTTAAGAGAGTGTGGTGAAGCACCTTTCTATACATTAGGGCCGCTTACTACCGATATTGCACCGGGGTATGATCACATTACAAGTGGTATCGGTGCAGCCATGATCGGATGGTATGGTTGTGCAATGTTGTGTTATGTTACTCCAAAAGAACATTTAGGACTACCAAACAAGGAAGACGTAAAAGAGGGGGTTATTACCTATAAAATCGCAGCACATGCGGCCGACCTGGCTAAAGGACACCCGGGCGCACAACACAGAGATGATGCCATGAGTAAAGCACGTTTCGAGTTTAGATGGGAAGATCAGTTTAATCTGGCGTTAGACCCTGATACGGCCAGGGAATACCACGACGAGACGCTTCCTTCGGAAAATGCCAAAGTAGCTCATTTTTGTTCTATGTGTGGTCCTAACTTCTGCTCGATGAAAATCACTCAGGATGTTAGAAACTATGCCAAAGAGCATGGGCTGGAAGATGAAAAGGCATTGGAAGAAGGTATGAAGAAGAAATCAGAAGAGTTTAAAGACAAGGGGAGCGAGGTGTACTTGTAAAGATGCTATGTTGATAGTTATTACCGCTGAAAATCTCATTGTGAATGAGTGCCGGCAGTTGAACGCTATGTTCGCTGCCGGACTACAGATTTTACATCTCAGGAAACCCGGTTATACCGAAAAACAATATACAAAGTTGTTAATGGGGATAGAAACGCACTATCACCAAAGAATAGTATTACACGATCATCATAGGCTCTGTAAAAAGGTTAAGGTAAAGGGGATTCATGTAAAGGAAGCATTCCGGAAGCAATTGGGAGATCGGCTCTATGATTACCTCCAAAATTACAAAAAAGACGGGTTTACAGTCAGCAGTTCTTTTCACGATGTTGAGACTTTAAAATCAAGAGTGCCCTTTTTTGATTATGTAATGTTAAGTCCGGTTTTTGATTCCATTTCAAAAGAAGGGTATCATGGTAAAGGGTTTATGGTAGAAGGAATTAAAGATAACATAATAGCTTTGGGAGGTGTAACCGGAGATAAATTAAAAAGCCTGTTAGAAATGGGATATAGCGGAGCAGCAGTTTTAGGTGCTGTCTGGAAAGCAAATAATCCTCAAGAGGCCTTTTCAGATATAATGAAAGCTCAGAATGTTCTGAATCGCTGAATAAGTTCAATGAAAATGAAAGAAATATCAAAATTACAATACATATCACAAGGAAACACACCGGCCGAACACTTGTTGAATATTAGAGAGGTTTGTAAAGCAGGGGTAGATTGGGTACAATTGAGGTTGAAGAATGTTTCTGACGAAATGTATGCGGAAACAGCGGTTTTGGCTAAAAAAATATGCGACCCTTATGGTGCTAAACTGATCATTAACGACAATGTAAAGGTGGCAAAGGTTATCCGGGCCGATGGGGTTCACCTGGGAAAAACGGATATGAGCCCTCAGGATGCCAGAGAGATCTTAGGTGCTGAACTAATTATAGGAGGAACTGCCAATACCCTCAGCGATTGTATAAAGTTGTGTGGAATGGGAGTAGATTACATTGGTTTGGGCCCTTTCCGTTTTACGACAACCAAGCAAAATTTAAGTCCGGTTTTAGGTCTTGGAGGTTATCGGAAAATTGTAAGCCAATTAAACGATGGTGAAATGTCTTTCCCTGTGATAGCAATAGGTGGAATTCAGGAAGCAGATGTAAAGGATATACTATATACGGGTGTTTATGGGGTTGCAGTTTCAGGCGCGCTGACAGTTGAAAATAAGATTAGTCAAACCGTTGAAAAATTTCAATCGCAATTATGGTCAGGCCGGGCAGACAGTCGAGTCCTTATTTAAATAAAGTATTATACAATGAATAACGATATATTAAAAATAGCTGATAAAGAATTTAATTCACGGTTGTTTACCGGAACTGGAAAATTCAGTTCCTCCGGGCTAATGGAGCAGGCTATTAATGCTTCGGAGAGCGAACTGGTGACCGTTGCTTTAAAGCGGGTAGATGTTAAAGATAATCAGGATGATATCCTGATTCATTTAAAAGATGCCCGTATCAACCTATTGCCAAATACATCTGGTGTCCGCGATGCAAAAGAGGCGGTATTTGCAGCCCAATTGGCCAGAGAAGCTCTGGAAACTAACTGGATAAAACTGGAGATCCATCCGGATCCCAAATACTTATTGCCCGATCCGATTGAGACTTTAAAAGCGGCAGAAGAACTGGTGAAATCAGGATTTGTAGTGATGCCGTATATACATGCCGATCCGGTGTTGTGCAAACGCCTTGAAGAAGTAGGGACGCAATGTGTAATGCCTTTAGGAGCACCGATAGGAACGAATAAGGGATTAAAAACCTTGGATTTCCTCGAGATTATCATCGAACAGAGTAATGTGCCTGTTGTAGTTGATGCAGGAATTGGAACGCCATCGCATGCCGCCGCCGCCATGGAACTGGGGGCTGATGCTGTACTGGTAAATACGGCTATTGCGGTGTCTCAAAACCCGGTGGCAATGGGAATTGCTTTTAAAATGGCTGTAGAGGCAGGTAGAATGGCCTACAATGCTAAATTAGCACCGGTTCAGGATAAAAAAGCAATGGCAAGCAGTCCGCTAACAAATTTTTTATATGAGTAGTTTTAAAGACGTGCTGAATCAATACGATTGGGATAAAACAATGCTGAGCATACTTTCTAAAACGGAAGAGGATGTAAAGCAGGCACTTCATAAGAATAAAAGAACCCTGGAAGATTTTAAAGCACTGATATCTCCGGCAGCCAAATCCTTTTTGGAAGAAATGGCACAACTCAGTAGCCGTATTACCAAAAAGAGGTTTGGTAATACGATGCAGATGTATGCACCGATGTATCTGAGCAATGAATGTCAGAATATCTGCACTTACTGCGGCTTTAGTTTAACCAATAAAATCCCCAGACGTACACTCACGGATGAAGAGATTTTAAAGGAAGTGGCATTCTTAAAGGCTAAGGGGTATGACCATGTTTTACTCGTTACCGGAGAAGCAAACAGGACAGTAGGGGTCGATTATTTAAACAATGCGATTCAGCTTATACGTTCTCAGTTTTCAAATATTTCTATTGAGGTGCAACCGCTCGATCAGGAAGAATACGAGCTGCTTATTCAGAATGGCCTGTATGCTGTATTGGTTTATCAGGAAACGTATCATAGAGAAGAGTACAAGAAACACCATCCCAAAGGGAAAAAATCGAATTTTGATTATCGCCTGGAAACTCCCGACAGGTTAGGGAAAGCAGGAGTGCATAAAATTGGTTTGGGAGCACTTTTTGGTTTAGAAGACTGGCGGGCAGACAGTTTTTTTACGGCGCTGCATCTTAAATACCTTCAGAAAACCTACTGGAAAACAAAGTACTCCATATCCTTTCCTCGTTTACGCCCTTTCAGCGGAGGGTTAGAGCCAAAAGTGGAAATGACCGACCCTGATCTCGTACAGCTCATATGCGCCTACCGTTTGTTAGACGAAGATGTCGAATTGTCCATTTCTACCAGGGAACGAGAGGTGTTCAGGGATCATATAGTACAACTTGGAATTACCTCAATGAGTGCCGAATCTAAAACCAACCCCGGTGGGTATACCATTGATAAACAATCTTTGGAACAGTTTGAGATTTCGGATGAGCGAAGTACCGAAACGATTGCAGAAATGCTTAAAAACCAATACCTAGAACCTGTCTGGAAAGATTGGGAAAATGATTGGGTCTCAATGACGGGATTTAAATAAAGATGGGTTTTTTATAGCAAACGGTAGCTGAGTTTTAATTTTGAGTTAAAATTCTTTTACCTCTGGTATTGAATCGATAATTTTGTTTTTCGTATTTTTAAAGGGCGTTAATTGTCAAAAAGTAAAAATATGTTGAAAAAAATAATAATAGTTCTGTTTTTAGGGTTTACGGCTGGTGTTTTTGCAAAAGAAGATAAAGCAGGATTACAGGGTGTCGAAGTGGGGGATGTGTATACCATTGCCGAAGCATCTGCACATGAGTATCAATTTATAAATTTTGAGAAAAGAAATTTAATATTGAAGAGGGGAGGCACCCCTGACTATCAAAGTGTCGAAGGAAACAAGGTGAAAGTTACTGAGGTAAGTACAAATAAGAACGGAGATGTGATAGTTACCTTAGAACGTTTAGACGGTACAAAGTTCTACAATAAATATAAGAAAGTAAAAGCCAATGTATCTAAGGCGATCAGCAGTGGAGAATTGGTTCAATAGGGAGATAGAAATAATTATTACTGAGGGAAACGGCATTTAGCCGTTTTTCTTTTTTTGGTATCTATAGATCAGGTAAGCGATGATGACCAATACTATAAAGGGAAGCATGTTGCCTATAAAGACTCCGATCGAATAAGCGCTGTTCGGTGCATCTTGCAGCTTCTTTTCAATATCGACCTGGGCAAGTAAAAAGAGGATGTCTTGCATTCGTTAATTTTTAAATTTAGCCAAAGCGTTTTTAGTAAAATGAGAGAGCACTAATTTTCCGGACGTTTCCGCGCGCTCGGTTAAAAGTTGATCCCAGTTTTCAGTCCCTTCCCAAAGAACACGTTTCATTTCTTTAAGAGCTTCCGGGTTATAGGATGTCAGCTTGCTTGATATAATGCCGATTTCCTTGTCCAGATCTTTTGTAGAATCAAAAACACGTGCATATAGCCCCTTGTTTTTAGCCCAATAGGCGCTTTTCCATTCTTCAGCGGCAAGGGTAAGTTCTCCCAAACCGGAAATACCTATTTTACGTTCAACCGCAGGAGCAATTACAAAAGGTCCGATCCCTATGGTAAGTTCGGAAAGCCTGATCGAGGCAGCTTCTGTAGCCATGGCATAATCACAAGCGGCTATAAGACCAACACCCCCCCCAACGGCTTTACCGTGAACTCTCCCGATAATAATTTTACCACAAGTGCGCATGGCATTAATAACATTGGCAAATCCGCTGAAAAACTTTTTGCCTTCACTCAGATTCTCGATACTTACTAATTCGTCGAAAGACGCTCCGGCACAAAATGCTTTTTCACCTTCGCTTTTTAAAACGATAATATTAACATCGTTTTTTTGCGCTAAAGAATTTAATTCGTTCGTTAATCTGTCTAACAACTCAGCAGGGAAGGAATTACCGGCAGGATGCCCGAATTCTATGGTTGCGATATTATTTTCTATAGAGGTGTACAAACTTCCGCTGCTTCTGTCTGTTGCCATAATTGTTAATTTAGAGTGTGGTACTAAGTTACGGCTTTTAAATATTTTCTTCGGAACTTAATGACTAAAGTTATACACCTGATCAGCATCCAGACTACAAAGGCAATCCAGATACCATAAAGCTTTAATCCAATGTGGTCTGTGATTAATAAGGCAGGCCAGAACCCAAGAAATGTAGCTGCCAGTAATACGTTTCTAAGATACGCTGCTTCTCCCATTCCTTTAAACATGCCGTCAAACATAAAGGCAATGGCATTGATCGGTTGCATTAGTAATACGATCCAGAATACAGATGAAAATAACGTGAGCACGGCAGTTTCTTTGTTGAATATCAATCCGATATCACTATAGAAGATTCCGCAAATAATCATCAGCATAATGGCAATAATGGTTGAGTACAAGCTAATGTCTCTACTAAGGTTCCATAGTTTTTTGTATTCTTTTGCGCCGAGAAGTTTCCCCGAGATGGCATTCCCTGCATTGGCATAACCATCAATAAAGAAGGAGAAGAATAGCCAGATATTCATTAAGATGCTTTGGGCGGCTATGTAGTTCTTTCCGTAGTCTGTTGCATAAGCATTAGCCAGGTAAATGGCGAAATTCAGAGCTGCGGTTCGTACAAATAGATTGGCACTCATTATGAGAAGTCCCTTCATTTGAGGGTTTATGCGCTTTTTGATCTTTAGACCAAATGGAGTTTTGGTAAAAAAGAAATATAGTGCCATAAGCAACATAACCAATTGCGATATTATACTGGCGATAGCAGCGCCTTTCAGGTGGAGAGGAGGAATTATTCCATCAATCCCATAAACAAGAATATAGTCTAAAACTACATTCAGAAGTGCTCCGGTGAGACTGCATTTCATGGCCCAAAGTGTATTCTGGAGGCCTCTGAATACTCCGAAAACAGCAAAGGTAACCAGGGTTAGCGGATAGCCCAGGGCTCTCAGTTGATAATAGGTTGCGGCGTAATCGAGTATGAGACCATCGGCATTATACATTTTAAAAATACCTGTAGCAAACCAGGCGGTGGAAGCATAAATAACAATACTGAACAGGAAATTAAAAAGGATGGCTTGTGGAACCAGGGTTTTAACAGCATGCAGACGGTTCGCTCCCAGATGTTGTGATACAATAGAAGAAATTGCAGTTTTCGTCTGAGCGACTACCCAGATGATTGCCGATAAAAAAGACCCTACGATGCCGGCGGCAGCTAAGGCTTCTACCGGATTTTCATCGACATTTCCGATAATAGCAATGTCTGTTAATGAAATAAGAGGTTCTGCTATTCCGGCAATTATTGCCGGAATAGCCAGTTTGTTTATTTCTTTAAATGAAATTTTATGTTTCAACCTAGTAATTTCTCGTAACAGTAAAAGGGATGTTCGCTCTTTTCCGGAAAAAAGATCTTATCCAGACGTTTATAGCCGCGAAGTTCGTAAAATTTTTGATTGCGCAGATTTTTACTGAAGGTATCGAGTCTTACAGACTCATAACCATTTTGTTTGGCGTGATCTTCGGCATGATCCATAAGCATCTGTGCGTATCCTTTTCCCTGATGGTCCGGATGCACCGCCAGGCGATGGATGTAGATATGGTTACGGTTGTTTGATGTTAACCATTTAACCGGTTTGTAAACATCGTCCATAATAGTGGATATAACGATGGAACCGATAACGGATCGATCATCGTTTTCAAGTACGTACAGTTCATTTCTCTCAATGTCTCCTTCAAAAGCCTTTCTGGAGGGATAATGTTCATTCCATTGAAAAATACCATTTTTGATCATAAAATCGGCACATGCCCTTGTCACTTTTAAGAGCTGATCTATGTCGCCTGTGTCTGAGATCCTTATATTCATTTGTGAGCAGCAGATTTGGTTATTGCTTCTTTTGATTGTTTTTGTATCTTTTGCTGATTTTTCACCAAAACTTAAATCGACAAAAACTATGAAAAATATTCTGGTTCCTATAGGAAGCAACAAAAATATGAAATCGATCTTACAGTATGC
Organism: Zhouia spongiae; assembly: GCF_022760175.1. Taxonomy (GTDB): domain Bacteria; phylum Bacteroidota; class Bacteroidia; order Flavobacteriales; family Flavobacteriaceae; genus Zhouia; species Zhouia spongiae. Next base: position 1,413,082 of record NZ_CP094326.1, read on the forward strand.
CATAGATTTTGCATCTGTATTTAATGCAAAAGTATATGTGTTCAGAGCATATCAAACCATGTCGGCTAAAGCCGGATCCATAAAAAACATAGATAGTGTTATAGAAAAGAACGAGAAGGATGAATTAGAAGGGGTTTTAACTGACGTCGATAGTAAAAATGTTCAGGTGATTACTGTTTTAGGGAAAGGAGATATTGTAGATTCGGTTGATGGGTTTGTGAAAAAATATAATGTAGACCTAATGATCCTTGCGCCCAGGAGTAATTCTATTAAAGAAGAAGTCTTTTTGGGAAAGACATCCGGCAAACTGATTAAACATACGCGTATACCGGCATTGATCGTACCTGAAAATTTTGAGTTTAAAAAAATCGATTCTGTTTTGATGGCTTTTAAATCGGGAAAGGTAAATAATCCGGCTTCATTGAGTCCTTTAAATAACATTATGGAGAAATTCAATGCCAAAATAGATGTGTTATTGGTGAAAACCCCGGATCATACTCCCGATGATTTGGTGGTCCATAAAGATCTTGACCGGATAAAGAATTCGATGCAAACCACTGAAAATGCGACTACTTTCCAAGGTGTGCTGGAGAATATTCACTCTTACCACCCGGATATTTTATGTGTTTTTAGAAGAAAACGCGGATTTTTTACCAAGTTATGGGAAAAAAATTTAATTTTGAAGCGCGAATTTCACTGTAGTATTCCATTACTGGTATTGAACGGTAGAAATTAAACTTAATGGGGATGTAGCTCAGCTGGCTAGAGCGTTTGACTGGCAGTCAAAAGGTCGTGGGTTCGACTCCCATCTTCTCCACATCAGGCCCATGAAGGATATCCTTCATGGGTTTTTTTGTTTAACAAAACTATAACCGTCTTGCTTTTCTTCTCTACGAAAAGCATTTTATCTTTATAAAAAATGATACAATTATGAGTTTAACAGATAAAGTGGTGTATATCACCGGAGGAACAAAAGGAATTGGATATGGGATAGCAGAAGTCTTACTCCATTCCGGGATGCGAGTAGCTATTTCGGGGCGAAAACTCGAAGATGCTCAAAAAGCGGCTGAAAGTTTAACCATCGACAGCAACAGGGTGCTGGGTATTGCATCTGATGTTACAAATCTTGATGATGAACAAAAAGCAGTAAAAGCCATTATTGATAAGTTCGGACAGCTGGATGTAGTTCTGGCCAATGCCGGGGTAGGACATTTTGCCCCGATCGATGAGCTGGAAGTTGCTAAATGGCATCAAATGATCAATACCAATCTTAATGGCGTTTATCATACTTTGAAGGCCTCTGTGGAAGCGCTAAAGGAATCTAAAGGATATTATATTACTCTGGCAAGTTTGGCCGGAACCAATTTCTTTCCAACTGCAGCAGGTTACAACGCTACTAAATTTGGGGTTGTTGGTTTTACCCAGGCGGTTATGCTCGACCTGAGACCTTATGATGTGAAGGTGAGTACCATTATGCCAGGTTCGGTGGCTTCCCATTTTAATAATAATGAGCCGGGAGAAAAAGATGCCTGGAAAATACAACCTGAAGACATCGGTAAACTGGTAGTTGACCTGTTGACAATGCACCCAAGGACACTGCCTAGTAAGATAGAAGTCAGGCCGTCAAGACCCGACAAAAAGTAAGAGTTTTGTTTTATAAATATATTTATGTTTACTATTTGTAAAAAATAGATATTTTTGGGACTTATGGAAGTAATAATATTTAATATGAATAAAAACATAAGTCTCATTTTTTTTCACTTCTTTATGATACTGTTTTTTGTTTCGGGAATCAGTTTCGCCCAGACACACAAAAACAAGGTTTCTCTTTCCGATCTTGATTTGGAAAAAGTAGTTCAGTCTTATTGGACCCCCCTGAAAGATAAAGCCGTAACGTCAGAAAGTATAAAAGTGAATGGTGTAGCCTACGCTAAAGGGATAGGGGTTCTGCCTGAAAGCAAAGTTTTTGTATTCCTCAATGGAGAGTCTCAGTATTTTAATACCAAAGTCGGGATCCAGGACAGGGGTAAATTGCCAGGAAACCTTAAGAGCAATGCCTTGTCGGATGGAAGCAAGCTTTTCTACACAGAAGAGGATAAGGGAAATGTGTTTTTTGGAATTGGAGAGACTCCTGAAACCATCGGAAAGGGGAGCGTCAGGTTCTCAGTGAAGGGTGATGGTAAAATACTTTGGAGTAGTGATGTAATATTGGGAGGAGATTCAGCAGTAGACGTGGCTGTTGATGTGAGTCATGTGAAGGTGCTGGAGCTCGTGGTAACAGATGGCGGCGACGGAATATCAGGAGATCATGGAGTATGGATAGCCCCTGCCATAACTTACAGTGGGTTTGAACCGGTTTTAGTGGATGAGAGTTATTTGAGCCAGATAAATGATCTGGACAGGAATTATGAAACCGTATTAAAGCCGCTTGTCAGCCGTTTGCCGATAGGAACACCTGAATTGGTAAATGGCGTGAAAAAAGATTGGTTAGTGAATGAAATCAACCTGGAATCGAAGATATTTAAAACAGATGATGCCAGATCGATTGTGATATCAAATGGTTTGGTTAGCAGAACCTTTAGGGTAACTCCCAATTGTACGACCACGGCATTTAATAATCTGATGACCGGAGAGCGATTGTTAAGAGGTGTAGGCCCGGAAGCTGTGGTAGAAATCGATGGAATGGAATATAATGTCGGTGGCCTGGATGGTCAGAAAGAATATGGATACCTGAAAGACGAATGGCTCCATCAGATGTGGAGTACTCCCAACTCGTTTCAGTTGGAGCGTTTCGAGATATCTTCTATAACCAATCGTATTAACTGGCCCAACAAACGGTGGTCGTTAGCAGCTAAAAAAGCAATAAAAGGGAAAAGTATTGTCTTTGTGTATAAGCATCAGGACTTCCCGGAACTTACTGTAAATGTCCATTATAATATTTATGATGGGATTCCCCTGCTTAGTAAATGGATATCCGTAGACAACAAAGGAGAGCAGGTTGTCCTTAATTCTTTTAAAACGGAATCTCTGGCATTTGTTGAAGCTGAAAGTGCTGTAGAGCGTTCCGGCGGATCAGAACATTGGGAGTTGCCCAACATTCATATTGAAAGTGATTATGCTTTTCATGCTATGAGCTTTAAAAGTTCAAACAAGGTGGTGCATTGGTTGCCCGATTCCCGATATACGTCGCAGGTAAATTACCCGAGACAGACACCCTGCCTGTTGGAGTGTAAACTTCCTGCGGGGCCGGATGAGACGATAGAAAAGGGGGGTGTGTTTGAGTCTTTTAGGGTATGGGAGCTGCCTTTTGATAGTGACGATAAACAAAGAAAGGGACTTTTTACCAATGAGATGTATAAGCTGATTGCCCCCTGGGTAACGGAAAACCCGATGTTTTTACATTTAACAACTACCGACGACGAGAAAGTAAAAGCAGCTATCGACCAATGTGTTGAAACAGGATATGAAATGGTAATCCTGAGTTTTGGAAGCGGACTCAATATGGAAGATACTTCGCCTGAAAATATTGAGAAGTATAAGGCGCTGGCTGATTATGCACATGAACGTGGAATTGAACTGGGAGGATATTCTTTATTGTCGAGCAGGTGGATCAGTGATGAGGTGGATGTTATCAATCCGGAAACAGGAAAAAGAGGCGGGGTAATACACGGTAGTTCTCCGTGTTTGAACAGCCAATGGGGAATAGCTTATTTCGATAAGCTAAAAACCTTTTTTGAGAAAACGGGGTTCGATCTGTTGGAGCATGACGGATCTTACCCGGGACAATATTGTGCTTCAACCAGGCATGTGGGGCATAAAGGCCTGGAAGACTCCCAGTGGAAAGCATGGAAGCGAATTACCGATTTTTATAAATGGTGTAATGAAAAGGGGATTTCATTAAATATTCCAGACTGGTATTACCTGAGTGGTAGTAATAAAAACAGTATAGGCTATAGAGAGGTAAACTGGTCTTTGCCACGGGAAAGACAGATTATTCTGGGGAGACAAAATATTTACGATGGTACTTTTGACCGGTTGCCGGGTATGAGCTGGACCTTTGTTCCTCTTACACAATATCATGGTGGAGGAGCTGAAGCAACTATAGAGCCGCTGAATGAAAACTTGTCGACCTACGAAGCGCATATGATGCAAAATTATGGTATGGGGATACAGGCTTGTTACAGAGGCCCAAGACTGTATGATACGGAGAAAACGAAGCATAAAGTGACGGAGGTAGTTCATTGGTATAAAAAATATAGAGAGATACTCAATTCACCGATAATTCATTTAAAAAGAGCAGATGGGAATTCACTTGACGGTATGCTGCATGTAAACCCAAGCCTTAAGCATAAGGCGTTGGCAATGTTTTTTAATCCAACGGACCAGGAGGTGGTTACCACGGTGTCATTACCGCTGTATTATACAGGGTTAACAGATAGGGCGGTTGTGCGTATCGGAGAAGGAAAAAAGAAGTCTTATAAACTAACCCGTGATTACCAGGTGGCTATTGAACTGGCAGTTCCTCCCAAGGCCAATGTTTGGTTGGTTGTAGAGTGATTTTTTAAATTTCTTTTTCGGTTATAGGGATTTCTTTATCAAAAAGCTCCCGGATAAGTTTCTTAAGCTGGTCTTCAAATGAAGATCGTATGTCACCGGTAATAAGGTGTTGTTTTACGGCACCACTACCGGCTTTGTCTTTTTTGGTGAACTTTAAAATCCCTGCATTTAAATTCTTAAAAGAAATGATTCCTGCTTTGACAGCTTGTGAATTGGCAGGATCCTTTTTGTGCATCATATACGCATAGCAGAGAATCTGAAAGGCTTTGCTATATTTATAGTCGGTAATAAGAGAGCTCCAATCCACCACTTCGAGGTCCCGTTGTTCTACCTTTCCTGTTTTGTAATCAATAATGTTAATGGTTCCGTCTACTTCTTCAACCCTGTCTACAATGCCCTTCAGGTTGATGGGAAAGTTAAGACCGTCAATATCGATATTGGTTTTAAAGTAGATTTCGTTAGAGAGGATCTTTATTTTAAGTCCTGATCCGAGACGTTTCTTTTCGAAGTTTAAAAAATTAGAAACATATCTTTTGGCAATATGATGGCTGATCAGGTTTTTTCCCCGGCTATAATCACCGCCCTTATATTCCTTTTCGAAAAAGAATGAAATGGTTTTGTCTACGAGGGTACTCATGTTGTTTATGTGGTCTAATGTAAGAAATGACCCTTCTAACGGTTTGTATAATTCTTCAAGGGTATTGTGAACGATAGTTCCCAGGGTGTTGGCTGCAACTGTTTCTTCTACTTCTTCAATGTCCCTGATACCCAGAATGGTCTGATTGTAGAAATCGACGGGATTCCTTACGTAGTTTGTCAATGATGAAGGAGAAAAGCCCTTTTCGGCGGCAATTTTTAAGTCTGAAATAAGCTGATCGGTCTTATTTATTTCGGTGGGTTGTACGGCATCGTTTGCAACAACCGGACTGGCGATAAGCTCTTTTAAATTATGTTTTTTTTCTTTAAGCATGGATAATTGCAGCAAAAACCTGCTCTTTTCACCTCCTTCCAAGGCATCAGGTTCTGTGTTGTAAAGCAAGCAGATGTTTTTAGCCCGTTGTAATAATCGATAGAAATGATAAGTGTAAATGGCATCTTTCTCCTTGTATGTCGGTAACCCGAATGCTATCTTTATGTCAAAAGGGAGAAATGAGTTGTTGCTCTTTCCTGAAGGAAGAACACCCTCGTTCACTGCGCTTATAATAACCGTATTGAAGTCAAGGTTCCGGCTTTCTAATACCCCCATGATTTGTAATCCGTGCAATGGCTCTCCCTGGAAATCGATACTTTCTTTTACTAATAATTCGTTATAGATTCCTTTTAGTGAGCTTATATCAGAAATGGTGTTATAGTTCTGGTTAAGAACTTTTAACTGATTGAATACCGAATAAAAGCGATAGATGTATTCAAGATATAAGGTGTTTCTGTTTTCCTTGTTGGTATATGACTTTTTCAGGAGCAAGCATAATTCAATTAAGACTTCTATGGTTTGTGTGATATCCTGAGCCGGAGCTTTCGGGAAAAGCTTTTCGAATATCGCTATGTCCTCCTTGTCAATCATGTTGTATATCTGATCGGGTGTTATGTAAACCAGGTTTTGTCGATTGATGAGGCTTGTGATGTTTCCGGTACTTTTGCTGTCACTGAGTAATTGCCGTGTAGTAGTGTTGGCAAGTAGCTTTAATACATCTTTAAAGTACCATTTTCCATTATCTTCTTTTTCCAGGATGTTTAAGACGCTATAGAAAAAGGAGGTTACCGGTGTTTCTTTGAGTGGGAGTCCGCTTGTTATATTTGCTTCGGAAACCTGTTCCGGTAAAGAATTTAAGATAGGAGTGAGTAATGATTCATTTCCCATTACAACAGCAGTACTGTTCAGGTGACCCTGGGAGTTGTGCATGCTTTGAAGTGTGTTGCCTATGTAGCTTGCTTGTCCTATGTTTTTTGGGATCCCGACAATTTGAATGTTTTTCTCTTCAGAAAAGTGATTCGATAAATATTTTATAGGATGTTTTTTAAAATAGTCCCACTCATTTAGATACCTTCTTATAAAAAGACCGGCATCGTGTTCCTTATTTTCTATGAATGATTGGTCGATGTCCCAATATATTTCTGCTTTTGCACTTGATAAGAATTTCTGAAATATAACGGACTCAGCATTGTTTAAGGCATTAAAGCCGATAAAGTAAAACTTTTTATTACTGTTGTTATCAATAAAGTATTCAAGGTTTTCAATGGCCTCGCGATATACCAGTCCTTGATAACCCATATTATTCTGTTTAAGTCTTTTTTGAAGTTCGGTATAGTACTCTCCGAGCTTGTCCCAAAATTTCAAATAATTGATCTGAAGTTCTGTTTTTTCTTTTTCGAGCGTCCAGTGATTTAATTCTTTGACGGAAGACAGGTATCCGAAGATTTCTTTATCGTTAATAAGATACCGGTCAATTTCATTAAAGTCCTGAAGTGCTGTCTGTGCCCATTTGCTGAAGTTGTAAAAGCTTTCATGCTCATCGCTTGGATGAAGCTCTTTAAAAACCTCATAGAATTCGAATAAGATAGTGAGGTTTGAGCTTAGCTTGAGGTTTGCCAGTTCTTCGATGAATGATTCGATAGAAGTGATCTCCGGTGAAAACTGGGTTTTTGATGATATGGATAATAATTCGTTTTTTAAAAATGTACCTGCTCTTTTGCTCGGTAGAATGCAAACTACGTTTTGAAGCGAATTATGATCGTTTATAATTTCTGCTGCGATTTCAGCAATAAAAGATTTTACCATGATGGTAAAAATAAAAAACGCTCCGAATTTCGGAGCGTTTTTGTGAAATATAATTTACTGTGAATTAGTTTTTCACCAAGTTGATTTCAACTCTTCTGTTTTGACGTCTACCGTCTCTTGTAGCGTTAGAAGCAATTGGCTTAGACTCACCGTAACCTTCAGAAGTTAATCTGTCAGCAGAGATACCATTTGATTCTAGGTAAGCTTCAACAGCGTTAGCTCTTGCTTTAGATAATCTCATGTTTAGAGACTCGCTACCAGTGCTGTCAGTATGACCTTCAATGTGGAACTTAGAATTAGGATATTCTTTAAGGATATTGATGATATCGTTAAGAACCTTTTGAGACTCAGACTTGATAGTAGATTTACCTGTGTCGAATAAGATTGTCTTAGCGTACTCGTTTAAAGCTTTTTGCACAGCTTCTGTTACTTCAGGACAACCTTGGTTGGCTACAGTACCAGGAGTATCAGGACATCTGTCATCTTTGTCTAATACACCGTCACCATCTCTGTCCGGACAACCGTTAGTAGATGCAGGACCGGCAACATCCGGACACTTGTCATCTTTATCAGCAACACCGTCACCGTCTCTGTCTGGACAACCGTTTAATTCTTTAAGTCCCGGAGTGTTAGGACATGCGTCATCTTTATCAGCAACACCGTCACCGTCAGAATCAGGACATCCGTTTAATTCAGCAGGACCGGCCTCGTTAGGACAAGCATCTTTAGAATCTTCGATACCGTCACCGTCAGAATCAGGACAACCGTTGAAAGCTGCTAAACCGGCAACTTCCGGACAAGCATCATCCTTGTCGTAGATACCATCACCGTCAGTGTCAGTTCCACCAAATTTGATAGAAAGACCTACCATGTGCTGGAAGTGAGGCGCTAATCTGTCTTCGAAAGAATGCTTGTAAGAAGACTGAGCAGTCAAACCAAGGTTTTCAGTAAACCAGTAGTTAAGACCAAGACCTCCGTTAACAGTACCGGCACCTAACTCGTCAATCCAAGTGTAACCACCACCAACTTCAATGAATGGATCCAATTTGGTTTCTTCAAGGAAGTTGTACTTGATAGTACCGTCGATTCCGTAGTATGAAAGGTCATCTACGTCTACATCTCCCCACTTATCAATCTTGTTAAGTGACCCGCGAACTCCAACTGAGAACTTATCACCTACATTTCTTGAAACTGCAACATAAGAGATGGAAGGTAAAATGTTCCAGTGATCTTCTACGTTGAAGTACTCTGCAAACCAATCACCCATACCAGGTTCGTTAGTTGGATATACGTCAACTGCGTTCACACCAAAACTAAGTTGCCATGGGTTGTTTTTGTCTTGCGCATGTACGCTGCTTAACCCTACAAAAAGTAAAGAAGCAACTAAAATTTTGCTAAGATGTTTCATGTTCAATTATTTGATTTTAAGTGTTAATTAACGACAAATGTAAGTTGTTACAACTTATTTAACAAAAACAAATATATAAATTTTTTGTTAGCATCGTGAGAAATCTGGCAATCAATTAAATGATTTCGAGTTCTTCGGCAACCTCTTTGAATGCTGAAATAGCCTTGTCGAGATGTTCTTTTGTGTGGGCAGCAGACAACTGTACCCTGATCCTTGCTTTGTCTTTCGGAACTACAGGATAGAAGAATCCTATGACATAGATTCCTCTTTCAAGCAGCTTATCTGCCATGACCTGAGAGAGTTTGGCATCGTATAGCATTACGGGTATGATAGCTGAATCACCGTCAATGATATCCAGTCCTGCCTCCTTCATACCTTTTTTAAAGTATTCTGTATTCCATTGTAGTTTGTCTCTGAGTTCGGTGTTGTCCGACAGCATGTCAAAAACCTTGATGCTGGCACCTACGATAGCCGGGGCTAAGGAGTTGGAGAATAAGTAGGGTCTTGAGCGCTGACGGAGTATTTCGATAATTTCTTTTTTTCCGGTTGTATAACCGCCCATGGCGCCGCCTAACGCTTTTCCGAGTGTACCTGTTATGATATCGATTCTGCCCATGACCCCTTTTTCTTCCAGGGTCCCTCTTCCGGTCTCGCCTATGAAGCCGGCTGCATGGCATTCATCAATCATTACCAATGCATCGTATTTATCGGCCAGATCACAGATTTGATCGAGAGGAGCAACCAATCCGTCCATAGAAAATACACCATCGGTTACAATTACTTTAAAGCGGGCTCCACTTTCGTTAGCCTCTTTTAATTTTTCTTCGAGGTCTTGCATGTTGTTGTTTTCATATCGGAAACGTTTAGCTTTACACAGGCGTACTCCGTCTATGATGGAGGCGTGGTTTAACGAATCTGAAATGATGGCGTCTTCCGGCCCCAGCAGAGGTTCAAATACGCCGCCATTGGCATCGAATGCAGCCGCATAAAGGATGGTATCTTCCGTACCGTAAAAACCTGCGATTTTTTGTTCCAGTTCTTTGTGGATGTCCTGGGTTCCGCAGATAAAACGCACTGATGACATTCCAAAGCCGTGAGTATCCAGAGCGTCTTTGGCTGCCTTTACGACTTCCGGGTGAGAAGAAAGTCCTAAATAGTTGTTTGCACAAAAGTTGATGACCTCCTGGCCGGTAGAGATTTTGATCACTGCATCCTGAGGCGTTGTAATGATTCTTTCTTTCTTGTACAATCCGGCATTTTCTATTTCCTGAAGCTCGTTTTGAAGATGTTCTTTAATTTTTCCGTACATATTTCTTTCTTTGATGGTTGTTTAATTTAATCCTGTACAAAAATACTAACTACTTTGCAAAGCAGTGATCAAACCTCGATTATTTCTACCTCGTCATTGATAAATACAAGAAGTTTTCTTTCTACTTCATAACCAATATCCTTTAGAGCTTGCGCATAGGTGTTTATCTGACGGATGTAACGATCGCTTGTATTTCCTGTTTTGTAGTCGATAAGCACTGCTTTATTATTTTTAATAACGATTCTGTCCGGACGTAATGATTGGCCGTCAGCAGTATAAATTTCTTTTTCGTTCAAAACAATATATTCATCCGAAAAATAACGGGTCAGGTCTTTATGGTGTATCAGTTTATGTAGCATATCTTTAGCGATATTTAGCTCTGCCTCGTCGTAAATACCCTTATTCAGGGCTTGTTCTGTTGCTTCGTCAAACTGACAGGAATATTTGATTCCGGCAAGTAAATTATGGTATAGGTTTCCTCTTTCGATCGCTTTTTCCTGATGGGTGTCCCATAATGATCCGGTTTTGGTAACGAGTTTTAGCCTGGAGCGGTTTGATTCATTGATGGAGAACGGGACGGTTTCTTGTGCTGATTCTTTCGAGGCTTTTGCTGAAACACGTTCCGGATTACCAAAAGAGTAAATGTACTGATTTTCATTCCAAAGGCCCTTGCTTTTAAGGAAGTTGATAAAAAGGCCGGAAAAATAATTCAGTGACTCTTCTCCTTTTTGGCTGATGTCTTTGCGGGTGATGATGTAGAGCCTTTCGACAGCCCTGGTCAATGCAACATACAATACGTTGAACTGATCGAGCTCCAGTTTCGATTGGTCTTCATTGTACAGGGTTTCCCCGGGTTCACCGTAGGAGGCCATTTTTTTATTTTTACTTAATAAGGCAGATTTTATACTGAAAAGGTCTTCGTGCAGAGGGTGCCAGATTTTAGGATCAATCTCTTCGTAAATATTGGAGTGAGCAAAAGGGAATATCACAATCGGAAATTCCAGTCCTTTTGATTTGTGGACGGTCATTAATTGTATGGCATTCAAGCCTTCCGGGGCAACAATACTCAGGGTGTCTTTTTTCTTGTCCCAGTAATCGAGAAAATCAATCAAGTTGCCCTGGTGTTGCTGGCTGAAGTCGAGAATAACATCTAAAAAATATTGTAGATATGCGTCGGATGCATTGCTCAGTTCAAAACTGTTAATGGCATACATAACTGCATTCAGAAGGGGAAACTCTGTAAAATCGTTCGTTTCAAACCCTTCTTTTCTTAAAAGAGAATCAAAATCGTCAATCCCTTCTTTGATAAAATTGTGTTTGTCTGTAATATTCTTCTTTTCTGCGAGGAAATGAAGCAAGTGTACCTGTACTTCTTTGTTCTCGGGGATAGCGGCATACTGCATCAGGTTGGTCAGGAAATGTATCTTACGGTTGTTTTTAAGCAAGAGAGATTCAGAAGAAACTATAGGGATGTTCTTTTCGGTTAAAAAATGTGCTATTGACAGTCCTTCTTTCTTTTTTCTTGTGAGAATGCATATGTCTTTTAACTCATATCCTCTTGCGATCAGGGAATTGATGGTTTCCAGCGTTGCCCCGCAATAATCAAGTTCGTCTGACGATTCTTTTTCAAGGAGCTCGATATTTACATATCCCCCTTTTTTGGTGTTGATTTCCTGATGACTTTTATTTTTGAAAAGGTCGCAATATTCGGGCTTGGTTAAATGTTGTGATATATGGCGGAAAAAATCATTGTTGAATATGATGATCTCACTATAACTCCTGTAGTTTTTAGGAAGGTTCTCGACCTCTTTTTCAACCTGAAACGGGTTAAAACAATTGTAGAGTTCAATAAATTGTTCGGCTTTGCCCCCTCGCCATCTGTAAATAGCCTGTTTGGCATCGCCAACGATGAGCAGGCTTCCTTTCTTGCCGGATAAGGTTTCTCCTTCCAGCGCGTTTGAGATGAGCGGTTGTATGTTTTTCCACTGCATTTCTGAGGTGTCCTGAAATTCATCTGCGAAAAAGTGTTTGTATTTTTCGCCGATACGTTCATATATAAAAGGGGCCGGTTGGTTTGATATGGCTTTTGATATGATCTCGTTGAAATCTGATATCAATAATATGTTTTCGTCTTCTTTAAGTTTTTCCAATTCCTGATTGATGGCATTCAAGAGAGAAAGCGGAATCAGGTTTTTATAGAAATTATCGAGGAAATCCAAATGAAAGACCTTCTTTTTGATTTCAAGAAATACCTGATGCAGTCTTGGAGCAAGGCTGTCTATTGCTGAAGCAGTTTCAGGATCGGTGGCTTTTTTATACAGGTTGCTGCCGTTTTCTAAATTCTCATCCAGCTTGTTGTTGTATAGTTTGTCGAGGTTATTTCCTTCAGAGATACTTTTGAAATGATTGTATAAAGTACCTCTTAAAAAGCAGGAAGCATCCAGGTTGTTGTTGTGCAGTTCTTTCAGGACCGACAGCCCTTGCTTTTTAATATCTTCATTTAATCTCTTTCGCAGCGTTTTTATATGTTTGGCCAGATTCGAAAAATCTTTTAGTGATTTATCGTTAATCTCGTTTACGTGCTCCAGGTGTGTTTCGTTGGTAAGGAGCCGGCCTATTTGGTTAAGGTCTCGTGTGATGTCCCAGCTTTTGTCTTCATCAGCCTTTTCCAATGCAAAATCAATGAGCGTTTTTGTGAGCAGGTTATCTTCACCGGCTTTGTAGATTAGGTTATCTACTGCCTGTTGCAGTATGAGGTCAGTATCTAATGCCACTTCAAAATTTGATGGAAGTTTTAGGTCAAAGGCAAAAGTTCTTAATAACCGATGATTGAATTTATCGATAGTGACGATATCGAAAAATGCGTAGTTATGCAGAATTCTTTGTAAAGTCCTCGAAGCTCGGTTGTGTAGTGTTTTAGCGTCGGTGTTCAGGTCGTTTTTGATGGCCAGGAACATATCAGAGGGAGCGGTGAGAATCTCTTCAGCAGCAAATTCTTTTAAGTTTTCCACGACCCTGGTTTTCATTTCGGCAACAGCTTTATTGGTGAAAGTAATGGCCAATACCTGTTTAAAAGTATCAGGGCTATTGTTTGACAGGAGTGTTTTAAGATAGTTTTTAACCAGAGTAAACGTTTTTCCTGAACCTGCCGAAGCATTATAAATTAAAAATTGTGGAGTCGTGGGATTCAATGCGAAAATTTTATTGCAAAATAATGAATCTTTATAAGAAGTTAACGATATATTATCTGTGATTCCTTAACTTTGAGCTAAGTTTGATTCACTAATTATTAATTTTTAAAAATATAAATCATGGCTTTTGAATTACCGAAATTACCGTATGCATACGATGCATTAGAACCAAATATTGATGCACGCACTATGGAAATTCATCATACCAAACATCATAACGGATATACAAACAACTTAAACGGTGCGATTGAAGGGACAGGTTTGGCAGGAAAATCGATTGAAGATATTCTGACAGGGCTGGATATGGATAATGGTGCTGTTAGAAATAATGGCGGAGGGTATTATAATCATAACCTGTTTTGGGAAGTGATGTCTCCGAACGGAGGAGGAGAGCCTTCAGGGGAGCTGGCTGCTGCCATCAATGATGCATTTGGATCTTTTGAAGCTTTTAAGGATGCTTTCTCTAAAGCTGCGGCAACGAGATTCGGATCAGGCTGGGCATGGCTTTGTGTTCATAAAGGAGGAAAGGTAGAGGTTTGTTCTACTCCTAATCAGGATAATCCTTTAATGCCGGGTGTTGGTTGTGAAGGGTTTCCGATCTTAGGGCTGGATGTATGGGAGCATGCCTATTATTTAAATTACCAGAACAGAAGACCGGATTATATTGCTGCATTCTTCAATGTGGTAAATTGGGATAAGGTGGCAGCCTTGTATGCTGCAAACAAATAATACAAGCCTGATGTAAGGGTAAAGGTTGTTGCTTGCTTCTTAAAACATCAGCTTGATTTCTTGAGGTATTGTTTAATGACAGTGTTAAGAACTGGCAGTTTCTGTTTGTTCTTAACGCTGTTTTTTTTGATGTCATATCCTGAATCAAGTTTTGGTATCTGTGATGAACGGACATGAGCCGGGGCGGCGGTTTTCATTTTTTGGTTGCCATCAGAGCCCGTATTTCCGGGTCTTTTACATTTGGATTAGCTCCTTCTTTTGAGGCTACCAATGCGCCTATGGCACAAGCATGATCCAATGCAGTGTGAGGAGCTGTCTTTTGCATGAGCCCGGTTATTAATGCACCCAGGAATGAGTCTCCTGCGCCTACCGTATCGACAACACTGACGGTGTATCCCGGATGTGAGTAAAACTTACCGTCCCAATAAAGAACTGCCCCCTCAGGTCCTCTTGTAACGCAAACAGAGTTGGTGTTCGATTTTTCAGAGATGAATAAGATGTTTTTTCGGATGTCTTTTTCATTCGAGCCCAGGTGCCCGGACAGTTCTAAAAGTTCGTTGTCATTGAGTTTTATGAAATCTGCTTGCTGCATGAGTGTTGTAAGGGTCTCGAAATTGTAATGGGGTTGTCTCAGGTTTACATCGAATACTTTGTAGGGAGCTGTTTTCAGGATGTTTAAAAGCGTTTGTCTTGAAACTTTGTCTCTGCAAATTAAACTTCCGAAAACAATTACATCTGTATTCTCGATTGCTGCTTCACTTTCCCTGCAAGAGTCTATTTTATCCCATGCGGCCGGATAATCAATGGAGTAGGATGCGTTATTTTCATTGTTTAATGTAACCGTTACTTTTCCGGTAGGAAAATCGTTTTTGAGCTGTATATTTTTTGTGTCTATCCCATTTTTATTTAAGAAAGATATCAGTGATTTGCCATTGCTGTCATTTCCGACAGCGCTTATGATGCTCATCTTGCATCCCAGGGATTGCATTCTGAGTGCAACATTTAACGGAGCGCCGCCGATTTTCTTTTTATCGGGGAATAGATCCCATAAAACCTCGCCAAAGCATATTCCTTTTATAGGGAGAGTCATTGTCCGTGTTTTAATGCCATGGCAGTTTCAAGGTCTATAGAAGCTACTGAATCTACAATCATATCAGGTTTGAAGGCATAATCGTCCAGGATGTTTCTTTTGGACACGCCCGAAAGTGTTAGAATAGTAGTGTAGCCCAGCTGAACCCCTCCAAGGATATCGGTGTCCATCGTATCTCCGATAATAATGGTTTCCCTGGCTTCGAGTCCCAGGTATTTGCGGGCCGACCGCATCATTACCGGACTTGGTTTGCCTACGGAAAAGGCTTTCTTTCCGGTAGCCTCTTCGATCATGGCAACAACTGCTTTAATTCCTAAATTAGACCAGCCTTTCTTTTTTGGTGAAGGGTCTAAATTAGTTGCGATAAGCTTTGCTCCGGCAAGAATCATATCAACGGCATTGTTTACCATTTCCAGGGTGAAGTTCCTGCCTTCACCCACCACTACAAAATCAGGGTTTGAGTTGGCCATGGTATACCCTTGTTGCAAAAGGCTTGTTATGATACCGCCTTCGCCTAATACGTATGCAGTGCCGTTTGGTTTCATAAAGGAAAGAAAAGAAGCTGTGGCCATTGCGCTGGTATATACATTCTCTTCTTTTATTTTAATACCCATCCGGGCTACTTTGTTTACCGTGTCCAGAGGTGTGCGCTGACTGTTGTTGGTCATAAACAGGAAAGGAATGTTTTCTTTTTGAAGTGTTGCTATAAATTCATCCGCACCCGGGATCATTTCATCACCACCATAAATAACACCGTCCATGTCGATTAAAAATCCTTTTTTCATGTTTGTCTTTGTTCTTAATGCTTCCGTAAAGGTAGTGATACATTAAAAAAGAAGGCATGTGGTTTGTGGTAAAAGTTAAGGCGATTCCCATGATTTGTGTTATTGTAAAATCAGGCGGTATTTAAGCTTGAAAGCTGTAATGTTTTAGTAGTATTTTTGATAATTAGCCTTGAGGGAGCAGTCTGTTATGGATAGTATGTAAAAACAGAAAGGCAGGAATAAATCCTGCCTTTCATACCCCAAATCTTACCATGAACTTAACCTACTTATGCTATGGTGATGTAAATGTACTATGTAGGTATAGGTGTGTTAAAATAAAACAGATGTAATACCTAAAATTTAGACAAAATGAATTTACAGGGGAAAGATTAAGGTTTCAGGCTTATGGATGGGATTGAAGATAAGGATTCGGTTTCACAAAAGGCAGGGGTTTGAGTAACTATTTTTAGAAACTCGACACCCGGCTAAAAAATCCCGAATAGAGGGGTTGGTGTAAAGTTGCGATGTTGTTGGGAAATACCTGTGTTTAGGCCCGGCATGGTATGAGAGGGTATGGGGTGTTTGTGCTCGGGGTTTTTAACTGCTCCGGAATGTAAAGAAGGTGTTTTTGTTTTACCTGAAATGACATCAGGGGTGGTGTCCGAGATGGTCTTAACCGGCTGAAAATAAGAAAGGCAGGAATGAATCCTGCCTTTCTTGCCCCAAATCTTACCATGAACTTAACCTACTTATGCTATGGTGACAACAAATGTAGATTAAAGAGGATTCTCACACAGAATCAATCCGATAAAGTGCAAAAAAACCCGATGAAATACATAGTGGTTAAGTCCTGTATTCTTTTAATAAGCTCGTTCTTTATTTCCTTCGTAAAAGTTTATAAACGCTCGGTTAACCACGCGATTCCCGCCGGGAGTAGGGTAATCGCCGGTAAAATACCAGTCTCCAAGGTTTTTCGGGCAGGCTTTATGAAGGTTGTCGACAGACTGGTAAATAATCTCGACTTCAGCATTAATACCTTCCGGGCTTAATAGCGAGGCTATTTTATCAGATATTTCTTCGTCGGTAAAAGGATCGTAGATCTTTTTTACGACATTCACCACATCTATGTCCTTGTAGTCAATCTGTCCCTGGCATTCTTTGTATACGTCCTCTACAATATGATATGTGTTCCTGTCTTTGTGTAATTCGAGAGCAGCTCTGAATGCTACCAGGTCTTCAAGGCGTGCCATGTCTATTCCGTAGCAATCCGGATATCTGATCTGGGGAGCTGAAGAAACGACTACGATCTTTTTAGGATGAAGCCTGTCCAGAATCCTTAGAATACTCTTTTTGAGTGTGGTTCCTCTTACGATACTGTCGTCAATTATAACTAAATTATCTGTAGGTTTTACAGATCCGTAGGTGATATCGTATACGTGAGCTACCAGATCATCTCTGCTGCTGTCTTCAGTGATGAAAGTCCTTAGTTTTGCGTCTTTAATGGCGATCTTTTCGATTCGCGGACGGGCAGAAATAATCTCGTGAAGCCTCTCTTTGGTAATCTTGCTTCCTTCTTTCAGGATCAGCTCTTCTTTCCTTTTGTTGAGATAGTTCTGAGCTTGTTTAACCATACCGAAGAAAGAGGTCTCAGCGGTATTTGGGATGTATGAAAACACCGTATTGTCAAGGTCGTCGTTTACACTTTCCAGTATTTTAGGCAGTAATAATCTTCCGAGTTTTTTGCGCTCTTCGTATATTTCGGCATCACTTCCCCTGGAAAAGTATATGCGCTCGAAAGAACATGCTTTTCTCTCTAGTGGCTTTAGGATTCTTTTAAAAGAAACGCTGCCATCTTTTTTGATGATGATGGCTTTTCCCGGGTCTAATTCGTGGATGTCTTCAAATTCAACATTAAAAACGGTTTGAATCACAGGCCTTTCAGAAGCTATTACAACTATTTCGTCGTCTTTATAGTAATATGCTGGTCTGATTCCCGCAGGGTCTCTTAATACAAAAGCATCACCGTGTCCCAGAAGCCCGGCCATAGCATAGCCTCCATCCCAGTTTTTGGCAGCCCTTTTCAGGATCTTTGCTACATTTAACCGTTCTGCAATCAATGGAGAAGCTTCCAGCTTGGAGTATCCCTCCTTTTTAATTTCTTTATATAGCTTGGCAACTGCGTCATCTAAGAAATGTCCGATTTTTTCCATTACGGTAATGGTGTCGGCTTTTTCTTTGGGGTGTTGCCCGAGCTGGATCAGGTTATCAAACAACTCATTAACATTGGTCATATTAAAATTTCCTGCCACAATAAGGTTGCGGTGCATCCAGTTGTTTTGTCTTAAAAAAGGGTGTACGCTTTCGATGCTGTTCTTTCCGAATGTGCCATACCGCACATGTCCGAGCATCACCTCTCCCAAATACGGGGTATGTCTTTTCAGTTTCGAAATGTCGTCCTGATAATCCGGGTTTTCGGTAAGTGTATTGTTTATTCTGGAATTGATCTGATTGAAAATATCCTGAATAGGGGTTTGCTGGTTTGAGCGCACACGGCTCATATAGCGTTCTCCGGGCTTCATGTCGATCTTGATACTGGCAAAACCGGCACCATCTTGTCCTCTGTTGTGCTGTTTCTCCATCATCAGGTACATTTTATTGATTCCGTAAAATGCACTTCCGTATTTTTCCTTGTAGTACTCCAGTGGTTTTAAAAGTCTTACCAGGGCAATTCCGCATTCGTGTTTAATAGCGTCACTCATTGTTGTGTTCTTGTGTTGTTTATGGACGTTTCTTAAAAAAATAAAACCCCGAAAATATTCAGGGCGATTCATTCGTTTTATGATAGTTCTATTTCAAACTGCGTTAAGTTTTTAAACTGTTGCAGTCTTCCGTAGATCTCTTTTTTGGTTAAGCTTTCCATGCGTTCAGTCCCGAATTTTTCAACGCAGAACGAAGCAAGGTTGGAGCCGTGTATGATTGCATTCTTCATATTTTCAAATGAAAAGTCTTCCGTTTGAGACAGGTATCCGACAAAGCCCCCTGCAAATGTGTCTCCGGCACCGGTGGGATCGTAAACATCTTCCAGAGGAAGAGCCGGTGCAAAGAATACATTATCATGGTTGAATAAAAGTGCTCCGTGTTCACCTTTTTTAATGACGACATACTTGGGGCCTAATTCATGTATTTTTTGGGCAGCCTTTACTAATGAGTATTCGCCGGATAACTGGCGGGCCTCTTCATCGTTGATGGTTATGACATCAACTTTACTGATCACTTCCAATAGTTCGTCGAGTGTATTGTCCATCCAGAAGTTCATGGTGTCCAGGACGATTAATTTTGGTTTCTCTGTCATTTGTGCAATCACACTCATTTGGACGCCGGGATGGAGGTTTCCTAACATGACGATTTTGGCATCTCTGTAGTCTTCAGGAACAACAGGGTTAAAATCAGCCAGCACATTTAATTGTGTCTCCAGTGTATCTCTTGAGTTTAAATCGTTGTGGTATTTACCGCTCCAGAAAAAGGTCTTGCCGTTTTCTACTATTTCTATCCCTGAAGTTTCAATGTTTTTGTTTTGCAGCATGGTGAGGTATTCTTCAGGGAAGTCACCTCCTACTACAGATACAATATTAGAGTCTATTCCGAATTGTGAAGCGGCCAGCCCGATATAGGTGCCTGCACCGCCAAGTATTTTATCTGTTTTTCCGAAAGGAGTTTCAATCGCGTCGAAGGCTACTGTGCCTACAATCAGTAATTTGCTCATACCGGCATCTAAATTTTTTGCAAATATACGTTAGTTTTCCAGTATTTCCTTTATGAATGGAAAAGAATGGTAACGGTACGGCCGGCATCGGGTTTTACGGTTGTATGGTGATGGCCTCCTTAGGAGTGAAACTTGTAAAGAAAGTGTTGTCGCTCTATCCTGTCGATAGCGGGTGGTTAGTTGTTTTCGAAGCCCTGGTCGGGAAGAAGTCTTTCTTTTTTGGATGCTTCAACGGCTAAAAAGTCGCATCGTTCGTTTTGCGGATGGTTGTTGTGTCCTTTTATCCACTGAAACCGGACGTGGTGTTTGCGAAACTCTTTTAAGAATGCAATCCACAGGTCGGGATTCTTCTTGTCTTTGAAGCTTTTTTTTTCCCAGCCGAACACCCAGCGTTTTTCTACGGCATCGGCTACATATTTAGAGTCGGTAAAGACTAAAACATTCAGGTTGGGTTTTTTGAGTTTTTTCAGGGCTTCAATAACAGCCATGAGTTCCATTCTGTTATTTGTCGTTTTTTTAAAACCTTCGGAAAATTCTTTTTTATAAGGTTTTCCGACCCATTCCATGACTATTCCGTATCCGCCAGGGCCCGGATTTCCACGAGACGACCCGTCAGTATATATATGTACATCAAAGTTATTCATGGAGTAGTTTTTCTATAATCTCAGGAAAGTGCTTGTATTCCAGTTCGTGTACTTTGCCTGCAACATCATCAGCGGTGTCTTTGCCGGTAATATTTGCTTTTGCCTGAAAAATGATGGCGCCTTCATCGTAATTTTCATCGAATAATGTTTCATAATACCCGTTTCTGTTTCCTTGTTGGTTATGACTGCATTATGAACATGCATTCCGTACATGCCTTTTCCTCCGTATTTGGGAAGTAGGGCGGGATGGATGTTCACAATTTTTCCGGGGAAAGCTTCAATGAGGTTCTCCGGTATTTTCCATAAAAAGCCCGCTAATACGATAAGATCCGGACCGGAGTTCTTTAACAAAGAGACCACGAGGTTACTGTTAAAAGCCATACGGTTAAAATAAAATGCAGGGATTTTATGGTTGATGGCCCGGTCCAGTACCTTGGCATTTTTATTATTGCTGAGTATTACAGACACCTCGGCAGTACCTTTACGGTTAAAATACTGTATGATGTTTTCTGCGTTGGTTCCTGAACCAGAGGCTAATATGGCAATGCTTTTCATGGTCTGTGTTGCTCCTTGTTTAAGTCACAAAAAAAAGAATAATAATTCATATTCTAAAGTTAGAAAACCATTAAGTTGAATTTATTTTTTTAACTTTAAAAGCACATTTTGGTGTGAAAATGATTTTTTAAACCAAAGTTTTTTATTTTTGCCATCAATTTAAATTTTAAAACTAAAAGATTATGTCAGACATTGCATCAAGAGTAAAGGCGATTATCGTAGACAAATTAGGTGTAGATGAAAACGAGGTTGTGCCTGAAGCTAGCTTCACAAACGATTTAGGTGCAGATTCATTAGACACCGTAGAATTAATCATGGAGTTCGAAAAAGAATTCGATATCCAAATTCCTGATGATCAGGCTGAAAACATTGCTACGGTAGGGCAAGCAATTAAATACATAGAAGAGACAAAATAATTGTTTTATCATAGTAAAGGACAAAAATTTATTCGTGCATTGCACGAATAAATTTTTTGGTTATTTATATCAATAGTAGATTTACAGAAATTTAGTTTATATGAAATTTAAGCGAGTTGTAGTCACAGGTTTAGGGGCTCTGACACCCATCGGTAACAATCTGCAAGAATATTGGGATGGGCTTCAAAACGGTGTTAGTGGTGCCGCACCTATAACGCATTTTGATGCGTCTAAATTTAAAACTCAATTTGCTTGTGAGGTTAAAAACTTCAATGTAACCGATTTTATTGATCGTAAAGAAGCAAGACGTTTAGACAAATTTGCGCAATATGCAATGGTGGCTTCCGATGAAGCTATCGAAGACTCTAAACTGGATCTTGAAAAGATCGATATGGACAGGATTGGTGTTATTTGGGGCGCAGGTATCGGTGGTTTGGAAACTTTTCAGGAAGAAGTTTTAAATTATGGAAATGGAGACGGAACGCCAAGGTTCAATCCGTTCTTTATTCCAAAGATGATCGCAGATATTGCTCCCGGACTAATATCGATTAAACACGGATTCAGAGGGCCGAACTTTACAACAGTTTCTGCTTGTGCGTCGTCTGCAAATGCGATGATCGATGCCTTGAATTATATTCGTCTGGGGCATGCCGACATTATTGTAACCGGGGGTTCTGAGGCTGCTGTAACTGCAGCGGGAATTGGAGGTTTTAATGCCATGCATGCACTTTCAACACGTAATGATGACCCTAAAACGGCTTCCAGACCATTTGATGCAAACAGAGATGGTTTTGTACTTGGTGAAGGAGCAGGGGCGATGATCCTGGAAGATTATGACCACGCTGTTGCCAGAGGGGCTAAGATTTATTGTGAGATTGCAGGCGGAGGGCTTTCGGCAGATGCTCATCATATGACAGCGCCACACCCTGAAGGGCTTGGGGCCAAGAATGTAATGATGAACTGTTTAAAAGATGCCGGACTTAATCCGGAAGATGTAGATCACATTAACATGCACGGAACTTCAACACCGTTGGGTGATGTAGCCGAATCTAAGGCGATCAAGGAAGTTTTCGGTGATCATACATATAATATTAATATCAACTCTACAAAATCTATGACAGGTCACTTATTGGGAGCGGCGGGAGCTATAGAGGCTATCTCTTCCATAATGGCTATTGTACATGGAGTAGTGCCACCGACAATCAATCATGAAACTTATGATGAAAAGATTGATCCAAAAATGAACTTTACATTTAATAAAGCTCAGAAGCGGGATGTAAAAGTTGCTATGAGCAATACATTCGGATTTGGTGGTCATAATGCATGTGTTTTGTTTAAAAAACTTGATTAGAACAAGAGATTGTTTTGAAAAAAATCGTTCGTAAAATATTGAATTCCCGCTCAGACAATGACGGGAATTTTTTTTTGGTGCTTAAAAACATGCTGGGTTTTAAGCCTCATAATATAGAGTTCTATAAGTATGCTTTTGTGCATCGTTCGATGAATAAAAAGGATAAAGAAGGGAATCCTATAAGTTATGAGCGCCTTGAGTTTTTGGGTGATTCGATGTTAAGCGCTGTCATTTCAGATTATTTGTTCAAGGAAGTTCCGGAAGGAGATGAGGGATATCTGACCAAAATGCGGTCTAAGGTAGTAAGCAGGGAGCACTTAAATGAATTGGGTCGGGATTTAGGACTGATCAAGTATGTAAAAAGTAATATTCCGGAAGAGCATTACGGTGAGAACATCCACGGGAATGTCTTTGAGGCTTTGGTTGGTGCGATCTTTTTAGATAAGGGTTACCGCTATTGCGAACGGTTTATCCGTAAAAGGGTTATTCGTCCTTATGTTGATATCGAAAAGCTCGAAGGCAAGATCATCAGTTATAAGAGCCTGTTGATAGAGTGGTGTCAGAAAGAAAAGAAATCATTCAATTTCGATACCTATGAAGACGAAGGGAATGAAGCCATAAAACATTTTGCGGTAAAGCTTTATATCGACAAAAAAATAGTGGCAAAAGCCAGGGCAACATCAAAGAAGAAAGCTGAAGAAAGAGCAGCGAAAAGAGCTTATTTTGCACTGCAACATAAGATCAGTGGGAAATAACAAAAACTACAACGATTTC
Organism: Zhouia spongiae; assembly: GCF_022760175.1. Lineage (GTDB taxonomy): Bacteria > Bacteroidota > Bacteroidia > Flavobacteriales > Flavobacteriaceae > Zhouia > Zhouia spongiae. The sequence continues at coordinate 1,436,409 of NZ_CP094326.1, forward strand.
GTAAAATCCGTGACTGTAAACAGTGCTGTAAAAGTTGTTTAGTCTGCCGTAGAATCATATCTTTACAATTCGGTGAAATTGCTATGGCTGTACATAAACTTTTAGATGATTTATACGAACATAGTTATTCTTTAATAGCCATCCATAGTCCTTTAAAGGATTACAGACTGGCTTATTTCCTGAATCATCAATTGTCTTTAAAGCTCAAAAGAACCAAAGACGATTTCAGCTATATAGAGAATACATCCTTTAGTACTTTTCACTATAATGATGACACCACCGATACGGCTTGGCACTTAATAACAAATATCTCTAAAAATGTTGTAAACGAAACAAGAGATACAGATTTGTTTGGAATAAAATCAACAACCGTCTTGCATTATTTGGTGCCCGAGTATAAAAAGGTGGATTATTTTTTAAAAATAGATAATGGAGATTTTTTCTATCAGCTAAATGCGGTGTTAAAAATAATTAATGAAATGACACATGTGGTTACTGCATATACTGTAGATCCAAACCAACTAAAATCGAAAAATAACTTAATTTTCTTGAGTAATGCCTAACAGGAAAAAAACGAAAATTGTTGCTACCCTAGGGCCTGCAACCAGTAAAAAAGAGATCATCAAGGATATGATCGAAGCAGGAGTTAATGTGTTCAGGATTAACTTCTCCCACGCCGATTATGAAGATGTAAAAGAACGCATCCGGATCATACGTTCATTAAACGAAGAATACGGATATAATACGGCTATATTAGCCGATCTGCAAGGTCCGAAATTGCGTGTCGGTGTAATGAAAGAGGATGTTGTTGTTGAAAAAGGGGACGAGATCACCTTTGTTACCGGGAAACCTTTTGAAGGAACCAAGGAGCGTGTATATATGAACTATGCTGCTTTTCCGAAAGATGTTAAAGCAGGCGAAAGGATATTGTTAGATGACGGAAAGCTTATTTTTGAAGTGGTGGCAACCGATAAAAAAGCCGAAGTAAAAGCAAAAGTAGTTCAGGGAGGGCCGTTAAAGTCCAAAAAGGGAGTAAACCTTCCGAATACGAATGTTTCGCTGCCGGCGCTTACGGAAAAAGATGTGAAAGATGCCCTTTTTGCAATCGGTGAGCAGGTAGACTGGATTGCTCTTTCTTTTGTGCGTCACAGCCAGGATCTGATGGAATTACAGGATTTGATTAAAGAACATTCTGAGCATAAAATTCCGATTATCGCTAAAATTGAAAAACCGGAAGGAGTTGAAAATATAGATAAGATCGTTGCTTATTGCGATGGACTCATGGTAGCGCGTGGCGATCTGGGTGTTGAAATTCCTGCCCAGGAAGTTCCCTTAATTCAGAAGCAGCTGGTATTACGGGCTAAGAAGGCAAGAATACCGGTGATTATTGCTACACAGATGATGGAAAGCATGATAACAAGCCTTACACCCACCAGGGCCGAGGTTAACGACGTTGCCAACTCCGTAATGGATGGTGCAGATGCTGTGATGCTTTCGGGTGAGACTTCAGTCGGACAGTTCCCTGTACAGGTAATTGAAAGGATGTCAAGTATTATCAATAGTGTAGAACATTCTACCCTGATTAAGGTGCCTCAAGAACCACCACATATCAGAACCAAGAGGTATATAACCAAGTCAGTGTGTTACCATGCTGCTATTATGGCAAATGAGATTAATGCCAGGGTAATATCCACGTTGACGAATAGCGGGTATACTGCTTTTCAGATTTCTGCATGGAGACCAAGCGCACATATTCTTGTATTTACCTCTAACAAACGTATCTTAAATCAATTAAGTTTGTTGTGGGGTGTACAGGCATTTTACTACGACAGGTATGTAAGTACAGATGAAACGATAGAAGATGTGAATAAAATAGCCTGTAAAGGAGGGTTCCTCGATGTGGGGGATATGATGATCAGTCTGGCTGCCATGCCTATTAAGGAAAAGGGAATGGTAAATACCCTAAGAGTTACAGAAGTGGAAAAATGCAGCTTTGAGTAATAAGATTAAAGAGAAAAGCATCAGAACGTCAAATGGCCGGTATTCAAAAATTGAATACCGGCCATTTACTTTTTTACGGAAAATGGTTATCTTCTATTATTATGCCTCTACTTTATGTTTCTTTCGAATACTTTTTGCTGCATTCACCATACGCTCCAAGGCAATTTTGGTTTCTTCCCATTTACGGGTCTTTAAGCCGCAATCGGGATTTACCCAGATCTGTCGTGCTGAGAGTAAGTTGACAGCTTTGTGCAGAAGTGTTTCCATTTCGTTTTCGGAAGGAACCCTGGGGGAATGAATATCGTACACCCCGGGCCCTATTTCATTCGGATATTTGAATTCGCTAAAAACTTCCAGCAGCTCCATCTGCGAACGCGATGTTTCTATGGTAATAACATCGGCATCCATGGCGGCTATACTTTCTATGATTTCATTGAACTCGGAATAGCACATATGCGTATGTATCTGTGTTTCGTCTTGTACAACGGCAGCACTTAGTTTAAAGGCGTTTACTGCCCAATCCAAATATACTTTCCAGTCTCTTTTTCGCAAAGGGAGTCCTTCCCTTAATGCGGGTTCATCGATCTGAATGATTTTAATGCCTGCTTTCTCAAGGTCTGCAACTTCGTCACGGATGGCCAGCGCAATTTGCTCTGTGGTGGTTTTACGTGGCTGATCGTCACGAACAAACGACCATTGCAATATGGTAACCGGACCGGTAAGCATTCCTTTCACGATTTTATCTGTTAACGATTGTGCGTAAGACGTCCATTTAACAGTCATAGCGGCTTTTCTGCTTACATCGCCGAATATAATCGGAGGCTTTACACCTCTCGACCCGTAACTCTGTACCCATCCGAACCGGGTAAAGGCCACGCCGTGTAATTGCTCACCAAAATATTCCACCATATCATTACGTTCAAATTCACCATGAACCAATACGTCGAGGCCTATCGCTTCCTGCCAGCGAATGGCTTCAATGATCTCGCTTTCTAGAGCGGTATGGTAACGGGTTTCAGATATTCGTTGTTTTTTGTAATCGAAGCGAAGCTTTCTGACCTCCGGGGTTTGAGGGAAAGAACCGATTGTTGTGGTCGGGAACAAAGGGAGGTTGAGCAGCGCTTCCTGCTTTAACCGGCGTATACTATACGGATGTTCCCGTTCGGCATCATTGGGAGTACTATCGGAAACACGTTGCTTAACCTCAGGTCTGTGGATCAGAGAAGACGAACTTCTGTGGGCTATGGCTGCCCGGTTTTCTTCTAATTCAGGTAGATAACTTGCTTTTGTTGCGCTGTCCGAAAGCAAGGCTAATGTTTTTACTTCTTTTACTTTTTGCCTGGCAAATGCCAACCAGTTTTTAATCGTAACGGGTAATGTATCTTCATCATTTTCACTATCCAGATCAAAAGGGACGTGTAATAGCGAGCAGGACGGAGCAATAACGATTCTGTCTTCACCGAGAACATTTATGGCTTTTTCAATGAGCTGTAGCGAAGCATCAAAGTGATTCTTCCAGATGTTGCGACCGTCTACAATTCCCAGTGACAGTTTTTTTCCGGAAGGAAGAATATCGAGAACGGAGTCTAATTGTTCCGGGGCTCTAACCAGATCTATATGTAAGGTTTTTACCGGCAGTTGTATTGCTGTTTCCAGGTTGTCTTCAAGTGCCCCAAAGTAGGATGTTACTATGATGTTTGCTTCCGGAAATACTTCGGCTATTTTTTTGTACGCATAATGAAAGGCTTCTTTCTCTTTTTCGGTCAGGTCCAACGCCAGGAACGGTTCGTCAAACTGAATATCCGTAGCACCGATATTCTTCAGGACAGATAGAATATTCAGGTAAACAGGCAGGAGTCTGGAGATGAGTTCGATGCGGTGAAATCCTGTTTCCTTTTCTTTGCCGAGCAACAAGTAGGAAACAGGGCCGATAAGAACCGGTTTGGTTTGTATGCCCTTCTCTAAAGCTTCTGTATATTCGTCGATGACCTTGGACGAGAACAAGTGAAACTCCTGATCTTTGGAGAATTCAGGCACTATGTAGTGGTAATTGGTGTCGAACCATTTGGTCATTTCCATGGCAATAATATCATGCCCGTTCTGCTGGAAACCCCTAGCCATTGCAAAGTACAGATCGGTTTTTGAGACACGATTGTCCAATAAGGGCTGATAGCGTTTCGGAATGGCGCCGACAGTAAGCGACATGTCCAGCACCTGGTCGTAAAAAGAAAAATCGTTTGAAGGGATCCAGTCGATTCCGGCTTCCTGCTGAACCTTCCAATTTGATCTTTTGACTTCTGAACCGACCTCAAAGAGTTCTTTTTCTGTAATCTTGCCTGCCCAATAAGCTTCACAGGCCTTTTTCAATTCCCTTTGGGCACCAATACGCGGGTAGCCCAGAATTTGTGTAATCATACGTTTGTAGTTTAAAAAATGATACATAAACATTTAAAAAACTTTACACTACGGGATGCTTTTTTGTTAATGCCGATCTAAAGAAGCCGTTATAGATAGATACCAATAGCCGGGGTATCCCCAAAGGGCACCTTAAACAGATAGTGGTAAAATATCAATATTCGATCCTTGCTTTAAATCGCGAAAGCAAAATCATTATGACATAAGGCAGGTCTCCTGGCTTGTAACGTTTTTATCTTCCTTCCCATCGTTTTTGGTCGGACAGTGGATGATAGGCTTGTAAACACTACACACTCAAAGTTGCTTTTTAATCTATTTTCAGCCTCTTATCGTTATTTCCTCCTCATTACGCTATGGCGTAAATCGTCAAAAATGCCTCGATAGACATAAAATATCTTTAAAAATCAATCTTTTCTGGAAGTGTCAACAAACCCAAGTGATAAAACCTTTAATGTTACTTACAGTTGCGCGTCAGCTTGTGATTTACACACAATTCCCTATTAATCAACTTTACGTCGAACCTCAATCAAATTGACAAGTACTGCAAAATTTCTGTTGTAAAAATAAAGCAAATTTTATTCTTACAACAGCAGAATAGTTTTAAACTTATGACAAAGGTGTGATATAGAAGACTATTTCTTTTTCAGTTTGGCAAAAGCCCTCACAGGTTTTTAAAACCTGTGAGATCTGAAAAACAGTTGTTTAGTATGGAGATGATTGCCTAATTACAATCAGTGTTTAAATTCTGATAGTCGGATTTGTGTACCGTAGGGATGTCCTGGCCATCGTTTATCTGAACACACAGCAGATCCGAATTGTCTCTTATCCTTAGGTCGATCAACGCACTAAGTCCGCTTACATCAAGCTGAGACAGTGAGTTCTCCGAAATGTACAGGGATTTCAGATTCGCATGTTGACCTAAATTGAGCTCGGCTAGCCGATTGTTTGTAAGGGTAACAACCTCTAGTTGTTTGTTGTTAGTAAGGTCAATGGATGAGGTGATTTGGTTATTCCTTGCGAATAGTGTTTTCAGGTTTACAGCCTTTTCTGTATTGAGGCTTTTCAGGTCGTTAGTTTCAATATAGAGCGTTTCTAAAGATTCACTGTCAAGATCGATAGTTTCCAGAAAGTTAAATGATGCGCTAAGGGTTTTTAATTGTTTAGCATCTGCAATACCGGTAATAGAAGTTAGGATATTCGCGTCGACATTTAACATCTTTAATTTGGTGTTATTGCTGATATCTATATTTTCGATTCGATTTCCTGCAAGATATATTGAATCAAGAGCCTTGTTTGCACTCAGGTCAATCTGGCTCAGGCTATTCATCACGGCCTCAAGTTTTGTTAAGTTGATGAAACCTTCTATTCCGGTGAGGTCTTCTATTTCATCACCAGCATGCTGAGAGCTGATATCGAGCGAAGTTACCTTTTCGGCATCTGTTCTTAACATTTTCCGGTTGATCTCCTGATCGGAGTCTATACCCAGGCTGATCAGTTTCGATTCAAAATTTGCATCCGGAATGTCGATATAGATACTGTTTGCCGGATTTTCATTAGCGTCGTCGCTACTACAAGAAATAAAAAGGCCGAGAGTAAGGGTATATGCCAGGTATTTTATGTTTGTGTATGTCATGGTCAATAATTTAAATGTTATTTAAGCGTAATTTTTGGTTTATAATTGTTTTGAATATTTTTCTTAATAGCTATTACTGTATAGTTTGAATAAGGTACCGGTATTGGCGGTTTCTTCTAGTTGGTAAAAGTAATCCAATTGCCATTTTTGAGTTTTTTCGGCCTGTTTGTTTCCGGGGATATCCCAGGCAGGGTAAACCCTGAATCCCCTTTTGCCTTCCTTCTCTCGGGCAGAGACGATCCCTTTATCTATCAGGGCTGACTTCGGGAAAACAAATTGTCCGAAGGCATCTTCTTTTCTGATATTAATAACGAGATAGTCGAAGGTGTCGTGTTCGCAGAACGGTGTTGTAATGCCGTCCTTATCGCGTTTCCAGCATGTAACGAACTGTCCTGTTTTTTTCGGGGTGATCCTGGCTGTTCTGCTTATAATCCTGGATCCGTTTAATTCAAATTCGCAGGCATGATATTCTTTACCTTCACTACCTGGTTTCAGTGCTTCGATCTTCAGATGGCATGGCTCGTATAGATGTGTTTGTATGAAGTTCAGTAGGTCTTCCATTTTCTTTCTGCTGTGATTGTAACTAAGAATAACGCAGTATTAGTTCAGTAACTGAATGGCAAAGCCGGCAACGGCAATAAAGAGGCACAAGGGTGAAAAGAGCTTTGTGTCCATTTTTCCAAAAGGGGTTTGTTTTATCTTTTTAAAGAAGCCTACATATTTAAACTCCCCGACAGCACGGAGCAAAAAGATGGACGGGATGATCCAGCCACCGTAATTGAAAATCCAGTCCGGAAGGCTGGCTTTAAGTACCCCGGCACCGATCAGGTAAAAAACGCCAAAAGCTATCAGTCCCGTACCTACAATGGCACTATCTGCTTTTTTCGGGTTTAAGACCCTTTTCCCGTTTTCGTCGGTGGGCAGGGCTACAGCCAGTCCGAAATTACCTCCAATAACCCAGTTGTAATGAACAAGGCCGAGTGCTATAAAAATAATGCTCAGGAATAAAGGTAAAATCATAGATTGACGAATTACAACTGGTTGCCGCAAAGGCTTTTTAATACTACTTTTTTTTGATACTCCAAAAATAAAAAGATGTAAGATATTTCGTTGTCGGTTTTAGAAATAATTAACAAGCTGAAAGCAGAAAAAAATAGCTGTATTTCTTATTCTGCCGGAGTAGTTTGTTCTATAAGACCTAAAATAAACTCTACCCTTTCGTTCACAGGCATTTTTGGGATTTCAATAATTGCATATCCATAATTTTTATAGGTCTCGGTCATTTTTTCAAATGTCAGAACAGCTTCATTCCAATCCTGTTTTCTTTCGTTGTCTTTTTCGTAGATATCGCGCCATGGGGGGAAAATAAATACATTTTTATGATATCGCCACTTTTTTGCATAAGATTCCATTTGTTCGCTTATTTCAGAGCCAATGAGTTTTGCATAACAAACAGCATCTAAAAAACCCCGGTCAAAAAAGACCGGTTTTTCCTTGTTTTCCGTTCTCCCTGTCTGTTCAAAGCTTTTTACCGAACGTTCAAACATCAGATCTTTGTATAGTTCCTTGTTTTTCCATGGCAGGGCATTTCCGTTATTTTGGTTTTGTTCCCTTATCAGTTCACGGGCAATTTCGGGAATAACCTTATAGTTTCTGTTTTCTAATTCTTTTAGAACGGTAGTTTTTCCAACACCGGGACCGCCTGTTATTACGAAAAAATTGTTATTTATTTTAATCTTTGTCATTGCCAGTCAGAATTCTGTTTATACAGTTCATTATTTTCGCTGCTATCGTTTTATCCTATAGCCTTCAGGGAAGGGGAAGCGGCTGAAATCGAAGCTGTTATACCCGTCCATTGGGATTTATTACTCCGGGGCCGTTTGTTTTTTAATAGTGAACGATGCTGTAAGTCCGACACTAAAGTTTCGCGGAAGCTTTTCAACACCGAAGATTGCCCTGGAATGAGTGCCTTTGTTATCAAGGATTTTCACGAACAAATCTGAAGCTCCGTTAACAACGACGGGTGATTCGTCCCAATCAAATCCCGATTGGAAATACGCATCAATATGGTTTAAACCAACGATATTATCAAACCCTATTTTATGATGTACTTGTGCCAAAACATTCAATGCACACAGCTCCATTGCTTTATAACCTGCTTCGGTTGAGATTTCCGTTCCTAAGCGGCCCTGAAATTGATAGTTGTTATTTAAGATCGGAAACTGGATTGCTATATATGCTATGTTCTCTCTGATATTAACTGACACATAATTTCCGCCTGGTGTGGAAACGTCAGGAAGTTTATATCCCAGTTTTTTTAAATTTTCTATTGGGGTCATTGTTTTTTGCATGTTGTAAAAAAATTAATTATCTCGGAGCAGGCTCATGAGACACCCGCCTGAATGGAACGGACAGGTTAAAAGGAAAACCTAAAAGTATTTCGAAGCAAGCCCTATGAAATTTTTTTCGGGGGTATTTCACAAAACAAAAGTCGGAACACCGATATATGTTATCAGGACTAAACCTCGATGATCGAGTAAAGGTAGTAAAAGCGACTATAGAATCGATATTTCTTTAAGAGGTATCATCTTAATCAGATTAGATCTTTAGTCAAATAATGTGAAGCATAACCTTTGGGTCTGTCGTTTATTGTCGCTATATGAACATATCCTACTTTTTCATAAAAAGGTTTTGCCTGCCAGCTTGTAGTTTCTACAAAAGCTTTTTCACAACCCTTTTCTTTAGCGAAGCTTTCAGTAGCATTCATTAAATCTTTTCCGACGCCTTTTCCCCGACAATCTTCCGATAACCAAAGTAATTCTATATGCAAGGTGTTCCAAAAACAGGTTGCTCTTACTCCTCCAATAACCTGATCTAACTTATTTCGGACAAAAACGAAAAACTTCACTTCTTTTTCAATGGGTTCCAGGTCCGGTATTTTAGCGTTATTAAAGTCAATGATTCCTTGACTGATTGTTTTTGCGTCTTGTTCTTTAGGTCTTTCTGTTACTTCAATGTTCATTTATGCTCAGATGTTTTTTTTATAATTAGGCTGGAATGAATAATAAAGACAAGGTTGAGATTAATGATATTCTCACCTCATATCGATTTGTGTTCTTAGATTTTGTAACAGAGTGCAAGGTAGCTAAAATAGTTGTAGGCTGATATACCTTTGGAAGGTCTACCTAGAAGGTTGTCGTTAGTCTGACAGCAAATTTTATTTGCCGACCGAATCGTATTTATCATGGTGTTGTTGGGTTTTATGGCACGAGTGTGATGCTAGTGTTAGCGGGGAAACCTTAATAATGTATAAAAGTAACTCGTTTAATCGTGGTTTTGGAATTTCTTTTAGATTTCTCCGTTTATAAAAGGAGCTATCTTATTTCTTTCTGTTTGGGATAAAGAGTTGTAGAATGCGGTCATCTTTGCTTTAATGTAAGATATTCGTACTGCCCTGATAATTTTAGGAGCATTTTCAGTATCGCTGGCTCTTACCATTATGCCTGTCAACTGTCCTTCCGAATTAAAAACTCCCCCACCGCTCATACCGGCTATGCCCTGAGCATCGATAAAGAACTCAGCATCGGAATTGTACGGAATATCGCCTTCCGGATCACCGGCCTCCTGTAATTTGGTAATGATTTCCTGTGCTTCAGAATCAGATAACACCTTTCCGTAGGCAACAGCTCCATTGGGATATGTATCACTATCCTGCGGATAACCCAGGGCCAGTACATTTTCTCCGGTATCGGGAGTGTTCCATGTTTCATCGGCTTTCGAACGATTTTCCGGATCAAACATTTCCAGCGGGGTATTGGTATTTACCAGATCAGGGTATTGTGGAAATTGACTTTGCTCTACCCGCTGATTATCGATAATCCCGATGTAGAAATCTTCTTCCGGAAGGATGGTAGTGTTGGTAGCTGAAGGAGAGATGGCAAAATGCATCAGGGGGAAATCTGATATTAACATATCTCCCAATGTTATACCTCCATTTGGAGGAGGCATCTGCGAGGTTTCAAATATTCCCAGGTTTTCAGCAGTAGTGTCGAAGTATTCAGCATCATCAGAACTCCAGCCGTTCAGGCCATAAACATGGTTTGCACTGATATATAGACCCAAACCGTAGTCGTTTTTTCTGCTCCATAAGGTTTTAGACCCCGGCCCCCTTTTCCCTACACTGCCCCTGACTTTATGAAGCAGTTCTATTAGGTTTTGGTCATTGCCGTTCAATACTGTTTCTATTTTGGTAAGCTGACCCGAATCGTCTGAATCAGGCGGCTGGTTTGTATTATCGCTTTTTGAACAATTGACAAGCGTGAAGGCTAAGCAAATAATAAACAGGAGCTTTAATAAGGTGTTTTTCATCTGTTTGAAATTATCTAATGATATTACAATAAACGGCTGTAAAATTTATAGTCTTTTGTTGTTATTCTGATTTCGTTTGGTATTTAATTTAAAGATGGAAGTTTCTTAAAAGGGTTGCTTTACTGTAGGGTGTTTCTTTTGGAAAAGGTTTAAAAGCCTTCCTGAGTTTCCCGGGACTCTTTTTATCCGCTAAAAATCGAACTGGAGTTGTATGGAAAGCGGTTTTTCGGAAATATCTTTTTTCTTTTCGGTATTTAGATTAGATACTGAAATACCGAGCAATCGAACAGAATTATGAGGTTTTTCCTGGTAGAGTAATTCTTTTACCGTGTCTAATATTAAATGTTTATCGGCTATAAAATAAGGCAGGGTTTTGCTGCGGGTCTGCTGTTCGAAATCGCTGTATTTTATTTTCAGGGTAATGGTCTTACCTGAGATCTTACTTTTTTTTAGTCGCTTTTCAAGTTCATCGGCAATACGTTCTAATTTTTCGAACATAAAAACCTCACTGCTCAGGTTTTCAAAAAAAGTACGTTCGGCACCAACCGATTTAGGTATCCGGTGTGGTTTTACCGGACTGTTATGTATACCGCGTACCACATGGTAATAGAAAGAACCGCTTTTGCCAAAATGACTGCTAAGAAATTCAACAGGCTTTTCCTTCAGGTCTTTTCCGGTAAAAATTCCCAGCTGATACATTTTTTCTGCCGTTACCTTGCCTACCCCATAGAACTTGCGAATGTCTAACGCTTCTAAAAATTGCGTTACTTCTTCGGGTGGCACCGTTTTTTGTCCGTTAGGTTTATTGAAATCGCTGGCCACTTTGGCAATGAACTTATTGATGGAGATGCCTGCAGAAGCATTGAGTCCGATCTCGTCTTTAATGCGTTGCCGTATTTCTTTGGCAATAAGTGTTGCCGAGGGAATTCCTTTTTTGTTTTCGGTAACATCAAGATAAGCCTCATCGAGCGATAGCGGTTCTACCAGGTCGGTATAGTCGAAAAAGATCTTTCGTATTTTTTTAGAAAGCTCTTTATACCTGTCGAAACGAGGCTTAACAAAAACGAGCTCCGGACATTTCTTTTTTGCCAGGTAGCCACTCATGGCGCTTCTAACACCAAACTTTCTGGCCTCGTAACTGGCGGCAGAAACAACACCACGCTTTTCACCGCCACCCACAGCAATAGCTTTTCCTTTTAGTTCGGGGTTGTCCATTTGTTCAACCGAAGCGTAAAAGGCATCCATATCGACGTGGATTATTTTTCTATCTGGCGGACGTTGTTCCATACCACAAATTTAGTGTAATTTAGGCGTATGAATAAAACAGCAATCATACTTGGTGCAACAGGTTTAACCGGGGGGATGCTTTTAGAAGGGCTACTGAAAGATGAGGCATATGAGAGGGTGAAAGTGTTTACACGAAGCCCCTTGCGGAAGAAGCATCCTAAACTGAAGGAGTATATTATTGATGTATTCGAACTGGAAAAGCACCAAAAAGATTTTACTGCCGATGTGGTTTTTTGCTGTGTAGGAACTACGGCAGCCAAGACTCCCGATCAGGAAACTTACCGGAAGATTGATTGCGGGATTCCGGTGGCGGCAGCCGGATTATGTGCACAAAACAAAATCGGTACTTTTATTGTAATTTCGGCACTTGGAGCCAATATCAACAGCCGTGTTTTTTATAACCGGATCAAAGGAGAAATGGAAACAGCTGTCTTGAAGCAGGGGATACCGCGTACATATATATTGCAGCCTTCATTGATCGGAGGAAAGAGAAGCGAGAAACGTGCCGGCGAATATATGGCCAAGCAGTTGATGAAGGCCATGAATTGGGTTATGGTAGGCCCGATAAAAAAATATAAGTCTATACACCCGGAAACGATTGTTAGTACAATGTTGTGGCTGGTTATAAACGATTACAAAACACCTAGAATAAAAAGCGATAAAATAAAAGAAATAGCCGAGAGAATATGATAGAGATAGAGCGTAAGTTTTTGGTAAAGTCTGCCGATTTTAAAAATGATGCGGAAACGAACCAACGAATCGTACAGGGTTTTTTAAACTCGCATCCAAATAGAACAGTAAGGGTGAGAATAAAAGGCGGCAAGGGATTTTTAACCGTTAAGGGAAAGTCTTCTGCCAACGGAACTACCCGTTTTGAATGGGAGAGGGAAGTACCTGTACAGGAAGCAGAATCGTTGTTGAATCTGTGTGAAGAAGGGGTTATTGATAAGATGCGATACGAGGTTGTACTGGGGAATCATGTTTTTGAAGTCGATGAGTTTTTTGGCGATAACGAAGGATTGATAGTTGCCGAGGTGGAGCTGGCGAGTGAAGATGAAAACTTTGAAAGGCCCGGATGGCTTGGCGATGAAGTAACCGGCGATATACGATATTATAATTCTCAACTCAGTAAACAACCATATAAAACATGGAACTTATGAAACACCTTGCATTATTTTTATGTTTAATTAGTCTCGTTGGATGTAAAAACGAAAACGCGTCTGAGAAAAGTCCTGAAGAGGTAAAAGCTATTGAAGCTATTACAGCTGAGATATCTGTTGATGAAGAAAAGGAAACAATAGCCAATCTTAAAAAGAAGCTATTAAAAGAAGGGTATCAGTTATTCGATTATGTAGATGCAAAAACAAAGGATACGATCCTGATGCAGCAATACTTTATTGCTTTTTTAAAAAAGGGACCGCAGCGATCTCAAACCAAAGAAGAAGCGGATAGTTTACAGAAACTTCATTTGGGTCATTTGGGAAAAATGTATGAAGAAGGTTATGCAGATATTTCCGGACCTTTTGGTGATGATGGAGAGATAAGAGGAATTACCATTTACAATGTACCTACACTAAAAATGGCAGACAGTCTGGCAAATTTAGATCCGATGGTTAAAGCCGGACGTCTGGTTATTGAAGTGCATCCCTGGTGGGCAGCTAAAGGATTTCCATTGCGATAAAAAAGAAACTGTCCTGCTTCAAGAGACTAAGAAAGACAGGACAGTTCCACTAACCAACCAAACAATCATGAATTGTATTAATGCCAACCTCCACCGAGTGAACGGTATAATGTAATAACAGATTGCAACTGATTTAGCTTCGTGTCTATTACATTGAGTTCGGCATTTAGAGCATTTTGTCGTGCCGTTAAAAGATCAAGATAGGTTGCATAACCGCTGTTCAGCAATTCTTCTGAATTGGTTTCAGCTTGTCTTAATGCCTCTACTTCTTTTTCCCTGTATTCGTATTTATCAGTTTCGGCATTTAAAGTATATAAAGCGTCAGATACTTCCTGACCTGCAACCAACAACGACTTTTTAAAATTTAACAAGGCTTGTTCTTGTTGTGCTTTGGCTACTTCGTATTGTGTACGGATCTTCCTTTTGTTAAAAATGGGCTGTGCAAGTCCACCAACAAGATTGGCAAACAACGAACCGGCATCAATCCATTTATCAAATTCGATACTTTGAAAACCACCTGTTGCCGAAAGTGTTATTGACGGGTAAAAGCTGCTTCTGGCTACGTTTGTAAGTTCAAAAGCATTTACCAATCCATATTCAGCAGCCATGATATCAGGTCTGTTTCTTAATAATAAAGAAGAGAGTCCTATTTCCAGATCGTTTTTAACTGTTTGTTCTTCCAGTTTGTTTCTCTCGTACCCCTGTGCTGCTTTTCCGAGTAAAATACTCATGGCATTCTCAGTCTGGAAAATAGTACGTTCGATATCTACCTGTAGCGCTTGTGCGTTATAAAGTTGGGCCGCTGTTTGGTCGACTGCAACCTGGTTAACATTACCGGCTTCTTTTAAAGCTTTGATGGTTTCTAAGCTATTGGTTCTGTTAATAATTGTTTCTTCCGTTACCTCCAATTGCGCATCTAGAGCAACCAACCGGTAATAAGTAGAAGCGATCTGGGCAACTAAAACCGTTTTAACAGCCTTATGGGCTTCGATACTTTGCAGGTAGGAAGCTTGCGTAGCTCTTCTGTTGCTTCTTATTTTTCCCCAGATATCTGCTTCCCACGAAAGGTTTGCAGACAGGTCGTATTGTTGTATCGATCCGTCAAAAAACGACCCGAACTGGCTATTGCCTGCCAGTTCCTGATGCGTAACTGAAGTATTGCCGTTTAACGATGGTAAATAACCTGCTTTTCCTTGTTTCATATAAGCTTCGGCGGCTATTACCTGCTGAAGGGCAATTCGGATATCGATGTTGTTTTGTAGCCCTTCCTCGATATACCCTTCCAGCAGCGGATCTGAGAATAGGTCCCTCCAGGATATATCGGCGGCCGATATACTATCCTGAGGGAGGTTGTCTGTTCTGTATAAACTGTCGGCCTCTTCTAATTCAGGGCGTTCGTAGTTTTTGGCAACGAAGCACGATTGTACTGTGAAGGCAACAACTGACAGCAATAAGAATTTATATATATATGTTCTTTTCATAATCTATGTTTATGCTTCTTCTGTTTCTAACTTTACTTCCGGAGCACCGGTAACTTTTTCTTGTAACCACTGGAAGACGATAAATAGTACCGGGATGATAAACACTCCGATAATTGTACCGATAAGCATACCTCCGGCAGCACCTGTACCGATTGAATTGTTACCTTCCGCACCTACCCCTTTAGCTAATACCAATGGCATTAAACCGAGGATGAATGCAAAGGAGGTCATTAAAATCGGCCTCAGACGCGATTTGGCACCTGCGATAGCAGCATCGGTAATAGAGAGTCCCTGTTCCCGGCGCTGTTTCGCAAACTCTACGATCAGGATGGCATTTTTAGCCAAAAGACCTATAAGCATGATAAGTGCGATCTGGAAATATATATTGTTCTCCAAACCGGCAAATTTGGTCGATATATAAGCTCCTGCAACACCTACCGGCAGCGATAACAATACCGAGAACGGCAGGATGTAACTTTCATACTGAGCAGCCAGCAGGAAGTAAACGAATACAATACTTAATATAAACACGATACCGGATGAACCTGCTGAAGCAATCTCTTCTCTTGTAATACCGGAGAAAGCAACTTCGTAGTTATTAGGCAAGTGTTCTTCAGCAACTTCTGTGACGGCCTTAATGGCATCACCGGAACTGTAGCCGGGAGTTGCGGAACCGTTAACTGTTACCGAATTAAACAAGTTAAAACGACTTACTGTTTGCGGACCATAAACACGATCAAGAGTAACGAACTCAGAAACCGGGGCCATTTCGCCTTTATTGTTTTTAACATACATACTGTTCAGGCTGGAGATATCTTTACGATCTTCAGGGTCTGATTGTACATATACTCTGAACTGCTTACCGAATCTACTAAAGTCGGCGGCGTAATATCCACCGATATAGCCTTGCAGCGTTGCTAAAATACTACTTACGCTTACACCTGCTTCTTTTGCTTTCGGGATATTAACATCCAGCTCCAACTGAGGGAAATTAGTACTGAAAGAGTTCGAAGCAAATCCTACTTCGGGCCTTTGATTTAATGCTCCTACAAATTCTTTGGCTACCTTATCAAGGTCCTTCAGGTCTCCCGAAGTACGATCTAATAATCTCATTTCAAATCCGTCTGATGAACCAAAGCCCGGAATACTCGGAGGTGTAAAGAATATGATATTCGCATCGGCCATAGTTGCAGTTCTTGCATACAACTGACCCAAAATTCCATTTACTGACGTGGCATCAGTTTCTCTTTCTTCCCAGTCGTTCAATATAATGAAGCCCATTGCATACGAACTACCTGCACCCGAGAAGAAGTTCTGACCATTAATGATAGAAGCAGTTTTAATACCTTCTATAGAACTCATTGTCTTATACAGATCGTCGGTAACACTATAAGTCCTGTCGAGAGAAGAACCTTGAGGTAATTCAACGTTTACGAAAATAACCCCTCTGTCTTCTGTAGGAACGAATCCTGTCGGTGTGGTGTTATTAGCCCAAATGATAGCAATAACAGCAAGAGCTAATATCCCCCCCGTTATCCATTTGTGTTTTACCAGGAAGCCTAGTGATTTAACGTATTTATTGGTGGTAGCGTTAAAAGCTGCGTTAAAGGCTGCATAGAATCTTTGTAATAAACCTTTCTTTTCGTGTTTGTCCGTATGTGGTTTTAGGAATATCGCACAAAGAGCCGGGCTCAATGTTAAGGCGTTTACCGCAGAAATAAGGATTGCAACAATAAGGGTTACACCAAACTGCTCATAGAATACACCCGAAGGACCCTGGATAAAGGTAATAGGCACAAACACGGCTGCCATTACGAGTGTGATGGAAATAATAGCACCGCTGATCTCACTCATTGCAGAAACAGATGCTTTTCTGGCTGAATCATATCCTTCTTCCAGTTTGGCATGGACCGCTTCAACCACCACAATCGCATCATCCACCACAATACCGATGGCCAGAATAAGAGCAAAAAGTGTTAAGAGGTTGATAGAGTACCCGAAGACACCCAGGAAGAAAAATGTACCTATAATCGCTACCGGAACTGCAATGGCAGGGATCAGTGTCGATTTAAAATCCTGTAAGAAGATAAACACCACAAAGAAAACCAGGATAAAGGCTTCTATAAGCGTGTGCTTAACTTTGTTCATAGACGCAGTTAAGAATTTATTGGTGTCGTAGTTTACCAAATAGTGAACACCTTCAGGGAAATCTTTTTCCAGCTCATCCAGTTTGTCATAAACTTCCTTGATAATTTCCTGTGCATTTGATCCGGCAGTCTGGAATATACCAAAGTTAACTCCCGGATACCCTTTCGATCTTGAGATTGAACTATAGGAAAAAGCATCTAGTTCTACTTTTGCCACATCTTTTAATCGTAAAAACTGACCGTTTCCTAAAGATTTGATAATAATATTATCGTATTCTTCAGCGGTTTTATAACGGCCTTTATATTTAATTACATATTCAAACGACTGCTTTGAGTTTTGTCCGATTGAACCCGCTGCTGCTTCTAAACTCTCCTCGCCGATGGCTTGTACGACTTCGGTTGTTGTTACACCGTAGGAAGCAAGTTTGGTAGGGTCGATCCAGATACGCATTGAATAATCCTTACCACCGAAAACACTTACATCACCAACCCCCGATATACGCTGTATAGCCGGTCTGACATTTATATTGAGATAGTTTTGCACATAGGTGTCATTATAATCGGGATTCTCCGAATACATTGCAACATACATCAGAGCCGAGGTTTGTTGTTTCTGGGTAATAACACCTGAGCGGATCACTTCGGCAGGAAGCAAAGCATTTGCACGGGCTACACGGTTTTGCACGTTTACAGCGGCAATGTCCGGATCGACACCTTGTTCGAAATATACGGTGATGTTTGCACTACCATTGTTACTGGCAGATGAGGTCATATAGGTCATCCCTTCAACCCCGTTTATTTGTTCTTCTATCGGAATGATAACACTTTCCAGTATGGTTTCCGCATTTGCCCCCGGATAGGTGGCATTAACCTGAACCGTAGGAGGCGCTATATCAGGATATTGTGTAACAGGCAGGGTGTAAAACCCAAGAACACCCAGCATCACAATAATAATTGATATTACGGTAGAAAGAACGGGTCTTTCTATAAATTTCTTGAGCATAGCTGTTTATTTAAATACTTTATTGAATGAGTTCACAATGCTGTCGATACTTGTCGGTTGCGGCACTATTTTGATGCCCGGGCGTACCTTACTTACTCCTTTGGCAAGAATCTGGTCTCCTTCTTGTAATCCTTCAGAAACTACAAGTAACCCGTCAGATCCGGCAATGCTCGTTATTGCTTTAGTTATTAGTGAGTCATCATCGTTAACGATGTAAACAAAACGTTTCCCTTGTTGTTCAAATGTAGACATTTCAGGTACTATAAGAGCGTCGTCCATATGCCTTGGTAGTAATACTTTACCGCTACTTCCGTTTCTTAATAACCCTTCGGGATTTGGAAATGTAGCCCGGAATGAAACGGTACCCGTGTTTGGATTAACAGCTCCGGTAATAGTCTCGATCTTTCCGGGATGTCCATATACAGAACCATCAGCTAACAGAAGCTCAACGTCGGGAATATTTTTAGCTTTTTCATCTAAAGTCTTTCCTTCCATGTTTCTCATAAAAGCAATAAGCTCTTTTTCGTTCAGTGAAAAATAAGCATATACGTTTTTAATGTCTGAAACTGTGGTTAACGGCTGAGCATCCTGAGGGCTTACCAGGTTCCCTTTTCTAAAAGGGATGCTTCCTACTACACCGTTTACAGGACTTTTAATGTTGGCATAATCGATATTTGCGGCGATACTTCTATAGTTGCTCTTAGCTTGTTCAAGATTAGCTTTAGCGGTTTCAAGTTGTACAGCGCTGATAATGTTTTTTTGAACCAGAGGCTCAAGTTTATCTACTTCTACCTGAGCTACATTTACTCTGGCCTTTGCTGCCTGAGCATCTTGCGATAGTGATTGAGTTTCAAGTCTGAACAAACGTTGTCCTTTTTTTACTACTTCTCCCTCATCTACAAGTACTTCTTGTATGTATCCGGATACTTTGGCCCGAACCTGGCTGTTTACTACACCCTCTATGCTGGCAGGGTAGCTGGTATGATCTTTGACCGACCTTTTTTCGACCTTTACAGTAGGGTAAGGCATTGCTCCGGGAGCAGCTTGTTGTTTAGCTTCTGAATTACCGCAACTGATGGCTAATACAGCCGTTGCTATGACCAAGGAAACATTTAATAATTGCTTTCTCATGATTGTTGTTCGTTAATTAATGCAGAGGTTTTTTCTTTTAGTCTTATTAAATTTTTAATTACATCTTCTATAAAGACAGAATAGTTGTTGGCATATTGAATGCCGGGTAATTTATCGCTATAGGTATTCTGTTGTTTATGGAGCCTCATTTTAAAGTTGCTGACTTTTAAATGGAGTTTTCGTTCTTTTTCCCACATTTCAATTTTTTTATCAAGCCTGTTGATGATGTGGTGGGTGTCAACCTTAAAATATCGCTTTCTGTCACCTGGTCTGGTACAGTAACAAACAATACCCGAGCTCTGTAACAGTTGGAGGTTTGTAGAGGTAGAGCTTTTGCTTGCTCCTAAACTTTCTACTATGGTATCGAATGTTACCCCGCTGAATTCTGACAGGACAAGTAAAGAAAATATTCTTGCAGACAGGGGAGGCATGTCTTCAGAGTTTTCGAAGTACACCCCTAATTCTTCAATTAATTCTTTCTTTTCTTCTAATAAACTTTCAGTCAACATTTCCGGATAAATTATTTTATGCAAAAATACGATTAGTTCGGTTTTTGCCGAACCAACAGAAGTTAAAAGGGTGTTAAAGTTTTAAGAGGGGAAAACCGGAGGTAAATAAGGGTGTTAAGCCAGGATTCCTTTGCAGTTCATAACAGGAATGTCTCTCATGGCTCTTTCGTTAATGGTATTTTTTCTGAACAGAAACTTTTTCTCGTATAGTTTTCCGTCCCGTTGGCCAAAATAAGAAACGAAGAATTCGTTATTCAGTTTGAGAACATCTTCGTGAAGTAGTTCTATTTTGGCATGAGACTTAGCACTGATGGTTCCCAGGCCATGTCTCATTGTAGATGTTTTTACAGTCTCGGCATATCCATGTGTGCTTACAAACACCATTTCAACAGCAGAGTCGCTATTGTTGATCAGATAAGCGTTCCAGTCATTACATTGAAACTCTTCATTCCACTCGTGAATAATAGCTACATGAATGTTTTCTGAAACAGGTATCCGGATATCCTTTTTCATGCGAACAAGCGATTAAAGTGCCGATTTGAACTGTTCTAAAAATCGAACATCGTTCTCACTTAACATCCTGATGTCCGGTATTTGATGTAACAGCAGGGCTATACGGTCTATGCCCATACCAAAAGCAAACCCGGAGTACTCTTTAGAATCGATTCCGCAATTATCTAAAACATTCGGGTCTACCATTCCACAACCCATGATCTCTAACCAACCTGTACCTTTTGTGATCCGATAATCGATCTCATTATTCAGGCCCCAGTATACATCTACCTCTGCACTTGGTTCCGTAAACGGAAAATAAGAAGGCCTTAGTCTGATCTTTGACTTTCCGAACATCTCGGTAGTAAAATACTGGAGTGTTTGTTTAAGGTCTGCAAAAGAAACACCTTTGTCTATATACAAGCCTTCTACCTGATGAAAAAAGCAGTGCGACCGTGCAGATATAGCTTCATTTCTGTAAACTCTACCCGGAGAAATGGTTCTTATCGGAGGTTTGTTCTCTTCCATGTATCGCACCTGTACCGATGAGGTATGGGTACGTAATAAAATATCAGGATCCGTCTGGATAAAGAATGTATCCTGCATGTCTCTTGCCGGATGGTATTCAGGTAAGTTTAAAGCAGTGAAATTGTGCCAGTCATCTTCAATTTCAGGCCCTTCGGATACATTGAAGCCGATACGGGAAAAGATATCGATGATCTGATTTTTTACAATTGAAATAGGATGTCTGCTCCCTAATTGAATTGGCTCGGCGGGCCGTGTAAGATCACCGTAAATCCCTTTGTCGTCTTCTTTGCTCTCCAAAAGGTCTTTTATGGCATTTACCTTATCTTCGGCTGTTTTCTTTAAAAGGTTGATAACCTGTCCGAATTCTTTCTTTTGCTCATTGGGAACATTTTTAAACTCAGCGAAAAAATCGTTTAAAATTCCTTTTTTACCCAGGTATTTAATACGGAAGGTTTCAACTGCCTCTATGGTTTCAGCGTTGAAGTTTTCTACTTCTGCGATGTGTTCCTTTATCTTATCGATCATTTGTTCGGATACTTTTAAAGAGCGGCAAAGTTAATTATTTTTTGCTCAATTAATAACTTATGGAAGTTGATTGGTTGTAATTAAAAAAAATCGCGTTCTCTGAAGTAATGCACAATAGCTTCTTTCATTAAGACACTTTGTTCGCCGGCTTTTAAAGTAGGAAGTTCTTCTTTGCTTTTATAGTGAGGCCATCCTTCGTTATCAAAATAATCAAATTCGTAATATCCATAAGGCTCCAAAAGCCTGCAAATGGCAATGTGCATCAGGTTTACCTTATCGTCCTTTTTAAATTTTCTGTTGAGCTGTCCTAATTCCTGGACACCTATCAGGTATATTATGGCATCTAAGTCTAATGTATCGCCGTCTGCAAACTGGTTTGACAGATCGGTTACAACTTTATCCCAGTGATCTTTTAAATCGTCGTCTCTTTTCACGGTTTCATTCTTATTTGATGGGTGCAAAGTTACAAAACCCATCTTTTCCTCCTGCCTTTTTATGAGAGTGTTAAAGTGTTAAAATACACAAGTGGTTATTAGTTGTATATTTACGATGAAAAAATACGCTATATGAATTTTATTGATATTGTTCTGGGCGGATTAATCCTTTTCGGGTTTGTAAGAGGGTTGATGAAAGGACTTTTTATAGAGCTGGCTTCATTGGTTGCGCTTATTCTCGGGATATATGGGGCTATTCACTTTTCTTATTTTGCCGGAGATTACCTCAGGGAAAAGCTGGATTGGGACGAACAATACATAAACCTGACAGCTTTTGCCATTACCTTTGTCGTTATTGTATTTTTGGTGTACCTGCTGGGTAAACTACTGACCAAGATTGCACATATTGTAGCACTAGGTTTGTTGAACAGGATATTGGGAGGTGTTTTTGGTGGACTTAAAATTATAATTATAGCAGGTGCCATACTTGTTTTTATCGACCGAAGTAACAACATTTTCAGTTTTGTAGATGAAAAGGCAATGGAAGAATCGGTGTTGTACCGACCGGTAAAAGAGGCCGGTGCAACTGTCTTTAAGTATGTGTTAAAAGAAGAAGAGGAGGGAAATAATAGGGGCTGAAATATTAATTTCAGCCCCAGATTTTTTAGTCAAGATGATAAATTTCCATGATGTTTTTCAGGATAGTATCGAAGTCGATCTTAAGATCGATGAGTTTTCCGCTGTGAACATCGAAAACCCATCCGTGAACTTTTAGCCCACGCTCTCTGTACGCTTTTTGAACTGCTGCCGTCTTAATAAGATTTACGCATTGTTCCTGAACGTTTAATTCAACCAGGCGATCGTATCTTTTGTCTTCGTCTTCGATAGCGTTCAGCTCATTTTTATGAAGCCTGTATACATCGCGGATATTACGTAACCATGGGTTTAAGATTCCCAGATCGGCCGACTGCATAGCTGCTTTAACTCCTCCGCAGGCATAGTGACCACAAACCACCACATGCTGTACTTTTAAATGCTCTACTGCATAATTAAGTACCGACATGGCGTTCAGGTCAATGCTGATTACCATATTGGCAATGTTTCTATGTACAAAAACTTCTCCCGGTTTGGCACCCATCATATCTTCCGCAGTAACACGGCTGTCTGAACATCCTATGTAAAGGAGTTCAGGACTTTGTCCTTTTCCTAATTCTTCAAAATAGTTTGATTCAAGACTTAATTTCTCTTTAACCCAGTTTTCGTTGTTTTTAAAAACATTTTCTAGTTTCATAATAATTTTCTCTTTTAATATTCGTCTTTTACATTTTCTTTAATCCACTGAGTACACTCTTTAAATGTTTTGAATATATGTTCTTCCGGAATCAGGTCCGGTATGATATCAATACGTTCCATCATATACCGAGGTTGTTTCAGTAAATCAACAAACAGTACTTTAGTACCATTCTTTTTAATTAATTCTTGTAATACATCTTCCATTGCATATAGTCCCGATTGATCCATATATTGCATACGTCCCAATCTTATGACCACAGTGGAAGCCGTATAGGGGATTTGTTTTGCCAGGCTCTGAAAATCGCTGGTAGAACCAAAAAACAAAGGTCCTTTAAGATGTTTTATAAAGACTTCCTCTTTAAGTTTTTCGGGGAAATCTTTTTCATCTTCCCATGCTCTTTCCTTAGCAAGGGATTTAACGTCCGATCGCTCGGCAGTGAGGTCTCCTATCTTCTTCATAAACATCAAAGAAGCGATTACCAAACCAATACCTACAGCGTACACCAAGTTCCAAAATGTCGATAACAGTAAAACTACTAACATTATTAAAACTTCTGAACTTAATTTTAACGGTCCCAGTTTAATATCTTTCGGAAGACTCGGAATTGCTTTCAGGCCTTTGTAATCCATAACGCCGATACCCACGGTAATAAGTATACCGGCTAATACAGCAGCCGGGATTTTTGATGCTACCGGGCCTAGTGCCAATAAGATGACCAATAACATTATGCCGGCAATCATGCCCGACAATTTGGTTTTACCTCCCGACTGAATGTTTACAACAGTACGGATGGTAGCTCCGGCACCGGGGAGACCTCCAAATATAGCACCTATACTATTACCAATACCCTGACCGATCAATTCTTTATTGGGTTTGTGTTTGGTTTTAGTCATGTTGTCTGCAACAACACTGGTCAATAAAGAGTCAATTGCCCCAAGCAATGCAAGGGTTAACGCTGTAAATATATATGGAGTGACGCTGCTTAATTGAAAAGAGCTGAAAATCTCCATATTAGGAATCGGAAAACCGCTAGGGATTTCCTCAATCGGTCTGTATTCGAGTCCGAATCCTACAGCTATTCCGGACATTACGATCAGTGCAACTAATGTGCTTGGTACCGCAGTCGTGATGCGTTTGAATCCATATATGATAAAAATTGTTCCCAATGCCAGTATTAATTCAAGCAAGCTCACGTTGCTAAGAGCTCTTCCGAGAACTTTAAAAGTACCAAGAACTCCTGAAGCTTCTTTCGCAGCCAATGTCTGAGATTCTTTTAATATGTCCGCTTCAGTAACAAGCTCAGCTCTATTAATAGTTTCTTTGAAATTTTCTAAAACCAGGATACCTTCACCTGCTTCTTCTTTTAAAATGTTTTCAAGAATAACCTCTTCGGCCTGGGGTTTAAAAGTGTCTACAAATTCATCGTCTTCTTTCGGATAGTATCCAACGGCAGGAAGAATCTGAGTTATAAGTATGATAACGCCGATAGCAGTCATAAATCCTGAAACAACAGGATAAGGGATGTACCTGATATATTTTCCTAAACCCAATGCTCCAAGTCCGATTTGCATAAGTCCAGCTAGCAAAAATACCGTTAGAATGGCAGGTAAAGCTTTGTTTACATCGCCGTCATTGGCCGCAATAATTCCGGCAATAACGACCATGCTTACTGCGGTCATAGGTGCTGTAGGACCTGAAATCTGGGTGTTAGTACCACCAAACATGGCGGCAAAGAAACTAATAAATATAGCGCCATATAGACCAGCACTTGGTCCTAAGCCGGAACTTACACCGAATGCGAGGGCTAATGGTAATGCTACAATACCGGCAGTTATACCACCAAAGGCATCTCCTTTGATGTTAGAGAATAATTTTTTCATATAAATACTTAATTTAAGTTATTAATGAATAGGGGGTATGGATGCAGGGGCATCCACAATTAATAAAGTTAGAAAAAATAGGGGTTTATACTCCGGTTTCCGGAGGAGGGCAATGCTTGTTTACGATTATCGACGGATAATAGTTGTCGATATATGCAAAGTCAGCATTGTCTTTTTTGTTATCGGATAAAAAGTAATTGCTGAAATTATGATGGGAAAACACATAGTCTTTTTCAGCAACAGAATTTGAACTTTTATTTTCTTCTTCAGCAACACTGAAGAAGACAGAAGTGTCAGCATCCGATTTAATAATACTGATAACAGAGGGTGCTGCTAAAAAAGCAGTAAAGATAAATAAGAATAAAAAGGCATACTTTTTTCCCTCCATTAGGTAAAATTTGCCTCAAATATAATGGAAATGAACCGTAGATTTGTTAAATAATTTTTAAAAATCCTTGATTAACTTTAGATCATTCTTCGGTATCCATCCCGTTTTACCGTCCGGAATTCGTATTTTGTTCCAGTCGCCTAATGTTTCCAAAACATTCACTTTTGCTCCTTCATGTAAAGTAAAAACATCATTACTCCTGTTGTTGGGTTCAGATTTTATCACAGTTTCTTCAGTAAAAATAATAGCAGGATTGTCCTTTTTGTCAGATACGTATTGATGATAGGCCGCCGAAACGGAAATAACAGAAAACAACAAGCATATAATACTTGTAACAAAGAAAAGTTTCTTTTGTCTTCTGGAAGAAGCAAAATAATAGATCAGGAAGAAAGCGGTAAAGAGGGTCATTAATATAACAGCTATGATACTCCATGCTTTAGAGCTAAAAAAGCCGAGGGTGCTATCGGCCAGTTTTGAGATCGCAGACTTAGGAATGGTCTCTAAGGCATCTATGGTCATATTCTGTGCATACTGAAGATTGTTTTTTATATCGTTGTCAGCAGGGGACAGCAGTAATGCCTTTTCATAATAGTAAATGCTGGGAGCCACCTCGTTTAATTTGTAATAGGCATTTCCGATATTGTAATAGACCGAAGATGAGTGATAGCCATTGTTTACTATTTTCTGATATATGTTAATAGCTTCCTGATATTTTCCGTCGTTATAGAATTGTACAGCTTTTTCAAAGAGTTGTTCGTTCTCATTTTGTGAAAAGGAAAATAAAGATATACACAGAATTAAAATGTTTATAATCTTTTTCATGCTATACTTTTACTTGTTTGTCGATTTGAGATATGGTGTTGGCGGCTTTATCATAATCCAGTTGCATTGTAACATTGCTGGTAGGCGTGTAACGAGCCAGTTCGCAACTGTTTAATAGCGCAATAAAACTTGTGACAGATGTACTGTCAGCTCCTTTTGAAGTTAAGAGCTGAGTGATTTTTTCTTTAGAAAAATCAGATGTTTCAATTTTTAATTTGGCTTTAAGGTAGTTGTGTAAGGCCCTTTCCATAGCTTCATAAAAAGCTTCTTTATGACCTAGATTTTTCTTCGCTTCAGAAAGGTATTTTTTAGCCAGTCTATTGGCTTTTCTTCGTTTATTACCTTCAATATCTGCTTCAAGCGCTTTTTTCTTTTTACCGATAACAATAAATAACGGAATGAAGAAGAGAGGCCCGAAAAGCAATATATAAAAAGCAGTTGATCCAAAGAAAGCAGTGCTGTCTACGGGTTGTAAATCGGGGTTAAGCTTTAAGAATTTAAAACTTGAATCGGTACCGGCAACAGCTTGCTTTTGAATTTGATCGCTGTCTGCTACATCCTCATTGTTATTTGTAGGGCCTTCATATACATTGATAATGTGTTCCTGAGAGGTCAGGGTAACGTATTTTTCAAGCTTAGGGTCGAAAAACGAGAAAGAAATAGCAGGTATCTGGAACTTGCCTTTATATTGAGGGACTACCGTATAGTTGTCGGCAACTTTACCTTGCATTCCGCTAATGCTTGTTGAGACATTTGATTTAAACTCAGGGTCATAGACTTCAACCGAATTTGGAAGTTTCAATTTTGGTAAATCGAATAGTTTTAAATTACCTTTCCCTGAAATCTCAATTTTGGATTGTAGCGATTCACCGGCTTTTAAATCGGTCTTTGAAGGGATTACATTAAAATCGAAATTCCCGACAGCTCCGGTAAAGCCTTCAGGCTTGCCGTTTTCAGGTAGCGGTTTTACCCTTATTGTCCTCGAACCGGCTGCTATGGTTTTATGGGTTTGTTTGTAAACCCTTCCGCCAAAGATATCTTGTTTGTTGGTCGGTACGTCGACAGTTACATCAAGTGTCAGGGGTTCGATTTCCAGCGCACCGGTTTTTTGCGGGTAGAGCACTACTTTTTTTAGCACTACAAAGCGATAGGGTTTTCCCTTATAGGTTCCTTGTTCAACTTTCCGACGGTTGATGTTTATATCCTGGGACCAGAAGTTGTTGTATTTGGGATTGTCGATCGGCCTGTAGTCAGAAACGCTGATCTTGGGGCTTACATAAAGTTTGTACAGTATGCTGACCGCTTCGTTGAGATATGGGTTTGGGTTTGATATTTCGGCCACCAGATGAAGGTTTTCATCGGCAATGTCGTCTACACCCTTAGGTGCATTAGGATTGTCAACGGCTGCGGTAACTTCGATAGTGATCGGTACGGTTTTGTAAGTGTTTCCGTCTATCTCTATGACAGCCTGTTTTATGGTAAATGTTCCTCTGCTTTTTGGAGACAGGATATATGAATACGTTTTAGAGAATGAACGTTTGCCATTAATCCAGGATTGGCTGACGCTCTGACTGGGGCCCATCAGGACACGGAAGTTTTCAAAGCTTGGCGGGATAAAATTATCGCCGTCCTTGTTCATCTCAAAATCGATTCGTAAACGTTCGTTGAGACCTAGTTTTTCTTTACTGACCTTGGCTTCGAACTTGATTTCGTCCTGAGCGTACCCAAGGGAGCTGATAATTAGCAATATGTATAAAAAATATTTCTTCATCTTGTGTATCAAGTCCATTTAAACACTAGGTTGTTTACCAGTCTTTAGCATTTTTGGCAGGTTGACCTTTTACTTTTTTACCATTTATTTTTTCTTGTACTTTCTTTTCTTCGTTACTCATTGCTTCCAGGATATTTTTTATTTGTTGGGGAGAAAGCTGATTCGGTCTTGGCTGCTGCTGCTTTTCAGGGTCTTGCTTGTCTTTAGGCTGATCTCCGGGCTTTTGATCCTTGTCTTCTTTGTCTTTTCCTTCATCGCCTTTTTGTTCTTTGTCCTTATCGGAGTTCTGATCTTTATTTTGATCTTGTTGATCGTTCTGATCCTGGTTTTGATCCTGGTTATTTTGATCGTCTTTATTTTGTTGCTGGTCCTGTTGTTGATCCTGGTTATCCTGATCTTTGTTTTGATCGTCGTTGTTTTGATCGTTTTGTTTCTGCTGCTGATCTTTCTTCTGCATTTCTTTTGCTAAAGCCAGGTTGTATCGGGTTTCTTCATCAGAAGGGTCGTTTCTGAGCGCTTCCTTATATGCTTCTATGGCTTTGTCGTATTCTTTGTTTTGCATAAAAACATTACCAAGGTTATGATAAGCGCTGTGACGCTCTTCTTTGGTTTTGGCAGCTTCACCTGCTTCTTTGTAACGAACAAAAGCTTCTCCAAAACTATTTTCTTTATAATAGGCATTTCCCAGATTGAATTTGGCAGTGCTGTTATCGTCACTCTTGGCTATCGCTTTTCTGTAATTGGCTTCTGCCTCAACAAACTTGTCACTAACCAATTCTTTATTGGCATCATAGGTCAGGTTTGTTGATTCTTTAAGCAGTTTTACTTTTTCTTTAGGGTTCTCTTCCTGTGAGAAACCGATAAAGGTTGCCAGTAAAAATGCTATATAAACTATTTTTTTCATGATTTGTTAGTCGGTTTCTTTTTCGTTAAAAAGATTCAGTTTTGTTAACCAGGCTGTTTTTCTTTCTAAAAAGAAAATGTCCATGAACAGCAAGAATATTGCGGCTCCTAAAAACCATTGAAACTGATCTTTAAAGTCGGCGAATTGCTTGGTTTCAAATTCTTTTTTATCCATCTGGTTCAATGTTTCTGTAACAAAATCAACTGTTTCATTCGTGTTCGCTCCATTTATATAGGCGCCGTTCCCTTTGCCCGCTACTTCTTTTAGAACACCTTCATTGAGTTTTGTGATAACAACCTCTCCGTTCTGATTTTTTTTATAGGCTTCAACAATACCGTTAATTTTAATTGGTATTGGTGCGCCCTTTGTGGTTCCGATCCCGATACTGTATACTTTGATTCCCTCTTCGGCAGCCCCTTCAACGGCTACTGCAGCCCCGTCTGTATGGTCTTCTCCGTCGGATATGATAAAAAGAACCCTGTTGGTCTGGTCGGCATCGTTATAATATGTCTTGGCCAGATCAATAGCTTCATCGATGGCTGTACCCTGTGATGAAAGCATATCGGTATTCATACTCTGTAAAAACATTTTTGCAGCACCATAGTCGGTTGTAATGGGTAATTGAGGGTAAGCCTGTGCTGCATAGGCGATGATTCCTATCCGGTCTGAACCAAGATTATTGATGATTTCGGAAACAATACGCTTGGCTTTTTCCAGACGATTGGGAGCAATGTCTTCGGCCAGCATGCTTTTAGATACGTCAACAGCAAAAACAACATCGACCCCTTCGCGTTTTACAGTTTCCAGCTTGGTTCCGATCTTCGGATTGACCAAAGCAATGCTCAGGCATGCAACAGCTAATAATAACATCACAAGTTTCAGTACCGATTTGGCGGTAGACCTGTTCGGACTTAAGCGGTTTAAGAGGGCTGTATCCGCAAACTTTTTCTGTGTTCTTTTTTTCCAGAATTGAACAGCCAGAAACAGCACAAAAAGCACCGGAATGATAAAAAGCAAATAGAAATATATTTTTTCGTCTAACTGATACATAAGATCCCTTCTAAATTAAACAAAACTCCTGAATAGGGTGTTTCGTAATAAAAATTCAACTAGTATTAGTCCAAGTCCCAGTAAAACCAGTGGTCTGAACTTTTCTTCGTATTTGGTAAATTTAAACTCTTCGACTTCTGTCTTCTCAAGCTTGTTGATTTCATCATAGATTTCTTCGAGCTTTTTATTGTTGGTAGCCCTGAAATATTTACCGCCTGTCTCTTTAGCTATGTTCTTTAGCAGGTCCTCGTCAATTTCAACATCGCGTAGTCCGTATTTAAAACTACCATCCATATTATAGGCGACGGGGGTAAGGGCCATTCCGTTGGTACCGATCCCGATAGTGTATACTTTTATTCCAAATTCAATGGCAAGTCCTGCAGCCGTTTGAGGTTCTATAAAGCCTGCATTGTTTACCCCGTCAGTAAGCAGGATTATGACCTTGCTTTTAGCTTTGCTTTCTTTTAAGCGATTTACGGCAGTTGCGAGGCCCATGCCTATGGCAGTACCGTCTTCCAGGACCCCATAGTTTACTTGTCTGAGAGCGTTCAGGACGATAGACTTATCGCTGGTAATAGGGGTCTTTGTAAAACTTTCTCCGGAATATACCACAAGACCAATCCTGTCGCTAATCCGTTCTTTTATGAATTCGCCAGCAACGTCCTTAAGAGCTGACAGCCTGTTTGGTTGCAGGTCTTTTGACAACATGCTGGAAGATACATCGATAGTCATTACGATATCAATCCCTTTGGTGGTCTTGCTTCTGGAAGAGATATTTTTGGTCTGAGGCCTGGCCAGGGCAACGATAAAAAAAGCTAAGGCAAGCAACCTGACGATAAAGAGCAATGACTTTAGTTTAGGCAACAGGGAACCTTTGGTCTTAAATCCGTTTAAAGACGATATTTTTAATGTTGCAGTTTCTTTTTTCCGTTTAAGAAAGTACCAGACAGCAGCTATCGGAAGCGCCAAAAGCAACCAAAAAAAGTATGGGTGTGCAAATTGTATATTCTCTAACATTTAGCTTCCTGTTTTAAAATCAATTGAATTAATAATGCGTTCTACGATCTGGCCGGCATAGGTGTCTCCCTCATTATAAACGATCAAAACCTGTTGGAATCCACCACCTTCGGTAAAGTTCAGTAAAACGTATTCTGCATTGTGAGAACCGTTGTTTCCCGGGGTATCTATTTGCATGGAGCCATAGACTTTTAAGCCCTTTTTGTTGGTAGGGGTACTGATCTCTTCATCTTTTAAAATGATGTTTTTGGCTCCTTGTTGCTCCATTGATTTAATAGTGGCATCGATAGCTTTTTGCCCGTCAAACTCTACCCCTTTTTTATATGTTGTTGATGATGCTGTTATATAGAAATTGCTCATCATGCTCCCATAACCAAATATCTGATTGGAGCTTATCAGGTTATGAGCTTCAGCGGGAAGTTCTGTTTTTATACGTTTAAGCACCTTTGGTGTTTCAATTGAAACGGGAGGGAATCCATATTCACTTCGGATCCATTCTCTTTCGGCAAGTTCTTTTGTCGGATGGCCAACGATGGTGTCTTTTACATAACCAAAGCCATAATACCAGCCGAAAGCACTGATGGTAATACCTAGCACCAAAAGTGAGGCCACAGCGGTAATAATTAGTTTCCGTTTTTGTTTTTTTCTCGCCAGTTCTTCAAGATATTCTTCATTCTGAAGTAATTCTTCTTCGGTTGGTTCAGGTAAAGCTTCTTTGGTTTTAACGACAATATTTTCAATGAGCTTCCTGTCGTTCTCTATAACGGCATTTTCCGGTGTAGATCGCGCAAACTTTACCAGGTCGGCTGTTTCCAGTACTTTTTTAAACTGAACGATGGTTTCGCCATCCAGATCGAGGTTTCCCGCATCCTTTAGCATTTCCAGTTTGCCGATCAATTCGTCCGTAGTACTCTCCAAGGCCGTAATGTGTACGTCTTCTTCAAGGTACGAACGTACAATATTTGTTAATTGTGAGTAGTACGCTTTGTATTCTGACTGAATTAAAAATTTAGACTCGTCCAGTTTCTTTAATTCAAGAATTGCTCTCTCATAAGGAGGAAGGAGCGCTTCTTTTTCTTCCCGGGTTAGCGGTTTCTCACGAAATACAAACCAATATAAAAGTCCTCCGATGATTGTCAGGGCTAAAAAGGCATAAAATATATATTTCCACCAGCCGGAGTAATTCTTCTCTACTTCCACCAGCGGTTTTATATCGTACATTTTTTGTTTCGTGGTATCGACAGCAACATTCGCTACTTTTACTTTTAAAGAATCCAGCAGGTAAGGGATCTTGTTGATCAAAACCGTTTGAACGGGAATGTTATAGGTGCCCGAATCAAATTTTGTTAAGGCATATTTTTTAATAAGGTTCAGTTTGTCCTCAATAATAATGGAATCTACAGGGGATGCTTCTACAACCTCCATTGGGGCGAATGTTTGCCCGTCAGGGAACATTACTTGAGCCGTAGTGTCGGTTTCTACCTGTATTTTATATTGAATCTGTTCCCCTATTTTAATGGATGTAGAATCTACATTTGAGGTGACTTTCGGTGTTGTTTGTGCAAAGCCACTAAGACAACCAAGGCTGAAAAACCCCAGTATGAGCCATATCCTAATTGCCGGTAATTTGTTTGTATGTAATCGTATGGTATCCATTTATAACTTATCCTCGTTGCTTAAAATATCCAAGTAGTTTTTTTACGTAACTTTCGTCTACCCGACAACTAAGTACTCCACATCCGCTTTTCGTGAAAGTGTTCTTGTAATAGTGTTTTCTGTCGTTATAATATTTAGTATACGCTTTTCTTACTGATTTTGATTGGGTGTTAACGAGCATTAATTCGCCTGTTTCAGCATCTTCCATCCGAACCATACCGATATTAGGGATTTCTTCTTCCCTTTTATCGTAGATCCTTATACCTGTAACATCGTGTTTTCGGCCGACGATCCTGAGGGTTTGCTGATAATCATCCGTCATAAAATCAGAAAGGATAAAGGTGATGGCTTTCTTTTTTATAACACTTGATAAAAACCGCAAGGCTTCTGACAGATCTGTCTTTTTGCTTTTAGGTTCAAATTCTATAAGCTCCCTGATAATTCTTAGTATATGCGATCTTCCCTTTTTTGGGGGAATAAAAAGCTCCACTTCGTCCGAAAACAGGATAAGGCCTACTTTATCATTGTTTTGCATTGCTGAGAATGACAGGGTAGCTGAGATTTCGGTCAGGACTTCCTTTTTAAACCGGTTGGCGGTTCCAAAGAGTTCGGAGCCTGATACATCGACCATGAGCATCATGGTGAGTTCTCTTTCCTCTTCGAAAACCTTTACATACGGCTCGTTGTAACGCGCCGTTACGTTCCAGTCGATGGCCCGGACATCATCGCCATATGTATATTGACGTACTTCGCTAAACGTCATTCCCCGCCCTTTAAAGGTAGAATGGTATTCTCCTCCAAAGACGTGGTCGCTTAACCGGCGTGTCTTTATTTCAATTTTACGTACTTTCTTAAGTAATTCCTTGGTATCCATCTTTACTTGTCACTCCGTCATTACAGACGTAATCTGTTTAATGTTCAATTTGGCCGATTAGATTCCTGCGTTCGTGCAGGAATGACAATTACTGTTATGGTACTTCTACTTCGTTAACTATTTTATTGATGATATCAACCGAGGTGATATTTTCAGCTTCGGCCTCGTAGGTGATGCCTATTCTGTGGCGTAAAACATCGTACACAACGGCTCTTACGTCTTCAGGTATTACGTAGCCTCTTCGTTTAATGAATGCATAGCACTTGGCTGCGGTAGCCAGGTTGATACTACCACGTGGTGATGCACCGAAACTGATAAGAGGTTTTATGTCAGGCAGGTTGTATTTTTCAGGATAACGCGTGGCGAAAATGATGTCCAGGATATATTTTTCGATTTTTTCATCCATGTAAACTTCCCTGACCGCTTTCTGTGCTTTTAAAATCTGCTCCAGAGAGACTACCTGTTTTACCTGTTCAAAACCGCCTTTAAGGTTTTGACGAATGATCAGCTGTTCTTCGTTCAGTTTAGGGTAGTCAATAACCACTTTCAGCATAAAACGGTCAACTTGTGCTTCAGGCAGCGGATAGGTTCCTTCCTGTTCAACAGGGTTCTGGGTTGCCATTACCAAAAATGGTTTGTCCAGCGTAAAAGTTTCATCGCCAATGGTCACTTGTTTTTCCTGCATGGCTTCCAACAAAGCAGACTGCACCTTGGCAGGAGCACGGTTAATCTCATCTGCCAAGACAAAATTGGCAAAAATCGGACCTTTTTTTATTGAAAAATCGTTTTCCTTGATATTGTAAATCATGGTGCCCACTACATCGGCAGGGAGTAGATCAGGGGTGAATTGTATACGGCTAAACGATCCGTGAACAGCTTTTGATAGTGTGTTGATAGCCAGTGTTTTTGCCAGGCCTGGTACACCTTCCAGTAAAATATGTCCTTGCCCCAAAAGTCCTATCAATAGCCTTTCTACCATTTGCTTCTGGCCGACAATGACCTTGTTTATTTCTAGTGTAAGAGCGTCTATAAAAGCACTTTCCTGTGCTATTTTTTCATTAATAACACTAATATCAATAGTACTGTTTTCTTCCATCTTCATTTTAATTTTTGAGGCGTTAATTTAACAACCTTATTTATTGAATGCAAATTGAAAATTTATTTAAAGTTCTGCTGTTAACGATTGGTTAAAAAATAAAAGAGCAACCTGCTGACAGGCTGCTCTTTACAAAATATTATGAATAATTAACTTATTCTAAAGTTATTTCTCCAAGATCTGCGGTTTCGGCAATAAGCACATCAATATCTGTAATTTCTTTTACCGAAAGTCCGGATCCTTCTGCCGGCGTAAGAGTTACCGTATAGGTTCCGGGAGGAATACTGGTCAGCGTAAATATACCGTCTTCTCCGGTAGTTGCAGAGATGGTTTCGATCGTGTTTTCTACACCTTCTTCTTCACTTGGGATGGTTACCTGAACAGAAGCAGTTACGGAAACTCCTTCATTCATTATTTTTCCGGAAATATTCCCTGTAGTGATTTCTTCCAGTTCAATTAATTCCAAATCAATGATCTCACCGTTTACAACTTCTACCCCCTCAATTATCGTTTCAGCATATCCGGACTCCGCATCAGGAGTGATCATTACATCATGAGTTCCGCCAGGAATACCATAAAGCATAAATATCCCACTTTCGTCTGTATGGGCAGAGATCGTTGTTTTTTCATCTAATACTACAGAGGCCATACTTTGGAATTCAGACGGAGAAACAGTTCCTGTGATAATACCGGAAGAAACCTCAGCACTTAACCTGAGTACCGGCTTTA
Source organism: Zhouia spongiae (assembly GCF_022760175.1). Lineage (GTDB taxonomy): Bacteria > Bacteroidota > Bacteroidia > Flavobacteriales > Flavobacteriaceae > Zhouia > Zhouia spongiae. Next base: position 1,471,525 of record NZ_CP094326.1, read on the forward strand.
AGATATATTTTCCGGAGTTTCCGGCCTTTACGATAGATTTATCAGCATCAAAATCGATGGTGAAATCGTATGCAAATCCTGTTTCAAGCTCCTGGTTTAGTTTAAGTTTTAATCCTGATTGTTGAGCGCTAGGAGTATCCAGGTTAATTTCTTCGCCATTTACAACGATGGTATTGTCGTCGCCTAAAACAAGACGGATATGTTTTACCACCCCTGAAGGAATCTCATTGTCAGCCACAACAACATTTACACCGCCCGTCAATTCGAGTAAGTCGTATACGCCGGTGTTGATGTCTCCGATGCTTTCCCATGGTCCGTCTTCTTTATATTGAATCATTACATCCTGAACATCAATCTTTACGGCGTCGTAATCGCCGGGAGCATCGGTCAGCTTTACGATAATATGAGAGAATCCGTCAGTGTTCTTTGACCCGTCGTCGTCACTACACGCAACAAATACAGCCGTGAGAACGAAAAGACTTAAGAATTTCAATAAATTTTTTTTGAGTGATTTCATAGATAAGACTTTTGTTATTATTATTTTCATAGGGTAATTTTATATACGGAAGAGAGAACGACTTGGATTATATCAATTTACAAAAATTGAATTCCGGAGGAGGTTTTTTATGATAAAAAGAGGGGATAATGATTTTAAAAATAAACATATAAATTGCTAACAATCAGTAATGAATAATAAAACAGCGTTAATTACAGGGGCTACAAGTGGAATAGGGCGGGAAACCGCAAGAGTTTTTGCAAAAAACAACATAAACCTCATTCTCTGCGGGAGGCGGCAAGAGCGGCTCGATAAGATCAAAGCCGAATTAAAATCTCAAGTGTCTGTGCATACCCTGAACTTTGATGTTCGGATCAGGGAAGATGTCTTTAAGGCTATTGGGTCACTTCCGGAAAATTTTAATAAGATCGATATATTGATTAACAATGCGGGTAATGCCCACGGGCTGGACCCTATTCAGGAGGGGGGTATAGACGATTGGGATATGATGATGGATATAAATGTAAAAGGACTTTTGTATGTCACCAAGGCCATTTTGCCTCAAATGACACAAAGAAAGCATGGGCATATTATAAATATCGGATCAACAGCCGGAAAAGAAGTTTATCCCGACGGAAATGTCTATTGTGCCAGCAAACATGCTGTTGATGCGTTAAACCAAGGCATGCGTATCGATTTAAATAAGTTTGGTATCCGGGTGGGGGCGGTTAATCCCGGGATGGTAAAAACAGAATTTAGCAATGTGCGTTTTAAAGGAGATGATCAGCGGGCAGGTGATGTTTATAAGGGATTTGAGCCTTTGATGCCTGAAGATGTTGCTGAGATTATCTATTTCGTTGTTTCCAGACCCTGTCATGTCAATATTGCCGATCTTGTAGTAATGAGTACGGCACAGGCTTCGTCAACTATTGTGAATAAAGAATTATGATCAATAAGCGTCTTCTGGTAAAAAATCTGCTGTCGCACAATGACGAGAACAGCTTTTATGATAAAAAGCGGTTTGTCAACATTGGCGATAAGGAGGGGAAGGCAAAATTCTTAAAGCATGTATGTGCACTGGCTAATTCCAATCCAAACAATAATTCTTTTATTGTTGTAGGGGTTGAAGATACTACTAATGAGATCTTAGGAGTCGATTTTTTTGACGACAGTAAGATTCAGAACCTGGTGAATGCTTATTTAAGTAACCCTCCATTGATATCGTATGAGAATATTCCTTTCCCTCATTTGGAAGAGGGCAAGGTGGTGGGGCTGGTAACTATTAAGTCGGCAGGTAAATTATGTGCGCTGAGAAAAAATATATGGAAATACTGGGGAGGAACTGTCTTTTTTAGGGAAGGGAGCATAAGTATGCCCCGTAGTTTTGATATTGAGATCCATGATGTGAATTCTGATGTGGTGGCTCAAATTGAACAACATGCCAGGAATAATATCGAGCTGACCTTAGATGGAGTGATCGATTTTATAAATAACCGCCATGCGGATCTGGAGTCGAATTATAAGGTGTTCAAAGAGCAGTTTGTTTTGTGTTGGGGCGGACAAACCAAAAAAGTAGAAGGGAAAATATATTATTCCAGGCTTGATATTGAGCTTATCAATGAGCAGGTAAAATTGTTTTATTCAGCACTTGATGAGGTAGAGGTGACGCTTGCAGAAGATACTTTTGTGCTGACAGAATATGTTCAGCTGGGGCTTCATGACCAGCAAAAATATTATCCCCTGGAAAAAGTGGTGATAAAATTCAACGATAATGGTACCTATAAGATCGACAGCACCTTGTTGTTCGACCCTCCGCAGTATGATCGTAAAATGTTGTATCATATTTTTAACAGTAATAATTCGATCTTGGAAAAATTAAAAAAAGGAGTGCCTCTGTCAAATCAAAATAAAAAAGATCTTAAGGATTTGCCTGCAACGCACCTTATCTGTTTTTTGAACGGTTTTGAAGGTGCAAAACAAATGTTGGAAGATTACAGGTGGTTGGTAAAAGGCTACGATTTGAAAATATACAGATCGTTAAAAGAAGCCTTGCGGATTTTAAGGAAGGTTAAATATGCTTAATCTAAAAAGTATTCTTTTCTTTCTTTAGCATTGCTTAGGCTATATTTGTGCTCAAATCGTATAATATGTCTCACAGAACTTTAGTTATTGGTGATATACATGGAGCCTACAAAGCTCTTTTGCAAGTATTGGACAGAGCTGATGTGGCTGCAAATGATAAATTGGTGTTTCTTGGAGATTATGTAGACGGCTGGAGCCAATCGCCCGAAGTGATTGATCACCTGATGGGGTTGAGTAAAACAAATGAATGTGTTTTTATCCGCGGTAATCATGATGACCTGTTTCATAAATGGCTGCAAGAGGGAGAGCATAACGAGCAGTGGTTGTTTCATGGAGGTCAGGCAACCCTGAATGCGTATGATAAAATGGATCAGGAGCTTATTGATGTTCACGAGGGTTTTCTGGCGTCTCTGAATAATTATCATCTGGACGAGGAAAACCGCCTTTTTGTACATGCCGGATTTACCAATTTACACGGGGTCGATTACGAGTATTTTCCAAAAATGCTGTATTGGGACCGTACATTGTGGGAGATGGCTTTGGCATTAAACCCAATGCTTGCTGAAGATGATAGTCTTTATCCGAAAAGGTTGCAGCATTATTCAGAAATTTATATTGGTCATACCCCCACTACAAGAATCGAGGTCACGAAACCGGTAAATAAAGCGAATGTATGGAATATGGATACCGGAGCAGCATATAAAAGTCCTCTTACCATCATGGATGTCGATACTAAAGAGTTCTGGCAAAGCGATAATGTTAATGAGCTTTACCCTCATGAAAAAGGAAGGAATTAATAAGTCCTGGCAGAAAAAGTTAAACAATATAATTCAATCAAATGAAGATTATATCATATAATGTAAACGGTGTTCGGGCTGCCGTAAAAAAAGGCCTGGTAGATTGGTTAAAAAGCGCAGATCCTGATGTATTGTGCTTACAGGAAATTAAAGCGATGAAAGAACAGGTGGATTTAGCGGTATTTGAAGAGATCGGTTATAAACATCATTATTGGTATAGTGCTGAAAAAAAAGGGTATAGCGGTGTGGCAATTTTATCAAAAAAAGAGCCGGACCATATTGAATTTGGTACGGGGATTGATTATATGGACGCCGAAGGAAGGAACCTGAGAGCGGATTTTAATGGAGTTTCAGTAATGAGTTTGTATTTGCCATCCGGCACCAATTTGGCTCGTTTGGAGCATAAGTTTAGGTATATGGACGATTTTCAGAGTTATGTTAACAGTCTGAGACAGGAAAAGCCAAATCTTGTTATTTGCGGAGACTATAATATTTGTCATGAGGCTATAGATATACACGATCCTGTTCGCAATGCGAAGGTTTCCGGCTTTTTGCCCGAAGAGAGAGAATGGCTGGATAATTTTATTAAAAGCGGGTTTGTAGATAGTTTCCGGCATTTGAACAAAGAACCCCATAATTATTCGTGGTGGAGTTACAGGGCAAATGCAAGGGCGAACAATAAAGGGTGGCGTATAGATTATAATATGGTATCCGCGCCATTGCAAGAAAATATTAAAAGAGCCGTTATATTACCGGAGGCCAAACATAGTGACCATTGTCCTGTTTTGGTAGAGTTAGATGTGTAATTTAATCCCCTAAATGATACTATGTTAAAAAAAGTTTTTGTCGGAGTCGCTTTTATTGCTTTAGCTACTTCATGTGTGTCTTCTAAGGTGTATAATGATCTGGAAGATCGTTACGCGAAATTAAAACAGGAAAGAAATAAGCTGGCGGAGGAAGCCCAGGAATTGGAAAAAATAAAAAATAAGCTGGAAAACGGAGTGAAGGTGCTTCAGGAAGCTTATGATGAAGCCGTTGCTGAACGGGACCAGTTACGACAGGATTATAAAACAACGAAATCACAATTAGACAAGTTGCAAGAGTCCTATAACGCTCTGGAAAAACAGAGTAGTTCGGCAATTGCTGCAAATTCTCAAAAAAACAGGGAGCTATTGTCTCAGCTGGAAGAAAAAGAAAGGATGCTGGCAGAAGAGCAGTCGCGTTTGGAGAAAATAAAGTCGGAACTCGAAAATCGTTCTCAAAGGGTAAACGAACTGGAGGGGCTGATAGCGGCAAAGGATGCTGCCATGAAACAACTGAAGGATGCAATTTCAAGAGCTTTACTGGATTTTGAGGGGAAAGGACTTACCGTAGAGCAAAGAGATGGGAAGGTCTATGTTTCCATGGAGAATAAATTGCTTTTTCAAAGCGGAAGCTGGGCTGTTGGAGCTGAAGGGCAAAGAGCGGTTAGGCAGTTGGCAAGCGTGTTGGCGCAAAATCCTGACATTGCCATTTTAATAGAAGGGCATACAGATAATGTTCCTTATAGAAGTAGGGGTACTATAGAAGATAATTGGGACTTGTCTACGAAAAGAGCTACTGCTATTGTCCGGCTATTGTTGAATAATCCGGGGATAGACCCTAATAGCCTTGCTGCTGCCGGTCGTGGTGAATATGCTCCGGTTGCAACAAATACTTCTGTTGAGGGCAAAGCAAAGAACAGACGCATAGAAGTGGTATTGACTCCTAAGTTGGATGAAGTTACCAGATTGTTAAACGATATGTAAAGTAATCTTGATTCTTTACCTTTGAACCTCGCTTTTTGGCGAGGTTCTTTTTTAATCATAAATACCATTTATAATATGAAATATACAAGCTTGCCCAATACGGATGTGAAGGTTAGTAAAATTTGTCTGGGAACGATGACCTGGGGAGAACAGAATACAGAAGCGGATGGTCATGAGCAAATGGATTATGCTGTTGAACAAGGGGTTAATTTTTTCGATACGGCTGAATTGTATTCAGTGCCCGCGAGAAAAGAAACTCAGGGGACAACAGAGCAGATTATAGGCAGTTGGTTTAAGAAAACAAAGAAGCGCAATCAGATTGTTTTGGCGTCCAAAATTGCCGGTCCGGGATTTTCTAACCAGCACATACGTCAGAAAGGTTATACCAAAGAAGCTCTGACAATGGCGTTAAATGAAAGTCTTAAACGCTTACAGACCGATTATATAGACCTTTATCAGTTGCACTGGCCTGAACGTCATACGAACTTTTTCGGAACCCGCGGGTATAGCCACAAAAACGATGAGGCCTGGAATGATAACTTTAAAGAAGTGCTGGAAAGTCTTAATGGGTTTGTAAAGGAGGGAAAAATACGCTATATCGGACTTTCCAATGAAACGCCTTACGGGATTATGAGGTTTTCGCAGGAGAGTAAAAATCATGGTTTGCCAAAAATGATAACAGTGCAGAACCCCTATAGCTTGCTTAACCGACTGTATGAAGTTGGAAGTGCCGAGATTTCGATGCGGGAAAATATCGGGCTGTTACCGTATTCTCCACTTGCTTTTGGCCGACTTACGGAGAAGCATATCCACGGAACTCCGGAAAATTCAAGAATTGCATTGTTCCCGATGTTTAGTCGTTACAACAGCGAGAATTCTAAGAAAGCAGCAGGAATGTATTACAACCTGGCAAAAGAGCATGGGCTTTCGTTGGCGCAAATGGCGTTGGCTTTTGTAAACCGGCAACCGTTTGTAACCAGTAATATTATCGGGGCTACCGGCCTTGATCAATTAAAAGAAAATATATCGAGTATTGATGTGGAATTAAAACCGGAACTTTTAAAAGAGATTAATAAAATACATGAATTAATACCAAATCCGGCTCCCTGATTAAAACTTCTCCCTTTCGGGGAGGCTGGGAGGGGCTGGCTTTAGCCGAATAACTCACTGACCACATCTTCAATACGGCCTGCCAGCTTTACTTGAATTTGTGGTTTTTTTACGGTTATTTTATTGTGCTTTGACACGAAAATCGTAGAGAAGCCCAGTTTTTCAGCTTCCATGATACGTTGGTCTACCCGCTGTACAGGTCGTATCTCTCCTGCCAGGCCAACTTCGGCGGCAAAACACACATCTTTTTCTATAGAAATGTCTTCATTGCTTGATAAGATGGCAGCAATTACACCAAGGTCTATTGCAGTGTCATCTACGGATATTCCTCCGGTGATATTTAAGAATACATCCTTGGCACCGAGCCTGAAACCGGCACGCTTTTCCAGTACGGCTAGGAGCATGTTAAGACGTTTGGCGTTATAGCCTGTTGTGCTTCGTTGAGGCGTTCCGTATACAGCAGTACTTACCAGCGCCTGAATTTCTATCATGAGTGGGCGCATACCTTCAAGAGTGGCAGCTATGGCTGTTCCGCTCAGGTCTTCGTCATTTTTTGAAATTAGTATTTCCGACGGGTTGGAGACTTCCCGTAAGCCATTCCCTAACATTTCGTAAATGCCCAATTCGGAGGTTGATCCGAAACGGTTTTTTAAGGCTCTGAGAATCCGGTAAACGTGATTCCTGTCGCCTTCAAATTGCAGAACCGTATCGACCATATGTTCTAGTATTTTTGGTCCGGCTATATGACCATCTTTAGTGATGTGTCCGATTAAAATGACCGGAGTGGCAGTCTCTTTGGCATATTTTATCAATTCGGAAGTACATTCCCGTATCTGCGAAATGCTGCCCGCAGACGACTCTATATAATCGGTGTGTAGTGTCTGAATGGAATCTATGACCAGGATATCCGGATTAATGTCTTCAATCTGTTTGAAAATGTTCTGGGTTTTGGTTTCTGTTAAGATGTAACAGTTCTCACTATTAGGGTTAATGCGTTCCGCCCGCATTTTTATTTGTTGGGCACTTTCCTCACCGGAAACATATAGTGTTTTATACGGGAGCTTTAATGCTATTTGTAACAATAGGGTACTTTTTCCGATACCGGGCTCACCTCCTAAAAGACTTACCGAGCCGGGAACGATTCCGCCGCCCAGGACACGATTGAACTCCTGATCTGTACTGTTGAGCCTGAGTTCTTCAACCTGATTGATTTCTGATACTTTTTGTGGCTTCGGGGCTCTTTTGTTTTTTACAGAGGTATTGTTTGAATTCCAGCCTTTTTTATCTTCTTTTTGAATTACTTCTTCGACAATGGTGTTCCATTCTTTACAGGCACTGCATTGTCCCTGCCATTTGGCATAAGAGGTTCCGCAGTTTTGACAAAAAAAGGAGGTTTTTACTTTAGCCATGCTGAAATTCTTAATGATGTTGCATTGTTAGGTTCAAAAATACAATTAAAAAGTTCAAATTGAATTTACCTGATAATCTGGATTTAAAAAGCTTGAGCTCCTAAAGTTCATTGCAGGGGTTACCAGCCGAAATCTTCTTTGATACTCTGTATGCGTTGTAGCGCAAGGTCTTTGGTTATAAAGTCGATTTCCTGCATACCGAAGGCTTTTTCGTATGAGCGCATCGATTTTTTTGCTTCTCCCATTTGCTCATAGTATTCTGCTTCCAGGAAAAACCCCAGCATGGTTTCAGGAAACTCATTTTTGGCTATTTTGCTTAATTCTTCAAGAGAAGGCAGGTCTTTGTTTTTTTTGGTAGCGGCATAAACAGCCATCATGTCGTTCAGTAATACCGGCTTTTTGAATCCGAAAAGGGTTTCCATCGTTTGGTATTTCTTATAGAGGTAATCAACAACCGGGCCGTCATATGTCAGGACCTTTGTCTGGTATTCTTCTTTACTGATCGGCTTATAGATACTGAAGAACTGGTCAAGAGCCTTTGGGATTCCGTATGAAGCAAGCGTGTAGTGGTTTGCATTTTGAAAATCGTCAAAATAGTAATGTATGTTGTCGTTGTTCAGGGTGTGTAGCTGAGTGTTGAAATATTTAGCGCCCTGGCTATTTTCTTTTAAATCATTCGATGCGGTTGCCAAATAGTAAAAGGTCATGTCTTCATAAGCTTTCATCCGGTCTAGTAAATAATCTCCCATTCTGGGTGCGTAGGATGGAGAAAGACTTATGTAGGCTTTAAACAACGGGTTTTCTTTAAGCAGGTAATAGTTGGCAAAGTTAGCCGTAATACCATGTCCGACAACAGCCTTGAAATTGGCGATGTTGTATTCTTTCTGGAGAGAAGGAATGAGTTCCATGCCCAGATATTCAAAGAAACTGTTTCCTTTTTTTTCTGGAAGGCTGTTTTCGCCGTACTGACAGTCTGCATCGCGTAAGCCACGTTGCTCAATTCCGACAATAATACTTTCGGGCATATCGCCGTTATAGGTGAGGAACTTACAATTCGCCACAACAACATCAAATAAATAATCGGCGTCTAGGACAACGAACAGAGGGTAGGTTTTTTCCTTGTCGTAATTTTCAGGAATGTACAAACGGATGTTCCTGGTTTCGTCAAGTTTAAGGGAGTACGACTTCGAGGTTTTTACTTGTGCAAATACTGAAATACAGCATAAGGTAAGCACTAAAGAAAGGTACTTTTTCATGATAGTGTGTTAGTTCGATTTGGATGACCGAAGATAAGAAATTATTTATTTCTGTTGTAAACCGGAAGTAATAATAGTGAGAGTCCGCCGAAGATTAAGATCATTACGAACTGGGAGATCCAGACGATCCAGCCAAAGGCAGTACCCACAGTTGCGGAGATGCCGAACAACAGCAGGATCTCAGCAATAAAAAAAGGATATGATCCAAATCCGCCATTGGTAAAAGCAATGGCAAAACTTCCTACGACAAAAGCTGCTATTACGGTCGAAAAAGAAAAGGAGGAGGTTTCTTCAAGGGCATAGATACAGATGTAAAACATTGCTATATACATAACCCAAATGAAGATTGTGTGCAGAATAAACGGCCAGACTTTTTTCATTTTAAGAATGGATAAAAGTCCGTCCTTTAAACCGGAAACCAGATTTCTGATTTTAATGCTGATGCTGAAGCTGGTCTTGTATACAAAGAGAATGCCTGTAATTCCAAGAGCTCCTAAAATGAGTATGCCGACAATAAGCTTTTGGAGGGGAATCAGGTCGAGGAGGAAATCTTTTAATGCATCAAATTGCATGGATAGCGCCAGTAAGACCAGTAATCCCAGAATCAGAACATCGGCAACCCTTTCTGCAACGATAGTTCCGAAAGCTTTATCAAAAGGCACATTGTCGTATTTGTTTATAACCAGCGCCCTTGAGACTTCGCCCGAACGAGGGATGGCCAGGTTGAAGAGGTAGGCTGTAAAAACTGCCATGGTGTTATTCATCAATTTGGGCTTATATCCCATGGGTTCTAACATGAAATTCCACCGATAAGCCCTGGATAGATGACTTAAAAAGCCAAAAACCAGTGATAAAAGCAAGAACCGGTAATTGGCGTTTTTAAAATGATTTTTTATTTCGGCAAGTTGCTCCGGTGAAAACTTACTGTAAGAAAACCATATCAAAAAAACTCCCAGCATAAGTGGGAGTATTATCTTTAATATTTTAACGGTTTTCTTTTTCAACGACTATCTTAGGGTGTTGTTCTCTTCGTCAGGAAAAATCAGGGTAGGCTTAAAGCTCTTGGCCTCTTCAAAATCCATAATGCCATACGAAATAATGATCACTACATCTCCTTTTTGTACTTTACGTGCAGCGGGGCCATTTAGTGTGATCTCACCACTATTCCTGTTTCCTTTGATCGCATAAGTTTCAAGTCGCTCACCGTTATTGATGTTTACGATCTGAACTTTTTCTCCTTCAATAATATTGGAGGCTTCCATTAATGCTTCATCGATGGTGATGCTTCCAATGTAGTTAAGTTCTGCACCAGTTACGGTAACTCTGTGAATTTTCGATTTTACTACTTCTATTTGCATGTGGCAAAGGTATTAATTTAGAGCAATATTGTCTATAAGTCTAATATTATTAGCATGAACTGCGATAAAAGCCCTGTATTTCTCATTTTCTTTTTTCTGCTCTGAGGGTCTTAAAGTTTCAGCATTGGCAATTTCAATGTATTCTAAATCGAATAACCGTTCTTGTTGAAATTGACTTTCAACCCATTCCTTTACTTCAGATGCATTTTTCGTGCCAAACATGTCTTTTGCCTTGAGCAGTGTCCTGTATATGAAAGCGGCCTGTTTTCTTGTTTCGGAAGGCAGTCTTTCGTTTCTGGAGCTCATGGCAAGACCGTTGCTTTCACGTTCAATCGGGCATCCGATAACCTGAACAGGGATGTTGTTCTTCAGAACCAGTTTTTTAACGATGAGCAATTGCTGGTAATCTTTTTCTCCGAAATAAGCCCTGTCAGGGATGGTGATCTCCAGAAGCTGTTTAACAATGGTTCCGACACCGTCAAAGTGTCCGGTTCTGAACTTTCCCTCCATCTCGTGTTCCAATCCGTCAAAATCGAACGTTTCGGCTGTAACGTTGTTAGCATATATTTCTTCAACGGAAGGCGTGAATATAATGATGTCAGGGTTGGTTTTTTCTAAAATTTTAACATCCTTTTCTATAAAACGGGGATAATTTTCTAAATCGGATTTATTGTCAAACTGCGTAGGGTTTACGAAGATACTCACTACGGTGAGTTCATTTTCGGTTGAAGCTCTCTCTATCAGCGACATATGCCCCTCGTGTAAAGCCCCCATGGTGGGTACGAAGCCGATGCTTTTATTGTTCTTTTGTTCCTCCTTTAAAAAGGAATAAAGCAGTTGTTTTTGTTTAAATATTTTCACTTTAGAAAAAATTAACAGCGTGCAAAGCTATATAAATTTAACTAATTCGGCATATTTTTTATATTTTTGCATGCCTTAGACTCAAACTGTAAAAGAAAAACATATAGATTTTATGACAGACAAAAGAGTATTATTTGTCGCTTCTGAAATGATTCCGTATTTACCGGAAAATGAAGTTTCATCATTGGCTTACGAGAGTCCTAGAATGGTAAACGACAGAGGGGGGCAGATACGTATCTTCATGCCCAGGTTTGGAAATATCAATGAAAGAAGGCATCAGCTCCATGAGGTGATCAGGCTTTCAGGGATGAATTTGGTGGTTAATGATATGGATATGCCGTTGATTATCAAAGTAGCTTCTATACCTAAAGAAAGGATTCAGGTTTATTTTATTGATAATGAAGAGTACTTTAAGAGAAAAGCCACTTTTTCTGATGAGGATGGGAATTTGTTCCCTGACAATGATGAAAGAGCGATTTTTTTTGCTAAAGGTGTCATTGAGACGGTAAAAAAACTGAACTGGAACCCGGATATTATACACGTACACGGATGGATGGCATCATTATTGCCGCTCTATCTGAAGAAGTACTATGGTGACGAGCCTCTTTTTTCAGATAGTAAAATTGTAACATCTGTATATAAGAAAGGTTTTGAAGGAACGTTAAATGAAGAGATGTTGGGCAAGGTTAAATTTGACGGTATCAAGGAGGAAGATGCTAAATGGCTGGAGACTCCGGATTATGATGCATTGATGAAAGTTGCCGCGGATTATTCGGATGGGGTGATTGTCGCCTCGGAAGAATTGTCAGGAGAGTTGAATGATTACATTTCAAATTTATCGAAACCTGTGTTAGGGTATAAATCTATTTACGAGTTTGAAGACGCTTACCATCAGTTCTACGAAGAGAAAATTTTAAGCTAATTAGAGACAACGTATGAAATTTCAATTTAATAAACTTACAAACGCACTACTTGTTACAGGTAGTGTTGTTTTTTTTATAGCCTGTGATGAAGAGTTTAACACCATCGGTTCGGATATTTTTGACGATAATGACAGGGTGGCGGATGCAACGTATGAGGTAACGGCTGTGAACAATAAAATAGACAGAATCCGGACTGATAACCTGCCTGCATTTCAGTTGGGCGATTACAAGGACGCTGTTTACGGGCAAACGAGCTATAAGTTTGTTTCCCAGGTGAGGTTGTCGTCGACAACGTTCGGGGCTTATACTCAGGAAACGGAAAATAATTCAGGAACCGATGATTCTGATGCTACGATTCCTGAAAATGAAATAGTGAAAAGTGTACACCTGTACATTCCGTATTTTTCTGAAGAGGTAGAAGATACAACAGGAACTGAGGTAGATGAGAATGAGCCTAAGGAATTTACCCTGGATTCGATCTATGGTGACAGAAACCAGGAGTTTAACTTAAAAGTGCAGGAATCTACCTATTACCTTCGCCAGCTTGATCCTGATCAGGATTTTACCGAGGCACAGCAATATTTCTCTGACGGAGATCTCGAATCATTCGCAACGACGGTTCTTTATGACGGAGTGCATAAAATAAACGATACTGAGATATTGTTCTTTGAAAATGAAGATGATCCCGATACGGAAGATGAAGACGAAAGTGAAAACGTATCGAGCAGATTATCGCCAGGTATTTATGTAGAGCTAAACAAGGACTTCTTCCGGCAAAAGATACTTGATATGGAAGGAACTGATGAGTTGGCCAATGCAGATAACTTTAAAAATTACCTTCGTGGGTTGTATTTCTCTATCGACTCGCCTTCAGGAGATCTTTTAATGCTGTTGAATGTCGAGAATGCCCATATTAAAATAAACTACGAATACGATAAGTATGATAATAAAGGGACTTCAGATGATACCTCTGACGATGAGGTTGTTACTGAAACCGGGAGCGTGACACTTGGTTTGTCGAATAACGGCACTGATGTTCATGTGAACTTTATATCAGAGTCTGAATACCCTGCGGAGATTACCGATCAGTTGGGTAGCGAAGAAAATGCGTCGAGATTGTATCTGCGTGGAGGTCCGGGAGCTTATGCTGAACTGGAGCTTTTTGCGGGCGAAGATGTAGAGGCTATCAAACAGGAAAACAGGTTGATAAACGAAGCAGATCTTTTGTTGTATATAGATACTGAGGCCATGGAATCTTATGGGAACCCTGTATATCCGGACAGGTTATTTTTGTACAATCTGGAAGAAGGAGAGTCTTTAATCGATCAGATTTTGGATATTCAACAAACGGCCAATGGAGCTATTTACGGAGGGGTGTTGGAAACGGATGAAAACGATAAGCCTTTACTGTACAGGTTCAGGATAACAGAGCACATTACCGAGGTTTTAAGGGGAGATGGCGAGAATGTGACATTAGGCTTGTCGCTCACGTCTGATGTTGCTAACTTTAATTATGTCACAGCTATGGTAGAGGGTAATGAGATAAAAGTACCGATGACCAGCGCTGTAAATCCTTTGGGGGTTATTTTGTATGGAAATAATGTGCCTGACGAGAATAGTGATAAACGATTAAGACTAGAACTGTATTATACGAAAACTAAATAAGATACCCCCTACACAAATTGCACAATAACTAAACTCAATAATTTAAAAACTAACTAACTATGTGTGGAATTGTAGGTTATATAGGCCACAGACAGGCCTATCCCATTATCATTAAAGGCTTGGAGCGGCTGGAATACAGAGGGTATGACAGTGCAGGGATAGCTCTTTTTGATGAAGAAGAGATCAAACTTAGCAAGACTAAGGGGAAAGTAGCTGATCTTAAAAGGATATCTGAAGAACAGTCTGTTACCAAAGGTGTTCTGGGCATGGGGCATACCCGTTGGGCTACCCATGGAGTGCCCGATGATTTGAATGCTCACCCCCATTTTTCTAATTCCGGTAATCTGGTAATAGTGCATAATGGAATTATTGAAAACTATGATTCCATAAAAAAGGCATTGCAGAACAGGGGTTATACTTTTAAGTCGGAAACCGATACAGAAGTGCTTATTAATCTCATTGAAGATGTTAAAAAGAATGAAGGGGTTAAGCTGGGTAAAGCCGTTCAGATAGCTTTGCAACAGGTGGTAGGAGCTTATGCGATTGCTGTTATCGATCAGAATAAGCCTGATGAGATCGTTGTGGCCCGTTTGGGAAGTCCCCTGGCCATAGGAGTGGGAGAGGATGAGTTTTTTATAGCTTCTGACGCATCTCCTTTTATAGAATATACAAATAATGCTATTTATCTTGAAGATGAGCAAATGGCGATTATCAGGAGGGGAAGGGATGTCAAGGTAAGACAAATAGCAGACGATGCTTTGGTAACTCCATATGTTCAGGAGCTTGAAATGAATATAGAGCAGATAGAAAAAGGAGGTTACGATCATTTTATGCTTAAGGAGATTCATGAACAACCTGATGTGATAAAAGATACCTACAGGGGGCGGATGATTGTGAACGAAGGAATTGTTAAGATGTCGAGTATTGATGATCACCTTGAAAAATTCCTGAATGCCGACCGGATCATTATTGTTGCCTGCGGTACGTCATGGCATGCAGGCTTGGTGGCCGAATATATTTTTGAAGATCTGGCTCGTATACCTGTCGAGGTGGAATATGCGTCTGAGTTCAGGTATAGAAACCCGATCATTACCCCGAAAGATGTGGTGATAGCCATTTCTCAGTCCGGGGAGACAGCCGATACTTTAGCGGCCATTAAATTGGCTAAAGAAAATGGTGCTTTTGTTTATGGTGTCTGTAATGTTGTCGGGTCTTCAATAGCCAGGGAAACCAATTCCGGGGCGTATACCCATGCCGGGCCGGAAATCGGTGTGGCATCGACCAAAGCTTTTACAACGCAGATAACGGTATTGGCGCTGATCGCCTTAAAGCTGGCGTCAGAAAAAGGGTCTATTTCCAAATCAGAATTACATCAGAAGCTGGCTGAACTGGAGAGTGTTCCGTCCAAAATAGAAGAAACCTTAAAGGTTGATGATCATGTGAAGTATATTTCATCTGTCTATAAAGATGCTGCTAATTTCCTGTATCTGGGAAGAGGATATAATTTTCCCGTAGCTTTGGAAGGAGCGTTAAAATTAAAGGAAATATCGTATATCCATGCAGAAGGGTATCCGGCAGCAGAGATGAAGCACGGGCCGATAGCGCTTATTGACGAGCAAATGCCGGTTGTGGTTATCGCTACCAAAAAAGGGCATTATGAGAAAATAGTGAGTAATATACAGGAGATAAAATCGAGAAGCGGTAAAATTATAGCGATAGTAACCGAAGGCGATAAAGATGTTCGTGCGTTGGCCGATCATGTGATAGAAGTGCCGGAAACATCGGAAGCATTATCTCCGTTGGTGAATACAATTCCTTTACAATTATTGTCGTATCATATTGCGGTAATGAGAGGTTGCAATGTAGACCAACCTCGAAATTTAGCAAAATCTGTTACTGTAGAATAACCGGAGATATTTAAAAAAAATAAGAGCCTGAAGATCTGATCTTCGGGCTTTTTTTGTGTAAAATCACTATTGTTAAATTACTAAATTTTTAACCTTGTGGTTGAAAAATGGAAAAAATATGTATATTGTTTTTGCATAAAACAAACTAAATATGATGAGAACATTATTTTGTGGACTTTTATTGTTATTTGCGATTAGTGGGTTTTCCCAGGCGAAAATAACAGGAAAAGTAGTCGATCAAGACAATCAGCCTGTTCCTGGGGCTAATGTGATAATTATAGGGAAGTCCGAGGGTTCGGTGACAAACTTCAATGGTGAATTCTCTTTTCAGACCGATCAGACACCGCCTTTTAAACTTCGGATTACGAGCATCGGATTTTCATCTGCCGAGGTGAATGTAACTTCAGATGAACAGTATTTCAATGTCGTATTGAAAGAAGAGCAAACCCAGTTGGATGAAATTGTGGTCTCTGCTTCCAGAACGCCGGAAAGAATATTTGAATCTCCGGTTACCGTCGAACGGTTTGGTCTTAAGGAAATTAAAAATGCAGCGGCACCTGATTTTTATTCCGGGCTGGAAAATCTGAAAGGAGTAGATATAAATACGAATAGTTTAACATTCCAGTCAATTAACACAAGGGGTTTTGCAAGTTTCGCAAATAATCGTTTTGTGCAATTGGTAGACGGAATGGATAATACATCCCCGGCTTTGAATTTCGTTTTGGGTAATTTACTGGGGATGACAGAATTGGATGTGAACAGTGTGGAGCTGTTGCCCGGAGCGTCTTCGGCGTTATACGGGGCTAATGCGTTTAATGGTATTTTGTTTATGACGAGTAAAGACCCGTTTAAATTTACAGGAATAAGCGCATATGCAAAATCGGGACTTACTTCACAAGAGGCGGCAGGAGATAATGAATTTTACGATTTCGGATTCCGGGCTGCGCATAAGTTTTCTGAAAAATTCGCAGGGAAAGTTAACTTTTCGTACTTGAAAGGTACGGATTGGTGGGCTGTAAGCGAAGAAGATTTGATGAACCCGGAGCGAACCAGGGCGCATCATAATTACGATGGATTAAATATATATGGAGATGAGGTAAGTACAAATATCCGGGCGGTAGGAGCAGCGTTGGCAGAAATGGGAATTATTCCGCCTGGTGCTGAAAACCTCTTGCCTGATGAAAATGTAAGCCGTACGGGTTATGCCGAACAAGACCTGACAGATTATAAGGCGGAGAGCATCAAGTTTGATGCTGCTTTACATTACAGGCCGTTTGCCGACGATTTTGAAATCATTTATCAAGGGAAATTAGGAAAGGGAGCTACTATTTATCAAGGAACAAACAGGTATTCCATAAAAGATTTTTTCCTTCAGCAACATAAGCTGGAATTTAGAAATGATAATTTCTTTGTCAGGGGGTATTTGACCAGTGAAAATGCCGGGGATTCATATGATATGCGTTTTGCCGGGATCAATGTCAATAGAGCCTGGAAGGATGATTCGACCTGGTTTGGAGAATACGCAGGAGCCTATATCCAGGCCTCGCTGGCTGGGGCTGGTTCAGAACAGGCGCATATCGTTGCGCGCCAGACTGCTGATGCCGACAGGTTAATGCCGGGAACAGCCGCGTTTGAACGTGTTTTTAATCAGGTGGTCAGTGATCCTGATTTTGCAAAAGGGGCACAGTTTAAAGATGAAACTAAAATGAGGCATGTTGATGCGAACTATAATCTTACGCATCTGACCGAAGCGTTTGCTGAGATTCAGGTAGGTGGCTCGTTCAGGGAATATGTGTTGAACTCGTTTGGAACTATTTTTACTGATGGAAGCGGTCCGATCACCTATTCTGAAATTGGTGCTTATGCCCAGATTCAGAAAAAAATGGCGGATGATCGGCTTAAAGTTACCTTGTCGGGAAGGTACGACAAGTCGCAACTTTTCGATGGTTTCTTTTCGCCCAGGCTATCCCTTGGGTATACCCTGGGAAACAGGAAAAACCATAATATAAGAGGGTCATACCAGACCGGTTTCAGGAATCCTACCACGCAGGATTTATTTATAGGTTTGGATACAGGGAGGGCTATCCTGGTAGGTTCTGCAGAAGATAATCTCGATCGCGATACGAGAACGTTCAGGGTGAATAACGCCGCTGCCAACGGAGGTAGTAATACGGCGACCATAATAGGAAGAAAGGCATACGAGAATTCATTTACTTTGAATTCAGTCCAGAACGGAACCTTTCAAAAATCTGAGGTCGCTGAAGAGCCGGAAAAAGTACAGCTTTTGAGGTCGGTTACCGGGGGCAGATGGAGAAGCTGATCATAGATTTTAGCGTTTATTATAATATATACGACAAATTTATTGCAAATGAGACGGTTGTTGTTCCGTTTTATGGTGAAGTCGGAGATAATTCGTTGTCCTTGCTGGCGATGCAGAGTGGAGACTACAAACCGTATCAGACTTATACGAATTCTGAGGCCGATGTAAAATCATATGGAGCTTCTGTCGGGATAGATTATAAGGTTTTTGGAAATTTCGATCTTGGAGGGAGTTACACGTATGCGAAGCAGGACTTTGACCAGGCATCGGCACCGGATTTCAGAACGAGTTTTAATACTCCGGAACACAAGGTTAAAGTATCCTTTGGGAATACCGACTTGTTTGAGAATTTTGGGTTCAATGTTAACTATCGCTGGACTGATGCTTATTTCTGGCAGGCAACCTTTGCTGACGGAAACGTTCCTTCTTTTAGTGTTTTTGATGCTCAGATAAACTACAGGGTGCCGGGTATTAAATCGACTTTTAAGGTTGGTGGATCCAATATCGGTGGCAAAGATTATTTTACGGCCATCGGGACAGGGCATATCGGATCTCAGTTCTATGTGTCCTGGGTAATTAATAATTTATAGTCGATTAAAAAATATACATATGAAATTTAATTATAAATGGTTTTTGTTGCTTGTATTGGGCTTTGTTGGTTGCGATTCTGACGACGATACATCGTCTGACGATCCGCAGACAGTGAAGCTAACTTCAGGGGAGGCTGATTTTTCAACATATGTTGCAGTGGGAAGTTCTTTGTCGGCCGGGTACACGGATGGTGCTCTTTTTGTGGCGTCTCAACATAACTCGTTCCCTAATATTTTGTCCTCCAGATTTGAGCTGGCGGGAGGAGGAGCGTTTACACAACCATATATGAACGATAATATAGGGGGTATGCTGGTAGGTGGTGATCAGCTGCTGGAAAACAGGTTGTTTTTTAACGGAAAGACTCCGGAGCGTTTATCCGGAACCCCGACAACGGAAGCTATAAATGTGATGCCCGGTCCTTATAACAATATGGGAGTTTCAGGTGCTAAAATCTTTCATTTAGGAGTTGAAGGGTATGGCAATGTTGCCGGATTGTCTGCCGGAGCTGCAAATCCTTATTATGTAAGAATGGCGTCTGGTCCCGGAGCAAGTATCATAGGCGATGCAGTGGCTGTAAGCCCGACGTTTTTTACATTGTGGGCAGGAAGTGATGATGTGTTGGCTTATGCTGTAAGCGGTGGGGCAGGTGTACGGCAAGAAGGAAACCTGAACCCTTTAACATACGGACTTAACGATATTACGGATTCAAATGTATTTGCACAGTCATTTGCCGGAATCGCGGCTGCTTTAACCGCGAATGGCGCAAAAGGTGTCGTGGCAAATATTCCTGATGTGATTTCATTGCCTTATTTTACAACAGTATCATATGCTCCCCTCGATCCTGAAAACGAGGACTTTGGTCCGCAAATACCTACATTAAACACTATTTTTGGTGCATTGAACCAGGTATTTGAGCTATTGGGAGAGCCTGAGCGGACTGTGGTTTTTTCAGACAAAGATGCAAGTCCGGTAGTAATTAAAGATGAAAGCCTGGTAGATATGTCTGCACAAATTACAGCGACATTAAATGCGAGTGAGACATTTCCGCAGTTTATAGGTCAATTTGGTTTACCGGAACAGGACGCACCATTGGTAGCAAATTTATTGGGAATGATGTATGGACAGGCAAGACAGGCGACAGAAGCCGATTTGCTGGTGCTGGTAAGTTCGTCGGTGATAGGCGAAATAAATATGGATTCGATGCAGTTTCTGGTGTCTCAGGGGCTTTCTCAGGAGTTGGCAGCCCAGTTTTCGGTAGAAGGGATCACATATCCGCTCGACGACGGATGGGTCTTGCTTCCGTCTGAACAAGAGGATGTAAAAGCCGCTACGATGGCTTTTAATGCAACGATCGAAGCTGTGGCCTCACAACATGGCCTGGCATTTATAGATGCCCATACGCTATTAAATGAAATAGCTGCTACGGGAATAGTTTTTGATGAGTATACATTAAATTCGAGTTTGGTTTTTGGAAACACCTTTTCGTTAGATGGTGTCCATCCGACAGCCAGGGGTTATGCTTTTATAGCGAATCAATTTATGTTGGCTATAGACCAGGCATATGGCTCAAATTTTGAGAAAGCAGGTGTTTTGGTTAAAGCAGGTGATTATCCTGTGATGTACCCTGTTCAATTGCCTTAAAAGAATATGCAATATTGTATGGTAAAGGTCAATACTATAAGGTGTTGACCTTTATTTTTGCCAGAAGATGTGTAGGTGAGCAAAGCGAAAGCAAAAAAAAATAATCAGGGTTACTTTTTTTTCAATTAAAAACATATCTTTGCACCGCGAAAAAAGTATCTTTTACAGATATAAATAAGAAAATATTTTTTCGCTTTTAATACGCTAAACATTAAATAGTTGAGTAATGTCAAAAGTTACAGGTAAAGTTGCACAAATTATTGGTCCGGTTGTGGACGTTGAGTTTGGTTCTGGCGCAGAGCTTCCAAGAATTTATGATTCATTGGAGATCGCAAGACAAGATGGTACTAAACTTATACTGGAAGTTCAATCTCATATTGGTGAAGATACAGTAAGAACTATTTCAATGGATTCTACTGATGGTTTAAGCAGGGGAACTGAGGTTGTTGCAACTGGAAGTGCAATTCAAATGCCAATTGGCGAGGATGTTTACGGACGTCTATTCAATGTAGTAGGTGATGCTATCGACGGATTGGCAGAATTACCCAAAGAAGGTAAGGATGGTCTTCCGATCCACAGAGAAGCACCAAAATTCGAAGATTTATCAACTTCAACTGAAGTTTTATTTACAGGGATCAAAGTGATCGACTTGATTGAACCTTATGCAAAAGGAGGTAAAATTGGTTTGTTCGGAGGTGCCGGTGTAGGTAAAACGGTACTTATCCAGGAGTTGATCAACAATATTGCAAAAGGTCACGGTGGTTTATCTGTATTTGCCGGTGTAGGTGAAAGAACGCGTGAAGGGAATGACCTTTTGAGAGAGATGTTAGAATCTGGTATTATCAAGTACGGAGACGATTTCTTACACTCTATGGAAGAAGGAGGATGGGATCTTTCTAAAGTAGATAAAGCTGCTATGAAAGAATCTAAAGCAACTTTCGTATTCGGTCAGATGAATGAGCCTCCCGGAGCACGTGCTCGTGTAGCATTATCAGGTCTTACTATTGCTGAGTATTTCCGTGATGGTGCCGGTGACGGACAAGGAAAAGACGTACTTTTCTTCGTAGATAACATCTTCCGTTTTACACAGGCCGGTTCAGAGGTGTCAGCACTTCTTGGTCGTATGCCTTCAGCGGTAGGTTATCAGCCGACATTAGCAACCGAGATGGGTGCGATGCAAGAGCGTATTACTTCAACTAAAAAAGGATCTATTACATCAGTACAGGCGGTTTACGTACCTGCGGATGACTTGACGGATCCGGCTCCTGCAACTACTTTCGCCCACTTAGATGCTACTACGGTATTATCTCGTAAGATTGCCGAATTAGGTATTTATCCTGCGGTAGACCCACTAGATTCTACTTCAAGAATCCTTACAGCAGATATCTTAGGGAAAGACCACTATGGTTGTGCACAAAGAGTGAAAGAGTTGTTACAACGTTATAAGGAATTACAGGATATTATTGCCATCCTTGGTATGGAAGAACTTTCTGAGGAGGATAAATTAGCAGTATCACGTGCCCGTCGTGTTCAGCGTTTCTTGTCTCAGCCGTTCCACGTTGCAGAGCAGTTTACCGGGATCCCGGGAGTGTTGGTTGATATCAAAGATACAATCAAAGGGTTTAATATGATAATGGATGGTGAGTTAGATCACTTGCCTGAGGCAGCTTTCAACTTAAAAGGAACCATCGAAGAAGCTATCGAAGCCGGTGAAAAAATGTTAGCTGAAGCGTAATTAGTATGAGATTTGACAGGTTGGCTTATGAGATTTTCTTCTGAACCGACTCTCAATACTCAACACTCAATACTGAAAAATATGTATTTAGAAATAGTATCACCCGAAGCAACATTATTTAAAGGAGAGGTTACTTCTATAGCCGTTCCCGGAATTAATGGTGAGTTTCAAATGCTGAAAGATCACGCACCGATTGTATCGATCCTGGGGAAAGGAAATGTTAAGATCTTTGGTGATGTGGAACTAACGGAAGAGTTTGCAGATAAGTTCTCTAAAGGCGACAAAAATGAAACTTTGTTACCGATCAATAGCGGAACAATTGAGCTGAACAATAATAAGGTAATTATTTTAGCTGATTAATTTCAGCTTTAACATAAAAAGAAAAGCCGGGCGTTAGTCCGGCTTTTTAGGTTTTAAGCAAGATCAATTCCTAATCCTGATCGTTGAAAGATTGTTTTTTTATTATCGCAAAACTGTCTTGTCCTGAAATAGCTATACACAAAAACACGTGTATGGAAACAGCAAAACAAGAAGAAAATTATGTAATGCGTTCAGGCAAACAAGAACGCTATGACAAGCGGTTGATCAAAAAAATCGTTCAAGAAGTAGAAGCTGGCCTCCCAAGGAAACAGGCCAAACGGATCTATAAAATGGGCGCAAGCACTTTGGATGACTGGATGAACCGGTACGGTTCGGAGCACTATCACCAGCAGCTCAAGAGGAGGAGCTACACCAAGCTCCAAAAGCGAACCATCGTTACGGCCATAGAGCAGGGTAGGATGAGCATTGCGGAAGCCCGTACAGCCTACAATATCAAAACAGAAAAGACCATAAGGGACTGGATATTGCGCTTTAAAGAAGAAAAAGTCGATCTTTGTATTGAAACCCAACCTCAAATGGCAAAACAAAAATCACCGGACAAACAAGCTTTGGAAAAAGCTTTACAAGAGGCAGAACTAAAGATAAAAGCCTTAAACACACTGATTGATGTAGCCGAAGACCAACTTAAAATCGATATCAGAAAAAAGTCTGGTGCCAAACAGTCCTAAAAATGAAGCAGGACTTCCCCAAATTGGGGATAGGTCTGCTGTGCCAGCCGTTTGGTAAAACAAGGCATGCTTACTACGATGCCCTCTGTCGAAAAGAACGCAGTCTGGTCAAAGAGGATATCATTCTCCAGGAGGTCTCCAATATCAGAAAGCAGCTACCCAGATTGGGTACCCGTAAACTGCACCACCTATTGGGCAAAAGGCTTTTGTCCCACAATATAACCATTGGCAGGGACTATCTGTTCAATTTGCTGTGTGACCTAATCTATTGGTCAGGCAACGAAAACGCAAAGCCATGACGACCAATTCAAGACATTGGATGAAAAAGTACAGCAACCTGATTAAAGACATGGAAATAACCCGTCCAGAACAGGTATGGGTCAGTGATATAACCTATATCAGAATGGTTAACCAATGGGGCTATTTAAGCTTGATAACAGATGCTTTCTCAAGAAAGATAATGGGATATAGTTTTAGGATGGACCTGACGGCACAAGGCTGTATTGATGCTTTAACAATGGCTTTGAACAACAAAACATACCAAGAGCCAATGGTACACCATTCCGATAGAGGTTCACAGTATTGTTCATCTCAATACGTGAAGCTGTTGCTCCAGAACAATGTGGCCATTAGCATGACAGAGAATGGAGACCCCTATGAAAATGCCATTGCAGAACGTGTCAATGGCATCATAAAAACAGAGTTCAATTTGCACTCAAGTATGCTCGGGCTTGGGCAAACACAAAAGCACATATCAAAGAGCATTGCTAATTATAATGCTTTGAGACCACATGCAAGCTGTGATTACCTAACGCCTAACCAAGCGCATTTAAAAACAACTATACTTAAAAAACGATGGAAAAACTATCAGGCATATAACAATCCTAAAATGACTGTACAGTCATTTTAGGATTAAGAAAAAGAGTTGTATAATTATGTCAGGATTTATTTAATAACCTGTATAGCTATTTTAGGACGGGTCATAGGACGGGTCAAGTCCGTTCACTCTATATAGATACTCCCTGTCTACTCCATACATTCCCCATATATAACTTTTACCGTAATAGCTGGTAACCATATGAGGCACACATGGTCTATGCTTTTTAAAAGAGCAAAGGGGCATTATGTTGCCACAAATCCTTCGCTTGTTATTATGAATCGTTGGGTCTTCAACAGTATGTTGTTATTTATTTTTTAACCAGTCCATGCGCTTTTTTAGCTGCTTTTTCTTAGCAGATTTATCAATAATAATCGTATAGGTAGGGTCTGATGAAAGCTTGAGGATGGTATTTTTCTTTTGGCCGGATCTTTCGAAACTTACGGCTATTTCTTCCCCCGGTTTATACGATGAAATCATGTCGTCGAACGATTTTTTCATTCCATCCATCTCGGCATTTCCGATACTGATTATTTTATCTCCTTTATTCAGTTCTCCTTCATAAGCAGGGGTGTCCTGAGCAATGTTGTTCTGGATTATGCCAAGATGATTTACGCGTGCCCCGGTAAAAGGTTTTTCAATATCCCTGGTGAGCATTATACCAACCTCAGAAAACAGCGCCTCATAATCGGGCATTTCACTGCTGTAGATGTAATTGTTAAAGAAAGCTGTAGCAAATTTTACTCCGGCATATTCTCCTAAAGCCTCTTCAAGATCTTTTATGGTATACGGGAGCTCTTTTTTACCATATTTATTCCAGGTTAATTTCATGTAGTCATCCAGATGAAGGTTTTTAGCTCTGAGCGACAGGTCTAAAGCAAGTCCAAGAACACTACCATATGAATAATATGAAATAAAGGTGTTTTCCCTGTTGGTAGGATCTATTGAAGTAGCCGCATCTACAAAAGGAGCCTGGTAACTCATCTCGATCGGATTAAAATATTTCCTCGCAGGCGAATTCCATACATAGTTAAAAGTTCCGTTAAGACTGTTTATGTATTGTTCAGGAGTAATGATACCGGCCCTGCAAAGAATCAGGTTTGTATAGTAGCTTGTAAATCCTTCGGCAAACCATAAGGCACCACTCATATTTGCTTTAGTAAAGTCAAAAGGCTCTAAAGACAGAGGTCTTAAGCGTTCTACATTCCAGGCATGGAAAAATTCATGAGAAACGGTTCCGATGTTTCTTTCCATTCCCCCGTCAGCCAGGCTCCTGGTACTGGTGAGGATGGTTGAGTTTCTATGTTCCATTCCATCGCCGCTGGCATTTGGAATATAACAGGCTAAAAAGGTGTAAGTGTCATAGTCGAAGTCAGGTAATTCCCCGAAAACCTCTTTTTGCTCAAGAACGGTTTTCTTAACTTTTTCGAAGTAGGTGTCTAGCTCTTGTTCTGTGCCATTATGATGTAGTGTAAACCGAATGGTTTTTCCGTCTACATCAAAGCTTCTGACGGAGTGGTTGCTTACCTCCGTCGGGCTGTCCATAAAATACTGAAGATCGGGTGCCCGGAATTTGTTATTTCCCAATGGTTCTAACTGTGTTGCTACGCTCCAGTTTAAATCCTTTCTGGTGTTGAAGGTAACCTCCATCGGGTTGTCTTCCAGTGCGGGGGCATATATGAAAGTTGCGGGCATATTGAGGTGCGCATGTGTTTCATCGATCTGGCTGTAAGTGCCGTCTCCTCTGTCGGCGAATAATATATAGCTGACATTGACCTCCCCGTCATGATTTAATACTCTCCAGGAAAACGGGTCAAGGCGTTGAACTTTTAGCGTTTTACCTTTACTGTTTGTAGCCTTTATGTCGTATATGTTTTTGGCAAAATGGTGTACGGCATATCGACCGGGCGAAGAGCTGCTCATCCTGATTGCTAGATCCTTCCCGGTCAAATCACTGAACGAAATCCGGATGTTGGCTTCGTGGTGTACGGCATTCTCGAAAGAAATAGTATAGCTCGTTTTTTGGGCTGAAACGGTTATAGAAAGGAGGCTTATTAATGATAGGGATAGAATATTTTTTAAAGTCATCGATATAGTTTTTTGCTAATATATTATTTAATTGATTGTTGTGCTACATTTGCATATGTCTATGTTTCCAGAAAGATTATTACAAAAGATAAACGACCGTATTGAAAATAACGCATTACGAAGCTTGCCTTGTAATGAGGGTAAAATTGATTTTGCTTCTAACGATTACCTGGGGTTTTCGAGGTCTGAAACTATTTTCAATGCCGTATCGGAGCTGATGAGGAATACAGGAGTTCCACAGAACGGAGCTACCGGATCCAGGCTATTGTCAGGAAACCATCAGTTATATGCACAGCTGGAGGGGGTATTGTGTGATTTTCATAAGTCGCCGGCTGCGGTTGTCTTTAATTCCGGATATGACGCCAACATCGGTTTTTTCTCCTGCATTCCTCAAAGAGGGGATGTGGTGCTCTACGACGAATTAATTCATGCCAGTATCCGGGATGGGATACAAATGAGCAATTCCCGTGCCTATAAATTCCGGCACAATGATCTGGTTCACCTGAAAGAATTGCTTTCCAGGCATGCCAAAGAAGGCAGGGAGGTGTATGTTGCAACGGAAGCTGTTTTTTCAATGGACGGCGATAGCCCGGATTTGCTTAATATGGTGGAGATCGTAAAACAATTTGGAGCATATTTGGTGGTGGATGAGGCTCATGCCATCGGTGTTTTCGGAAATAAAGGAGAAGGTTTGATACAGCAGTTAAGCTTGCAGGATCAGGTTTTTGCTAGAATCGTAACCTTTGGGAAAGCTTTGGGAAGCCATGGAGCTGCTGTGTTAGGAAATGAAGCCCTGAAATCTTATTTGGTGAATTTTGCCCGTAGTTTTATTTATACCACGGCTCTCCCGCCTCATTCTGTGGCAACGGTTTTGGTAACGTACAGATTTGCCGTTACTTCTGGTATTACCGATAGTTTAAATGAACTAAGAAACAACATCAGCCGGTTTAGATTAAGAGCTGAAGTCCTCGGGTTAAAGCTCCGTTTTATCGAAAGTAATTCCCCGATCCAGTGCTGTCTGATCTCAGGGAACCAAAAAGTTAAATCCATTGCGTCAAAGCTGGGCGAAAAAGGTTTTGATGTAAAACCAATTATGTCGCCAACAGTAGCTGAAGGGGAAGAACGATTAAGGTTTTGCCTGCATAGCTACAATTCTGGAGAGGAAATCTCGGAAGTCTTATCGTTGTTAGCTACTTTTGTACACTGAAAAGAACAGTGCAAAAGCATTAAAATGAAACGAAAAAAGATATTTGTTACCGGAATTTCAACTGAAGTAGGAAAGACGGTAGTAGCAGCTATTATTACCGAAGCCCTGGAAGCTGATTATTGGAAACCGGTTCAGGCGGGAGATCTCGATTATTCAGATGCTGATAAGGTTAAATTGCTTTTAAGTAACAGCAAATCTCGTATTTACCCCAATAGTTATGCATTAAACACGCCCATGAGTCCGCATGCCGCTGCCGGGGCGGATGGAATTACCATCGACTTGAAAAAGATCAAAGAGCCGAAAACCAAAAACCATTTGGTTATTGAAGGAGCCGGAGGACTTCTGGTGCCGTTAAACAATAAAGAAACGATTCTGGATGTAATTCAGTCTGATTATCAGGTGGTTGTCGTTTCGCGACATTACCTGGGGAGTATTAACCATACGCTTCTGACAATAAATGCCTTAAAAGAAAAAGGCTTTGATGTTGCTTTGATTTATAGTGGGGAGGAACACCCGACGACGGAGAACATTATAAGGGAGATGACAGGAGTTAAAGTGATAGGAAGAGTTGAAGAAGAACCATATTTTGATAAAAATGTGGTAAGGGAGTATGCAGAAAAGTTTAAAAAAGAGTTGGAATCTCTCTAGGGAATTAAAAACAGTAAGAAGATGACATTAAGCGAAAGAGATAAAGCCCATTTGTGGCATCCCCTCACACAACATAAAATTAAACCGGAAGCACTGGCAATTACAAAAGCTAAGGGAGTGTATTTGTATGATGAACAGGGAAAAGAATATATAGACGGAATCGCTTCGTGGTATACATGCATGTACGGGCATTGTAACCCGAAGATTACTGAAAAAGTAACCCGACAGATGCAAACGCTTGATCAGGTGGTTTTTGCCGGGTTTACCCACGAGCCTGCCGTTAAGCTGTCAGAGGCTCTTATAGGCCTGTTACCTGGCAATCAGCAAAAGTTATTTTTCTCCGAAAATGGATCAACAGCAGTAGATGTTGCTATAAAGATGGCTTTCCAGTATCACTTTAACAAAGGAGACAAGAAAGATACCCTTATTGCTTTTGAAGATGGCTTTCACGGCGATACGTTCGGAGCCATGTCCGTTTCGGATTTATCTGTTTACAATGGTCCGTTTGAAGAATTCTTTTTGAAGGTAATTCGGATACCTGTTCCAACCGGAGAAAACAACCATGAAGTTTCAGAGCAATTAAAATCTGCTGTGGCAGCTCACAAAGTAGCTGCTTTTGTGTATGAACCGATAGTGCAGGGAGCGGCAGCCATGAAAATGCACGATAAGGAAGGGTTGAATACACTCATTGAATTCTGTAAAAACAGTCATGTATTAACCATTGCTGACGAGGTAATGACCGGCTTTGGAAAGACGGGTAAAAACTTTGCTTCAGAATATATGGAGTCTAAACCGGATTTTATATGTATGAGTAAGGCGTTGACAGCAGGCTTGCTGCCCATGGCTGTCACAAGTTGTACACAGGAGGTATACGATGCTTTTTATGACGACGATATCTCGAAAGGTTTTTTTCACGGACATACATATACAGCCAACCCGCTGGCCTGTACAGCCGCTTTGGCAGGGATTGAATTACTTGTTTCAGATGAGATCGGTGAAAACATTCAAAATATTATAAAAAGCCATCAGGAGTTTGACGACCGTATTAAAAACCACCCTAAGGTTCTTTCTACGAGACAGCAGGGAGTTATTTATGCCATAGACCTTAATGTTAAAATGGAACGCTATGGGAATTTACGTGATTTGTTGTTTGGTTATTTTATGGATAACGGAGTGTTTTTAAGGCCGTTGGGGAGTACAATTTATATTCTGGCACCGTACACAATTACTAAAAAAGAACTGCAAAAAATTTATGAGGTTATTGAATCTGCGATTGAAAAAATTATATAATTTAGAGGTATGATTTTATACCTTCAATGATACACCCTCATACTGAGCTGAAATTTATTTCGGATGAAATAGGTTACGGCGTTGTGGCTACTAAGTTTATTCCCAAGGGAACAATTACATGGGTTCAGGATCGGTTAGACCGTGTTTTTTCTCCTTCTCAGGTTGAACGAATGAACGACTCCTGTAAAAAAGCTTTAGATTTTTATAGTTTCAGGAATAACAAAGGTAATTTTGTTCTCTGTTGGGATCTTGCTAAATACGTAAACCATAGTTTTAAGAGCAACTGTTTGACAACACCATACGATTTTGAAATTGCGATACGTGATATACAACCAGGTGAAGAATTGACAGACGATTATGGATACCTGAATATCTCCGAGCCTTTTCTGGCTCTTGATGAAGGAACAGAAAGAAAGATCGTCTATCCCGACGATCTGAGGCACTTTTATACTGTTTGGGATAAGCAAATAGCCGATGTCTTTCCTTTGGTTTGGGGAATAGAACAACCTTTGTCGCAATTCCTTTCAGGAAAAGTATTGAAATTGATCCATAAGATTCAGGTCGGAAAAAAGGATTTGGATTCAATACTTTCTTGTTATTATCAGGATTAATTCATATTTTCCGGCAGAAAAATAGTTTCACCTGTACTATCGATAATTACATACACATCAGAATAGGTCCAGGTGTCTCCTTTTTTTGTTCCGACGACATATAGCGAAGCTTCCCCTTTTGGTCCGGTTAAGGGCACTTTTATATCGATGTCGCCCTCACCGTTTTCAAAGTTGATATGGCCCTGGATCATGCCTTCCTGTTCTATGGGCTCGCCGAGAAGTTCTATGAGCTGTCCATTTTGTCTGGCTTTTGAAATGGCTTCCTTATAAGGCACAGAATCTTTCATTAAGTTGTTTGCTCCGAAGAAAATGGCGCCGACAAAAATTACCAGAAGTATGATGACGGTGAGACAACCACCCGTAGGTAAAACCCATTTCCAGTTCCTGCCCCACCAACTTGTTTTTTGGTTTGTTTGGTTCATGTTATTTAAGTAGGGATTGTTTAGGTATCTTCTTGAGATACCATTAATTTTGTCCAAAATACAAAAAATTGAATAATAAGGTATCTATTACTGCTGTTGCATCGGTTTCACCGTTAGGAATGTCTCCGGAAGAAATATGGGAGAATTATTTAAATGACGAACATTGTTTGGGAGAGCGGGATTTTGGAGGGTTTAAAGCTAATGTTGCGGCATTGTCGCCAGACACGATTGAAGCGATCCGGGAACTTAAAATGTCTGATCCGAAATACAGGGCGCTCGATAATACCGTGTTGTATGCCATGTTCGCTGCCAGAAATGCGATGAAAGAAGCATACTGGAATTCAGGAGACAGGTTTGGGGTTAATATGGGTTCTTCCAGGGGAGCTACCGCCTTGTTCGAGTCGTATTATGAAGATTTTCTTCAAAAAGGAAGAACAGATACCCTGGCTTCACCAACGACTACCTTAGGGAATATCTCTTCCTGGATTGCTCACGATTTGCAAACCAGGGGACCTGAAATATCACATTCAATTACGTGTTCTACAGCCTTACATGCGTTGTTGAACGGCATTGCCTGGATCAATTCCGGGATGACTGATAAGTTTATGGTGGGAGGTAGTGAAGCGTCCTTAACACCGTTTACGATTGCCCAGATGAAGGCATTGAAGATTTATTCCAGAGATAATGATCGCTATCCTTGCAAAGCTCTGGATCTCAATAAGCAGGGAAACACAATGGTATTGGGAGAAGGGGCAAGTGTAGCCTGTTTAGAGAAAGGGATTTCAAAAAATGCACTGGCTGTTATTGAGGGTGTGGGTTATGCTACCGAAGTCCTTGAGCACAATATCTCTATTTCAACAAATGCCGATTGTTTTCAGGAGTCAATGAGAATGGCTCTGGGGAATATTCGCCCTGACGAGGTAGATGTTATTGTGATGCATGCGCCGGGGACTAAAAAGGGGGATAGCTCTGAGTTAAATGCAATTGATGCTGTCTTCGGGCAGGACAAACCTGCTTTGACAACAAATAAATGGAAAGTAGGACATACTTTTGGTGCATCGGGGATGCTAAGTTTAGAATTGGGGATAATGATGCTACAGCATCAGCATTTTATAAAAGTGCCGTATATTGATTATACTAAAGAACCGATGCGTATTCAAAAAGTGATGATAAATGCTGTCGGATTCGGAGGGAATGCCGTGAGTATTCTTATAAGTGTTTAAAAACCCTTATCTCAGCTTTTTCTTCATTTGTAAAAGCTCTTGTTCGATCATGTGTAGTTTGTCCTCAAATTCACCATGCAGCTCCGGAATCCTTCTCCAGAACACATAACGTACACGCCATAGTTCTTTGATGTCTTTTACGGGGTATGTCTCATCCTCAATATTTTTATGATCAGCTCTGAATATGGCTTCGTTTTTTGTAGTGTATAATCGTCTGAAAATAATTTTCTCTCCTACAACAGAAAAAACCAAGGTGCCATTGTTCAGCTTTTTTATAACATCCTCGGGTACATATTCCCCGACTACTATATCCTTTGGGTAAAATCCCTTATCGTGTTTTGTCATTTCCAGATTACTCACGGTAAAAGCCCTGAAAGTTTTAGTTGGGTTAACGGGGAGTTTGATAAATGGTAATTCGTCTACAAAAGATTGATTGCCGTATTGTGATACATAATTCGAAGCGTTAGTTTCGGTAATACAGGGAATAACGGCATACTGTTCGTGCTTTAAGTTTTTCGATTCCGTAGTGAGGGTCCCTTTAAATTTCAATAACTCGTTTACGGTTATTTCAGTAGTTAACAGGGCATCCGTTGTAATGCTAAAATGATTAGCTATTTTGATGAGCGTCTCGATCTTTGGTTCGCTTCTGCCTTCCTCATAAGCCCCTAAAGTGCCTCTTTTCAGGTCAAAAAGCTCCGCAAATGCCTGCTGACTCATCCCTTTCACACTCCGTATCTTTTTTATGTTTTTACCAAAAAGCGACATAAATTGCTAATTTTATTTGCAAATATTAAAATATTCCGTACCTTTATACTAACAATATTAGCTAATATCTTTTGAAAAAGCTAATTTTAATAGCGTTTATTTATAGAAGGTATGATTGTTTACAGGCTTATTCTTATTCGCTAAATAAATTAGCATAATGTTTAATTAATCGTAAATAAACTATTTTATGGTTACAGTGATTTATTATGTCGTAATTTTTATGCTGCTTTTAGCAGATAAAATAATCGACTTTTTGTAATATTGATTGCACTTAGAATAATCATCAAAATACAGTAGAAAAATTCTTATGAATGACCATTACAAAACCGTGAAAAATTACTTAATACGCCTCGATTTTGATATTCTGTATGAGAATGTTGAAGATGGAGTGTTGATGATCAGTAAAGAAGGAGAAGGTATCAAGAATATGATACTTGGAGTTGCCGCTCCGATCCTTATAATGGAACAACATATTTTCAATCTTCCAAAAAGGAACGAAAATATATATTGTAGTTTGCTAAAAAAGAACAGGGATATTGTTCATGGAGCTTTCGTGCTTGATGAATCAGGAGAGAAAGTGATTTTTAGGGATACGCTGCAATTAGAGAATCTGAATTTAAACGAAATAGAAGCTTCTTTAAACTCATTGAGTTTATTGTTAAGCGAATATTCAGATCAAATTATAAACTTTTCAAAAAATTAAGATATGAACCTTTTTAAAAGATTATTTAAGATAGGGCAGGCTGAAACCCATGCTGCCATTGATAAGATGGAAGACCCGATTAAAATGACCGAACAGGGTATCAGGGATATGAAATCCGACCTGGAGAAAAGTCTTGAAGCCCTTGCGCAGGTAAAAGCTCTGGCAATAAGGGCTAAAAACGAAACGGAAGCATATGCATCTAAGGCAGAAGATTATCATCAGAAAGCAATGTTAATTCTTAAAAAAGCACAATCCGGAGGAATGGAAATAACAGAAGCCGACAGATTGGCCAAGGAAGCCCTTATCAAAAAAGATGAATCAGAACAGCATAAAGTAAAATCGCAGCAAGAATCAGACAAGTTTGATCAGTCTGTGGCTCAACTTGAAAAGAATGTGCAGGAAATAAAGCAAAATATCAGCAAGTGGGAAAATGAGCTGAAAACATTAAAAGCACGCGTAAAGGTCTCCAAGGCAACTCAAAACCTCAACAAACAAATGGCTGAAATAGATGCTTCCAGTACGGTGGCAATGCTGGAGCGTATGAAAGATAAAGTAAATCAGGAGGAGGCATTGGCAGAAGCATATGGCGATATGGCAAATGGATCCAAGTCCGTGGATGGCGAAATAGATGCAGCCATAGATGCAACCGAGTCGAATGCTGAAGACAGCCTTCAGAAATTAAAAGAACAAATGGGCATTAATGATAATAAAGAATCTTGAACTTGAAAGAACTTATTAACATAGCTTTTTCTGAGGTAAACATCTTTCTTAGTTTACTATTCATACTGCTTGTGATATATTGGGTGATTACGACACTTACCGGTATTGACTTCGATATGGATGTAGATGTTGATGCAGACGTTGATGCAGATTTTGATTCCGGAACCAATATTGATATTCAGGATTTGTCGAATTCGGAGGTAAAAAAGGAGCATGTGGTCAGAAGAAGAGGAAAGCTCAGCTTTTTTCAGGTGTTCTTGATATATTTCAACTTTGTCGGATTGCCGTTTATGTTTACACTTACTTTTATGGTGTTGTTCTGGTGGGCAATGACCATGGTTGGAACATATCTAACAGGTAGTTATAACAGTGCTTTCGGCTTTTTATTTTTCTTCGGAAGTATAATACCTGCTCTTGTTCTGACAAAAATCGTTACCAATCCGTTTAAACGATTCTTTAAAAACTTTGATGCCGAAGGAGAGCGATCTCTGGAACTTTTAGGGAGAGAGGGAGTGCTTAATTCTTCTATTTCCGGAGATAAAATAACAACCCTCGATGTAGTTATTGAAGGAAGCCCTATAAAAGTTTATGTGCAATCAAAAAATGGAGATGCTATTGTGCAGGGAAGCAAAGTGGAGATTGTAAATCACACTTCAGATAAGAAAATATTCATTATTCAATCAACTTAAAAATTTAAATT
The DNA here is from genome assembly GCF_022760175.1 of Zhouia spongiae. Taxonomy (GTDB): domain Bacteria; phylum Bacteroidota; class Bacteroidia; order Flavobacteriales; family Flavobacteriaceae; genus Zhouia; species Zhouia spongiae. The sequence goes on from NZ_CP094326.1 coordinate 1,505,766, forward strand.
AATTTATGGATTTTATTTCAGGAATTGCAGGGATTATTATAGGAAGCATCGTCTTTCTCGTTATAGTCTACTTCATGATAATCGCGCTCTTTTATAAAAAGATTCCCCAGGGTCAGGCGCTGGTAAGAACCGGGTTTAAAGGAACGCATGTAGCATTCGATAAAGGTTTGTACGTGGTGCCGGTATTTCACCGTGTTGAGATCATGGATATTTCGGTAAAAAAGATAGTGATAGACCGTGCCGGTGTAAACGGATTGATATGTAAAGACAACATAAGAGCAGATATCAATGTGGCATTTTTTGTGCGTGTTAACAAGTCTAAAGACGATATCATTAACGTGGCTCAGACCATTGGTTGCGAAAGAGCCTCGGATATAGCAACACTTAGAAGTTTATTTGATGCCAAGTTTTCGGAAGCTCTAAAAACAGTGGGTAAGAAATTCGAATTTATTGAGCTTTACGAGGCCAGAAGAGAATTCAGGGACGAGATTATTAATATTATCGGGACAGACCTTAATGGTTATGTGTTAGACGACTGTGCTATTGATGATCTTGAGCAAACCTCAGTCGAATTTTTGAAGTCTGATAATATCCTTGATGCGGAAGGGATCAAGAAGATAACGGAACTTACTGCAGCTCAAAATATCAAGGCTAATCTTATTAAGCGCGATGAAGAAAAAGTAATTCGTAAGCAAGATGTTGAAGCAAGGGAAGCTATCCTGGAGCTCGATAAACAATTGGCAGAGAAGGAGGAGCAGCAAAGACGTGAAATAGCGAATATTAAAGCCCGTGAAGAAGCTGAGATATTAAAAGTAGCTGAAGAGGAAAAATTAAAATCAGAATCTGCACGTATAGCAACTGAAGAAAAGGTACAGGTAGCAGAAGAAAACAAGCAGCGTCAGGTTATCGTAGCCGCTAAAAACAAGCAACGTACTGAGGCTGTAGAAACCGAAAGAGTAGAAAAAGACCGTCAGCTTGAAGCTACGGAAAGAGAAAGGATTGTTACCCTGGCCCAGATAGAGAAAGAAAAAGTTGTAGAGGTAGAAAAGAAGAACATTCAGGATGTCATCAGAGATCGGGTAATGTTAGAGAAAGGGGTTGTAGAAGAGCAGGAAAACATGAAAGATATAGAAGCTTTCAAAACAGCAGATAGAGAGAAGCAGGTTAAAATTACTATTGCCGAAGCGAATGCGCAGGAAGACCTGATTAAGACCATAAAATCTGCTGAAGCTCAGAAGGAAGCTGCAAAACAAAAAGCAGAAGAGATCAATATTGAGGCTCAAGCCAGGAAAGAGGCTAGTGAAAAAGAAGCAGAAGCCAGAAAAACATTGGCCGAAGCTCAGGCTAAAGAGGAGGCTACGATCGGTATGTCTGAAGCACAGGTAATGCATGCAAAGGCTGATGCTAATGAAAGACAAGGTCTTGTGGAAGCCCTTATTATTGAAAAGAAAGCCAAAGCGGAAGCTGCCGGAATTGAAGCTAAAGCGGAGGCTGTTAGGAAGGAAGGTACTGCAGAAGCTGAAGTAATTAAAGAAAAAGCTCTTGCCGATGCTGCCGGAATTCATGAAAAAGCAGAAGCAATGAAGCAATTGGATGGTGTAGGCAAAGAGCACGAAGAATTTAAATTACGTTTAGATAAGGAACTTCAGGTAGACCTTGCCCAAATCAATATCCAAAAAGAGATTGCCGATGCACAAGCCAGTGTGATTAATGAAGCGCTGCGAGCTGCTAATATTGATATCGTTGGCGGTGAAACGATGTTCTTTGACCAGATAATAGGACAAATAACACGTGCTAAAGGTATAGACAGACTGGTTAATCACTCAGACAATGTTCAGGAAGTAAAAGAGGCCATTCTCGGTAGTGAAGATGTAAAAGGAAATCTCCTTGAAAGGGTAAGAGATTTTGCTTCAAAGTATGGGGTGTCAACCGAGGATCTTAAAAACCTTACCATTGCGAACCTGATAATGGATCTTAAACAACGATCAGATAATAAAGACGATCATACGATGTTGTCTAACCTTTCTAATCTGGCCAATGGTTTAGGTTTGTCCAATAAAAAACTAGGATAGGTATTTGATTTAATGATATTTTAAATCTGATGAAAATATCAAGAACCAGGTCCTCATTTTAGGGCCTGGTACTATATGCCTTTTTTTATTGTCCATATGCTCATTCATAGTAACTGACTCAATAAGCTCATTCCAATCCAAAAAAGTATCAATGCAAGAAGAAAAAACTACATCCGATGTTATTCAGCTAGATGGCGGAACCTACGAAATAATCCAAAATCGACTGCAAAAGCAGAAAGAAGATCTTCAAAATCGATTAGGAAAGCTTAACGAAGCCCGTTCTGAGGTTTTTGGCGGAATAGAAACAAAATTGATAGCCAATAACAGAATCAATACTGAGAATAATTGTATCGCCTGCGATATTGTTACCATTGGAGGTTATTGCTTGTTGGGATATAACGTTCATTTCGGATTGAGAACCGAAATTACAATGTCTGATGTTTTCAGTATTTATAAGTACGACGGGAATCAATTCGTATCCCGGTCATTGGATTTCATCCACGATGAAATCTTTATAAACGACTTTACAAATCTTTACAAGTATTACAGGAATACGGTGTTTAAAAAGTTCGCCGTAATGGGCAACTATCTCCATATGGTTTTTCAGCTAAGTGAGAGTAATACCGATATTAAGACTTTTAAGTGGCTTATAAAAGACAAAAAACCGGTTTATGTCGATAATAGAAGCGAGCACGAATATAAGTTTCCAGCACAATATGAATTTAACTGGGTCGAGGTAACCCGCGATATGCAGCGGCACGGAACCCATGCGCATGTGGCTATTCTGGATAAGGTATTTGTAGAAACTATTGGCGGTGATTTAACCATAAAGATCGAAGATAACACAGACGATGGAAAAGGAATTTATTCAGAACCTGTAAAGCATATAGATCAGACTCTTGATGATGCTCAATACAAATATGCCGATATAGGAAACCTTTTAGTCTTGGAAATTAAGCCATTTCAGGAATCATCCCGTTACTTTGTTTATAACCATAAGATCCAGGAAGTAAAAAAAATAGATAGCATTAAAGACGCCTGCGTTTTATTGCCGGATGATCAGGGGATTATTTTTGGTAATGGCTATTACCTACAGTCGGGAGCAGCAAAGGTGTTTGACAGCGATATTACGAATCTTAAGTTTCAGGAAAAGCTGAGTGCACCAAATGGAGAAGATTTTATTTATGTGTTTTATGAAGCCAAAAGAGGATTGTATGTGCTTATGCAGTACAACATTATTGAGCAGGAAGTTAAAACACCCATAGCTTGTAACGGGTTTACTTTTTTAGAAACCGGTGAACTTTGTTATTTTAAAAATGAAAATGAACAAACAAGACATCACGTAATTCAGATTTGGCAGACTCCTTTCGTGAAAGCGGGTAAAACTGAGTCGCAGTATACCGATACACTAATCTATAAAATTGGGAATAAAGATATTGTGAAGGCAATGGCTGAGTGCCAGGGACTAATCACATTGCTCAATAAAGAAGATAGCTATGATGGGTTGTATGATGACATTGCAAAACAATCCATAGATGTTATTGATAGTTACTACTGGATTCATGAGGAAGATACACATAAATTGTCAGAGCCTCTGAAGGAGATCAATGACGCTGCCAATGCCGCCATCGATGAATTTGAAAAAGTAGTTCAGCTTAGAAAGGAAGCCTTCAGGTTAACCGCAGAAACAGAAGATAAATCAGAGGCTGTTTTTGGTAAAATAAAAAGTAGTTCATTCAGGTCTATAGACGACTTTGTACAGGTGCTGGCACAACTCAGAACACTTCGGGGCGAAGTAATCAGTCTCAATGAAATAAGATATATAGATACAACGTTTACCGGAGGAATAGAAGAACAGATTGCAGAACAAAACGATAAGATTTCAAAGAGGTGCGTGCAGTTTCTGTTAGATGAAAAGGCTTTACTTCCTTATCATGACCGGGTTGAGGAAAAACAACAGGAACTACAGGGGATCAACAAGGTAATAGACGCAAAAAAGCTGGAAGATGAGGTAAATCAGATAGCATCAGATCTCGAAATGCTTATTGATATAGTTTCAAACCTGGAAATTGAGGATGCCTCCCAGTCGACAAAGATTATTGAAAACATCTCTCATATTTTTGCTACCATCAATCAACTTAAATCGGGAATTAAAAATACCATTCAGCGTCTCGGCAGTAAAGAAGCCCGGGCAGAGTTTGCTGCACAAATAAAGCTGATAGATCAGGGTATTATCAATTATCTGGATATAGCAGATACTCCTGAGAAAACGGAGGATATGCTGAATAAAGTTGCTGTTCAGCTCGAGGAACTTGAAGGACGTTTTGCTGATTTTGAGGACTTTATTTCAGCTGTTATCGAAAAAAGGGAAGAGGTTTACAATGCTTTTGAAGCCAGAAAAAACAGTCTGGTTGAGGCAAGAAATAAAAAAGCTTCTGCACTCGAAAGTGCAGCCAAAAGAATTTTGAACGGGGTGTCTAAAAAAGCGCTCTCTTTTAATGCTGTGATTGATATCAATGGATATTTTGCCTCTGACCTGATGATTAATAAGTTGCGGGATATCGTGCAGCAATTATTGGATTTGGACGATGCAGGCAAGGCAGAGACTATAGAAACAGCTTTAAAGTCAGCCAGGGAAGATGCAATTAGAAAGCTAAAAGATAAACAAGATCTCTATGAAGACGGAGAGAATGTAATTAAACTCGGGAAGCATAAATTCGGAGTTAACAATCAGCAACTCGATCTTACCATTGTTTATAAAAGTCAGAAGTTGTTTTATCATCTTACCGGTACCGACTTTTATCAGGAAGTCACTAATGAAATACTTACAGAATCCAGATCCTTTTGGGACAGGGAATTGGTTTCGGAAAGTGAAAAGGTATATAGATCGGAGTATCTTGCCTTTAAAATTTATGAAGCCTGCGATGTAAAAACGCTCTCAAATTATACCGGCGAAGAAATAGAGAGTATAGTTAAGACTGAGGCCAGTAAGAATTATGCAGAAGGTTATGTAAAAGGGGTACATGATGTTGATGCTATAAAAATCTTAAAGACACTCATTAAAAAGACATCAGATTTAGGGTTGCTCATTTATCCGCCTCGGGTTAGAGCTTTTGCGCAGTATTTTTGGTTTAGCCTGCCTCAGAACAGGCAGGTATATTTAAACGATATAATAAAGGCGTCGGGAGAAGTTTTACGGGCATTTCCCGAAAGTAAAGCATACAGGCAGGTTGTTGAAATAATCGTTTCGGAAATAAAACAGCTTTGGACGGAACAACTGCCAACAATCGAAATCCTTGACGATAAGGATATCGATCCGATAGCCAACTATCTTTTTAAGGAACTTAAAGATAATAACTCCTTTATAGTAAGCAGTGAAGCATCTCGTATATATTCAGATTTTATAAAAATGCTTAAAAAGAAAGATCTGGATGTAAAACTGGTGGGTAAAATAGAGTCCCTGGCTACATCGGTAGAGAAAATAAGCCTTGCAAGACAATGGATAAGCTCTTTTGTAATGACTTCTGATGTTTATTTAGAATCATATGTATATGAAGTTATTTGCGTTTGGCTATACAGCAATTCGTTAGAAAAAAACATAGTTCATGCAAGTCCGGAGGAGGAATTAAATGACTTAAAAGGAAATCATTCCAAACTGAATAACGAAGGATACAAGTTTGACTATCATGAGTTTATAGAGCGTTTGTCTTGGTTTAAACTGAACGAAGTGCCTGCATACAATGCTTATAGGGAAGCAAAACATAAAGTGACTGACGACTTGAAAGAATCGTTAAAGCTACAGGAGTTCAAGCCCAGGGTGTTATCCTCATTTGTTCGGAATAAACTAATCGACCAGGTATATTTACCGTTGTTTGGAGATAACCTCGCAAAACAGTTAGGAAGTGTAGGGCAGCATAAGCGGACTGACAGAATGGGGATGCTGTTACTGGTTTCTCCACCCGGATATGGTAAAACAACCTTAATGGAATATTTGGCCAATCGCTTAGGGTTGGTATTTATGAAGATTAACGGTCCCGCTATCGGGCATGAGGTTACATCCGTCGATCCGATGGCTGCTAAAAATGCTGCTGCGAAAGAAGAATTAAAAAAGTTGAACCTTGCCTTCGAAATGGGGAATAATGTTATGTTGTATGTTGACGATATTCAGCATTGTAATCCGGAATTCCTTCAAAAGTTTATTTCCCTTGCAGATGGTACCCGGAAAATAGAAGGAGTCTATAACAACAAGCCCAAAACCTATGATTTACGGAGTAAAAAGTTTTGTGTTGTCATGGCTGGAAACCCATATACGGAAAGCGGCGATAAATTTCAGATTCCGGATATGTTAGCGAACCGTGCAGATATTTACAATCTGGGAGATATTATCGGAGATACTGAAAATCTCTTCAAATTGAGTCTGATAGAGAATGCCTTAACTTCAAATCCGGTATTACACCAGCTGGGTAATAAGAATTTTGATGACCTGTACCATTTTGTTGAAATGGCAGAGCTGGGCAATAATGAAAGTGTAGAGCTTAAAGGAAATTATACAAAGCAAGAAGTCCGGGACTACTTATCGGTTATAAAAAAGGTATTGACCATCCGGGACAGGGTGATGCAGGTGAATGTGAACTATATTAAATCTGCGGCTATGGATGACGCCGATCGCACAGAGCCGTCATTTAAATTACAGGGCTCATACAGAGACATGAATAAACTTGTGGAAAAGGTAGTGCCCATAATGAATGATAAAGAGATAGAAACCCTGTTACTTACCCATTATGAAAATGAATCACAAACATTAACGAGTGCCGCAGAAGCAAACCTTCTAAAATATAAAGAGATAGCGGGCGTTTTAAATAATGAAGAGAAAGAAAGGTGGAGAAGTATTAAAGAGACTTTTATACAAAATAATAAACTAAAAGGACTCGGAAACAAAAACGAAATGGCACAGGTGCTTATGCAGATGATGCAGTTTAGTGAGCATTTAGCAGGAATTCAGGAAGTATTGAGGTCTGGCTTGCAAAAAGAAGAATAATAGCTCTAAAGTCTGTTTTCAACTTTTATTTTTTATTTTTACACCCACTTTAACAGACTAGGAAGTATGACTGAGAACAGACACAACTGGACGAAAGAAGAGATATTAGAAATATATAACAAGCCTTTAATGGAGCTGCTTTACCAGGCAGCAACCGTGCACAGAGAACATCATGACCCTAATGTGGTACAGGTATCTACCTTATTATCCATAAAAACCGGAGGATGTCCTGAAGACTGTGGATATTGTCCGCAGGCAGCACGATACCACACCAAAGTAGAAGGAAATGACCTGATGTCTGTTCAGCAGGTTAAAGCACAGGCACTGCGAGCCAAAGAGAGTGGGAGCTCAAGAGTTTGCATGGGAGCTGCATGGAGAAATGTCAAAGATGGCCCTGAATTCGAGGAGGTACTGGAAATGGTACGTACGATCAACAAACTCGATATGGAAGTGTGTTGTACCTTGGGTATGCTTACAGAAAATCAGGCAAAAAGACTGGCCGAAGCTGGTTTATATGCCTATAATCATAATCTGGATACCTCTGAAGAATATTATAAAGAAGTAATATCTACAAGAGGTTACGAAGACCGTTTACAAACGATAGATAATGTTAGAAAAACGAACGTAACCGTATGTAGTGGCGGGATTATCGGAATGGGTGAAAAGCTGGAAGACAGGGCAGGAATGTTGGTGTCGTTATCTACGTTAAATCCCCACCCTGAATCTGTGCCGATCAATGCGTTGGTTGCGGTTGAAGGAACACCCATGGAAGAGCAGGAACCTGTAGAAATATGGGATATGGTACGTATGGTGGCTACGGCACGTATCGTAATGCCGGAAACTCAGGTAAGACTTTCAGCAGGACGTACCCAAATGAGCCGTGAAGGACAAGCCATGTGTTTCTTTGCCGGAGCAAATTCAATTTTTGCAGGAGACAAATTATTAACAACACCAAACCCCGATGTTAATGAAGACATGCAGATGTTCGGGAAGTTAGGACTGAATCCGCAAAAACCATTTACGAAGAAAGTCCAGCCCCAGACGACAGAGGCTGTAGATTCAGTGTATCAGGCATTGGGAGAGAAACCGGCATGGAGTCGTCCGGGACACACCATCGAAAAAAATGAAGAGGCCAAAACCAAAGCCAAGCTTGCCAAGGCAGACGAATAAGGTTATGCGTGCATAATGAGATAAAACCTTATCCTGTTTATTTTAATTGATGATTAGCTATGAGGTTAAAAGAGATCCCCAGGGTTAAAACAATAAGTAAAGAAGATTTTATCGAAAACTATCTAAAGCCTCAGAAGCCGGTAGTTATCGAACAGCTTACATCCGATTGGGAAGCGTACGATAAATGGAGCCTTCAGTATATGGCTGAGGTAGCCGGTGATAAAACTGTGCCTTTGTACGATGATCGCCCGGTAGATTATAAAGATGGTTTTAATGAGCCTCACGCCAGAATGAAGATGGCCGAGTATGTAAACCTGCTTCAGAAAGAACCTACTAATTATCGCATCTTTTTGTACAACCTAATGAAAGAGGTGCCTCAGTTGCAAAAAGATTTTCAATGGCCTGATATAGGGTTGCGATTGGTAAAGCAATTGCCGATGCTCTTCTTTGGAGGAGAAAACAGTAGGGTGTTCATGCATTTCGATATCGATTATTCGAATATATTACACTTCCATTTCCACGGGAAGAAAAGGTGTGTCATTTTACCACCTGATCAGAGTAAATACCTCTATAAAATACCTCATGCACTTATATCGAGAGAAGATATAGATTTTGATCATCCTGATTACGATAAATGGCCGGCTTTAAAACATGCCGAAGGTTATGTGGCCGATTTAAAACACGGGGAAATGCTATATATGCCGGAAGGTTACTGGCATTATATGAAATACCTGACTCCGGGATTTTCCATGAGCTTACGGGCGTTCCCAAGAAAATTTTCGAATCTGGCAAAAGCAGCATATAACGTGCTTGTAATGCGTCATTATGACAATTTGATGCGTAGATGGAAAGGACAGGAATGGATTGATCATAAAAATGAACAGGCGGTTGTCAAAACCCACGAAAAACTGGGGATAAAACCTGTCTAGACTTTTAGCTTTCCATAAAATAAATTATAAATCCCGGTTCTACAGAGAATTCAAAGAGTATTTCTTATCTTTAAGTTCTGTAGTTGCTACCCCTGACAGAAATCTCCTGGCATATTGTCTTACGATGAGTTTCCGGCGCTGTGTTATCATAATAATCAATAAAACATATAAAAATGGATAAAGCACTTCAGACTATGATTGATAATATGCCTGAAAAAACAGGTAAGCCCTTAGATGAATGGAAATCAGTTCTGAAAGGACAATCTTTTGCAAAGCATTCTGAAGCCGTTAATTACCTTAAAAAAGAACATGGTGTAACCCATGGATATGCTAATACCATCGTAATGCTTTCTAAAGAGGATAATGAATCCGGATCCGATCCGGTAGCGAATCAATATAAAGGAAAAGAAGCGTTGTTTCCCATATACCAAAAGATATTAAATGTGGTAGAAGGTTTTGGCAGCGATGTGACCATAATCCCTAAGAAGACAACCGTAAGTATTATAAGGAGAATCCAGTTTGCATTAATTAAGCCGGCGACAAAGACCAGAATAGATTTAGGGTTGAAAATAAAAGGCAAGCCAACCACAGATCGTTTAGAAGATTCAGGGCCATTCGGAACCATGTGTACACACAGGGTAAAGCTCTCTGATGTAACCGAAATTGATGAGGAGCTCATAGCGTGGTTAAAAGAAGCATATCAGAAAGCTGAATGATATAATAAATAGCTTGTAATGTTCTATCTTGCGGCATACAAGATTGCAATGCCAGATATAACAGAAATACATACGGTTCCATCACAAGTCGCTCCGGAGCGGTTACAAGAATACGGGGTGGGTGTTTTTTATACGCTACCTACCAAATCTGCGTTAAAAAAAGCATTAAAAAAAGAATATATTACTGTAAATGGGGTCACGGCCAGTACCGCAACTATCATAAGAGGAGGAGAAATCGTCCGGTTATGTGTACCCGAAGAAAAGAAGCAGCTCAAACAGCTCGTTTTCCCTCTGAAAGTTCTTTTTGAAGATGAATACCTGGCACTTATTCATAAACCTGCAGGAATCTTGGTAAGTGGAAATAGTTTTTATACCATAGCCAATGCTCTGGTGCAAAACCTCAGGCCGAGTAACCAGGCCGATGCGGCAAAACCGCAGCCTGTGCACCGGTTAGACTATGCTACTACCGGTATTTTATTAGTAGGAAAGACGAGCGGTTGTATCCGGGCTTTAAATAAAATGTTTGAAGATAAAGAGGTAAAGAAAACTTATTATGCTGTCGCTATCGGATTAATGGAAAAAGAAGGAACCATAACTACTCCGGTCGACGCTAAAGAAGCAGTATCTTTTTTTAAAGTAATTCGAACAGTTGAATCCCCCAGGTTTAACAAGTTGAATTTGGTGCAGTTAGACCCAAAAACAGGGAGGAGACATCAGCTGAGGAAACATCTTCACAGTATAGGCTCCCCTATTTTAGGAGATAAAGAGTACTACTTAAAGGACCTGGTTTTGAATGGGAAAGGGGTTTATTTACACGCGTATGCTTTAAAATTTATGCATCCCGTCACAAAAGAACCCATAGAAATCATCGATCCGCTCCCCGGAAAGTTTCAAAAAATATTTCCGGATCAAACAAATTAGTTTCCGTTTCAGGAGCTGCTTTAGACTGTGTTTTTGTATAGGAGCCAGCTTAATAAGGATAAAATAAACAGAGAACAGAATCTTTTATTTATATTTAAAAGCGAAAAACCTTTCGTTATTTAAATTCCTTAGAAATAAGGAAAGGAGAATAGAAACAACCAATAAATGATTATGTAACACTAAACCGGTTTTAATGAAAAAATTCGCTCTGGTATTAAGGGATATTCTTGTATTTATTTTAATTCTTGCCTTAACCAAATTTATATTAAGCAGTGATTTTAGATATCTTGTAAATACTTCAAGAGATGTGGCCGATATAACTGCGGTAGTATTTATGTTTTTGTCGGTATTTTCATTTATAATTTTAAAAAACAGAAAGTACCTGGTTTCAATTTTATACGCTATTATAATTTTCTTGATTATTGTATTCTTGTGCGATAGGAGGGTGCTACCCGATTATTGGTATATACTGCTGGGAATGATAGTGGTATCGATGGTTTTTTACCAATTAAAAATTACGCATGATGAGAATGTTTCTACAAGACAGACTGATAAAATTGACGTCAAAAAATACACCTTACTGGGGCAGTTTGACGGTAAAATAGATTTTGACCGTTTTGAAGAAAACCGAGAAATGGACTTAGACAGAAGTTGCTATAAACAATACAAGCCAAAGCTGTTGTTCAAATTTATAAATCCGGATAACGATATGGTTTTTAATTTTTCCAATAAAGACGATTTAAACTTTGTTTTGGTGATATCAGATAACAATACAGCGTTTGTAAAGCATAAAAAGAATGAGAAATATGCTTCGAAAACAAATGAATCTATAGTGAAATATCTGAAGAGTCTTATATAGAAATGTAAAATAAGCCTGCTTTTGGCAGGCGGGGAAGGTGAATGTAAAATGTGTATGAGAAAGCTGTTAACATATGGAATTATAAGTGTTCTAACGTTGTTTTATGTTTCATGTGACTCCAATAAGGGTAAAGACACAAAAGTGGCCCGCAACTGTATCGATAGGGTTTTATTGGCAGATAGTCAGCTCGGGAAAAAGAGGAATCATGAATGTGAACAGATATCGCTGACGCAGACGATCGATAACTATGTGAAGGGACTCAGGGAGGTAGATTTTGGAAATTGTCCGCTGGAATTTGAGCGAGCATTCGAAAAACACATTGCAGCCTGGGTAGAGATGACAAAAGTTACAGATCGTTATTCCGGACTACGGGGAGAAATGCACGACCTGTTCGATCAGATAAAGCAAACCAAAGATTCTGTGCAGTTCGATAAAAGCCTTAAAGAAATATGGCGCAGCTGGGAAGTAATTGAAAAAAGTAAGAACCGATAGTTTTAAGGTTAAAGATCTGATAAACATAAAATTATTTGGAGAGTACTTTTAGTGTTTTTACTTATTTTATCTTTTCACGGATAGGGAAATAAAAGATGGAAAAGAGCTGCCGGATTTTTTTGAAGACACAATGTTTTACATAACTGCACCGGGATCAAAGACACGGTAATTAATATTTGAAGTTGCGATCCAGAGACCTGTATGTTAATGACAACAGAATTGTTTAATTGCTTCATAAGAATTATAAAAAATGTATCATCCAAGACTTTACGGGACGTTTTACGAAATGGGATTAAAATATGGAACCCTACTATATGAAAAAGCCAATTTTGTCATCCCGGAAATAACGGAGCAAAAACGTAGTTTTGGACTCGAATCATATAAGAAATTAAAAGAATTTTACCCTGAAGCCGTTGCTGAGATAGAAGGATTTGCAGAAGGCATAAAAGACAAACCCGAAAATTTAGGGGCTTTTCTTTTAAGCCTGGGAATCTTTGAAACTACAGGACAATGTAGTGTATTTGCATTCAAGAACGAAGATTCCGTTGTAGTAGGTCGAAATTATGATATGTTATTCGACTTTAAAAAATTTACGGAAAGTAGCTTAATAGCCCCAAAAGACAAATATGCTTATATAAGTCAGTCAGACGTTTTTATAGGACGTTCAGATGGTATAAATGAAGAAGGACTTTTTGTAGCAATGTCATTCGTTAATGGTACGTAGAACCGCCCGGGCATTAGTTTTCATTTTATAATAAAAAAAATCCTGGAAAACTGTAGTAATGCAGATCAGGCGGTAAAACTTATCCGGGAGGCTGAAGTGTCATCTGCTAATAATTTCCTGCTGGCAGACAAAACCGGAACCCTCCTGGTAGTAGAATCCGCCCCACAAAGATGTATGGTAAGACTTCCTGAAAAAGAGGAGAACTTTATATATATCACCAACCAGTTTGTTATTCCTGAAATGCAATCATTTGATAAAGGAGGTGTTGAATGGAGTAAAAGTGCAGAACGATATAACGGATTAAAAGCACAATTGGCGAAACTTAAAAGAATAGACTTAGCAAAGGCTAAAGAAATAGTGTCCGATAAATGTGTTTGCTTGGATTTAAGGAAAGAAAAATTCGGAACCATCTGGTCCGTAGTAGCAAACCTGGATGAATTAAAAATAGAAAGAGCAGAAGCAAAACCGAAAATCAATAACTATAAACCGGAAACGCGATTAGATTGGTGGTTAAAAAAAGAAGTAAATAACCGGTAAAAGATATACCGTTTAAAAACAAATCTGTTTTCAATGACAAATAATAAAGTTTTTTCTTCGTGTTGCTTTTGCTAATTTTGACTGAAATAACATTATAATCTTACAATCAGTATTAATTGATTGCAACAGGTTAAATTACTGGCAAAGCATGATACAATTAGAGTTATCAGAAAATAGTTTCCTTATTAATGGAAGAGATTTTAGTTTTCCTTTCAGTATTACAGAACTTCAGGAAGCTCTGGGTAAGTACGATAAAAAAACAACTACCAAATACAGCATTATTTACACCTGGCATAATCTGGGAATTCAGGCATACGTGAAGGAAGGGCAAACAATAGAAGGCCTGTCGCTGGATCTTGTAAAGGAAAATTATAAATTTAGTCCGGAGCATACCTTCAACGGTTCATTTTTATTTAATGATGAAGAAATAATAGGCTATTACAAAAAAAATAAAAATCAAAGAGTAAAGCTTTTTAAAGGGGACACTTCCGGGGCATTGGTACAAAATGGTATCGCAGTGTGGTTCTCATGTGGTATAGATGATAAGACGCTTATAGAAGGACTTTCTGTAAAACCGTATAAGTATCTGGAAGAAGAAAAAGTGGCCGGCGACAAATACCTGATAAAAGAATTGGATGAAGAGATTATCGAGTTCGAAGACTTTGGGTTTAAAATATCCGTTATTCAGGAGTTGATGTATTGCCAGGATAAGCTACAGCCGAAATTCGATTTATACGAATTTGTGGATTGGTATGATAAAAGAGACATCGATATCGAAGAAGAAGGGTATGATCCGATTCCGGAGGTAACTCAATATTTCAGAGACCTGCCAATACCTAAAAGACTGGCATCAGATATAACAGAAATCAATCAGGATGGAGGTAACGACATCTATTTAAATCTGGTCCGGTTTGCTGAAGGATGGGAAGACTACTGGGATATAGAAACAGCCAAAGATGCTGAAAAGTTTCCTAACCTGAAGAAGGTAACATTGTGCTATGCTTCAGATAATGTTTTTGAAGAGTTTGAGGCATTAGGAATCAAAGCAGAGGAGTTGTAATGAAGGAAATACCATCGGATGGGATTCTTGAGAAATAAGGAAAAAACTAAAAAACATTTCAACACAAGTTCCGTGAAGTTCCATCGGGGGTATTTCAGAAGGATAAACGTTAGAGCTCCGGCATATTTTAGGACTAAATCTTATTTAATAAATAAACCGGTAAGATGAAAAAGCTGCTGTGTAGTTTAGGAAAATCGGAGATCAGGGATCAGGAAATAATTATAAAAAATTATCCTTTTGAACCCTCTGTCGTATATAAGGAAAAAAGCATTAAAGCAACGGAAATTGAAGCCGTTTGTCTCGATTTTACAAGTCCGAAACTATACTTGGCGGAGGATGTTGTTTTTATAGCTGCTGAACAAAAAGACAATTTAAAAGCATTTGTAGATAAAAATAATATCACCTTAGTTCCTTATAATTGGAATTGGGATTGGATACTGGAACCTTTTTTGGATACTGAGTTTTCTGAAGAAAATAAGAAGCATACCATAGAACTACTGATTAAAAACGGAATTGCAGAGAATGAAATTAAAAGCCTTCGGAAGGAAGTAGAAAGTCAAATGCTGGCTTATAACTTTAAAACTATGCTGTGGGAGTGGGTTAGCTTGAATTTGTTTGACGTGCTCTCAGCAATGAGAGCTAAGTATAACAAGACCGGATTTGAAGATTTCTACAGAAGAGCCGTCGATATTGAAAAAAGAACAGCTAAATAGGAAAGGCGCTTAATGCCGTTTTACAAGTAACGATAAGAACGGTACAATTAACAGTACTTTCGGTAAAAAATATAAGACACTTTGTAGTTTTGCACGCTATTTATGCTAAAGGGACTTCTCTATCTATGAAACAAAAACAAGCTTTAAGTATTATCGTGATGTTTTTATGTGCGGCTACACTGTTTGCCCAACAAACGATTGATGAGGTGTACCGGAGCATAAAGCAGGAGGTTTTACAAACGCCTTCATTGTCCCACAGTAAGAAAATAGACGCTTTGCTGGAGCAAAAAAAGCTCTCAGTCTATGATCAGGGAAGGTTTTATTTTATAAAAGGCCTTAATTATAACATCCTCAATCAATCAGAAAGGAGTGTGTTACCTTACAGGAAGGCCATTGAAAAGCTTGCGCAGACAACGCACTATGAACTGGAAAGCAAAGCTCGTCTAAACCTATCCGGAGTATATACCGATCTAAAACAGTTTACCAGGGCCACGACCCAGATATTAACCGTAGAAGAGCTGGCCAAAGCGCATAACGATAGTTTATTGCAGGCAAAGGTGTATGAATACCTCTCGAACTTGCTCTATGTGCAGGGGAATACTTTCGAGTCGCTGGGGCAGCTGAAGGCCGCCGCCGATATTTACGAGCGTCAGAGCGATAGTGTTACTTTATCAAGGCTATATAATAATATGGCAGTTTTAAATAAGAATATGGGGATGTTTGAAGATGCCATCGCATTCAATAATAAATCACTGACATTAAGTATTGCTTTAAAAGACAAGGAAGCCATTGCCGAATCGTACAATAATCTTGGGGTTAATTACGAGAACATGTACAACTGGAATAATGAGGTGTCGTATCTGAAAAGGGCTATACAACACTACGAGAAATCAGCTAAAATAAAAAGACAGTTACCCTACACCAAAAATACAAGTCTGACCAATCTGGCCAACCTTTATGCCAAGTTAGATGCCCATAAGGAAGCCGAGAAGTACTACGAGGAAGTTATAGCTGAGGGTGAAAAGAAGAACCATCTTGAAACTCTCGGTGAAGTATATCATTTTAAACTCAACGATGCCCTGAATTCCGGAAATATAAAAGAGGCACGGTATTATTTAAAGAAACTTGACTCCGTGCAAGGCGTATCTAAAAAAGCACAACAGGAAGATTTTCAGAGCATGATGCAAAATCAGTTCGATCTCTTCGATGCACGGAATGAGCAAAAACAAAAAGAACAGGCCCTGGCAGAAGAAAAAGAAAAACGACAGTGGGTAGAGAAAGTACACGCTCGTACTGTTGTAATTTTTATAGTTGTCATTGTATTGATCGCTTTTATTTTACTATACCTGGTTCAGTATTTTAAAAACAATAAACTGAAAGGAGAAAGGGAAAAAATAATGCTGGAACAGCGGATACTGCGTTCACAGATGAATCCACATTTTATCTTTAATGTGCTTTCTTCAATTCAGAACACCTTGCTGGAAAACAACCCTTTACAATCTGCTTCCCAAATATCACGCTTCGCTAAACTTATCAGGCAAAATTTTGATTTCACCAATAAAGAAAAAATAACGCTGGAAGAAGATCTTAGTGCGCTGACTAATTATATAGAAACACAAAAATTGAGATTTGCAGATAAATTTGATTACCAAATTGATGTAGACGACCAGATTGATATAGCCGAAGTGGAAATTCCTCCCATGTTGATACAGCCTATAGTAGAAAATGCCATAGAACACGGACTGAAACCCAAAAAAGAAAAAGGATGTTTATCGATCAGGATTCAGGCAAGAGGCAACAAGCTTGTATTTTCCATCATGGATAACGGTATCGGGTTCAGAGATAAAAACAAAGACGGAAAGGTTCACTCATTAGGTGTTTTAAAGACCCGATTACAACTACTGGGGTGTAAAGACGAAAATTCCTTGCAGATAACCACGCCAAAGGCTCACTCAGGCACTATAGTTAAATTTGAATTGACAGTTTTATGATACGAATAGTAATAGTAGAAGACGAACAAAGCTCAAGGGCAGCATTAAAAAGCATGCTTAAACTGTTGTTTAAGGACGTTGAGGTAATAGGAGAGTTCCCCTCCATAAAAGAAGCGGCTTTTTTTTTAGAACACAATCAGGTAGATCTGGTTTTTCTGGATATAGAACTGGAAGACGGCAATAGTTTGCAATTATTGCGTAAACTGGATCGGATTAACTTTCATATTATATTTATAACGGCATTTAGCCGGTATGCTATAGAAGCCATTAAGTTCAGTGCACTGGACTATTTGTTAAAACCGATAGATCCCGGCGAACTTAAAGAAGCGGTAGAAAATGCACTGCGACGGATTGAAAGCGAGGAAGAGAACCGAAGGCTTCTCGCGACCCTCGAGGAAAACCATAAAAGGCTCAGGAAAATTGTTGTAAAGACAACAGATAATACCCATTTCATTGCCGTTGATGATATTATTTACCTTAAGTCGGATGGTTCGTATACAAATATTATTACGGTTACTAAAAATATTTTAGCATCCAGGCACCTGAAATACTTTGCCGGAATATTAAGTAACTGTAATTATATAAGAACCCACCAATCGTATCTGGTGAACCCGAACCATATCGAATTTATAGAAAAAACAGGAACATTGCAGTTAAGCAATAAAGATGTCGTGCCTGTCGCCACAAGAAAACGCGCTGAAATACTCAAAGAGATAAAAAGCCATATCAATCCGTAAGCCGGACGAATATTAAATGAAAGGCAACGGATATTGATCAGTTTATCTCCCCTTTCTTTTTAAACCGTAATCTTGTGATCAAATAACAAGAGAAAATTAAAAACAATCACGAAATTTTGAACCTATGAAAAAGTTTTTCCTGACAGTAATGTTCGTAAGCGTGTCATTTGCAGTGTTTTCATGTAAAGAGACTGAAAAAAAGGAGCAAGCAGTAGTAACGGAACAAGAAGAAGTAGCTGTAGAAAAAGCAGCATGGATCTCGGGAGTATATAAAAACCGGGCTGAAACAGGCGGATTAAGAGAGATTATGTTCTGCGATGAAGGAAATGCCCTGGTAGAAAATATGATAAAAAGAACCTATACTTCAGTTAAAGAAAACGGGAAGCATAAGATAATTTTACAGTCTAACGGAACATTCACTTTTTATGTTTCAGAGGATAAAAAAGAATTAACACCTGCTGACGACTTTACTAAAGAATGGGGTACGTCAGAGATCTTTGTTATAGACGGGTCTGAAGAAGTAAAATGCAATTAGGTTGGTTAGTGCTTTAATTGATTAAGGGCAGTTAAAGCTTGAAATTTTCCGGGTCAGATCCGTATTTGTTTATGGGTCAGATTCGGATTTTTATTTGGTAAGCCAACGTTCAGACACCGACAGACAGATAACATGATGAGGAACATGGCCTGTCTTTATTCATGCAATATTTATACGGCTGCATTTAAAGCTACTTTGTACCTTTACGTTTTAAACGGTAAATATGAGAGTACTTCACGTAGACAGCAACCATCCATTGCTGGTAGAGCAATTAAAAAGTCTCGGTTTTCAGAATGACGAAGACTATACTTCATCGAAAGAAGCTGTAGAAGCAAAAATAGGCCAATATGAAGGAATGATCATACGAAGTCGCTTCCCGGTTGACAAACAATTTATCGATAAAGCCGTTAAGCTGAAGTTTATCGGAAGAGTCGGAGCCGGACTTGAAAATATAGATTGTGAGTATGCTGAAAGTAAAGGAATAAAGCTTATAGCTGCCCCGGAAGGAAACAGGAATGCAGTAGGGGAACACGCATTGGGGATGATACTCTCGCTTATGAACCACTTTAAGCGTTCCGGCAATGAGGTCTCAAAGGGTGTCTGGAAACGGGAAGAGAACCGTGGCGTAGAACTCGACGGAAAGACTGTAGGGATTATAGGTTATGGAAATATGGGGAAGGCCTTTGCTAAAAAACTCAGGGGATTTGATGTTGAGGTATTGTGTTATGATATTCTTGAAAATGTGGCCGATGAAAATGCGCGACAAGCATCGTTGGAAGAATTGCAACAGAAAGCAGATGTGGTAAGTTTACATACCCCGCAAACGCCTGAAACCCAAAAAATGATCAATGCAGCATTTATAAAAGCATTTAAAAAGAACTTCTGGTTTATAAATACAGCCAGAGGGAAGAGCGTTGTAACTGCCGATCTGGTGGAAGCGCTGAAAAGCGGGAAAATTATAGGAGCCGGACTGGATGTGCTAGAATACGAAAAAGCATCATTTGAAGATATGTTCACTGACAATACGCTCCCCGAGCCATTTGAATATTTGATCCGGGCAGAAAATGTGATCCTTACGCCTCATATTGCCGGTTGGACTATAGAAAGCAACGAAAAGCTGGCCCGGACCATAGTCGATAAAATAAAAGTATTTTTTTCTTAACTTTAAGAAGTTTTTTATTGAAAAGCAGTTGTCTTCTGAACAAACAATTCAGAAAGGTGTATATCCGTCTGGACTTCTGATCCTTATTTATCAATGGAAAATAAAAAGGAGTCGGAAGCTTGTTTGTGATTTCCTATAGAATGAAAAAAAACGAAATTATATAAATGCAATACAAAGCCAGCACCACCCAGGAATACATAGACCAGCTTCCGGAAGAACGAAAGGAAGTCATTCAAAAATTATTGAAAACCATTCGGGACAATATCCCTGAGGGTTTTGAAGAGACTATCGGCTATGGAATGATTGGTTTTGTAGTGCCTCATAGTTTATATCCTGCAGGTTATCATTGCGATCCCGGGTTGCCGTTGCCCTTTTTAAATATTGCTTCCCAGAAACACTTTGTAGCCTTGTATCACAGCGGGATATATGCCGATAAAGAAATGCACGATTGGTTTGTTGGAGAATATCCGAAACATTGTAAAACAAAGTTAGATATGGGGAAGAGCTGTGTGCGGTTTAAAAAGCCGGATGATATACCGTATGAACTGATAGCCGAGCTGTTAACCAAACTTACGCCCGGGGAATGGATTGCATTGTATGAGAAAAATATAAAACGATAGCAAATGAAAAAACGTGTAACAGGCATAGGGGGCTTCTTTTTTAAAGCGGACGACCCTGATAATTTGAAGCATTGGTATAAAGAACGTTTAGGGATTCCGACAGATCAATACGGCTGGTCATTTACATGGCGAAAAGACGATACCCCCAACGAAAGGGCAATAACACAGTGGAGTCCGTTCGATGCGGCCACCGATTACTTTAAGCCGAGTCAAAAGCAGTTCATGTTCAATTTCAGGGTAGAAAATCTAGAACAGCTGCTTGAGGTACTTAAGGAAGAAGGCGTAACAGTGGTGGGAGAAATTGAGTCTTATAGCTATGGTAAGTTTGGATGGGTATTGGATCCCGAAGGAAATAAAATTGAGCTTTGGGAACCAATCGACGAAACCTTATTGTAGCGTGTAAAAAAATTACTATTTTTAATTATCAAAATTTAAACAAAAAACAACCATGAGTGAAGATCATAAAGACTTCGGGGAAAAAGCCAAAGAATTTGCTCACGAAGCGACAGAAGGGGCTAAAGAAACAGCCAAAGAATTTACAGAAGGAGTTAAAGATACTCTAGGACAAGATAACAAGAAGTTGCTTGCCGGTATTCTGGCTATAGTTTTAGGGGCATTAGGGGTTCATAAATTTATCCTTGGCTATAATAAAGAGGGGATAATAATGCTTGTCATTACAATCATATTAGGGGCGATAACCTGCGGGATACTTGCATCTTTAATGGGAATAGTAGGACTGATAGAAGGGATTATCTATTTAACGAAATCGGATGAGGAGTTCTATCAAACCTATCAGGTAGGTAAAAGACCTTGGTTCTAAAAAAATATTAGAAATAAAGGTTGCCTCAAAAGTAAATTCAGATTGCATATTATCAGGGTGAATCCTTTAACTGAAGGATTCACCCTGCTGATGTTCAATAGTCTGGTGTGGTACGGTGCTCGAACTGGTCTTCCAAAATACTTTTGATGCAGTCTTTTTTTAAAAAAATATCATAAATGTATTCAAGGAGATGGGGTTTACAAAAAGTGTCATACATACCATAGCACAAAACGAGCTGGCAAAAGTGTTTAAGGCTTTAAGTCATCCGGCAAGAATAGCGATTATGGAGTATATAAGTGAAAACCCGGGCTGTATATGTACCGATCTGGTACAAACTATGGAACTGGCACAGTCAACCATATCACAACACTTAAATGAATTAAAGGCTGCCAACCTTCTGGAAGGAGAAATAAGAGGGAAAAAGATGTGTTATACGATCAACCTCGACAAATGGTATGGAACCAAGCAGCTTATAAACGATTATTTTATTTCTACCTCTAAATAGCCTATTCGGGCGAGGAGCCATTCATAAATTTCCGTTCCAATTCCTCCTGAAACTCTTCCATAACAGGTTTCACCGTACTTTCCGGTAAATCGGCAATTCGGATATACATTAAGCCGTCGACTGAATTATTAAATAGCGGGTCTACGTTAAACGCCACCACTTTAGCATTTTGTTTGATGTATTTCTTTATCAACACAGGTAAACGCAGATTCCCGGGTTCGACTTCGTCTATAATACGGTCGAACTTGTTTAGATCGGCTTCCGTTTCATCGAAGACAAAATCTTTGTCAGCATCCTTGAGTTGTACTTTAAACTCTTTTTTCGGCCGGACATATTGTGCAACGAAAGGATCCCAATAATGAGACTTCATAAACTCTATCATCAATGATTTGGAGAAGCTCGAAAACTGGTTGCTGATGCTTACTCCGCCAATAAGGTATTTATGTTCAGGATGGCGTAAGGTCGTATGAACGATCCCTTTCCAGAGCAAGAACAAAGGCATGGGTTTTTGCTGATATTCTTTTACAATAAAAGCCCGTCCCATCTCTATAGACTCGCTCATCATTTTATAGAGTTCGGGTTCAAACCTGAAAAGATCCTGTAAATAGAACCCGTCAATTCCGTATTTTGAAAATATCTCCGACCCCAGTCCCATTCTGTAAGCACCCACTACTTCCTTGGCATCGTCATCCCAAAGAAATAAATGATGGTAAAACTCATCAAACTGATCGAGGTCGATGGGGTTGTTCGTACCTTCACCTACCGCTCTGAATGTAATTTCCCGCAAGCGACCCAATTCCTGGAGGATATTAGGGATGTCCGGAGCTGCTGCCAGAAAAATTTCATAGTTTTTACTTGTAAATAGCCTGCAATCTTTCTGTCTGATACTTTCTATTTCTTCGCTGATAATTCCCTTGTCAATAGGGGTAATGATAGCCTTTGGAGACTTAGGAATCTTTAAGCTGGTCGGTACTTTTTTTAGCAGGCTTTCACGTTGTTCATATGAATTGGAAAGCATATAGGTTTTACGGCGCAGGAATTCGGTGAATTCCCCCAGGTCGCTATGTTCCTTTTGAGCTTCAACCGAAATAGGACGCCCGATACGGACTTTGATTACCCGGTTTTTTTGGGTTAATAGTTCAGATGGCAGTTTGGCTGTTCTGAAGGTATCATTGATCTTAGACAAACGGTAAAATAACCGACTGTTTTTTGCGTGAAAATATATGGGTACTACCGGAACCTCTGCCTTCTTTATAAGTTTCATGGCTGCTTCTTCCCAGGGCCTGTCAACAATAAGTTTTCCGTCACGGTATGTAGAAACTTCTCCTGCCGGAAAAATACCCAGTGGTTTCCCCTCTTGCAGGTGTTTAAGCGATTGTTTAAAACCGGCAATACTGCTTTTGGCATCCTTATGATCTTCAAAAGGATTTACAGGCATGATATAAGGTTTTAAGGGTTGGATGCGATGTAGCAGGAAGTTGGCAATTATTTTAAAGTCCGCTCTTTTCTCAAGCATTAGTTTTAAAAGTAAAATACCGTCAATCCCCCCCAATGGGTGGTTAGAAATAGTGACAAAAGCACCGTCTTTCGGAAGCCTTTTAAAATCTTCTTCAGGTATTTCAAAGCGGATTTGAAACTCATCGAGAATGGAATTAAGGAAATCGAGGTCGCTTTTGTCTTTGTTGTTGGAATATATCTTATTTAGTGTAGATATTTTAAGTGTTTTCATAAGTACCCACCCTACAAAGGTCCCTAAAAAACCATACTTATCAAATTTTATTACCCTGGCAACTTCTTTTGCGCTAACTAAGCCCATGTTCGAATTCGTTTAACAAACAAACTTACATAAAAAATCGTCATTAAAAATTTTTAAATTTTCAATAACGATTCTTCAGATATATGATCAACTTTTTTGTGGTTGAATTATTTTATGACCAGTTGTACCGTTTGTTGAGCGCGCTGTTCCAGCAATACTTCGTGCCCGTTCTGTAGCGAGGCTATAGCTTCATCGTTAAAATGTCTTATGGTGTATAGCGATACATCCTCATAGTGGGTTACCTTAAATTTAGAGCGTAACGATTTAAGAAGATCGTCCAGTTGGTTAAATTTGTTATCGACACAAACCGAGAAGCTGATGGCAGAATTTTGAATAAGGTCTACTTTCATTCTGTGATCCGCTAAAAGCTTGAATATCTCACTGATGTTGTCTTCCACAATAAACGAAAAGTCCAGTGACGATAACCGGATAAGGGTCTGGTTCTTTTTAAGAATAAAACAAGGTGTTTCAGGCTCAATTCCCTTACCTTTCGTTACGGTTGTTCCGGCTTCTTTCGGATTGATAAACGATTTTACGTGCAAAGGGATTTCCTTTCGTTGTAAAGGCTGTAAGGTTTTAGGGTGTATTACCGAGGCTCCGTAAAAGGCTAATTCGATAGCTTCCCGGTATGAAATCTTGTTTAAAAGGGCCGTGTTCTCAAAATATCTCGGATCGGCATTTAAAACTCCCGGAACATCTTTCCAGATGGTAACCGAAGAAGCGTTCAGACAATAAGCCAGTATGGCCGCAGTATAATCGGAACCTTCCCGGCCCAGGGTAGTGGTAAAATTATTATCGTCGCTCCCCAGGAACCCCTGGGTTATATTAAGGCTCTTTCTGTTTACCTGACTGTTGATTCTTTCCTGGGTAAGGTCCCAGTTTACTTCCGCATCACGATAGCTGCTGTCGGTTTTAATAAGTGTCCGTACATCCAGCCATTGGTTCTTAATTCCTGTTTCATTTAAATAGGCGCTTACAATGGTTGTAGAGATCAACTCGCCATATCCGACCACCTGGTCGTAAACAAAACTGTATTTTGGCGATTTATTCCAGGCAAGAAACCCTTTAACTTCTTCAAATAAGGTCTGTACCTTTTTAAAAACCGGGTGTTTGTCATTTTCAAACAGGTCAAACAATATAGTGTTATGAAATTTAACGACTTCCTGAATAGATTCCTGTAATTCAGTTTTATTCTCAAAATAATTCTTAACGACAACTTCCATGGCGTTTGTGGTTTTTCCCATGGCGGAAATTACAACCATCGTATCCTCATGGCCTACTGTTTTTAAGACCTCTACAACATTTTTTACACCATCTGCATCTTTTACCGATGCTCCACCGAACTTAAAAATTCTCATATTTAGTTTTGTTCAATAAAGTTTTTAATCGCTTGTTCGTTCATCTGTACTGTATCCCAGTCCCGCATAACATTTGCACCATTCTTCTCATAAAACCTGATGGCCGGTTCATTCCAGTCCAATACGGCCCATTCAATTCTTTTGACTCCTTTTTGATAGCCGTATTTTATAACTTCAGAAAACAGGGCTGAACCAAGGCCTGTTCCACGCATTTGCTCACTTACAATAAGGTCTTCCAAATGAACAGTTTTACCTTTCCAGGTAGAATAACGCTGATATACCAACGCCATTCCGACTATTTTGCTTTTCACTTCAGCTACAAAGCAATGAAAAGCCGGTTGTGGTCCAAAGCCGTCTCTGATCAGGTCATCAACAGTAACTTCAACCGCTTTAGGTTCTTTTTCAAAATTGGCCAGTTCTTGAATAAGTTCACGAACTGATCCCATATCTTCTTTATGTGCTTCTCTTATAATGTACTCCATAACTGTTACAAAATTCACAATAAGTTAAAAAATAAACAAATTGATTTTAGCGAAAACGATGTAGTTTCACAAAAATATCGATATTTGTTGTTCAAAACACAACTATACTGAACATGGCTAAACAAAACCAAACCCTCGGTGAATTTATCATCGAGAAGCAAACTGAATTTAAGTATTCTTCCGGCGAACTTTCCAAACTTATCAATGCAATCCGATTGGCTGCTAAAGTAGTAAATCATGAAGTGAATAAAGCAGGTTTGGTCGATATTCTGGGTACAGCAGGAGAGACCAATGTGCAGGGGGAGCAACAACAAAAATTAGACGTACTTGCCAACGATGCATTTATCCGGACGCTGACCAACAGGGAGATTGTATGTGGGATAGCTTCTGAAGAAGAAGACACCTTTGTAAAGATCAACAGTTCTGACAGGAACAATCAGAATAAATATGTTGTGTTAATAGACCCTTTGGACGGATCGAGCAATATAGATGTTAATGTGTCTGTTGGTACTATCTTTTCGATTTACAGAAGGGTTACCCCGGTGGGGACACCGGTAACGGAAGAAGATTTTTTACAACCCGGCAAAAATCAGGTCGCAGCCGGTTATGTTATCTACGGAACATCTACCATGTTGGTGTATACTACCGGACATGGTGTTAACGGTTTTACCCTGAACCCGGCTATCGGAACCTTTTATTTGTCGCACCCCAATATGATATACCCCGATAATGGAAGGATATATTCAATCAATGAAGGGAACTATGTGCATTTTCCGCAGGGGGTTAAAGATTATATCAAATATTGCCAGACGGAAGAGGACGACCGACCGTATACATCGCGATATATCGGGTCTTTGGTGTCTGATTTTCACAGGAATATGATAAAGGGAGGGATTTTTATCTATCCGAAAAGCTCCAAAGCTACAGATGGAAAATTACGTCTTTTGTATGAATGTAATCCTATGGCTTTTCTGGCAGAGCAGGCAAATGCTAAAGCCAGTAACGGATTTGAACGGATTCTGGATATTCAGCCGACAGAGTTACATCAAAGGGTACCGTTTTTCTGCGGCAGTAAGAAGATGGTGGAAAAGGCTGAAGAATTCATGCAGAAATACAGATAGTAAAAAAGCGGCCTTGGCCGCTTTTTTACTCGATAATCGAGATTTAAATGCTCCGATGCTTGTCCTTGTGAAATAGTCCTGACGGAATTTCATAGGACTTGCGTCGAAATGTTTTGCCATGCGCCAGCTGGCTCTATCGCTAAAAAAAAGGTCTACCAGACCTTTTTTTTACGCTTGACCCTCTCGTGGGCTTGCCCCGAGGTGGTTTACTATAATAAAATAAAGAACAGTATTATCTGTTCATGTGTTTGATCTCTTCCTTAAAAGTTTCAATATCAACCCCAAGGTTAAGCAGGTACATTGCTTTTTTTACTATAAACTCTGCATTGGCTGAAGTAAAGCCCAGTCCGATAGCAAGACGGATCATAATCCCCATTTCATTATCATCGGCAATATGATCAACATAAACCATGCGTCCAATATCATATAAACGCTCCAAACGCGCATCGTATAATACCGGAGGATTGATGTGATAGGCAGTAGGGTTTTTTAAAACCGCAAGATAATCCTCTTCTGAGATGTCCAGGTTACTGGCCAGACGATCTAAAAAAGCTTTTTCTTCCTCATTAATTTCACCATCAGTTAAAGCTACTCTTACAATAGAGGCAAAATGATCGCGGTTGCGTTCTCTAAAACCGCTTGAATATAAATCTGAAATCGACATTTTTTCATAAAATTTTGGTTCGACAAATATAATCAAACCTTTAGGGATTTGAAATATCCGTTTGAATAAAATTTAAAGGACTCCAAACGAGTAGTTATAGAGCTTTTTCGGGGGTGTCGGATTTTAGGGCTTTACAGATGTTCTCCGAAGAGCTGCTTAAACCCTTCATTACTGGTACCCAAATTGACTTTATTTTCAACAATCTTTCCCTTTTTATCAACCAAGGTGTAATGAGGTATTCCGGTGATGTTGAATTTTGAGGACAGATAGTTCCATTCATCTTTTGATACACGGTAGTGCTCTCCGTTTATTTGAGGGATCATGTTTTGCCAGGTGTTTTCGGGCGAGCTTTGGTTGGTTACATATACAAACACAATATCTTTGTCTTTCAATTCCTCCTTCATGGGTTTCATTCGCTTTATTCCCGAACGGCATGGCGCACACCAGGTAGCCCAGAAATCAACTAATATTACCTTGCCTTTGTATTTGGAAGTGATGGTCTCAAATATTTTGTCGGCTTCGGTATTGGTGGTTTTATTAATAACATAATCCGTATTGTTCTTATTGGCTTCTATTTTGGCTTTGGTTCTTTTGTTTTCATAAACCAGGTACTCTTTTAAGAACGGATCGTAAACCAGATTTGAGTACTCCGGTAATGAAGTGTCGGAAAGCGGGGTTAACTGTTCGTATATTGATGCTGAAATGGTTTGCATGATCAGTATGTCTTGCATCCACAAGCTTTTATCTTTAAAGAAGTTGATGTATGATTCCGTTTGTTTCTTTTTAAGAAGGAAATTTATATGTTCTTTCATGTATTGATCGTACCTCTTGTAAAGGTCTTGTCTTTTCTTGTTTAACTCGTCGCTATAATACATTTTAAAGCGGTTTTGCTCTTCATCTGTAAGCAGGTTTTGGGATGCGTTGTAGATGGCAATTTCCTCATCGGAAAAAGCAACTGCAACGGCTTTTGCATAAACAATCAAACTATCAATATTAACATCCTTCGATATGTGGTTTAAAAGATATTCACGTTTGCCTTTCGGGGTTTTTTTAATAACATTGTTTATACTGTTGTAGAATTGTTGTAATTCTTTTTTGTGTGCATCATTAAAATCTTCTCTTTTTTGTAGTGCACCTGCATTATCTTTTTTGAATTTTATTTCATTGGCTACCAATGCTTGTTCATCTTCGGTTAAATGAACGCCTTTCTTTTTTAAGATCGCTGCAAATTCTGTGACCTCCGGATGATTTATGCTAATCCCGTTTCCGTTTCTTATGGCATCACAATAACGTAAACGGTTTAAAAAAATAGAGTAGCTTCCGGTTAGTACGGCAAGTTTATTGTTGTAGATTTCCGGAGTTAAAAAACGGATATAAGTACTGTCGATCTTAGCGGCTTCGGGTATATTGTTGTATATGTTGTAGCTCAAAGCATTTTCATATAGGCTATAATCAAGGTTTAAACGTGATATTTGTTTTGCTTTATTGCTTAAAGCACGAATTTTGAAAATGCTGTCTAGCTTATCAGATTGAGATTCATAAATAGAAAAACATTTTTGCTTGTAATCCTCCGGAGTGTAATCTTGAACGTTTTTAATTAGATAGTAATACTGCTTGTTACCTTGTTTTAAGCTATACAAACTTGATAAATCGGTATTGAGTTGAGCGCAGTCACCGGCAAAAAAACCTTCATCTTCTCTGTCTGAATTAATTAATTGCCAGGTTTCTTTTCCCGGTTCAACATAGACAGTAAAACTGGATTCCGGAAATCTTGCATAAACTTGCAGAGGGTGGTAAAGAGGGAATTTTACGCTAAAACTGCCGTCATCATTAATTTTAATCAAATGCGATTCCTGATTTCCGGTAAAAAGATTGTTTACATAAACCATTCCTGTTTTTTGTCCTTTTTCTTTATCGTATCCTCTTATGATCCCCGAGTATACAGCAGAATCTATAGTGAACAGGTTTTCTTCTTGATAAGGGAGGTCATCTGCCGGCTTGTAATTCGGGTTGTTTGTTTTGGTAGGGCTGCAAACAGTTAATCGTTTTTTGGAGGGTCCGAATGAAACGGTATTGTTATTATTTGCTTTGGCATATATTATTTTTTCAGAACCCTTGTTTTCGAGGGTGATAATGAACCATTTCCCTTTTTCTCTAACCGACTGATACTTCCAGATAGCTTTGTCGACAATGGCATGATTGTAATAAAAGCTATGCGACCACCGGTTGCTGCCATCAGTTTTTAACCAATTGCCCCTAAGTGCTTTTGGGAATGTTGATGTCATGTAGCTATTAATATCGTCTATTCTCTGGTCGGGATATTCTTTGTTTGCTTTATACAGATCGCCATATGCTCCGTTAAAGCCGACTTGCAAATAACCATCTGTCCAGTTTTTGAAATAGAACATCCGGTATTCGCCGTTGTTTTTAACAACAAGACGACACTGTGTTTTTTCACCTGATCCTAAAAGAACCAAGTCTTCCAGGCTGTACACTTTATCCCTAAAAGTGAAGTTGTCTGATGTAACATTGAATTCAAGACTATTGTTTCCGTCTGTGGTATACCAATTGCCTTTGATTTTTTCCGGTATTTCAGTATTTGTAATGCGTTTTCCCCCTTGTGGGTTTTCGACTTTGACGTAGGTTTTAAAAGGAGAATCGTTTGCTTTTAACCTTATAGAGTCTTCGGATAAAACCTGTAACTCGTATTTCGCAGTATTATTATCGAGGTCTTTGGCTGTAAAAGAATAGTCGCTGGTGCTATTCTTTGTGATATTATGATACATAAAAGCCCGGTATCCAAATTCTATAAATCCCTGGTGAATGAGCATGCCGTCGTATTCGTTCTTTCCTTCGTTGTTGTGCCATTCTCCATAAACAGTTTCGGGCAACAGGGCCTGAGCCTCACATACGGTGATGAACGATAAGAACAGGATCAGGACAATTGAGCTTCTGTTTCTGAATGCTGTTTTCATAAGAAAAAGTTTTTATGATTGATGTTAATTGATTACAAAATAGATTATTTTTTCTCAACAAACAAACGATTATATAGAATTTAGATTCCCATCCATTCCTTGATTTGCTGCTGATAGCTTCTGCCACTGATCACCGTTGCTTCGTATTTGTCATTTAACCGAAATGAGAACCGGCTGTTGAAATAGGTCTGTATTTCTTTAATCAGGTCTTTGTTAATAATGATCGATCGGTGTATTCGTATGAATCTATCGGGCAATTGATTTTCGAGAGTATTCAAACTCTGGCAGGTAAGATGTTCTTCTCCGTTTTTGGTATAAACAGATACGTATTTATCACCGGCTTTAAAATGACTAACTTCTTCGAGCTTGATAAAAATAATTCTTTTGCCATTTTTTATAGTGATAGATGTTAGTGTTTTCTGTGATATTGAACCTGTTATCTGTTGTAAGATGCTTGTGATTTTTGCTGATTGGTGCTCTTTCTTGAAAAATCTTAGCTTTAGAATGGTTTGTTCCAGGCGTTCTTTCCGTACCGGTTTAAGCAGGTAATCCAGACTGTTGGTTTCAAAGGCCTGTAATGAAAATTCGTCGTATGCGGTGCAGAAGATCACTATGGGGATTTCTTTAAGTTGCCGGAGCATTTCAAAACCGGTCATCCCTGGCATTTCGATATCAAGGAAAATAATTTCGGGATTTATATGCTTGATTTTTTCGATGCCTTCGATGCCGTTGGTAGCTTCATCGATTACATTGAACGTATCGGTAAAACCGGATAGTAATTCTTTTAGCCGTTGTCTTGCAGGAGGTTCGTCGTCTACGATTAAGGTTGTATAGGGTATATTATTCATGGTCTTCTATAGTTATTACAATGGTTTTGGTCGGTTGGTTCTCCCAGCTTAAGGAAGCCTTGTCGCCATAGCTTAGTTTTAGGATATCGTGTATGCTTTGTAAGCCGTAGCCGCTTACCAATCCGTCAGGGAAACGGGGGCCGTTGTCTGTTACCGCAATTATAATGTTGCTCTGTGCTTTGTTGATATCAACTTTAATGAATCCTTTTTCCAGTATTTTGGAGATACCGTGTTTTATGGCATTTTCAACCAATGGTTGAATGATGTTTCGGGGTATTTGATAGTGTTCAAGGTCTTTCTCAATTTCTATGGTGAAGGTCATACGCTCACCAAAACGGATCTGCTCAATTTTCAAATAGGCTTTTAGGGCTTCTATTTCGTCTTTTATACTGCTTGTTGCTTCATTTTTTCTATTGAGATTGTGTCGAAACAGGTCAGAAAGCGACAAAGCCATTTGTTCAGTTTTGTCCGGATTGTTATGAGCTAGGGAGGCAATTGAATTTAAAGAGTTGTATAAAAAATGCGGATTGATACGCGCATGCAAGGAAGCTACTTCGGCTTGAGCCTTGAGCTCTTTTAATTTACTGAGTTCCGTATCTTTTTCACGAATTGTAGCGGCAGAGTGTTCTCTAAGATATAAAAACAACATCCTCGAAAAGAAAATAAGAATAGCTACCAATGTTAACATTAGTCTTATACGTGGCTTATTTATAAAAACCATAAAAGGTATGATAGTTATAGATAGAATTGAAAAGGTGAAAAATGCTTTAAGTTTTAATTGTTTCGAGATAGTTTGTTTGGACTTTATATAATATCGTTCTAATAGGTATAAGATGCTTACAGGAGCAAGCCAGCTTAAATTATAGACGATAGGTGCAAGATATGCAGGTTTAGCGTCTACTTCCATGGAGGTCGTATGATGATATACTTCTAAAATAATTAACGTGGTATAAATTATAAGAAGCCCTGGGAATAAATAGTTGAAATAAGGCTTTTTGAATTTTTTTGTTAAAATTGTTTTATATGAAATAGTGAAAATCAAAATAACTATGAGTGTACATAGGATTATGGAGAACCATTTTACTTCATTCCGATAAACAAAATTCATATAATATCTCCATGAATGTTTGTCTGTGATATACTTTTTTGCTTTATCTGAAAAATCAGGTGCATATAAGTTGTGAAGCAAAAATTTATCGGCCTCTGTAAAGTTGGTCGAAAGAGGATCGGTTTGATCTTTATAATCGAGAATCGCATTGCCAATAAAGGAGTTGTAATTATTATTTCGTAGTACACATAAAGAGCGTACTATCATGTATTCGATAATCCTCTTTTTTTCTGTCGAGGTCAGGTTTTCTAAACAAATTTTATTATGTTGAGAAAGCATTTTATGGTGGTGAAGGTTCCGGCTGGAAAAAAAACGGATACCGCTGTTTTTAGGGACTAATTCAAGAATTAAGTTTCCATGACCTTCTGAAGAAACAGCTATTTTTTTTGGGATAAGGGAGCGCAGTTCTTCAACAATGTTAAGCACTAATCTTAGGTCTTCATTGTTTTCAAAATTAATTAGTCTGATGTTTATGTCATCTTGGTATTTAGGAATTCTGTTGTCTTCTCCGTTAAATATTCTTTCAATAGTGAAATCCCAGCCTGTTTGTGAAGGAAAGTTATATTGCGCTTGGGTTTGATATGAAACTGCTGCTGCAAGCCAAAAAATGAGAAATATTATCTTTTTCATTGCTATAAATTTAGAAAGTTAAAAAGCAGTAACAAATAAACTTTTGTTTTCTTGGTTAAAACAGTAAAATGTGACCAACTGCAAAACCGGCTGACAAATCGCATGCGTTTTCTGGATTCGTTAATAACTCCTGAAAACTCCACTTTTTCATACGCTGAATAATCCTTAATTTTACTTGGTGCTGCCTTAATTTAATAATACCTGATTATCAGGTGTCTGAGGCGGTATGAAGAGCGAAAATGCAGTGTTGAGAACCTTAAACTGGAAACTACTATGTACTTAATCTTCGATACAGAAACCACAGGCTTGCCAAAACGGTGGGATGCGCCGATCTCAGATACCGACAACTGGCCAAGAGCAATACAGATCGCCTGGCAGTTGCACGATGAGATGGGAAATGTAATCGAACATCAGGATTATTTGATCCGGCCGGACGGATTCAATATCCCGTTCGATGCCGAAAAAGTGCATGGTATTTCTACGGAACTGGCTCAGGAACAGGGAATCTCTCTTGAGGAAGTGTTGGAAAAATTCAATATTGCATTACGTAAGACGAAGTTTGTAGTAGGTCAGAACGTAGGCTTCGATGTGAATATTATGGGAGCTGAGTTCTACCGTTTAGGGGTAGAAACCAAGATGGCCGAATTACCGGTATTGGATACCTGTACCGAAGTTACTGCAGAATTGTGTAAAATACCCGGTGGACGAGGCGGTAAATTTAAATTGCCGACGTTAACAGAGCTGCACGAATTTTTATTTGGCGAACCTTTTGCCGAAGCTCACAACGCAACTGCCGATGTGGAGGCTACTACTCGTTGTTTCTTCGAGTTGATCAGGAGGGGAGACGGATTTACCATTGAGGAGCTCGATGTTCCTGCCGATTATTTTAACCGTTTTTCAGAAGTCAATCCACAGACCATTGAGCTTATCGGGTTAAAGCATATTAACCTCAAGGCCGAATCCGATAAAATACGTCAACGGTTAAAAAAAGAAGATCCCCAGGAACAATTATCCAAAGAGGAGATTCAGCAGAATATTGCCGAGTTAGCAGAAGTTTCATTCTCACATTTACATAACCATACCCAGTTTTCAGTACTCCAGGCTACATCAAAAATTCCGGCACTTGTAGCAGCAGCAGCAAAGCATAAAATGCCTGCCGTAGCGCTTACGGATATTGGTAACATGATGGGAGCCTTCCATTTCGTTCGTGATGTGGGAAATCATAACAAAGCCGCCAAAGCAAAAAATGAAGAGGCCATAGCCAAGGGAGAAGAACCGACCGAAGTAATCGTGAAACCTATAGTAGGTTGCGTCTTTAATGTCTGTGAAGATCACACAGATAAATCCAGAAAAGATAACGGGTATCAGGTTGTCATGCTGGCCAAAAATAAAAATGGTTACCATAACCTGGCTAAAATGTCATCAATTGGGTTTACCTATGGATTCTATTATGTGCCCCGTATCGATAAAAAGGTAATTGAGCAGTATAAAGAAGATGTCATGGTGCTTACCGGTAACCTATATGGAGAAGTGCCGAGTAAGGTGTTGAATGTCGGGGAAAATCAGGCGGAAGAAGCGTTACTCTGGTGGAAAGATCAATTTGGAGATGACCTGTATATGGAACTGATGCGGCACGGCCAGGAAGAAGAAGACCGTGTAAATGATGTTTTAATTCAGTTCTCTAAAAAGCATGATGTAAAACTGGTGGCAACCAATAATACCTATTATATAGATAAAGATGGTGCTAATGCACACGATATCTTGTTGTGTGTGAAGGATGGCGAAAAACAGACCACGCCGATTGGCAGGGGTCGTGGCTATCGTTATGGGTTGCCAAATCAGGAATATTATTTTAAGGGCTCAGATGAAATGAAAGGGCTTTTCAAAGATCTTCCCGAGGCCATCATTAATACAAATGAAATAGTAGGTAAGGTAGAGCCTTTTGAACTGGCCCGGGATGTATTACTTCCGAAGTTTGAGATTCCCGAAGAATTTCAGTTTGAAGAAGACGAACTGGACGGAGGTAAAAGAGGAGAAAATAATTTTCTTCGTCACCTGACATACAAAGGAGCAGAAGATCGCTATGATGAAATAACCGATGATATTCGGGAGCGACTAGATTTCGAGTTACAGGTTATTGAAAAAACAGGGTACCCGGGATATTTCCTTATTGTACAGGATTTCATCGCTGCGGCTCGTGAGATGGGCGTGTCAGTAGGTCCGGGTCGTGGATCTGCCGCCGGATCGGCGGTGGCTTACTGTCTCGGTATTACCAATATGGATCCGATTTCATACGACCTCCTTTTTGAGCGTTTCCTGAATCCGGATCGTGTGAGTATGCCCGATATCGATATCGACTTCGACGATGAAGGACGTAGTTTGGTAATGGATTATGTGATCGATAAATACGGGGCCAATCAGGTGGCTCAGATTATTACCTATGGTACCATGGCGGCAAAATCATCCATCCGCGATACAGCAAGAGTACTCGATCTGCCATTACAGGAAGCAGACCGCATAGCGAAGCTGATACCAAACACAACCCTGGGGAAAATATTCGGCCTGGATGAAGCCAAACTGAAAGAAAAACTGCGTTCAGAAGAGCTTCTTAAGGTGAACGAACTGAAAAATATAGCAGAAGGGAAAGACCTGGAGGCTCAGACCATAAACCAGGCCCGTATACTGGAAGGTTCGTTGAGGAATACAGGTATTCATGCCTGTGGAGTTATCATTACCCCTGATGATATTACAAAATTCGTGCCTGTATCCGTAGCTAAAGATTCCGATCTGTGGGTAACGCAGTTTGATAACTCGGTCGTGGAAAATGCCGGTCTGCTGAAAATGGATTTCCTGGGGCTGAAAACCTTAACCCTGATTAAGGATACCGTAAAGCTTGTAAAGTACAAACACAATATAGACCTGGTCCCTGACGATTTTCCTCTGGACGATCAGAATACATATGAGCTGTTTCAGAGAGGAGAAACAGTAGGGGTGTTCCAATACGAATCTGCCGGAATGCAGAAGTATATGAAAGAACTCAAGCCTACCGTTTTTGCAGATTTGATTGCCATGAACGCCTTGTACCGTCCCGGGCCATTGGAATATATTCCTAGTTTTATCCGCAGAAAGCACGGAGACGAGGAGATCGTTTACGACCTCCCTGCTATGGAAGAATACCTGAAGGAGACTTATGGTATTACAGTGTACCAGGAGCAGGTGATGTTATTGTCCCAAAGCCTCGCAGGCTTTACCAAGGGTGAAGCCGATATGCTGCGTAAGGCGATGGGTAAAAAGATATTTGCCTTACTGGAACAACTTAAACCGAAGTTTCTCGATGGTGGTGAAGCCAAGGGACATCCGAGAGACGTGTTGGAGAAAGTATGGAAAGACTGGGAAGCATTTGCCAGTTACGCTTTTAATAAATCGCACTCTACCTGTTATGCATGGATCGGATACCAAACGGCATATCTGAAGGCAAATTATCCGGCAGAGTATATGGCGGCCGTGTTGTCGAACAACATGAATGATATCAAACAGGTTACTTTCTTTCTTGAGGAATGTAAACGGATGGGGATAACGGTACTCGGACCCGATGTAAATGAATCCTTCTATAAATTTACTGTAAATGACGAGGGAGCTATTCGTTTCGGAATGGGAGCTGTTAAAGGAGTGGGTAAAGGTGCTGTTCAGACTATTGTAGATAACAGAAAAGAGGGACGTTATAAATCGGTGTTCGATATGGCCAAACGTATCGATTTGCGGGCAGCCAATAAAAAAGCATTTGAGAATCTGGCCTTTGCCGGAGGTTTCGATTCCTTTTTAGATACACACAGGGCTCAGTATTTCCACGATGGCGGCGATGGTATTACTTTCCTTGAAAAGACCATTAAATACGGAGCTAAGTTTCAGGAAAATGAAAACTCATCACAAGTAAGTCTTTTTGGAGAAAGTAGTGAAGTGCAAATCCCTGAACCTGAAGTTCCCCCTTGTGAAGAATGGGGAACCATGGAGAAGTTAAAACGCGAAAGGGAAGTGGTCGGAATATACATCTCCGGTCACCCGTTAGACGATTTCAAAACTGAACTGGAGGTGTTTTGTAATGCCGATCTGTCCATCTTGTCCCAATTGGAGAAGTATGTTAATCGTGAGGTTTCCCTGGGAGGAGTTATTTCTACGGTAGATCACCGCGTGTCGAAAAACGGAAAAGGCTGGGCTATTTTTATAGTAGAAGACTATAATGAAAGTTATGAGTTTAAAATATTTGGAGAAGAATATCTGAAATTCAGGCATTTCCTGATCCCTAATTCATTTGTTTATATAAAATCATATATCAAAGAAGGTTGGGTAAATAAAGATACAGGAAAACGATCCGATCCTAAGATACAGTTTAATAACTTCATGTTGTTACAGGATGTGATGAGTACCTATGCTAAAAAATTAACGATCAGGGTCAACGTTGCTGACCTGCAAGAAGAGCAGATAACGAGCCTGAAAGGTTTGCTCTCGTCTCATTCTGGCGATCATATCCTGAATTTTATTGTCTACGATATGGAAGAAGAGATAAAATTGACCATGCCTAGCAGGAAGCAAAAGGTACATATTACAAGTGAGTTGCTTGGTGCTTTGAAAACTCAGAACGTAAATTATAAACTGAACTAAGGTTTTTCTTTTTTGGGGATGCCGTACCAAATGGTTTTTTTCTTGCGGCCGAACAGGATGGCTTTTTGAATGTCGGTGCCCATATAGAGGTCCATTTTATTGCGGTGACGTGAATGCATTTTGTCTTTTACAAGATAAGTGCCTTGTAAGCCTTTGATTTTTACAGGTGTGTTATGTGTTAATCCCAGTTTTAAAAGGTCTCTCGATATGGCTACGGCTTTCATGCCAGGTTTAAGCGTGTCGCCCCAGGCAGCAATGGCCGGATGGTGCTTATTTGTCTGTGACCTTACCGAATTGTATGCAGACATTTCTACCTCCAATTCAATCCAGTTATAATCATTTTGTTTATATTGGCTTCCATTATAAATAAAAGATAGTGGAATAAGCGCCAAAAGGAGAAACAATGCCTTCATGGATAAGTTTTTTGTAGGTTTGGGTGTAGCTGAAAAGATAGATAAAAATTGGGGTATCAGCAATTATAATAGCCTAATAATCAAAACTGATGAAATGCTTGTAAGTTTTGGTGAAATATTTGACTAAATTTGCGAAGTGAGATATAAATTCATAAAATAAATAAAAATGGCATTAGAAATAACAGATGCTACTTTTGAAGAAGTAGTTTTAAAGAGTGACAAACCGGTATTGGTAGATTTCTGGGCAGCATGGTGTGGTCCTTGTAGAATGGTAGCTCCTATCATAGATGAGATTAGTGGAGAGTACGATGGAAAAGCAGTAATTGGTAAAGTTGATGTTGATTCTAACCAGGAGTTTGCTGCTAAATATGGAGTTCGTAACATTCCTACCGTATTGGTA
The DNA here is from genome assembly GCF_022760175.1 of Zhouia spongiae. Classification (GTDB taxonomy): domain Bacteria; phylum Bacteroidota; class Bacteroidia; order Flavobacteriales; family Flavobacteriaceae; genus Zhouia; species Zhouia spongiae. The sequence goes on from NZ_CP094326.1 coordinate 1,543,841, forward strand.
TTTAAAAATGGAGAAGTAGTAAACAGACAAGTAGGCGTGGCACCTAAGAAGACTTATACGGATGCTATTGATGCAGCTGTATAATTGTTGAAATTTTATAGGTTAAAAAGCCGGCTGGAAAGCCGGCTTTTTTTGTAGCCTCACCAGGAATCGAACCTGGATCTAAAGTTTAGGAAACTTCTATTCTATCCGTTGAACTATGAGGCCGGGAAATTTTGTTGGCAAAAATAGTAAAAAACAGAAAATATTCCCTGTTTTATAAACACCAAAAAAAGGGTCATGAATAATACCGGATGAGGTGTTCATTCTGATCAAGTTGCCCGGTGGATGCGTTCTCCTTTCTCTGTCATCATAAATGTGGAGAAATAATTTTAATTTTGCTTTTTGTCTGTCGTTCACACGAACTTTGAATTTTCGTTAAAGTTTCTATTCAGGATAATGGTGGTAAATGAAAATCAATATGGAGTGATTATGGTGAACTCAAATGCGGATTCCAGTGGTTGGGATACAACATATGAGGGGTACTTTAAGATCTTGTATTTAAGAAAAGGAAGCCGGTTAAAGATTGATTTTGAAGAATATATATGTGATGAGGATGCATTTTTCTTTTTTAATGAGGAGCATTCGTTTGAGATATTAAATTCGTCGGAAGCACAGATGATCTTTTTTCATCCCGACTTCTATTGCGTAGAGATCCACGATCAGGAGCTTGCCTGTGACGGGATATTGTATAGTAATGTGCTTTCAACACCATATATTTACCTCGATGCTGTTCAATCCCGAAAATTAGGTGGAATTATTGATGAAATAGGAGTTGAGCAGGGGCGAAATGATAATTGGAATGAAGAGAAAATAAGGATATTAATAAAATACCTTATCATAGAATCAACAAGGATTTGGATAAAACAATGGGATGATGGAAACTTAAATCTATCGGAACAACAAGAGTTTACGCGTAAATTCAGTCAGCTGGTTGATAGAAATTTTACAAAAATCCATAAGGTAGCCGAATATGCAGCAATGCTGAATGTCAGTACCAAAACCTTGAACAAAAGAATTACAACCGATTGCGGAACCTCCCCAAGCTGTGTCATCGTTAACCGGATCATGCTGCAAGCAAAAAGGCTTCTGGCTTATACCGAGATGAGTGTGAAAGAAATAGCATACAGTTTAGGGTATAACGACACCTCTTATTTCAACAGGTATTTTAAAATTCAGACAGGGATAACCCCGTTAATGTTCAGGAAGAACAATATTTCCGTCAGCAAATTGGCCCGAAGGGATCCATGAAATTCCTTTAGAATATTTTATAAGATAATATGGGATGCCTGTCTGAGTGTAAGGCTGTGAAGGTTTATCCTTACGAAGAACAGCTGGTTGTGGGACGACCTTAAAAACCTTTCGAACACCCCTGAGATTATCCCGATGGAACCCATAAATAAGTTTTGATTGTTACGTCTATATTTCAGGAATGTTGAATAGTAGAAAATGTCCTATAAAGTGTGCTTTTTCTCCATTGACCGCCAGATATTTTACAATTAGTTTTGTGTCGGATATTAGAAATCAATTATGATGAATCAAAAAATCAATGCCATCTGGTCGGGTAGTTTTAAAAAAGGAGCAGGCAAGTTTACTTCGGAAAACCCTTTAATGAATAATATGGATTTTCATTTTATGAAGCGTGCAAATAAAAATGCTACATTACCGGAAGAGTTTTTAGCAGCAGCCTATTCGGCGTGTTTTAATATGACAATGGTAATGCTTTTGTCTAAAGAAAATTATACAATCAGGACTTTAGATACGGATTGTACCATTACCTACGGAGCCGATTGTGTAACCGGTGCAGAACTATCCCTGATTGGCGAAGTCGAAGAGATTTCCGCCGATAAGTTTCAGGAATTGGCTAAAGAAGCTAAATTGCAGTGCCCTGTAGGAAAGTCTTTTACATTCCCTGCAAAATTGAATATCATAATGTTAAAGTAAGTGATAGTTCAGTATTTTGATAAAGCATAAGTCAAAGTTCCCGTACCGGAAATGAAATAATTAAAAAGCAATCTGAATGAATATATTTGATTTGGTCATAAACGATAAGGAAGCTGTTTCTTTAAAAGATGTTTTCCTGGATCCGGAGAATCAAAAAGCCGTACAGCAATTAATAAAAGAACATAAGTATATAGATGAACTGACCCGGTACGGATTACCGGTAAATAATAAGGTGTTGTTATATGGAAATTCAGGTTGTGGAAAAACAACGACCGCAAAAGCTATCGCAAATGCCTTGAATAAAAAGATCATAGTCCTGAACCTGAGTAATATTGTTTGTTCGAGAATAGGAGAAACTTCGCAGAATATCAAACAGGTATTTGAAAAGGCAGGAAGAGAAAAGTGCGTATTGTTTCTGGATGAGTTCGATCAGATAGGCAAAGCCAGGGGAAATGATGATAAAGACGTTGGGGAGATGCGAAGATTGGTGAATACGATTATCCAGCTGATAGATTATTTTCCAGATAACGCCATGTTGATCTGTGCTACAAACCATTCCGAGATTATTGATGTTGCATTAATGCGAAGGTTTCAGCTGAAAATAAACTTTCAGATGCCTTCTTCCTCTGTCTTAGACACGTATTATGATAAATTGCTGTCTGTTTTTCCTGTCGAAATGCAGTCAATACAAAGAAAATACAATATTTCTTTTGCCGAAGCCAAAGATTATGCCTTTACCAATGTAAAAGAACTTCTCATCCGAAAACTTGAGAAGGAACAGTGTTCCGTATAAGGATGCTCAACTATAGAAATAAATAGCTGCTGTTCTTGTATACCGATGAACTGCCTGGCGCTGTTTATAAAAAGAATACTAATTCCCCAAAGCCATGCAGGAGTCGTGGTTAATGTGAAGGGAGTGTATACAAGCTCTGCACTTGTGAGGATACTTTTATAGACGGATTAAAAAAATGTATTAGAATGAGGGCTTATCGGTTCGTTTTTCTTTTTATTAAGATTTCTATAACATTTAGGCCCGGATTAATTTAATAGTTTTGACACTTCATGAATATCGGACATCTGAAAAATAAAATCGCATTTGCTTTTCTGGCGCTCTTTCTCACAATGAGACTGGGAGGCTTACATGCATATGCGCATACTGATGACCATGATCATGGGGGAGATTGTATCATTTGTGATTTTGCCGTTACTCACGGGCACACTCCGGCTATTCCGATCGATGATTTCGACTTCAATATTGAGTATATCCAGGAAGTAATCGATCGGGAAATTATAAAGCACTATAATTTTCTGGCTGTTAATTCTATTGAATCTAACCAGCTTTTTTCAAGGCCACCTCCGGCCATACGTTAAGTCCCTTTTTACATCTTGTTTTAAGATTCGGATAAACACTTTCTATAAAGAGCGAGTGTATCGATTCGGTTGTGTATAGGTTTTATACGACCTGTGATCATGTTTAGATACCATCGAAATGATTACAGGACGTTCCGTAAAATTAAAAACAAGTAAACATGCAGTTTCAAGGATATATGTAGTATTCTCGGACGCTTGCTTATGAATCGGGCGGGAGCCTGTAACTCTGGGATAGCTTGGTTCTTCTTAGAAATGTTTTTAATTTCCGGGTATCATGTCGACTTGCCTTCAGGTAGGTTTGCGTTATCTATAACTTCAATGATATTACTTTCGGGTAGTTTCTGAATCGTATTTCATAAACAGATGTATTAAGAGGTTGTCTTCGCCAAATATTCTCGAAACTTAAAGTATCTGTTTTAATGACCCATAAAATACTAGGTATATGGCTATACTTTAGCCTATGCACCATTGCTTTTGCGCAAACTCCGCTGAAATTTAAAGGATTTGTGTTAGATGCAGACACGTCAGAGCCTGTAGAAGGCGCATATATTATAGGAAGTGACCACTATGCAGTAACGTCACCCACAGGTGAGTTTGCTATTAAAAACATCGCTGAAGGGGTTCGTTCCTTTAAGGTTAGCCATATTGGTTATCAAACTGAAAATGTGACGATCCATGTCTACCCGGAAATGGAGGTTGTCGAAATTTTATTAAAAATTGCTGCCAGGGAAATAGAAGAAGTAGCGGTTTATGGAAAATCCAGGGAGCAACGCGCCAAAGAGGTTCCTGTAGTCAGCTATTCTGTAGATAAGGGTTTTTTAGATCAAAACAGGGAAAACAGCTTAATGCAAACCCTTGAAAAGTTGCCGGGTGTAAGTACTATCAGTATAGGCTCGGGACAATCTAAACCCGTGATCAGGGGCTTAGGGTTTAACAGGGTAGCAGTAGTTCAGAACGGGATCAAGCATGAAGCGCAGCAATGGGGTAGTGACCACGGGCTGGAAATCGATCAGTATGGTATTGAATCTGTACAGATTATAAAAGGCCCCGCATCTTTGTTGTACGGATCAGATGCTATTGCAGGAGTCGTAAATATAGAATCACCTGCCGTTCCTTTGAAAGATACTTTCGAAGGAGAAGTGAACTTGCTGGCAGAAAGCAATAATGATTTGTTTGGAATATCAGCAGGCATTCAGCATAGAAAGGATAAATGGTATTATCGCGGACGTTTAACCTATAAAGACTATGGAGATTATAAGGTTCCTACCGACCAGATACGGTATGAAAACTATATCTTTCAATTACACGATAACAACCTGAGAAATACAGCCGGCTATGAGGCCAATGCCAGTACAAGTGTCGGGTATCTTTCAGAAAAGGTAAAGTCGGAAACCTTTATAAGCAACGTTCATGCTAAAAACGGATTTTTTGCCAATGCTCATGGTTTAGAGGTGAGGACTTCCGGTATCGATTACGATCATTCAAGTAGAGATACAGACTTGCCGTTCCATAAAGTGAATCATTTTAAGATAACAAACAACACTACGGTCCTGGCAGGTGGTCATACATTACACATAGATCTTGGTTTTCAGAACAATGCTCGGGAAGAGCATTCAGAACCTGTGCCTCACGGGTATATGCCAAAACCGGATAATACAAAAGAAAGAGCATTTAACAAGAATACCTATACGCTGGGTTTTCGAGATAAGTTAAAACCTCTGGGAGAACACCGTCTGGTAGCCGGGTTAAATGCAGAATATCAGGATAATAATATTGGTGGATGGGGCTTCTTAATCCCTTCCTACCAGCGTTTTACAGTAGGAGGGTTTATATATGATCAGTATGAGCTCAATCCTGATTTACACTTGCTGGCCGGCCTTCGGTATGATTACGGAACTGTAGACACTCAGTCTTATTACGACTGGTACCAGTCTCCGGTAAATGATGCCGATGGAACGACCTCTTACGAATACCGGCAAAGGGCGCGGGATAAACATTTGAGCTTTGGGAATTTCAGTGGATCGGTTGGCGTGAGTTATATAAGGGGTAATACTACCTATAAGCTCAATTTGGGGAAAAGTTTTCGGATGCCATTGGCGAATGAGTTGGCATCAGACGGGGTTAACTATCATATGTATCGTTACGAAAGGGGAAATGCAGAACTGGATGCTGAAGAATCATATCAGCTGGATGTTGATATAGAGCATGCCGGAAAAAAGCTTATGGTTGGTATCAGTCCTTTTGTTAACTACTTTGGCAATTATATTTACCTGAATCCGACTCCGGAATATTATGAAACATTGCAGATATATGAATATACACAGAGCAAGGTGTTTCGGATAGGAGGAGAACTTAGGCTGGGTATTGAACCGATTAAAAACTTACGGTTTGATGTGGCGGGTGAATATGTTTATTCTGTACAGACCAATGGAGCAAAAGAAGGGTTTACATTGCCGTTTTCGCCACCTTTATCCGGGCTTTTTACAGGGAGCTACCAGTTTGAAAAGTTGCTTTTCCTTAAAAAGTCATTGCTTACAGCCTCATATAGAATCACCGCTGCTCAAAACGAAATCGTTCCCCCGGAAGAAACCACTGCCGGGTATCAGGTACTCAACATGTCTTTAGAAACCGAACTTAACCTGATCCGTAAAAAAACTCCGCTCAAGGTAAGGGTAAAGCTCAATAATGTATTTGACGAGAAATATTTTAATCACACCAGTTTTTACAGGCTTATAGATGTGCCGGAGCCGGGCAGGAATATAGCTGTATCTCTTATACAAACATTCAATTAATATTAATAATTAAACACAATCATTATGAATTTAAATTTTAAATCTTTTGCCATTATTTTATTCACAGGAATCTTTTTGTCATCCTGTAGCAGTGATGATGATGCCCTGGACCAACAAGGTGATATCAATCCGGATAGATTTGACAACCTTGAAATTGGAAATGCCGATCTCAAAGTGCCCCAGACCAATCCGGATCTGCATGTGCAGTTTGATTATACCGGAATACAAAAAGTAACGGAAGTATATTTTGACATTGAATCCATAAGTATCAAAACCCCGGTCAGTGATGAAGTGGATTGGAGAGTATCCGATTACCTGATTCCTGAAAAATACTATGAAGGCCAGCGCAATCCTCACATTCATTACCACGTACTTTTTGATCCCGAAAATGAATATTTTCCCAGTACACGCCCGGCCGAAGGAGTTTATAGAATGACTATTACCGTGGTTGAAGAAGGGGGATCTAAAAGTGTCTTGACCAGCGAATTTGAGGTGGTTAAACGATTCTTTGATGTGGAAATAGGGCATGACGGACACATGCACTTTGGTAGTAGTGAATTACATACAGAGTTTGAATATCAGGCAGGCGATAATACTGTTAGCGAAATAGTCTACGAGCTATGGTTTGAAGAATGGAGAGAAGGACAGAATGTTCCGGCTGGTAGCTGGGATAAGGAGTTGTTTTCCATCCCGGCTGAACTTTATGAAAACACAAAGAATCCTCACATTCACTATCATTTACCTGTTAACCCGGAATTTCCGATAGGTGATTACTGGCTGAATATTTATGTGAAGGATACAGGATCAGAAGAAGCTGTAAAACTGTCAGTACCCTTTAGTGTAGTTGCAGAAGATTAATTCCTGAAAATAGACAATCTCATGCCGTACGGCATTGTTAAAAAGTCGTACGGTTTAAAAAAAAACAATATGAAAACATATCCAAAGTTATTGCTGATGCTTTTGTCGACCATATCGCTGCTCGCTTGTTCAAGCAGTGACGATAATGAGGTTGATAAAGATAAGCCTACAATCAGTGTGAACTACGCTGGGGGGTTCCCCCGGTCATGCGAAATATTAGAAAGAGGACAGACCTATACATTCAAAGCACAAGTAGCCGATAATGTCGCTTTGGCTTCGTATAGTCTGGATATCCACCACAATTTTGATCATCATACCCATGATGACCAGGGAGCACAATGTAATTTGGAAGCTATTAAACAAGCTGTTAACCCTATGATTTTTATGAAGAACTATACCATTGAAGGTGGAGGGACTTCATATGAGATAAACATTGATCTAACCATCCCTGAAGATATTGATACAGGCGATTACCATTGTCAATATTCCGTAACCGATCAAACCGGGTGGCAATCCAGAACATCAATAGATATAAAAATAATAGACTAGAAAATGAAAAAAAAGGTATTAAACGGTGTTTTTTTCCTCCTCTATGTATGTGTAACAGCCCTGTCTTCTTGTGAAACAAAAGATGATGATGTAATTAATACACTGGCCAGACCCGATATAGATTTGAAGGAATTGGGTTCGGGTCATGACTCACCCAATGATAAAATGGGTTATATAGGTCGTGATATTCATGTTGAAGCCGAAATTGTTGCTGAAGGCTCTATTGAACAAATTGAACTGGTGATAAAACAAACTGACGGTAGCTATATGTTTAATAAGGTATATACGGACGAGCAATATGTCGGGAAACTAAATACTGTTTTCCATAAGCATCTTGATATTCCGGCAGAATCGGTTGAAGGGAATTATCAGTTTTATTTTATTGTTACAGATAAGTTGGGACAAAGTACAGAAGTGAAATCGGAGTTAACATTAAAAGATTATGGAACTGACGCTCCGGAACCGGAAGTGAAAGAATATGAAGGTGTAAAATTGATCGTTACCTATATTCATAACAATTCAATAGACCTGAGAGAACCATTTTCTGATAGAAATGATGTTTTACAGGCATCATCCGTTAATTCGAAGATATCAACCGATATAAGGTATTTTGTAGCCAATATAGCTTTGTATAGTGAGTCGCACCTCGATTTTGTTTTTACCGGGTTAGATCTTCATTTTGATCATTTTCATACTTACCAACCTGAAGTAAGAAGCAGTATTGAGGCTCATTTGGCTACTGAGACTTATTGGAGAATGCACACGGCTGCTTCCTTTCAGAAGGGTACGGGAGACATCATCTATACAGGAGCTGAGAATGTGCTTAATGGGGTGTCTCCTGTTGTAATTAAAGGGGTGTCTGCTCCGCATGAAGGCATGGCAGTTGCTTTAGGCTCACAATATTTTGCGGTTACTGACACCGAAACAAATGAGGATACTCCCTCAATAATCAAGGTTGTGAAGTCTGACAATACAGTGGTCAAGCAATTTACCAATTATAAAAAAATATCAGGTTTCGCCAATTTCCGTATAGATTATATAGATCAGGCTGTTTTTGCCACAGATAAAAATTTATTAACCCTTAATATCGGGTATTCTACCGATTATAAGCTTATTGAAGGTACGATTCCTAATCCGATGTCATTTGGGGAAGAACCGTTCGACGAGCTCCATAATGTAAAAGATCTGACTAAAACATCGGTATTAGGGATTAAGAAAAATCAGGGTGTTTATAACATTGATTTAAAGACTAGGCAAATAGACCAATTGTTATCGTTGACCAATATTGAACTGGTAGTTTTTGATTTTGAAGATAAATTTTGTTATATCCTTACTTCGGATGGTATTTTAACAGCGTACAATACCAATGATTTTTCAAAGATCAACGACGTTCGGTTTAGGCTTAAAAACGGTAAGATACCCCGTATAGTTGCCTCGCGCAAATTTGTTTATGTGGCTTATGAAGGTGATAAATCAATTATGAGGTTCGGAGTTCCTGACCTGATACAATACAAATCTATTCATGTAAATGATGAGATTTCCGATATCGGGCTGGCAGGTAATTTGGAAGAAGTTATGATCAATAACCATAAATAAATCAATGCTCCTGATAGGAAATATAAAGATTGTAACAAGATTTTATCTCAACAAAATAAAACAGAAAAGCCATCCGTAATAGATGGCTTTTGTTTTGCTCCCCCTCTTGGGCTCGAACCAAGGACCCTCTGATTAACAGTCAGATGCTCTAACCAACTGAGCTAAGGAGGAATTTGAGGTTGCAAATATAAGGCTTTTTTGTTTTTTCCACACAAAATTTTTGGAAGAAATTTTAAATGTTTCTTAGGCTCTAAGATTCCAGTACTTTAATCATCTTAAATGATTTCAAAAGATGGAATAATCCAGGGAGAATGACAAGCCCCCCAACGATTAAAGAAATGCCTAATACTCTGATAACACTGTCCGGAGCAATTCCTTCCAGTAAACTCAGTTCTCCTTGTTTAGTGATCAAAACATATGGGAAATGAGCAATCATGGCCGCAGCAATGATCATGACAACCTGTAGCCCGGCATAAAAACGACTCAGGATCTTATGTCCTTTTTTGATATGGATCCAAAGAGGGATTAGAGTCAGTGCTGAAGCCCCGATTAATGAAACGCTAAAAGGATTTTGAATGAAATCTTTTATGAAGACATAGTTGTTTACATACCCGTACAGAATAAGGATACTGCCACTTAAAACTACTACAATTGTGGCAATAGCAGATTTTCTCCGGTAAATTTTTTCATGTGCTTCATCTGCTTCTCCGATCAGTAAAGTAGCTGAAAGAAATGCGCATAAAGCAGAAAAGAATATTCCTGTTAAAAAAGAAAAGCTGTTGAGCCAGGAATCAATATATACCTCTCCGAAACCGTATTGGTGAATAGCTTCCGGAGGAATAATCGAACCGCTGATAATACCCCCAAAGGTCATTCCCAACAACAAAGGGGTAAAAACACTTGAAAATCTAAACAAGCCGTTATAGATTTTTTGTGATTCGTCTATAACAGCATCATAATGCCTGAAAATAAAGGAAACACCTCGTAAAGTAATACCGATAAGAATGAGTGTTAACGGAATATGCAGGCTGATCATGATGATGTTAAAATAAACAGGAAACGCAACCCATAAGATAACCATCACAATAATGATCCATATATGATTAGCCTCCCAAATTGGTCCCATGACCCGGTAAATGGTCTTTTTAGTGATTTGCTGATTTTCTTTAGATGAAAATAACTCTACAATACCCGCACCAAAATCTGCGCCCCCCAGTAATACATAGAGGAATAAAGAAAAGGCCAGAAAGAATAAAACAACGTAGATCATGACTCAATAGGGGTTTTGTTTAAAACTTTAATTTGTCGCTGCATCAGCCAGGTAACAACTACCGCGAGTATAGTATATAGAATTACATACATATAAAAGCTGTAGACCATACCCGGCATAGGGGTTACCGCATCTTTTGTTTTCATAATATTGTAAATAATCCAGGGTTGTCTTCCCACTTCGGTTACAACCCATCCGGCCTCTAAAGCAAAGAAACCGAGAGGAGCCATAATGATAAAGAGGAGCCAGTATTTATTTTTAGCAGTCCATTTTTTCCTTTTATAACTTATAAAAAATATTAAACTGGCAATAACCAGTAATGTGCCAAGTCCTACCATGGTTTGGAAAGCATAATGTGTGATGGCTACGGGAGGGTGGGTGTCTTTCGGAAAATCATTAAGGCCTTTTACTTCAGCATCAAAATCTCCGAATGACAGAAACGATAAGGCTTTGGGGATGGCAATCTTATACTTGACTTCTTGCGTTTCCTCGTTTACAATGCCGCCTATGTATAAAGGAGCTCCCTTTTCAGTATTATAATGCGCTTCCATGGCAGCAAGCTTTACCGGTTGACGCTGCGCTATATCTTTGGCAGAGATGTCACCACTTATCGGTTGCAGAAGAGCCGCAATGGCTCCGAAAGTAACAGCAATTCTAAATGCTTTTTTATGGAGTTCAACATTCCGGTTCTTATAAATTTGGTATGCATGTATGCCCCCTACGGCAAAACCCGTAGCGGTAAATGCGGCTAATACCATATGCAATGCTTGTGAAAACCAGGCAGGATTAAGGAAGGCTTTTACAGGGTCAATATTTAGAAATTCACCATTAATATAATCAAATCCGGAGGGTGCGTTCATCCATCCGTTGGCGGAGACGACCAGAATCCCTGAAGCTACACCTGAAATGCCTATGATAATTCCGGTGATCCAATGAAATCGTTCGTTGAGTTTGTTCCAGCCATAGAGATAAAATCCTAAAGCGATAGCTTCGACAAAAAAAGCAGCACCTTCCAGCGAGAACGGCATTCCGATTATCGGGCCGGCGTGCTTCATGAACTCAGGCCATAAAAGCCCTAATTCAAATGATAAAGCAGTGCCGGAAACTGCTCCGGTGACAAAGAAGATGGCAACTCCTTTTTGCCATGACTTTGTAAGGGTCAGATAGATCTGATTACGTGTTTTCAGCCATTTGTAATGAGAGACCACCATAAAAAATGGCATAACCATCCCGATACAGGCAAAAATAATGTGGAAAGCTAAGGTAAAGGCCATCTGGAGTCTCGCAGCGTCAAGATTTTCCATAGTAATTATTGAAGTAGTTGTGTCTGACAAAGATAACGAAAGCCTAAGTTTTAAATGACATTTTGATTACAAAGTGCGTGGTTTTAACATATGAAATGTGTTTGTTGATCACAGGACTGTCAGGGAGATGGCAAAGGGATGAGTGGTCGGAAAACACAGAAGCCATCCGCAATGAATGACTTTTGTGTTTCAACTCCCGTTATGATTAAAAGATACAGCCATATTTATTGGTGGCTTTAATGGATGGTCTTTCTATAATAGCTATAATACATTCCGGCATTTAATTTTACTTGGTTTGTAGGGTAAATTCTCCCTAACGCATCTAATAAAGGTTGATAAACATTTACAGAATCAAATTTCTTTGATAATTCTTCTTTAATATTGGTTTCAGACAATAATAAATGAACTAATTCATGGTTTTGACACGTAAATTCTACTTCAAATTGTTCTGAAACAATGAGTCTGGTTTGATTGGTATCATAGGCGTCCAGGTTTTTGGCATGATCATAATCTAATCTGCTTACAGAAATTCCCATATCATCTAATACCGGGTTGTAAATTATTTCAAAATCACAACAGAGTATATTTCCGCCGGGTGTTAAATGATCAGAATAAAATTCTAACATTACTGAATCAATATAAAATAGGGATCCGAAAAAACACACCAGACTATACCCGGGGTTTAATTTATTTAGATTAGAAACATACTTTACCATTTCGTGCTTTTGTGCTTGTTGGATCATTGATTCGCTTGGGTCATATCCAACAACCTGATCACAAAATTTTGTCAAAGCAATAGTTGAATTACCAACGCCACAACCAACATCAAGTGCTGATTCAAATATTTGATTACCGATGCAGCGATCTAAAATAATAGTGTGTAGTGGAGGTCTATATGCTTTATAATGAAAAGCAGCGTCAAAGTTATATTCGTCATTATTATTTCCCATCAGCCTAAAATAAACAAAAACGTTTACACTATAAAAGTATAACCGCTTTATCAATAGGTGTTCTTTCCTCTTCCCTGTAGCAATCGGGACAGACAAAAAGCTCAAACCAACCCTGATCTCTATCGGGACTCTGATTAACAGTCGGTTTTGTTATATTGGGAGTGAATCAGTGTTATGAAATACTGCATACTAAAAAAGCCATCCGTAATAGATGGCTTTTGTTTTGCTCCCCCTCTTGGGCTCGAACCAAGGACCCTCTGATTAACAGTCAGATGCTCTAACCAACTGAGCTAAGGAGGAATTTGCTACTGCAATTTTGCGGATGCAAATATATGTATTAGTTTAATGTTTGCAAATAAAAATCAAGGAATTTTACGGAAATGCAGATTCGTTCAAAAGTGCTCATTATAAAATACCATCATCGATAGGTAAAATAATAAAGGCTACCTTTATTGGTAGCCCTTACACTATGATTTTTTGTTCGACTTTAATCTCCTGTTAACCAGCGATAAACATCATTTCCATTGGCAAATAACAGTAAGGCGATAAGCAGGAAGAATCCGACCATTTGAGCATACTCTAAAAACTTGTCGCTTGGTTTCCTTCCGGTGATCATTTCATATAACAAGAACATTACATGTCCTCCGTCCAAAGCAGGAATAGGTAAAATGTTCATAAATGCCAATATGATTGATATCAGCGCAGTAGACATCCAGAATGCCTGCCAGTCCCAAACCGGAGGGAACATTTTGGCAATGGTTCCAAATCCACCCACTTCAGTTGCGCCTTTTTTAGTGAAAATATATTTAAACTGTACAACATAATCGTGTAATGTCCAATAGCCATAAGCAAAACCTTCCCATACGGCTTCTCCTAAACCAAACTGCCTTTCTTTAGGGGTGACAAGGGCATTAGCATAACTATAGACCCCTAGTTTGCCATCTTCATCAGTTGTAACAGAGATAGAGTTAATTTTATTATTTCGTTCAATAACCAATTGCGTCTGGTAGTTTGGCTTATCTATCAGCTGATTGCCTATTTCATCAAAATATGTAATGGATTTACCATCTACTTTAAGAATCTTATCGCCTTTTATTAACCCTGCTTTCTCTGCCTGAGAATCTTCAATGATAGTATCTAAAATAGCGTCTGTACGTAGTTGAAAAGCAGGCATAAGGCCTTTATGAAAGATATAGTTGCCAATGGTGTCGGGTAAATGAAGCACTTCCTGGGTACCGTCCTGGTGTTCAACTTTTACATTCGATACATCCCGTACCAGCAAATAGCTGTTAAAACGAAGCGCATTGTCAAGCTCTTTGTCATTGACACTTATAATCTTATCACCGTCTTTAAACCCGAACTGTTTCATTTCCTTTGCAACGGCAAACCCGTTTGGCATATCTTCAGGTTTCAGTTGCTCCTGTCCCCAAACAAAAAGCACCATCATATAAATCAGGAATCCGAGGATAAGGTTTACAGTAACCCCTCCTATCATAATGATCAGCCGTTGCCACGCAGGTTTTGAACGAAATTCCCACGGTTGCGGAGGTCCGGCCATCTGATCCTTATCCATGCTCTCGTCGATCATCCCCGATATTTTTACATATCCTCCCAATGGAAGCCAGCCTATGCCATATACGGTTTCCCCGATCTTCTTCTTGAAAAGAGCGAACTTTACGTCGAAGAACAAAAAGAATTTTTCAACCCTGGTTTTGAATAACTTGGCCGGGATAAAATGTCCGAGTTCGTGAAGTACGATAAGTATGGATAAACTTAATAAAAGTTGTAATGTCTTAACTAAAATAGGACTCATATATCTTCTCTAAAATAAATTCAAAATCGCACAAAAGTAAGGTTTTAGATGTATTAAAGGAAACGAATATTGCTGAACCTTATAAATTTATGATACATTTAGCAGTGAAGAAGGCGCAGATGATCATAATTCAGTAATTTTGCAATTCAGAAAAGTCAGGTAAGCATGCTTCAATTCTTTAGTAAGTATAGGTATTTTTTTATAGTTCTCGCGGTTCTTTCGGCAATTATTATTTCACTGTTCTATAATGCTTTAAAACCCAAGGAAGTACTTCCGGTGTATCAACCGGCAATGGTGAACGCCGAACTGGTAGACAGCTCAATGCAATACATTAAAAAATATCATACGATCGCCGATTTTGAACTGACAAATCAAAACGGCCTGACAATTACTCAGGACGACTATAAGGATAAAATATATATAGCCGATTTCTTTTTTACGACCTGTCCGAGTATTTGCCCGATAATGACAGACAACATGGTCGATATACAAAAAGAGATCATCGATGATAAAGAAGTTATGTTGCTGTCGCATTCGGTAACTCCCCAAATAGATTCAGTTCCGGTGTTAAAGGCATATGCAGAAAAGAAAGGTGTTATTGACAGGAAGTGGAATATGGTTACCGGTGATAAAAAACAGATATATCAGTTGGCCAGAAAAAGCTACCTGGCGGTAAAAACCGATGGCGACGGAGGACCTTATGATATGATTCATACTGAAAATTTTATCCTTGTCGATAAAGAAAGACGGATCAGGGGTTTTTACGATGGTACTGATAAAGAAAGTATGGAACAGCTATTGCACGATCTTCAAGTGCTGAAAAATGAATACAAAGAGTAGTGAAATCGCTTTGTTAACAGGCTTTAACGTTTATTTTATGGATACAGGTTTCGCCATCCTGTTTTTTTATATTATTTTTGCTTACTTAAAATGAATCTAAATAAGGATGGCGTTAACAGTAGCAGATCTAAAAAAAGGAGAGAAAGGGATTATTAAGGAAATTTCTCTTGATGAAATTCCGATTAAATTATTTGAAATGGGATGTTTACCGGGCAATGAGATAGAACTCATTCAGCATGCGCCTTTTCAGGATCCGCTTTATCTCAATATCAATGGCTCTTATCTTGCCATTAGAAAAGAGACTGCACTTCATATAACCATTGATGTCATCGACCATAATATATCAGGGGTATGAGCAAACAGATAAAAGTAGCGCTCATAGGAAACCCTAATACGGGTAAGACTTCGGTTTTTAATCAATTGACAGGACTGAATCATAAAGTAGGTAATTATCCGGGAATAACAGTTGAAAAGAAAGAAGGTATCTGCAAGTTGCCAAGAGGGGTGAAAGCTCATATTCTTGACCTTCCGGGAACATATAGTCTGAATGCAACATCCCTCGACGAAAACGTCGTAATTGAGTTGTTGCTGAACAAAAAGGATAAGGATTTTCCGGATGTTGCTATGGTAATAACCGATGTCGAAAACCTGAAACGAAACTTACTGCTCTTTACTCAGATAAAAGATCTTAAGATTCCTACGATATTGGTTATTAATATGGCCGACAGAATGCGCAGAAAGGGAATTACCCTGGACATACCACTTCTGGAGGAAAAGCTGAAAACCAAAATAGCCGTTGTCAGTACAAGAAAGAATGAAGGGATCGATCGTATTAAAGAACTGATTCTTGACTATAAGAATGTGTCTTCCGAGCCATGTGTCAATGCATCGGTGATCGATGTAGAATATTTTGAAGGATTAAAGAACGCCTTCCCTAATCAGGATGTTTACAAATTGTGGCTGGTTATCACCCAGGATGTGAATTTTGTGAATCTGGACAGGAACCTGGTGAAAGATGCATCCAGTTTTTCTACCAAACCGAAATCAGAGCTTAAACGACTCCAGCAGAAAGAAACGATTTATCGTTATCAGTTTATCAACGGAGTCCTGAAAGAAGGATATAAGCTCGATATGAATGCTGCGAAAGGCTTCAGGGCTTCTTTGGATAAAGTCCTGACCCATAAAATATGGGGGTATGTGATCTTCTTTATGATCCTGCTTATTATTTTTCAGGCAATATACGACTGGAGTAGCTATCCTATGGATTTTATCGATGCGACATTTGCTTCTTTCAGCGAATGGGCGAAAGAAACATTACCGTCGGGAGCATTCACAAACCTGATCGCAGAAGGAATCATTCCCGGGCTTGGGGGAATTGTCATTTTTATACCACAGATTGCATTTTTATTCCTTTTTATCGCCGTTTTGGAAGAAACCGGGTATATGAGCAGGGTGGTGTTTTTAATGGATCGCTCGATGCGAAAGTTTGGATTGAGCGGAAAGAGTGTGGTGCCGCTAATTTCCGGTACTGCTTGTGCCATTCCTGCGGTTATGGCAACAAGAAATATAGAGAACTGGAAAGAAAGGCTCATAACAATTCTTGTAACGCCATTTACTACCTGTTCTGCAAGGTTACCCGTATACCTGATTATTATAGCCCTTGTAATTCCCGATCAAAGGTTTTTTGGAATGAACCTGCAGGGCCTTACCCTGATGCTGTTGTACCTTTTAGGGTTTGTGATGGCTGTAGTTTCGTCGTGGATATTAAACAAGGCTCTTAAAATAAAAAGCAGGTCTTTCTTTGTGGTTGAAATGCCGAACTATAAAATTCCTTTGCTAAAAAATGTAGTCTATACGGTTGTCGAAAAAACAAAGAGTTTCGTATTTGGTGCCGGAAAGATAATATTGGCAATTTCGATTGTGTTATGGTTTCTGGCCTCTAACGGACCGACAGATGATTTTACCAATGCAGAAGAAATTGTAAAAAATAAGTACTCGGAGGCTTCGGTAGGTCAATCGGTTTCTGAGACTGACATGGAGAATGAAATAGCCAGCTTCAAGCTGCAGAATTCGTATATAGGTATCTTAGGTAAGGGAATAGAGCCATTGATACAGCCGTTAGGGTATGACTGGAAGATAGGGATAGCCCTCGTTAGCTCTTTTGCGGCCAGGGAAGTTTTTGTAGGAACACTGGCAACGATATACAGCGTTGGAAGCGACGATGAACAGACTATTAAAAGTAGAATGGGGTCAGAGGTTAATGTCTTAACAGGAGGTAAACTTTTTAACCTGGCTTCCGGGATCTCCTTATTATTGTTCTATGCGTTTGCAATGCAGTGTATGAGCACACTAGCTATAGTAAAACGGGAAACAAACTCGTGGAAATGGCCTTTGGGACAGCTGTTTATAATGACCGGGTTTGCATATGTGGTGGCGCTGATTGCATACCAGGTTTTAAAGTAATGTGACGATGGATTTACAAACAATTTTAGTATACATAACATTAGCTGTGGCTGTCGGATACCTGGTCAGAAAGTTTTTCTGGCCCAAGCGGAGACAGAGTGCAGCAAAGGAATGTGGCAAGAACGATTGCGGTTGCCATTAAAAAAAAACCGCCCTTACAACGTTACTGTAAGAGCGGTTCCACAACCAATTAACCAACCGAATCACTAATTAACATCTATCTTTACTTTCCTGGCAGTACTCATTCTTTCAATAACCATGTCAGGATTATTTGTTTTAAACCGCTTTCTTCCTGTAATTCCAGTCTTTAAGTTATCTCCTTTCATATATTGTATGAATCCTCTTCCTTCAAATTGATAAACTGTTTCAGAACTTGGGTGGAATAACGCTATCGTTCTATCATCTATAACGGTCAATTCGAAGTAATCATTGTTCAGAAAATCATAATCCAATGTTAAAGTTTTTAAATACCGGTCTCCTGTAACATTGTAGATGTCATATTCACCTCTATAGTCCCAGTAGATATTATGTATGCCGGTTCCTTGCTTATCAATAGAAGATTGGAATTCCTGCACTGAAGCGTTAGCGGTAAACCGTAAGAAATTTTCCTCATCGAATTCATTGATAGCCCCGTAGCTGCTTGTGTACACTTTTTCCCATGCATCATATTCTTGCAGGAAGTATTGAATATTGTCGTAAAAAACAGCATCATAGTCGAAGTTGTATTTCATGTATCCATACAGGAAATAAGACGTGTTGGAAGGTCGGTGGTATAATTCTATTTCATTACTCCCATGCTGAATCACTTCCATTTCCCATATGCCGTCAAGATCGTGGTCGATTTCTAAAATCCGGTTATAGGAATCATAAAATCCCACCCGGATTCCATATCCATTGCCTTTGGAACCAAATCCGGCCAGGTTGTTGTTGGCCAATACATCGCCCCTGTTAAAGCTTAAGGTAAAGGCAATCTGAAGAAAAGGAACTTCCCCGTTGCCCTGAGTTTCATTAATATCCACATACCATAGATCGTAGCTGTTTAGTAATTCGTTTAAACTCAATCCTTCCTCAATGATGCCGTCATCTGTATAAATGTCAGCAGTACAGCTTGTTAATAGTATGGCTGTCAGAGCGGAAGCAAAAATTATTTTTATTGTTTTCATAACGATTTGCTTTTTGTTATCAGGTTGGAAATCAACGATTATGCCAAAATTTTAATTTATTGATAATCAACATTTAATGTTGTAGGGTAAATTTTAATTACTTTTGAACTCTGTATATGACATATTTTTATGGATAGTTCAAAGAAAATTGCAGTTGTAGGAGGGGGTAGTTGGGCAACTGCCATCGTTAAAATGCTTTGTGAAAATTTAGATGAAGTAGGATGGTATATGAGGAGTGTGTATGCAAAAGAGCATATTCTGAAAGAAAAGCACAATCCTAATTACCTGAGTTCGGTCGAGTTTCATACCGAACAGTTAAAACTGAGCAATAATATAAACGAAATAGCCGATTACGCAGATTATTTAATTTTTGTTGTCCCTTCGGCTTTTTTAAATCAGGAATTAGAAAAGTTAACGGTCTCCATAAAGGATAAAGTGATTTTTTCAGCTATCAAAGGAATCGTTCCGGAAACAGGACTCATAGTCGGCGAACACTTCCACAAAGTTTACGATATTCCTTATGATGATATAGGAGTCATTACCGGGCCTTGCCATGCAGAAGAAGTGGCCCTTGAAAGGCTTTCATACATTACCGTGGCAAGTGCCGATGAACAAAAAGCGCGGTTTATGGCAGACCAGCTTAGCAGTAATTATATCAAGACAAAAATATCAGACGATATTGTAGGCACCGAGTATGCTGCGATGCTTAAAAATATTTATGCAATTGCAGCCGGTATAGCACATGGCCTGGGGTACGGAGATAATTTTCAAAGTGTTTTGATGAGCAATTCAATTCGGGAGATGCGACGTTTTATCAAAAAGATCCATAAAATGAAACGGAATATCAATAATTCAGCCTACCTGGGAGACCTGCTGGTTACCGGGTATTCTGTATTCAGTAGAAACCGTATGTTTGGGAATATGATCGGGAAAGGGTATACCGTTAAAAGCGCTATGATGGAAATGAATATGGTTGCAGAAGGCTACTACGGAGCCAAAAGCGCACATATTATTACCCAAAATCAAAAGAGCAAAGCCAAAACCCCTATAATTGATGCGGTTTATCAAATCTTATACGAAGGGAAAGACCCTAAAAAAGTATTCGGCAAGCTTACCGACAAACTCGATTAATCTTTAGAATGCTGCAAGAACCAGTTGTATAGTTCTTCACTCCCATAAACACGTTTCCAGGTATCGTGCCCCATATCGGCATGAATAGTGAAACGCACGTCTTTATGCCCTGATTCTTCCAGTTTATTCATTCCGGCATAAAAGTATTCCGGTTTCACCGTACGATCCCTGCCGCCGGCAAAACACCAGACCGGTAGTTGCTCACTGGCTATCGGTTGCATCAACTCCGGATGTCCCCAGCCCACTACGGGTGCAATAGCGGCAAATCTGTCAGGGTGTTTGCTGGCCATATACCAGGTGCCAAAACCCCCGTAGCTCAATCCGGTGAGGTAGATTTGTTTGTCGCGAACCCTGTAGTTCTTTTGAACATAATCCAGCATGTGTATAAGATCGCTCTCCACACGGTACCAGCCGTCCGGTAATCCCGTTTCAGTAATACTGTCAAAACTTTTTGCGGGTAAAGGATCCATGATCCAGCTGGGTTTAAAAGGTTTGCTCTTTTCCGGAATGCTGTCTTCGTATCTTTTCGGGATAGAAGAGCGACTGCGGTTTTTAATATAGCTGACCTCTCCCATATTAAACATGTGAAGCTGGGGGGATATAATGATAAATGGTAAATCCCGATGCTGAATCCATGCCTCATTCAGTGGTCCATGAATCATGCTATACTCCAATTCGTCCTTGCCGTTTCCCCGTTCCCCGTTCCCGTGCAAGAAGAGTATTACAGGCCATTCTTTTTCTTTATTGGTCTCGTACCCTTTTGGTAGATACAAAAAGAATTCGCGTTCTTCATGGGCTATTTCACTGGTATAGGGCACCCTTAAAAGCTGCTCTTTGGAAATGTCATGATGAACATCAGAATATAAACTGATAACAAGAATAAATAAGGCAAAAACTTTCATGATTAAGAATCTTTTTGGATTTTTAAAGGAATATCCGGTTGATTTTTATAAAGTTTGATTTCTTTTACATCGGCAGGAAGGTTAAAGTCGGCTTCCACCAACTCTTGTTTGATCTCCCTGATGATGTTCCCTCTCAGAACAAGAGAAGAGACACCGTAATCTAATGTGCTGTTCCAAAAGTAAACTTTGAGGTTAACAGTACTGGGAGCCAGCTCGTCCTCGATAACAAAGTTCGTATGAAGCGTATCCTGCACAATATGTTTGTTGTTGTCCAGGATATTCTGAATAATCTTCTTGGCCGATTCAATATCATCTTCATAACCGATCCCGACAATAAATTCATTTCTTAAAAAACCATCGGCAGTATAATTGCTGACCGGCTTTATCAGAACATCTGCATTCGGGATATAAATATCACGGCCATCAAAAGTCTTAATATGGGTGTATCTGAACTGTAATGATTTAACCTTGCCGAACATGTCGTCAATTTTTATAGTATCGTCGATATTGAACGGGCGGTTAAAGGCCAGGATGATCCCGGATAAAAAGTTTTTACCGATGTCCTGAAAGGCAAACCCTAATATAATGGCAGCACCTCCTGCGGCAGTTAATACCCCGGTAGCAATATTGCTCAGTCCGGCAGCTTCAAGGGCGATCATAATAGCTATCAGGATCAGGGCTACCTTAAAAACCTGAATTAAAAACCTGGCCATTAACGGGTCTTCGGTTTTTTTAAGGATCCTCTTTTTGAAGAAGTTGGTAATTAGCTGAGCGATCACGATACCAATAATAACAATCAGGATTCCAATACATATTCTTGGAATTGTTTCGAGTAACTGATGATAGTATTCCTGAAGCGAATTATAGATGGTTTCGGTAGATTTCTTCATACAGCCTGTTTTTCAACAGAAAGTTAAGTAAAAAAGATGTAAAGACCGGTAAAAACCTATAAAGTTGTTTCTATTTTAAGCGCTTGTTTCAGTTCATTACCGAATTCATCAACTACAGTCAGCGTGTGAAAACCTTCATCTGGCAGTACTGCCAACTCGTGAAAATTTTTTGTCTGCCCTATAAAAGTTTCATCCATGTACCAGAAGACTGTGGTTTCCGGCCGCGAATGAGCCAGTTTCAGGATCAATTCATTTAGTTTTCCATCAAATCCTTTTGTCAATATAATTTCTGCATTCGGTTTCGGAATGATAAAATCCATTGCGGGCGTTGTAGCAATAATGCAGTTGCTTTTGTATGGCGGCAGGTCTTTATAATCTGCATTGTTGTTCTTGTAGTAATAGCTCATTAATGGCGGAAGGACGAACCAGGGTTGTGTTAATATTTTATCGGGTTTCATGCAGGAAGTATTTACCCTGAACTGTTTTTGTTGATCTAAATGGACCAGTTGATGAAAGGTACACGCCTTAAACCGTTGCCCGTTTGGAGGGATCAGTGTTTTTGTTTTTGGACATATTCCCGATGCAAGGTACCCGCTTTTCGAGCAAACTTCAACCTCAGTAAGGTCATCAAAGGGAGTGTCGAACCATTGGGTGTTTGGTAATAAATCAAATACATCAAATAATATAGGTGCCGCACTGCGGACTCCTGTTAGATCAGGTCGCCCTTCACCATCAGCATTCCCGACCCAAACGCCAACGGCATATTTTTTGGTCACCCCGACAGCCCAGGCATCCCTGTTACCAAAACTTGTTCCCGTTTTCCAGGCAATTTGCTTGGAAGAATCGAAAAACTCCCAGGCTTCTTCCCCTTCCGGGCGGTTTACTTCCTTCATGGCTTCAAATGTTAAAAAAATACTGCCTGCGCCATATGATATTTTTTCCTGTGATCTTTCAGAAAATGAAACCGGATCTGACGCCATTATAACGGGTTCCCGAAGTTCATTTGTATAATATTCACTGGAGGTTTGATTGTAGTGGTTGAGCGTAGATGCTAAATTTGCATAAGTCTTTGTAACATCCCAAAGATTGCTTTCGGCACCCCCTAAGATTAAAGTCAGGCCATAATGATCGGCAGACCTGTTAATATCCTTCAGGTTGAACTTTTTTAGCTCGTCCCTAAAACGGTCCAGTCCGTATTCCTGAAGTAATCTGACGGACGGGATATTTAGCGAACGTGCTAAGGCTCTTTTCGCCGGAATAGCCCCGTAGTATACTTTGTTATAATTTTCCGGTTGATAACCCGCAATTTTAGTGGGGACATCAGCAACCAGGGCATCCGGAAGTAATTCGCCGTTATCTAGCATGGCAGCATATAACAGTGGTTTTATGATGCTTCCGGTGCTTCTTGGGGCGCCAATAATATCTACGTCTTTTTCGTGTAAGTTGTCTGTAGGGGTATTCCCTATATAGGCTAACACCTTTCGGTTAGAAACATCCATGACCATCACAGCCGCGTTGTGAATTTCGTTTTGGCGTAAAATTTCATAATGTTGTTTGACAACCTGGTTAATTTGTGTCTGTAAGTCAAGATCAATAGTGGTTCTGAGACGTCTGCCTTTATAATCTTTATCGATTCGGTGCAACAGGTGTGGGGCTATACTGGGTAATGCGTAGGGTTTCTCGGGAAGCTCCTCTAAAACAGAAAGCTCATAAGTAAGCGAATCTATAACCTCTTCCTTAAATAATTTTTTTAAGAGATGATTGCGTTTTCTACGAAGTTGTTCCTGGTTTTTTCCCGGATAAATAAGTGCGGGAGCATTCGGTAAAACTGCTAGTGTAGCACTTTCAGCCCAGGAAAGTTGGTGTGGCTGGACACCAAAATAACGCCATGAAGCCACATCCAGACCAACAACATTACCGCCATAAGGCGCATGAGAGGTATATAATTTTAAAATGTCTGTTTTAGAAGCTCTCAATTCCAGGCGGGTAGCCAGAACAAGCTCGTTTAACTTTTCAAAATAAGTTCTGTTTTTACCTTTTCTTGAAAGCCTGATAACTTGTTGGGTTAAGGTGCTCCCCCCGCGGACAACCCTGCCCGATTTTATGTTTTGAATGAATGATTTAGCTATTGATACCGGGTTAAAGCCCGGATGTTGATAGAAGTATGCGTCTTCGAATTGAATGATACACTGAGCAAATTTGAAAGGAACACTGTCCACTTCCGGAAATCGCCATTGGCCGTCGTCGGCAATCTTAGCAGCCAGCAGTTTCCCGTCATTGCTTTCAATAACCGTTGCCGTGGGGTCTCTAAACAGATGTTTGGGTAAGCAAAAATAGTATGCGACCAGTAATAAGCATATTACCGATAATTTGAAAGGGTGTTTTTTGACAAATGTTAAAAGACGTTGCTTCATAATCTTAAGCTTGAAGCGTTACACGATAGTTGAGATTTGAATACTTCGGCGAGGTGTTATAAACTGCCAAAATCGTATTCACGTTCCACTTTGCAAATTCTGACCTTATACCACTTGTACCAGTCTTTTTGCCCTTTTCTCTGGGCAATAAGATGTTCGGAATTTTTTTTCCATGCGGTAATAGCTTCTTTGCTTTCCCAATAACTTACTGTTATCCCGATATCGTTGCGGGCACTTTCCACTCCTATAAATCCGGGTTGTCCCTTGGCGGTATCTTCCATAATCCGGGCCATTTCTGAGTAGCCGTGGTTACCTTCGGTTCTGACGGAAGTGAAAATAACAGCGTAGTATGATTTGTTGAACTCCATAGTAAAAAGAATAAAATTACTCGTTTGAGATGAATCAAACGAGTAATTCTTATAAAACATTTATTGAGTAACCTCTATCCACTGCCCCTGGGTCCTAACCATAAAGTCATTATCATACATGGCTTCACACTGAATACCCGGAAGGTAATATTTACCAAGGTAAGAAGCATTAAGTAAAATTCTTATGGTTTTCGATTTGTGCTTGCCAAGATCAAAATAGAAGTTGGCCCGGTCATCCCTGAGATCGGTATGAGTTACCTGGTTTGCTGCAAAATCCCCGAAATCGGTAAATCTGGTATTAATGATTTCCCAGCCGCTGGGGAATATTTCCGTGAGGGCAATGTTTTTGATGTCTTCCCCCTTTTTATTGGTAATTGTTACTTCAGCAATAAAATTAGTGCCCTGCGAAAGTTTCGAGATATCTATGCTTTTACCGTCTCTTCCTTTGTAGACTATCTGAGCATTCAGGTTTCGCTGTTCTGTCTTTTCTTCTCCAACAGCTAAGATTCCTGAAGAAAGGACATTCACAAATAAGGTTGCATCCCTGTTGTTCTTAATAGTAATGCTGTTGTCGCCGGTTATTACCGGAAGAGATCTGCCGGCCAGTGTTTTCTCTGAATTTACAGTCTCGTTCCTGCCATTGATTGTATACGAAACATGAATCCCCTTGCCTCCTATGTAAGATGCAAATTTTGCCATGGCCAATAAGCTGTATGCCGTACTTTGAGTGCTCATCCATTGTTTTTCGTTCAGACGTTTGGCTATGGTTTTGGCTATGTCTTGCCCCTTTGTCTTCTCATCTAATAAGATAAGTGTTTCTAAGGCCATTGCCCTGTTTCGGTCTGGTGAGCCATATGTATGGTAATCGTAACTCTTTGGTTCAAAACTAATATTGGCTGTTCCGAAGATCTCTTTCGCTGCACTTTTTTGTCCGACCAGAGCATATGCAGCGGCAAGACGGTGTTTGGCCTCGTTCGATATCCCTGATGTCTCTCTTAACCTGTTCATCGATGAAACATCGGCATTTCCTGACAGCGCAAGGGTGTATAGCCTGTATGCTTGTGCCAGTCCTGATCTTGAACTTGATTTTCTCCATTGCTTGGCTGCTTGCTTCTGATAGCTGATCCAGTTTTGTTTGAAGGCGATAGGAAGGACATAGCCTTTCTTTTCAGCTTCCAGTAAAAAGTGCCCGACATAAGAAGTGCCCCAGTCATTCGCATAATGCTGTCCATACCAATACGAGAAGCCTCCATTGGGGAGTTGGTGGCTTCCAAGTCGTTTAACAGCTTTTTCAATATTGTTCTGGATATCTTTTTTCTTGTCGTAAGTAAGGTCGAAGATATCGTCCAGGAATAACTGTGGAAATGCGGCGGATGTAGTTTGTTCAACACAGCCGTGAGGATACCTGATAAGATATTGCATCCTTCCGGAGAAATCCATCGGTGGAAGCGTAGAGAACTCTATCTGGGCGGTATTCGATCCTGCTACACCAAAGGTTTTAAGGTCGATGGACCGGGATGTGTTTGGCTCCAGGATGACTTCCTGCTTCGAGCTTGTAACCGGATTCGGGTTCATTACATCGATTTCCACCTCATAAGAGGCTTTCTCGCCATTTCCGGAAGCTTCAACAACAACTTTTCCAATGCCTGAATAGTCATTAATATCCAGATCAAAATAAACCATTTTCTCATCAGGTTGTTCGAAGCCCAGTCTTTTAGAGTTTTCACCGTTAACAGTGAATGACTTATTGTTCCTGATGCTAACGGTTACGTTTTTCACTTTGTTCTCCATGGCAAAGACCGTCACCGGTAATGTAACTTTTTCTCCCGGCGTTATTTTACGTGGTAAGGAAGCCAGGATCATAAGGGGTTTTCTTACCGGAGTGGTTTTTTCTGCCATGCCGTAGGCTTCCTGTTCCGGATTTCCGGCAATAACCATAGTCCTTACAGAACCGATATACTTGGGGATTTTCACCTCGTGGTTTTTGGTTGCTCCCTTCTTAAGACTGAAAGGCCCTAAATAAACAACCATAGGCTTAAACCTGTTGGCTTTTTTGTTTTTGGCGCCTGCGGCATCTTCATCACCACCAATACTGAATACCTGATCAATACGACCTCCGAATGCACCTATTACATCATCGTAGATATCCCAGGTTTTAACCCCCAAAGCCTCGCGGGCATAAAAAGTATTCCACGGATTCGGCGTCTTGAACCGGGTGAGATCCAGCAAACCGTCATCAACAATGGCAATCGAGTAGGTCATAGGTTTACCTTCTTTTTCAGAAACCTTGACGTTTATTTTTTCCTCAGGACGTAAGACATCAGGCATGCTGATCTGAGGCTCCAGCCTTGTTTCCGGATTTTCCACCATTAACGGAATTACACCATATAAACGGATCGGTAAGTCGTTTTCGGTGGAAGCGTGGGGTTGGATTAATGAGATGTGCATAAATACATTAGGTGCGTATACGGCTTCAACGGGAAGTTCGAATTTGGTTTCTTCCTGTTGCGTTTCTATCCAGATGGATTTTAGTACTTCCGTACCGTTTTCAATAGTAACCAAAGCCCTTCCGCCTTCACTGCTAGGGAAAGAAACAACGGCGTTTTCCCCAACATTGTATTTTTCTTTATCGGCAGAAAATACAAGCATGGTTGCAGCAGAAGGATCGGTTTTTCTCGATTTTCCTGCCCATCCCGGCCAGTCGATATATACTGTTTGCCCGGTGGCATGTCCGCCTGTAGGATCTTCAACCCTCACCAGGTAACGCCCCCACTCAGGGTATTCCAGTTCGAATTCAAACGTGGCCTTCCCATTGGTGTCGGTACTGATTGTTTTAGAAAATACGTTGTCATGGTGCTGAGAACCACTATAAGAAGAAAGGTTGTCTTCATCAGTATTCCACCACCAGCGCCATCTTACTTTGTAGATGGTGACTTTTAGTTCTTTAACCGACTTCGGTTTTCCGTTTTCGTCAACAGTGGCAACATCGAAACGATGCTTTACATCTGTTAATAACATGCCCCTGGCTTTATCTCCTTTCGGTACATTCAGACCCACATAAGTGGTGTAAGGCGAATAGGTTTTAGTGAAAACATCGGTACTGAAGTCACCTCCATTTTCATATACTTTGGTAATAAAGGAAGCCTTTAACATTCCCGGAGCCTTGTTTTCTAATTGAGGCTTGATGGTATATGATGCTTTTCCCTCCCCGTTTACGGAACCTTCAAAGACAGTCTGCTCTTCTGAAGAAAACTTTCTGGTAGGATCGTCAAAAATATAATTAGGGAAGGAGCTGAATGTGGTGTGTTGCTGGTTAAAACGGGCAACAATATCTGTTTTCAGATTTTTAGCAATGGCTCCATGAAGCCAGGCAACTTCCAGATTTGCAGTAACGGGAGTTTGGGAAGACAAGATCTCAGATTCAAAATCCGTTTTTATCTTTAACCGGTTTGGTTTGATGGTCTCGATTTTAATGTTCTTGCTGAAGTGAGCTCCACCAACAGAAACAGTTGCCAGCCAGTTGCCTGTAGGGGCATTGTCGTTGGTTTTTATCGTGAAATTATACAGTTTGTCGAGCCCCTCTGTTGCTATTTCCCTGTGGGTTACTTTTCCATAAGGATCTTTTAGCTCAAACTTTACGGGATGGTTGGCAGGTAGCGGATTCGCCTTGTCATTCAGCATAAAAGAAAGGAATAGGGTATCTCCCGGCCTCCAGACACCTCTTTCACCATATATAAAACCCTTAATCCCTTTTTGCAAGGAAACCCCGGAAACATCAAACTTACTGACAGAAAGCGCATTTCCGTCGTTTAGTTTTACATAGGTTTTCTGATTATTTTTTTCTGCAACAGCAAAATACGCAGGATGGTCCGCATCATAAATGTTGAATCCTTCCTCGTCAGTAACCACAGAACCTGTTTCCTGTTGCTGGTAATTGTAAAAAGTAACTTTGGCGCCAGCCATTGGTTTGGCCGTTACAAGATCAGTAGTGCTTACAAAATAGCTGTTGTTTTTTCCGGTTTTAACAGTAACGCCAATATCTGAAGCAAGAATGTTTGTCCCTGTTTTTTTTCCGTAATAATAGGAGTTTGAACAAGGGTCCTCTCTTTCAGACCAATTATAATCATAATAATAGTCGTCGTAATAATAGTTTTCGGCATTATCCCAATAGCTTTCTTCTGTAGGTTCTTCATCATAACTGTTTTCTTCAGTTTGGTTTTCGTCTGCCTCAGACGATCCTTCACAACGGTACGAGCTATACTTTTTATTGAAACTTAGTTCAACTCTGTAGATTGCACCTGGTTCCGGAGAAATCAGTTTCCTGAGGTCAATAGCATAAGCTTTCCACTTTCCGTTATTATTGGTAAGGTCGGTCTGAAGATTAATGGTTTCTCTGGCCACCGGACGGGCTACTCTTCTTAGATCACTTTGACCATTAAGGTCGTTGTATTGCAGAAACTGAAGAACATTGTTCTCGAATACCTTGATAACGGAAACATCTACGGCTTTCAAGTTTACAGCTTCAAAATTCACTTTCAGGTTGTTTGAGGCGGGTAAAATAGTTCCGCTTTGAAGAAAACGCAATTGTGGTTTTATTTGTTCAAAGGCAATAAGTTCTTTGAAGCCGTTCTTCATCTTATATCCTTCATTGCTCTGAATACCCTGGAAAATTTCTAACGACAGAGCGCCTTTAAGAGTTTTGCCCGGATAAACTTTCAATAAGTTTCCGTCAACTAAGAACTTTAACTTATCGCTGTTTTCAAGAGCTATTAATCCATTGAAATTTTGATTTTTCTTTAATGGGTCTGAAAAATTGATTTCCAGGTATTGTTGATCGGCATCAATAACTCTTACATGAACTATAGAGAAATTGTTTTTACCGGGAATGTTAATTTCTGTTTCACCTTTTGAATCAATCTTGAGCGGAGTTCCATTCCAGTTTAAAAGTACTTTCGAGTCGTCTTCAAAACGTTGAATACTGTCTATGGTGAATGATAACTGGGTTCCTGATGTTACAGACTCATCAAATTTTAATGCGATCTTTTTTCCGTTTTGAGTGGCTGAAACTAACTGTTTCGCCGTCTGAAGATCTAATATATCACTACTTCTGAGTGTAGCATCAATATATTGCCAGTCCTTACTGTACGATTGCAGGTGATCTGTTGTTATGTTGAATTCCTGCTTAATCGTACGGGTGGTAAAACTAAATTTCCTGAAATCTGACGGGATGTCAGGAATAATGTCGTCCAGATGAAGTGTTACCTTATATTCCGTGTTTTGAGTCAATGGCACTTCAGGGATAAACGAGATGGTCTGATTGTTCAATGCTTTTAATGTCCCTTTTACATCCGGAGAGATGTTAATCAGGTTGTTGTCCAGCAACAAATCGTTGGTCCAGCCCTCTACCGGGTTTCTGAGCACAATTCTAAAATCATCATGCGATGAGATCATGCCGGGAGAAACATCAGAGATATATTCCCGGAACTTGTATAGGTTTTCTACCTGTTCTTTAATTTCTTCTTTTTTGTCTTTACAAGAAAAAATAATCAATGCGATGAGGGGCAGTAAAAAGAGTTTGTTTAAACGCATGGTTAATTGTTGTTTGATAAAGTATGATGATGAATTGTGTCTTAGTCTTTGAATATTCCAATATATAGTTTCCCGTTTTTATCCATGGAAGCACGGTACATTCCTGCAGTATTAAATTCCATGACAACATTCCCCTGGTGGTCTATACCGATAACACCGCCGGTACCGCCCAGTTCGGTGAGTTTTTCCTGAATTACTTCAGAAGCCGCCTGCTTTAAGGATGAGCCTTTGTATTCTATCATTGCCGATATGTCATAGGCCACCATGCCCCGTATGAAATATTCGCCCCATCCGGTCGATGATATGGCGCAGGTTTTGTTGTTGGCGTATGTTCCGGCTCCAATGATAGGGGAGTCGCCGACACGCCCCCATTTTTTATTGGTCATGCCCCCGGTGGAAGTACCTGAGGCCAGATTTCCGTTCTTGTCAAGGGCGACACAGCCGACAGTCCCGTATTTATAATCTTTTATCTGTGGATCATAAAAGGCAGATTTATCGTCATGGTCGAGTATGGTTTTTTCATGCTCTTTAGCCCTCTCCAGGGCTTTCATCCTGTTTTCGGTATAAAAGTACGACGGATCTACCAGCTCGATGTTTTGCTCTTTGGCGAAGGCTTCAGCACCATCACGGGCAAACATTACGTGTGCTGAATTTTCCATAACGGCTCGTGCTAAATTAATCGGATTTTTCACAGTTGTAACTCCTGCAACTGCTCCTGCATTGAGAGTCTTTCCGTCCATGATAGAGGCATCGAGTTCATTCTTTCCGTCATTTGTAAAGACAGCGCCTTTCCCCGCGTTAAAAAGAGGAGCGTCCTCAAGAATATTGATGGCTTTTTCAACAGCATCAATACTGCTGCCCCCATCGGCTAGAATTGTGTGACCGGCTTTAATAGCTTCTTCCAGCTTAGCTTTGTAACGGGCTTCAAGCGCATCACTCATGTTCTTTTTTAAGATAGTACCGGCGCCACCGTGAATTACAATGCCAAAGTTTTGACTACCTGATGATGATGAGGTGACCTCGTTCTTTAATGTCTTTTCATTGCTTTCGGATTTATTGTCCTGACAACCAATGAGTAACATTGCAGAGAGTACAAAGTGGATGATTAGTCTCATAACACGTTTTTAAAGATTGATAAAATTAATAAATACTGGTACTTAATAATAAAAATCTTACTAAATTTTATGAAAAAAGTTTATTTTTTTATTTAGGGGCATTTAGACTACTTTTATGTTCTTTATAGGTTATAGAAATGGATATAGGAAAAGAAGTAAACAAGTTGTACACTTATAAAAACCTCGAGCTTTTAGCCGGGCAGGTTGTAGAGGGCTTTATAAGTGGATTGCACAAGAGTCCTTTTCATGGTTTTTCATCCGAGTTTGCTGAGCATAAAATATATAATGCCGGCGAAAGCACACGACATATAGATTGGAAGATTTTTGCCAAAACAGATCGCTTGTATACCAAACAGTATGAAGAAGAAACAAATTTAAGATGCCACCTTATCATTGATAATTCATCATCCATGCACTATCCGGAGGTAGGCCGGATGAGTTTGTCCAACCTTAACAAGATTGGTTTTTCTGTTATAGCATCTGCAGCGCTTATGAATTTATTTAAGCGTCAGAGAGATGCCGTCGGCCTGAGTGTTTTTTCTGATGAGTATGAGTATTATGCTCCCGAAAAAGGAAGCGAGAGACATCATAAGATGTTGCTTAGTTACTTAGAAGGGGTGTTAGATACTGCCGCTAAGCATAAAACGACCAGGCCATACACATATTTGCATCAGATAGCAGAGAAGATACATAGAAGGAGTATGATATTCTTATTTACAGACATGTTTCAGACAGAAACGAACCAAAAAGAGTTGTTTGATGCATTACGTCATTTAAAATATAACAAGCATGAGGTGGTGCTTTTTCATGTGATGGATAAAGAAAAGGAACTGTATTTTAATTTTGATGATGCACCAAAGCGTTTTGTCGATGTTGAAACTGGAGAGTATATAGATTTATATGCTAAGAATATGAGAGTATCATATGAAGAAAAGATAAGAGAATATTTCCGGCAAATAGCTTTACAATGTGCACAGTATAAAATTAAATATGTAGAGGCCGATACAGCTCGTGATATCAATAAAATTCTGCTGACGTACTTGCTTGAAAAACAAAAGTTTAGCAGGTAGGTGAAGAATCTTATTTATTTTTTAGGGAAAAACGTTTGTGGAATAAAAAATGGGATGTATATTTGCAACCGCAAAAGAGATGCAGGTCTGGTAGTTCAGCTGGTTAGAATACATGCCTGTCACGCATGGGGTCGCGGGTTCGAATCCCGTCCAGACCGCAAAAAGCTTCGAAGAAATTCGGAGCTTTTTTCGTTTCAGGATATTACCGTAAGCGGATTAAGGGGGGAGCAGGCGTAAATTGGGTCAATCTCAAAATTGTGTGTCCATTGAATTTGTAGTTAGATCTTTGTTTTAAAAACCGATTGTATCGGATCTATACATAGACTTACTAAAGGTGCTCCTTCCTGAACTATTAATGATCCATTTCGATATTGCTAAACATGAAATAAACAAAGATGTTCTTCATCTTCATTTTGAGGAGAAGAATGATATTCCAAAAGAGTTTTCCTCTGAGGTACTTATTTCACACGGTTTTCATAAAGCAATCACCATTCAGGATTTTCCTGGGATCATGCCTAAAAGTTGAGATTAGAATCTTTACAAAAAAGTATTTGAATTATCCTTTTAAACCTCTTAAAGCTAATACTCCCCGAAGTATTAATAAACGGGCCGTCGCCGAAAGTGGGAAACCAGGTGACAATTACAATGGTAAATTCTGGAATTATAAGGTGAAACTGTTGTTGTAAATAGTGTAGCTGACGATAAATAAAAAAATGTGTTGTAAAATAAAAAATGAAATGTATATTTGCAGCCGCATAAATGAAATGCAGGTCTGGTAGTTCAGCTGGTTAGAATACATGCCTGTCACGCATGGGGTCGCGGGTTCGAATCCCGTCCAGACCGCAAAAAGCTTCGAAGAAATTCGGAGCTTTTTTTGTTACCGTATATGCCCGGGTAGCATGAGATGTATAAGGGCTTCTGCTTAACCTTTTTATACAAATCAACATATTAGCAATATGCCGTCTTAATTTGTAAAATAAAAAAGAAGTAAGGCGTACATCGGTTGATGGACCTTACTCCTGATAGCTACAGCTTTTCTTCTGTGACAATAATCCGCTGTTAGTAGGTCTAAACTATATGTTTATACCGGCGCTTTTTTAGAAGAATATAGGGTTATTAAAAGCACCGGTATAATAAGTTGTATGATTACATTCAGAATACTTATTTATATTGATATTGTTTGGGCAGATTTGTCTTTAAGGTTCTTCCCGATCAATACAAAGAAAATCAATAAACTGATTGCAACGATGGCTAACAAGTTTAGCAAAACCTCATTTTCAATTCTGTTTTTGTATATAAACTTTGGGAGTTCGTGATAGTTTTTTGTGCTAAACTTTTGTTCTTTGAATAACATCGGAACCAGGTAGTTTCTCCATTCTCCGGAAAATTCAAAAACTTGTTTTTTATAGTCGTTATAATGTTTTTCTGATGTTCCTGCAATATTGTTTAATGACTGTTGCATTAAAATTGCCGGTGAAACATACTTGAACATGCTTATCAGACCTTGTTGCTTTTTTAGTTGCAGATCGTATTCGGCTACGAGAGGTTTTGTTTTTTCTTCCATTACTTTTTCAGAAGCAAAATAATTATGCCAGAAGCCGAACTTTTGTTCGTTGTTTCCCTGGGCTAGCTCCGGATGATTACGTAAATATTCATCCATGATTTTGTTTTGCTTTTCCTCATTTTCTTTCTTTATCAAACGAATTTCATTAATCATTTTTAAACGCGAAGGCGTTGGATATAATGAGTTCCCTATCTGGTTGATAGTTGCAGGTAATACCATTACTATCAATAACCATACGCCAATTAAAGTAAGGGCGTTTTTAGCAGAGTTATTAACCCTGATGTTTACAATACAGGCTACTATAAACCAAAACAGGATATAACCGGATACAATCAGGAGTAGACCCGCTAAATTAGCGGTATCGGTAAATGCACCTATAGAAAAAACGGAAATTGTTATGAGTAATGTTACCAGCGTAATTACTGTAAATACAATATACCGTATCATCATTTTTTGTAATAGCCAGCGAATGATCGATATAGGTTGTGCTCCCAATAATCTCAACGTTCCCAGTTCTTTTTCTTTAGATAAGATATTAAAAGTAAAGGCGATGACAAGTAAAGGTAAGATGTAGATGATTACAAAAGACAAATCGAAATTTCCGAATAATAGCTGTATAGGGTTCACCATTTCAGAATAATCCAAGGCAAAATTATTTCCATACACAGTGGGACTTTTAAAGTGTGTGTACATATCACTTTGCCCCGTTGAAATAAATGATAAAGTTTCGGGATGCATAATTGTCAAACGTGGATGACGGTATCCGATTGTCATCGGTTCGGTAGGTTGTTGCCAATAAGGGATATCTGTTTTTTCCCCGTTTTCAATCTTTGTCAGTGCAGCCAGCATCGAGCTGTCCTTTTTATACAGCTCCTCTTGAACTGTTGAAATGTCGTTAAGCCTTTTCGTTATGTTTTTTGTTCCGTTAAAGGTTGCAAACGTAAATAATAAACCAATACTAATGAGCAAGACCGCCAGCCAGTTGCTTCTTATCAATAATTTAATTTCGTATAATAAATTGTTAGTAAACATAACTTATATTTTTTTTGAGGTGATTATTAAACCTGCAAATGGCAAGGCAAACCATAATGCCAAGAACAATAAATTTTGCATGTTTTCCTTTAAAACCTGGGGTAGTTTAGGAGGGATAAAATTGAATTTTGGAAGTTTTTTAAACTTTTCGGAACTCATTTTATAACCAGACTCACCTTTTTTTGCATTATCCTTGATGTCATAGTTTAGAAACTTTTGCTTTTCAATACGATATTTTTCAGCCGCTTTGGTAAACTTCCAATGTAAATTATCGCTTGTATGAGTAATGTCCATCGATAAAAAGCGTACAGGGATGAATGGCGATATAAAAGATAGGCTTTTATAGGTGTTGTTTTGGTTTACCGCTATTTCATTTAAGATGTTGTAATGTTTTTCATAAATCTTGGCCTCGTGTTCCTCGCCCTTTTGCATGCGATAGCCTGCGTAATTAAATGGTAGCTGGCTGAGGCTGTCGACCCCATACTTTTTTAAGGTTTCTTCTTCCAATTTCTTAGCGGCTTCGTTCCAGGGATTATGCCCGTCCAACCCGTTTTTTTTGTCTTCGGAAATACGCGAGCTGAACTCAGATTTTGAAGGATAAGGATAGCTTGTATTTGCAAAATTGGTTGCTATCTTCGGAGTAATAAAACTAAAAATAATCCAAACGCCCAGACTACTTACAAGAGACATCCCTGAAGATTTACTCCACATGGAGATTAAGACCGTAACCGTGGTGATGATTAAATAATAAAACGAATAGGAGACAAAGAGTACCAGTAAGCTGGTCCAGCTAAAGAAAGCCAAGCCATCTAAACTGCTTAATACAAGTCCGGTTGCCAAAAAAATAACTACTGTAAGGATGAAAACCGGAATAAAAGTTGCCAGCCATTTGCCTAAGGCCAGTTTTACAGGATGTACCCCCTGACTTTTTAATAGTTTAAAGGTTTGATGTTCGAATTCTTTGGTGTAGGAATTGTACCCGATTAAAATAATGATCAGCGGAAACAAATAAATCAATACGAAATTGATCGAGAGTGTTCCAAAACGAGCCAAACTGGTTTGATCACTAGCTTCGCTAAACGAAGCTTCGTTTCTGTTGTGTGCTTCCAGGAAAATAGAATTTCCGGTGTATTTGGTAACTCCATAATCAAAAAGCGATAAAGCAAATAAGGGTTTAAAAGCATAAGTGCCATAATGTGCCGCCGAATGCGGATTTTTCTCGTCTTGTGTTTCCCAGATTGTACGTTCCTTATCAACCGATTCTATATACTGTTGATTGTTTTTTTGATATTGGTTGATGCCGGTAATGGCAGCAACAAACAATAGGATCAATAAAATGCCCGTCGCTATCTTAAAGCGGCCATCTCTCGTTAGCTCCTTGAGTTCTTTAAAAATTATATTTTTCATTTTAAGAGACATTTTTAAAGTTCATGATGTCAAGATAGATGGTTTCAAGCTCCTTTAGCGAAACATCTTTAGAATTAGAATAGTTCTGTAAAACTCCGGAACGCATAATTCCGATGTGTGTACTCACTTCTTTAGCCCTGAATAAATCGTGGGTAGCCATCAGAATCGCTACGCCATTGTTCTTCATTTTAGTGAGCAAGGCCATAAATTCATTGCTTGATTTAGGATCTAGTCCGGACGTTGGTTCATCTAGTAACAAGACTTTCGATTCTTTGGCTATAGCTAATGCAATACCCACTTTTTGCCGCATCCCTTTAGAGAATTTTTTCACACGCTTTTCATGCGCTTCTTCCTGGAGCCCCGCTTCGGTTAAGTACGATTTTAAAATTTCCGTATCAAATGTTTTCCGTATCAAATGTTTTCAATGGCATTTAATGTGGGATATAGCATTAAGTTTTCAGGAATGTACGTTAACATCCCTTTGGTTTTGATAGGGTTTTGTACAACGTCCAGGCCGTTAATTTCAGCAACTCCCGAAGTGGGTTGGATAAAATTCAGCAACATGTTGATCGTGGTCGATTTTCCTGCGCCGTTTGCTCCTAAAAGACATAGAATTTCCCCGGCTCCTACATTAAAGGATAAATTGTTCACAGCCGTAAAATCACCATATTTTTTGGTGATGCTTTTTGTAGTAATCATAATGTAAAGTTGAAAAGTTTAGTAAATTAATAATAGGTGTGCATAGCAACAATGCTATACATGTATATGTACTGCCGGGAGTTAGTTAGCCCAGACAGCCATGTTTTAAATAATTAGTACAGAAGACTTATGCAGGAGTTGGTGGAGGTCTGCAAAAGAGGTGGTTGTCTGTTTGATCTTGTGAAAACCGGTATGAATACTCACAAAAAATTTCTTCACTGAATAAATATCGATCAGGCTGTTCAGGTAAAACCTGTTCATCAGTGACGAATGGTATCGCATTTGAAGTGATTACATATTCACAGACTTCACAATCATTGTGAGATTCATTACTGTCGTGAGTCAATGCATGCAACCCGGTCAGTTTTATACTGATAAAAAAGACCAGACAGAAATAAGCGATATATCTTTTACAAGTTTTCACAAAAGAAATTGAAAGTACAAGAATAGAAATAAATTTTGCTAAAGTGCGGTTCCTGTTCAAGCTTTAACTAAAATTTATATGTAGAAGGCTGTTTGATGTGATTAATTACAACAAAAGAACATTTATAGGATTAATATTACTGTGTGGTTTATTTATACTAGATGTATAATAGCTTTAAAGGGTGTTATACTCATATGAAAAGTCTCTTAAAGCTATAGCTGTGTTGTTGTGGAATGATACTGCTAGAAGATGATTACTGTCTTGTAGTCAAAAGAAAAACGCTCCCCTGACTAAAAGTTACTTCATCCGGAGAGCGCTGGCTTGTTGTATTCTTTGATTAGACTACAAAGATTCTTTCTTGTAATACGATTTTAAGTTCTTAAGCATGATCTCAGTCATTTCGTCCAGAGATATTTTACTGCTCCATCCCCAGTCATTCTGAGCGTCAGTATCGTTTACACTGTTAGGCCAGGTGTCTGCAATATCTTGTCTGAAGTCAGGGTTGAAGGTTAAGGTAAAATCAGAAATGTGATTTTGAATACTGGAAGCTACATCCTCAGGAGCAAAACTAATACCGCTTAAATTATACGAAGACCTGATTTTTATGTCTTTGGTGTCAGCATCCATGATATTAATAGTGGCATTAATGGCATCGTCCATATACATCATAGGCAGGAATGTGCCTTTGTTTAAAAAGCTGGTGTATGTACCATCGGTTATGGCTTTATGATAAATATCTACTGCATAATCTGTAGTTCCTCCACCGGGCAGTGTTTTATAGCTGATCAATCCGGGATACCTGATACTCCTTACATCAACACTGTATCTGTTGAAGTAATATTCACACCAACGTTCGCCTGCCTGTTTACTGATTCCGTATACAGTGCTTGGTTCCATAATGGTTCGTTGAGGTGTGTTGTTTTTAGGCGTAGTAGGCCCGAATACGGCTATCGAACTTGGCCAGAAAATTTTATTGATTTTTTTATCCCGGGCCAGATTCAAGACATGAAGCAGCGAATTCATGTTTAGGTCCCATGCCTTTAACGGATTTTTTTCGGCAACGGCCGAAAGCATGGCAGCCATAAGGTAAACATCCGAAATATTATGTTTTTCTACAACGTGTGCGATGGCTTTACTGTCTGTTGCATCTAAGATTTCAAAAGGGCCCGACTCCATGAGCTCCTGACTTCCTTCTCTAATATCCGAGGCAATTACAGCATCATTTCCATATTTATCTCTCAGGGCTATTGTTAATTCAGACCCAATTTGCCCGCAAGCACCAATAATCAGAATATTTGGCATTATGTGTTGTGTTTTAAATCCGAACGCAAATTTAATTAATACAATCAGATTATAACACTATTTTTTGAAAATCTGTATAGTGAATGTGTTAAAAAGAAATTATACGAAAGAAATAAACTAACGTTTGATTTCTTTTGACGTTTAGTGGTGAAGTTTAAAAATATACTATATTCGCATTTATGAATAAGAACCTCGTAATAGTACTCATATCTTATTTGCTGATGGTATCATGTGGTGATGGCAAAAGAAACCAGGAAGCAAATGAGGTTGTTGAAAAAGAAGCAACTCGGCAAAAAACAGTTCCTGAAGTAACAAATGTTGATGATGCCGTTTCAGAGCAGCTGGCTGAGTGGAATGAATGGACGGTTTTTAATGAAGAAATGCTCAAGTTTCAAAAATTGAGGGCCGATAATTTGTCATTATCCTTAGACGAATTAATCAGATTAATGAAGGAACTCGATACGTCTGAGTTTCCTGAAAAGATTAATATTCCGGCAATAAAAAGCAGGCTTCTGGTACTAAGAACATTTATATATAAAGCCAGGTCAATATCAGATGATCCAGGGATATATGAAGAGTTAAACGATTTGCAAATAAAAGTTGTTACGGCTTACAATGAGTTAAAATCCCAGATAAAAGAAACATACAGGGAAAAAGAATACGAAAAAGTCCTTAGGACAATCGACTCAATTGACAACGAAATTGAACAAAATAAAGATGATCAAAATAATTAAAGTACTGTTTTTATTATTGCCGTTAGTTATGTTTGCTCAAGATTCTGTAAAAGAAAAAGAGCTTATAAATAAGCAAGTAGATGCCTGGCATCTGGCTGCAGCCGAAGCCAATTTTAATGATTACTTTTCAATAATGTCAGATGACGCGGTTTTTATCGGAACTGACGCTACTGAAAACTGGCAGTTGGATGCTTTTAAAAAGTTTGCCAAGCCTTATTTCGACAGAGGAAAAGCATGGAGTTTTATAGCATTGGAAAGAAATGTTTATATAGATAAAGCCGGGAAGTTGGCCTGGTTTGATGAGTTGTTGGATACCCAAATGAAGATATGCAGGGGTTCAGGTGTGTTGAAAAAGATAGGAGGCCGGTGGAAAATAGCTCATTATGTGCTTTCTATTGCTGTACCCAATGAAAATGTTGATGAATTGGTCGATATAAAGCAGGACTTCGATAATAATTTGATTGAGCGTTTAAAGCAGTAAAGCATAAAGACAGAAAAGTCCTTATAAATTACTGTTAATCTTCACCTCCATGCCTTTACAGATTGGGTTTTTGTTTACATTGCAGTAGACTAAAATCTAATCATCTAAAAATGAAATTGAAAGTATTAAAACCTGTTGCATTGGGAGCAGTTTCCGTTGCAACTGTTTTGGCATGTAAAACCGATGCCAAAAAAGAAGAATCGGCTTTAGTGGAGAAGATTCCGGGGATTAACCTGGAGTTGATGGATACCACGGTAAGCCCTAAGAACGATTTTTTCCGTTATGTGAACGGAAAATGGGTCGATAATACCGAGATTCCTGCCAGTAGAGCATCATGGGGGAGTTTTTATGAACTTCGGCAGAAAACAGACGAAGATGCGCTTAACATTCTCAAGGAAGCAGTAAGCGACCAGAACCTGGATCCGAATTCCGATCAGGCAAAAGCAGTTTTTTTATTTCAAACCATTATGGATACGGTTTCAAGAAACGAGCAGGGAGTTGCCCCGCTAAATCCGTATCTGGAGAAGATCAATGCCATAACAGATGTAAACGGACTGCAAGCTTTTTTAATCGAAATGGAACCGAAAGGCGGTGCAGGTCTTTTTGGTTTTGGAGTGGGAGCCGATGCTAAAGACAGTAATAAGAACAGGGCTTCTATCGGGGTCGGGGCTTTAGGGCTTCCTGACAGGGACTATTATATGCTTGACGATGAGGATTCGAAAAACCTCAGGGAAAAATATGTGAAACACATAACAAAGATGCTTCAATTCATAGGTTATGAAGAAGAAGCGGCTGCTGAAGAAGCAAAGCAGGTACTTGCTTTTGAAACTAAACTGGCTGTGCCAAGACTGGATAAGGTACAGCGAAGGGATCCTGGTTTAACATACAACCCTACAGCCATAGAAGACCTTCAGAAAATGACTCCATCCGTTAATTGGAAAAATTACTTGGATGGAATCGGTGCGTCTGCTGTCGATACCGTGAATATTTCACAATTAGATTACTTTAAATCTTTGTCAAATACGATTTCGCAAGATAACCTCGAAGACATAAAAGCTTACCTGAGATGGAATGCTTTAAATGGAGCTGCCGGAATGCTTACAACAGATATTGAGTATGCTAACTGGGAGTTTTACAGTAAGACTTTGAGGGGGGCTCAGGCACAGAGAGCAAGAGATGAAAGAGCGTTGCAAAATATAAACTGGACTTTGGGTGAGGCTTTGGGGAAATTATATGTTGAAAAAGTATTCCCTCCTGAAGCAAAAGCACAAGCAGTTGAAATGATTCAAAACATCATAAAGGCATATAAAGCCCGTATTAATGCACTGCCATGGATGGATGCGGATACGAAAGAAAAGGCTATTGAGAAGTTAACCAAGACAACCATAAAGGTCGGTTATCCCGATCAATGGAAAGATTATTCGGATTTGGAAGTCAGGAGTACCGAAAATGGAGGGTCGTACCTGCAAAACATGTTAAATGTTGCCGAATGGAGATTTAAAGAAGACATAGCCAAGTTAGGGAAACCGGTAGATAAGACAGAGTGGTTTATGGCTCCTCAGGTCGTGAATGCATACTACAACCCTTCGTATAATGAGATCGTTTTTCCTGCAGCGATCCTTCAGCCGCCATTTTTCAATTTTACAGCCGATGCCGCGGTTAATTATGGCGGGATAGGAGCTGTGATCGGACACGAGATATCACATGGTTTTGATGATAGTGGTGCCGATTATGATGCAGATGGAAACCTGGTAAACTGGTGGACCGACAAGGACCTGGAAGAATTCAACAGGCTGGGTGATTCACTGGCTGCACAGTATAGCAAAATAGAAGTGTTGCCGGGGGTTCATATCAATGGTAAATTTACCCTTGGTGAAAATATCGGAGACCTGGGAGGAGTTAATGCTGCATACGACGGGCTTCAGATTCATTTAAAGGAGAACGGCAATCCGGGAGAAATCGACGGATATACGCCGGAACAACGCCTCTTTATGTCGTGGGCTACCGTCTGGAGAACGAAGTCGAGAGACGAAGCATTAAAGAACCAGGTGAAAACAGATCCGCATTCACCGGGACGATACAGAGCGACACAGCCTTTATTAAACATTGATGCTTTTTACGAAGCCTTCGATATTACAGAAAATGACGAGATGTACCTTGAACCGGAAAAGAGAGTTAAAATCTGGTAAAAATTCAAACTAAAAGAGGCCGTCTAATGTTTTTTAGACGGCCTCCTTTTTATGATTGAAAATAATTATTGCTTGTCTGTATCGGTATTTTCTTCAGCAGGAGCTTCTTTTTGTTTTACAAGAAGTTCTTTTATTTGCTTTGCCAACGAAAAATTAGGAGCCATGGTGATGGCCTCATCTATGGTGGCTATAGCAGTATCTATCTGAGTTTTATCTTCGTTGTATTGGTATAAACCTTTTTGATACATAAAAGCAGCCTTTATCGGAACCTGATACGGTGGATTACTTTGGTAAAAAGGCAACATCTCATCGTCTTTAGCATGAGTAATTCCATAATCCAGATAAGTCTTGGCCTCAGCAGTTTTTCCAATTTGCAGGTTAAGGTCTAAAAGTTCGTAAGCCAGGTAAACATCGGCTTTCCTGCCAAATAATATATCGTATTGCTGAACAGCTAACTGTGGTTGGTTTGCAGCTTTCAGGGCTGCGGCCTTCACCTCCACGGCCAGGTCTGATGCCTGTGTGTCTTTTTCAGCTCCCAGTAGTTTTATAGCCTGTAAGTTTTGTCCGCTATTTGCATAATAATAAGCAAGTGTGTCTATTCTTGCCTGATCAGGAGCTAATACGTTAAGGTGTGTAAGTGCATTAATGGCTCCTCTCATATCGCCTTGCTTCTTCATTTGCTTATAATAAGCTTCATAGTGAGCTTTCAAACCTGAGTTGGATTGTGCAGTAACGCTTAAACAGCCGGCCCCTGCAAATAAGACTAATAATAATCTTTTCATTTTACTAATATTGATTAATGAATTCTGTTTTTTTAATCGGCTTCCAAAACTATTAAAATATTTGGATTAATTGCTTAAAGATAACCTAAAGCTTTATAATTCAGTAATGAACTGATAATTTAACGTCCTGATCAATTTATCAGAAGATATTATTTTTCCTTCTGATGCTTTCTCGTGGTTAAACCCGGGGGGGGTAATATTTCTTTTGTTTGCTTCTTGTGTATAATAATTTTCTTTTGAAGGATGAGAAGGGCTTGCAACATTAAACGATTCATTCCAGATTTGTCCGGAGACAATTCGCTCAATGATGAGGATGCAATCATCCAGATGCACAAGATTGACGGGGGCATTAGGGTTGGCGATATACTTTTTTCCGGACAGGTAAGTAACAGGATTACGGTCATTACCGATTAAACCGCTAAACCTTAATATGGTTGTGTTCAGGTTGTTGTTATTCGTTAAAAAGTCTTCAATTTCTTTTAATTGTTTACCGCTTTTACTGTTTGCGGTCCGGGGACTTTCTTCTGTGATGATCCGGTTATTATTAGAATAAACAGTTGTACTGCTGACAAAAAGCAGGTTCTTGATGTTAGCTTTCTCTAATTCATAAACAAGAGTTCTTATTTTAGAAACATAATTCTCGGCATTATTTCTGCGGAGTTTGGGAGGGATGTTAATAATTGCGGTATCAGTATCACTAAGGAGCCCATGTATATTTCCTTTGATGCTGTTTTCGTATAAGGTGATTTTATATGGATCGACGCCTTCGGCTCTGAGAACTGATAGTTTTTCTTCAGAAGTGGTGGAACCCTTAATGTGAAATCCTTTCTTTATTAAATGTCCGGCTAACGGACGGCCCAGCCATCCGCAGCCAATAATGGCAATATTATTATTCAATTTTAATCGTTTTTTTAACTATTACAGCGTCA
The DNA here is from genome assembly GCF_022760175.1 of Zhouia spongiae. Lineage (GTDB taxonomy): Bacteria > Bacteroidota > Bacteroidia > Flavobacteriales > Flavobacteriaceae > Zhouia > Zhouia spongiae. The sequence continues at coordinate 1,587,815 of NZ_CP094326.1, forward strand.
TTCAGAACAAAAGGCATCGGGATAGCATTAGAGGCTCTCTGAGGCACATCAAATGCCGGGTTGTCAAGAAGGTCGTTGGAAGATTCATAAATTAAGATTTCAATACTTTCATTTGCCTTTACTACCAGGTCCAATTCTGTATCCTCGTTGTTGCTGACATAATGTGTTAAAAGCCTTTCATCCCTGTTTTCAAGATAACTTTTGTTAAATATAACACCGTTAGCACTGCATTTAAGAAATTTGTTTGCAGAAAATAATTCCAGTCTGTTTACATTTCTGTGAGGAGTGATACATAGTTTAATATGCCGTTCAGAATTGATAATGGTATCGCTTTTTATGCTGATATCAGGTGTCTGGATGTTTTTAAGCGGCGCATCCTGTGTATAGGTAAACCCGGTTTTGTATTTGCTGCTAAAATGATTTTTTTCATGCGATTCGGTTTTTTCCTGTGAAATATACTTCGATGTCCATTCATCTAAAACCTTGTTGTAGGTGTTCCAGCTGGCTTTGTTGTTGTCTGCATCAAGCAGGTATACGAGGCTTGTAGGGTTAGGTCTGCTTTCGGTAAAACCTGATCTGAAATGAGCCTTTCCGAAACAAAAAACAGCGGTTATAAAGAAAAGAACAGCCAACGTTTTCTTCTGGCTGTAAAAGCCAATGGTCGAGAGGAGCAAGCCAAAAACCAATGTAGTAAGGAGTGTTGTTGCAACCATGATTTTCAGGCCTAATGCCACCGGGAACATTTGTATGAACGGAATCAGAATGAAGATTGCCGGAAGCCCTAAGAAGGTCAATAGTATAATGTTGGGGGTTTCCTGGCGGGTCAAGAGAAGCAAGGATACAAGAGCAGCGATCACAGGAATAATAAAAAAACTGGCACCTTCAAGATTGAAAGCCACATATGTGCAAATGACCAGCCATATCGTAATGGGAGCGATCAAAAGGTTAACAGGTTTTGCTTTTTTAAGCCTGCTGTATATACAAAAACAGATGGAGACTGATAAAAAACTAAAAAAGGCAATATATAGATGGCCATTATAAGTGAACCCGTGAAGGATGTCATTGTATTGCGGGTATAATGCTTTTAGCGCAGGCCATGAATAAAAACCGATCGCACCCGAAATGATCATAGCGGGTATAAATGCCAGGAATCCGAGGCCAATTTCTTTAAAGTCAAGTTTTTTGTTCCGGACCCCTGAAATAATGATAATTAGAAAAGCTATAACAGAAAGAACAAGCATTGGGAGGATCCAGCCGAATGGGTATGAGACCATTTTAAAAAAAGGTACATTGAAGAATATATAATCGGTATCTGATTTAAGGTTGCTCAGGTTGTATTCACTAAAATAGTGAAGTAACGGCATCAGGTAGCTTCCCTGGTGTTCCAGGGTATTTCGGTTTAAACGTTCGTAGTTGTCCATTGCCGTGTGGTAATCAAAATGATCGTCAATAAAGGCGAAATTGAAACCGTCAATATCTGCATCTTCCCTGAAAACCGTTAAATCGGTATCGTTAGGCAGTTTTTTATAAATGCTGTAAGCCAGTGAGTTGGCTACAGGGTACTCGGGGTTGGCTGCTATAAATTGTTCAACAAGAGTCGAGTTACTGCCGTTAGTCTCCATAAGCATATAGCTCGGCCCTCCGCTGCCTCTCGCTTCAAAATTTAATATAAGGCCGATATGCTGAGTCCACGGATGTTCATTTACAAAAAGTTGAGCACCGTTTAAGCCGAGTTCTTCCGCATCTGTAAAAAGTATAATAATATCATTAACCGGTTTTTTACCGGTTGATAGAAATGCCCTGATGCCTTCAAGGATGGTCGCAACGCCACTTCCTGCATCACTGGCTCCCAATGATGAGTGCGGATTACTGTCGTAATGCGTCATCAATACCAATGATTTGCCGTTGCCCGTCCCTTCAATTTTCGAAACTATATTAACAGCCTTACTCAGGTTTCCCCAGTCGCCACCTGTATATCCTTCCTGAAGCTCAACCTGAAGCCCGATCTTTTTTAGTTCAGATACCAGATAATCCCTGACCACAGAATGGTCTTTTGCCCCTACAAAATGAGGCTCTTTTGAGATCTGAAGTACATGCGACAAGGCCCGTTCGGTAGAAAAACGGTTCTCAGAAATTGTAGACTTTGAAATATGCTGAGGCATCAGTGAATAAAAACTCCAGTATACGGCTGTTAAAATAAAGAAGAAGGATAGGAAGGCTGAAAAGTTCTTCATGTGGTTTTTTTATAAAAATAGCGAAATTTTGAGGTTTGAATAAGTTTTATTAATATAATACGTTAAAATTCAGTAAATTTAGAAAAGTAAGCAAACTAAAAATGTAGTACTATGGGGATAAAGAGTTTTCAAGGGCCGAGAGAAGAGGTGAAAAAAGAGTATAAAGCACCTATTTTAGTTGAAGATTATATGACTAAGAACCTGATCACGTTCAAACCAGATCAGTCCATTTTAGAGGTTATGGAGCTTTTTATTAAACATCGTATTTCCGGGGGGCCTGTAGTAAATGAAATGGGGCATTTGATCGGTATAATATCAGAAGCCGATTGTATGAAACAGATATCGGAGAGCCGGTATTTTAACATGCCGATTCTGGAGAAGAATGTAGAGCATTTTATGACCAAGGAAGTAGACACTATAGGTCATGATGTCAGTATTTTTGATGCAGCTTCTAAGTTCTATAAAAATAACAGGCGACGTTTACCTGTAGTAGAGGATGGTAAGCTTGTCGGACAAATCAGTAGAAAGGATATTGTAAAAGCAGCCTTGCGCTTAAGTGGCCAAAATTGGTAGGAAATTCATATAGGCGTTATTTTTTAACTAATACATAAAAATCGTTTTCAAGAGGAAGGTATCCCAGGTCGTAAATGAAATAATATGTGGTGCCGTTTTTTGTGTGATATAAATTGGTTATTAGTTCAAAATCGAAACCCTTGTCTGCCAAAACGGTTTTTGTAGTTTTCCTTTTTCCGTTTGGATTTAATTCTTCCAGTATCCGATAGTTTTTTTTGAGCCGGTTGTTGACATTCCGTATAAGGTTCTTGCTTTTTTTGTTTAAACGATTGTTATATGCGTTTCTGCAGTAATCATTGCAAAACTTTTTGTCGGCTCTTCCATTGATCCTGGTATTACATTCGAGACAAAGTTTTTCTTCCATGTTATCTTCTTTTGTAATTAAACACAAGTTCATGGAGACTGCCGTCTTTATTTTTAGAGGCAACATATACGGTCATTTGATTGTCGTTGAGCCTCTCAAATGTCAATCCGTCAAAAAAAACTTTATGCCCCTTAATCGCTATAAACTTAAAATCAATGGTTTCTTCTTTTTCTTCCCAGCCATGAAGATTCTTGTCAAAATGTTTTAGCTGAAGAATCAGGGAATTGTTTTTTTCTTTGATATAGCCGATTTCATAAAAAAGCACTTCACCTTCGACGGTAAGTTTAAAAGAAAACATCATGGAACGCCCCGCCGGGGCGCTCCAGATTTCTTCTGCAGTACCTCCAAGCGCATTGCCCTGCCAGTATCCTTCAAGCCATGAAAGCTGTTCGATACCGGCTTCCTTTGATATGTGATCATCATCGACAGATAAAGTGTTTGCCGTTTGCGCTGTAGCAAAAAGGCTTATCAGGCACAGTAAGGAAGTACTAATAAGTTTCATTTAGTCATGGTTCTACATGACCCCAGTTTTCACCCGATTTTATCCGGTACAGTTGCATCTCAGAAATGCCAAATTGTTTTGCAATAAGTCTTAATCGAGTTCTACGATTAGGGTCGTTTATTTTTCTTTTGATCAGCCTGACTTTGGCTTCATTGAGTTTACTGTATGTAGGCTTTGTTTTCTGACGTTCTTTAGCAGCAATAACTTTAGGGTTTTTACTGTTGTGACTTGTCAGTTCTTTTTGAGTTGCCCACTCTAGATTTTCAACAAAGTTGTTGTCTTTTACAAAATCTCTGTGAATAACAAACTTTTTGCTTTCCGGATTTTCGATAAATAATTCGGCCACAGCCCTATGGATAAAGATGATTTCATTCTTTCCATCTTTTTTGATAGCTGTTGTAGCCGGATATCCACCTACTTTACCCGGGTCTAAAAGTTTTCCGTCCGGATCTGCTTTGTAGCTTATAATCCTACCGTAATTTGAGACCTTGTATTGCTCATTATCTTTCCAGGCGTCCTTACTAAGGTCTTTCCAGATCTCTTTTTTTAAATTAATAATCATTCTTTCAAGGTTTAAGGGGGTTCTAAAAGTACAAAAAAAAATACTAATTATAAACGACTACAAACGTTTACAATCGAATATAAACGAAAGTAACTACTTATTATACGGGTAAATTCTGGTGATGAATTCAAATTTGCAATATCAAAATCAAAAATCTATTTATCAATTTAAATTTTTTCATCATGAATTCATTAAGAAATAAAGTACAGCTTATCGGGAATCTGGGGAACGCCCCTGAGATCGTAAACATGGAAAGCGGAAAGAAATTGGCAAAGTTTTCTATAGCTACAAACGAAAAATACAGGAACTCGAAAGGAGAAGTAATAAAAGAAACTCAGTGGCACCATATTGTGGCCTGGGGTAAAATAGCAGAAATCATAGAAAAGTATCTGAACAAGGGAAGCGAAGTGGCTGTTGAAGGTAAACTATCATCCAGAAGTTATGAAGATAAGGACGGTGTAAAACGCTACGTTACCGAAATCAATTGCGTTGAGCTTTTGATGCTCGGTAAGTAATTGGGGTTAGTTTTGGAGAAAGGGCAGCATTAAACGTTGCCCTGTCTCTAAAACTAAACAACTAACTAATGATAAAGCATGTTGGGCTTTATTTTGTAATAGGTAGTATCATCATCATGTGCCCTGAACAATAACGCTACGGAATTCCAATCAGTGGCCCATCCTTTTCTGATATTGTTCAGGTATAGAATTTTTAATTTGTGTAATCCCTTTTCCAGTGCGATCATACCCTGTTTTGGGTGTTTTCTGATGCTTTTTCCGTTATCTATGATTAAACTGTCTGATATCCATACTTTGTCTTGTAAACCTGAAAATGTATAAGAACCCTTTTTGGGTATTTCTACGAATCCTTCAATAATTACAGCTTTAAAGTTCGAGGAATCAATTTCATGTCCCCAGTAAAAAGTTTTATTAGAATCTTTAATGTTTTCTATGGTTCCGGAATCCCTGAACACCCCGGATTTTAGATCTTCAATATTCTGAAAGAACCCTTTAGCAACTTTTATCTTAAGTCCTTTTCCTGTTTTTAAAGTGTCGAGAGGCTCTTTATATGTAGTTTTAATGATGTTAAATTCATTAATGAGACTCATTTTTCCATGAGGTAAAACAGAAGCAACCTTTAAGACAGTATTCTTTTTAAATGTTAAAGGATGTTCGTAAACTTTGCTGTTCGTATTCGGATCTGTACTGTCTGTAGTATAAACTACTTTAACGGGATGGGTCGTCTTGAGCGGAATCGTGATACTGTCGATGAACTTTATAACCTTGGTTTCGGGTCCTTCAGCTAACGGGATGTGATAATTGAGATCTAATAAATCTAACTTTGGATATAAATCAGTTAGCCTGTCCAGAAAATCATCGTAATTCTTGCCCTCCGACCATAAGGTCTCTGCTAAAGCTATTGCCCGGGGGTAGAAAAGATATTCCAGCATATTATCTTCCGTAACATACTCGGTCCATACATTGGCCTGTGCTCCGAGTATGTGCTTTTGCTTGTTTTTTTCTATTTCTTTAGGAACCGGGTTATAGTCATACACTTTCTTGAGCGGCACATACCCTCCAAAAGCCATTGGTTCCACATTTAAGTCGCCTTGATAAAAGTTAAGGTACAAATGTTTTGAGGGGGTCATGATAACATCATGGCCGGCATTAGCAGCTTTTATACCGCCTTCTTCTCCCTGCCACGACATAATATTTGTAGTTGGCGTTATGCCTCCTTCCAGAATTTCATCCCATCCGATCATTTTTTTATTGTGGTTATTTAGTATTTTTTCCGCATATGCCATCAAATAACTTTGTAACTCATGTGTGTCCTTTAAACTTTCGCTTTTTATCTTGCTTTGACATTTGGCACAGACCTTCCATTTGTCTTTAGGAGTTTCATCGCCTCCCATATGGTAGTATTCATACGGAAACAGGGAGGTCATTTCATCAATGATCTGCTCGATGAAGGTGTATGTGCTTTCATTGCCTGCACACAAAATATTAGTCTCTACCCCCCAAAGGGTTCTTACTTCATATAATTTTGCTGTGCATGCCAATTCTGGATAAGCCGCAAGCGCGGCCATCATATGTCCCGGAATATCAAATTCCGGAATCACATCAATAAATCGTTCTTTAGCATATGCCACTACTTCTTTAATTTCTTCCTGGGTGTAAAATCCTTTATATATCGATCCGTTATCAGCTTTTCTCTTGGATCCGATTTCAGTTAATTTAGGATATGACTTGATCTCCATTCGCCACCCCTGGTCATCGGTTAAATGCCAGTGAAATTTGTTGATCTTAAACATCGATAAGATGTTTAAGTGTTTTTTGATAAAATCTGCTGAATAAAAATGCCTGGAAACATCCAGCATTAAACCTCTCCATCCGAATTTAGGCTCATCGGTAATCTGAGCATTGGTTATTTTGTATGAAACGGGGTTTTTACCTTCAATTGAAGGGTTAACAGGTAAGAGCTGGAGTAACGATTGTAATCCATAAAAAACTCCTTTTAAACTTTTACCGGTAACAGTAATATTATTTTGGGTGATGTTAAGCTCATAACCTTCTTCATTAAGATTTAAAGAATCATTGATGGTTAACTGTATAGTGTTGTTAGATTTGTGTGTATTTAAGCTAAGCTTGTATAGTTCATTAAGCTGATCTTTAAAATGGTTGATTAACGGATTGATCTTTTCTTCTGAGGCCTGGATGGAAGTTTTACTAGATAATAAAAAGTATCCTTCTTTAAGCTGAATGGACTTTGGTTTAGGAGTGATTTCAATGCTATCGACAACAATAGTATTCTCATCGTTGTTACATGATATAGTTGAAAGAACAGTAATAATAAGTACTAAAAAGAATAAGAAATACTTTTTCATAAATAGTAAGGTGTTTTGTAATATATCAGATGTGTCTCTGGGAAAATGATTTTTCTTTTAAAAAACAGAGGCAAGCTGAACAGCCTACCTCTTCACTGTTTTTTCTAAAAACTAAAACCAGATTAAATTAAAAATTTCCATTGCCTGTATCCCACCATAAGCGAGTCCCTCCGTTGTCAGGCCCTTTTAGATAGGAGATGGCAATATCTACATTGGAACCATTGGTGTTCTTTTCACTATCGACAAAGTTGATACGACGAACCTGGATATCTGTATCAATAGTACCGCCACTATTATTGATGACAACAGGAAATACTCTGGGGTATCCGGTTCTCCTGAATTCACTCCAGGCCTCTTGTCCGTCAGGAAACATGGCAATCCATTTCTGAGTAATAATTTGCTCCAGTTGTTCTTCAGGGCTACCCCCTTCATTGTATGCTATGGTGACATCGCTTGTATAACTATAGTCGTTATCAGTGTTTAGGGCATCGGTAAAATCAGCAGGTGTGCTTGTTGCATCAGTAAGATATGTATCTACTCCACTAACGCCATGTTGTTGGAAAGATGCTCTGACACCGTTCTCATAATTTGTCTTTGCGTCACCGGCACCAGCCCAGTTTCTTAACGCGGCCTCAGCTTTTAAGAAATGAATCTCTGCCGATGTCATCCATACTTTAGAAGTTCCCTGAACGACTTCACCTATTTTAGAGTGGCTCCCATATTGAGTTTTTGCATCAATTTCGATTCCCATACGGATTCCTTTGTAATCACCTAGCGAAGGGTCCTCAGGAGCAGAAAAATATTTTTCTATGCGTCCATCGTTAAAGCCTTTTAGGACAGACTCCATTTCAGCACTCATGCAAATGTCGCCCCATACATTACTTATAGTTTCGATGGGGTGTACAAAACCGCCCATATCAACTTGCATATTTTCAGTATCAAGCAATCCGGCAGCACTGGCCAGTGCTTTCTCCCCTTCAGATTTTGCCAAAGCAGGATCTACTTTGGAAACTCTTATGGCAAGCCTTAACCGCAATGAGTTTGCGAACATGCGCCATTTGGCAATATCACCTTGAAAGGAAGATTGGTCAAATGCTACAAATTGAGTGCTTTCGGTTTCTGCTTCTAGCCCTGATATGGCAGCATCCAACTCAGCAAAAAAAGTTTTATAGGCCGTTTCTTGCGAATCGTATTCGCCTGAGGTAGCAAAATCATTGAATTTGGAGTAACGAATTGGACCAAAAACGTCAGAAACACGATGCATGGCCATTACCTTGATGATGTTTGCAAGGTGCACGAATTTTTCCCCGTTTTCATCTCCCGACGCTTCAACAATATCGTGAATATCTTTAGCATGAGGCATAATCCCGTTACCGGCACTTGAGTCATAAGCATCAATCCATACAAAGGTATTCCATCCATTCACCAGACTATAAGTTTGATTATTGATATTTCCAGCAAAGGGAGTCGGAGCTGTCATGTACCCTGAAAATATATCTGCATTCAGGTTTTGCTGTAACTGGTAATTCCATGCCGGTTCAACACGAATAATATTGGCAAACATTGGTGCAAATTTGGTCCCAATGTGATTATTTTTTTGAGTCAGGCTTTCTAATGAAATTCCATAAGGATTTGTATTAGTGTCTTCAAAACTATCAGTGCAATTTGTTAAACTGAAAGCAGCAAGTGAAGCAAGTGTGTATTTTAAAATATGATTCATTTTCTTAGAAGTTTACGTTAATGTTTAATCCAATGCTTCTTGTAGAAGGTTGGTTGTAAATATCTACTCCCTGTAGCCCGATACCTGTGCTGGCAGCGATGTTAGGGTCGAATGGAGCGTCTTTATAGAAAAAGAACAGATTGTTGGCAATTAACGAGAAGTTCATGTTCTGGATAAAACTGTTTTCTATATTTAATCTGTAACCTACAGAAAGCTCTCTTAAGCTAACATTTGTAGCGTCGTACACATATTCACCCAGCATACCGTCTCTTCCTCCAACAGCGTTGTAATACTCCTGAGCTGTAATCTGTGAAGAAGCTCCGTTTTCATCAACAACATTAATCATCCCCCCATTTCTATTTCTTGCATTAGCAGTAGCTTGTGAGACACCATATTTGTCGTTAACAGCTTCTGTAACACTCATTACATCTCCTCCGAATTTACCATCAATAAGGAAACTGAAAGTCCAGTTTTTATAGTCTAAAGTGTTGTTCCACCCCAAGGTGAAGTCCGGTTGCGCATGAGCCACAGTTTCAAAATCTGTCGACATTAACGTGCCAGATGAATTAATCATTGGAGTTCCGTTTTCATCCCGTACTAATGAACGAGCTTTGATGCTACCAAAATCTTCTCCTTCAATTAATGAATACTCATAACCGTTAACCCCGCGAGCAGTAATAATGGCCTCTCCGTCTTGAAGTGATGGATGTACTGATTTTACCTTATTGTCGTTTTGAGCAAAGTTAAATGCAGTATTCCAGGAAAAATTGTCATTCATAACCGGTTTCCCGCTTAACACAACCTCAAATCCGTTGTTAGTTATTTCCCCGGCATTTACAATGTTTTGAGGATAGCCATATGGATTCGGTTCTGCCTGAATGAAGAAAATTTGATTAAGCGTTTTGGTGTTATAATATGTAAAATCAATACCTAACCTTCTTTGAAAGAAGTTCCATTCAGTACCAATTTCAAATGATTTTTGTCTTTCAGGCTCTAAGGTTTCTCCTTCAATAGGAGCAAAAGGTGCTGGACTCACTCCTGTATTTGTTGAATTTATTCCATAGAGAGGAATCGTAGCATACACAGGAATATCTTTACCAACCTCCGCATAAGAAGCTCTTATTTTTGCAAAGGAAACTGCTTCGGGAAATGATAACATTTCAGTTAATACACCGGTTAAACCTACTGATGGATAAAAGAAAGATTCAGAATCCGTGTTTACAAGTGTCGAAGACCAGTCGGCCCTACCCGTAACATCCAAGAATAACATACCTTTAAAGTCAAAGTTTGCTGAAGCAAATACGGATTGAACTTCACGGTTGCCGACAGACTGGTATATGTTATTGGTGTTTTCGAAATTCGCAATATTGAAAATGTTTGGATAGTTAAGTCCCAGGCCATCTCTTCCAGAATCTAGATAAACCTTGTCCCCGATGCTGTATTTGGTTAAACTGGCACCCAACAAAGCAGAAATGGATAGGTTATCCGATAAGTCATCGGAATAATTGGCAATCAGATCGATATACTGTTGAGAATTTTCCGTTTTCTCTAATACATATCTTCCGTTTTCACCAGAGTTTACAGGATCTGTACCGGCATATTGCCTTTTGTCAAATGTGAAGAAAGAGTTGTCTAAACTACCTCTCGATTGCAGTGAAAAAGATTCAGATATCTGGTACTTCACCGAAACGTTTGCAAGAACACGTTTAGCAATATCCTTACTCGGACTGCGATATGTTAACCAATATGGGTTTTGTTGAATATTCTCATCGAATGATGAAGCATACTGATCCATCATATTGTCCTCAACATTAAAATACTCAAATTTATTTTTATAAATGTCACGATCAATTCCAACCGGATTTAAATAGTGTCCGGTTAAAGAGTTAGAGTAAAGTCCGTTTGTAGGCCGGTTCCAGATGCGTTGATCGGAAAGATTGATACTGGCGGAAACATCGATTTTATCACCTAAGAACTTAGCAGTTTCACGTAATGTGATATTATTTCTCAGTAGTCTGTTTTCCGGAATTACGCCACTGGCAGAAGTGTTTGAATAAGAAAAGTATGTTTGTGCCTTTTGATTTCCGGCAGTTAATGATAGTGCATTGATAGATGTGTAACCGGTATTGAAAAAACTATCGGCATCATTTTTTAATCCGTTTGCTTTCGCTCCCCAGGATTTAGGATCGGATACCCGACCGTTTTCTGCTATCGGTTGCCCGACTGAAGCTGACTGATATTCTGACTGGAGTTCAGGTAATGATATAACGTTATCGACAGTAAAGCTTGTGTTGAAATTTACCGAAAGGGCGCCTTCTTTACCTTTTTTGGTTGTTATTAAAATAACACCGTTAGCTCCCTGGCTACCATATAATGCAGAGGCAGAGGCTCCTTTTAAGATAGTCATGCTTTCAATGTCATCCGGGTTTATTAACGACATGGCGTCACCACCATCGCGGTTTCCGGTCTGGCTACCGAAAATATCCGTTCCCGGTTCAGAACCATTGGCCCCGTTACCGTTGTTTAATATGGGAACCCCGTCAATTACATAAAGAGGGTCGTTGTTTGTGGTAGAGGCATTACCCCTTAAAACAACCTTTACTGCACCCCCCAATCCCGATGAACTTTTAGAAATGGTTAACCCGGCAGACTTACCCGACAAACTATTTATTGGGTTTGTTTGCTTTACTTTGGTGAGCTCGTCTCCACCAACTTCCTGGGCAGAGTAGGTTAATGCTTTTTTCTCTTTGGAAATACCTAATGCAGTCACAATAACCCCTTCAAGTTGCTGGGCGTCTTCCTGCAACTGCACATTGATGTTTGTATTGCCCGTAACGGTTATCTCCTGGGTTTTCATCCCGATAAATGAAAACCTTAGTGTCTCGCCTTTTGAGACACTGATGTTGTAATTCCCGTCAAAATCTGTTTGGGTACCTATCGTTGTCCCCACCACAATAATATTGACCCCAGGTAATGGTGAGCCATCCTGAGCCGAAGTAACCACCCCTGAGACTTCTACTTCCTGAGCAGATAAACAGAAGATGGAAACAAAGAATAAAATAGTTGAAGCTAAGAATTTTTGTTTCATATTGTTTGGTTTTGTTTGCCCCAAAGTACCCTAATACAGCAGGTTAAAAATTTTTTTTATACCAACGACAACGTTTTCGTAATAAACAACAGCCGTTTTTGGACTTTGTGCAAATAGGGTATTTTGGTATTCGCAGCTTTTTTGAATAATAATTTGTATAGTTGTATATTTTGAGCGTTTTACATGAGAAAATGATTGTTTTTGTTGATTTATACTAAAGTCTTTTAATGAAAGAATATACTGTTCACAGAACGATACCGACAAGGTATCATCTGTACTTTTGGGTGTCTTATTTTGTTTTTAATGTTTTAAGATGGGGGAGTTATTTTGATGATTATTGGTATTCACTAAAATCCAATCTTGTAGAGTTTCCGCTGCATATTCTATTGGTATACTTCAATATCTATTTCTTAATTCCAAGATTTATCTTTAAAAAGAAATATGTCGAGTATGTAGTGATTTTTATATTGTGTCTCGGGGCACATTATGTCATTCGGTCCGGACTTAATTTTTGGCTGGTTACTGAAGATGTATGGCCGGAAGCACAAGGAGGGCAGGAGGCATTTGGGTTTAATCATATCACTGCCGTAGTCGTAGGAGAATTATACGTGGTAGGCTTGACCTCTGCAATTAAATTTTTTGCAGATTATATATATGAAAGAAACCAAAACCAACAATTAAGGGAGCTGCAATATCAAACCGAATTGAAATACCTGAAATCACAAATCCAGCCTCACTTTTATTTTAATACCCTCAATAACCTGTATGCATTAACACTTAAGAAATCTACGCTGGCTTCGGATGTGGTATTAAAACTCTCCGAAATAATGCAATACATAATATATGACGCAAACAAAAAGAAAGTAGATCTGATACATGAAATAAATTATATCGATAATTATGTTGAGCTTGAAAAGATTCGCTTTGGCGAATTGGTGCAGATCAATATAGGCATCAGCGGTAGTATAGAAGGGATCAAGGTAGCTCCGTTGATATTTCTCCCTTTTATAGAAAATGCCTTTAAGCACGGGTTGAAAAATACGAATGACATGGTGCTGGATATTGAATTTGAAAGTAACAGCCATCATTTGCTGTTCAGGTGTAAAAACACCTATAACGGAAATGTAAAACCAATGGGTAAAAGTGGAATAGGAATTAAAAATGTAGAAAGAAGATTAGAAATTTTATACCCAAATAGATATAAGTTGGATATATTTGACTCGAACGGCAACTTTGAAGTCCTCTTGGAAGTGCCTTTAACATAACAATTTATGGATATTAAGTGTCTGATAATAGACGACGAAGCCCTTGCAATCAGTGTCATAGAAACACATCTTGAAGAATTCAGGAATATTGAGGTAGCAGGTGTTTACAATAATCCTGTTGATGCACTTCCTGATCTTGAAAAAGGGGGTATAGATGTTATTTTCCTCGATATCAATATGCCGAGAATGAGTGGACTGGAGTTTTTAAAAACACTTCCTGAATACCCTCAGATAATACTCACTACGGCCTATAAGGAATATGCCCTGGAGAGTTATGAATTTGATATACTCGATTACCTGGTAAAACCGATCCCCTTCAGCCGTTTTTTAAAGGCCATAAATAAGCTGAGGGCTGTGCTGTCTGAAAAAAGAGAAGGAGTTGCCAATGATTTTAAACAAGACAGTCATTTGTTTCTTAAGGTCGATAAGAAACTGGTTAAAATATACCTGAAAGATATTCTGTATATCGAAAGTTTGAAAGATTACATAAAAGTTACTACAAATGAAGGAAATTATGTTTCCCATAAATCAATCAGCAGTATTACAGAAGAATTACCGGAGGAGTGTTTTGTAAGGGTGCATAAATCATATACGATTGCCATAGATAAAGTGAAACTTTTGGAAGGGAATATGATTCAGATTCAGAACAAAAGGATTCCCATAGGAAGAAATTTTGCTACGAACGCCAAGCAAAAAATATTAAAAGATAAAGGCAATCTGCTAAACGATTAAATAACTGAATCGATACCTTCTAAAGCTCAAACTTTTGTTAAAGAGCGAGGTAAAATCTTTTTTTTTGTACTTTTGATTTCGAAATGAAAGAATACTTCCATAAAATATCATCTATGATCATGGCGCTTTTGGTGCTCCTCTCAACGGTGTCTTTTGCCGTGAGCAAGCATTATTGTGGTGATTTTTTAGTGGATGTGGCGATAATGACACAGGCTGAAACTTGTGGGATGCAAATTCAGCAAAACATTTATAATGAGGAGTGTTCTTTTCAAAAAACCTCCTGTTGTACAGATCAAATTAAATTGGTTGAAGGGCATGATGAGGTAAAAACAGCTGCAAACGAGTTAGACTTTCAACAACAAGTTTTCATAGCCTCATTTGTTTATGCCTATGTTAACTTGTTTGAGGGGTTAGAGGATAATATAATTCCTCATAAAGATTACCCCCCACCTCTTTTGATCAAGGATATTCATATTCTTGATGAAGTCTTTTTGATTTGATTTATCTATTGAATTTAATACAGTAATTATTGTGTTAAAATAGTACCCAGCTCTGTGTTTATGGAGCTAGTGGTGATGTTGATGTTTATAACTAAACGATAACATTTATATATTCAATACGTAAATCATGCTCAATAAAAGTATCAAATTTTTAATAGAAAATAAATTGGTAGCCGTACTGCTTCTGGGCCTTTTTGTAGGCTGGGGTATTGTACATGCACCTTTCGATTGGAAAACAGGACTATTGCCAAGAGAGCCCGTGGCAGTAGACGCAATTCCCGATATTGGAGAAAATCAACAGATCGTTTTTACCAAATGGGACGGTCGCTCTCCGCAAGATATAGAAGATCAGATAACCTATCCATTAACAACATCCCTGCTCGGAATACCAGGAGTGAAAACCATTCGTAGTTCCTCCATGTTTGGATTTTCGAGTATCTATGTGATCTTCGAAGAAGATGTGGAATTTTACTGGAGTCGTAGCCGGATTCTGGAAAAATTAAATTCACTGCCGGCCGGATTACTGCCCGAAGGGGTTTCTCCAAGCCTGGGGCCGGATGCAACAGGATTAGGCCAGATATTCTGGTATACTCTCGAAGGCAGAGATGAAAATGGAAACGTTACCGGGGGATGGGATCTCCACGAACTGCGGAGCGTGCAGGATTACTATGTTAAGTATGCCCTTTCATCAGCTAGTGGAGTTTCTGAAGTAGCTTCCATCGGAGGTTATGTCCAGGAATACCAAATAGACGTAGACCCGGAATTACTGAAACAATACAATATCGGATTGGATGCTGTGGTGAAAGCCGTAAAAGAATCCAACAGAGATGTGGGAGCTCAGACCATTGAGATCAATCAGGTAGAATACCTGGTACGTGGCCTAGGATATGTGAAATCTATAGAAGATATTGAAAACGCAGTAGTTGCAGTAAACAATTTCGTATCCATCCGCGTGAAAGATATCGCCAAAGTAAAATTAGGTCCGGCGCCAAGAAGAGGGATATTAGATAAAGAAGGAGCCGAAGTAGCCGGAGGTGTTGTGGTAGCAAGGTATGGAGCCAATCCGCTGGAAGTGATCAACAATGTAAAAGAAAAGATCAGTGAAATAAGTGCCGGATTGCCATCCAAAGAACTGGCTGACGGAAGAACTTCACAGTTAACGATAGTTCCTTTTTATGATAGGGCTGAATTGATTCAGGAAACTTTAGAAACGCTGAATGAAGCACTCACCATGGAGGTGCTTATTACCGTATTGGTGATTATCATTATGGTCTTTAACCTGAGAGCTTCCATCTTGATCTCCGGCTTATTACCGGTGGCTGTACTTATGGTGTTTATTACCATGAAAATGTTCCAGGTAGACGCAAATATTGTGGCCTTGTCGGGAATCGCCATCGCCATCGGAACCATGGTGGATGTCGGCGTAATCCTCTCCGAAAATATAATAAGGCACCTCGATGAAGATGGAAATAAACTCCCGGTCAATCAGGTGGTGTTCAATGCCACAAAAGAGGTGTCAGGAGCGATATTAACCGCAGTAATGACCACGATCATTAGCTTTATTCCGGTATTTACCATGACCGGCGCCGAAGGGAAGCTGTTCAGACCGCTCGCCTTTACCAAAACGATGGCGCTTACAGCTTCGATCATTGTAGCGTTATTTTTAATACCTCCTTTTGCAGCCTTTATTTTCAGGAAGAATAAAACAAGAAAAAGTATTACCCTGATTATCAATATTACCCTGGTAGCCCTCGGATTATTCATATTGATACTTGGATACTTCTTGGGAGTAATTCTAATGGCGTTCGGAATCTCAGCCTGGTTGAAAAACCAGGGGAAAATCAATAAAGAACAGTCAAACATTGGCAACATAGTAATCTCAGCATTTGCCATTGTGTACTTCTTAGCTGAATACTGGCGCCCGCTGGGAGTTGACAGAAGCGTTTTTGTCAACCTGATATTCGTCGGGGTTATAGCCTTCGGATTGTTAGGCATATTCACCCTTTTCAGGAAATATTACGTGGGCATACTAAAATGGGCCCTGGCCAATAAACTCATGTTTCTGTCTATCCCCACCCTTATCGTGGTTTGTGGTTTCCTGATCATGAAAAACACCGGGAAAGAGTTTATGCCTGCCCTCGATGAAGGTTCCTTTTTACTCATGCCAACCTCATTACCGCATGCAGGAGTGGAAGAAAACAAACGAGTACTGCAACAACTCGACATGGCTGTTGCTACGATACCTGAAATTGAAACAGTGGTAGGTAAAGCAGGTAGAGTAGAATCGGCCCTCGATCCGGCACCCCTTTCCATGTATGAAAATGTCATCATCTATAAACCCGAATATATAGAAGATAATGAAGGAGGAAGAGTACGTTTTAAAGTAAATGAAGACGGATTGTTTGAACTGAAGAATGGAGATGTTATAGCCTCCGGGAATGCAGTTGAAGCAACAGATTTAATTAAGGACGAAGCCGGTGAATTTTATAGAAATTGGCGAAAAGACATCAAGTCTCCGGATGATATCTGGAATGAAATTGTAGCCGTTACCAAATTACCGGGCGTAACTTCAGCACCTAAATTACAGCCAATTCAAACCCGGTTGGTAATGTTGCAAACCGGGATGCGGGCTCCTATGGGAATAAAAGTGAAAGGACAAGACCTGAAGCAAATTGAAGATTTTGGATTGTCCCTGGAACCCATTCTGAAAAATGTGGAAGGGGTGAAGAAAGAAGCCGTTTTTGCCGACCGTATTGTCGGCAAACCATACCTGCTTCTGGATATCGACCGCAATAAATTGATTCGCTATGGAATCTCCATTGAAAGGGTACAACAGATCATAGAGGTAGCCGTGGGAGGTAAAATACTGTCGCAAACAGTCGAAGGAAGAGAGCGCTACGGAGTGAGAGTGCGCTATCCAAGAGAATTGAGAAGTTCGCCGGAAGATCTCGAAAATATATATGTTCCTGTCGATAACAATGCGCCGGTACCTTTAAGTGAATTGGTGACCATAAAATACGAGCAGGGGGCACAAGTGATCAAAAGTGAAGACACCTTTTTAGTAGGCTATGTGCTGTTCGATAAATTAGACAAGTATGCTGAAGTTGATGTGGTCGAAAAAGCACAGCAGGCTATTCAGGATAAAATCGATAGCGGTGAGCTGACCGTGCCGAAAGGGATCAATTATCAGTTTACCGGCACTTATGAAAATCAGATCAGAGCCGAGAAAACTTTGTCCCTGGTGGTACCCTTGTCATTATTGGTGATTTTCCTGATCTTGTATTTCCAGTTCAGATCCGTATCTACTTCTTTAATGGTATTCTCCGGAATCGCCGTTGCCTTTGCCGGTGGCTTTTTACTTATTTGGTTCTATGGTCAGGATTGGTTTATGAACTTTAGCATTTTCGGAACCAACCTGAGAGAACTGTTTCAAATGCATACCATCAATCTCAGTGTAGCCGTCTGGGTCGGATTTATTGCATTGTTCGGGATCGCTACCGACGACGGGGTAGTAATGGCAACCTATTTAACACAAACCTTCGATAGAAATAAACCTGTAGATGTAAGTCAAATCAGGGCTTCTGTAGTAGAAGCAGGAGAAAAACGAATCCGGCCATGTTTAATGACGACGGCTACGACGATGCTTGCTTTACTGCCGGTATTAACATCAACAGGGCGGGGTAGCGACATTATGATACCAATGGCAATACCCAGCTTTGGAGGAATGCTGATAGCATTAATTACACTGTTTGTAGTTCCTGTGTTATTCAGTTGGAAGAAAGAAGCAGCATTGAAATTTAAAAATGTAGAATCATAAACAATAGCATTATGAAAAAAAGATATGATATCAAAGATTGTATGAGCCTTGCAGCTATGCTATTTGTTGTTCTGATAGGAAGAGCGCAGGATTTAGATGCTTATATAAAGATAGCTTTAGAGAATCATCCTCAATTACAGGCAAAGCAATTAACCTATGAAAGTAGTCTGGAAGCTGTAACCGAAGTCGGGAGTATTCCGAATACGACCATTGGAGGAGGATATTTTGTACAGGAAGCAGAAACCAGGGTAGGTCCCCAAAGAGCCAAATTATCAGCCTCCCAGATGTTTCCCTGGTTCGGGACTCTCAAAGCTAAAAAGCAGGCATCAGGAGCACTGGCAGAAAGTGATCGTTTCGAACTGGAAAGTACCATGAGAGATATCACCCTGAAAGTAAAACAAGCCTATTATAAGCTGTACGAGAAAAAGGCCTTTATAGAGATAATCGAAGAGAACATGAATATTTTAAAGACCTATGAAGAATTAGCACTCAATGAGCTTGAAAACAATCGGACGACCATGGTAGATGTATTAAAGATTCGAATTCAGATGAATGAGCTCGAAAATCAAAAAGAGGTAGTCAATGAAGAGTTGGTTTCAGATCTAAAAGGTTTTAACTTACTGCTGAATAGAAGTATTTTAGAAGAGGTGAAGATCGTGGATACCTTAAAGGTAGGCCGGGATGTATTTAGTGAAGAAAATCTTATTGAGAATCCTAAGCTGCTAAAAATAGAGGCGATGAAGGAAGCTGCGGCACAATCTGAACTGGCGGTTATTAAAGAAAATGGCCCCTCCATTGGTATAGGATTGGATTATGTGTTTGTTGATGAACGCGACATGGTGATGGCTGATAACGGAAAGGATATCGTAATGCCCATGGTAAATGTATCCATCCCATTGTTTTCAAAGAAATTTACATCTAAAAGGAAACAATTGCAGCTACAACAAGAAGCGCTGGCAAATACTAGAGTGGATGCTGAAAATGAATTGAAAACGCTGTTTGTAGATAACCACGCTGCATTAAATAATGCAAAACGTACCATCAGTACGCAAGCAGAAAATGTGCACCAGGCAAAACAAGCCGAACAGGTTATTTTGTCAACCTACCAAACCGGAACCATAGATTTTGATCAGGTATTGGAAGTGCAGCAACTTATTTTAAAATATCAATTATCAACCATACAGGCTCTTACTGCACATCACAATAGTAAGGCAGTCTTAGAGTCATTGACGAAATAAAATATTCAGAACAATGAAAAAATATATTGTATTTATAGGAATCTTTATAGCAGGATTGGCACTTGGTTATATCTTTTTTGGTAATCAGTCAGCCACTGTGGAAGGCGGACATGATCACGCCGGTGAACAAGCAGATCAGATGTGGACCTGTTCGATGCACCCCCAAATAATGCAACCCGAGGCGGGTGCCTGTCCGATCTGTGGCATGGACCTGATCCCTGCCGATGCATCGGCAGACGGGTTGGGAGCGAATCAGTTTAAAATGACAAGCAATGCCATGGCACTTGCTAATATTCAAACCATTGTTGCAGGTCAGGCTATGGAAGGTGAAAGCGTTCGTATATCAGGGAAAATTAAAGAGAGCGAAAAAGGAAAAGCTACCCAAACTGCACACTACGGTGGACGGATTGAAAAAATGTATGTGAACGCCATCGGAGAACAAGTTTATAAAGGGCAATTAATAGCTTTGATCTATTCGCCGGAATTGGTAACTGCCCAACAAGAATTGTTTACATCAGCCAAGCTTAAAACATCTCAACCAAAATTGTATTCAGCCGTTAAAAACAAACTTAAGTACTGGAAGTTCAGCGAAGATCAGATTGAGAGTCTTTTATATTCCGGGAAAATTATTGAAAACATTGAGGTCTATGCAGATGAAAGTGGGGTGATTACTGAAAGAATTGTACAAGAAGGAGATCATGTTATCGAAGGACAAGGAATTTATAAACTCACTGACCTAAGTACAATTTGGGCAGAGTTTGATATTTATGAAAGTCAAATAGCTTCCTTTAGTGAAGGACAGGAAATCATGGTAAGAACCCATGCATTCCCCGATAAAGAGTTCAATGCTAAGATTGAGTTTATTTCTCCCATTATGAATCAGGATACCAGAACGGTTACCGTTAGAGTGGTTCTTAATAATAAAGAAAGGATTTTAAAGCCGGGAATGTTTGTCGAAGGATTTGTGAAATCAAGGCAGAAGAAAGCAGAAGAGGCCTTTATTGACATCCCTAAATCCGCTGTTTTATGGACAGGGAAACGATCGATTGTTTATGTAAAAACAGATAAAGACCAGGCTGTTTTTGAAATGCGAGAGGTAACCATCGGTAGTGCTGCTGGTGAACGGTATGTTATTGCCAAAGGACTGAATATGGGAGACGAAGTGGTAGTGAACGGAACTTTTACTGTCGATGCAGCAGCACAGCTTCAGGGAAAGAAATCAATGATGAACCACGAAGACAGTATGACCATGGATATGACTCTGACTTCCGGTTTTCAAGAAAACTTCATGCCTGTAATGGAAGGATACCTGAAATTGAAAGATGTATTGGTAACATCAAATGCCGGTCAGGCACAGAATGAAGCAAAAAATGCACTTGGTGCGATGTCCGGGATCAAAACAACCGGCCTGGGTAAAATGGAACAGCAACATGTGGATACCATCCGTAAAATGCTGGAAACCATATCAGGCAGTGATGATCTCGAAAACCAACGAAGCCATTTTAAGATCCTTTCTGAAAACATAATCGCTATGGTTGCGAACTTTCAGAAACTCCGGGAAACCCTATACGTTCAGTATTGCCCGATGGCCGATAGTAATAAAGGAGCATACTGGTTAAGTAAGGAGGCTGAAATTTTAAACCCTTATTATGGCGAAGCCATGCTAAGTTGTGGGGAAGTAACTAAAACAATTCAATAATAATTAATTTAAATTCAGAACTATGAAACGTATAATTATGAGTGTGGCAGTAGTAGCCGCAATCGCTTTTACAGCATGTAAAAGTGAGAAAAAAGCAGACAATGCTACAGCAGGAACGGAGCAGGCACAGAGTGATGCCGGAGAAATGGCTATGGCAGATGCTTCTTTCGGTGTAAGAGGGAACTGTGGGATGTGTAAAAAAACGATCGAAACAGCAGCACTTGGTGTGGAAGGAGTAGAAAAAGCCAGCTGGGATAAGGATAAAAAGAAGATAGCCGTGAGTTTCGATGACTCTAAAACAGATATCAATGCCATCCATAACGCAATTGCGGCTTCTGGATACGATACTGAAAAAGTAAGCGGGAGTGAAGAAGCCTACAAGGAATTACCCGGGTGCTGCCAGTATGACCATACCATGGAAATGAATCAGTCTGGCGAAGTAAAAGCAGACGATCACAATTAACACTCCATACATTGAAATACTTGTAAAAAGGTTGTCTTTTAAGGCAACCTTTTTAGTTTAATAAAACTGCAATTCAAGCAATGGAACTGGAATAATACTTCACCGGGTAAGATCCATAACCAAGACCTGATTAAATCATTTTCAGGAACAATATTCATTAGGGAACCAAGAGAAATACTAATAAGCATCCCTCAGAGAAAATTCGTGGTAAATTCTCATGTTTAGTTGAGTTATCCCTATGTTATTCCCATTATATCCCCATATTATCCTTATAATAGAGTATACTATCTACCTTCATTTAACAGGTTTCAATATCTTTTACCTTTCACTTAGGGATAGTTTAGGAAGATGTGATTTGGATGAAATAAAAGGCTTAATAGAAGTACATGGGCTGTAAGTAGAAATATGTCGGCAATTTAATGTTGCGCAGTTGATTCTTTGCCTGAAGCTACCGGGGTGTAATAAAAGTTAAATGGATGAGGTGAGACAATGGATAGTAATAGATAAAGAAGAGGGCGTCTAAAAAGTATTTCAACCCCTCCATAATTTGCGTATTTGAGAATAGTTCTCCGATACCTACCCGAATAAAAAAGAGGGTGTCTTGACTTTTTAGACACCCTCTTTATGGCTATGCAGCTTTTTTAAGCTTTAAAAGGTCATACATAGGACAACGTTTACAACGCTTGTCTTCACCCTTTTTAAATTTTTTACAGCATTTAGACTTACAGCCTTTATTTGATTTGGCTTCAATCTTTTTAAGCTTCTTATTTTCTTTTTTCTTCTCCTTCTTGTCTTTCTTCTTGCCCAACTTCATTCTTGTTTTGCTGGGCACAAATATAACTGTTTATATTAAATCTAAATAAAATTTAACATTTTGAGTTTGTTAAAATTTATTGTGGAGATATTGATGCTGAACTCGTTACAGAAAGTTGTTGAATGTCCCGGTCAAAGAGATACAAACCGCTCTTGTCATCACCGATGATGTTTATCTTATCAAGGATGGTTCGTGCTACAGCCTCTTCTTCAATTTGCTCTGCAACGTACCATTGAAGGAAATTATGTGTAGTATAATCTTTTTCCTGGAGTGTTTCATGAACCAGCTCATTAATGCTATTGGTTACAAAAACCTCATGGTCATACAATTCTTTAAACATTTCCTGAAAAGAGTTAAAGGTTATATTGGGAGCGTTTAGTTCCGATATTTTGGCATGGCCTCCGCGTTCGTTCACAAATTTGATCAGCTTTAACATATGCATGCGTTCTTCGTCAGATTGCTTGTACATGAATTGTGCTACCCCTTCCAAGCCTTTTACTTCGGCCCAACATGCCATAGCAAGATATATTTGAGCTGATTCTGCTTCTCTTCTTATCTGTAGATTTAATAAAGATTCAATTTTATCTGACAACATAGTATTATGATTTTTTTGTGTTCCACGTAAAGTTAAACAATAAAAGGAAGATTTCTAAACGGTACTATCTATTTAGAAGCAGATTAAAAATGAACAATAACCCCAACGGTACCAGGCCCGAAACTCAGGCTCCAATCTGTCTTTTTTTGCTTTGAGTTATATTTTTCGTCGTATTTGGAATCGAGGTATTTATCAATGGCTTCAACAGTAAAGATGCTTATAGCGACACTCAAACCCACGTCGCTGAGCCAGTGAGCGCCGTCCCATAATCTTGAGGCACCGGGTATGATACCTAAAGTATAGATTCCGGCTTTTACCCAGGGGCTTTTAAATTGTTTGGCAATTGCGTATGCGTTTGTAAATGCTAAAATTGTATGCCCGGATGGAAATGAATGATAATCCGCATCGCCTGTAAAAGGATAAAAAGTGTTTTTTGGATCTCCGGATCGGGGGCGAGCCCTCCCAAAAGTGTATTTGCTTACTTGTTGTAGTAAGCCTGCCGCTGAGGCAGACGAAATAAGCAGAACCCCGGTACGTCTTAACTTTTCATTTTTGGTAAACAAGCCGGTAAGATAAACGACTCCTGTGATCATATAGTTGTTTTGCGGACTTCCGTAATACCAACCATAGTCCTGAATGAACTGAGGGATATTTTCTTTTTGATCTTCAAAGAATGTTTTGGCATCTCCATCAATAGTGTACAGAAGAGCAGTCCCCGTAGCCACCCCGCCAAAAGTCAGCCAGTTGTTCTTGTCCCAGTGAAATGGCCGGCTATAAGCATAGCCCATCCCTCCGAATACATTGCCCATATCGTATTTAAAATGCTGCCATGTAGTTTTTTCATCCTTATCTGCTTCCTGGGAAAAACTATTAACAGAGCTTAACAGGCATGTTATCAGAAAGAAAATAATAGGACTTTCTTTAAAAGTAAATTTCCTGTGCCAGTCTATATGTGTTTGCATGTGCTTCTACAATTGATTTAATATCGGGAGAATAACCACCACCCATGCTGCATTGCACAGGGATTGATAAATTATGTAATAAAGATAATACATAATCATCACGTTTTTTACATCCCTCTATGGTTAGTCCGAGTTTTCCTAACTTATCCGTCTTTAAGATATCTACACCACATAAATAAAATATAAAATCCGGTTTTTCTTTGTCGATTAATTTAGGGAGGACATTATCTAAAATAGTAAGATATTCTTTATCGTTCATGTCGTCGTGCAGTTCGATATCCAAATCACTTTTTTCCTTTTTAAAAGGATAATTGTTTTTGCCGTGCATCGAAAAAGTGAAAACAGAATCATCTTTCTGAAAGATCTCTGCCGTACCGTTTCCCTGGTGGACGTCAAGGTCAATCATTAAGATCTTTTTAGCCAGTTGGTTGTGTTGGAGATATCGGGCACCGATGGCCTGGTCGTTTAGCAAACAGAAAGCTTCTCCATGAGAAGTATAGGCATGATGGGTGCCACCCGCAATATTCATGGCTATTCCGTATGTAAGGGCATATTCGCAACCTTTGATGGTCCCGTCTGCAATGATAACCTCCCGATCTACCAGTTCTTTTGAAAGAGGAAAGCCGGTTTTCCTGATTTCCCTTGGCTTTAGCGTTAAGTCTTTTAAATGCTTAAAATAAACATCATCATGCACGCTCAGGACGTGTTTATCATCAGGAAAATCAGGAGTGAAAAAGTTCTCTTGATTGCATGTGCCTTCATGTGTGAGTTGCTGAGGGAGCAATTCGTATTTTATCATCGGAAAACGATGCCCATCAGGCAATGGGTGTTTATAAATTGGATGATACGCTATTTTGAGCATAGCTACCCTTGTTTTAATTTATAGTTGCCCCGTTTGGAGTGTTTTCTTCATCCGGATTCATAAATACTAATTTACCTTCTGTATCTTCAGTCATCAGGATCATACCTTCACTTTCAACGCCTCTGAGTTTTCTTGGAGCAAGATTAGCTAATACGGTAACTTTCTTACCTATAATGTCTTCAGGTTTAAAATGCTCCGCAATCCCTGAAACAATTGTCCTGATGTCAAGTCCCGTATCCACCTTAAGAACCAATAACTTTTTAGCTTTAGGCATTTTTTCAGCCTCGACGATTGTTCCGACTCTCATATCAAGTTTTGAGAAGTCTTCGTAAGAAATAGTATCTTTTAAAGGTTCTAATTCTTTATTTGCCTGCTCATTAGCTTTCTTGGTGGCTTCGAGCTTTTCCAATTGTTTTTCTATTTCAGCATCCTCAATTTTAGAAAAAAGTAATTCACTTTTGTTAATTTTATGATTTGCTTCTATAAGGACATCTTTTGAATGAACATCATTCCAGTTTAAACTGTTTTCTTGGTTTAATATTTTTTTCAGTTTTGAAGCTGTAAACGGTAAGAAAGGTTCACTCAAAACAGCCAGGGCCGAAGCTATTTGAAGCGCAACATACATAATAGTTTTTACCCGTTCTTCGTCTGTTTTTATAAGCTTCCACGGTTCGGCATCAGCCAGGTATTTATTACCCAGCCTGGCAACATTCATCAGTTCTTGCGAAGCCTCCCTGAATCGATAACGGTTTAACGATGCTTCTATAGTTCCAGGGAATGCTTTTAACTCTTCAAGGGCTTTGCGATCTTCTTCTGTAAGATCTCCAGGTTGAGGAATTATACCCTCGTAATACTTATTAGTAAGAACAACGACACGATTAATGAAATTTCCGAATATAGCAACTAATTCGTTGTTGTTTCGCGATTGAAAATCTTTCCATGTAAAGTCGTTGTCTTTTGTTTCAGGAGCATTCGCGGTTAATACATAGCGTAATACATCTTGTTTTTCCGGAAACTCTTCCAAATACTCATGCAGCCAGACCGCCCAGTTTTTTGATGTAGATAATTTGTTGCCTTCTAAGTTTAAAAACTCGTTGGCAGGGACATTTTCCGGAAGAATAAAATCACCATGTGCCTTTAACATACTTGGGAAGATGATGCAGTGGAATACGATGTTGTCCTTTCCGATGAAATGAACAAGTTGTGTTTCTTTATCTTTCCAATATGGTTCCCAGTCTTTACCTTCCCTGTCTGCCCATTCCTTGGTTGAAGAAATATATCCGATAGGCGCATCAAACCAAACATATAAAACTTTACCTTCGGCTCCTTTTACGGGTACAGGGATCCCCCAGTCCAGATCACGCGTAACAGCACGAGGCTTTAAACCTTCATCAACCCAGCTTTTAACTTGTCCGTATACGTTAGGCTTCCAGTCTTTTTTATGGCCTTCTAAAATCCATTCTTTTAAGAATGATTCATATTTGTCCAATGGTAAAAACCAGTGTCTTGTTTCTTTAAGAATTGGTTTGGATCCTGAGATAGTTGACTTTGGATTGATTAAATCAGTGGCGTTTAAAGAACTACCGCATTTTTCACACTGATCACCATATGCTTCTTCGTTACCGCATTTAGGGCATGTTCCGGTTACAAATCTGTCAGCTAAAAATTGTTTGACCTCATCATCGTACAGTTGTTCTGTTACTTCTTCAATAAACTCACCTTCCTCGTATAGCTTTTTAAAAAAATCAGAGGCGGTTTTATGATGAATTTCAGCTGAGGTACGGGAGTAATTGTCAAAAGAAATGCCAAAATCGGCAAATGATTTTTTAATGATACCGTGATACTTATCTATAATTTCCTGCGGACTTACGCCTTCTTTTTTTGCCTTCATCGGGATGGCCACTCCGTGTTCGTCACTTCCACAAATAAAAGCGACATCGTTTCCTTTTAAACGCAGATAGCGGGAGTATATATCGGCAGGAACATAAACTCCTGCCAGATGGCCTATATGAATAGGACCGTTGGTGTATGGTAAAGCTGCTGTTATAGTATATCTTTTAGACATCATCAAAAATTTATTGAAGTTGCAAAAATAAGGATTTTACGTAGAAGAATAAACGGGATTCTTTTTCTAATCATAGAGATCGGGGTATAACAGGGAAAATAAGAAGGTAATGTACAGATACAGCCGTACTCATTTCATTGTATTTCCTCCCGGGGAGAATATTTAGTTCGTTCAGTGGTAGCACCAGCATAAATTTCTCACTGCATTTACGTATATTCGCAATGACAAAAATTATGTCGCTTTGAAACAAAATTAAAAACAATCATCTTATGTATTCTACGCTACTCACCTTACATTCTTACTGGGCATTTTTAACCTTGTTAGTGTTGTTATTTGCAAGTTTTAATGCCATTACCGGTTATTATGGTAACAGAAATTTTGCCATGGGCAAAGATTTGCGGATAAGTCTTTTTGCATTGATATTTACCCATATTCAAATCTTATTAGGGTTGATTTTGTATTTCACTTCTCCTTATTTCGCTATGTGGAGTGAAGGTGGTGTGATGGCAAATCCGATTGCAAGACTTATATTGGTTGAGCATCCGTTTACGAACATTTTAGCGGTAGCTTTAATCACCATAGGATGGTCTAAACATAAAAAGCAGGAAGCATCGAAAGCCAAGTTCGGTAAAATAGCCTTGTTTTATACCATCGGTCTTATTTTGTTACTTTCGAGAATACCATATTCCAATTGGTTAAATTAAAAAATACCGAAAGCGCCTTCAGGGCGCTTTTTTTATCAGGTAGACATATACCGGGAAATGGTCGCTGTACCCTCCGGTATAATTGCCGTTGGCATAACTTCTGAACGGGTATCCTTTATATTTGCCGGATAATGATGTTAAAAAAGCTTTGTTGAATATCCCTGCTTTCCAGAATGTGTAATGTTCCCTGTTTTTTTCTGTTAACGAGGCGCTCAGTATAATTTGATCAAACAGGTTCCATTGGTCCCGGTATGCAAGAGAGCCGTATCCTTTTTCATGCATTAACAGCATTGGGTTGTATAATTGTCCTTCGATTTCGATTTTGCCTTTAGCGTTTAAAATGGTCTTGATACTCCGGTTTGTCGGGTCATCGTTAAAATCTCCCATCGTAATAATTTTGGCAGATTGGTTTAAGTTTAAAAGCGAATCGATTATTTTCCGGTTAAGGCGTGCAGCGGCTTCTCTTTTATGGCTGCTTTTAAGTTCTCCTCCTCTTCTGGATGGCCAATGGTTTACAAGAATATGGATTTTTTCGCCGTCTAGTCTTCCGGTAACAAGAAGCTGATCCCGGGTATATTCCCTTTCATTATTTTCATTGTTTAATTTCAGATAATAATTCTGAAAACTGTCGGGGATGAAAATCTCATGCTTGTATATTAAAGCTACATCAATACCCCTGACGTCCGGAGAATCAAAATGAATAATTCCGTAATTGTATTTTTGGAGATGCCGGCTTCTGATAAGATCGTTTAAAACACCCTGATTTTCTACTTCGCATAAACCTATGATATCGGGTGGAGTTTTGGTCAGCTCCCTGCCTATCCGGGAGATTGTAAATGCTATTTTCTCTACCTTGTCGTTGTATTTGTTTTTTGT
The DNA here is from genome assembly GCF_022760175.1 of Zhouia spongiae. Lineage (GTDB taxonomy): Bacteria > Bacteroidota > Bacteroidia > Flavobacteriales > Flavobacteriaceae > Zhouia > Zhouia spongiae. Next base: position 1,616,331 of record NZ_CP094326.1, read on the forward strand.
CCAACGATCTTTCCCTTCCGGAGTCCTGCTCTCATCATACTTTAAAGAATCGTCGATGGTGTCAAATAAATTTTCAACATTGTAAAACGCTATTGTTCGTATTCGGTAATTTCTTTCCTGTGCATAACTAATATAAAATATGAATAAGTAAAATACTGTCATAAAAACACGTAAAATTTTACTTAAAAAATTAATGTATTTTGTTTTTTTAAAAGGCATAATCTTACTTTAATGTAAGTAAATTAATAAATTTTATTTAAATTTAGGGTTGTTGAATGAAAATTATATGGAGCGTTATCCGTTAACATACAGGGAGTTATTGTTTGTTTTGATGATGTTTGTTGGGTTGCAGCTGAAGAGTCAAAATGTGAAAGGAAGATTGTTGGACAATAAGACGTTAGCACCTTTGGGTAACGTGATCGTAAAGGTTCAAGGGCATTCATTACAAACCAAAAGCAATGAGGATGGCAGGTTTTTTCTTAAGAGTATACGTCATGGGCAACAAGTTTTAATTTTTAAAACGAGTGATTATTCAACGGCTAAATATCCTTTAACCATAAGTAATAATTCTGATTTTGACCTGGGAGATTTGTTGTTGGAGCGGGATATGACCCGGGATTTTCAGGATAATATTATTTTTCTTTCCGGAGATGAACTTTCAGGAGAAGGATTTGACATAGAGGCTTCACCCAGGTTGCTACAAGCCAGTAAAGATGTTTATTTAAACAGGGTCTCCTTTGATTTTAGCCAGGTGTTTTTTAAAGTGCGTGGTTATGATTCGAGAGAGGGTACGGTGCTTATAAATGGGCTGCCGATGAATAGGTTTTACAATGGAAGGCCGCAATGGAATAACTGGGGCGGCCTGAATGACGTAACCAGGGATCAGGAGTTTACAATGGGATTGCTACCAGCATCATCCACCTTTGGAGGGTTGCTGGGGGCTACAAATATTATTGTCAGGCCTTCCACATTTCGAAAAGGTTTAAGACTGTCGTCCTCATTGTCGGGAAGGACGTATACGGGGAGGTTTATGGCAACATATAATTCAGGAAAACAAGAGGGTAAATTGTCATATAGCCTGTCGGCATCCAGGCGATGGGCAAAGGAGGGTTTTATGGATGGTACATTGTATGATGCTTATTCGCTTTTCGCAAGTGTCGAGTTAGGGATAGACGACCATCAAAGTGTTGTCTTGACAGGGGTGTATGCTCCGAATAATAGAGGGGGTTCAGCACCGGTTACCAGGGAGGTTTTTGATCTCCTGGGGAGGGCATATAATCCATATTGGGGCTTTCAGGACGGAAAAATAAGGAACGCCAGGACAAGAAAGATTGACGAACCTTTTTTTATGATAAATCACTTTCTGGAAACAAAAAAGATCAGGTTTAATACGGGTGTGGCTTATCAGTTCGGGAGCTATGCCAAAGGGCGCTTGGGTTACTATAATGCTCCAAACCCGGATCCGGTGTATTATCGTTATTTGCCAAGCTTTTATATAAACAGTCCCTCAGGAGCGAATTTTGAAAACGCTAATATAGCCAAGGAATACCTTTTACAATCACCACAGATTGATTGGCCGGAGCTTTATTCAGCAAATCTAAACCCGGGTAATGAAGGTAAATCGGCTTATGTTCAATACGACGACAGGATCGACATGAATAAAATTATCGTGGCCTCGAATGCAAAGATCCAAATAACAGATCATTTTAGTATTGATCTGGGAGGCACTTACCGGGGGCTGAATTCTGAAAATTATGCTGTTGTAGGTGACCTTCTGGGAGGAGATTTTATGAAGATATAGATCCGTTTACAGGTACCGGTAACGATTTGAATAGCGATCCCAAAAGGACAGAAGGTGACAGGTTTAATTATAACTACCGTATCAATGCCAGTGAGCTAAGTGCATTTATACAACCCCGTATTATGTACGATGATTTGGATGTGTTTCTGTCAGGTTCTTTTACTCAGACCGGTTATCAGAGGGACGGATTGTTTTTAAACGAACGTTTTGAAAATAACTCGTTGGGTAAAAGCGAGAAAAAGGCTTTTACAAATTTTGCAGCTAAAACGGGCTTGCTTTATAGGTTTACAGGAAGACATATGGTGATGCTTAACGGAGCATATATTAAAAAAGCTCCTGCACTTCAAAATTCATTTATCAATCCCCGGGAAAATAATGAACCGGTATCGGGGTTGACTTCAGAAACAATAACAGCGACAACGATGAGCTATTTAATGTCGCTTGAAAAATTGAAAGCGCGGCTTACCGGTTACTATACTAAATTTGAAGATCTTACCGAGGTGAATTTCTTTTATTACGAAGGAGGCGTGGGGAGTGATTTTGTACAGGAGGCAGTAACAGGTATCGATAAGTTGCATTATGGAGGTGAACTGGCTTTGGAGTATCAAATCTCTCCAGGTGTTAAGCTGTCAGCAGTGGCAGGCTATGGTAATTTTTCTTTTAATGATGATGCTCATGTGACAATCAACTTCGATACTTCCGGAAGGGATGAAGAAGGAATACATCCCGATGGTTTCTTAGCCTTGGGGAAATCTGATATCAAAGGATATAAATTGGCTGCGGGACCCCAGAAGGTTTATTCTTTAGGGATCGAATATCGAGATCCTGAATATTGGTGGGTGCGTTTGACCGGTAATTTTTTGGGAGCTAATTATATCGATATATCAACAATTACAAGAACAGACAGTTTTTACCTGGATCCCGGGACAGGTGAGTCATTTCCGGGGGCTACTGATGAGGCAGTAGCACGATTATTGAAACAGGAGAAACTTGATGATGTGTATTTGTTAAACCTGGTAGGTGGAAAATCGTGGCTATATAAAGGTAAATATATCAGTTTGTTTGCCAGTATCAATAATGTGTTTGACGGACTGTTTCGTACAGGTGGTTTTGAGCAGAGCCGGAACGGAAATTTTGGCCAGATGGCTCAGGATAATTTAAGGGGAACACCGTCTTTCGGACCTAAATACTGGTATGGGTACGGAAGAACCTATTTTATCAATTTGTCAATCAGCCTATAAATGATGATCAGATGAGAAAAATAATGACCCCGGTATTTTTTATTTTAATAAGCGTGCTTTCATGTGTTAAAACAGGGGGGTATGACCAGGTAAGTAGTTGTGTCAGGGAAGAAAATATAGAGCCTAATGCAGACTTTGCAGATGTAAAAGCATTATATTCAGGGGAGATAGTCCAGATTCATCAAGAGTTGATCGTAGAAGGTTATGTGAATTCAAGTGATAAGGCAGGAAATATTTATGGAGCATTATACATCCAGGATAACCTTGTAAATCCGACTGAAGGAATTGAAATAGATATCGATGTCAGGGACTATCATTTATGGTATCCGGCAGGGCAGAAAGTAATTGTTAAGTTAAAAGGTCTTTATCTTGATGAGGTAAGCGGGGTTTTTAAGGTAGGAGGCATTTTTAAAAGTTCCTTCGGTTCTGTTTCCGTTGGCAGGTTGCCCAAACCTGCGGTTTCAGAACATTTGTTCGTTTCGTGTAATGACCCTGGTGTTATTCAGCCTACGATAACGAGCATTCCCGAATTGAATGATCGTATGATAAATACACTGATCGTAATAAATGATCTGGAAATTGCAGAAGAGGTTCAGGATTCTATGTATGCCAGGCCTCTTGAAACGACTGAACGACTTTTAATCGATTGCGAAGGAAAGGCCGTTTCTATGAGGAATAGTGGCTATTCAGATTTTCAATCGGAAATTTTACCTAAAGGAGGGGGGAGTGTTACTGCTGTTTTAAGTAAGTATCAGAATAAATATCAGTTATACATAAGAGATTTAGATGATATGGATTTTAACGGTGATAAGCTTGATTGTGGTTATGTTACCGAAAGTGATCAGATTATTATATCAGAAATCGCTGATCCTGAAAATAACAGCCCGGCTGTTAATGCCAGGTTTATTGAGCTAACCAACATAGGGGAGGTAGATGTGAACTTGTCTGGCTGGGAATTACGAAGGTATACGAATGCCAATTCGGATTATTCGTCTTCTGTAGATTTGACAGGGATTATCATTCAGCCGGAAACTTCAGTTGTAATTGCCGCAGATGCCGGTGATTTCTTGTCTGTTTATGGTTTTAGTCCTGATATTGAAGGTGGAAGCAGTAGTGCGGGAGCTTCAAACGGTGATGATAATATGGTGTTAGTAGATGCTTTGGGTGCAAGGGTAGATGTCTTTGGAGTTCCGGGAGAGGATGGTACAGGGACAACCCATGATTTTGAAGATGGAAAAGCTTTGAGGAATTTAAATGTTATAAAATCCAATGTTGTATACGATCCGTCTGAATGGACAATAATAAGTCCTCAAACAGCACCTGCAGATTTTTCACCGGGACAGCGGAATTAACTTTCGGGGGTTTGCTTTTCCCTTTGGAATTGAATGACTATTTTTAATCATATAATAGATATGAGATGAGTCAGGACACCTTAAGAATAGCACTGGTGCAAACCCATTTGCTATGGGAAAACCCCAAAGGCAACAGAAGTATTTTATCAAGGAAGATAGCGCGGATTGACAGGGAAACAGACCTGATCCTGTTGCCTGAAATGTTCCCTTCCGGTTTTACGATGCATCCGGCTTCTGTAGCAGAAAGAATGGATGGAGAGACAGTCTTCTGGTTGAAGAAGCTTGCAGCTGAAAAAGGGGCAGCCATTTCAGGGAGTATTGTAGTCCGGAAAGCGGGTCTGTTTTACAACAGGCTGGTTTTTGTTCACCCGGACGGAAGCCTGGATTATTACGATAAGCGACATGCTTTTACTTTGGCAGGTGAAGACCTTGTATACCAAAAAGGAGAAGAAAAAATTATAATTGAGTATAAAGGATGGAAGTTATGTCCCCAAATTTGTTATGACTTACGTTTTCCGGTATGGGCCCGAAATACGGAGGGTTACGACCTGTTGTTTTATGTGGCAAACTGGCCGGAAGTGAGAATAGGTGCCTGGGACGTATTATTGAGGGCGAGAGCTATTGAAAACATGAGTTATGTGATCGGGGTGAACCGGGTGGGGCTTGATGGTAACGGTTACAATCATACAGGGCATTCTGCTGTTTATGATGCCCTGGGGCGACAGTTGACGTTTGGCGATAAAGAAGAAGTCCTGTATGCTACTTTAAGCAAGAGTAAAAACAATAGGCTTAGGGAAAAGTTCAGATTTTTAAATGACCGGGACCATTTTATTCTAGAATAAACTCTTGTTCCAGTTCCCAGTTAGAACGGAGGTCTATATCCCCGGGAAAATAACTGATCTTTTCGGGCTGGATTTTCTTCAGGTAACTCCCGGTGTCCCAAATACCATTTTTATTGGTGTCATGGATCACCCTGATGTAGTATTTGCCAGGGTCGATGTTCATAAATTCGAAAAGAGTTTGTTGTGTTTCGGCATATTTTTCGAATTTAACATCCCCTTTCTGGTCAGTGAGTTGAACAATAATAGGAAATTCTTTTACATTTTTCACAGTCACCCTGATGCTTCCAAGGTCTGCTAAGCTTTTAGTTGTAGCATTGTAGTTTAGGGTATCGTTTGAATTTCCGTAAAAATCTTTGATGGCACCGGGCATGGCCACAATGTTGTATTGTTCGTTAGGATCTACTTTCCAATGGATGTTTACCTGGTTAAGTTTTTTGTCTATAGAATGCTTGAACCCGATAGCTAAACTGTCCTTGTTAACAATGGTAATCAGGGTGGTGTCAATACTTTCGATCGGGGTGCTCGATTGAATCCCGAAAGGTTGGTAATACCCCAGATTTCCGCTGAGTGTGGGTTTTAAGGTCAGAGAGTCTGTTTCTGTTTTACGGGTTTTAACGGTAAAAGTGTCTATTTGCTTTTTGTTGGTAACGGTAAAAACGAGGGAGTCTTTTTCAAACGGAGTGTACCAATAATTTAAGGTGTCTTTTTCGAGGTCTTTTGTGATCCTGTAATCGAATCCTTCCGGAGTATCGGATAATAAATCGATTTTCATACTGTCGGGGTTCCCTTCATAACCAAATAAAATGCGATTTCCGGTAGCTTCTGAAGGTCTGGAAGCCTTATAATCGGGGATTTCTTTAAACAGGTTTAATTTAAAGACCGAATCTGTAGGTATGGTAATATGATCAGAAATAAAGGCTATTTTATCGGTTTTTTGATTGAAGACATAGTTGCCGGCTTCGTCTTTCATTGCGATCAAAGCGTATTTTCCTGCTTTCAGGTTGGTGAGTTTGAAAGTTGTCAAGCTGTCAAGCGTGTTTGTAATATAAGTGGGCGGTTTCTTATAGATGGTAGAGTCTGTGTATGTTGAGTCTACCTCGTAAAGCATAACAGACACAAAATTGTCTGGTTCTTTGAGCCGGGCATCTGTAATGTAGCCGTCGACCGTTAGTGAGTCGATATAATCGCCTGTAGAGAAAATATAGTTGAAATAGGAGTAAGGGTTTCCTTCATTGTTATCGGTGATACTTTGTCCGAAGTTAAATACATAAGTGGTATTTTCTCTTAGGGTATCGTTTATTTTGATCTTTATGTACTTGCTTGCGCTGCCTTGGGGTGTGATTATAGGCTGATATTTTAAAGGAGGGGAAATAATCAGTTGCTTCTGGATATCTTTTAATTTGATATATTCATCAAAAGTGATTTTTATTTCATCATCACTGAAATTGGTAGTAAAAGGTTCAGGAGTGGAGCTGACCATTACCGGAGGAGTCATGTCTTTTTCACCGCCTGTTGGAGTGCTTCTTTTTGCACAATTGATTAAACTTAAAAGAATTGCCGTACAGAAACAAATACTAAAAAACTTGTTTTTCATTTTTACCTCACTATATCAGCTGCAAATTAACAACTATTTTCACATTAACGATAAATTTAAATGGTAATTGCCATTGAGGCTATGCTGATGCTGCAATCGGCATGGTGTTGCAATTCTTTTACACAAGCTTCAATGGTAGCCCCGGTGGTAATAATGTCGTCTGCAATTAAAAGGTGTTTCCTGTTCAGGATTTCAGGATTAACGACCTTGTAGGTTGTTTCGAGATCCTGCCATCTTTTTAGCCGGTTCTTTATAGTCTGGGTTGTGGAATGATTTGTTTTTAAAAGGATGTCGTTCCGGAATTCTGCATGAATTGCTTTGGCAATTGTTTGGGCAAATCTGTTCACCTGATTGTATCCTCTTTTTTTGAGTTTTTTCGGATGGAGTGGGACCGGAATAACATAGTCAATGGTTTGGTAGTTGTGTATGGTTTTTAACTCGCTTCCCATCCAGGCTCCCAGAAATTCTCCGATTTGCTCTTGCCTTCTGTATTTCAAGTGATGGATGAGTTGCTGGACAATCCCCTTTTTATGAAATTGTAATAGTGCGCATGCATGTTGAGGCCTGATCCTTCCGTAAAAAACTTTTAACACGTCGTTGGGTGTATTCCGGATGGAATCTGATAAGGGTAAGCTGTGTCTGCATTGAGTGCAGATGGTTTGTTCGTTAGTATTTAGTATATTGCTGCAACCAAAGCAAATTTCGGGAAAGAATAAACTTTGAATATCATTTAGTATCTTTAACGCAGTAATCAATTTAGTTTGATTTGGTTGTTATCTCAAATCTAACCAATATTAATGAGTGTTCAAAATAAACAACTGGGGCAGAAGGCTATACTGATAGCTTTGTTTGTATGTATTATTGTGCTCACGGGCTTTTCGTATTACAACTATATGGAAAGTGAGGAGAAGGTGTCTTTTCTTCAGAACGAGAAATCAATGATCATTCAGGACCTGGAACAGATACAGGCCGACCTTAGCAATCTTTCAGATGAAAATGATGTAAATCACGAAGTGATCATCAATAATAAAAAGCGTATTTCATTATTGATAGATTCGATTAGAATACTGGAGGTAGATTATAATTTACTGCATAAGTACAGAAGGGAGTTGCTGATGTTGAGGAGTGAGAACAGAATTTTGCACAGAAAGCTGGACTCGGTAAGACGTGAGAATATTTTACTGACAAAGGAAATAGACAGTACAAAGCTGAGATTGGTTGAACTTACACGATATTCTAATACACTTAAGAAGTCTAATGAAAGGTTATCTGATTTTTCAGATTCCCTTATCAATGAGAACATAGAACTTTCAAGAGAATTAAATAAATCTCCGATAAAAATAGCAAACCTGAATGCGTCTGCTTATAAAGAAAGAACCAATGGCAGGATGTTGCTTACGAACAGGGTGTCTAAGACAGACAGGTTGAGAGTTTGCTTTGTGGTACTTCCGAATACATTGTTGCAGGAGGGAGAGCAGGTTTTTTATGTGCAGTTTACAGATCCTGACGGTATGATTCTCGGAGATAGCCAAGCGGTAGATTTTAACGGAAAGGAAATTATATACAGTAAAAAGATTGTTGTCCCTTTTGAAAACTCCCCTTTGAGCGTGTGTGATTTTATAGTGGTGAACAGGCTTGAAAATGCCGGCGATTATATGGTGAATGTATTTCACGAAGCTTATTTACTGGCAAGTTCTGATTTCGAGTTAAAATAGCCTTGCAATCTACATACAAAAGGCTATTTTTGTTGCATGGCAAATCAAGATGAACATTTTAAGAAGGTTATATCTCATGCAAAAGAATACGGATATGTATTCCCTTCTAGCGAAATTTACGACGGATTAAGCGCTGTATACGATTACGGACAGAATGGTGTAGAGCTTAAAAAGAATATCAGGGATTATTGGTGGAAAGCCATGGTCCAGATGAATGATAACATTGTGGGGATAGATGCTGCCATATTTATGCATCCTACCACATGGAAAGCTTCGGGCCACGTCGATGCATTCAATGATCCGCTTATCGATAATAAAGATTCAAAAAAGCGCTACAGGGCTGATGTACTGATCGAGGATTACGTTGCTAAGATAGAGGCCAAGATTGATAAAGAAGTGGCCAAAGCTGAAAAGCGTTTTGGCGATGCTTTTGATAAGGAGCAGTTTTTAGCGACTAACCCCAGGGTGCTTGGGTATAAAGAAAAAGGCGGAGAAATAATTAAAAGGATGGCATCTTCTTTGGAAAAAGAAGATTTAGCAGATGTTAAGGCCCTGATTGAGGAACTCGGTATCGCTGACCCTGAAACAGGAAGTAAGAACTGGACCGACGTAAAGCAATTTAACTTAATGTTCGGAACTAAACTGGGAGCTTCTGCCGACAGTGCGATGGATTTGTACTTAAGACCGGAAACGGCACAAGGTATTTTTGCCAATTTTACCAATGTTCAAAAAACGGGCCGAATGAAAATCCCGTTTGGAATAGCACAAACCGGAAAAGCTTTCAGGAATGAGATCGTTGCACGTCAGTTTATTTTCCGAATGAGAGAATTTGAACAAATGGAGATGCAGTTCTTTATAAAACCGGGAACGCAGAAGGAGTGGTATGAACACTGGAAAGAAGCACGTCTTAAGTGGCACCTTTCGCTGGGGCTTGGAGAGGATAACTATCGATTCCACGATCATGAAAAGCTGGCTCATTATGCTGATGCAGCAGCCGATATAGAATTTAAATTTCCTTTCGGGTTCAAAGAACTTGAGGGAATCCATTCAAGAACGGATTTTGACCTTGGAAGTCACGAGAAATTTTCAGGAAAGAAGTTGCAATATTTTGACCCGGAAGAGAATAAGAGTTATGTACCTTATGTATTGGAGACCTCCATTGGTTTAGACAGGATGTTCCTGGCTGTTTTCTCCAAAGCCCTCCAGGAAGAGACTCTGGAGAATGATACGACAAGAACGGTATTGAGAATCCCGGCTGTTTTAGCGCCGACAAAAGCTGCTGTGCTGCCATTGGTTAAAAAAGACGGCTTGCCGGAGATAGCCCGCAAGATTGTCGGTGATCTGCAATGGGACTTTATGGTGGCTTATGATGAAAAGGATGCTGTTGGCAGACGTTACAGAAGACAGGATGCTGTGGGTACACCGTTTTGTATAACGGTAGATCACCAAACCAAAGAAGACAATACGGTGACTATCCGTCATCGCGATACTATGGAGCAGAAGCGGGTTGCCATAAACGAGCTGGGGGCGATCATAAAGGAAGAGGTGGATGTCCGTAACTGGTTAAAGAAAATAGGTTTGTAACCGGAAAGGTTACTGCTGGTAAACAAAAAGCCCTTGATTGATTTCAAGGGCTTTTTTGTTTGGATACAACAGGGTTGATCTATTTTCCTTTGTTGACTTCTACGATATATTTTTCCAGAGCCATTGTCATTGACGGCGTATCAGGTGTGGGAGCCATGATGTCGATCCTTAACCCGTGTTCTTCAGCTGCTTTCTGAGTAGTGTTGCCAAAAACAGCAATGCGGGTCTGGTTTTGTTTAAAATCGGGGAAGTTCTTAAACAGCGATTCAATACCAGAAGGACTGTAGAATGCTAAAATGTCGTAATAAACATCTTTTAGATCCGACAGGTCGCTTACTACGGTTTTATATAGAATTGCCCGTTTCCAGTTTATTTTTAATTCATCAAGTGTTTCCGGAACAACAGGTTTAAGTACGTCAGATGACGGAAGAAGAAACTTCTCGTCTTTATATTTCTTAATCAATGGCGCAAGATCCGGAAAGTTTCTCTTGCCGACATAGATTTTCCTTTTTCTGTATACAACGTATTTCTGGAGGTAATACGCTACCGCTTCCGATTGACAGAAATACTTCATCGAATCCGGAACTTTGTGTCTCATTTCTTCTGCGATTCTGAAAAAATGATCAACAGCATTTCTACTCGTGAAGATAATTGCGGTAAACTGGGACAGATCGATTTTTTGTTGTCTTACATCTTTAGCATTAACTCCCTCAACATGAATAAAAGGTCTGAAATCTATTTTCACCTTTTGCTTTTCAACCAACTGGGAATAAGGTGAGTTTTCTACTTTGGGCTCAGGCTGAGAAACCAAAATTGTTTTAACTTTCATAGTTTACCTTATAGTTTTTAGATGCTTCCTGATAATACTTTTCCAAGTATTAAAAAGGGAGCTATTTCTAGCGCGCAAAGATACAAAATAAAATAAAACAAGTTAAGACGAATAATCTTTTGATGATTTTTTAATATTAAAATAAAAGAAATAACATTTAGTAATATAAATAGTGAAATTGTTGAGAATAACAAAAATCCGTTACTTAAATTGTTGTAAGTCAGTATTGTAATTAAAGGAAGGCAGAGCAGGCAGTTAAGGTTCAGGAAGCTCAGTTTCTCAAAATGATAACTTTCAACCATAGCGTTGATGTCAAAAATATTGGCGATGGTTTTTTCCAGATAGAACTTAAATAAAATGATTAATAAAATAAAAGCCGTAAGGGTAAGGATATTGGTGTTTACGGGTAATTGAAAATAGTTTATGGACAGTTTAAGCAGAAATCCGAGAGTAATCACCTGAACGAGCAACAGGAGGATATTAAACCAATGAAGGGTTGCATTCTTCTCTTTGCCGTAGAGTTTAAAATATTTTTCAGAGAAAAAGATATTTATAAACATAGGGAACCTTGCTTCATCCGTGAGCCTGGCCAGGGTCATCAGAACAAGACATCCGATAAGTAAAAAGCTTTCTGTGGTGAGATCGGTTATATGTCTTAAAACACTTTCCATTTTAGCGAACCGGGATAATGTCACCCTGAAACCCACAGGGTAAATCGTTTTCCGAAATGGCCAATCTGAAAAATTCGGCATCCGAATTTTCGGGCAGGCTGTCAGCAATAGAAACCTTGAGGTCTAGAGAAGAGTTTGCTGTTATGGCAGACATCTTGCTGTGATGCATTGTTATGTTTAGGGTGTCTAAAATCCTTTTTTTCCGATCGAGCCTGATGCCGTACATTTTTAACTGATGAAGGTCGATGTCTTCATTATAGGGGTTTTGGAGGGTGATGTTTTGGGGTTTTAAAAAAGCATCGATATTTGCTGCTGTAGTCTTAATTTTAACCTTTCTCCACGAAGAGAAGTCATTAACGAATATTCCGCTGATTTTACGTTCTTTAAAGGCTTGTCTGACCATGAAAGAGGGGGGTGTTTCTTCCGGATTGATCATGAGTGCTACTTTTTTGTGCTGGAACCTCAGTTCTGAAGTGTCCAGATCGTATTGGTTGAGCCTGAATTGAAGGTCGTTTAAAGAAAAGGCATCAACGCCGGTATAGAAGCTGTACATACTTGCATTTCTGTATGAGTTGGAAAATACAACAGGCAGGCCTTTGGATTTTTCTTTAAGTTCAGCTGTCCATTTTTTATTTCCATGTGTTTCATAGCTGAATGGAACTAAAGCGGGTTCGATCATGGCCAGCCTTAAAAAGCAGACAACGGCAAGCGATACGGAAGAGGCAATCGCCAGACCTTTTCTGAACTTTTTATGGTTTAAGGCGTACCGAAAGGTGAAAATTATCAGCGGGATGGCGATGAGCATGGGCCACTGGGCCTGGGTTCGCCTGTTAAAAGAAGAGAATAAAAAGAAAATAATAATCCCCCAGACAGCAAATTTCAGACTTCTGTCAAAGCTGTTCCTGTTTGTTGTTTTGATAATGGAATAATAGATCCAGGGAAAAGCAAAACCCATAATGCCGATCAATCCGAGCAGATATTCTGTTGTATAGGTAATTTTGTAATAACTGTCTGCCCTGTCGAAGAAGTGATATCGCAATGGTGCAAAGTCATTTGCTGACAACCACCATAAATGGGGGGCGTAAAATACCAGTGACAAACCGACTGCTTTCCAGAAGTTTACATTTAAAAGTAAGCTGATGTTAGCAAGAAAAACGAAAGCAATTAATAAGAAGGCGTGATACTTGCTGTACATCATCAACGACATGCTTAAAGCCATCATGAGGATGTTCTTCGTGTTTTTCTTGTTTAAGAAATTCTTGTAGGAGAATAAGAATAAGGTTGAAAAGAAGATCAAAGGAGTATCCGGAAGCATAAAGAAGCCATAGGCGTTCAATAAAGCGACTGAACCTGATAGTAAACAAAAAAGGAGGGTATGCTCATGTTTTTTGGGCGAATCTATCAGTTTCCAGATTAAAAAGATGGCGCCTGAAAACAAAAAAGGAGCAAAAAAGCGAACGCCTAATTCTCCGTTAAACAATAATGATCCCAATTTAACAAAAAAGGCTACGGCCGGCGGGTGGTCAAAATAACCCCAGGCCAGGTCTTTTGCAAAATACCAGTAGTATGCTTCATCAAAAATCAGCTCGGTAACATAGCTTTGTAAAAGATTGAGACCTGTCAGTGCCGATAAAAAGATCAGGATGGTCTGGTCAGACTTTTTTGTTTGTTGCATTCAAGTTTAGTTTGGGACAAAAATAGTTATTATTTGACTTTCTTCTCTGTAAGAGCCGATTAATAATGAATAACTAAACCGATCTTTATAATTATGCTATTTTTGCATCCATTAAGTGTATATAGATGAATTCAAAAAGTGTGGTCATTATTCCGACCTACAACGAAATAGAGAATATTGGAGCAATTATAAAGGCGGTATTCGACCTAAAGCAGGGGTATCATGTTCTGATCGTTGATGATAATTCGCCTGATGGTACAGCAGCCAAAGTCAGAGAGCTTCAACAACAATATAAAGACGAACTGTTTTTAGAAGTGCGTCAGGAGAAAACAGGTTTGGGCACGGCATACATACATGGTTTTAAGTGGGCTCTTAAAAATGGTTATGATTATATTTTTGAGATGGATGCCGATTTTTCGCACAATCCCAAAGACCTCCCAAGATTGTTGGATGCCTGTGTAAACAATGGGGCAGACCTGGCAATCGGATCGAGATATATAAAAGGGGTAAATGTAGTCAACTGGCCAATGGGAAGGATCATACTCAGTTATGGGGCTTCTTTTTACGTGAAACTGATTACCGGAATGCGTGTTAATGATCCTACAGCCGGTTTTGTCTGTTATAAAAGGAGTGTGATAGAACGTCTGGATCTGGATAAAATTCAGTTTGTCGGCTATGCTTTCCAGATAGAGATGAAGTTTAAAGCGCATCTGGAGAAGTTCAAATTGGTTGAAGTACCAATCGTTTTTACCGATAGGTTGCGGGGAACCTCGAAAATGAGCGGAAAGATCATCCATGAGGCCATATGGGGTGTTTTAAAAATGAAGTTTAATAGTTTATTCAGGAAAGAAAAATTTAACTAATATGGGGCAGCAAACACTTATAAAAAATGCAAAAGTTGTAAATGAAGGTCAGATCAGGGAACTGGATGTGTTAATAGACGGTGAGCGTATTGCCAGGATTGATACAAGTATAAGTGTCCCGGAGGCTGTCGTTATAGATGCGTCAGGTGCATTTCTGATGCCAGGGGTTATCGATGACCAGGTGCATTTCCGCGAACCGGGACTTACCCATAAAGCGAATATAGCCACCGAGAGCAGGGCTGCTGTTGCCGGGGGCGTAACCACTTTTATGGAACAGCCTAACACGAATCCGCAGACGACAACCATCGAAAAGCTGGAAGAGAAGTTTAGTATAGCGGCCGGCAGTTCTTATGCTAACTATTCGTTTATGTTTGGCGGTACGAATGATAACCTGGAGGAGCTTAAACGCCTGGATAATAAATCGACTGCTGCCGTTAAGCTGTTTCTGGGTTCTTCTACAGGAAACATGCTGGTCGATAACGAGCAGGTGATCGAGACCATCTTTTCGAATACGGATATGGTGATATGTACGCATTGTGAAGATGAAGCAACAATCAGAAAAAACCTGGAACATTATACAGGGATCTACGGCGATGACATTCCGATTCAATACCATCCGGTGATCAGAAGTGAAGAAGCCTGCTTTGTGTCTTCTTCAAAGGCAATAGCCTTAGCTAAAAAAACAGGTGCCCGATTGCATATATTCCATCTTTCTACCGGAAAGGAAACACACCAGTTTGTAAATGATATTCCTCTGGAAGAAAAGAAGATCACGGCAGAGGTCTGTGTACACCATCTGTGGTTTTCTGATGAGGATTATAAAGAAAAGGGAACCCTGATAAAGTGGAATCCTGCGGTAAAAACTGCCGGTGACAGGGAGGAGTTGTGGAAGGCGTTATTAGATGACAGGATTGATGTTATTGCTACAGACCACGCACCGCATACCTTAGAAGAAAAACAGCAGGTGTATACGAAGGCTCCATCGGGCGGCCCGCTTGTTCAGCATGTGTTGCCTGCCATGCTGGAGAAATTCCACCAGGGGCGTATTGGTCTGGAAAAGATCGTGGAGAAAATGTGTCACAATCCGGCAAAATTATTTCAGGTGAAGGAGAGAGGGTTCGTTCGTGAAGGGTATTATGCAGATCTGGTACTGGTTGACCTTAATGACGGGTGGCAGGTAACCAAAGAGAATATCTTGTATAAGTGTGGCTGGTCTCCGTTTGAAGGAACTACTTTTAAATCGAAGGTTACCCATACATTTGTAAATGGGCATCTGGCATATAAGAACGGGGTTGTGTCGGAAGAAAGGAATGCTAAAAGACTTACATTTAACAGAGATTAGGAACATGATGGAATTTGGAAAGAAATGGATAGGAGGGATGCTGTTTTTTATACTACTGGTTTCATGCGAGACCCATATGGTTGAAAAACCCGGGAACCTTATAGAGGAAGAGCAGATGGTCGATATTTTTTACGATATCGCTGTACTGAATGCTGCCCGTTCGTCGAATGCAGGAGTTTTAAGGGATCATCGTATACAGCCTGAGGAGTTTCTTTATGAAAAATATCAAATAGATAGTTTGCAGTTGGCTAAAAGCAGTGTTTACTACGCTTCTAAACCTAACATACACCTCAGGATCTTTAAAGCCGTGGAAGAGCGCTTAAAAGAGGAAAAGAAACTTGCTGACAGCCTGATGAGAGTTAAGCGTGAGGAATCAATGAAAAAGGAATTTAATGGTAAGAAAAGAGACAGTGTGGTACCTGAAGAGGTGCCCGAATAATATTATTGAATGGCCTCCAGGGCGGAAGTGATTTTTTCGGTTGAATAACGGGTTTTTGAGTTCAAGGACCTGGCGGTATTCCGGGTTAGCTTTCGTTTGCCGCCAAATAAAGATTTTAACCAGTCTAATCTCCATAGCAGTTGCAAAAGCCAGTTTTTTAACGGTTTTTTCGGGGCAGCTACATTAATTTTCTTTGCAATGCGTTCTATAATTTCCTTGTAGGTAGTATTTTCGGAAACCAGGATAAACCGTTCGTTCTTAATGTCCGATTTCATGAGGGAGATCATCTGAACGGCAACATCGGAGACCTGAATAAAACCGGTACCTCCCTGCGGATAAAACGGAAGACCTTTTCTAAGGGTTTTGTAAAAAGTACCGCTGCCGCTTTCAAAAACTTCAGGGCCTAATACGACGCCCGGATTTACAATTATAACGGCTAAACCTTCTTGTGTGCCTCTCCAAACCTCCATTTCCGAGCGGTATTTGCTTACGGCATATACGTTGTTGGGGGCTTCCGGATTCCAATGGTCTGTTTCTGTTATGGGTAGATTGTCCACTCTTTTGCCCAGGGTGGCAATACTGCTTACGTAACAAAGTTTTTCCACCCCGTAATGGATGCATAAGTTTACAATATTAGCAGTGCCTTCGATATTATTCTTTTTTAATTTACGCCTGTCGGATGGGTTAAAACTGATATAGGAGGCACAATGATATACTGTGTCAATGTTCTCAAAAGCCGGTTCCAGAAGGGGCAGATCGGTAATATCGGACTTGAACCATTCTATCTTATTGAACAGATCGGTGGCATGATCTATTTCGAAGACCTTTTTGGTAAGTAGTTTTTTGTCTTCATTTCTATAAATGGCACGTACTTTTTCTCCTCTTCTCAGAAGTTCCAAAACTGTGTGGGACCCAACTAAACCTGTTGCACCTGTTACTAGTATCATGGTGCTAAAATAATGCTAATTTGTGAATGAGCCAATGCTTGTCGTGCTCATAAGGGTATTAATCGAATTATCTTTCAGTTTCCGATTTCGTACTTGTAACATCATTTGTATCTTTGCAGCTGTTTTTACCGTAAAAATGAAAGAAATGGCCAAGAATTTTATTGAAGAATTGCGTTGGAGGGGTATGATCCATGATGTTATGCCCGGAACAGAAGAACACCTTTTGGAAGAAATGCGTGCTGCTTATGTAGGGATAGACCCTACTGCGGATTCTTTGCATATAGGACATTTAGTCGGCGTTATGATGCTGAAGCATTTTCAGGCATGCGGACATAAACCTTATGCTTTGGTTGGTGGAGCTACAGGAATGATCGGAGATCCGTCGGGAAAGTCTAAAGAACGTAATCTTTTAACTGAAGACGACCTGCTTCATAATCAGAATGCAATTAAGGGGCAATTGAAGCGATTTTTAGATTTTGACTCTGATGGAGCGAATGCTGCCGTATTGGTTAATAATTATGACTGGATGAAGCAATTTTCGTTTCTTGAATTCATCCGTGATGTAGGAAAGCATATTACGGTAAATTATATGATGGCCAAAGATTCTGTAAAAAAGCGTTTGTCTTCTGAATCTTCCGAAGGGATGAGCTTTACGGAATTTACATATCAATTGGTGCAAGGGTACGATTTCCTTCACCTGTATCGGGCTAATGGCTGCACACTTCAGATGGGTGGCAGCGATCAGTGGGGGAATATTACCACCGGTACTGAGCTTATCAGAAGGGTGGAAGGAGGAAAGGCTTATGCACTTACCTGTTCGCTTATTACAAAAGCCGACGGAACCAAGTTCGGTAAAACCGAGGGGGGGAATATATGGCTGGATGCCGATCGTACGTCTCCTTATAAGTTTTATCAATATTGGTTAAATACCAGCGATGAGGATGCGGAAAAGTATATTAAGATATTTACCTTCTTAAGCAGAGAAACGATTGAAAGTCTGGTGGCAGAGCATCAGGAGGCTCCGCATTTAAGAGCATTGCAAAAGACCCTGGCGGAAGAGATTACCAAAATGGTTCATGGGGAAGAAAATCTTGAGAATGCAATCAAAGCTTCCAATATTTTGTTTGGAAAGTCTACTTCGGAAGAATTAAAGTCGCTTGATGAGAAAACTTTTCTGGATGTTTTTGAGGGGGTGCCACAAGCCGAGGTTTCTATGTCTGATATAGAAGGGGGACTGGATATGATAGGTGCATTATCTGCTAAAACAGGGTTTTTGAAATCGAATGGTGATGCCAGAAGAGAGTTGAAGCAAAATTCTATTTCGGTGAATAAAAATAAGGTGCAGGAGGATTATAGTATTACTTCTGAAGATCTTATAAACAATAAGTTTGTGCTTTTGCAACGCGGTAAGAAAAATTACTTTGTATTGGTGGTTAGCTGATTGCAAGAAGGTTGTTAAAAGATAAAATCATTGTCAGTTCGGGGGGCAGTCGGGAGCTAAAAGCTTGCTGAAACAAAATAGGTTTCGACTGCGCTCAATCTGATGTGAAAATTGATAAGTTGCTGATAATAAGTGTATTTTAGTCAGATTCGGCCCGACACGGCTATTGGGAAATTGCCGGACTTAAACAGGTGTCGACCATGTTTCGTCTGACATAGGTGTTAAAAAATCTTCTTTTTAGAAAGCATCTTTTTTATAAAACCATGAGGTTACAGCCCCTGATATCAGAATTATCGAACCTTCCGATGATTTCAAAACTGCCGTCGGGATATACTTTTCCGAGATCCTGGGTAGCGATAAAGGAGCAGGAGTTTATATTGGCCAGGTCGATTACGTTTACTCCGCCTGTTTTTCCGAATTCCTGAAGGGTTAAAGGGTCGTCAGTGTCTCTTGTAACTATTTTCATCCACGGGGGGCATTCAAATATGCCATTTCCTTTTGAGTATGCCTGAGAGAGTAATTCGGTCATGCCGTATTCGGAATGTATTTCAGGGACGCCAAATCCCTCTGACAGTATTTGGTGGAGTTCGGTACGGATCAGTTCTTTTCTTCTTCCTTTCATGCCTCCGGTTTCCATTATCAGGGTGTTTTTAAGTTTTAGCTGATAATTTTCAACAAGATCTAAAAGGGCAAATGAAACTCCCAGGAGTAATATCTTCTTGTTTTCTTTTTCCAGAAGATCTATTTTTTCTTTTAGGCTATGGAGGTCGTTTAAGTAGAAGCCACTGTGTTTGTTTTCGGATTGTTTAATCAGGTCGTTGGCCATGTATATGAGCGACGAGCCTTTTCGTTCGAGATAGGCCGGGAGCAAGGCAAGAACAGCATAGTCTTTTATGTTTCCATAGAAGTGTTCGAATGCTTCCAGATAACTCTGTTCGTATATGGAAAGGTCGCTGACGTAGTGTTTGCTGGTAGAGCTTCCGGTTGTGCCGCTGCTTGTAAATATGATGTCTGTATGGTCTAGGGTGACCGTTATTTTATGTGATTTAAAGAAACCGATAGGTAAAAACGGGATTTGCCGGATTGTCTTTACTTTTTCGGGGTTGGTGTTCAGCAGGTCGCAGAACGTTCTGTATGTTTTGTTCTTTTGATATTGGAAAGAGAACACATCGAGTGCTACTCTTTTAAATTCTTCGGCTGTTCGTATGTTAAAAATAGCGTTGCTATCCATGTGAAAGGTTTACTGGACAAATATAGGGTGTTTGTGGTTATTATTGGTAATAAGGGGTGCAAGCCCTGTGCTTTCCTTTTAATTTTCCGGACCAAATTTATGCTGACGGCTGTCTTGTGAACTTGTTCTGAGGTGGTTGGGCATTGGTTTGCCTGAGGCGGCTGCTGTTGTTATTCGATCATCGAGATTTAAATACTCCGACGCTTGCCCTTGTGAAATAGTCCTGACGGAATTTCACAGGGCTTGCTCCGAGGTTGTTTGCTTTCTGATTTTTAAATTATACGGGTTTTATCGCCTTGACTCTGTAAGGTGTTAATCCCTGTTTGCGAGGTTCGTATTTGGCAGGTAGATGTTGGGATGTGGTTGTAAATGGAGAAAATAAGGGGTAGGTCAACAGACAGGTGGTAGTATGTATAGGGAATAGAGGAAGAGTGTATGGGGTATCTGTATAGGGTGAACGGACTTTGAACAAACTTGAGCGGAGTTTCTACGGACTTTCTACGGACTTTTTGATGTTTATTCTGAAGCGTTTTTTCTTATTTAGATTCCCGATGTTGTATTTTTATGGATGTCCATATGTTCACGGGCTGTCGAATGCACCTTTTGTGAGTTTAAAAACCAAAGCACAGTTGATAAATACAGGGGGTCTTCTTTTGTTGGCAGGTTGTAATAACAGTCTGGACACAGCACCGGGTATGATTTGCAATAATGAGTAAACCGTGTTCAGCGACGGGTTCCCTGCATTATTTAGCTTTGGGCAATTTCTATTTGAACCCCGGACAGAAAATTATTATTCAACAACAAGCTTTCTTGTGGTGGCTCTGTCGTCTTCTACGACTTTCAGGATGTAGACCCCTTTATTGAGGTCACTTACATTCAGCGCTTTCGTGTTGAGTTTTTCTTTCATTACAACTTTGCCCAATACGTCGTAAATAGTTATTTGTTTGGGCAGGTTTTTGTCAGAAGAGATATATACTTTGCCGTTCTTTACCGGATTTGGATAAAGTTTAAAGCCGTCTATTTCATTTGCAACTCCTGAATTTGGTTTAAGGATATCGGGAATATCGGATGGAGAATGAGCGTATAAAGGAGACATCTGTTTTTGGGCACAAGTGGCATTCATATCATTATGAGCTACGTTCAGACTGTAACTTATAAATGAAAACATGCAAAAAATGAGAAACGTGTAAAGTTTTTTCATATGCGATTAAATTTTGGGGCATACTAATATAATAAAATAAAAACTTACACGTTAATAAACTCGATAAAGTGTATAGTTAAAAAAATCGTAAAACCTTGTTTTGTATGCCGACACCTTACATACGAAATATTTTAATTGTTAGACTTTTTATCATAAAAAACCCGGCCAGAGCCGGGTTTTTGTTTTTGTGATATTGTTTGTCAGATTTCTTATTCAAATCTAGTCCAACCATTTGCCCAGTCAGGAACGCCGGCACCGTTTCCAGCACCCATGCCTGTACCAACTGTATAGAATTCAGTATTGGTACCTTCGTATGAAGTTTCGCTGGTTACATTGTTGAAAACTACATTAGTGAAAGTAATCTCGTTATTGTCGATGTGACCATTGGCAACAGCATCATCGGCAGCGCTTTTGATATAAATACCAGTTTCGAAATCAGAGATATAGAAATTCTCTACTGTCCAGATTCCACCACCTTCTTTTACATAGATACCACCTTCTGATCCAGGGCCAACTACGGTAATGTTTTTTAAAGTTGCAGTAGTTGTAGGGGTGGCAGCACCGTTATCACCGTTATTAGAACCTTCTATCCCGGCTTTTGCACCACCTGTAATGTACCAGTACTCACCAGTTCCAGTCCATCCG
Organism: Zhouia spongiae; assembly: GCF_022760175.1. Lineage (GTDB taxonomy): Bacteria > Bacteroidota > Bacteroidia > Flavobacteriales > Flavobacteriaceae > Zhouia > Zhouia spongiae. The sequence continues at coordinate 1,637,744 of NZ_CP094326.1, forward strand.
TCAGCGAAATCAATAGAATCATCACCGCTGTTTGTAGAAACTAAATATTTTCCGTTCACTGAACCACCAAAGAATTCGATTCCATCATCACCACCTTCAAAAGATTGTACGTATTCGATTGTAGTTCCGGAACCAACACCGAATAAAGAAAGTCCGTTAAATTCTTTGTCTCCGTTGAAGCTTGCTCCGGTATATTCGATTCTTAGGTATTTGATGCTACCTGAGTTATCGTTATCTACGGTACCTCCATAAGTAAGATCAGATACTTCTGCGGTAGCTGTCTGACCTGTAGAACCACCTTTGTTTGTGTTAGCTCTTCCGCAGATTACTAATCCACCCCAGTCTCCCGCAGCAGGTGTAGCTTTAGCTGAAGTCATTACAACCGGATCGTTTGCAGTACCGTTTACGAAAATCTGACCATCCTGGGCAACAGCGATATACGAGCTGGTTCCTCCTGAGGCAGCAATCTTAGTTCCGGCAGGGATTGTAAGGGTTGCGCCTCCTCTGACGATTAGAGCACCTGTTAAATTGTAAGTTTCACTTGGGTTTAAAGTCAGTGATTCACCATCTTTTAATTCTCCTTTGAAATTGCTTGGATCTATCACAACATTCTCTCCTCCGTTGTTGTCATCATCTGAAGAGCTGCATGATGCGAAGAATAAGGCTGAAACAGCCATTAATGATAAAACTAATTTTTTCATGTTTTTTAATTTAATTTAGTTGTTTTAATTATTTGCAAATGAATAATTTCTGTTTTACTTGGTGCTTACTATATTATTACTATAGTATTAATTAAAAGCATTCGTATTTAGCCGTATGTTAAGCTACTGTAATTAAAACCTATATGTTAATGACAGGTTCAGGTCTATACCTTTTTTGTACGATAGCACCGTTACATCCTGAGTTTCCTGAACGCGTTTAACAGTAGGGTTTAACAGGTTTCTGGCTTTGAATCCCAGACCAATGTTTTTGTTGAGTTGAGACTTGACAATGAAATCTAATGTTCCAACGGCTTTATCTACCAGGTTACCTCTGTTATTTGTTCCGATAGCGTATAATCTGTCTGAAAAATAGTTGTATGATAGGGTTGTTAAAATGTTTCTATTTTCAGAAAAATCTTTTGTATAGCTGATGTCAGCATTTAGGAGTAAATCTGAGGCTCCTGTTAAAGTACCTTCATCATGGGTGAATCCAACGCTTAAGTTTGTTTCATCGATTACTTTTTGGCTATCAAAGTCCTGATTTGTATACATGTAGGATGCGTTGAAACCAAATGACAGTTTATTGTTAAGCTCGTTGTCTGAAAATTTAAAGATGTTCTTTCTGATTTCCAATTCACCTCCCAAAGCGACAGCAGATTCCCCTGTATTAACATATGATACGTCGTTCGTAGCTGAAGCAACGGTAACTTCGTTGATAGGATTCTGGATGTATTTACCAAAACCTGTTACAGAGACCAGTTCGTCGTTGCTTGGGAAGAATTCCCATTTGATGTCTGCATTGTAATCTGTTGAAGGGTATAGGTCCGGGTTACCAAAAGTAACCTGGGTAACTTCTTCATACTGGAAAGGAGCTCTCTCTTTAAACTGAGGTAGGGTGTATGTTTTGCTTCCGGCAAATCGTATGTTTTGTTTATCGTTTAGTGCATATCTCAAAGAAGCACTTGGTAAAATCTCAATTTGATCAAAATCACTGTCATCACCGGCAGGGTCAAGAGAAGTTTCCCATTCGATATCCTGGAAGATGTATTCGCCTCGTAATCCGAAAATGGCAGTGAATTTTGGTGAAAAATTATATTCAACCGCACCGTATGCAGCATGGATTAATTGTGATCCATTGTATGTTTGAGGGTCTAATACTCCCGGAGTTCCGGCAGATCCCCTGTATGTTTCCATAGAGAAGTATCCGGCGTCAAGGCTTTGCTGATTGAAGTATGCATCGAGATTGTCAGTAAAAACCTGTGGTTGCTGGATGTCTCTGTTAATTCTGAAGTTAAACTGTGTTGCTTCGAAATCTACGTTTTTGAAACGACCGCTATAACCCGCTGATAGCTTCCCCTGGTAATCGCCATCTTCATTCTTTTTAAACTTGTATGAAGCTTCCAGATTTGCAGCCAGTTCGTCTTCTGTCAGATCCTGGTAAAACCTGTGGTTATCTGAAGTAGCTAAATCTGAAACAGTTAAGCCGGCATTAAAGTTGTTGTTATCAATGGGAACCAAAGTGTTCTGCATCCTGTCAGGAATTACATTCTCAACAATGTTGTATGATACACCCCAATTCAGGTCAAATTGCTCGCTTAAATTGTTTTCTCCTAAAAGTTGATTTACAAACAATGAGGTTCTGTCAAATGTCGACCTTCTCACATAACCACCGCCATTGGCGGCATTATCAAAGATGTCTATAACTCCTTCGTACTCATTATGGCTTTGAGCTGTAGAGTTTATATAAAGCGAATTAAACTGCAAAGAGTTATTGTTGTTGATCCTGTAGAACACATTTCCTAAAAGGGTAGCGTTGGTGTCATATTGATATGCCTCATAGGTAAGGTCTTTTCTTGCTACTCCTTGTGTGCTGACAGCCCCTCTTGCGATACCTTCTTTGTAGTTATAGTTATTGTCGAAAGCTGCCGATGCAAAAAAGCTTAACCGGCTTTCTTCCCCAAATGTATAAGAGTCGCCACCTGTTAAAGAAAAGGAGTTTTCTACAGGAGTGTAAGTGTCGGTTCCCCAGCTGTTCTTAAACTTATATGATGACAGCGGGTCGTTAGGGTAGTCTGTGTTGTAAAAACCTGATTTGTTCGGGCCGTCTTGTAAGTAAAATTTATTTACTTCCATAGCGTTGGTGTTGCCACCGATCCCAACTCCAAATTCGAAGTAGCCATCACCTTTATAGTTTTTAGAAACAATGTCGATATTTGCTCCTGCAAAGTCACCGTAATTTTTGTGGCTAAAGGTTTTTGAAATGCCTATGTATTCTACGATGTCAGTTGAGAAAATATCGAGGTTGATATTCTTTCTTGAAGGGTTGTTAGAAGGTAAAGGCAATCCGTTCATTGTTGTTGAGTTGTACCTGTCTCCCAGACCACGCACATAAATGCTTCCTGATCCTTCTTGTTTCGAAATACCTGTTGTTTTTGTTACAGCCGTAGCTACATCACTTACTCCTTTTCTTGAAAGTTCTTCGGCTCCGATACTCTGTTTGATTTCAATGGCCCTTTTCTGATCTAATAGCAGGGCTGCTTCAGATTCTCTCCTTACAGTAGTCGTAACAACTACCTCATCGAGGCTGACGCTGCCGGCCCCAAGAGCAGTATTGATTTCGGTAACTTTACCGGCTTCAATTTTAACGTTTGGAATGGTTATGGTTTCATAACCTACAAAACTGATTGTTATTGAATATGTGCCAGGAGTTAAGCCGCCAATCTCGAACAAACCGTCCATGTCGGTGGTTGTTCCTTTCGTGGTAGCATTTACCTGTACATTTGCGAAGGGTAAGGGATCGTTGTTTAATTCCTTATCCGTAATTTTACCTACAACCGAACCTGCATTGTCTTGTGCGGTTGACAGGGTTGTAACCATTAAAAATAATAATACTAAAAATTGTCTCATCACGTCACTTTAAATTCTGCCGCAAAGAAAGAGGGAGACTGTAAAGGTGATGTTATTCACATGTTATTGTTCTGTGACGACATTGTTAGTTTTATGTTATCTGCATTAAATGAATGTTAACTCCTTTTATTAAATAATATTATCTTTACTTTTGAGCTCGAAAATCAAAGCGACAACGCCTTTTTTGAGTTGTTATATATTGATTTTTAATAAGTTGTTTGAACAAACTTTAAGAAATGAAAAAAAGAGACATTAAAATTCTTCTGGTCGACGATGAACCGGATATCCTTGAAATAGTGGGGTATAATTTATCGAATGAGGGTTACCAGGTTATTACCGCAAAAAACGGGTCGGAGGGTGTTGCGAAGGCAAAAAAGGAACAGCCTCATCTTATTATCCTGGATGTAATGATGCCTGAAATGGACGGTATTGAAGCTTGTGAGCAAATCAGGAAAATGCCTGACCTACAGGAAACAATCATTACCTTCCTGACGGCCAGAGGGGAAGATTATTCTCAGGTGGCTGGATTTGATGCCGGTGCCGATGACTATATTACCAAGCCGATTAAGCCGAAGGTGCTGGTAAGTAAGGTGAAGGCATTATTGAGAAGACTGAAAGAAGGTGCCGAGACTACAGATAAGGTTGTAAAAGTAGGAAATATTACCATTGACAGGGATGAATATAAAATTATTCAGAACGAAGACGAGATTATCTTGCCGAGAAAAGAATTTGAATTGCTTTCTCTGTTGGCATCCAGACCGGGAAAGGTTTTTAAAAGAGAAGAGATCCTGGATAAGGTTTGGGGTAATGAAGTTGTTGTAGGCGGAAGAACCATAGATGTTCATATCAGGAAGCTTCGTGAAAAGATTGGCGACGATCATTTTAAAACGGTAAAAGGAGTCGGGTATAAGTTTGTGTTATAAATGGCAATAAAGCTCAGGAAGTCATACAGGTTTGCGTTGCGTTCTTCTACTTACATTACCCTTATAGTTTCGACGGTAGTGGGTGTAAGCCTTTATTACTTTTACGAACTGAACCCTTTGATTCTTATCATATTTGCATTGTCGTTATTTACTGTCTGCTTCTTTATCCTGCAGTATAGGGTAGAGAAGTTTATCTACAGGAGGGTAAAAAGAATATACGATGATGTTTCCCTGCTCGAATCGAGCTCTTTCCAGAACCAGGCGGTAACGACGGATATGCGGACCTTGACCCAGGAGATCGAAAAGTTCGCTAAAGACAAAAAATTTGAAATAGAGACGTTGAAGGTGCGGGAAAACTACCGGAAAGAATTCCTGGGGAACGTTTCTCATGAGTTAAAAACCCCGCTCTTTACGGTGCAGGGGTATATAGAGACCTTATTGGATGGCGCTATAGACGATAAAAAGGTGCATAAGAAGTATCTTCAACGTGCAAATAAAGGGGTGGAGCGGCTGATCTATATCGTTAAAGACCTGGATATGATCACTAAACTAGAGGTAGGCGACCTGCATCTGGAATATGAAGATTTTGATATTGTGGAGTTGGTCCGTAGTGTGTTCGAAATGTTCGAAATGAAAGCCGCCAAAAAGAACATAACCCTTACGTTTGATATGCCTTACGATGAACCGATAGTGGTACATGCCGATAAAGAACGGATCCAGCAGGTAGTAGCCAATCTGGTAGTGAACTCCATTAAATACGGGAGGGAAGACGGAACTACGGAGATAAGTATAGAGAATCTTATTAAAAACAAGGTGATTGTCAGGGTTACTGACAATGGGGAAGGTATTGAAAAGCAGAATATAGCCCGCATTTTTGAGCGTTTTTACAGGATAGACAAAAGCGGAAGCCGAAAAGAAGGCGGATCAGGTTTAGGGCTTTCTATTGTCAAGCATATTATTGAAGCCCATAACGAAAAAATCTACGTAGAGAGTGTATACGGTATGGGTTCAGAGTTTTCATTTACTCTCGAAAAGACGAAATAGACCGGCGTAATCAATAGCTGTTTTAAAATCTGTTAAGCCCGTATATTCATCGATCTTTTTCAGATCTTCAATCCTGAACTCTTCTTGCCTCGCATACGGAACAATACCGTGTTTATCCAGTCTTTTGGCAAGATATTTTTGTTCATATTGTCCGGGGGTTGGAATAAAAAAGGCTTTCTTTTCTAGTTTTGCCAGGTCCATAACGGTGGTGTAGCCAGACCTGGATAGTACGGTTCTGCTCTGGTTAAATGCGGCTTCCAGTTCGGCAGAATTCATAAAATTAAAGAAGGTGACATGTCCCTGCCGTTCGATGGTCTGTTCTTTTTCAATTTTTCCCTTTACAAACAATACATTGCCTTCAAAGTTATCGACCTCCTTGGTAAGCAGGTTTTCGAGCATGGTACGTTGCGGTTCCGGACCTGAGATAATAACCATCAGGTCGTATACTGTTTTCTGTTCTTTTTTCTCAAGCCGGCTTAAGGGACCGAGGTATTTTATATTGAGGGTAGAGTTTTTTAAATGACCGAGTTTTCCTGTTAGATTAGGCTTTTCTTCCACGTCCGGCACCCAGCATTCATCGAATTTCTTTATGATCTGCTGGTGCATTCTAGAGCTTAGCCAGGTGGTGTTTCCGGTCAGTACATTTAATTGATGCGTTATAAATACAGAAGGAACCTTACTGCTGTAGATGCCCATTCTGTTATCGGAAATAATGCCGTCTATGTTATATTCATCAATAATTTTGTTGAGTTGTTTTTTCTCTTCAGTGACTGCTTTTATGATCTTCGGGGAATCCCAGATCATTTTCAGTTTGAAATTTTTTCCCTTAACGGCATATTGAATCTGGTAAGAAGGAAGTTGTACCGTTTTTAATGTGGGGAATTCTTTTTTTAAAAGTTCAAGAGCAACCCCGTCTGAAGCGATAACAGGAGTGTATTGATGCTCTTTTAATGCCCTGATTATGGGGATGCATCGTGTGGCATGGCCTAATCCCCAATTTAAAGGAGCGATCAGGATCCTTTTCTGTTTTGTCATAGGGCAAAGAAACTACATTTTTATCTCTTAGATATTTCGCTAATTTTGTCAAAATATTAAATAATTGAAACCGGCGCTTCATTTACAGAGCCCGGAGACAGGTAGTAGTTCAATGAATCCTCGTCTGAGGATGTAAAGAAATGAGTTAAACAGTGGGAAGCAAAAACAAATTGAAACGCTTTAGGGAGAATGAAACATTCCCGAATATGGTGCAGCCTACCAGAGAAGAGGTTGTAAATGATTCTTTTAAGCTAAAAGGGAAGTGGAATGAAGAATTTTTTAAGAACGACCATCCTATCGTGCTTGAGCTCGGTTGTGGAAAAGGGGAATATAGTGTTGGCCTGGGACGGAAATTCCCGGAGAAAAACTTTATAGGGATCGATATAAAGGGAGCCCGCATCTGGAGAGGAGCTAAGACGGCGGTAGAAGAACGTATTACCAATGTAGGTTTTCTAAGAACCCAGATTGAGCTTTTGGAAAAGATATTTGAAGCTGATGAAGTTGCTGAAATATGGATTACTTTTCCTGATCCTCAGATTAAATACAAACGTACTAAACACAGGATGACCAACAGTAACTTCCTTCAGTTGTATAAGCGCATCCTTAAGCCTGATGGTGTTATGCATTTAAAGACGGACAGTGAGTTCATGCATGGGTATACTTTGGGGTTGCTACATGGAGAAGGGCACGAAGTTTTGTATGCAAATCATAATGTTTATAAAAATGAAGGAAGTCCCGAGGAAGTAACTTCTATTCAAACTTTTTACGAAAAGCAGTATCTTGAGCAGCAGAAACCGATTACATATATAAAATTCAAGATAAAATAGATGGAGCACTTGGCCATTCTTTTTTTTGCCACCTTTTCTGCAGCCCTTATGGGGGTTGTTCCTCCGGGATTGATTAACATGACTGCAGCTAAAGTAAGTTTAACGAAAGGGAAGGTTAATGGTATTCTATTTGCATCCGGAGCATCGGCGACAGTGGTGGCACAGGCTTATGTGGCTGTACTGATTTCAAAATATCTGTATAATAACCCGTTTATTATTGATATACTGCTTAAGATAGCCCTGGTGGTATTTGGTTTTTTTACTGTCTATTTTTTTATTGTTGCCCGAAAAAAGAAGGAGAAAAAGATCAAAGAAGTAGATGTCAGTAAAAGAGGTAGCTTTTTAAAAGGGATGCTGTTGGCATTGGTAAATTTATTGCCAATTCCTTATTTCTGTGGTTTGAATGCGGCCTGGAAAGTATCAGGATGGATCAAGTTTGAGGTGTGGGATGTTTTGGTGTTTATTATAGCTGCCGGTTCCGGGACATTTGCGATGCTCTATATGTATGTGGTTTATTTTGATAAGTTACAGGCCAAGAGTGATCGCTTTTCACGGTATTCAGATTATGTTTTATCTGTTTTAATGCTGATTTTGGTGATTATAACCTTCATCCGGATATTTTATGGCGAATAATGAGAATTTTTTCGAACGGGTATATGAGGTGGCACGGCAGATTCCTTATGGTCGGGTAACCAGTTATGGTGCCATAGCCAGATACCTTGGAGCGGCCCGAAGTGCACGAATGGTGGGCTGGGCGATGAACGGGAGCGGTTTAAAGGAAGACATACCGGCACATCGGGTTGTAAACAGGAAGGGAATGCTTACCGGGAAACACCATTTTCAGGGAACCAATTTAATGCAACAGCTTTTAGAAAGTGAGGGAGTCCGGGTGAGAGATAATCAGGTGCTGGATTTTGATAATTATTTTTGGGACCCTGCAAAGGAGCTTCCTTGAATTGTTAAGATCAAGACGAAATGAATAACCAAAAGGAAGATGTGTCTGTATTGAAAGTGAAAAACAGTTTTGACCAACCACCAAATATTATTTATGAAAAACTTGCTTTATATCTTGGCAGTGGCTATTGCCGTATCTTCATGTGGCTCGTATAAATACTATAGCCCTACACCAAATGCAGTCCTGTTTAAAAATAAAGGGGAAAGTCAGTTCTCCGGAAGTATCGGTAGTTCGGGCCTCTCTTTGAAAGGTGCTTTGGCTTTATCGGAAAATATCGGTTTTATTGGAATGTACCATGCTTCACCTTATGAATATCGAAGTAAGGAAGGAGAAGTGGGGATAGGTTATTATACAGAGGCAGACCCCGGAGGTGTTTTTCTGGCCGGAGGAATGGGGTTTGGAACTACCTATGAATATTCGGATGAAGGACAGACTACCAAATTATACCGCGGTGATTTCAAGAAACCTTTTATACAGTTTAACGGCGGAATCACCGGAGGGACGATTACAGGTAAGTTAAAAGGGGATATCGCAGGAATTTTGAAAGCTTCCTATTTTATGTATGACGGGGAGTATCAGGATGAGAGCAGACAGCAGATATCGTCAGACTATATGTTGATAGAGCCCGGGATGCTATTGTCCGTAGGAACACGTTCTGTGATGTTTGATATTACTTCGAGCTATCCTTTGCGACCAAATTTTGAAGAAGCGGATAATCGGAAAAATGCACGGACATTCCCTGTTACGGTTAGTTTTGGAATTCGCTTCCTCTTCGGAAGGGACGCAGACGAAAAGAAGACAGATGAAATAAAAAGTGAAGATTGATAAAGGAAAAAAGGAATTAGGGGCTTTTGATTGTTGGTAATATTGAATTGCCCCGTATATCTAAATACAGTTGTATAGGTTTACGGTTCGAAGCTCCGTGAGTTTGCTTGAGGAAGTTTGCTCTTATAGTGGGTTGTCCTATAAATTCCTTTTATTTATAGATTGCTGTTTTCGATCTAAGCGCTTTATTATCTAAAAGCTAACTACTATCTTTGCAATTTAGAATCAATTTAATTAGAGGGACAAGCCTTCATTTTAAATAGCTATATGGAACGAATATTAAGAGTTTTAAAAATACTTGATTAAAGGGAACGTTTAAAATTCTTAATGTGAGAACGGAGTGATTGCATACGTTCTCTATTTTGTAAAACACTTATAGTTAGGTAATTATTAAAATTTAAACGTGTGAAATTAAACAGGAAGGATATTTTAGAAGCTCTGGAAAGTATTTCGGCACCCGGTGAAGGGCAGAACATGATAGAGAGTGGTGCAGTTACAAATGTGATGACTTTCGGAGATGAGGTGGTAGTGGATATCACCATAAAAAATCCAAGCCTTCAGGCTAAAAAGAAAACCGAAGTAGAGATATTGAAAACCATTCACGATAAGGTTTATCAAAAAGCCAAAGTGAAAGTTAATATTAAGGTTGATGCTCCGGAGAAGCCACAGGGAAATCAAATAAAAGGAAAACCGATTCCGGGGATTAAGAATATTGTAGCGGTTGCTTCCGGAAAAGGAGGTGTTGGTAAATCTACCGTTACGGCCAACCTGGCAGCTACGATGGCTAAAATGGGTTTTCGTGTAGGGGTGTTGGACGCTGATGTATACGGGCCGTCCATTCCGTTAATGTACGATGTGGAGGGAGCCCGGCCACTGGCTGTTCATGTAGGCGGAAAGTCTAAAATGAAACCGATTGAAAATTACGGTGTCAAGATCCTTTCCATAGGTTTCTTTACGCAGCCTAACCAGGCTGTAATCTGGCGGGGGCCAATGGCTGCCAAAGCGTTGAACCAAATGATATTTGATGCCGATTGGGGGGAACTCGATTTTCTGTTGATCGACCTGCCTCCGGGAACGGGCGATATCCATTTAAGCATCATGCAGGCATTACCAATTACCGGTGCGGTTGTGGTTAGTACCCCTCAAAACGTGGCGCTGGCTGATGCCCGTAAGGGAGTTGCTATGTTCCAGCAGGAAAGCATTAGTGTGCCTGTGCTGGGGATTATAGAAAATATGGCATATTTTACTCCTGAAGAGATGCCTGATAATAAATATTATATCTTTGGAAAAGAAGGTGCGAAGAACCTGGCCGAGGATTTAAAAGTGCCATTCCTTGGAGAAATCCCGTTGGTGCAGAGTATTCGTGAAGCAGGTGATGCAGGAAGACCTGCCGCATTGCAGACGGCAACTCCTCTTGAAGAGTCTTTTGAGGAGTTAACAAAACAAGTTATACAAGAAGTGGTAAGCCGAAACGATAGTTTGCCACCAACCGAAGCTATTAAAATAACAACAATGGCAGGTTGTTCGGCTGTAAAAAAGAAGTAATTATGACTTTAGATGAAATTAAGTTAAACGTAGAGAAAGCATTGGAAGAGATCCGTCCCTTTTTAAAAAGTGACGGAGGAGACATTTCATTGGTTTCTGTCGATGAGACATTGGTAAGAGTCCGTCTTGAAGGTGCATGTGTTGGTTGTCATGTAAACCAGATGACGTTGAAAGCCGGGGTTGAGACAACCATCAAGAAATACGTGCCTCAAATTGAAACGGTAGAAAACATAGCTTAGGCTGAAGTCTGTTTAGAAATAGATACTACTACATACAGGTAATGATCTTTAAAGGTTTCATTGCCTCTAAAAATCGTTGATATAATGATCAAAACAGATATATTGATTATCGGAGCCGGACCGACTGGACTTTTTACAGTGTTTGAAGCCGGTTTGTTAAAATTAAAATGTCACTTAATAGATGCTTTGCCGCAACCTGGTGGGCAGTGTGCTGAGATTTATCCCAAAAAGCCTATTTATGATATTCCCGGTTTTCCTGAGGTATTGGCGGGAGACCTTGTGGATAATCTGATGAAGCAAATAACCCCTTTTGAACCTGGTTTCACATTGGGCGAACGCGCTGATACTATAGAAAAGCTTGACGACGGTTCATTTATCGTCACAACAAATAAGGGTACAAAACATCATGCGCCTGTGGTGGCTATAGCCGGAGGCTTGGGTAGTTTTGAGCCGCGAAAGCCGCTTATAGAGAATTTAGCGGGCTATGAAGATAAAGGGGTTGAATACATTATCAGGGATCCTGAATTATACAGGGATAAATGTGTGGTTATTGCCGGTGGAGGAGATTCTGCTCTTGACTGGAGTATATTCCTTTCCGAGGTAGCTTCCGAGGTAACACTGGTACATAGAAGAAATGAATTCAGAGGAGCGCTTGATTCTGTAGAAAAGGTACAGGAATTAAAGAAGCTGGGTAAAATAAACCTGTTGACTCCGGCCGAGATAACCGAACTGGAAGGCAATGGTAAACTGGAAGCAGTTATAGCAGAGAAGGAAGGTGAGCGAATTCGTCTGGAGACCGATCATTTTATCCCGCTATTCGGATTGGCTCCTAAGCTAGGGCCTATTGCCGGTTGGGGACTTGAAATCGAAAAAAATGCGATTAAAGTTGATAATACGTTAGACTATCAGACAAATGTACCGGGTATCTACGCCATCGGTGATGTGAATACTTATCCGGGCAAGTTAAAACTGATATTATGTGGCTTTCACGAGGCGACCCTAATGTGCCAGAGTGCATATCAGCGTATATTCCCTGATAAGAAATATGTGATGAAATACACTACTGTTAGTGGAATTGATGGATTTGACGGTACCAGAAAAGAAGCTCCTAAAGCAGTCGTTAAAGCTATAGAATAAATTATTAAAACAAATAGTCTACTTGTTTGGTAGGCTATTTGTTTTGTTTTACTACTTTTGCATCCAAATTTGATTCGATGTCGGATATTACTATAAAAATTACAGACAGGGAAGGTGTTGTACATGAGGTGCAGGCGCCTACCGATATGGCAATGAATGTCATGGAATTAGTAAAAGCATACGAGCTGGCTCCCGAGGGAACTATTGGCATTTGCGGTGGTATGGCCATGTGTGCTTCCTGCCAGTGTTATGTGAAGTCGGATCATACATTACCTGAAATGACCCCGGATGAGGACGCCATGTTAGCAGAGGCTTTTTATGTGAAAGACAACAGTCGGTTGGGTTGCCAGATCCAACTGACAGACGATTTGGAAGGATTGGAAATTGAACTCGCTCCCGAAAGTTAGGTTTCGTTTTTTATTAGGTAATCGCGTAGTCGCTGGGGGCCTTCAAGAACCGTTTTTACGATTCTTAAATAACCTTCTTCGGTAATATCGGTATACCACTTTATAAGGGTAATGGTGCCGTTTTCTATTTCGAGTCCGGTAATGCTCCGCGGGTGGACACAACTCCCGTCGTTAAAGAACGGGATCTGTCCCGGTTCGGGAAATCGTGGCCTGTGGGTATGCCCGGCTATAGTGAGCAGTTTGTTGTTTTCCAGGATCCACTTCTTTATCCGTCGTTCTATTTTAATCAGTTCTTTGTAGTTTTTTGCAGGGCTGGTAGGATCGGCAATACCGATAACCTGTAGGGGTTTCCAGAGAATCCGTACCATGAACCTGCTGAACCGCCAAAAGCTAAAGTTCCACCAGTCTGCCTGATGTCCGTGGATCAGGAATATTTTTTGTTTACTCGTTTCGTGCTCTAAAATCAAACTTTCATGAAACTTGATGCCCGGCATCAGCGGAATTTCAGATGCCGATACGGGATCGAAATAATGATGGTAGTTCTTGGTTACATTTTCAGAATCTTTATACGCCATATCATGATTGCCATAGATCATGTGCAACCGACCGGCATCGTGGAATTTTTTCAGGAGCAGGTAGATATTCTTATGCGACTTGAAGATAGATTCGAAAGTAAGGTTTTCCCATAGTTCATCACCGTCGCCCAATTCGATATAGCTGAAATGGTTTTTATAGTAGTGGTTTAGTGCATGAAAGTATATGTTCCGGTTGTTCGCAAAATCGTCTGCATAGCTATTATCCCCTCTATGGCAATCACTAAAAAGGATAAATTTCGATTGATCGTTGAAGCTTATTTTCTTAGCATCTAAGAAAGCTTTGGTGAGCCTGTGTTTTGTTGCCATGAAGAGGTGTCAATTGAAAATCGTTTTAAAAATATGATTTTCAATTTAAATATCTCATTTAAGACGCGATTGTTTCGTTACGAATTTCTTCGGAGATACCATTCCATAGAATGATTCTTTTTTGAAGTGCCTGTTTTGCAGTAGAAATACATTCGAGGTATTTTTCTTCGGTATCACACAATTCTTCAACCATTTTCATCGCCATAGGCCCGTGCTCGTCACCATCCAGTTCTATATGTCTTTCAAAATAATAAATGAGTTCAGACAGGTCTGTTTCGGGAAAGTTCCGTTCCATGTTCTTAAGGATAGACGTAAACATGTCGGGGATAAGTTCTTCCCTTCCAAAAGTAAAGGCTGCGGCTATTTTATGTGGCTTGCCCTCTTCGATCACTTCGAATGTAAACGTTAAGAATTCTTTGATGCTTTCGGGAAGAGACACAGCTCTGATGGCATTAAAAATGGCTGTGTTTCCGGACAACTCATATAGAAGGTTGTTTATTTCGCGGATGGAGGCTCCGCAAGACTTCATTGCATCTAAATACATCTCAAAATGGCTTTGCCTGATGCCTTTTGCATTTATGTCGGTTTCTTCGGCAAGTACAATTTCATTGATCAAGTACCTGGTTTGAGGACTGCCTACGGGTAACCACGGACTTGTAGTGCATGTCAGGGTATTCTGGAGGGCTTTTAGCAGGCTCATAAAATCCCATACGGCAAAAACATGGTGTTGCAGAAAAACCTTTAAATCATCGGGGGTTTTAATATCTTTGTACAGTGGGTGATTTAGTAATAAATCGCGTTCTTCTTTAATTGTCTCGAAAACCTTGTTGATCATACCTAAAAATTTGCACAAAAATAGTAGCGGTATGATTATGCTGCAAGTTTTATTGAAGAAGAGCGACCAATGAAATGAAAATTTGGTAAATTTATTGTAATTCAAATAGATAAAGATGGATTTGTTTAATCAGGAGCTTCCATTCAGCATGGAACTTAGTTTTAATAAACTCCTTGAAAAATATGAGGTGAATGCCAGGGGAAATGATCTGTTGCTTGCCGACCGTGCAAAAAAGATCCTTGAAGTTCAGAAAGGCTGCCCGGAGTTAAGGGCCGGTTTTACGGATTTATCTTTGCTGAAGAAATACAAGCACGAAATCGAGCTCATCCTTCAGGATTCATTTACACCGATACTTGAAGATAATGAGATAAAAATAGCTACAGTTCCTTTTGATAATGTCGTATTTCATTCTTCTTCCCGATTTAAAAAAATAATGGCAGAGGCCGGCAAGGATTTTAATTTTGAACTCCGGAGTACGCGAATGGAAGATATGTATATATTGGCTTGTAGTTATATATTGGCTGATCAGTATGGTATAGACCTGCAGTTTAAAAGTCCGCTCTTTTTCGATATTCCGGATGCCAATGGAATGGTTAAAAATTACAGGGTTATGTATAATGCAGATTTTATGGAACTGGCATCTACTGACACCTCCAGGGAAATTTCCGATGAAGATATAGCTGAGCTTCTCGATAGTTTTGACAATATAGACCTCTGGAAAAAACATTTTCCTCCCAATAGCTGGCAGGCAAAGGGGTTTATTATCGCCAATATGTTTGATGTAACGCTGGAGAATTCGATATCAGAATTAAAAACAGGCTTGTTATCACAAAGGATTGATGGCGATTTTTTTATCGATAAATTCGAAGAGATTTTTCAGGCAATCTTTAATATTCACGATTTAAAAGCAGGTTTTATCCGATATGATAAGGAATCGAATCAGTTTGAACGGGACTTCGGTGAAAACATCCCCAGTTTTTTACTCAAGGATAAACTGAGCGAACAATGCAAAACAAGTCTTTGTAAGTGTTCATACGATAAGCTGATTTTAAACCACGAATGTTTTGCAATTTCCGATGTAGATAAACATTATGTGTTGGCTCCTGAAGAACCGGAGTTTAAGATATTGAAAGAACAAGGGATAAAAAGTGCTATTTTAGCGCCCATTGTCGATAATAATGAGTTGTTAGGTGTTTTGGAGCTGGTATCGAAACGAAAAAGAGAGCTCAATAGCATTAATGCTAACAAGCTTAAAGACGTAATGCCTTATCTGGTGGCCGCTACGGTAAGGTCTAAGGAAGAATATCACAATAAGATAGAAGCTATTATTCAGCATGAGTGTACTTCTATTCACGATAGTGTATACTGGCGTTTTGAACAGGAGGCCAAAAGGTTCTTGAAAGACAGTTCGATTGGAAATCAGACCAGTTTTCAGGAAATTGTATTTAATGATGTGTATCCGTTGTACGGGCAGATTGATATTAAAGATTCTTCGAAAGCCAGAAATGAGTCCATCCGCAAAGACCTGATGATTCAACTATCGCTGGTGGAACAAATTTTTCAGGCAGCTTTTAAAATAAACCCTTTGCCTATTTATGAAGAACTATTGTTCAGAATCCGGCCTTACTTATTAAGTCTGAACAATACTTTACATACAGATACCGAGCAAAACATTTTAGACCTGCTTCACGAAGAGCTCCATCCCTTTATAAGGCATATGGAGGCAAAGGGCGGTGAACTGGCAGATCAGATTTCGAGTTATTTCTTCCAGATTGATGAAAAGACGGGAGCCATATACGACCATAGGAAAAATTACGATATTACGGTTACTAAAATAAACAAGAGGCTAGCCTCTATTATCGATAAGCAACAAAAAAATGCGCAAAAAATGTATCCTCATTATTTTGAAAGGTATAAGACAGATGGGGTAGAACATAATATGTACATTGGTGAATCGATTACGAGAGAAGAAAGTTTCAATGAACTGTACCTTTACAATCTCAGGTTGTGGCAGTTGCAGGTGATGTGTGAAATGGAGAATGCACATTACAATCTTCTGCCTGAATTGCCTGTCCGGTTAGATGTAGCTTCATTGTTACTGGTGTATAATGCGCCACTGTCGATCCGTTTTAGAATGGACGAGAAGCAGTTTGATGTTGACGGTACTTATAATGCCAGATATGAGATTTTGAAAAAACGATTGGATAAGGCTTATGTTAAAGATACGAAGAAGCGGCTTACTGAAAAGGGTAAGATAGCTATAGTTTATTCTCAGAAGAAGGACGAAAGAGAATATATGAGGTATATTAAGTTTTTACAGTCGAAACATTTTTTATCTCAACAAGTTGAGGTGGTTGAGCTTGAAGGACTTCAGGGTGTAAGCGGGTTAAAGGCAATTAAAGTGGAAGTCCTTTACAGAAGGAAAGACAGTGATAAGGCACTATATACCTACGACGATTTAATACAAGCGTTAAAAAATTAAAATCCGGCCGTTTTAAACGAAATACCAAAGGCCAGGACAGAAATGATGATCCCGATCATGAAAATGCCATAAGTGACCCTGAGGATTCTGTATTTACGTTCTAATACTTTGCCTAAAAAGTATAAATCTTTGCTAAGGCTGTTGTACAGGTAATCTTTATCGTTCATTACTTCATTGATGCCCCATTGGTATTCATCGAGTTCCATTTTATAAAAATTGCCAAAGAACAACAGATTGACCTTTCTGTCAATAACATCTTGTTTGGTGAACTCTCCGCTTGTTATTTGCGGCCTTGTGGCAAGTATAGACAGCACCATGGAGATGACACTAAAACATACAAATATGATCGTGGGATAAATAAGGTATGCATTTGAAGGATTGTCTAATTTTGGGATTAGGTTTGAAAGTGCCAATGAAATAATGATGGCGTTTACAGACAGCAAGATATTTGCCTTGGTATCGGCGATACTGCTCAGGTTGATATGATTTCTCATAGCCACCCTGAACATCGTTTCCACGCCACGTTCCGGAACCTGGTTTTTTTGCTTTTTCTGATTTTTTTCGAGGGCCTTTGATCTTTCTGCCTTGACCTTGTCGATGAGCTTTCTCTGACTTTTTATAAGCTTCAGCAGGTTTTTGTTTTTTTGGGGCTGCCACATTTCAATGGCATAGTTGGTGTGGAATTTATGATGCTCGTTAAACATTTTTATATTTTCTTCGAGCCATTCTTCATCTGAATATTCTTTAAGGTTTAAAAGCCTTAATTCTTCGCGGAGCAAGTCTGATATTTCGTCATAATTCGCGGAGGCAAAATGTGAAAAATCAGCATCGGCCAGGATCTTTTCAAGTGCTGTTTCAGGAACAGCATTAAATGCGGTAGCCAGAATACAATTTTTTACTGTTTGTATCTTTTCTTCCGGATAGTCTTGTCTTTTTAAAAAATCTTCAGCGATCAGTGCTCCTTCTTTTTCATGTTCCTTCCGGGTTTTTATATATCCTATGTCGTGAAACCAGGCTGCTAATTCCAGTATCTCGGCATTTTCAGGGGTAATGGCATTTGCTTCTATCAGTTCGTGTACATGTTTCACCACCCTCTGCGTATGATTGTAATTATGATACAGGTATCCGTGAGGGAGATCCCGGTTTAAGCTGTTAAGAACGTATTCCTTTGCCTTTTCAAGGATAGTAGCCATATTTATTATAAATTTAGTATCTAAAGTTAATCTTTTTATTGAAAATTACTTGATGCCGTTGCTTCAGTTTTAACCCATTTGAATTTAACGCCAGTAAAGGGTTTGATTGTAAAGCTTTTTAAATATAAATAATCAGGTGGGATGCTATGTTCAATATGTATACTTTATTATAAATTTGTATGTTTTGTAAATAATTGATAAAAATGAAACAGCGTATTACCTTAAAGGAAATCTCCAAGAGATTAAATGTATCTATATCTACAGTATCGAAGGCGTTGAGTGATAGTCCGGAGATTAGTGATAAGACTAAGGAGGTAATTAAAGCATTTGCCAAGGAGCATAATTATAAGCCGAATAATATAGCGCTTAGTCTTAAGAACCAAAAAACCAAGAATATTGGCATTATAGTTCCGGAAATTGTGCATCATTTTTTTTCTTCAATAATAAATGGGGTAGAAAGGTATGCAACGGGAAAAGGATATAATGTTGTGGTGTGTCTGTCGGATGAGTCTTTTGAGAAAGAGGTTATAACGGCACAAATGCTTGCAAACGGAAGTATCGACGGATTTATATTGTCTCTATCTAAAGGAACGCAGGAAAAGCAGGATTTTCATCACCTTAACGAGGTGATCAATCAGGGGATGCCGATAGTTATGGTAGACCGTGTTACGGAGCATGTGGCTTGTGATAAGGTTATCATAGACGATACGCAGGGAGCGTATCATGCAGTTAGCTATTTGATAGAGAAGGGAGCAAAGAAAATAGGATTGATTACAATGCCTGATTATCTGAGTGTCGGAAGGCTCCGGGCCCAGGGGTATATCCAGGCTTTAACAAATGCCGGATTTGAGGTAAATCCGGAGCATGTATTGAAACTGGAGGAACTGAATGGGGGGCAGGAAGAAATAAAGACGTTCATTGAGAAGCATGATTTTGATGCGGTTTTTGGAGTTACGGAATATTTTGCTGTAACAGCCATGAAAGCGGCTCAAAAGATGGGCAAGCGTATCCCGGAAGATTTTTCGGTAATCGGGTTCACAGACGGGATTATTTCTCAATGTGCCAGCCCTGCATTGACAACAGTAAGCCAGCATGGTGAAGATATAGGTAAACAGGCAGCTATGATGCTTATTGACAGGTTGGAGAATGAAGGAAGAGAACTGAAATACAATACTAATGTATTGAAAACAACACTTATTCACAGAGAGTCGACCAAATAGAATAATGACGGAAATAATATAGAAAGAGGGCTTTTCAAAGCCCTCTTTCTATATTATTAATTTAAGGTTACCGAGTATGTATTATCGGAAAGATCCAGTATGATTGTATAGTTGCCTGCTGTTGCTACGTTGAGGTTAGCCCCATCCTGTTCTAATGTGCCATCCTGTTCATTATCGCCCAGATTTACGGCCCAGTCATCGGCAAACCTGAATTTGAATTCGCCGGGAACAAGATCGAGGGTTACCGACCATGTCTGCGAGTTTGTATCGTAAACCATATTGGTGTCTGTATCCCATCCTCCCGGTGTAGCAGCGCCTATGACTCCCCAGTTGTTCAGGGCATAGGTTCCGGCAATCGGGTTCAGGTCTATTACGTAGCTTCCTTCATTTACCTGGATGTTGGTTCCATCTTGTTCTAATGTACCGTCCGGTTCATTATCGCCCAGGTTTACGGTCCATTCATTGTTGGCCCTGAATTTAAGTTCACCATCTGTAAGGTTGGCCGTGATGGTCCAAACCCCTCTGTCATAATCATAAGTCATGTCGGTGTCAGGATCGTTCCATCCATTCGGGGTCGACGAGCCGATAATAGCCCATGTAAATGCGCTCCATGTGTTATTGATCAAGTCGATATTGATCTGATAGTCTAGCGGGCCGGGGAGGCTGATGTTCTCTCCCGGGGAGGAAATCATGCCAGATGTTGTGCCATCACCTGTATCTCCGTATATTCCATTATCCCAGTCCGGGGCATCGGTTATTTTAAATTCATTACTGGTTCCGGTTAGGGTTACATGGCCAATATAGGTGCCCAGAAGGTTCGGCAGTTCGACCGAAGGAATTATTGTAGCGGTTGCCGGATTCCATCCCTGATAACTCCCGGGGAGGTATAAAACTTCCGGAAACGGATTTTGTTCTTCAGTCGTGTAGCTCCATATTGCATATCCGTTGGCGGGAGCCTTGATGACAGCCGTTCCGGAAGCATCTGTGTTTGTGAACAAGAAAATGTTTTCGGTATAGTCTTTTATGTTCGCAGACATCCAGGGTGTCAGGACCTCTTTGGAGGCTTCGCTATCACTTGTGTTAATATAGAGCATCAGTCCCGGTTTGTTACCATCTCCCGATCTTTTTGCAATAAATTCGTCATTATCGGAATATTCAACAGACCAATCTCCTGCTGCAAGTTCACTACGGATCTGAATAAGCTGTTGTATTTTCTGCTTCTGCTCATCTCCGCTATCTTCATAATGTGAATAGAATACTGTAGGGTATCCCGGTGCACTCATAATAAATGCATAGGCATGGGATTCATACGCATCCGGAAACTCATTGCCCTCTCCTCTGGCTTCCGTATCGTGGTTACCGACAAAGGTTACGGCCTTATCGGGTAAGGAAGCAAATAAACTGGGATTATTAAGGAGGGTCAGGTTGCCCTGGCTAAAAGCATCTTTCATATTGAAGAAATTTGGAAAATCGAAAGCGTTTGCCCCGGAGGCTTCCACCCAGGGTTGAACAACCCCGGAAAGATTACCGTCAAAATTCTCTCCTACGGCAAACCCTCCAATGGCCGCTACCCAGTCTTTAACAATTTCGGGGCTGTACCCTTTGACAAAATCGAATCGCCACCCGTCTATTTTTAATACATTCATATAATAACCGGCAACTGATTCTTCCGATTTCCACATCCAGTCCCGAACATATTCACTCTTTAGGTCCAAATCGGGAAACCCTCCGAATTTACCTTCATCATTTAAGTGATTGGCATTAGGATGAAAATCGTATTGAGATCTGTTGAATTTCTGTGAGGCCGGTCTGAAAAGAGTATATGTTTCCAGTTGCCTGAATTGGTTGTATTCAATATCACCTCCGCTATTATGGTTGATAACCATATCGGCGATAACGGCAATATTATTCTCATGAGCTTTAGAAATCATGTTTTCCAGTTCTGAACGGTTTCCGAAACGTGTTTCAATGGTTCCGTGTTGTTCAAAGTCACCAAAATCAAAGTAATCATAAGGGTCATACCCCATAGAAAATCCTCCCGATTGTCCTTTGCTGACAGGCGGGATCCAGATGGCATCTATACCATTGGCTGCCCAATCGTCTAGTTTAGACGAAATATTATTCCACCAGATACCACCTTCGGTAACATCCCAGTAAAAAGCCTGCATCATAACCCCTTCACCCGGAGTCAGGAGATCCTGTCGTGTTTGTGCTGTTCCTGTAGGGAGATCGCTTTCTTCCCGTTGCTCTATAATTTTTCTTGGGGAAAAATCATCGTTGCTACAACTCCATAGCAACCCGGTGCCGAGTATAATGGCAATAGTCCGTTGTATATTGGTTATACTTAAAATTGTTCTCATAATTTTCTACAATGGTATTAGTTAGAAATAGTATACCTGGGGTTGCTCTCTACAGAAAAATCCAGTTTTATGGTATAGGTTCCGGCTGTTACTGCTATATTGGTACCATCTTGTTCCAGCGTACCGTCTACGCCATCATCGCCATAGTTCAATGCCCAATCATTATTAGAGCGGAATTTAATTTCGCCGTTCGCCAATGTTACATTTTCCAATATCCATATGCCTTCATTCGCATAATCCATTGAGAAAGGCAGATCGGGGCCGTCCCATGCATTTGGTGTAGCCGATCCTACGAGTCCCCATAAGTGTTCTACAGGTTCTATTGTATATTCAAGGGTTTCGAAGTTTGCTGAAACCAGGTAATTTCCTGCACTGACGACGATATTATCGCCTCCTTCCGCCAGGGTTCCGCCTGTGCCTCCATAATTGATTGCCCAATCATTATTTAGCCTGAATTTGATCTCTCCTTCAACTAAAGTCACCAAAGCTCTCCATTGGTCTGAAGTGGGGTCGTATTCCATCTGCATATCCGGTCCGTCCCATGCATTTGGAGTAGCGCTTCCTGCGATTCCCCAGATGTAGGGTTCTATTTTATAGGCAAGCAGGTTGAGGTCAAACGTAATTTTATAGATACCGGCTGTTACTTCAATATTGGCACCGTCCTGAATCAGGTCGTCTTCCATTCCGCCACTACCGGCTGCTCCGTAATTTATAGTCCACTCGTTGTTTTCACGTATTTTAATTTCTCCGTCAGTAAGTTCAGTATAGGCGACAAATACATTACCGACAGCAGTTTTATAGAAAGGTACGTCAGGTCCGTCCCATCCGTTTGGCGTGGCAGAACCAACCAACCCCCATGTCGATGACAGGTCGAGTGTGTTGGCATAACTGGTTATAACCAGTGATTGTGTGCCTGATTCGGCCACGGCTTCTTTTCCCAGGAGTGCCTGTACTTTAACAATAACATTATTAGTGATTCCCGTTAACGCACCGGCATCATTTACAGCTTTATTGAGTTCTTCTACAAGGAATGATTTTTCCAGATTGTTTCCGGCATTGATAGGCTGGACAGTACTAAAATCTCCTCCTTCCAGGTCGAAAAGAACCTGAAATGTCGGAGCAGCATCAAATCCAAAATCAGGAGCTGTCCAGTTTAAGGTCAAAGCAGTTTCCCCTTCTTCATCTTTGACAAGTACAATGTCATCTGTGGAGGAAAGGGTGAGACTTGTGGAAGCATTCGGGTTTACTGCCACAAAGTCGTCGTCACTACAACCGGTCATGAGTAATGAGGCTGTAGTGAAGAGCATTGCGAATATGTGTTTTACTATTTTCATGTTTCAAAGTTTAATTTGAAGGATAAAGATCATTTTGTTCAAGAAGCGGATTCGCCTGAAGGGCTTCCAATGGGAAAGGGAATAAGTTGTAATGATCAGGAATGGTGGTACCGTCTTTTATACCACCTTTCCAAGGCCACGTATAAGCGTTTCCGGTAAACTTGTTGAAACGGATGAGGTCTTGTCTTCTGTGTCCTTCATAATAGAGTTCCCTGGCCCTTTCGTCGATAATAAAATCCAGATCAAGGTTGTCGGCATTTATATTGCCATTCATGTTTCCGTAAGCTCTTTCCCTTAATGCATTGATAAGAGTAAGTGCTTTTTCAGCAGAGCCGCCTCCACCTCTCAGGTGAGCTTCCGCGTACATTAAGTAGGCATCGGCCAACCGGAATAGAGGGATGTCGGTATCTGAAAACACTGTTACTCCTCCGGAGCCATCGGAATACCTGTTTTGGAATTTAAAGGTGGGGTAACCGTCTTCCCAGGTTTTATAGTCGTTCATCTCGTAATTATGACCTTCGGTCCAGAAAAGGGCACGACTGTCTTCGGTGGAGGCAAGGTCGTCAAATAAGCCATATAATGCTTTGGTGCAGCGATGGCCGAACCATCCTTCAGAGTTTCCAAAGTCGTTTATAGGCATGGTGG
Organism: Zhouia spongiae; assembly: GCF_022760175.1. Taxonomy (GTDB): domain Bacteria; phylum Bacteroidota; class Bacteroidia; order Flavobacteriales; family Flavobacteriaceae; genus Zhouia; species Zhouia spongiae. Next base: position 1,661,260 of record NZ_CP094326.1, read on the forward strand.
TGTCTCCATTACTTCCGTTGATGAGGTAAGTGGCATTTCCATACGACTGAACACTGCTTCTGTCTCCTATCAGTGGGAAAATGATCTCTGCAGACTTGAAGTTGTCACCCTGAAAGATTGCCTGGTAGTTTTGATCCAGGCTAAAAGGGGACTGATCGATAACTTTTTCGCTGTAGGCCAACGCCTGGTCGTATAGCTGGTAGGTTCCTCCCGAATATACGGTTGCATTCAAATAAATTTTAGCCAAAAGGATTTGAACGGCAGCTTTATTGGCTCTACCGTACTCATTCGTGGCAGGAATAATATCTTCTATGTCCAGCAATTCACTTTCTACATAATCAAAGATGGCTGTTCTGCTTTCCTTGGCTTTCAGCACACCTGTTACGCCATCGGCTTCTGTTACCAATACCACTCCGCCAAATAGATCCATCAGATAATAATAGGTGAGGGCTCTTAGAAACCGTGCTTCTGCCACCATCAATTCTGAATTTTCAATGTCGGCTTTTTGTATATCAAGGATAAAGTTGTTTATCTGGGCAATGTTAAAGTAGCTACGGTTGTACATATAACCGAAGAATTTGTTTGTCGCTTCCCAGTTAGAAGCTGTGGTCAGCGGATCTAAACCACTGTCGCCCCATCTGTTTTTTACAATGTCGGTGGTGAGTTCCTGCATGTTCCACATGCTTCTGAAGAAAACTGTTTCTCCTGGGTCGTCACCTGCTATATCGGCTTGCTGATCGTCGGATCCCGGTACTCCGGTTCCGTGTAAAACCAATCCGCCGTATAACCGGGCCAAAATTCCTTTAGCTGCATCAGGGTCTGATTCCAGTAGGTTTTCGAGACTTTGCTCAACTCTGGGTTCTGTGTCTAGATCTTTCGTACAAGAGAAAGTCACACTTATCAGGGTTATTAATAATAATATTTTTTTAAACATGATCTTTGTTTTATACGGTTAAAAATCCAGGTTAACACCAAATGTAAAAGTTCGTGGCCTTGCGTAAGGCGATTGCTCAATCCCGCTAAAATTCTCAGGGTCCAGTCCTTCGTAGTCGGTAATGACAAGGACATTATTGATAGAAGTGTATAGCCTTAAAGTCATATTTTGTTTGTTCAGGTGCGGGATTTTGTATCCCAGGGTAATGTTGTCCAGTCTTAGGAATGAAGCATCAGACAAATAAAAATCTGATAAAGCTTGCCGATCCGAGGGCATTTCGGCAAAACCATTATAGGTGTTTCCATTCCATAGGTTTAGTGCATTTTTAATATACCCTACATCGTTACGTGGAATAACCACATCGGCATAACCGCGATTCAACAAATTGGCATTGTATATATTTCCTCCCAACTGTCCTCTGAAGTTAGCACTGAAATCGAAATTCTTATAGTTGAGGTTCGTTCCGAAACCATAGGTCCATTTAGGGTCTACAGGGGTAAAAATCCTGTCGGAATCAGAGATTGTACCATCGCCATTCTGATCTACAAAAGCATCTTCTATAGGATTCCCGTTGATGTCATAGACCTGTTCATAAAGCCAGAAAGAGCGGCCTCTTTGTCCTACAGCTGTTTGCAGGACGTTGACTCCTGTTCCGCGGCCGATACCTCCGCCGCTTGAATATTGGGTGATGTTTTTAAGGTCTGTCACATAGGTTTCGTTAAAGGCAATATTACCGGAAATATCAAAGGTGAATTCTCCTGTTTTAACAGGAGTTAGTTGCAGGGCCAATTCTACCCCTTCACTGCTCGTGTTTCCAACGTTGCTCACAAACCTGTTTTTCAGGGCACCTTCGGGTTGTGGTACTTCGGCCAACAGGTCTTCCGTTTTTCTGTTGTAGTAATCGATGGTACCGCTTAACAAACCATCTAAAAGTTCGTAGTCGATCCCGAAGTTTATGGTTTTTGTTTTTTCCCAGGTGAGCTCCGGGTTAAAAACATTAGCTCTGTAGGTAGTATAAGGAGTGTTTCCGAAAATGTAACTTACAGTAGGGTCGCCATCGACGTAAAGGGCTGTATACGGATAGTATCCCGCAACGCCGGTGATATCCTGTTGTCCTGTCAGTCCCCATCCTACACGTGTTTTAAGGGTATTGACCCAGGATAGGTCTTTGAGGAAATCCTCTTCGTTGAGTTTCCATGCAAAGGCAAAGGCAGGGAAATAGCCCCAACGATTATTTTTACTGAATAAAGAAGACCCGTCAACCCGTAATGAAGCTGTAAACAAGTATTTGTCATTAAGGTCGATATTTGCACGGCCGAAGAACGACTGGAGGTTTAGTTCATTAAAATATTCAATGATCTCAGCAGGCTCTCTAAAACCGTTAACCGGGCTGATCTGTGTAGGGAATTTAACCCCGTCAGATTGAAAGTTCTGATATGAGTAACCTGCCTGGGCATCTATTTTAGTAATGAAGCCTTCCGGAAATTTGGTATATGAAAGGTAAGCATCTAAGGTCTGGTCTTTTTTTGTTTGTTCTTCATCGTAGCTGGAGATGAGGTTGTTGAAAATTTCCATGCCGTCAAAAACGGAGTAGGAAGCGACTGCTTTTTCAAGGAAGTATTCGTTAATAGTCGATTCAGAATAGTCTAGTCCCAGGTTTAAAACGGCTCTTAATTCCGGCAACCAGTGCATTTTATAATTAAATTCGATATTTCCTAAAAAGCGGTCAGCATCTTCATTTCTTTCTCTTTGTTTCAGTAGGGCAAGAGCGTTTGAAGGTCCTACCAATCCCTGTGGATCGCTAAGCTGGTAATAACCGTTGAATTTCCCTCCGTTCGGATCGTAAACCGGCAAGGTAGGATTCAGCTCTAAAGCACTACCAATAGCGCCTTCGTCCGGCTGATCTTTTTCGGTGGCGACTCCCTTTGCATTAATGGTTACCTTTAAATGGTTATCGAAAAATTCAGGAGCGATGTTCAGAGATGCAGAATACCTGTCGAGATGCGACTCTTTTAAAATACCGTCTATCCCCGAATATCCGAAAGATGCCCTGAAAGGAATCTTGCCGAACAGGTTGGCGCGGGCACTGAAATTATTGTCAACACTGAAAGAAGTCCTGTATATCTCTTCCTGCCAGTCGGTATTATAGATGGTACCATTAAGCCCGAGAAGGCTCGAACTGTCCGGGAACGTATTGTTTATAAAAGAGACATATTCTTTTGAGTTGAAGACATCGATCTTTTCAGGAAGTGTCCCTACCTGGACATTTGATGAAAAGTTGAATTTTGGTCCTCCTTTTGTTCCTGATTTTGTTGTGATGATAATGACCCCGTTCGATGCTCTTGAACCGTAAATAGCTGTTGACGAAGCGTCTTTTAGGATAGAGAATGATTCAATGTCGTTGGGATTAATAAGTGCCAGCGGATTTGATTGTCCTGCCGGATTGATGTTTGACAAGGGGATTCCGTCTATAACGATCAAGGGGCTGTTGTTAGCACTCAGGGATGCACCACCCCTGATCCTGATATTTGGATTTGAATCAGGTTGCCCTCCTTCATTTACAATGCGGACCCCGGTAGACTTTCCGTTAATCATCTGGTCTGCGGAAACTATGGCTCCTTTGTTCAGTTCATCTGCCCGTAAGACTTCAACGGCACCTGTAGCATCTTTCTTGGTGGTTGTCCCATATCCGATAACCACAACTTCGTCTAATTGCTGAGTGTCTTCAATCAGGACAATGTTCATGGTTGTGCCGGTTACCGGTTTTTCAATCGTTTGAAATCCTATATAAGAAAACTGAAGGATACTTCCGTTTTCTGCCTCAATTTCATATTTCCCATCAAAATCTGTTGTAGTCCCGGTTGTGGTCCCTTTCACAATCACATTCACTCCCGGTAAAGGAAGCCCTGAGGAAGCTTCGGTAACCACACCGCTTACCAGTTGTTGGGCAAAGGCACCCAAAGGAGCCATAAGCAACATGAGTAAGACATATTTTTGAAATGTTCTCATAGATAGTTTAGATAGTTTGTTAAACTTAGTTTGTTTATATTTTTACTTCTCAATGTTAAAACTATGTAAAAAAACAGTCAAGAAATCATAACATACCTCCGATACTCTTACGAAAACGTTAGAGTGTTAAAAACTTTTCGTCAAATCAGAATATGATAATAGATAAGATACGAAATTATCAGATCAATAAAATTAAGAGGGGTATTCAGGGATATTCTGATCATGGGTTTTACATTTTTGTTAAAAGCAAGAGAGGAAATCAATGTTGTTTTATGTTGTATATTTGGTGGAATTCTGTTTGTGTTTATGAAAAAAAAGATCACGTTAAAACAAATAGCCAGAGAGTTAGACGTCTCTGTTTCTACAGTTTCTAAGGCCTTGAAGGACAGTCCCGAAATTGGTCAGGATACTATAGATAAGGTGAAGGCCTTTGCCAGGCTCTATAACTATAAGCCCAATAACATAGCTGTGAGCCTTCAGAACAGAAAGACGAAGAACATTGCAGTTATTATCCCCGAAATCGTACATCATTTTTTTACAAAGGTGATCAGCGGGATAGAAAAGCATGCGAATCAAAGAGGTTATAATGTCATCGTATGCCTTTCGAATGAAGATTTTGAAAAGGAGGTCATCAATATGGAAACACTTGCGAACGGGAGTATAGACGGTTTTATCATTTCATTGTCCAAAGGAACCCAGCAAAAAAAGGATTATCACCATCTAAGGGAGGTGATCAATCAGGGGATGCCGCTCGTAATGTTCGACAGGGTTACTGATGAGATTTATTGTGATAAGGTAGTGGTAGATGACGGGCGTGGAGCCTATAACGCGGTAAGGCATATGATCAGGTCCGGATGTAAAAGAATTGCAATTGTAACAACCCATGAGTATTTAAGTGTTGGAAGTTACAGGACATTAGGCTATAAGAATGCTTTGGTGGATGCCGGTATCTCTGTAGAAGAAAACCTTATTGTCAGAACGGAAGATGCCGATTGTGAAAAGCAAATTTTTGAATTGTTCAGGACACAGCTTTTCGATGGATTGCTTTGTGTTAATGAATATTTTGCTGTGGTAGCGTTGCGTGAAGCCAGAAAAAGGAATATAGATGTTCCCAGGCAGCTTTCGGTTGTAGCTTTTTCGGATGGTATCCTGGCTCAAAATTCTTTCCCGCGATTAACAACAGTCAATCAACATGGCTTCGAGATAGGAGAGGTGTCGGCTAAATTGTTGATAGACAAACTGGACGGCATAGAAGATGATTCGCACTACAGGACTGAAGTTATAAAGACATCATTAATAGAACGGGAATCGACCAATCCGGTTTAAAATTCACGGAAAAAAGTGTTAAGTTTCAAAAAAACACTATATTAGCAGCTGTCAAAACTTATATTTTTACTTCTCACCCTATATAAAGTTTTGATAAGTCATAGCGCTTATCGTATTAGTAATCAGTAAATTACGATAATGAAAAAGCGTAGGTTAAGTTTCTTGGAAATCTGGAATATGAGTTTCGGTTTCCTCGGAATCCAAATGGGTTTTGCACTTCAAAATGCTAATGCCAGTAGAATTCTTCAAATTTTTGGAGCTGATGTTCATGAACTTTCATGGTTCTGGATCGTTGCCCCTTTAACAGGTTTGATTGTACAACCGATCATAGGTTATTACAGCGACAAGACCTGGACCAAACTGGGACGGAGGCGGCCCTACTTTTTAGCAGGTGCTGTTTTAGCGTCACTTGGTCTGGTACTCATGCCCAATGCAGATATGTTCACCGCATTTATGCCGGCTTTATGGGTTGGCGCAGGGATGTTGATGATTATGGATGCTTCCTTTAACATTGCGATGGAGCCTTTCAGGGCTCTTGTGGCGGATAACCTTCCATCCGATCAAAGAACACTGGGTTTTAGTATACAAACTGTTTTAATTGGTTTTGGAGCTGTTATCGGCTCGTGGTTGCCCTATGTGTTAACGAATTGGATGGGCATTTCTAATCAGGCAGAAACCGGCAAAGTCCCGTTAAATCTTTTGATCTCTTTTGTGGCTGGCGCTGTTATTTTAACGATCAGTATTTTGATAACCGTCTTTACAACTAAAGAGTATACACCAGAAGCATTAGAGCAATTTGATAATTCTGAACAAGATCCTGTAGAAAAAGGGGCGGGCTTATTAGCTATTTTTACCGACTTCAGAAAGATGCCGTTAACCATGAAGCAGTTGTCCTGGGTACAGTTCTTTTCGTGGTTCGGCCTTTTTGGTATGTGGGTATTCAGTACGCCGGCTATTGCGCATCATGTATATGGACTGAATATAAATGATACCAGTAGTGCAACCTATCAGGATGCGGGCGATTGGGTTGGAGTACTTTTCGGGGTTTATAATGCAGTTTCAGCCGTTTTTGCATTTTTTCTGCCTGCTATTGCCTTGAAATTAGGAAGGAAAAGAACACACGCCATTTCACTTCTGATAGGTGGTGTCGGATTGATATCGGTTTACTTTGCACCGAATGAAAACTGGTTGTTATTATCGATGGTGGGGGTAGGTATTGCCTGGGCAAGTATTTTAGCGATGCCATATGCTATCCTGGCCGGTTCGATCCCACCCAGAAAAATGGGGGTCTACATGGGGATATTTAATTTCTTTATCGTCATTCCCCAGATTATCAATGCGCTTATAGGCGGACCGGTTGTCAGATACTTCTATGGAGGAGATCCCATTTATGCTATAATTACCAGTGGAGTGTCTTTTCTGATCGCGGCATTATTAGTAGCGCGTGTAGTAGATGTTGACGATGTGGTAAAAGCCTGATCTTCTTTCAAAGGAAATATATATAAATCAAAAATCTGTTTTAGAAAAGGAATAATGAAAAACAAAGGATACATATTCGATTTAGATGGTGTTATTGTCGATACGGCGCGTTTTCATTTTTTAGCATGGAAACGTACTGCTGACGAACTTGAATTTGTGCTGACACCTGAATTGAATGAAAAGCTAAAAGGGGTGAGCAGGGTAGATTCGCTTAATAAAATACTGGACTGGGCAGGAAAGTCGGTATCAGAAGAGGAATTCGACAGGCTGGCCGTCGAAAAAAATGAATATTACCTCTCTTTTGTAGAACAAATGACTTCTGCAGATATACTGCCGGGAGTTTATCAGTATATCAAATTATTAAAAGAAATCGGTTATCCGGTCGCTTTAGGCTCTGCGAGTAAAAATGCGCCTATGATATTAAAGAAAGTAGGGCTATACGATATGTTTGATGCTATTGTTGACGGAAATAGTGTAACAAAGGCCAAGCCGGATCCTGAAGTGTTCCTGATAGCAGCAAAAAAAATAGGGATAGAAGATACTGCCTGTGTGGTTTTTGAAGATTCTGAAGCCGGAATCGATGCGGCGAATGCAGCAAATATGACATCAGTAGGGTTAGGAGATACAGGGGTTTTAGGAAATGCAGATTATGTGTTTGCCGACTTCCTGGAAATCAAAGACAATCTATTTTAAGAATTTCAACAGAAAAGAAAATGAATCAAGATTATATAATACCAAATAGCTGGTCTATCATAGAGGAAGGGTTTGAAGCAGAAAGAGTAAGGTCTTCGGAGAGTTTGTTCAGCATAGGAAACGGAGCCATGGGGCAGCGTGCCAATTTTGAAGAACATTACTCCGGCCAGACCTTTCAGGGAAGTTATATAGCGGGAGTGTATTACCCGGATAAAACTAAAGTAGGATGGTGGAAAAACGGATACCCTGAATATTTTGCCAAGGTGCTGAATGCCCCTAACTGGATAGGGATTAATGTCTATGTAAACGGAGAAGCATTAGACCTTAACGTCTGTAAGGAAATTCGTGACTACCGTCGCGAATTGAATATGAAAGAAGGCTGGTACCGGCGGTCTTTCAGAGCTGTCATGCAAAATGATGTTGAGATAGAGGTTGCTGCACTACGCTTCTTAAGCCTGGATATAGACGAATTAGGAGCCATAAAATATTCGGTAAAGCCTGTTAACAGGGATGTGAATATAATTTTCAAGCCTTATCTGGATAGCGGTATTGAAAATCACGATACGAACTGGGAAGAAAAATTCTGGGAAACACTGGATATTCAGAATGACGATAACAAGGCGGTTATTGTGGCACGGACTTTAAAAACGCATTTTTATGTAGGGACCTTTATGGAGAATGTACTGGAGGTAGATGGTCAGCCGCAAAGTGTTTCTAATAAAGAAACGCGATCTTCAACATACATAAGTCATGAATACCAACTGGATGTCCGAAAAGGAGCTACAGCCACTTTGTATAAATATGCCGGTTATGTTTCGTCGATGAACCATGATAAAGACCGGCTGGTGAGGGAAGCTGAGAAAATATCGACAAAAGCGGTAACTTATGGTTTTGAGGCTTTGTTGCAAAAGCAAAAGCAAGCCTGGGCATCGATATGGGAAATGGCAGATATAACGATAGAAGGAGATGTAAAGGCACAACAGGGAATCCGTTTTAATATCTTTCAGTTAAATCAAACCTATTTAGGAAAAGACGACAGGCTGAACATCGGGCCAAAAGGTTTTACCGGAGAGAAATACGGGGGGAGTACCTATTGGGATACGGAGGCGTATTGCATCCCGTTTTACATGGCTACAAAGAATCAGAAGGTAGCCAGAAGTTTACTGAAATACCGATATAATCAATTAGACAAAGCTATAGAAAATGCAACAAAACTTGGTTTTGTCAACGGGGCTGCGCTATATCCTATGGTTACGATGAACGGTGAAGAATGTCATAACGAATGGGAAATTACCTTTGAAGAGATTCACCGTAATGGGGCTATCGTATTTGCCATCTGTAATTACCTGAGATATACCGGCGATTACAGTTATATTCCGGAAATGGGATTGGAAGTGATGATCGGGGTTGCGCGTTTCTGGCACCAAAGAGTGCATTTTTCGGCCGACAAGGGCAAGTATGTCATCCTGGGGGTTACCGGGCCTAATGAATATGAAAATAATGTGAATAATAACTGGTATACCAATTATCTGGCTCAATGGTGCATCCGGTTTGCAGCAGAACACATTGCGAAAGTTAGGAAAGAATATACCGGCGATTATAAGCGTATAATATCAGTTACCAACCTGTCTGATGAAGAAATAAAAACATGGCTTCAGGTAGCAGAAAACATGTATTTTCCATATTCAGGGAAGTATCAGGTATACCTTCAGCAAGACGGGTTTCTGGATAAGGATTTAAAAACCGTAGCGCACCTTCCGAAAGAACAACGACCGATTAATCAAAAGTGGTCTTGGGATCGGATTCTCCGTTCTCCTTATATTAAACAGGCTGATGTTTTACAGGGTTTTTATTTCTTTGAAGATCAGTTTACAAAAGAAGAACTGGAACGCCATTTTGATTATTACGAACCCTTCACTGTACATGAATCTTCTTTGTCGCCTTGCGTACATAGTATTCAGGCGGCTGTTCTGGGAAGAATGGACCAGGCCTATGAATTCTATTTAAGAACATCGCGATTAGATTTGGATGATTACAACAAGGAAGTTCACGAAGGACTTCATATAACTTCTATGGCCGGTACCTGGATGAGTATAGTGGAAGGTTTTGGGAATATGAGAGTAAAAAACGGAATGCTTTCTTTCGAACCTAAAATACCCGAACAATGGAAAGGATACTCTTTTAAGGTGAATTACAGAGGACATATTCTTAAAGTGGAAGTTTCTCATGAAAAGACCTCTATTACGACCGATGGCACCCAAGGATTGGCCGTTATGTTGAATGGTGAGAAAATAGAATTACAACCAGTAGTTAAACCATGAGTTCAATGAAAAAGTTAATTTTTGTATTTTTTATACTGCTCGGAACGACATTATCAACCAGCCAGGAATTGGTGTCTCCTGATGGCAAGCTGAAAATGATCTTTTCCATAAGGGAAAAAGGAATGCCGGCCTATGAATTATTATATAAAGAACGTCAGGTTATAAAACCGAGCAGACTTGGTTTTGAGCTGAAAGATGATAAAAGACCATTGCTGGACGGTTTTAAGGTTGTGGAAACCAATACCGGTACATGTGATGAAACCTGGAAGCCGGTCTGGGGTGAGGTAGCCGAGATCAGGAATTACTATAATGAACTGGTCGTTACATTGTTGCAAAAGGAAACAGAGCGGGTAATGGTAGTCCGTTTTAGGCTCTTCGATGATGGGCTGGGATTTCGCTATGAATTTCCCAGGCAAAAAAACCTTGTATATTTCGTGATCAAAGAAGAGCGAACTCAATTTGCCATGACCGGAAATCATAAGGCTTTCTGGATTCCAGGCGATTACGATAGCCAGGAATACGATTATACCGAGTCGAGACTTTCAGAAATTAGCGAACTGTTCGATACCGCTCTGACAGATAATGCCTCGCAGGAACAGTTTTCTAAAACAGGAGTGCAAACTGCCTTGATGATGAAAACGGATGAAGGTTTGTATATCAACCTGCATGAAGCAGCCTTGATTGACTACTCACTGATGAATTTGAACCTCGATGATAAGAAATTTGTTTTTGAATCCTGGTTAACTCCCGATGCTCAAGGTGATAAAGGCTATATGCAGGCTCCGTGTGTGAGCCCGTGGAGAACAGTTATGGTCAGTGATGATGCAAGAGGTATTCTGGCTTCGAAAATGACCCTGAATTTGAACGAACCGAGTAAAATAAAAGACCCTGCGTGGATCAAACCCATGAAATATGTAGGCGTCTGGTGGGAAATGATCACAGGGAAAAGCTCGTGGTCCTATACCGACGATTTCCCGTCGGTAGAGCTTGGGAAAACGGATTATAAAAAAGCAAGGCCAAATGGGATACATGCAGCTAATACAGCTCACGTAAAGGAGTATATCGACTTTGCCGCCCTGCATGGTTTCGACGGTGTTCTGGTAGAGGGATGGAATGAAGGATGGGAAGACTGGTTTGGAAAATCTAAAGATTACGTATTTGACTTTGTAACACCTTATCCTGATTTTGATGTGGAAGCAATCCATACCTACGCAAAATCTAAAGGGGTAAAAATGATAATGCATCACGAAACTTCCGGTTCGGTTCGAAATTACGAACGTCATTTGGATACAGCTTATCAGTTCATGAAAAAATATGATTATCCGGCTGTAAAAAGTGGATATGTAGGAGATATTATACCCAGGGGCGAACATCATTACAGTCAGTGGATAATTAACCACTATCAATATGCATTGGAAAAGGCTGCTGACTATCAGGTTATGGTAAATGCACATGAGGCTGTCCGACCTACCGGAATTTGCAGGACTTATCCGAATTTGATAGGGAATGAGTCGGCCAGGGGGACAGAGTTTCAGGCATTTGGAGGCTCTAAACCGAACCATGTTACGATATTGCCATTTACACGTTTAATAGGTGGCCCTATGGATTATACACCGGGAATTTTCGAAATGGATATTTCAAAGCTCAATCCCAATAATAACTCTCGTGTAAATGCTACAATCGCTAATCAATTGGCACTTTATGTTACCATATACAGTCCGTTACAGATGGCTGCCGATTTGCCTGAAAATTATAATCGGTTTCCCGATGCTTTTCAGTTTATTAAAGATGTTGCGATTGATTGGGATGACAGTAAATACCTGGAAGCCGAACCCGGTAGGTATATCACTGTAGCACGTAAAGCAAAAGGGACTGACAATTGGTTTGTAGGGAACGTGAATGGACTTGATAAAAGAACGTCTAAAATAAGTTTGGATTTTCTGGAGCGAGGAAAGAAATATACGGCAACCATATATGCCGATGCAAAAGATGCTCATTACAAGACCAATCCTCAAGCTTATACAATCAGTACCAAAAAGGTAACCGGAAAATCGAAATTGAGCCTGGACTCTGCCCCCGGAGGCGGATATGCTATCAGTATTATTGAAAATGAATAAAACTTTAAGTGTTGCCTGCTGTCAGGTTGAACGCTCAGATAAACTAAAGCCGAAATCCGGTTTAAATACGAAAATCAGCTAGTTCTCGACCGGACTTAACTGACTGCGGTTTGGGTTACATATAATATAATGCAATATGAACAGAATTCTTCAACTTTTTATGCTGCTATTGCCTTTGGCAATAAGCGCGCAAATAGATAAAATAGAACCGCCTTTTTGGTGGTCGGGTATGAATCACAGTAAACTTCAGATCATGGTATATGGCGATGAAATTGCCCGATACACTCCTGAGGTTAAAAATGCTGTGATTACCGGTATTACCAAAACCGAAAACCCTAACTATGTTTTTATAACTGTTGATACAGAAGGTCTGGATCCGGGTACTTACAACATTGATTTTAAAAAAGGGAAGCGAACGGTATTTACTCATGCCTATGAATTAAAAAAAAGAACCCCGGGTTCTAACATCAGAAAAGGATTTGATGCATCAGATGTTATATATTTACTGATGCCTGATCGTTTTGCTAATGGTAATCCGGCGAATGATTCACATCCGGAATTAACAGAAAAAGTAAACAGGAATTTTGAAGGAGGACGACATGGAGGAGATATACAGGGAATAATAGATCATTTAGATCATATTGAAGCTTTGGGGGCAACCGCCGTCTGGAGCACCCCATTATGCGAGGATAATGACAAAAAATATTCGTATCACACCTATGCGCAAAGTGATGTGTATCGAATAGATCCGCGATATGGGACTAATAAGGATTATCAAAGGCTCTCTGAAGAACTTCATAAGCGTGATATGAAACTGCTAATGGATTATGTTACCAATCATTGGGGGCTGGAGCACTGGATGATTAAAGATTTACCGGCTTACGATTGGATACACCAGTTTCCGGGCTATGCGCAAACTAATTACCGGATGACGACCCAAATGGATCCTAATGCCTCCGGAAGAGACCGGCGGTATTGTATGGATGGTTGGTTTGTACAATCGATGCCTGATTTAAATCAACAGAATCCATTAGTGTTGAATTATCTTATTCAAAATGCTGTCTGGTGGATCGAATTCGCAGATCTGGATGGGTTCAGGGTCGATACTTACTCCTATAATGATAAAGAGGCGATCGCCTTATGGACTAAGGCAATTATGGATGAGTATCCACATTTTAACATTGTTGGCGAGGTATGGATGCACGATCAGGCCCAGATGGCGTATTGGCAGAAGGACAGTAAAATAGGGGCTATCCAGAATTACAACTCTTACCTGCCAAGTGTAATGGATTTCACTTTACACGACGCTGTTACAGTAGTATTCAAAGAAAAGAACCCTACATGGGACAAAGGGATGATTCAGGTGTACGAAAATTTTGTGAATGACTTTTTATATCCTGATGTTAACAAACTGTTGGTCTTTGCTGAGAATCACGATACAGCCCGGATCAATGAACTGTATCCGGACCTTAAAGATTATAAACTGATAATGACTTTGATAGCAACCGTTCGGGGAATGCCTCAGATTTATTACGGAAGCGAAATTGGAATGAAAGGCAATAAAAGTAAAGGCGATGGAGACATCAGACGTGATTTTCCCGGAGGGTGGGCAAATGATGAAAATAATGCTTTTACAGCATCGGGTAGAACAGATCTGCAAAATGAATATTTCGATTTTACATCAAAGCTTTTTAACTGGAGGAAAGGAGCTGAAGTAATACACTCCGGTGAAACCACTCAGTATATTCCGGAAAATGAAGTGTATGTGTTTTTCAGGCATGATAAAGACAGGGCGGTAATGGTGATTGTTAATAATAATCCAGCAGCTCAAACTATAAAACTTGACCGTTTTGCTGAAAACCTGGGCGGATTTTCTAAAGGGGAAGAAGTTCTTTCAGGAAGGGAGACAGGTTTGGATTCAACACTTGGAGTGCCTGCAAAAACAAGTTATATTATTGAACTTAAAAAATAAACAGATGAAGAAAATATGTATTGCCCTAATGGCAGCAGCTGTTTTAGGAGCCTGTAAAAATGAGCCTAAAAAGGATACGGCCGAGTTTGAAGAAAAGAGTGCTTATAAGCCAATTTCTGATGATGTTTTGGAAGAAGGAGTAATCTATGAAGCCAATATTCGCCAGTATTCTGAAGAAGGATCGTTTAATGCTTTTACAAAAGACATTCCTCAATTAAAAGAATTAGGCGTAAAGGTCATTTGGTTAATGCCCGTGTATCCGATATCCGGCACCAAAAGCAAAGGTTCGCTGGGCAGCTATTATGCTATAACCGATTATACCAGTGTGAATCCTGAGTTTGGAACGGTAGATGATTTCAGAAACCTGGTAAAAACGGCACATGACAATGGAATCTATGTGATTTTAGATTGGGTGGCAAACCATACCGGCTGGGACCATGTGTGGATCAAAGAACATCCGGAATATTATACACAAGATGAAAAGGGTAATATTGTAGACCCGCTCAATCCGGAAACGGGAGAATCATGGGGGTGGACAGACGTTGCTGACCTCAGTTATGATAACCCGGAGATGAGAAAAGAGATGATAGAAGAAATGTTGTACTGGGTAAAAGAAGAAAATGTCGATGGTTTTCGTTGTGATGTAGCGCACCAGGTGCCTGTAGACTTCTGGGAAGATGCCATAAAGGAAATCAGGGCAGTAAAACCGGTGTTCATGCTGGCGGAGGCAGAACAGCCTGAACTTTTAAAAAATGCTTTTGACATGCAGTATGCCTGGGAAGGGCATCATATTATGAATGAAATAGCCCGGGAAAAGAAGAATGTAAAAGCCTGGGATCACTATATGAAGAAAAATGACACACTATTGGAGGATGACGATATATTTATGAATTTCACGTCTAACCATGATGAAAACTCGTGGAATGGAACTGTGTTTGAAAGAATGGGAGATGCTGCGGAAACTTTTGCAGCCATGTCTTATTGCATCCCGGGAATGCCTTTGATCTATAGCGGACAGGAATACGATATGAATAAAAGACTACTGTTTTTTGAAAAAGATACAATTGTAAAGAAGAAGGGTAGGTTTTATCCTTTCTATCGGAAAATGGGTGCTTTAAAAAACAACCATCCGGCTCTTAAAGGAGGGAAGAAAGCAGCAGCTTACAAGCGGATCACAACTTCAGAAGACACTGCATTGCTGGCTTTTGAAAGGTTTTCAGGTGAAAATAAACTAATTTTTATAGCTAATCTGTCGGGAGAGGATGTAAAGGCATCAATAGATTATAGCGGAAAATTTAAGAACTATATGACAGATGATGATGTAGAGTTAAAAGCTGAGATCGAATATGAACTCCAGCCTTGGGAATATTTGATTCTTGTTCAGGAATAAGTAAAAGAGCCGTCTGAAAAGTACTATCTGATTGTCAGCAGTGATCACCGAAGGGCTCAACCATACATTCAGTTATTATAAAGACTTTTTAGACGGCTTCTGCTTCTTATGAAGTTTTTTGATATACCAATCCGATAACTGCACCGATAATTCCGTAGAAGAGAATATCTACAACAGCTTCGGTGATGGTTCCGGTCATATCCATTAGATCGGATGTTGAGTACCATAACAGTCCGAGGCCAAAGCCTACAAAAATACCGATCCAGGCTCCAAATGAAAATCCGCTGGAAGCACTGTAATTCCCGGAGCCCCATTTTCCATAGAGGGTACTCATTGCAAATGACATAATGAGGTTAGAAAGTGCAAGTGTACCCATGTTGGGCATTTCTCTCATGATATTATTTGTAGCATGCTCTTCGAAATATCCGGCAAGAGCAAAACCCCAAACAGCATACCCTAAAAAGAAGAAAACAACCGTAGCAATTACGGTTGCCAGTAAGTTGGTCTTTGAAAACATAATCGATTTGTTTTTAACAGGTTAATGTTTTTTAAAAATACGTTTTTTTTATAATCAATTAACACAACCCTAACTTTTTAATCGGATTTAATATTAAATTTGCAGGCTGAAATTATTGAAGCTGAAGATGATAGAAAGAAGATATAAAGTTCGGCATGAAAAAAATAAGTATTGTTTGTTCAGTGATGATCTCACTGTTTGTTGTTAGTTGCATGGAAAAAAAGCATCCGCTTGTAATAGGGCACCGGGGAGCTGCCGGTTACGAAACAGAGAATACAATACCATCTATTAAAAAGGCGATTGAATTAGGTGTTGACGCCATCGAGATAGATGTTTTTAAGATAAAAAGTGGTGAGATCGTTGTTTTTCACGATGCCAACCTAAAAAGACTTGCCGGAACAGATCTTAATATAGAAGAACTGACGCTGGCAGAACTTGAGGACATACGGCTGGAAAACGGAAGCAGGATACCCCAACTAGGCGAGGTTCTCGACGTCATCGATAATAGAGTTCGCCTCAATATTGAGCTGAAAGGCGCCGGTACTGCGAGAGGGGTTCATAAGATTGTTTCAGATTGTATAAATAATGGAGGCTGGGCATATGGTAGTTTTATTATCAGCAGTTTTAAGTGGGATGAACTTAAAAAGATACGTGAGCTGAATAATAAAATACCGATCGCTGTTTTGATATCAAAGAACCCTTTAGATGCGCTTGAGGTTGCAAATACACTGAAAGCTGAGGCTATTAATCCGAATTATAAAAGCCTTACAGCGCTTAATGTGGAGATTATCAGGAACAACGGCTTTAAGATTTATCCGTGGACAGTAAATGAAGCCGCAGATATCCGGGAAATGAAAGATTTTGAGGTAGATGGAATTATCTCCGACTATCCTGACAGGGTAAAACAAGATCAGGAGGTTCTGGAACCTGTACTTTAATTATTCTTATTGCCATATCTTTGCCTTTATGAATTACGATGTGTTAATTGTAGGAGGTGGAGCTGCCGGCTTTTTTGCTGCTATACATATTGCGGAAGCAAATCCTGAACTTAAGATAGCGATTTTAGAAAAAGGAAAAGAAGTCCTGACCAAGGTCAGGGTTTCCGGGGGAGGGCGTTGCAATGTAACGCATGCTGAATTTATGCCCAATGAATTAGCTAAATACTATCCCAGAGGGGAAAGAGAGCTCAAAGGTCCGTTTCATACTTTTTGCAGTGGTGATACCATTGCCTTTTTTGAAGAAAAAGGCGTCGCTTTAAAGGTAGAGGAAGATGGACGGATGTTTCCGGTTACAGATTCTTCGGAGACCATTATTGATTGTTTTTTAAAGACAACAAGGAGGTACGGTATAGATGTTTTAACGGGGCATGCGGTAAAAGAAATATCGTATTCGGATGTATGGCAGTTAACAACCGGAAAGGGAATTTTCAAAGGAAAAAAATTACTTGTTGCAACGGGCAGCAGCCCGAAGGTATGGAAGCTGGTGCAAGCCTTGGGGCATACCATTATTCCTCCGGTACCATCGTTGTTCACATTTAATATTTCGGACAGGAGGATCAGAGACCTTCCCGGTTTAAGTACGATAGCGAGTGTAAAAGTCTTAAATACGAACCTGAATACGGAAGGCCCGGTACTGATTACGCATTGGGGATTGAGCGGGCCGGCCATTTTAAAGCTCTCCGCATGGGGAGCAAGAGACTTAAACAGATTGGATTATAAATTTAAAGTTAAAATCAACTGGCTATATAACTCTTCGACTGATGATGCATTGGTTGCGTTGCGGCAAGTGAAAGAGAACGAAGGAAAAAAACGGGTGTCGAGCGTAAACCCGTTCGATATTCCCAAAAGGCTTTGGTTTTCTGTACTGGAGGTGGCCGGAGTAACTGAGAAAATGCGGTGGGCTGAGATCAATAAAGAACAATTGATTTTAATTGCAGAGCAACTAACCCGGGCAATTTTTACTGTTGATGGAAAAAGTACTTTTAAAGAAGAGTTTGTAACAGCAGGTGGTATTGACCTGAAGGAAATTAATTTTAAAACTTTTGAAAGTAAAATTCACAAGAACCTTTATTTTGCAGGAGAGGTGTTAAATATTGACGCTGTAACGGGTGGATTTAACTTTCAGAATGCATGGACCGGTGCTTTTATTGCGGCTAAAGCTATTTCGGATTAGTTGAGCCTCCATACTTCAAAGTTCAGGATGGCTGCAAAACATACCCAGATAAAATACGGAATTAACATATAGGCAGCTTTTCTGTTTACCACTTTAAACCATTTGATGGTAAGAACAATGAGTACGAGTAATGTGAGTATGACCAAAAACCCCCAAAGAGGTTTTTTAAAGCCAAAAAAGACGATGCTCCACATGGCATTCAACAGTAACTGAAATACAAAATGGTACATGGCCGTTTTAACCCACTTGTGATAGAAGCCATGGCTCCATACAATACCTGCTGCTATTCCCATCAGAATGTATAAAACAATCCAGACCGGAGCAAACAACCAATCCGGAGGTGTAAAAGGAGGTTTGTTCAGGCTATGATACCAGGTGTCTACAGACGATTGGGTGGCCATACTTGCAAACAATCCGGTAAGTAAACAGACCAACACACAGATAATGATATTTCGAACAAGCCTTTTTCTCATATGGTTAGGGGTTAGCATGTGTACTAAAATAGCAATTTATTTTTGATGTAAGATAAATTGATCGAAAGAGTTAAACCATGATAATTGTTATGTAATATATCTTTGGGTTATCTTTGCCTAAATTTAGATTTAATGACTGAGAACGATTTTGTTTCGCCGGCAGGTACGGGCGATTTAAGAGAGGGGGCCGTCACCTGGAAATCTCCGAGCAATATTGCGCTGGTAAAGTACTGGGGCAAGAAAGAAAACCAGATACCGGCAAACCCTTCGATAAGTTTTACCCTTGATCATTGTGCTACCACAACAACACTCGGATATGCAAAAAGAAAGGAAGAGCAGTCTGGTGAATATTTTAGTTTCGACCTGTTGTTCGAGGGAAAACCCAAACCGGAATTCAGGAGTAAAATAATAAAGTTTTTCGAAAGGATAGAAAAGTACATGCCCTTCCTGAAGGATTATCATTTTTCTATAGATACATCAAATTCATTTCCTCATAGTAGTGGAATTGCATCGTCTGCGAGTGGTATGAGCGCATTGGCTTTGTGTTTAATGAGTGTGGAGAAGTCGTTAAACCCCGAAATGTCTGATGAATTCTTCAATCAAAAAGCGTCATTCCTGGCTCGTTTGGGGTCTGGGAGTGCTTGTAGGAGTGTTGAAGGCGAAATAGTTGTCTGGGGGACTAATGATTGTATGTTGAAAGCTTCGGACCTGTATGGAATTAAATTTTCGTATGAACTGCACCCTGTGTTTCGAAACTATCAGGATACAATTTTACTGGTAGATAAAGGACAAAAACAGGTGAGTAGCAGTGTAGGCCATAATTTAATGCATGGACACCCTTTCGCAGAAAGGCGTTTTAAACAGGCAACAGAGAATTTGTCTGATTTAACAACCGTTTTACAGGCCGGAGATCAGAAGGCTTTTATAGCGATTGTCGAGAGTGAGGCCTTGACATTGCATGCCATGATGATGACAAGTCTTCCGTATTTTATTCTGATGAAACCCAACACGCTTCATATCATAAATAAGATTTGGCAATTCAGGTCGGAAACAAAACTGCACCTCTGTTTTACCCTTGATGCAGGAGCTAATGTTCATTTATTATATCCTGAGAATGAAAAAAACGAGGTTTTGGAGTTTGTTAAGAATGAGTTAGTTGCGTATTGTGAAAACGGGCAGTATATTTGCGACCAAATTGGATTGGGAGCCTCTTTAATGAAAAATTAAAAATGATTCAGGTGTTTTAGTTAGGATCATTTTTCAGATGAAAGATAATATTGTAAAAAATAAGAGTATTGATTTTGCTATAGAGGTAGTGAGGCTATACAAGACTTTAATGTTTGAAGAGAAGGAATATGTAATGTCAAGGCAGTTGTTAAAGTCAGGGACTTCAATTGGAGCTAACATTAGGGAAGCTAAATTTGCACAATCTAAACCTGACTTTAATTAGTAAAATGAGTATAGCACTAAAAGAAGCAAATGAAACTGATTATTGGTTAGAGTTATTATATCGAACAGATTTCATTACTGAAGAAACTTTTCATAACTTTAAGTGTAAATCTAAAGAATTGATTAAATTGCTGGTAACTATAGTGAAAAATGCAAAAAAATAATTATTCATTTTTCATTATTAACTATTAATTGAAACGATGAAAGGACCTTTGTTTTATTCAAAAATATTACTCTTTGGAGAATATGGAATCATAAAAGATTCCAAAGGCTTGTCTATACCATATAATTTTTACAATGGTGCTTTGAAATCGAGTGAGGATTTATCTGATGAAGCCTTAAAGTCGAATAGATCCCTCAGGGAATTTGCAGCATACCTTGAAGGTCTTCAAAAGGATGAAAGTCCTGAGGTGTCTTTTGATATCGATAAGCTGAAGGCAGATATAACAGCCGGAATGTATTTTGACAGTAGTATCCCTCAGGGTTATGGAGTAGGAAGCAGCGGGGCTTTGGTGGCGGCTATTTATGATAAGTATGCTTACAATAAAATTACTGTCCTGGAAAACTTAACAAGAGAGAAGCTGTTAACCCTGAAAGAGATTTTTGGTAAAATGGAATCGTTTTTTCACGGAAAGTCTTCCGGTCTGGATCCGTTAAACAGTTATCTGAGTATTCCTATCCTTATCAACTCCAAGGATGATATAGAACCAACGGGGATTCCGTCCCAGAATACAGATGGCAAGGGTGCTGTCTTTTTGCTGGATAGCGGAATGGTCGGTGAGACCGCTCCGATGGTACAGATTTTTATGGAGAATATGAAGAATGAAGGGTTTCGCAAAGTTATAAAAGAACAATTTGTTAAACATACAGATGCCTGTGTAGATGACTTTTTGAAAGGGGATTTTAAATCCCTTTTTAAAAATATCAAGCAATTATCTCATGTGGCTTTTGATCATTTTAAACCGATGATACCAGCCCAATTCCATAAGCTTTGGAAACAGGGGATAGATACAAATGATTATTACCTTAAACTATGCGGTTCAGGGGGAGGCGGATATATCCTGGGCTTTACGGAAGATTTTGAAAAAGCAAAGAATGCCTTAAAAGATTACGAGCTGGAGGTGATCTACAATTTTTAAAGACGGGCTATATGCTAAACCGAAAGCAAAAAATGAATTTGCTCAAGTTATTGAGTTTGTTTTCGGTAGTTCGGGGCTATAACATATGGGTTATAGTATTGGCCCAGTATCTGGCCTCTATTTATATTTTCTCATCGCATTTACCGCTCCGGAAAGTTATTTTTGATGGCAACCTGTTCGCTATTGTAGCTGCTTCAGCTTTAGCTATAGCTTCAGGATATATTATCAATAATTTTTACGATGCAGAAAAAGATCTTATAAACCGTCCGAAGAAAACCATGTTGGACAGGCTGGTGAGTCAGCGCTTTAAGTTAACAACGTATTTTATCCTTAATTTTCTTTCGGTAATTATCGCAAGTTATGTTTCTTTCAGGGCTGTTGTCTTTTTTTCAGCCTACATATTTGGAATATGGCTGTATTCGCATAAATTAAAAAAGGTGACCTTCCTGGGTAATATAATTTCAGCGACTTTAGCAATTACTCCTTTTTTTGCCGTATTTATCTATTATAAAAATTTTGATCTGGTCATTTTTGTACATGCGGTGTTCTTATTCCTGATTATTCTTATCCGGGAAATGGTGAAGGACCTGGAGAATATGAAGGGAGATTTGGTATACGGATATCAGACGATACCTATTAAATACGGGGAGGGCGTTTCAAAATGGTTTATATCGGCCCTTACGGTACTTACATTAATTCCCTCCTATTTGCTGATTTCAAAGTTTGAAGTAGGGTATATGGATATCTTTTTTTACAGTTGTATGGGCTTGTTGGTTTGTTTTGTCGTGATGTTGTGGAAGGCGACCTCTAAAAGACAGTATGTACTGATCCATAATTTGTTGAAATTTATAATCGTTTCAGGGGTCTTCAGTATCTTGCTTATCGATATGAATCTGGTGTGGAACCGGATATTCTAGAGCCTGTTTAATTGGGTTTTCAGTTTCAAACCAAAGACTTCTAATATCTTATGTCGTACATCTGACATTATTCATCTATCTTTGCCAAAAATAGAGAGTATATGAGTAGGCAAGATAATTCTGATAAAGGTAAATTTCGCGGCAGACAAGGCAACGAGAACAGAAAGCCTTCCGGCAGAGGCGGGAGCAGGAAAAAAAGTTTTGCTAGAGGGAATGCACCGATAAAGAAAACCCCTTTATTAAAGAATAATAAGCCAGATGATGGTAAGGTCCGTTTGAATAAATATATAGCAAACTCCGGGGTTTGTTCGAGAAGGGATGCGGATATCTATATTACCTCTGGGAATGTGTTTGTAAACGGGGAGGTTGTTACTGAACTAGGATATAGGGTGAATATCACCGATGAGGTTAAATTTGACGGTAAGATAATCAATCCGGAGAAAAAGGAGTATATCCTGCTAAATAAACCTAAAGGATTTATTACCACGACAAGTGATGAACGTGGAAGGAGGACCGTTATGGATTTGGTGAGAGGTTCTACGAGATCAAGGATCGTTCCTGTGGGGAGACTCGACAGAAATACTACGGGTCTGTTGTTGTTTACCAATGATGGGGATCTTGCCAAAAAGCTGACACATCCCAAGCATGGGATCCGAAAAATATATCATGTAAAATTAAACCGAAACCTGCTGCATGAAGATCTCAGAAAAATTGCTGATGGGTTGAAATTAGAGGACGGACCTGTACAGGTAGATGAGATCAGTTATATAGAAAATGCATCGAAGAGTGAGGTTGGAGTTAAGATACATAGCGGAAGAAACAGGATTGTCCGTAGAATCTTTGAACACCTTGGTTATGAGGTGGTGAAACTGGACAGAGTTGTTTTTGCCGGTTTAACCAAAAAAGACTTGCCAAGAGGAACCTGGAGAAGGTTGAATGAACAAGAAGTGAATAACTTGAAAATGTTATAGACAAGAGCCGGAATTTCGGATGTTTTTTGTCAAACCGTAGCATTTGATTGAGCGATAAAAATCTAAGAATTACATAAATTGAAAAGAATAGAAATCCGGGCATGTGTCCGGATTTTTTATTGCCATAAACACAACAATTGGGTATGATCCATGATCCTCCCCAATGATCCTTAAACACCCTTTTAAAACCAAAAAACCACAACCATTTCAAAATGAATCAGTTGTGGCTTTTAGTGGTGGTGCCTCCAGGAATCGAACCAGGGACACAAGGATTTTCAGTCCTTTGCTCTACCAACTGAGCTAAGGCACCAGTTGCTTGCAGTATTACTGCGTTTGCGGGTGCAAATATAGGTGCAAAAATAATAACTGCAAAAGAATTTTTAAAAAAATCGGTTTTGTACCTTTACATTTTTAATCCGATACTATGAATTTGATTGTCGATGCCGGTAATACTTTTATGAAACTGGCTGTTTTTCAGAGAGAAAAAGTCATTTATGAAAGCAAGATAGAGGAACAGGATTTTTTAAAAGAGATTACAAAAATTTTTAAAAATTTCCCGGAAACCTCCAGGGCAATCATTTCTTCAGTGTCAAAATGCCCGGAAGTGTATGTTAAGGCACTGTCTGTTTTTTGCAAAGTTCACCTGCTCACACCTAAGTCAAAAGTGCCTTTTATTAATAAATATAAGACTCCTGAAACACTGGGGATGGATCGCGTAGCACTGGTTACTGCGGCTTTTTATACGAGTAAAAGCAAAAATACGCTCATTATAGATTCCGGAACATGCATTACATACGATTTTGTGAATGCAAACGGTGAGTATCTGGGGGGAGCTATTGCTCCCGGAATTAAAATGAGATTCAAAGCTTTAAACAAGTTTACTGCGAGGCTGCCTCTTGTAGCGGACGAGTGTCCGGAAAAATTAATAGGAAACTCTACTGAAACGAGTATAGCTTCAGGAGTTTTAAACGGAATGGTGTTTGAAATCGATGGTACAATAGATGAATATCAAAGGAATTTTAAAGATTTAACAGTTATTTTAACAGGAGGGGATTCACATTTTTTGTCTAAAAGACTAAAAAATACCATATTTGCCAATCCGAAAATCCTTCTAGAAGGACTTAATTATATTTTAGAACTCAATAAAGACTAATGATAAAAAGAATTTTTGTTGCCTTTACACTCATGATGGTGGGGGTTGGTTTTGCACAAACAAATGGTAGTCCGTCTCCTTATTCGTATTTTGGTGTAGGACAAGCAAAGTATAACAATACTGCCGAAAGCAGAGCAATGGGAGGCCTTAGTGTCTATTCGGATAGTATTCATGTTAACCTGGCAAACCCTGCTTCTTATTCTAAATTGAGTTTAACGACCTACACTGCCGGACTTTCCTATAGTTCTCTGGGGCTTAAAACGGACAGTGCAAACGAGAATGCATCTACCGCCTCTTTCGATTATCTGGCTTTAGGGGTGCCTGTTTCCGATAACTTTGGTTTCGGGTTTGGTATTCAGCCGTACTCAACTGTTGGTTACAGATTGCAGACTCTTGAAGAAAGCGAAGACGGGCCTACAGTATTGAACAGGTATTCTGGAGATGGCGGAGTGAACAAGGTGTTCTTGTCTATGGGATATCAGGTGTTCAAAGGACTTAGTGTTGGGGTCACAGGGAGTTATTTGTTTGGGAAAACCGAACATAAGTATTTGGGGTTAAGAGACGATATAAGATATGGTACCCGCGAAATAAGTAAGTCGAAGTATAAAGGTTTTGATGTAAAGGCGGCCATCAATTATGAAGGTGAGATTAATGACAGGTTGTATTGGCAGTCATCTTTTATGTATTCTCCTGAGTCGATTCTTATTTCTGAAAACTCAAGGGAGATAGCAACCGTTTTGATCAATAACAATGGAGAAGAAGCCCCAAGGGATGTTCAGGATGTAGACCTGGCTTCTGAAGGTTTGGAAAGCCTGAATTTATCTATCCCACAGACGTTTACTGCCGGATTAGGGATCGGTGAAAGGAAAAAATGGTACCTTGGTGCCGAGTTTGAATTAAAAAAAACCAGTAAATTTGACAATAAGTTTGAAAACTTTGGGCGTTCTTCATATGAAAATGCAGAACGGTTTTCTGTAGGAGGGTATTATATCCCGGATTACGATTCTTTTACCGGCTATTGGAAGAGGATTGTCTATAGGGCAGGATTGTATAACGGGAGAACAGGCTTAAAGGTGAATGGGATGCCTACCCATGATTTTGGCATGACTTTTGGAGTTGGTCTACCGTTGGGTGGCTATGTGCCGACAACAAATGTATTTCAGCAGTTTGCCGGAATGTTTTCGAACTTGAATGTTGGGGTAGAATTTGGTAAAAGAGGAAGTACGCTTTACAACAGGGTTCAGGAAAATTATTTCAATGTAAATATAGGACTGTCATTTAATGATAGATGGTTCGTGAAAAGAAAGTATGATTAACCGCAAATTATTTAATGAGATGAAAAAGAAATTTATGGCAATGTTGGCGCTGGTGGGTGTCGTTGGTTTTGCAGGAGCTCAGGCTCAAAATCCAGATTGTGCGCAAAACCTGTCAATTTTTGCAGAACATGGAAAAGTTAAGAATTACGATGCTGCATATGAACCCTGGAAAATGGTATATGATAACTGTCCTAGCCTTAACTGGGCAACGTTTTATTATGGCGAAAAGATCTTGCTGAATAAAATAGAAAAAGCGTCGGGAGAAGAGAAGAAAGGATATATCAAGGATTTAATGGCCATGTATGACAACTCTATCAAGTTTTTTCCGGATAGATACGATCAGGCGGATATAGCTATTGATAAGGCGTTATTGATGAAAGATGAAAACCTTGGGTCTAAAGAGGAAATATACAACATTCTCGATGGTGCATTTAAAGCAGATAGAGAAAATTTCACCAACCCGAAAGGACTTTATTTATATTTTTCTTTGTTAGTTGACCTTCAGGAAGAAGGTAAAAAGGATCTTCAGGACGTTTTTGATAACTATGATGAGGTGACTGAAAAAATTGATGAAGAGACTTTAAAGTTAGGTAAAATAGCGACTTCCCTTGCTGCAAAAGAAGACGAAGGGACGCTTACATCAAAAGAAGAGAAAAAGTTAAAAGCAGTTAGAATCAATGGGGGTTCATACGAAAAAGTGTCTTCAAGTATCGATGCTAAGTTAGGTAATCTTGCAGATTGTGATAAACTGGTTCCGTTATATGAGAAGAATTTTGGAGCTAAAGAGGGTGATGCTACCTGGTTGAAGCGAGCATTGTACAGGCTGGATAATAAAGAATGTACAGATGGAGAGATCTATGTAAAAGTAGTAGAGGCTTTGCACAAATTAGAGCCTTCTGCATCTTCTGCATATGGATTAGGAACACTTAACGATAAGAAAGGAAATTCGGCAGAAGCGTTAAAATATTATAATGAGGCTGTATCGTTAGAGACGGATAATGTTAAAAAGTCGAGATTGTTGTTAAAAATAGCTTCTAAATACTCCAAATCCAGCAAGTCTAAATCATACAGTTATGCACAACAAGCGATAGAAGCGAATCCTGCTAACGGTAGTGCTTATCTTTTACAGGCGTATTTGTATGGTAACAGTGCTAACCAGTGTGGTAGTACGACTTTTGAGAAAAAGGCAGTTTATTGGTTAGCAGCTCAAAGAGCAGACAGAGCGGCACAAATGGATCCATCTGTAAAAAGCAAGGCATTAAGTGCAGCATCCAGATATAGAGGTTTGGCTCCGTCCAGAACTGAGATATTTAACTCGGGGATGGCAGGTAAGACGATCTCACTTAGCTGTTGGATTGGCGGGAGCGTAAAGGTTCCTAATCTCTAAGATGAAAGTAATATTTAGATATAATTTTTTTAGCATTGTCACAGTATTCGCTGTGACAATGTTTTTTTCATGTCAGGGTCAGCTGGAAGACGTGAAAGATATAAATACAGCCCAAAGGGTGCCTTCGGGTATAGCTGAAAATTTTAAGTTGACTTACACTGATTCTGGGAAGGTAAAAGCCATTCTGACGAGTTCGTTAAATTACGACTTCTCAAATCAGAAATTTGAATTCCAGGAATTTCCGAACGGGCTTTATGTTGAGTTTTTTGATGATCAGAATAACAAAAGTACCGTCACCGCCGATTACGGGATCATGTACTCGCAAACCAGTCTTGTAGATCTTCAGGGAAATGTAGTGCTGGAAACATATGACGGAAAAAAACTAGAGGCTCCCCAGTTGTATTGGGATCAGAAGAATGAGTGGGTTTTTACCGAAAAAGAGTATACGTTTACCAGCGATGATCTTAATATGTCTGGTACGGGAATTGATTTTAATAAAGAGTTTTCTATAGTAAATTCACACGAAAATACCGGAAGTGCAGTCGTTAAAGAATAGAGTTTGTAGTAAAAAAATTGTATTTTATGAGATAATGGCTATATTTATTAATAAAAATAATTAATAAATGAGGCTTTTTATATTTTTTTATACCCTGGGACTTTTTCTGGCTAACGCTCAAAATGAGGATTGCTCATTGAATCTTCAGTTTTTTTATGATTATGCAAAAGGTGAAAATTACGACGAGGCATTTGGGCCTTGGAAAATGGTCTATGAGAAATGCCCTAGCCTTAATTATGCGACCTTTTACTATGGGGAGAAAATTTTAAATTATAAGGTAAGTAATTCTACTGGTGAAGATCAAAAAGCATTTGTGGCAGATCTTCTTGTTTTTTACGATGATTATTTAAAGTATTTTCCAGAAAAGTATGGTAAGGCCGATTATGCGACTGATAAAAGTTTGCTAATGAATTCTTATGCATTGGCGACAGATGAAACGATTTATGCTTTTCTAGATGATGCTTTTAAAACCGATAGGGCTAATTTTAAAAATTTTAAAGGATTGTATTTGTATTTTTCTGTGATAGTAGATCTGCATAATAAAGGAGTAAGAGATCTTCAGGATGTATTTGATAATTATGACGAAGTAAGTGCCAGGTTGGATGAAGAGGCTTTGAGTCTAGCTCAAATGGCAGTTTCTTTGATTGAGAAAGAGGATGCCGGGACATTGACTTCCAAAGAGAAGCAGAAATTGAATGCGGTTAGGAAGAATGGATCTGAGTTAGAGAAGATTTTGGTCAGTATCGATGCTAAGTTAGGTAATCTTGCAGATTGTGATAAACTGGTTCCGTTATATGAGAAGAATTTTGGAGCTAAAGAGGGTGATGCTACCTGGTTGAAGCGAGCATTGTACAGGCTGGATAATAAAGAATGTACAGATGGAGAGATCTATGTAAAAGTAGTAGAGGCTTTGCACAAATTAGAGCCTTCTGCATCTTCTGCATATGGATTAGGAACACTTAACGATAAGAAAGGAAATTCGGCAGAAGCGTTAAAATATTATAATGAGGCTGTATCGTTAGAGACGGATAATGTTAAAAAGTCGAGATTGTTGTTAAAAATAGCTTCTAAATACTCCAAATCCAGCAAGTCTAAATCATACAGTTATGCACAACAAGCGATAGAAGCGAATCCTGCTAACGGTAGTGCTTATCTTTTACAGGCGTATTTGTATGGTAACAGTGCTAACCAGTGTGGTAGTACGACTTTTGAGAAAAAGGCAGTTTATTGGTTAGCAGCTCAAAGAGCAGACAGAGCGGCACAAATGGATCCATCTGTAAAAAGCAAGGCATTAAGTGCGGCATCCAGATATAGAGGTTTGGCTCCGTCCAGAACTGAGATATTTAACTCGGGGATGGCAGGTAAGACGATCTCACTTAGCTGTTGGATTGGCGGGAGCGTAAAGGTTCCTAATCTCTAAGATGAAAGTAATATTTAGATATAATTTTTTTAGCATTGTCACAGTATTCGCTGTGACAATGTTTTTTTCATGTCAGGGTCAGCTGGAAGACGTGAAAGATATAAATACAGCCCAAAGGGTGCCTTCGGGTATAGCTGAAAATTTTAAGTTGACTTACACTGATTCTGGGAAGGTAAAAGCCATTCTGACGAGTTCGTTAAATTACGACTTCTCAAATCAGAAATTTGAATTCCAGGAATTTCCGAACGGGCTTTATGTTGAGTTTTTTGATGATCAGAATAACAAAAGTACCGGAAGTGCAGTTGTAAAAGAGTAGATTCTGTAATAAAATGTATCTTTGTTGAAAATAGAAGCTAGATGAAGTTTTTCAGGGTTTTTGAGATCGTATACCTGGTGATAGGGGTGATCTCGGTTTTCGAAGTAGTATCAAATTGGAATACCGACCGGAATAGATCGTATCTTTTTCTGTTGTTTGCCGTCGTGTCTTTTTTTATGTTCTTTTTCAGAAGAAGATACCGTAAGAAGTTTCAGAACAGGCAAAAAAAATAAAGCATGGGCACCACAATTGTGATCATCATTGTCTCTTTGCTGTTTTCAGCATTCTTTTCCGGAATGGAGATCGCATATGTCAACTCCAACAAGATTCATATTGAGATAGAAAAACTGCAAGGAGGTTTTCTTTCAAAAATACTGACCAAGCTTACTAAAAGGCCATCAAAGTTCATTACTACGATGTTGGTGGGGAACAATATAGCACTAGTGATTTATGCTTTTTATATGGGGAGTTTACTGGTGTCCTGGATGTATCCTCAATATATTGGTTTTGAAGCGTTGCCCGCGGAAATTATTCTGGTACAAACCTTATTGGCGACATTGGTTTTGCTGATTACAGCCGAATTTTTACCAAAGACCCTTTTTCAGATATATTCCAATACCTTGCTGAAAGTTTTGGCGGTGCCAGCCTATGTATTCTATAAGCTGTTTTCTGTGGTTGCGGAGATTGTGATATGGATATCTGACTTTGTTTTGCGAGTATTTTTTAAAGTGGAAGGCAATACGGAGAGTATTGCATTCAGTAAAGTAGAATTGGGTGATTATATCACAGAACAAATGGAGCAGGTTGATGAAGATGAAGATGTTGATTCGGAAATCCAGATATTTCAGAATGCATTGGAGTTTTCCGATCATAAAGCACGTGACATCATGATTCCCAGAACTGAAATATGTGCTGCGGAAGTGCATGAACATCCTAAAAGTCTTGTCGGGAAATTTGTAGAAACAGGATATTCGAAAATACTGGTCTATAAAGATACGATCGATGATATTATAGGTTATGTGCATTCATTTGAATTGTTTAAAAAGCCGAAAACCATAAAGAGTGTCATGCTTCCGGTAGAGTTTGTTCCGGAAACTATGCCTATTAGTGATATTCTGGGAGTGCTTACCAAAAGACGAAAAAGCATTGCTGTGGTACTGGATGAGTACGGAGGTACTTCGGGAATCTTAACCGTAGAGGATATTGTTGAAGAATTGTTTGGGGAGATTGAAGATGAACACGATACCATTGAATTGCTTGAAGAAAAGATTAACGACCAGGAATTTAATTTTTCTGCCCGGCTGGAAGTGGCATATGTTAATGAGACGTATAAGCTGGAGCTCCCTGAGAGTGAACATTACGATACTATTGGAGGACTTATTGTAAGCCGTATTGGAGATATTCCGGAAAAAGGGGAAAAGATAAAAATAGACAACTTTCAATTTAAAGTCTTACAGGCAACTAACACAAAAATAGAATTGCTTCACCTGAAAGTGTTAGAAGACGATTAAAATGCCTTAATTATTATCAGGGCAGGTTTTTATTATTGTAAAAAAGTGCTATTTTCGCCATCTAATATTTAATAATATAGATGACAGATGGCTATTCTTGGAAAAATTAGAAGTCGATCATTGATCTTGATCCTCGTTATAGGATTGGCGCTATTCGCTTTTGTGATATCGGATTTATTTAACAATAATGCTTTTTCATCAACAAAATCAGATGTTGGTGAAATAAACGGGAACCCTATTTCCCGTGAAGGGTTTGCCCAGAAAGTAGATAATTTGTCCAGGCAGTATCAGGGACGTGCTTCTACGATGCAGGTTGTTAATCAGGTGTGGAACCAGGAAGTGAGGACTGCTTTATTGGAAGAACAATTTGAAGAGTTAGGGATTAATATCGAAAAGGACCAGATTATCAATGTTGTAAAATCGAACCCTCAGTTGGCTTCGAATCCTGCATTTTTGAATGAAGCAGGGGTGTTTGATACCGGTAAATTTGTTGAATATATAGCAGACTTAAAGGCTAATAACCCGTTGGCATACCAGCAATGGGAAATTCAGGAAAATGCACTGATAAATGCATCAAAAGAACAATCGTACTTCAACCTTATCAAAGCAGGTGTGGTGGCTACGTTAAAAGACGGAGAGGTTGCTTATCAGCTTGAAAATGATAAAGTGGACTTCAAATATGTACAGGTTCCTTATTCGTCTGTTGCAGATAGTACCATTACGGTAACCGATAGCGAGATATCTTCGTATATCAAAGATCATAAAAAAGAGTTTGAAGGAGATGCAAGCAGGAACATACGTTTTGTGTTCTTTGAAGAGAAACCTTCGGAGCAAGACGAATTAACAATTGAGAAAGAGGTTGCGGACCTTCTAAATAGTAGCGTTGTTTATAACAATGCTACCCAGACAAATGATACTGTTCAGGGGTTTGCGGGTTTGTCTAAAGATCATGTGGCGGAATTTGTTGCGAAACATTCAGATATACCTTTTGATACTATATATGTGACAAAAGCACAACTACCGGCTCAATTCAGTGATACTTTGTTCAATTTGAATATTGGAGAGGTTTTTGGTCCTTATAAAGATGGTGAGACATACAAGCTTACTAGGATGATGGCGAAAAGAGACGGAGGAAACGTGAAGGCCAGCCATATTTTGATAGGTTATGAAGGTTCGGGAGTAAATCTTAAAGAAAACAGAACCAAAGAACAGGCAGAAGCCCTGGCGAAAGAAGTGTTGGCAAAGGTTAAGGCCGGAGAAGAATTTGCTACTTTGGCCGGTGAATATTCCGAAGATCCCGGGTCTGCTTTCAGTGGAGGAACTTACGATAACATTTTCCCTGGTCAGATGGTGAAACCATTTAATGACTTTATTTTTGACAACGGAATAGGGAGTGTTGATGTAGTTGAAACAGATTTTGGATTTCACGTTATTAAAATAGAGGACAAATACAATGTAGTGCAATTGGCTACTATTTCCAGAAAAATACTTCCGTCAGAAGAAACTACTAACGAATTGTATACCAGTGCAACCAGGTTTGAGATGGATGCCGCCAGTGCTGAAGCTGATAAGTTTACTGAAATAGCAAAAGAATCGGATTATGTGGTTCGTCCTGTAAATAACATTATCGCATTGCAGGAGATTATCCCGGGATTGGGAGAGCAGAGAGGACTTGTGCAATGGGCTTTTAAAGAGGAGACTAAAGTTGGTGACGTATCCCGATTTAATGTTTCCGGAGGTTATGCAATCGTGCAGCTTACCAGAAAGACCAAAGAAGGTTTGATGTCTGTTGAGAATGCAAGAGCAATTGTAACGCCTATAATCAGAAAACAAAAGAAAGCAGCTAAAATTATTGAAGCTAATCAGGGTAAGTCGATAGATGAATTGGCTGGTTCTAATAATGTGACAGTTAGGACAGCTTCGGATTTAAATATGAAGACTCCTAGCATTGCCGGTGCAGGTAGAGAGCCCAGAGTGGTAGGAACAGCATTTGCTTTACAGGAAGGGAGTACTTCCGGTTTAGTAGAAGGAGAGAATGGAGTTTATATGGTTCAGCTTACCAGAAAGAAGCCTGCGGCTACATTAGATAACTATGCCCCGTATGCTACGACTCAAAGAACCACTAACAGAGGCAGGTCTGCCGGAGCTGCGTTTAGTGCTCTTCGTGAAAATGCAGAGATAGAAGATAACAGAGCTGATTTCTATTAAGAGGTCATCTTTTTTCCAGATAAGTTAAAAAGCCTCCGTCAGGAGGCTTTTTTGGTGTTATGTTTTTCAGCAAGGTTTTATCATTTGATCATAAGAGAGGATCGTACCGTAGCCTTTTTTCTTAAAATAAACAGGAGTGTCTTGATTGCCTGTGGCCATAATAAAATCACCTCCCCAGGCGCCAAGGCTTTTAATACTCCCTTTAAAATCAGGAAAGAGAATCTCTTTTACAGGTTGAATTTCAATAACCCCAGATATGATTGTCTCATGGATATTGATTAGGTTGTTAAATTCAATGATATCGTCGCATTCAATGATCCTTTTTGTGATCTCTTCAATTTCCTGAATGGACTTTGATTTATGGCCGTCTTGAAGGCTTTTGTATCGCTTAATACCTTCCCTGCTGTTTTGCTTTTGATTTAAATGAATAAAATAGATCCGATCGGTGAATGGGGGGTGAAAGGTGGTTTCTTTCACGTGCGGTTTGCCTGCATCCAGCCGATATAAAATCGGGCGGTCGTGCTGAGCACAGGCAATGTCGTAGCCACTTCCGCCAAAGGTTTTGTTCGATAACTCAAAAGCATCGACTCCTGCCCATCGAGCCATATTGTTGATAAGGGTAGATGAAGACCCTAGCCCCCAGTCTTTGGGGAAATCCATCTTTGAAATAACTTTAAAGCCTGAATGCCCGCTTAAAAAAGACGTATTTAAAGTCTTTGCTTTTTTCAATAGGTCGATGAGGCTTTTTTCTATATCATTCGTTGGTTCGTCTGTGAGTGATAAATCGAATTCAGCAGACAGCCATGTGTTTCCACAATGGTCCAGGCTCAACCAGTCGATATATCCGCTATTGTTTTCTTCTATCGTCATCACCTGTCCGAACCTTGTGGGGAGCGCAAAGCTCAAAGCCCCGTCAAGGACGAGATATTCACCCGTAATTAATAATTTTCCATTACTGTGAAATTCCTTCATTACAGCGTTTTTGTCCTGAGGTTGTTGAATTCTTTTATGACGTCACTATGTGTTACCGTTTTGTCTTTAAAGATATCGGCAACCTGTTTTTTCTCATTTTCTGTGGCTCCGAGCTGATTTAAAATATTCATTAAATGCATCTTCATATGGCCTTTCTGGATTCCTGTAGTGATAAGAGAGCGTACGGCAGCAAAGTTTTGGGCTAGACCGGCAACAGCAACAATCTGCATTAATTCTCTGGCAGAAGGTTTGGAGAGCATTTCTAAAGCCAGTTTAACCAATGGGTGTAAACTGGTTAATCCGCCAACAGTTCCCAATGCCAGCGGTATTTCTATCCAGAATTTAAATATGCCATTTTCTACGGTAGCGTGTGTCAGGCTGGAATAAGAGCCGTCTTTTGAGGCGTAAGCATGGATTCCGGCTTCAACAGCCCGGAAGTCGTTACCGGTTGCTAATACTACAGCATCAATACCGTTCATAACGCCTTTGTTGTGCGTTACAGCTCTATGCGGTTCTGCTTTGGCTATATCGATGGCCCGAACAAATTTTTCTGCAAAATCTACCGGGGATATGTTTTTATCCTCATTAAGTTCTTCTACATTACACGATACTTCAGCTCTGACGAGGCAGTTTGGGACGTAATTAGAAAGGATGCTCATTACAATTTGGATGTCTTTTTCTTCCTCGGTAAAGTCCTCGTTTCTGGCGGCCCCTTCTTTGAAGGTTTTGGCGAATTGCTCCAGGCAGCTATTGATGAAATTTGCTCCCATGGCATCCAGGGTATCAAAAGTAGCGTGTAATTGGTAGTAGTTGCTCAGCTTGTCTGTTTTGTCTTTTAAAACAATGTTCAGGATGCCTCCCCCTCTTTTCCGCATATTTTTTGTGATCCCGTCGGTAGTTGCGATCAAAGAAGGTTTGATTTCATTAAAAAACCGGATCAGTTTTTGCTTATCTCCATTGTACATAAAATGTACCTGGCCTATTTTTTCAGTCGAAAGCACTTCGGCTTTAAATCCGCCTCTTTTCAGCCAGTATTTGGCAGCTTTGCTGGCTGCTGCAACTACCGAGCTTTCTTCAAGGCACATCGGGATGGAATACAAGTGTCCGTTAATTGAGAAATTAGGTGCCACCCCAAACGGAAGGTAGTAATTGGTGATGGTGTTTTCTATGAATTCATCATGGAGCTTTTGTAAACCCGCATCAGTATTCCAATATTGCTTTATAATAGAGACAGCGTCTTTTCTGTCCTGAAAATAATGGCTTGCCAGCCATTCTATTTTCTCTTCTTTCGAGAGTCTTGAAAATCCGTCTACTGGTTTTTTCATGGTTAAATCTGTTTCAAAAAACAAAGATAATAATTAAGAGGCCCTTTTTAATGTAAATACAAACGCTTGTTTTTTCTTTTAAATTGGCAATTCTAAGGAACGTTTAACTAAAAAAGTTTATATTTCTGTGAAATAATTAGTAAACTTGACGGATTTTTAAAAAATCCTTAACATCGATGATAAGAACATTTATATTTTCTTTCCTTTTATTAGGGTTGGCCTCAGTGTTAACCGCTCAAAATCAAAACATTACATTAGAGGAGATATGGGGAGGTGCTTTTAGTGCCGAAGGAATGGATGCATTGCATTCAATGAAAAATGGAAAGCAGTATTCCGTGTTGAATTTTGACAGGAATACCAGAACAGTCTCGATTGATAAATATGACTATAAAACCCTGCAAAAGGTAGAGACAATTTTGAGTTCTGCCGATTTGGACGGGATTCAATACTTTCAGTCATATAAATTTAGTCGGGATGAGTCTAAATTAATACTGGCAACCGAGGTTGAACCGGTATACAGGAGATCGCGTTTGGGTGTCTATTATATATATGATATTGTTTCAAAGAAGCTCACTCAAATAGCAGCTCAAAAAATACAGGAACCTACTTTTTCTCCTGATGGCTCTAAGGTAGCGTATGTGTTTGAAAACAATATATATATTAAAGATCTTGAAGATAATGGTTTAATTCAGGTAACCAAGGATGGTGAAAGGAACAGGATTATAAATGGGGTTACCGATTGGGTATATGAAGAAGAATTTAGTTTTGTTCGTGCATTCGACTGGAATGAAACCGGCTCTCATCTTGCCTATATCCGTTTTGACGAATCTGATGTGCCTACATTTTCTATGGATGTGTATGGGGAAAACCTTTATCCCTCGCAGCAGGTTTTTAAATATCCGAAGGCGGGAGAAAAAAACTCTGAAGTCTCATTGCACGTTTATGATCTGGATGCAGGTGTAACTTCTGATATAGATTTAGGGAATGCTTACTATATTCCCAGAATTCAATGGACAAGTGACAAGAGTAGGCTGAGCGTACAAGTGATGAATCGTCATCAGAACGATCTGAAGCTTTATTTTTATGATACAAACAATAAATCGTCAAAAGTAATCCTCCATGAAACGGATAAAGCCTATATAGATGTAACTGACAATCTTACTTTTTTAAACGACAACAGTTTTATATGGACAAGTGAAAAGGACGGGTACAACCATATTTATCTGTATTCAAAAGAGGGAAAGCTCATAAACCAGATTACAAACGGCGATTGGGAAGTAACAAACTATTATGGATTCGATCAGAAAACCTCAAGGATTTTTTATCAGTCGGTAGAAAACGGTTCTATTAATCGCGACATATATTCCATAGGAATCAATGGGAAAGGGAAAATGAGGCTATCTTCAGGAACAGGCACCAACGATGCTACTTTCAGTACGGATTTCACCTATTATATCAATACCTTTTCAAATACTGCAACCCCATATTTATATACGCTTAATCGGGCTAAAGATGGAAAACTACTAAAAGAGATTGTAAGTAATGAAGCTCTTCAATCAGATTTAAAACAATATCAGCTTTCCGAAAAAGAATTTTCTACGATCAATGTCAACGGTAATGATTTAAATATGTGGACGATCAAGCCAAAAGGTTTTGATCAAAACAAGAAATATCCTGTGTTAATGTACCAGTATTCGGGCCCTGGCTCACAACAAGTGGCTAACCGATGGAATGGAAGCAATGATTACTGGTATCAGATGCTGGCACAAAAAGGATACATCATTGTGTGTATCGATGGAAGAGGAACCGGTTTTAAAGGGGCCGACTTTAAAAAGGTTACTTATAAAGAACTTGGTAAATACGAGGTGGAAGATCAGATTGCTGCCGCAAAACAATTGGCAGCATTACCATATGTGGATGAAGAACGCATAGGTATCTGGGGATGGAGCTATGGAGGTTTTATGAGCTCTAATTGTATTTTAAAAGGGAATGATGTGTTCAGCATGGCCATCGCTGTTGCTCCGGTAACCAGCTGGCGTTTTTACGATACAGTTTACACAGAACGATATATGAGAACGCCACAGGAAAATGCAAGCGGATATGATGACAATTCACCAATTAACTATGCTTCCAATCTGAAGGGAGATTATTTATTGATCCATGGTACGGCAGACGATAATGTTCATGTGCAAAATACCATGCGTATGGCTGAAGCCTTAATTCAGGCGAATAAACAATTCGACTGGGCAATTTATCCAGATAAAAACCATGGAATTTACGGAGGTAAAACCAGGCTTCAATTATATACTAAAATGACCGATTTTATCGATGAGCATCTTGGAGATAGGATTGGAAAAGAACTTGAAGCTCAAGAAATGAAAAACTAATCAAATTATAGGATAGATATGTCGGAAGTAGTTAAACAAGCGCACCAAAAAGAGTTATTTGGTCACCCGGTAGGGTTATATGTCCTGTTCTTTACGGAGATGTGGGAACGTTTCTCCTATTACGGAATGCGTGCAATTTTGGTGTTGTACCTGGTGGCAGAAACAACAAAGGATAACCCCGGACTTGGGTGGACAAATGCTGAGGCATTACAGTTATATGGATGGTATACGATGTTGGTTTATGTAGCGTCTATTCCGGGAGGTATTATAGCAGATAGGATTCTGGGGCAAAAAAAATCGGTGGTAGTTGGAGCAATTCTATTGGTAATAGGTCATACGGTCCTGGCAATTGAACAAATGTGGGCTTTTTATACCGGTTTAGGCTTTATTATATCGGGAGTAGGAATGTTAAAGCCTAATATTTCTACTATGGTTGGCGGTCTCTATAAAAAGGGAGATATCAGAAGAGATAAAGGGTTTACCATCTTTTACATAGGCATCAATGTGGGTGCATTTTTATCGAGTTTAATTGTCGGGTATGTAGGAGAAGTATATGGCTGGCATTATGGTTTTGGACTGGCAGGGATATGTATGTTCTTTGGACTTGTTCAGTTTATACTGGGGCAGAAATATTTAAAAGGTGTCGGGGAGTATCTCGGTAAATCAGAAAAGATTGAAGAGAAGGAAGCATTGAAAAGACCACTAACCAGGATAGAAAAAGATCGTGTAATTGTACTGGTTCTTTCATTTTTAATGGTGATAGTGTTTTTTGGAGCTTTTGAACAGGCGGGCGGATTGATGAATATATATGCTGCTGAAAAAACGAATAGAATGTTGATGGGATGGGAAGTTCCGGCTTCATGGTTTCAGTCTCTTAATGCATTTTTCATAATTACCTTGGGAACTTTAGTGGCTGGTTTTTGGGCCAAAAGAAAACTTAAAGGAAAAGAAGCATCCTCACTATTCAAGATGATTATGGGACTCATTATTATGGGTACAGGCTTCTTGTTTATGACGGCGGCATCAGCTCAGTTTGAGAGTTCCGGTTCATCAGCAATGTATTGGTTGGTATTGGCATATTTACTCCATACTATAGGTGAACTTAGCTTGTCGCCTGTGTCACTTTCATTTGTTACAAAATTAGCACCGGCAAAGTACGCATCATTAATGATGGGGTTATACTTTGCCACTACTGGTCTCGGAAACAAACTGGCAGGTTTATTGGGAGAGTCGGCATCAACTTTTGGCGAGTTTACCGTATTTACAGGAATTGCAGTTTTCTGTATCGTTTTTGGGTTATTAGTTGGATTGTTTTTTAAGAAATTAAAAAGCTTAACACATGGAGCAGAGGATGATGAAAGAGAAATGAGTGATGTAGAAGAAAGTGGAAAAGTTGAACTGGAAAAGCAGAGCATTTAATTAATATCAAAAGATGATTACACAAAGTCAAGACATGTTTAAAGATAGAGTACTTGGGCATCCGGCCGGACTCTTCGTATTATTTTTTACAGAAATGTGGGAGCGCTTTTCCTATTATGGAATGCGCGCTTTATTAGTATTGTTTTTAATAAGTTCGGCCGATAAAGGTGGATGGTCCTGGGATCAGGCCGAGGCTTTAAGCCTTTATGGTACTTATACGATGGGAGTGTATTTGACTCCTGTTATAGGTGGTTTGATCGCCGACAGGCTCATAGGATACAGGTGGGCTGTTGTTCTAGGGGCTTTTATCATGACCCTGGGACATGCTTCCATGGCAATTGAAACCCCGTTCTTCCTCTATGCCGGTTTATTGTGTCTGGTTCTAGGGAATGGGTTGTTTAAACCAAATATGACATCGATCATTCTAAATATTTATAAAGACCATCCCGAGAAAAAAGACGGAGCTTATTCTATTTTCTACATGGGGGTTAATGCCGGAGCTTTTCTGGGTATTATGTTGTGTGGTTATATAGGAGAGAATGTTTCCTGGTCATGGGGGTTCGGACTAGCCGGAATTTTTATGTTCTTCGGAATGTTACAATTCTATTTCACCCAAAACATTTTTGGAAATATAGGCTTGTCCCCTAAAAAACTAAAACGACTGGAGAGTGCCAAGGGTGATTTCGTTGAATCTGAGGAGAAGGTTAAGGAAAAAGCAGCGCCTGTGCCCGGTAATGTGGTTCGTGACCGTTTAATAGCTGTTTTTATATTTTCAATATTTACAGTTTTTTTCTGGGCTGCTTTTGAGCAGGCAGGAGGGTCGATGACAATCTTTGCCGATCAGTTTACACAAAGAGAATTATCCGGAAACTATGGCCTGATATTCAGGGTTGTAGATGCAATGCTTACTATAATCCCATTAGGAATTATAACTTATGTGCTTATCTCATTATTTAAAATTACTTTTTCCAGGTATAGCGTTGGTAATATTATCTTGAGCCTTAGCTTTATCATTATCTGGGTTATTGTTTTATGGAAAGTATACAGGGATTACACCAGTGAATCTGTTGAAGTACCTGCTACCTGGTTCGGGATTTTGAACTCTCTGTTTATTATTACATTCGCACCTGCATTTTCTAAATGGTGGGAAAGCAGGTATAATTTGTCGGGACCATTAAAGTTCGGATTGGGACTTGTGCTTTTGGGGCTTGGTTTTGGATTTTTAGCATACGGATCGCATGCTATCGTAGGTTCGGATTTTGTTAAAGTAAGTATGTTCTGGCTGATAGCAGCCTACCTTTTCCATACGTTGGGCGAATTATGTATTTCGCCAGTAGGTTTATCATATGTCAGCAAACTGGTTCCTGCCAAATGGATAGGCCTGATGTTCGGGGTGTACTACTTGTTTATCGCTATGGGTAATAAACTGGCCGGTACCGTAGGAAGCTATATAGAAGTTATTCAGGAGAAATATTCTATTTCTACCTTCTTCCTTATTTTTACCATTGTCCCCGTAGTGGCAGGCTTGTTAATGGCCCTGTTGAGTCCGGTTATGAAGAAACTAATGCATGGAGTAAAATAAAAGCTGTTTTATTCAATAATATAAGCTCCCTTTTCACCTGTGTAGTGGAAAGGGAGTTTTTCTTTTGTAC
Organism: Zhouia spongiae; assembly: GCF_022760175.1. Taxonomy (GTDB): domain Bacteria; phylum Bacteroidota; class Bacteroidia; order Flavobacteriales; family Flavobacteriaceae; genus Zhouia; species Zhouia spongiae. The sequence continues at coordinate 1,701,761 of NZ_CP094326.1, forward strand.
AGGTTTCTTCCCAACGCTCTATATAGCTTTTATAATTGCTTCCGTCTGCGATGATAAGCTTAGGGTTTAAGCTGTCGATAGCTCTGGAGAGGTGAATTTTAGGAGATTGTGTAAGTAAAATAATGGGAGAGGAAGGCTGGTCGCTTATGTATTGGCTTGTGCTATCGATAACAATAATTGTTTCGTTTTTAAACCTGTATTCGTTCCTTATTGGCAAATACACCGTATTGCTTATATTTTCACCCAGGCTGTAGCCGGATACAAGAGATTCTGATGCGTTTCGGTTATTTGTATAGACGGTAAGGCTGTCGTTTTGTATTGCCAGAAGTGTATTCCTGCTTTTATGGAATATAATAAAACGTTCCGTATGCGTTTGATTGAAACTGAAGAACAATAAGAAGACCGATGCGATTAAAACCGGGCAATAGCGGAGTGTCTTTTTTTTATTCTGTAGATTGATGAGGAATAAAATGATGCCGATGATCATCAGGTAGGTGGTTATGATGAGGTAAAGATTAAAAGGGATATCTTTAAAGATAAATGTTTCCTGTTGTGAAATCCATTTCACAAAATCATTCATGGCCTGAATCAGGGTGTTGTAAATTATCACTAAAGAAGGCGGTAATAAATTGAGAAGGCTTAATACAATGATCAATATACCACCGCCTATGATGACTCCTAAAAGCGGAATAATAACAAGATTGGAAACAAAAAATAAACCCGGGAATTGATGGAAGTAATATAAGCCTAAAGGAGCGACACCTATTTGGGCAGCTAACGATACAGAGGATAGTTTCCAGAAATAATCTGCTAACTTCCACTTAAAGCGCAATAGTCTGTACAGTAAAGGTTGTAGCCAAACAATAAAGAGCACCGCCGTATAGCTTAATTGAAAGCCGACATCGAATATAAAAACCGGCCTGAAAAGGAGTAAGAAGAATATTGAAATGGCAATAATGTTGTATGTACCGGCAGGTCTTTTGCGATGCCATGCATAGGCTAAAAAACTGAACATGGTTACAGCCCTTACTACTGATGGGGATAAGCCTGCTATAACTGCATATCCCCATAGAATCAGTATGATTAAAAAAAGCTTTATCGTTTTTCCATGTTTATAACGCGCCAAGGGACCAAAGACCGTATGAAGTATTAGCAGAAGTATGCCTATATGAAGTCCTGAGATGGCCAGAATATGAATAGCACCTGCATTGGCATAATCTGCATACGTTTCACTCGAAATCCCTTTTCGTTCTCCCAGCAGGAGGGCATTTAATATAGCCAGTACTTCAGGTTCAAAAGTTTGCGTTTCTAGGGAGGTTTGTATTTTTTTCCTGACGGCATGGGCTAATCCGACTATAGATGATGGCTCTTGAGGTTTTACGATATATTCTCCTTCTTGTAGATACAACTGATGGTGAATCAGCTTTTTTTTAAGGTGTTCTTTGTAATTAAATTGATGAGGGTTTAGTGGAGGCTTGACTTTTTGTGGGGTAATTTTGGTGTATATCAGGTCATCAGGTTTTAAATTAACTGTATTGAAGTCTTTTTTAATATTGACAACCAGGCTGCCTGTCGACTTGGTTTCGTTAATGCCGGTTACTTCAGCTTCAAGTCTTGAATAATTATCATTTGATTTTAGACTGCTTTTGATTTTGAGTATAAAAGTATTGTCTTGCCTGGTAACAATTAACCTTTCGAAATAGATAGAACTGTTTTTGGGGTTACTGAGATATATGCTCAAATAACCGATAAGGTATATTATCAGATAAGAGAGGATACTAAAAAGCAGTGATCGTTTTCTCCCTTTGATATACGTAAAAGTATAAATGATAAACAACGAAACCAATACCCCAGCGATATATGATAAAGGAATAAATAGAGAATACCCTGTCAGGATACCTGCAATCAGTAGGGCAGTTAAACGTATAGGTATAAAGTTCAGCAACTTCATTGTATGAATTTACTGAATTTATTTCAGGAATTAAACTATAATTATTATTGGGTGATAGTGATTTTCGGATTGGTTGGTTACAATAATCGTTTTGCCTTGATAAAAGCATATTTCCAATAGCCTTCTCTTAAAGAAGAAACCAATACTCCCCTGGAAGTGGTAGAATGTATAAACAGTACTTCAGATTTCGTATCCACAACCAAACCGACATGGTTTATTCTCTTGCTTTTTCTTCCAGTTGCAAAAAATAAAAGATCCCCTTTCTGTATTTCTTTAAGTTTTATGTCGACTCCTTGTTTGGCAATTTCAAATGAAGACCGGTTTACGGAAACACCATTGGTTGTATAGCTTTTATAGATAAGTCCGGAACAATCCATTCCGGATTTGGACATGCCTCCGAACTTATAACGGGTGCCCTCAAACGAGAGCGCAGTTCTTATGATGTTATCAGTTTGACTGGGGATTTTATTATTCCTGCCTTTTATTTCATCTTTACTTTCTTTAACCGGTCTGGCTTTTACTGAAACCGTTCTTGTTTCCCTTTTCTGAGACGCTTTTTTTGATGACCCGCAGGAAGTCAATATAAGTACAGGGAGTAATAAAAAAGGTAAGATTCGCTTCATAGTGTAGGTTTTGACGCAAATTACTAAAAATTGATTAATCATGAGCCTTGTGGAAATTAAGTGTTGGGAAAGAATTAAGTCCAACATGACAAAAAACAGTTTTTTAAAAGATTGTGATTTATAGATTTACACATGTAAAATAAAAAATATGTATAAATCCGTTTCAGCTGAGACCGCCGTTGAGTCTGTTAAATCGAATCAGAGAGTGTATATACAGGCAGCAGCCGCGGCTCCACAATTGTTAATAAGGGCATTAACGAACAGGTATCAAGATTTAAAGAACGTAGAAATATGTCACCTGCACACAGAAGGTGATGCTCCTTATGCAGATCCTCTGCTCAAAGAGCATTTTCATGTGAATTCTTTTTTCATCGGTCAAAATGTACGGCATACACTCAAGGCTGGTAACGGGTCGTATACTCCGGTATTTCTCAGTGAGCTTCCTCTATTGTTTAAACGAAATATTATAGATCTCGATGTGGCTTTAATTCATGTATCAGAACCCGATCGACATGGCTATTGCTCCTTGGGGGTGTCGATAGAGGCTACATTGGCAGCCATTGATAATGCGAGTTTAGTGATCGCTCAGGTAAATAAGCAAATGCCGAGGACTCATGGCGACGGGATTATACATATCTCGGAAGTTGACCTGTTTGTAGAATGCGACGAACCTATTCCTGAACACAAGCTGGCCAAGCCTTCTTCCGTTGAAGAAAAGATTGGGGGGTATGTGGCGGAGCTGGTCGACGATAAAAGTACCTTGCAAATGGGCATTGGGGTAATTCCGGATGCCGTACTTTCTAAATTAGCAGGACATAAAGATCTGGGGCTCCATACGGAGATGTTTTCAGACGGGGTAATTGACCTGATCTTAAAAAATGTCATAAACGGAAATTATAAAGCGATACTTCCCGGACGGTCGTTGGCTACCTTTCTGATGGGAACAAAGAGACTGTACGACTATGTCGATGACAATCCGTTTATCGAGATGCGCACTTCCGATTATGTCAATGATGTAGCAACTATCAAGAAAAATAATAAGATGGTAGCTATTAATTCGGCTATAGAGGTAGACTTAACAGGCCAGGTATGTGCAGATTCGATAGGAACCAGGATGTATTCCGGAGTTGGCGGACAAATGGACTTTATAAGGGGAGCTTCATTAAGTGAAGGCGGAAAAGCAATCATCGCATTACCTTCAGTTACCAAATCAGGAATCAGCCGGATAGTTCCTAAGCTTAAACTCGGTGCAGGGGTAGTAACGACCCGGGCACATGTGCATTATGTTGTGACCGAAAATGGAGTTGCCAACCTTTACGGGAAAACAATAAACGAACGTGCTAAGGCCTTGATGCGAATTGCACATCCTGATCATCAGGAGGCCATTGATAAAGAATTTTTTGAATATAAGAAATAAATCAAGAGCGGGTTTAAAAGGGATAAAGACCCTGTTGCAGATTTAAGTCCCGTAATTATAAAAACACCACCGGTTCATTTTGTCGCATTATAGGTGTAAAGAAGCAGTTCTTCCCTGTCATCAGGTAATTTGACAGTGCCTTCGTATTTTAATCCGAGTTTTTCCAGCAATCGTTGAGAAGCAAAGTTGTCTTTGGTGGTGATTGCATTGAGTCTTTCAATGCCAAATTCGGTAAAAGCCAGCTCTTTTAATTTGTCAGAAGCTTCATAGGCATAACCTGTTTTCTCATATTCAGGTAAGAAAGCGAATCCGATATCAATACCTTCAAGGCCTTCGCGGTCGTAAAGGCCACAAGTACCTGCTTTTTTACCATCCGATTTGCGGATAAGCGTATAGTTTGAGTATCCTAAATGCTTAAGTTGGGGTGTCATTCTTTCTTCTATGTAAGCAGTTGCAGCATCAATACTGTTAACACCCCGATCGCCGATATATTTAATAAATTTCGGGGTATTCATCAGTTTAAAGATGAATGCTGCATCTCCGGTATCGGTAGGTTTTAGTATAAGTCGTTCTGTTTCGTATGTTTTTATCTTTACCGGCATGTTGTTATAAATCGTATGTTAGGTATGGGCGCCACTATTCCTTTACAATATTACCAATAGTAACTTTGTAAATTCTGCTTTGACCGTTCTCCGGTTGATTGAGAGCTTCTATAAGATCGCGTGTTGAAGTAAAATTGTGTATGGTTTTAAAATCACTTCTTTTACTGGTGAAATATAAAACATTCGAAGAGGGATCGATAAACGGACAATAATCCATTTGTTTTGAATTGATTTCATTGCCCAGGTTCATGGCTTTTACCCATTCACCCTTTTCGTTTTTATAGCTGATATATAAATCGCCACTGCCCGCTCCGTCATTTCTGTTATAAGCGCTGAAGATCATATAGGATTCGTCAGGAGCTACATAGGCATTAAATTCATATCCTTCAGTATTGATGGTTTCGTTTAATGATGAAGGTTGCGCGTATGATGAGCCGTTCCACTCACTATAGAAAATATCATCTTTACCTTTAGTGCCAGAACGGTTGCTTGTGAAGTATAAGCTGTTATTAGCAACGACCGAAGGGTAAAACTCATCTTCGGGTGTATTTATGGGAGGCCCCGGATTGATTGGCGCTCCCCACTGAGCATTAATATCGGTCCTTTCAACATACCATATGTCGTAGTCTTTCGTGTTGTCAGTAGCTGAATTTACAGGTCTGTTAGATACGAAGTACAGTCGACGGTTGTCAGGAGATAGAAAAGGCTCCAAATCACTATATCTTCCTGAAAAAGAAACTATTTCAGGCTTATCCCATTGTCCGTTTACTTTGTGGACCCGGACAATAACAGATACTTCTCCAAGCAGACTCTGTACAGTCAGGTATGCTTCATTTCCTGTTTGGGAAATGGTAAAATCACGTATGTTATTAAACCCTTCAGGATGGATGAATACGGGCAGTACATTTTTATGTGATTGACCGTAAGATGTTATAACGGAGAGAGCCAGAGCTATAAACAGTAGTTTGGTGTTTTTCATATGCATAGCTATAAAAGCTGCTATTTAACAGGTTGGTTTTTCTTTTTTAAATAAAACTTAAATTGATCTGAGGATAATAACATCGAAACATCGGTGATGCTATCTACCTTAAATAGTCTTTTTTCTCCTTTGATCCGGATTATGATGGTGCTGTCTATGTTTTTCCAGGAACCATTCATTTTAGATCCTAATTGTGTAATGATCTCTGTTTTTCCGTTCTCCTTGAAATTATAGGAGGTTTTAGGGCTGATGTCGATATCTATGGTGGTATATCTATTAGAAGTTACTTTTACATACCGTTGCATTTTGGTTACTTGCCAGTTATTTGTTATTCTGTTTTTAAGGTTATTATTGTTGCAGCAGGACAGAAAAACGGCGGTGATTAAAACAAGAAGGACTTTAAGCGGTTTGTCTGAAGGCATGGTTTTGATGGAATTTGTTGGTCATGGTATAGGTTCAATAAATGATGTGATACTTTGTCCGAAAAAACTTTTTACGCGATCATCGAGATTTATCCCGGATAGCTATCAGGAACTCGGATGCTTGCCCTTGTGAAATGTTCCTAAAGGAATTTCACAGGGCTTGCGTCGAAATATTTTGCCCATGCGCGAGCTGGCTCCAAGGTAGTTTACCGGGTTGTTTAATTTCAATAGAGACAATGTTTTCTGTTGTACTTGTCTTTTTTAAATATGATTTTTTATTCTTGTTGGATTTTGTGGAATTTCATTACTGAGACGTCGTCTAGCCTCAGGTTCAATTTGCCATCGGTATCGATATTAAAATTATTGATCTTTTTCATCATATTTAAAAAGACACTTTCTCCTTCGCCGCAATACATCATGGTTGTAGGGCCCGGTTCGCCGAAAGAGATGGCATCCTCGTTAAGGGTATAGTCGGCAGTATATCCGTTGCAGCTATTGTTGCCTTCGACTTTCTGGTGTTCTTTGTTAAAAGTTATTTGAGGCTTTTTTTCTGGGTACAAGCCATCGAAGGCAATACGTGGCCCTGAGATGTATTCCAATTCCCAGGTGGTGTTATACAGTTGTTCGCTTTGCGATTTTTTGTTTGACGTACAGGAGGAGACGATCAGACTGAAAATAGCGATGAATAGAATTTGTGTAGTTTTCATAATTAGAAAGATTTATTATTGGTTATAAATTTACCTATTAGTATCAAGGCGATCATGATGAGGATAGCTACCCCAAAGATAATACTTATTTTAATGAAAGAATTTTCATAGCCTATTTCAGGGATATTTAAAAAAGGATAGGGATAAAATTTTGAGAAATGACCTCTGATAAGTATAAAAGCAAGGTAGGCTACTGGATAAACCAGCCAGCTTAGAACGGACTTTAACTGAAGTTCTTTTTCGGTGATATGTCTTCCCCAGTAAATCAGAGTCCAAAGGGGGATTACCGTATGTAATAGTTCGTCTACGAAATATTGTAGGCCCCTGGGGTGCCAAAGGTCTCTCAAAACAAATTGATAGACCAGTCCAACAATGAGTATAAATACCGTGAGTGCCGTTAAAGTGCCCTTTTTCCAAAACAGGTGAAACGGGGTGCTTTTGAAGCCCGTCAGACGGGTTGTGAAAAATAATGCTAAAAGTAAATTAGTCAAAATAGTGAAAAAACTGAAAAAACGAATAATCGTTTCAGGGAGATCTGTCTGCCTGGTTTGTATCATAATAATAAACTGAGCGATTATAGCGAACCACCCTAGTATAAACCCGATTGTTTCTGATACTCCTTTCATCCAAATTTAAATACTTCGGCCGGTAATAATCATAATATCAATTTTTCAAAATTAACGACCAACGGGTCTGTTCCTTGTCGCAATGACCTTTGCCGGATCGATATGCAGGCAGGTAACCCGGCGATCCTGTTCGCGGAGATATCGTTTATAAGGTAATTATATCTCCGGCCAGGTCAAGCTCCTTCTAAAATACTCGAAATTTCTCAAACAGCAATGTCTTCTCAAAAATCATTGGTTTTTATATTGTAGCCTCGCCTGATATAAATCCTTATATTGCTGCTTCAAAAAGCAAAAAGTTGATAACCCTCCGGCAATATGTGCTCAAGCGTAATGGTGTTCCAATAGGACATCCGGGAGCATTGCGCAATATGCTTTATCGCTCACTGGGCGCAAAGAACTTTGGGGTGTTCTGGCAGTATTGGAATCCTATCTTCGGGTACTGCCTGGGCAGGTATGTCTTTAGGCCGGCAAAGCAACATCTGCCGCCGGGTCCGGCACTTGTTTTTACTTTTGTTTTTTGCGGGCTCCTGCACGATCTGGTGGTCTTGGCCATTCGTTGGCGACCATCGTATTTCTTTATGATCTGGTTTATGTTTATGGCTATTGGAGTATTGATCGCAAGGTGGTTTAAACACGATCTGTCTGCACTTCCCTGGTTGTTGAGGGCAGTGTATAATCTAAGCTATATAGGGTTAACTTTTTATACGGCCACCTATGTTGATTATGCTTTTAGGATAATGTTTTAGGGCTGTTTCTTATTTTTTGCTGATACTGTTGCAGATAAGCTTTGCCGTATTCATACTGGCGCCTTTCCCCCCCAGCTTCTTTTCAAGCTCGTAATAATCTAAAAATATCTTTTTACGGTGGTCCGGATCGAGAACTTTATCCAGTTCTTCTTTCAGGCGTCTGGAATTAAAATCGCTTTGAATGAGTTCAGTAACTACGGGCTTGTCCATAATAAGGTTTACCAGTGAAATGTATTTGAGCGTAATAATACGTTTGGCGATCTGATATGAAAACCAGTTGCCTTTGTAGCATACCACTTCCGGTACTTTAAACAATGCCGTTTCAAGAGTTGCGGTGCCACTGGTAACCAAAGCGGCTTCCGAAAGGCTTAACAGGTCGTAGGTCTTGTTGGTTACAAAATGAACATTGGCAGAGCCAATAAATTGCTTGTAGAATTCGTATTCCTGGCTGGGTGCACCGGCTATCACAAACTGATAGCCTTTATAGCTGTCTGCTATACTGAGCATTACCGAAAGCATCTTGGTAATTTCCTGCTTGCGGCTGCCTGGTAAGATCGCAATAATGGGTCGTTCGTCGAGTTTGTTTTCTTTTCGGAAATCATCGGGATATACCTGCTCGCGGTTGGCAATAGCATCGATAAGCGGATGTCCTACAAAATGTACCGGATACTGATGTTTTTTTTCGTAGAAATCCTTTTCGAATGGCAGGATGACATACATTTCATCTACGTCGCGTTTAATAGCTTTGATACGGTTTTCTTTCCAGGCCCAGATCTGGGGCGATATATAATAGTGAGTCTTATAACCTTCTTCTTTGGCCCATTTGGAAATCCGCATATTAAAACCGGGGTAGTCGACAAATATCAAAACGTCTGGTCGGTATTTAGTAATGTCTTCTTTGCAGAATTTAATATTGTTCAGAATGGTTTTCAGGTTCATTAAAACTTCTATGAACCCCATAAAAGCAAGATCACGGTAATGTTTTACCAGGGTTCCTCCTATACGTTGCATAAGATCTCCTCCCCAGAACCTGAAGTCAGCCTGCGGATCGGTTTTCTTTATGGCTTTCATCAAATTGGAAGCATGTAAGTCGCCTGAGGCTTCACCGGCTATAATATAATATTTCATACTGCGAGGTTAGGAGGAGCTAATTTCCGAAAATTTTATAAAATAATATAATAAGTGCCGTGAGCAAGGTGGCTATTAATACTCCCCTTGCCCGGTAATCCCTTTTGATTTTTAAAAAACCAAAGAAAGCCAGGAGGTTGAGCAAGGCTCCCAAAGCAAGAATACTCCCTAAATAACCCTGTTCTTGTGCTATCTTGTATGTTTCGGCCAGGCTGAACCTGGAAAAAAGCAGCATATACAGTAACGAACCAATGGTATTGGCTATGATGCCAACGACAAACCCTATAGCCATTTCCTTTTTACGATTCATTGAGGTTCCATGTGTTAAGGTCTTGAATGGTGTGATGTGCAGTAAGGTCAAACTGAACAGGGACTACCGATACATAACCCTGAGCCAATGCCCATTCGTCTGTGTCTTCTCCTTTATCCAGGTTAACAAACTTTCCGGTTAACCAGTAATATTCTTTTCCTAAAGGATTTGTGCGTTTGTCGAACTCCTCCATCCATGTAGCACGTGCCTGTCGACAGATTTTAATGCCTCTTATTTCTTCTTTAGGTAGTTTAGGAAAGTTAACATTGAGGACTGTGTCTTTCGGGATCCCGTTTTTAAGAGCTGCCTTCGTAATGGTTCTTACATACGATTCTATCGGTTCAAAATTGGCTTCCAGGGCATAATCGCATAAAGAAAACCCTATAGAAGGGATGTTCTCAATACCTGCTTCGACAGCTGCACTCATGGTGCCCGAATAAATTACATTTATAGAAGAGTTTGAACCGTGGTTTATACCGCTGACACACAAGTCGGGTTTACGTTCTAATATTTCATTGACAGCCAGTTTTACACAATCGGCTGGAGTACCACTGCAACTGAACTCTTTCTGAGGGCCGTCATCTATCTTTACTGCATTCGAATACAAGGTGCTGTTGATGGTAATAGCGTGTCCCATAGCGCTTTGTGGGCTGTCGGGAGCTACTACTACGACCTCGCCGATTTCATTCATGATGCGTATGAGTGTCCTAAGGCCGGGAGCGGTAATTCCGTCATCGTTGGTTACCAGGATTAATGGCTTTTTTTGCATATCTTTAATAAGATTTGAGGCACTAAATTAAACAATTTGAACCGTACTTTTACGTTTAACAAAAAATTAGTAGCAATCGCTGTAGATGGCACGGTTTTTTCAGTATTTTAGTCGACCTTTAATCGAATCTATTGGATAAAAATTGAGATTATTGTTAAATAACTAAGATTTTTTATAGATTGAAAAATAATATTCGGGGCTTGTAATGATAAAAAACAGAAGAGAGGAAGCCTTGGGTGGTTAAAATGAAATATTATGATGAAGAGAAATTTAGTATACTTATTAGGGGGATTGCTGATTCTGGTAGCCTCATGTAGTTTTACCAACAAGTCTTTTGAAGGTTCGGATAAAGATAAATTGTTGATAGACCTGATCACTTATGTGCTTGAAAAAGGGCACCTGAGTCCGAAGGATCTCGATGATGATTTTTCCAGGGAGGTTTATGATAGTTATATAAATGCTCTGGATCCGTTAAAGCGTTATTTTCTGGCATCAGACATTAAGGAGTTCGATAAGTACAAGGAAGCAATAGACGACCAGATAAAAGCTTCGGACGTTGCTTTTTTCAATCTTACCTACGATAGGTTGGTACAGCGGATGACGGAAGCAAGGGCCGTTTATAAAGAAGTGCTTAAAACCCCTTTTGACTTTGAAGCTGAAGAGCGCATAGATCTGGATTATGAGAACCTGCCGTATGCAAAAAACAAAAAAGAACTCACGGAACGATGGAGAAAACAACTGAAGTTCAGCGCGTTGGAACGTTATGCAGGAGTGCTCGAAAATGACAAGGTAGAAAAAGAAGATGGAGAACTTAAAGATATAGCGCCTAACGGAAAGCTTACTGACAAGGTGTCGACAGAAAAGGAAGCAAGGGAGAATACACTAACTGCCATGAATGACTACTTTAGTGTGATGGATGATTTGGAACGTACCGACTGGTTTGTGCTCTATCTCAATTCGATCGTCGAAGAGTTTGATCCGCACACGTCATATATGGCTCCGGAAGCAAAAGAACGTTTTGATACAGATATGTCCGGTAAGTTTGAAGGGATCGGAGCAAGATTACAGAAAAAGAACGATTATATAAAGATTGTAGAAATCATTTCAGGAGGGCCGGCATGGAGAGAGAATGAACTGGAGGTTGGCGATGAGATTATCAAGGTAGCCCAGGAAGGAGAAGACGCTGTTGATATTGTGGGCATGCGCTTGAGTGATGCGGTTAAGTTGATTAAAGGACCTAAAGGGACGAAAGTGTTCTTAACCCTAAAACGTGTAGATGGAACTATCGAAGAGATTTCGATTACCAGAGATGTGGTAGAGTTGGAAGAATCGTATGTGAAGTCATCGACCGTTGAAAAAGACGGCAAAACATTCGGGGTTATCAATCTTCCTAAATTCTATGTCGATTTTACCGATTACAAGGAACGCAATGCGGCATCAGATGTAGCTCAGGAAATCACCAGGCTTAAAAAGCAAGGGATGGAAGGACTGGTGCTCGATTTGCGTAATAATGGGGGAGGGTCGTTAAAAACAGTTGTAGATATGGCAGGACTGTTTATCGAAGAAGGACCTGTCGTTCAGATTAAGTCTACCGGAAAGCGTAAGGAAGTATTGGAAGATAAGGATGAGAGGATACAATGGAATGGTCCGTTGGTAATCCTTGTTAACGAACTTTCTGCCTCTGCTTCAGAGATCCTTGCTGCTGCCATGCAAGACTATAAGAGAGCCATTGTAATAGGGAGCAAGCAGACCTATGGTAAAGGAACCGTGCAGAATGTTATAGACCTGAACCAGTTTTTAAGGGGCGATAATGATTTTGGAAATGTAGGGGCCATGAAGCTTACGACCCAGAAGTTTTATAGAATAAACGGAGGTTCTACACAGTTAGAAGGGGTAAAGAGCGATGTGGTTGTTCCGGATCGTTACAGCTATATCGATATAGGAGAGAAAGACCAGGAGAACCCGCTTCCATGGGATAAGATCGATCCTGCCAGTTATAAAACCTGGGATGGCTATATCGATTATGAGGAAGCAATCAATAACAGTAAAAAACGGATGGCAGATAACCGGCAGTTAAAACTGATCGATTCGAATGCACGTTGGGTAAAAAGCCAGCAGGACATTAAAGAGTACTCACTTAACTACGATGCGTATGTAGAGGCGATGAATAAGGATCAGGAAACTGTAAAACAATTCAGGGCTATATCAGATTATAAAACAAACCTTACATTTAATTCGTTACCATATGAGCAGGATTTAATGGTTAAGGATAGTACATTAAGACAAAAAAGAGATCGTTGGCACGCAGATTTGGCTAAAGATGTATATATGGAAGAAGCCTTAAATGTGTTGGAAGACCTCCATCTGAGTAATATTAAGAGAGGTAAGGTAGCCGGTATTAAAGGATAGTCTATGAGCGGAAACGCAAACTCATTAACTCATATAGCGCTCCAAAAGTTCAAAAGGAACTTTTGGGGCGTTTTAAGTTTCTGGATTATCGTTCTCTGTGGAGTGGTAGCGCTATTAGCCTATGTGTTGGCTCCGGACAATTCTACCAATGCCAACCAGATGCATTTGTCCATTCATTCTAAAAAGCCGGGTTTTAAGGTTATGATGCTTGTCATTCCCGGAAGTACGGTAAATAAACAGGCTTTTTTAGATAAGATGTTGTTCGGCGTAAACAGTTCAGATACCGAAATTCCAATTACATCGTACCGGTTTACGGAGAGTGATTTGATATATGTACCGTATAGCGGTGAAGGAGACGGCGGTCTGGAAAAGAAAATAAGCTTTAGTGAATTTGGTACAGGGCCGGATGCCCGGGAGGTTGTCAATCGTTATATAACGGAAAGAAAATTTATCCTGGGAACGGACAAATATGGAAGAGATTTGTTGAGCAGGCTTTTGGTAGGAGCACGCATATCTTTCTCTATTGGATTTGTAGCCGTTTTGATCTCGCTGCTGATAGGCATGTTTATGGGGGCTGTAGCAGGATATTTTGGCGGTAAGGTGGATGCGTTCATCATGTGGGTCATCAATATCACCTGGTCGATCCCAACATTGCTATTGGTAATTGCAATCACCCTGGCGTTAGGGAAAGGCTTCTGGCAGGTCTTTATAGCTGTGGGACTAACAATGTGGGTAGAGGTAGCCCGGGTTGTCAGGGGGCAGATTATGGGAGTAAAAGAAACGCAGTATGTTACAGCTGCAAAAGCATTGGGATATAAAAGCGGCCGGATAATCTTCAGGCATATTATCCCGAACATTATGGCTCCTGTTATTGTGATCTCGGCAGCTAATTTTGCTTCGGCCATCCTCATAGAAAGCGGATTGAGTTTTCTTGGGATAGGAGCACAACCACCAACACCTAGTTGGGGAGCTATGATAAAAGATCATTATAATTATATTATCCTGGGAAAACCTTATTTGGCAATTGTACCGGGACTCGCAATTATGTTGCTGGTTATGGCTTTTATGCTTATGGGTAACGCATTAAGAGATGCGTTGGATGTAAAGAGTTAATATGCGTAATAAAAAAATATACCGGATACTTCTGGCTTTGGCTATTATTGGTTTCTATCTTTTTGAAAAGTATTATGATGCCGATACCGGTCAATCGCAACCAAACACCAACAATAAGGATATGGTAAGTGAAGAAGAGGAAGTAAGTACAAACCTCTCTTTAGCGCGGTATCTACCGCGTTCAACTACAGGCGTTATCGTAAACCACGAGTATTATACCTTATCTTATAACGAGATGCATGAGCAGGCGGAGTGGGTAGCCTACGAGCTGAAGAAAGAGCATCTTACATACGACGATAGAAAAAGACCTTATTTTAATCAGGACCCTAAGGTTGAAACAGGTTCTGCAGACTGGCGTAATTATAAGAATTCGGGTTACGATCGTGGGCATTTATGTCCTGCCGGTGATCGTCGTTTCTCTGTAGCAGCTTACAATCAGACTTTTTTAACCAGTAATGTGAGCCCCCAGGAACATCATTTCAATAGTGGCCTGTGGAACAGATTAGAGCAACAGGCAAGGTACTGGGCAAAAAAGCATAACGGGATATTTATTATTACAGGAGGGGTGCTTAACGGAAAGCTGGTCACCATCGGAGAGGAAAAGGTTTCAGTTCCGGACTATTTCTATAAAATCATTATAGATGAAAGAGATGGGGATATAAGAACAGCAGCCTTTTTAGTACCCCATAAAGAATCAAAAGCATCGTTGGAAACATTCAGGGTCTCTATCGACAGTATAGAGGCTGTAACAGGGGTAGATTTTTTATATAAGCTGAACGACCAGCTCGAGCTTGAAACGGAGAAGGATGTATCTTTAGGGTATTGGTTTTAGAAGGGTTATTACATCCAGTCGTCTCTTCTGTTGGCATCGAGTCTGATAAAAATAAAGAGAAGGATGGTAAAGCCCCATAAACCGGAACCTCCGTAACTGAAAAATGGTAACGGAATCCCGATAGTCGGAAGCAAACCGATCACCATTCCGATATTGATTGCAAAATGAAACAATAAAATAGAGGCAACGCTATAGCCATATATTCGGCTGAACTGTGAACGTTGTCTTTCAGCAAGAACCAGTATTCTCAAGATAAGGAGGGTAAAAAGTATAATAACCCCGGCGCTACCGACAAAACCCCATTCCTCTCCTACAGTACTGAAAATATAGTCTGTATGTTGCTCGGGTACAAAATCTCCTTTGGTACGTGTGCCTTCGAGAAATCCCTTGCCTGTGAGTCCTCCCGAACCGATAGCCGACTCAGACTGGTAAGTATTGTAACCGATGGTTTTTCTGATCTCATCCAGTTTACTGGGGTCGTGTTCCAGGCGTAGCCATAGGTTGAACCGATCCCTGTGACGTTGTTCAAAAACGTTTTCAAAAACATAACGTACAGAAAGACAAAAGATGATGGAAGATAGCGTAATGATCAGGATTTTAAATGTAGGAACCCTCAACTTTTTTCTTTTCCTGTATAAAATAAATAATGCAGTAAAGAGGGGCAAGCCTACGATAACCCAGGCAGCGCCAAATAATAACGTACAGACAAATAGGATAATGGCAGTAAAACCAACCAGAAGGTAATAGCTGGGTAATCCTTCCCTGTAAAGAACGAAAAAGAAGCTGGTGTATACCAGAGCACTTCCCGGATCGGGTTGCGGTATAATTAATAAAGGGGGAAGTATAATGATTAAGAATGAGCGAAGCTGATCTTTAAAATCGTTGATATTGGTTTGAATGTCGCTTAAGAATTTGGCTAATGCCAGTGCAGTTGCTGCTTTGGCGAATTCTGAAGGCTGTAGCCCGAAGCTGCCAAAACTGTACCAGGATGTTGCTCCGTTAATGTTCTTTCCGAAAACAAATAACCCGAGTAAAGATGCCAGAGAGGCCAGGTATATGATGCTCGAAAACCTGGCATAGAATTTTGTTTCTATTGCCAGGACAAAAATGATAAGTAATATGCTTAGACCTATAAAGATAAGTTGCCTGCCGTACGGTTGATTGAAATTAAGGATGGCCGGATTGTCATCAGACATGGTGGTGGAGTATATGTTTAGCCACCCAATAAAAACAAGGGCAAAATACAGTAGTATGGAAAGCCAGTCTATTTGTTGGATTACTCTGTTTTTCATCGATTTATCTCAAACGGTTCACCGCTCAGAGGTTTGGCGTATTCATTCTCTAAGCTTCCTTCTAACATTCTTCTTTCCAGGTCGGTACGGGTAATTTTACCACGTAAATATTTTTCGATCATTAACGATGCTATAGGGGCAGCATAACGTGACCCCCAATATCCGTTTTCCACAAATACCGCCAAGGCAATTTTTGGGTTTTCAACCGGTGCGAAAGCTATAAAAATAGAATGGTCGGTCAGCTGGGTCCTTTTTCCATCTATTTTAGTGAAGTTTTCGGCAGTACCTGTTTTACCGGCAATGTTAATACTGTCTACCTGAACAGAACGTGCTGTCCCTCGTTTATATACATCCCACATTCCCAATACTACATCATCAAAATGTCTTTTGGAAATTGTAGTATGCTTGGGAGTGGTGAAGTTTTCGTCAATAGTTTCCCCTTCAATATTTTTTATGATGTGGGGTGTGTAATAATGGCCGCGATTTGCAATAGCAGCTGTCATATTAGCCAATTGTATGGGAGTGGTAAGGATCTCACCCTGCCCGATCCCATTAGAGATAGTCGTTTCTGCTCTCCATTGGAAATCCGGATATGCCCTGTTGTATGTAGCGCTGTCCGGAATTCTTCCGGCACGCCCTGTAGAAAGGTCATTTCCCAGATAGCCGCCTAGTCCGAAGCTTTTAGCGTGATTGGTCCAGGTTTGTAAGCCTTTCTCCGGGCTGGGGTATTTCTCGATTATTTTCTTATACGTGTCTGCAAAATAGGCGTTACAAGAACGGTAGGTGGCTGACTGAAAGTCGTTAAGCGTTCCGCTGGCACAGTGGCAACCCATAAACCTGTTGCGGCCGTATCTGTAACCATGGTAGCACCTTACGGTTGTGTGTTCATCGATAACACCTTCTTCAAGTCCGATGAGCCCGTTTAGGATCTTAAAAGGGGATCCGGGTGGATATTCTGCTAAAACACTTCTGTCGTATAAGGGGTTTGCTATAGAGTCCAAATAGAGTCTGCTGTAATTTTTAGAACGCTGTCTTCCCACGAGTAAGGCAGGATCGTACGAGGGTGCTGAAACCATGGCTAATATTTCGCCGGTTTTGGGTTCGATAGCAACAATCCCCCCTCTTTTATTGACCATTAATTTTTCCCCGTAAGATTGAAGAACCTTATCGATGGTTATCGCGATGTCTTTTCCCTGAACAGGAAGCGTGTCAAAAACTCCTCCCTTGTAAGAACCGAGGTCCCGATTAAATCGATCCTTCTGGATGAATTTCACTCCTTTTTGTCCCCTGAGAATCTCTTCGTAAACCCTTTCAACGCCATTTCTTCCGATAAGTTCTCCAGACTGGTAATACGGATTGCTTTTAAGCTCGTAATCATTTACTTCACTGATATAGCCCAGTACATTTGCCCCGGATGAGGTTTGATAATGTCTTAAAGATCGTTTCTGAATATAAAAGCCTTCATATTTTCTCATTTTTTCCTGGAGCGTGGCGTATTCGCTTTTTGAAAGTTGGGGTACAAACACAGAAGGCAGCCTGGGCGAATATACCCGTGCTTTATTGTATTTCTTAACGAAATCTTCTTGAGTGATGTTTAGCAGGTTGCAAAATTCCAGGGTGTCTAAGGGCTTGACATCTTTCGGGATCACCATTATATCATACGCCGGCTGATTAGAGACCAGGAGTTCTCCGTTCCTATCATAGATATATCCTCTTTCGGGATAGTCGTATACCGCTTTGATGGCGGTATCGTCTAAAGGGTTCTGGTTAGAATTGTCGATAAGCTGCAGGTACGACAACCTGCCTATATATACAATGGCAATGAGAATAATGATAGATGCTAAAAGTAACTTTCTCATCGTTTTTTTCTGCTAAATAAAATCATGAACATAATGCACAGGCATAATGTCAGGATACCGGTAAACAATACTTTTTTGAGGAGTAAAAGAATACTTGTAAAGCTAAAAATCTCAAGCCAAAAAAGGATCAAATGATGTGTTAAAATTAAAATAGTCATGTACAGTGACCGTTGCCCCAGTGAAGTAGATGCTATTTTCAAGGTTTGATATTCGTAAGCATTCCCGAAAACCCACCTTAAAACTACAGGTCGCATATACGCTATCGACACACAGGCTGCGGCGTGTACTCCGCCACTGTCTGAAAAAATATCGATGATCAGTCCTATTAAGAATGAAAGGAAGATAAATAACATCCTTGTTTCTTTTTTGACAGGGAAGAGAAGGATAAACAAGATGTATACGTATGGATTGATATAACCAAAAAGGTTTACATGGTTAAAAACCAATACTTGTGCCAGAATCAGGACAAAGAAACGGACGATTATTTTAATGAGATCGTTATTCATTTATCGTTTCATTTTCTAAAGTCTGAATTTCTTTTTTGTCTTTGTTTTCTATGACATACACATATCCCAAACTCGTCATATCATTAAACAAGTCTATATCTATAATAAAATAGTTGCCTGAAATATTTGGTTTTACTTCGCTGACAGTGCCTATCAGAATCCCTTTGGGGAAGATGGCCGACATGCCCCCTGTGATAATCGTATCTCCTGCTTTTACGGGTGCAACTCTCGACACATCTACCAATTGAACGGTCTTTTGGTTTTTTCCGTCCCACTTCAGGGTTCCGTAATGGTCGGAGTTTTTGAGTTGTGCATTAATTTCAGAAATGGTATTCAGGACCGACTGAACTGTAGCGTAGCCTCCCGAAGTGTTTTCAATAATGCCGACAATACCCTTGGATGTAATTACCCCCATGTCTTGCTGAATACCCTCTTTTTCTCCTTTGTTGATCGTGAGATAATTTTTCTGAAGGTCAAAGCTGTTTTTAATAACCTCTGCCGAAATTATTTTGTATTGTTGGTGTCCTGAGGTATCTGTATATGCTGAATCTATACTGCTGGGTACTGAGCCGTTATTGATCAGTAAAGCACGAAGTCGTTGGTTTTCCTCAACTAATTGTTGGTTATATTTCCTTAATTCGAAAAAATCCCCGATACCATTTACCGATTCATAAATGCCGCCCGAAAACCAATTGGCAGAATTAACGAACTTACTTTTGTGGTAAGAGTGGGATTGAAACGTAAAGCCCAGGGAGATTGACAGAAGCAACAGATACAGGAAGAACGTTTTGTTCCTTATAAAAAAAGTGATAATCTGTTGCATTCTCTATTTCTATTTTATCAGTATAGGCTTGTATTTATCCAGGTTTTTAAGTGCTATTCCCGTACCGCGTACAACAGCCCTCAGCGGATCTTCAGCTATATATACGGGCAAATCTGTTTTTTGGGATATCCTTTTGTCTAATCCTCTTAACATGGAGCCGCCGCCTGCAAGATAAATTCCTGTATTATAGATGTCCGCAGCTAATTCCGGAGGAGTTTGAGATAAAGTTTCCATTACCGCATCTTCGATCCTAAGGATAGATTTGTCCAGAGCTTTGGCAATTTCACGATATGAAACCTGTACTTGTTTAGGCTTTCCTGTTAAAAGATCCCGGCCTTGTACGCTCATGTCTTCAGGCGGAACTTCGAGATCTTCGGTAGCAGCACCAATGGTGATTTTGATATTTTCGGCAGTAGTTTCACCAACATAAAGGTTGTGTTGCGTACGCATGTAGTAAATAATATCATTGTTAAAAACATCCCCGGCAATTTTAACCGACTTGTCGCAAACGATACCTCCCAAAGCGATCACAGCAATTTCAGTGGTACCTCCACCTATGTCAACAATCATATTACCTTTGGGTTGCATGATATCAAGGCCAATACCTATAGCTGCGGCCATAGGTTCATGGATAAGGTAAACTTCCTTGCCATTCACGCGTTCTGCCGATTCTTTAACTGCCCGCATTTCAACTTCTGTAATCCCGGAAGGGATACATATCACCATTCTTAATGCAGGTTGGAACATCCTTTTCTTTAGGGCCGGGATGCTTTTGATGAACATGTTGATCATCTTTTCAGAGGCATCAAAATCTGCAATAACCCCATCTTTCAGCGGTCGGATCGTTTTAATGTTCTCATGTGTTTTACCCTGCATCATGTTGGCCTGTTTACCAACCGCAATGATTTTGCCAGATATTCTGTCTCTTGCAACTATAGAAGGGCTGTCTACAACCACCTTGTCATTGTGGATGATCAGTGTGTTGGCAGTTCCGAGATCGATGGCAATTTCTTCAGTTAAGAAGTCAAAAAATCCCATGTATTATGTTCAGGTTAAGTTGTTTGTTAATCGATGTTTTTAGTGTCTAAACAATAATAAAAATTTATTAGTGTAAATAAATTACAATTTAAAAAATTATTCAGAGTTTCCCCCTGTTAAACACGCTAAAAAAGGTTTTAAGAGGGGAAAACGTATTTTTTAGTGTTTAAAATGACGTGTTCCGGTAAAAACCATGGCAAGATTATTTTCATTACAATAATCAATACTTAGCTGGTCTTTGATAGAACCGCCCGGTTGGATTACGGTTGTGATCCCTGCCTTATCTGCTATTTCAACACAGTCCGGGAATGGGAAAAAAGCATCGCTGGCCATGGCGGCACCATTCAGGTCAAACTCAAATGAATTTGCTTTTTCGATGGCTTGCCGTAATGCGTCAACCCTGCTTGTTTGTCCTGTACCGCTGGCACATAACTGTTTGTTTTTAGCCAGTACTATCGTATTGGATTTGGTGTGTTTACAGATTTTTGAGGCAAACAATAAGTCTTCTAACTCATTTTCCGAAGGTTTATTGTTTGTGACTTGGGTTAAATCTTCTTTTTTATCCGTTTTAAGATCTTTATCCTGTACAAGAACTCCGTTTAAACAAGTCCTGATATTGGATTTAGGGAGCTCAATGTCTTTTTGGACCAATATAATTCTGTTCTTTTTGCCTTTTAATATTTCTAGGGCTTCACCGCTATACGAAGGAGCGATTACTACTTCACAGAATAATTTATGAACCTCTTCAGCAGTTTCCTTGTCAATTTCTTTATTGGCAATGAGGATTCCTCCGAACGCAGAGACCGGGTCGCCTGCCAGGGCATCAATATATGCCTCTTTAATGGTGTTTCTGGTGGCAACACCACATGCATTATTATGCTTTAAGATGGCAAATGTAGGGGCATCGTTTTTAAATTCTCCCATTAAATTTACAGCGGCATCTACATCAAGTAAGTTGTTGTATGAAAGTTCTTTTCCGTGTAGCTTGTCAAAAATAGCTTCCAGATCGCCGTAGAAATACCCTTTTTGATGTGGGTTTTCTCCATAGCGTAATGCTTGTGCGTTGTTTTCGCTTACTTTTAAAGCCGGAATGTCCTGATCCTGGTTAAAGTAGTTGAAAATAGCAGAATCGTAATGAGAAGAAACATTGAATGCCTTTGTAGCAAAACGTTTTCTCTGCTCCAGGGACGTGTTCCCGTTGCCTTTAGTAATAACTTCTAAGAATTCTACATAATCATCAACCGAAGCTACACAGGTAACATCTTTAAAGTTTTTAGCAGCAGCCCGGATAAGTGAAATCCCTCCGATATCAATTTTTTCTATGATATCTTGTTCAGATGCGCCGCCGGCAACAGTTTTCTCGAATGGATAAAGATCGACAATTACAATATCGATCTGCGGAATTTCGAATTTTTCTATTTCAGCAATATCACCTTCGTTGTCCTGGCGATTCAGGATACCACCGAATACTTTTGGGTGTAAAGTTTTAACTCTGCCCCCCAGGATAGACGGATAACTGGTAACATCCTCAACAGGAACAACCCCGATCCCAAGGTCTTTGATGAATTTCTCTGTTCCACCGGTAGAGTATATGGTGACGCCCAGGGCGTTAAGCTTTTTTACAATAGGCTCAAGCCCGTCTTTACTGAATACTGAGATTAAAGCAGATTTTGCCGATTTTATACCATTCATTGTTGCATTGTTTTGTATGGGTGCAAAAGTAGTTTTTTTGCATTAAAACAGTGCAATATACAATTGGAAAAAACGTGAAATTTAAAGTATTTCAGCTACTTGTCGGTTAACAAACTGTAAAAATTCTTCATCTTCCGGAGAAAACGGATCTGCTGTGTGGGAATCGATGTCAATTTGACCAATGTTCTCGTGATTCACAAATAACGGAATAACAATTTCTGCCTTTACGTGAATGCTGCAGGCAATATAGTTATCCTGGGCTTTAACATCCGGAACAACAAAATTTTCATTTGAAACAGCGACTTGTCCACAAATACCTTTTCCAAAAGGGATAATGGTATGATCGGTGGGGTCGCCTGCATAGGAACGTAATTTTAGCTCTTCTTTATCCCCGTTCTTAAAATAAAAACCAACCCAGTCGTAGTAAGCGATATTGCTTCGAAGTAATTCGCAGACTTGAGTCAGCCTGTCATCTACAGAACCAGATGTGTCAGAAAGTATTCGTGTGACTTGTGGCTTTAAAGAATCAAATGTCATATTACAGTTCCGATTTATGATTGCAAATGTATTTAATCCGACCCGATTTTGCTATGCGGTTTTGTATAAAAATGTTAAAGATAGGCCAAAAATCGAATGTTTTTTTGCGCTTGGCCCTCTCGTGAGCTTGCTCCGAGGTGGCTTGCCGTTTTTATGAATACTTTTCTATCTGTTATATGGGTATTCATTGATCCAGTTGAACCCTCGTTTGAGTAATCGGAATTGTGTGTGGTCTTTTTTAGTAAGTTCTATTTTCAGGGTGTCTTGGAGGTATGTTCCCTCGAGGTTTAAGATGCTGTCAGATTTTTGGTATTTAAGATTGTAAACACTGAGGGAGTCTCTGTACAATGTCAGTTTTAAGTTACGGGACGTCGTGTCGGTCTCGTTCTTATAATATTCTTTTGAGTCATCAAGTTTAATGATTGCCGTTGAGTATTTATCAACAACCATTTTTTTCCAATGAAGAGAGTCCGTTGCTAAAGGAATAATTTCTTTACCGTTTTTGCTAAATGAATTTATGGTATAGATGCCGTATAATTCCGGGTAAGAAGCAATGTCTCTGTTTATATTATGGCGTCTTATTTGATTGGTTGTAAACGTAATTAAGAGAAAGAGAATAAATATGGTTTTAAAAATAAGCCCTGCAATGTTTAATTTTCTTTTCACAAAATATTTATCAATACTAACAGGCATGGCAGGTTTGTTCAGGATAAAAAAGTTTGTGAGGCTTTTTAAGTGTGGCGATAAGATGAAAAGCGCTATAATCATTAAGTGAGAAGAAAAAAGCTTAACCGGGATATCGTAACTCAGATTCATCATGAATACATTAAGCATGACTCCAAAAGTAACCAATGCGCCCAGTTTTGTAGTTCGCCTGAACATCAATAAAAGTCCTCCGATAATTTCGCTTACTCCGGAAAATATAGTGTAGGAATCCGAATACTCCATAAAATTCCACATGAGTCCCATGGGTGAGGAGTCTCCGTAAGGTGTAATCAAATCAAATAACGATAGGCTGGAAAACTGATTTACAAATAATTTAGAGCTTCCGTAAGATAACATGTAGAAAGCCAGGTAATACCTCAGGTATACAATAAGGTAGATATAGAGTTTGGAGTGTGTTTTTCTTTTGTTGCTGCTCAAGGTCCATATGGTTGTGGCAAGTATAGCAATTAATAATTGTGTAAAAACCTGAATGTAGTTGAACGTTGTGTCTCCGCTACCGTTTGGCAGCGTAAGTTCTTTGTCGATATGAAATATATTTTCTGCAACTATCGGCACGAGCCATTTCCAAAAGTCGTAGGTCCACATGCCAAAATAATGTCCGAAAGGTATGTATTCTAGAGGAAAAGGGAATGCATAAAGGATGTAGTAACAAAAAAAGAGTCTGAAAAATAATGTTTGAATGAAGTTCTGATTGTCAGGAAAAGAAGTGGTTTTAGTCATGGTCTTTAATTGATTGATGACTAAAATATTAAAAATGTGGTTGAAATTTATTTAATTATGTAAGAATTAACATAAAAAGCCGCTCGATTGAGCGGCTTTTTTATTTCAGAAGTTAGCCTTCTTTTACATCATTCCCGGCATGCCGCCACCCATTGGAGGGCCCGCAGGAGCATTATCTTCTTTAATATCTACTAATGCGCATTCTGTGGTTAAGATCATCCCTGATACAGAGGCTGCATTTTCTAAAGCGATACGGGTTACTTTCTTAGGGTCGATGATACCTGCTGCCAACATATTAACATATTCGTCAGTTTTAGCGTTGTATCCGAAATCTTCCTTACCTTCAGAAACCTTGGCTGCAACAACAGATCCTTCTTTACCGGCATTCTCAACTATGGTTCTTAGCGGAGCTTCGATAGCACGGGCTACGATCTGGATTCCGGTGGCTTCATCGTCGTTATCTGCCTCGATTCCTTCCAGTACATTTTTAGCTCTAACTAAAGCAACACCACCTCCGGCAACGATACCTTCTTCAACAGCAGCTCTGGTAGCATGAAGGGCATCATCTACACGGTCTTTCTTTTCTTTCATTTCAACCTCGGAAGCAGCACCTACATAAAGTACGGCAACACCTCCGGCTAATTTTGCCAAACGTTCCTGAAGCTTTTCTTTGTCGTAGTCAGAAGTAGTAGTTTCGATCTGAGCCTTGATCTGGTTTACACGGGCAGTTACATTGTCGTGGTCTCCGGCACCATTTACTATGGTAGTATTGTCTTTGTCGATAGTAACTTTCTCTGCGGTACCTAACATATCAACGGTAGCATTCTCCAGGTTGAAGCCTCTCTCTTCTGAGATTACGGTTCCGCCTGTAAGAATAGCGATGTCTTCTAACATGGCCTTGCGTCTGTCGCCAAATCCGGGAGCTTTAACAGCTGCGATTTTAAGAGCGCCTCTAAGTTTGTTTACTACTAAGGTAGCAAGGGCTTCCCCGTCTACATCCTCAGCGATAATTAAAAGAGGTTTTCCGCTTTGTGCTACAGGTTCAAGAACAGGTAGCAGGTCTTTCATTGAAGATATTTTCTTGTCGAAAAGTAAGATGTAAGGATTCTCCAGGTCTGTAATCATCTTTTCAGAATTAGTCACAAAATATGGAGAAAGGTATCCTCTGTCAAATTGCATTCCTTCTACGACATCAACATAAGTGTCAGTCCCTTTGGCCTCTTCAACAGTAATTACACCTTCTTTTCCAACTTTATTGAAAGCTGTAGCAATAAGTTCACCTATGGAATCATCGTTGTTAGCTGAAATAGCTGCAACTTGTTTGATCTTGTCAGAACTGTCCCCAACTTCCTGAGATTGTTTTCCCAGGTTTTTTACGATAGCCTCAACAGCCTTGTCGATCCCTCTTTTTAGGTCCATGGGGTTGGCGCCTGCTGCAACATTTTTTAAGCCTTCCTTAACGATAGCCTGCGCTAATACAGTGGCGGTTGTTGTCCCGTCACCCGCTAAATCATTGGTTTTGGAAGCCACTTCCTTTACCATTTGAGCTCCCATATCCTCTAAAGGATCTTCCAGTTCTATTTCTTTAGCAACAGATACACCATCCTTGGTTACAGACGGAGCGCCAAAAGATTTGCTTATAATTACGTTTCTGCCTTTTGGTCCTAAAGTTACTTTTACAGCATTTGCCAAGGCATCAACACCACGCTTCAGGCCATCTCTGGCTTCCGTATCGAATTGAATATTTTTCGCCATTTTTTTAGTTTTTTTGTTTTACCTGCATTAAAGCAAGTGTGATTTAAATTTTTGTGTCGATTTAAAATAAAAGGGATTATACAATTGCCAGGATGTCACTTTCGCGCATCATCAGGTAATCGTTTCCGTCTAAT
This sequence comes from Zhouia spongiae, assembly GCF_022760175.1. Classification (GTDB taxonomy): domain Bacteria; phylum Bacteroidota; class Bacteroidia; order Flavobacteriales; family Flavobacteriaceae; genus Zhouia; species Zhouia spongiae. Next base: position 1,727,477 of record NZ_CP094326.1, read on the forward strand.
TTTAATTCTGTACCGGCATATTTCCCGTATAAAACAGTATCGCCAACTTTTACGGTTAACGGCTCGTCTTTTGTGCCCGGCCCTGCTGCCACAACAGTTCCTTTTTGTGGTTTTTCTTTTGCGGTGTCAGGAATGATGATTCCGGATGAAGTTGTAGTTTCAGCTGCCAACGGTTCAATAAGAACTCTGTCGGCCAAAGGTTTAATGTTTAAGTTAGCCATAATCGATAACTTTTTATGTTTTTATATGTTTTACAAATTTCTGTTTCAGTTGGGGCAGAAATTGTGCCAATTCATAAAAGTGACATTTAAGACATAAAAAAATGCCAGCTTGTCACACAAACCGGCATTTTTGACCTCTTGGAGGAATTATTTTATTGTGCAATAGTATCTGTTGTCGTACTGGATGCAGGTGTTTCAGCTTCAACAGGTGTGTTGTCCTGAGCAGGAGCTTCAATTTCTTGACCTTCTAATAATTTAGATCCTGAATTTGGCCCTGATTTTAACGAAAGGTTGGATAATAAAATCAAAGCAATTAAAATAGTGGCCAGCGTCCAGGTACTTTTGTCAAGGAAATCACCTGTCTTTTTCACACCTCCGACTACTTGCGTATTTCCACCGAATGTCGATGATAAACCTCCACCTTTAGGGTTCTGTACCATTATAACTAGTACCAACAAAAATGCTACGATAATAATAAGCACTAAAAAGATTGAAAACGTCATTATAAATTAATTATGTTGTTGTTGTAATTTTTTTATTGCGTTAATTTGGTCTGCAAAGAAACCACTTTTTTCCGGATATTTCAAACTTAAAATTTTATATGCTTGAATGGCCTTTTTATACTTCCTTTGTTCGAGATAAACCCTGGCTAGTGTTTCTGTCATCAGTTCGCTTTTCTCCGCCTGATTTTCTTTGGCAAGATTAACCGGGTTGCTACTTTCTTTAACCGGACTGATCTTAGGGTTGTTTTCTATGAATTTATTGATAAGATCCAGTTTGTTGTGTAAAGAGTTCTTTTTTATTTTTCCTTTCTCCGGTTTTTTGTCTCTTTCTATAGGGGTGTATGATGATAGTTTAAGCCATTCGCTGAATGAATGTTTTTCATGCTGACTGAAATCAAGTGGTTCACCGATCTTCAGTTTTTTTTTTGAATCGGAGCTTTTGGGTTTGAAGAGCTCGGGGTCGAGTACAGCGTCTGCGTCAGATTCTTTAAAACCGAAGGTTTCGTTGTCTCTCAATCTGATCTCTTCGTGAGCTGTAATTTTTATCTGACTGATCACCTGGCTGAAAATTTTATCGGCAATTTTGTTTTGCAGAAAAACTTCGGAGGTGATAAAGTCAAAGAGTATCTTTCGGTCGGTGGTATATGCGGCAGTTTTTTTTAATTCATTATTGTATTTAAAACTGTCCTGAGTCTTCAGTCCTTTTAGAAATAGTGCCCGGGCTGGCTGAAAATAAGGGTAATCATCCAGGATTTTTTCCATGGCAATAAAGTCTTCTCCTGAAAGTGTCTCGGGATGCTGTAAAACGTATATGAAATCTGCTACATTCATTAATTACCAATCGGCCAGTGTTGCGTTTACGATGTCTTGGGTGATACGTTCAAATATAACCTGGTATGCCTGGTCTTTTATGGTTTGAACCTGTGTTGTTGCCGGAAAATCATAAAAGAAGGAAAAGCGCCTTTCAAAATCTTTTTCAGGGTTGTCTGTATTGTAATAGCGGAGCATGACGCCTATTGTTAATCGGTTTTGTGCTGCTGTTTGTTCTGCAGTGGCACTCATGGGCGATACGCGATATTCTACAATCTCTCCTTCATAGATCAGGTCTCCTCCTGATTTTACCATATCCAGATTGGTTTGATTGAGTATAAGGTCCTGTAATGCATTTGTAAAATCTCTGTCCAGTCCGGGTTCAATAATAGGAGCGTTGTTTTGAAAAAAATTTACCTGATAGGTTTCAGCAGTTGTATTCACTCCTGTAAAAGAGTAAAAGCCACACGACTGAAAACCGATAATTGTTAATATGAGAACGATATATTTTTTCATTATAGTTGAATTCTGTTCAAAAGAACAAAAAAAATGTTACAAATCGTATTGTTTTATTTTTCGATAGAGCGTTCTTTCCGAAATACCCAGCTCTTTTGCGGCAGCCTTTCGCTTTCCGCTGTTTCGCTCTAAGGCTTTTTTTATGAGCTCGAGTTCTTTTTCCTGTAGCGACAGCGTTTCTTCCTCTTCAATTTCTTCTGCAAAATGATATTTATCTTCAAGGGAGTGATGGTTAGGAAGTGCCGGGGTGTCGTTTAACGGGAATACTTCAAAAGCGTCTTCTGTATCGTCACCGGAGTCGAAAGCCTGCTCTGGTTCAGGTTCTGAGCCGTATATTTTATTGATAAGACTTTTGTTGTCTTCCTGCACTTGTTCAGAATCTCCGCTCTGCATTAGTTCTAAAGTGAGTTTTTTGAGGTCGTTTAAGTCGCTCTTCATGTCGAAAAGAACCTTGTACAGGATTTCTCTTTCGTTGCTAAAGTCTGATTCTGATTTATTTTGATTGATCACAGCCGGAAGATTTGGCTTGTAATCCGGTAAATATGAACGTAAGGTATCGGCAGGAACGCTTCTGTTCTGTTCTAAAACGGAAATTTGTTCGGCTATATTTCTCAATTGCCGGATGTTACCGCTCCATCTGTATTTGTTTAAGAGTAATACGGCGTCGTCCTCCAGCCTGATGGTTGGCATTTTGTATTTTTGAGCAAAGTCGGCAGCGAATTTCCTGAATAGTAAATGAATGTCTTCCCTGCGATCCCGTAAAGGAGGGAGGTGTATTTCTACAGTGCTAAGTCTGTAATACAGGTCTTCTCTGAATTTTTCTTTTTCGATGGCTTCAAACATATTGACGTTTGTAGCGGCAACGATCCTGACATCTGTCTTTTGTACCTTGGATGACCCGACCTTGATGAACTCTCCGTTTTCCAGTACGCGCAACAGTCTTACCTGAGTAGTGAGCGGGAGTTCTCCGACCTCGTCTAAAAATATGGTTCCTCCGTTTGCTTCTTCAAAATAACCGCTGCGGGTTTGTGTAGCGCCGGTAAAGGAGCCTTTTTCGTGTCCGAAAAGCTCTGAGTCTATGGTTCCTTCCGGGATGGCTCCACAGTTTACAGCGATGAACTTACCGTGTTTTCTGTGCGATAGCGAATGGATTATTTTTGGAATAGCTTCTTTACCAACACCGCTTTCCCCGGTTACCAGTACAGAGATATCGGTAGGGGCTACTTGAATCGCTTTCTCGATAGCGCGATTAAGTTTGATGTCATTACCTATGATACCAAAACGTTGTTTTATGGCTTGAACATTTTCCATTTTACAGTGTTTTATAGCAGGGCGGGAGTGTGAACAATCCGGGCCTTTTTGCTGACTATTGGCGACTAATTGTTATCTGAATATCCTACAGGTTCTCCAATAAGGGTTGTGGACGTGCAATCTGTGATTTTTACATTAACAAATTCTCCGACTTTATAATTTTCCTTAGGAAATACAACTACGGTATTCTGAGTGTTTCTTCCCATCCAGTGTTCGCTGGATTTTTTAGAATTCCCTTCGATTAATACCTCTTCAACCTTTCCGATATGCTGCTGTGTTCTGTAGAGGCTGTGTTTCTGCTGGAGATTGATGATCTCGGTTAGCCGTTTTTTCTTCGTTTCTTCAGGAACGTCGTCTTCCATTTTTCTGGCGGCCATAGTTCCCGGTCTCTCAGAATACATGAACATGAAACCAAAGTCGTATTTTACATATTCCATTAACGATAAGGTATCTTGGTGGTCCTCTTCAGTTTCTGTAGGGAATCCTGCGATCATGTCTTGAGAGATACCACAATCAGGAATCAGCTTTTTAATGTTGTCGATAAGTTCGAAATACTCTTCCCGGGTATGCTGACGGTTCATTTCTTCTAAAATGCGGTTGCTACCGCTTTGTACGGGAAGGTGAATATAGTTACAGATGTTTTGGTATTTGGCCATCGATTCAATGACATCGAGAGTCATGTCCTGAGGGTTCGATGTAGAGAACCTGATGCGCATTTTAGGTTGTGCTTCGGCAACTAATGCCAGGAGTTTTGCAAAATTAACCGAGGTGGCTTTTTGCATGTCGGACGCCTTTTCAAAGTCTTTTTTAAGGCCGCCGCCATACCATAGATAACTGTCTACATTTTGACCGAGTAAGGTAACCTCTTTAAAGCCCCTTTCCTTCAGGTCGTTTACCTCTTCCATAATAGATTGAGGGTCTCTGCTGCGCTCTCTTCCTCTTGTGAATGGCACTACACAGAATGTACACATATTGTCACAACCCCTGGTGATGGAAACAAAAGCTGTAACCCCGTTGCTGTTCAGGCGAACCGGGGCAATATCTCCATAGGTTTCTTCTTTGGATAGAATTACGTTTACGGCATCTCTTCCTTCGTCTACCTCTTTAATAAGGTTTGGAAGGTCTTTATAGGCATCCGGGCCGACCACCATGTCTACGATCTTTTCTTCTTCGAGGAACTTGTTTTTCAAACGTTCGGCCATACATCCTAAAACACCGACCTTCATAGAAGGGTTTATTTTCTTTATTGCATTGTATTGCTCTAAACGTTTACGCACAGTTTGTTCGGCTTTGTCCCTTATGGAACAGGTGTTGACTAAAACAAGATCGGCTTCTTCAAGTTTTTGCGTAGTGTTGAACCCTTCTTTTGACAGGATCGATGCAACAATCTCGCTGTCGGAAAAATTCATCTGGCAACCATAACTTTCTATGTATAGTTTTCGCTCGTTTCCTTTTTTCTGTTCAATGACCAGACTTTCTCCTTGTTTCTTTTCATCTATGATCTTCTCCATACCGATACCTATGACAATTAACATTAATAAAAACAGGCTGCAAAGATAGTGTTTTATATGTGGTTGTGACAAATTGTCAGCGCAATTTTAACGCAACATTTGACTAAAGTGTATCCCTGTAAAGAGCTAAACGGCTCGGCAAAGTCATTTGTGTTCGCTTTTGTTGCTGAGTTTGGCCTTGTGTGAAAAAGATGGCGGGTGTGAAATGACGAATGCAGACGTTTCCCGGTATGGGGTGTTTTGAAACTTAGCAGTCGCCTGCCTGTATAAATGTGATGGTGTCTGAATGATCGGAATAGATTTCTGCTGTTTTAGTGGATTCCGGGTGATTGATGGTCTGCGGTTTGTAAGCTGGTAATGGTGTTGAGTACCCAGGCCCGGGTCGTGTCAGGTTAAGAGTTTTTACTTTTTGTATTAATATAGTATTAAGCCTGTGTTTAAACAGTCTTTTTTTGCTGAGAACAGTTACCTTTCGTTCGAAATAAAAAAACTTATATACTTTTGTAAGATTAAATAAAGATTGTTCATGGCAAAGAATTTAGTGATAGTGGAGTCGCCTGCAAAGGCTAAGACGATTGAGAAATTTCTGGGGAAAGATTTTAAAGTAACCTCTAGTTTTGGGCATATTGCTGATTTGCCTTCGCGGGAGTTGGGAGTTGACGTAGAGAAAGATTTTAAACCGAAGTATGTAGTCGATAAAGAAAAGAAAGCTTTGGTTAAAAAGTTAAAAGAAATGGCGAAGTCTTCTGATACTGTCTGGCTGGCAAGTGATGAAGACCGGGAAGGGGAGGCTATTGCGTGGCACCTGGCCGAAACTTTAAAACTGGACAAGGATAAGACTAAAAGAATCGTTTTTAACTCTATTACTAAGAGTGCTATTCTGAAGGCGATCGAAAACCCCCGGACCATAGATTATAATTTGGTGAATGCCCAGCAGGCCAGGCGTGTATTGGACCGTTTGGTGGGGTATGAAATATCGCCGATTCTTTGGAAAAAAATAAAAACAGGTTTGTCGGCAGGACGTGTTCAGTCGGTGGCTGTCAGGTTGATTGTTGAGCGTGAACGCGAAATTCAAGGTTTTGTTCCTGAGGCTTCTTACAGGGTTGCTGCGGAGTTTGTAACGAAAGAAGGGAAGGTTTTTAAGGCGAAACTCCAGAATACTTTCAATAGCAAAGAAGCGGCCGGGAAGTTTTTACAAAAAAATATTGCAGCCGATTTCAGCGTGTCGGATCTGGACACCAGGCCTGCAAAAAAATCACCGGCGGCACCTTTTACAACTTCTACATTGCAGCAGGAAGCATCGAGAAAATTATATTTTTCTGTGAGTAAGACCATGCGAATGGCCCAGCGGTTGTATGAAGCCGGACTTATCACATATATGAGAACAGATAGTACGAACTTGTCGTCTGAAGCGGTAAAAGCAGCTAAGGAAGAGATTGTCCGTTCTTATGGGGAAAAATACAGCAAACCAAGAAACTATGCCACAAAGGCCAAAGGAGCCCAGGAGGCTCACGAGGCAATCCGCCCCACGAATATGGCTGTACATGATTTAAAGGATGTAGAGCGCGATATGGCCCGTTTGTATGAGTTGATATGGAAACGAACCATAGCATCACAAATGAGTGAAGCTCAATTAGAACGTACCAATGTAAAGATTCAGGCGAATAAGCATGACGAACTGTTTCTGGCTAGTGGAGAAGTGCTGAAGTTTGACGGTTTCTTAAAGGTGTATCTGGAAGGGACAGACGACGAAGATGAAGAGCAGGAAGGTATGTTGCCGGCATTGACTGTTGGGGAATATGTTGATAAAAAATATATGTCGGCTACACAGAGATATACTCGTCCGCCGTACAGATATACGGAGGCTTCCCTGGTGAAGAAGTTAGAGGAGCTGGGGATCGGGCGTCCGTCGACATATGCGCCTACTATTTCAACGATACAGACGAGAGGTTATGTTGAAAGAGGTATGGTCGAAGGTGTCGAACGAAAGTATGTGCAGTTGATGTTACTTCAGGATAGTGTTAAAGAAGAAGTATATGCTGAAAAAGTAGGTTCTGATAAGGGGAAACTCGTGCCTACAGATATAGGAATGATAGTGAACGACTTTTTGGTGAACCATTTCTCAAGTATTTTGGATTATAACTTTACAGCCAAGGTAGAAGAGGATTTTGATAATATTGCATCAGGAGGAGAAGATTGGACTAAGATGATGAAAGACTTTTATGAAGATTTTCATCCAAATGTGAAGAACGTTGAAGAACATGCGGAAAGAGAGACCGGAGAGCGTGTGTTGGGAGAAGACCCAGAGAGCGGCCGTCAGGTAAGTGTTCGTTTAGGGAAGTTCGGGCCGATGGCACAGATAGGAACGTCGGAAGAAGAAGAGAAACCTCGCTTTGCCAGTTTGTTGCCGGACCAGTCTATTGAGACCCTGACGCTGGAAGAAGCCTTGTCGCTTTTTGAGCTTCCAAGAGTTTTAGGAGTGTATGAAGGTGAAGAGGTGGCTGTCAATGTGGGGAGGTTTGGTCCGTATGTGAGGTTCGGGAAGTCCTTTGTGTCTCTCGGGAAGGACGATGAAGTGTTTGATGTTACCATGGACAGGGCAATTGAGCTGATAAAAGAAAAACAAAAGGCCGATGCTCCTATTGCCAGCTATCAAGGTAAAGAAGTAACCAAAGGGAAAGGCAGGTTTGGACCTTTTATAAAATGGGACGGGAAATTTATCAATGTAAATAAAAAATACGATTTCGATAATCTGTCAGATGAAGATATCGTTGCATTGATTGAAGATAAGATCAAAAAAGATGCTGAAAAACTGATCAGTTATTGGGAGGAAGAAGATATTAAACTGGAAAAAGGAAGATGGGGTACTTCTACAATAACCAAAGGGAAGAAGAAGATCAATCTTCCTAAAACGGTCGATGCAACCAAGCTTACCCTGGAACAGGTGAAAGAGATTATTGAAAAGGAAACAAAAACGAAAAAGAAAACCACTAAAAAAACAACCAAATCTAAAAAATAAGTGGATCTAGAATTTTTATCGCCCGTAGAGCAAGTTGTTTTAGCTCATAATGAACTTTTGCCAAAACAGTCTTTAGGCAGGAATATTCAAATTCATACCGAAGCAGGCGGTATTCCAGACCTGGAAGGAGTACAGATCGCTATGGTGGCCGTAAATGAAACCCGAAACGGTTCCGTAAGGAAATATGAACGTGTGCAAATGTCGGATTTCAGGAGGTCGTTATATAAGCTGTTTCTTGGGAATTGGAATTCTTCTATCGTTGATTTAGGGAATATAGAGCCGGGAGAGTCTGTTGAAGACACCTATTTTGCCCTGGCAAGATTAACTGAAGAGTTAGTGAAACGGCAAATAAACCTCATAGTACTGGGGGGGAGCCAGGATCTGACATATGCTACCTATAGGGGGTTTGATAAGTTAGAGCAGATGGTAAACCTGGTGGCTGTCGACGGACGTTTTGATTTTGGTTCAGCCGATGAATCAATATCTTCTGCGTCTTATTTGAGTAAAATTGTGGTCGATCAGCCCAACAACCTGTTTAATTTTTCAAATCTGGGATATCAGACCTATTACAATGCTCAGGAGGAGATTGATTTGATGGGTAAGTTGTTTTTTGATGCTTACAGGTTGGGAGAGGTAATTAATGATGTAACAGTAGTAGAGCCTGTGATGCGTGATGCCGACGTGGTGAGCCTCGATATGACCTCCGTGCGTTCTGCAGACCTGGGGTCGGATGCTCAGTTGCATCCGAATGGTTTTGATGGCAGGGAGATATGTGCTATTGCACGTTATGCAGGTATTAGCGATAAAGTTTCGGTTTTCGGGGTGTATGAGTGTCTGAACAATAGCCAGTTCGAACAATTGGTGGCGCAAATCCTATGGTATTATATAGAAGGGTATAATTGCAGGAAGAAGGATTATCCTTTTAGTTCCATAGACGATAATTATGAGAAATATATCGTTCCCATGGAAGATGCTGATGTTAACTTTTTCAAAAGTAATTTGTCAGGCCGATGGTGGGTTGAAGTCTCGGAAAATGAGCTTTTAGGCAATAAATTTAAAAGACATACGTTAATACCTTGCACCCATCATGATTATTTGGAAGCCTGTAATAATAAGTTGCCGGAACGCTGGTGGAAAGCTTACAAAAAAATGATGGTGTGATGTAGGTTCGGATGAGGGGCGAACGGGATTTACGTTTCAAAAAAACGATGATAGTGTTTAACAGAAAATTCACATAACTATTGTTTTTTTAAAATTATTTAGATAGGTTTACCTTCTCAATCTTAAAATTGTAATTTAACCTCAATTATGTATATGAAAAAGCTATTTTTATTAGCACTCGTTACATTGTTTATGTATAGCTGTGGCTCCGGAGACCGTGGTCAGTTAGTGGGTGTTAAAGGAAAAAAATGGTACCCAGAGAAGCCCAAAGGGATGGTTCTGATACCCGGAGGTTCCTTTATTATGGGGAAATCTGAAGAAGATCTTGCAGACGCTTCAGATGCACCAGCCAAGACTGTAACCGTTCGGGCTTTCTACATGGACGAAACAGAAATAACCAATGCCGAATATCGTCAGTTTGTCGAGTGGGTTAAAGACTCAATTGTACGTACCAATCTTGCTATTATGGCAGATTTAGTGGGGGAAACTCCCGGAAATGGCGGTATCGGAGAGTATGCTTTTATGGATGCAGATACTACAAACCTTTCCGTGTATCAGAAATATATGCTTGAGAATTATACAGGTATGGGAGAGACAGGTTATGAAGGCAGAAGGCTTAATAGGCGCATAGATCTCGAATGGGATGTGAATGAATATCCTGATGAGTATTATGCGGAGGTTATGGATGAGATGTATATATCTCAGGAAGAATCATATAACGGCATCAGGACCGTAGATGTCCAGAAGCTGAAATTCCAGTATGACTGGATAGATATTCAGGCGGCTGCCCGCGATAAGAAAGGGAGCAGAAAAGATCATATCAAGCACGAAGAAATTATGATCTACCCGGATACTACGGTTTGGATCAAAGATTTCAGCTATTCATATAATGAGCCTATGCACAATGATTATTTCTGGCATGATGCTTATGGAGACTATCCTGTAGTCGGGGTATCGTGGAAGCAGGCCAAGGCTTTTTGTGCATGGAGATCTAAATATTTGAACGATTACAATAGAAGTAAAGGAAAGCAACCGGCCAACCAGTTCCGTCTTCCAACAGAAGAAGAGTGGGAGTATGCTGCCCGCGGAGGAATCGAATCGGGTAAGTACCCGTGGGGAGGCCCGTATGTAATGAATGACAGAGGTTGTTTTATGGCGAACTTTAAACCACTTCGCGGTGATTATGCTGCGGATGAAGCGTTGTATACTGTAGAGGCTAAATCATACGAGCCTAATGATTATGGTTTATACAATATGGCTGGGAATGTGTCGGAGTGGACGAATTCTTCCTACGATCCTAACGCCTACGAGTATGTGTCGACAATGAACCCGAATACCCTGGATGATAATAATAAAAGAAAAGTTATCAGGGGCGGATCTTGGAAAGATGTTGCATACTTCCTTCAGGTAAGTACAAGGGATTATGAGTATCAGGATACCGCCAGGAGTTATATCGGATTCAGAACCGTGCAGGATTACATGGGAACTGATGTGACCCAAAGTAAATAATCCATTTCGTTTAGCCCACAATTATTGAATTAACCATAAACTTATCTACAACTAAAATTTAATTACTATGGCACAATCAAAATCAACCAAGCAATTATTTAACATGGCCTATGGCCTTGGAGCATCAATCGTAATATTAGGTGCATTGTTTAAAATCGCTCACTGGGAAATCGGCCCGTTGAACGGTACTGTCCTGTTAGCCATCGGTCTTATTACCGAAGCTATCATTTTTGCAATTTCAGCTTTCGAGCCTGTAGATGCAGATGTAGACTGGACTTTAGTTTATCCGGAGCTGGCAGGTGGCGAAGGTAAATCGAGAAAGAATGAGGCAGCAGAGGCTAAAGAAGCTGAAGGTCTGTTGTCCAGGAAATTAGATGATATGCTTAAAGAAGCTAAACTCGATGCTTCATTGATGAATAGTTTAGGAGAAAGCATCCGTAGTTTTGAAGGTGCTGCTAAAGGAATTGCACCCACTGCAGACGCTATCGGATCTACGAAGAAGTATGCAGAAGAACTTTCTTTGGCTGCAGCCCAAATGGAATCATTAAACAGTCTTTATAAAGTACAATTGGAGAGCGCAAACAGGCAAGCTTCAATCAATGAGGAAGTTGCAGAAAATGCAGGTAAGCTGAAAGACCAGATGGTGTCTTTAACAAGCAACCTGACTTCATTGAATGGAGTTTACGGTAATATGCTTACTGCGATGAATGGTAGAGCTTAATTAGTTATTAATTCATTTAAAAATTTAATTTACACTAATTAAGATACCATGGCAGGAAAATTATCACCAAGGCAGCGAATGATTAACCTCATGTACCTGATCTTCATTGCTATGCTGGCATTGAATATGAGTAAAGAGGTGTTGTCTGCATTCGGTTTGCTTAACGAAAAACTGACTAACTTTAACAGTAAGGCAGCAGAGCGTAATGCAAATGCATTCGCTAGCTTAGAACTAAAAGCATCAGAACAGCCTTTAAAATATGGGGCCTTGTTCAGGGATGTTCAAACTATAAATCAGACCTCAAGTGATTTGTATGGTTATTTAGATAACCTGAAAACGGAAATGCTGGCCGGTTTGGCTCAGGAAGACCAGCAAGACTACGAAGTAATGGATAAGTCCAACTTCCTGGATCAAAAGTTCTTTCAGGGTGACCGTTATTCGGCTGCCGGACAGGAATTTATCGATAAGATCAATGATTTTAGGACAAGCAGCTCAGAGATCATTAATAAAATACCTGATTCATTGATGAAACCGGCTCAAAAAACAGCTTTGGTTAATGCAATAGAAGCGCGTTTTACAACGGGTGACGATAAAGGACAGGTGGCGAATAGAGACGGAAGACCGGTTGATTGGTTGAACTACCATTACGAAGGGTTCCCGTTAGTGGCTTCGATGACTAAAATCACATTGTTGCAGTCGGATATCAGAACGACCCAGGATGAGATTTTAAAAGCTATGTTGCAAGGTCAGTTAACTCAGGAAGTTTCCATGACTAACTATACAACACTATTAGAAGCACCTAAATCCGCTTATTTTTCCGGAGAGGATTTTAACGGTCAGATTGTTTTAGGTAGAAAAGATGCAACTACAAAACCAAACAGGGTCGAGTTAACCCTGGATGGTAAAGAATTAGGAGAAGACGATTATGTAATCGAAGACGGACGTGTCCGTTTAACGGTGAGTACCGGTAATGTAGGTGAACATACCATTGAGGGAAATCTGATCTTTGCTCAGGATGGTGAGGAAATTGAAGTGCCTGTAAAACAGACCTTCACGGTGATCCCCAAACCGAATTCTGCTGTTATCTCGGCAGATAAGATGAATGTAGTTTATCGTGGTGTTGCCAACCCAATGACAATTTCAATTCCGGGAGTAGGTAATATCAGCGCTAATGCACCTGGGTTAAAACCTATAGGCGGTGCCGGAAAATATATCATGAATCCGGGTACAGGTAGGGAAGTTACAATTTCTGTATCGGGTAAATTGCCTGGGGGCGAACCGGTATCAGATCGTAAAACTTTCAGGATTAAAGATATCCCAAGACCTTCAGGAACTGTCAGGGGAGAGTTTGGAGAAATTAAAATGCCAAGAGCCAATTTAGAGATCTCTAGTGTTGGGGCAATTTTAGAAGACTTCGACTTCGATCTTAACCTGGCTATCAGCGGATTTAAATTTAAAGTTCCGGGACAGCCAACGGTTCAGGTTAGAGGGAATAAGCTTGATAGCCGTGCAAAAGCTGCACTGACAAGAGCCAGAAGAGGCGATGTTGTTCAGATCTTCGATATAGAAGCTTTTATTACAAACAACAGAAGCTATAAGCTTAAAAAAGTTTCACCTGTAGTGGTTGAGCTAACGAACTAATAAATAGATCTTGAAATAAAATTTAACTGTATTTTTTTCGTTGTAGCGTTTAAAACAGCTTAATTTTAATAAAGACAAAATATTACAAGTTATTATGAATTGGAAAAGTTTAATATGTGTAATCTCGGTAGTACTTTTTAGTACTGCAACATTTGCTCAGGCAAACTTGCTTAATGCCAAATTCCCCGAAGAAGTCGGGGTGAAAACAATGGAGCAAATTAAAGCTGATAACGATGCGCCGTTACCTTACGGGTATGTAGACGATAGGGATATCTTATGGTCTAAAACTACCTGGGAGCGTATAGACCTGGATGAAAGAATTAATTTTCCCTTGTATTATCCTGTGGATACGATAGGTATTGGCAGTGACAGGCGTTCGTTATACGATGTACTGGTTAAGAACATTAAGGATGGCTTACTTACTGATATTTATGTTGATTCGTATTTTACAGACAGAAGAAACTTTAACGATCTTGAAGCTACTTTAGTAAAAGTAGATACAACCGATTTAGGTTATGAGCAGTTAAACGCCGGAGAACAGGTTTCACCGGAATATATCAACAGAAGAAAGATTACTTCAGCAGATATCCAGGAGTACTGGATCAAAGGATTGTGGTATTTCGATAAACGACAAGGAGAGCTTAAATACAGGCTTATCGGGTTGGCACCGGTAGCCCCGGATGTGAACTTTATAGATAGCGAACATCAGGACCTGGTTCCTTTATTCTGGGTATGGTTCCCGAGTGCCAGAGAGATACTTCACGAGGCAAAAGCCTTTAACGGAGCTAATTCTGCAAGACCGATATCTTTCGACCAATTGCTCAATGCAAGACGATTCAATGCCTATATATACAAAGAAGAAAACGTATACGGAGACAGAAAGATTGAAGATTATATCCAGGACAATGCCATGTTCCAGCTTTTAGAAGCACAGCGTATAAAAGAAAGATTACGCGATAGGGAACAAGACATGTGGAGTTATTAAAAAATATTTCCAATTCAAGATACCATACATCGCCCGGCTTAAAAGCCGGGCGATTTGCTTTTAAATGTCCTTGTAAAGATTTAAATAAGACCTACCTTTGCGCCTATGGTAGACTATATAATTGTTGGCCTGGGACTGGCCGGAACCGCATTTGCCGAACAGCTTTTAAAGCATGAAAAATCTTTTATCGTTTATGATGATACGTCTCAACAGTCATCGTTGGTTGCCGGTGCACTGTATAACCCGGTAATTCTTAAACGGTTTACAAAAGTTTGGCGGGCACACGAGCAGTTAGCGTCCGTGGAATCCTTCTATCCGCAGTTAGAATCAAAACTGAATGTTAAGTTCGATTTTAAAATACCGGTTTACAGACGATTTGCATCTGTTGAAGAGCAAAATCTCTGGTTTGATGCTGCCGATAAGCCATTGCTTGAAGATTTTCTGTCTACCACATTAATTAAAAATGATAACAATAATATCGATGCTCCTTTTGGCTATGGAGAAGTATTGTCGACAGGACGTGTAGATACTGATATCTTGATGACAAGTTATACAGCTTATCTTTTAAGGGAAGGTTTTCTTAAAAAGGAGCGGTTTAATTATGAAGACCTGATTATTGAGGCCGATCATGTAATGTATAATAATGTCAAGGCTAAAAATATTGTCTTTTGTGAAGGTTTTGGACTCAAAAGCAATCCTTATTTTAATTACCTCCCGTTAAACGGAACCAAAGGACAGTTGCTAACCATCCATGCGCCTGAGCTTAAAACCGATTTTGTTTTAAAATCATCTGTTTTTCTGATCCCAACCGGAAATGACTTTTACAGAGTTGGGGCTACCTATGAAAGGCACGATAAAACCAATCAGATAACCAGGGAAGCAAGAGAAGAGTTGCTTGCCAAAATGGATACATTTATCAAATGTCCGTATGAAGTTGTCGACCAGAAGGCAGGAATAAGGCCAACAGTTACAGACAGAAGACCATTGGTAGGGAAACATCCCGTGTACCCGAATGTCTATGTACTAAACGGAATGGGCTCAAGAGGAGTTATGATTGCGCCTTATGCATCAGGGCAACTATACGAAGCAATAGAGTTATCGCAACCTATAGATGACGATATGGATATTTTGAGGTTTAGAAAAAAATACCCGGCTCCATAATACTACCTGATGCCTTTTTATTTTTGAACCTGTTTGTTTTTGTTTAAAGCATTCGGATCGTATTTTACGAAAAAATTGATCCAGATATTTCTCGAAATGCGCATAATTACCGGCATAAAAACGATCAAAGAAGCAACAATGCTAATAAAGGCGGTTTTCAGGCTCGTGCCGATAAACAGATAGGTAATAATAAAAGCAGCTACGGCTACGGCTACCCCGACTCCATAACTTACATACATGGCTCCGTAAAAGAAAGAAGGTTCAATTTTATAACGGGTGCCGCAATGCGAGCAAGTATCGTGCATTTTATATATGTTAGACAAATTATACATATTGTTGTCGATATACATGCTTTCCTGATGGCATTTGGGACAACTTCCTGTTAAAATGCTGTAGAGTCTGGATCCTTTTTTTAACATTTGCAAAGGTTTTGTGCAAAAGTACACATCCTGTATATTATTATTAGTAACAATTGTAACAAATAGATGTTAAACGTACATAATTTATCGGTTTCGTTCAGTGGCGAAGTATTGTTTGATGAAGTCTCATTCAGGTTGAATCCCGGAGACAGGGTCGGACTCATAGGAAAAAACGGAGCAGGAAAATCTACCATGCTGAAATTGTTGTCTAAAGAATATGAAGCCGATACCGGAGTTATTGCGACCGACAAAGAAGTACAGATCGGATTTTTAAAACAGGATATTGATTTTGTTAAGGGAAGAACCGTGCTGGAAGAAGCATATCAGGCCTTTGAAGAAATTAAAGGGCTGGAGTTAAAGATAGACAAGATCAATCATCTGCTGGCAACCAGAACCGATTATGAAAGTGAAGAATATCACCAACTGATGGTCGATCTGAACGATGTTACGCACCGTTATGAAGTGTTGGGGGGATACAATTATCAGGGTAATACGGAAAAAGTACTTCAGGGACTTGGTTTCAGGCGGGAAGATTTTAATAAACTTACAGATTCTTTTTCCGGAGGCTGGCGAATGCGTATCGAACTGGCAAAATTGTTACTTCAGGATAACGATGTGCTGCTGCTGGATGAACCTACAAACCACCTCGATATAGAATCGATTATCTGGTTAGAACAGTTTTTAAATACATATAGCGGCGCTGTAGTAATTGTATCGCACGATAAGATGTTTTTAGACAATGTAACCAACAGAACTATCGAGATTTCTTTAGGAAAGATATATGATTATAATAAGCCTTATAGTAAATACCTTGAGCTACGGGCAGAGATGAGAGAGCAGCAGATGAACGCTCAGAAAAATCAGGAAAAGCAGATCCAGCAAACTGAAAAACTGATTGAAAAGTTCAGGGCCAAGGCGAGTAAAGCTTCAATGGCTCAATCGTTAATTAAAAAACTCGATCGTATAGATCGTATTGAAGTTGATGATGAGGATAATGCAGTAATGAATGTTCGTTTTCCTGTGTCCGTCCAGCCGGGAAAGGTAGTTCTGGAAGCAGAAGGAGCCTCTAAGAATTATGGAGAAAAAGAAGTGTTGAAAAACGTAGACCTGTTAGTGGAAAGAGGGAGCAAAACAGCATTTGTCGGTCAAAACGGACAAGGGAAGACCACGCTGGCTAAAATGATCGTCGGAGAAACAGATTATACCGGTACACTAAAGCTTGGACATAATGTACAATTGGGATATTTTGCCCAAAACCAGGCAGATTACCTTGATGGAGAAAAAACAGTGTTAGATACGATGCTCGATGCTGCAACAGACGGGAATCGGGTGAAGGTAAGAGATATGCTCGGCTCTTTTCTGTTTAGAGGGGATGAAGTAGATAAAAAAGTAAAAGTGCTTTCCGGAGGAGAAAGAAACAGGCTTGCTTTGTGTAAAATGCTTTTGCATCCTTTTAATGTTCTGGTGATGGATGAGCCTACAAACCACCTCGATATTAAATCGAAAAATGTGCTGAAAGGGGCACTGCAAAACTTCGAAGGAACATTGATCCTCGTTTCACACGACCGTGATTTTCTTCAGGGACTAACAAATAAAGTGTATGAGTTTCGCGATAGAAAAATAAAAGAATACCTCGGAGACATAAACTTCTATCTGGAGCAAAGAAAAGTTGAGGATTTCAGAGAGATTGAGAAACGTGAAAAAGTAAAAGAAGAGAAGGAAGTTTCAACAGGTGCCGTTTCATATGAAGACCAGAAAAAGCTAAAAACACTAAAGAATAGACTCAGTAAGGTAGAATCCCAGATAGATGAGCTCGAAAAGCAGATCCGGGAGGCAGATATCAAATTAGCAGAGCACTATGATCAGCTTTCCGAGGATACTTCTTTTTTTGAAGAATACTCAAAGATGAAAAAAAGCTTAGAAGAGCTGGTGAACGAATGGGAGAGGATTGTGGAGGAGGTCGAGGGCTAGTCACAAATGATAAAAGGATGATTGAACACTTTTTTCAATGCCCGTATTGCTGGGAGCAGGTATCTGTACTTGTCGATACATCGATACCTGAACAATCTTATATAGAAGATTGCGAGGTGTGTTGTAACCCGGTCAGATTAAATGTTTCGTGTCAATATGATAAAATAATTGTTTTTGAAGCACTTAACACAGAACAATAAACAGATAACAATGCTCTTTGTATACTATTTAAAGAGATTTTATATCTTTAAAAACCAATCTTTAAGAACATTAAACTACCTCTCGATGAAAAAAAAATGGCTTTCTGAATTGCCATATGTGTTCAGCCTTTTATTAGTAACAGCAATACAAGTCGGCTGTTCTTCCTCAACACAAATAACGACCCTGAAACCGGAACCCGATCGGGCAAGCCCGCTGATTTATGAGAATTCATATTCTTTTATAAATATTCCGGTAACCATACATCTGAAAGATATAGAAAGAATAACCAATAGCTCGCTGGAAGGGCTCGTTTATGAGGATGATGATTTTGAAGATGACGATTTAAAAATGAAAGTATGGAAACAGGAAGCGATATCAATAACAAATGAAAATGGCAGATTAAAAACCGTTTTGCCTCTTAAGGCATTAGTTAAATATCGTTTTAGCGCAGATAAGTTTGGTATTCCGATAGAAGATGTCAGAGACATTCATTTAGATGGCGTGGTGACTCTTATAAGTGATGTGGGGCTTACAAACTGGCAGCTCAAGACCAATACGAGATTAAAATCGCTACAGTGGAACGAAGCGCCGACCATGAAGGTGTTGGGGCAGGCGATACCGGTTACCAGCCTGGTGAATCCTGCCGTAACTATTTTTAAATCGGTAATTGAAGAGAGTATAGATCATTCCATACAGCAATCATTGGATTTCAAACCCAATATATTAGATGCACTGGAAACTATTTGCCGTCCGTTTGAAATGAGCGAGACCTATGAAAGCTGGCTTCGTGTGGTTCCGGAAGAACTGTATACTACAGATGCAACATTGCACGAGCAGGCAATAACGTTTAAAATGGGAATGAAATGTGCCATGGAAACCATAATCGGTGAAGAACCCGAAATAAAATTTGACAGGAATAAGATTGTATTAAAGCCGGTTGTTAAAATACCCGAGACGGTAACGGCTAATATTGCTGCCATTTCTACATATAAAGATGCGTCGCGTATTATGTCGAAGAACTTTAAAGGGTATGAGTTTGGAGAAGGGAAGAAAAAAGTGACGGTACAAAATGTCGATATCTGGCAAAGAGAGAAGAAAATGATCATCGCCCTTCATGTAACAGGAAGTGTGAACGGGACTGTTTACTTAACAGGATATCCACAGTATAATGAAGTCACCAAAGAGGTGTATTTTGATAAACTCGATTATGTGTTAGATACAAAGAATGCCCTGGTAAAATCTGCACAATGGCTCGCAGGGAATTATATGCTTTTACAATTTCAGGAAAAATGCAGGTACTCCATAGAACCGAACCTGATGGAAGGCAAGAAGAATATTGAACACTATCTAGATAACTATTCACCTGTTAAAGGGGTGTATGTTAATGGGGCGGTAGAAGATATCAGCTTTAAGAAGATCCAGCTTACCAATAAAGCTTTAATCGCTTTTATTGAAGTAAAAGGAAAGGTAGCTGTTGATGTAAATGGTGTAGAATGACAATGATTTAAAAGCGGCTTGAATCTCCAGTTTTATTTTCTTAAAGCCATATTAAAACAACTGGTATGTTTTATTTGGTTTTGTTTTTGTCGATTGATACTTTCGAAATGTTTTTTATAGGTTAAATACTGAAAGTATGATAAAAAGAAAAGGAGTTTTAAGGCTGGTCCTTGTTTGTTCGCTTTGTATAGTATATGGAGTGTTAATGTCTTTTGTGAATGATGAAAGTTCCATCGGAAAAGGAAAAAATGCCGAGCTTCAAAAAAAACTATACTGGTCAGGGCAACACAAATTATCTTTATGGTATAATTTAATGTCTCACAAAGGAGCCGGTTTTTTTGAGGTCAGAGATCAGTTTTCAGCCTATTTTTCGAAAAACCCCTACATAAAGACTTCCGAAGTAAAGCAATACAAAAAGTACATGGCGGCATATTATCCGAATATAGATGCTGCCGGAAATTTTATTGTACCGATAGAAAATGGAGAGGTAAACAGAAAAAAGCCTAAAGCCGGAAATGATTGGAGGCAATTGTTTCTAAAGTGGAATTCAAAGCAGGATAATGCAGGTGTAGGGGTATTGCGCTCCATTCGTATAAAACCGGACGAGCCGGAAACTGTTCTGGCGGGAGCTGCAACAGCAGGTATATGGAAAACGAGGAATTCGGGAGAAGACTGGATGCTGGTGTCAGGGGCTGTTCCGGAAGTTGAATGGGTGAATGAGATCATTTATAGTCGTAAAGATCCCAAAGTAGTCTACGCTGCAACAAATATCGGTGTTGTAAAATCTGTAAATGCAGGAGATGACTGGAGTTATACAAGTTTAAAAAAGACTTTCCCCGATAAGTTTGGAAGCCTGTTGTGGATAGATGTGCCCTCAATAAGTAGTGACATTATTTATGCTACTGCAGAAGAAAAAGGAGTGTATACGCTGTATCAGTCGGAAGATGGAGGAAATTCATGGGTAGAAAATTATCAAACTGACAATAAGATATGGGATATGAAGGTAAAGCCCGACGATCCTGCCGTGGTTTATATCCTGGAAGAATCAGAGAAAACCAAATGGATCAACTTTAAAAGATCAGAAACGAAAGGGAAGAGCTTTAATCTGGTAAGTAAGGGCTTCCCTGTTGACCACGGCTCAAAAGCACATAGAGCACGTTTGGCTACAACTCCGGCCAATAATAATGTAGTTTATATAGCTATTGGTTTTAACGGAGGTGGCAAGAACGACATGATCTCATTTTTTAAGTCTTCGGATGCCGGTAAAAGTTTCGAAAAGACATGCTGCGGAGACCGTGAAGAACCACTGGAAAATGCAATGGGACTTACTGATTTTCTGTATGATACATGTCACCTGGCTCAATTAACCTGGAATTTTGCGTTTACAGTTTCAGAAACAGATGAAAATGTATTGGCTTGTGCAGCAAACAAATTGAAAGTAAGTACTGATGGAGGAAAAACATGGCATTTTGATCTTAGCGGTGAAGTTATCAAAGGCAGGGAGTATGATAAATATCCAACCAACAATGTGCATACGGGAGTGCACGGAGATCACCACGGGCTTTCCATAGTAGGAGATCATATTTGGAACGGTAATGACGGAGGAGCTTATTATTCTTCTGATGGCGGAAAAACCTTGGTGAAAGACAAAACAGATGGTTTGGGGATTCAGGAATTATGGGGATTTGGACAGTCGTTTAAAAATGATATTATGGCTGTTGGTTTAAATCATAACCGGATATGCTTTAGGGATGATGATGTGTACGGAGGCTGGATTGGTGTAAACGGAGCCGATGCAATGGCGGCAAATGTAAATCCGATAGACGATCAGTATATGTATACTCACCCGTGGGGGCACCAAAGGGTGAAACGCTCACTTGAGGGAGTTAATGGGCATCAGTTTCAGGATTTAGGAATAGAGTTGGGGTATATAACTCTTGATAACCTTGAGTTTCATCCTCATAAATACTATACTATTTACGGTAGCGATTATGGGGATAGAAATAAAACCTATTTGTTAAAGAAAACGGTCGATAATGCGAAATCGTGGCAGA
Organism: Zhouia spongiae; assembly: GCF_022760175.1. Classification (GTDB taxonomy): domain Bacteria; phylum Bacteroidota; class Bacteroidia; order Flavobacteriales; family Flavobacteriaceae; genus Zhouia; species Zhouia spongiae. Next base: position 1,748,688 of record NZ_CP094326.1, read on the forward strand.
CCATAAATTCATTTACAGCAGAAAAGAAAAATGCTGTTTCGGTTAAGGCCAGCTTTGCCAATGCAGATTATGTTTATGCAGTAGTAGAACCTAACAAGGTTATAAAATCTATAGACGAGGGTGAGACATGGGAGGAGATGAGTCCCCCAAGGAGTTTGGTGAAAGACTATGCATTATGGCGTCTTGCCGTCAGTGATCAAAACCCCGAACATATATGGGTTACCGTAAAAGGGAATCAGGACCAGGTAAAAGTGATTGGTTCGATAGACGGGGGAGTGAATTGGTTTGATTATTCCGAGGGATTGCCTCCTTATGCTATTTATTCTATGATCTATCAGAGAGGGAGTGATGATATTATGTATGTGGGAACCCGACTGGGAGTGTATTACAGAAAAAAAGGCATGAAGCAATGGGAGTTATTCGGAAAAGGAATGCAAGCAGCAAACACCAGCTTTATGTTTATTAATTACGCGAAAGGAAAGTTACGAGTGGGTACATCAAGAGGATTGTGGGAGAATGATCTTCTCGAATTAACGGCTCCTAAGGCAAACATCACTACAGACAAAACAGAAGTTTCTAAAGACGATCCATTTGTCAGGTTTGCTGACTATTCTGTAGTAGATCAGGATGCAGAATATCAATGGGAATTTCCGGGAGGAACTCCTTCAAGTTCAACAGAAGAAAGGCCTGTTGTGTCATATGAGAATGCTTCCGGAGGAAAATACGATGTGATCCTGACGGTTAAAGACAAGCGGGGTAGGAGTACGCAAACCTTAAAGGGATTTATTTCATGTAAGATAGATTAGGCTGAAGAGGAAGCTTACTCAAACGATAAAAGAAAGAAGGTGTCTGAAAAGAGGTGAAAGTTGTCAGTTCGAGCATTACTGAAATGAAAACATATCTTCATTGAAAGTGCGTAGCGTGGCCGGCGGGAACGAATCGGAATTGATTATCAGTAGCTTCCGACTGCGCTCAACCTGATATTCAAAAATCAAAAAGACTTTTTAGCCCCCTTTTTTTTATTTTAACAGACCTTCTTTACGCGATAGTCGGGATTTATCCCGTAAAGCTATCTGGAGCTCCGGGGCTTGCTCCGAGGAAGTTTACGAGGTAATATCCGTTATATGTTTAGCTGGGTTTTCTTGTAAACCCTGATGATTCATGTTAAAATTTTCAACTTAGGTAGATGCGTTGATACCGGGCCGTATACAGGTAACAAATATCAAATCTTTATGCGCGTTTATTAGTTTGCCCGCGGCCGGTTATGATAAGACTTTACTTTTACACAAAAATAAAGTATTATATCATGAATGAATCAACATCTTTTGATGAAATATATAACTCCCTGAAGAAATCTGAGCTCATACAAGAAGATAAGTTTATCCGGTTATACGATGCACTTCGCGATGAAACAGAAATAGGGAAAGGAGAGCCTAAAGTATACACTCAGGGACAATTTGCAGGGAAAATTCAAAACCTTATTTACGGTTTGCCTCAATACGATCAGGTGTTATTGAAACTTTTGGAGAAAGATGATGGTATAGCGTTGGTAAAGGAAAGTTTGATAAGATATATTCAAACCCATTACGGCCCGGATAATATCCATGAAATTAAAGTTGATTTAACTGATAAAGTGTCTTTAGGAGCTGCCCTCGATAAAATGTACCTGAATATTTCTGACAGGGAAAGGTTGCAGCAGATGTTCAATTACCCAAAAGATTTTTCATATGCGTTTCTTTTAAAAGAACCCGAAGAAGGGTATGTCAGATACGTCGATGAATTTGATGTTGAAGTGCGTTTTTTTGATGCATGTCTGGGGTTTCCGGAATTAAAAGAAAAGGTGCTGAAGTATATAAAAATGATAAATGCATTTCATTATACTTTGGGGAGTGAGGGCGATATCAGGAATAATAAACAGAATGTGATTTTTGAGGCACCAATGCATGCTTTATTAAAACAAAGTTCTGAATATATTCCTTTGATGGTTGAATGTTTTGGATTGTTTGACAGGTGGCATGATGTGTCGGCATTGGAGTTAATTCCGTTTGTGTTTAACAGGTATGCCGGAGAACCGGAGATGATCTATCTGTACGCTGCGGTTTATAGCAGGGCTTGTGCAGATTATGACTATTTCGATATGTTTGAAGAAGAGCTTTGTAAAAAACTTGCTGAAAAATCTTTTCGTGATAAATATATCAGGTTATTAGCCGAAGATCATCTGGCATCCTCAATAGCTATGAATTTTGAATGTCGCGATCTCAGAGGGTACGATCTCGAAGATGAAATTGGAGACCGGACATGGGAGGATTACCTGGATGAGTCTGCCATTGGTGATTTTTTAAAAGAGATCTGCGATAAAGAAGAATATGAAGAACTTACCGATTCTTTCAACCAGACGATACAAGATCTGATACATAATCCCGCATTGGCAGATCATTCACTGTATCCGCCTTCATACGAAGAAATTACCGGGCTGAAACTTAATAGAGTAGGAGGTGTTGAGAAAGATCAAACGCCCCATGCTTCTGTAATATATGATGTTGCGGGAGCCGATTTTATCAGGTTTGAACAGAAGGATTATCTGATTCTGGCCGATGAAGGACTTGTAAGAATAGTAGATTTTGATACGAAAAAACAGATCACGGTCAGGAACCTGCTCCATGAGACCGCAGAAGTGAGTTCAATGCACACCACACATGATATTAAACCCCACAGCCCTGTGCATTTTATTACCGATACAGACGATATTATACAAGGGTGGCATTTGAGTTCAGGCCTGGACTGTTTTAAGATAAAAGCTCCCTCAAAAGGAATATTTTTAAGTGGCGACGGAACAAGGCTCGTAATGATTCTAAGGAAGAAAGGCGATGACTTTGAACCAGACCATGATTATAGCGGGGTTAAGATCGATGTAGATTTATCCAAAGAAGAAAGAAATCAGGTTGTCTGTTTCGATTTAAAAACGATGACGGAGGTAAGTCGCTGGAAGTATAAGAAGAAGTATTCAGATCCTGTATTTACTAAAGACGGAAAATACTTTATGGTATTGAAGGATAGTAAATTGTTGATTTTTGATGTGGATACCGGCGAGCTGATTAAAAAAACAGGGAAATTGGGTGATTATGGTATTTGCCTGGAACTTGCGGCCAGTAGCGACTCGCAGAAGGCGATAGTAGATAATTATGTGTATTCCCTGCCTGATGCAGAATTTGTTAATAAGATCAATAATTTCACCTACGGAAAAATATACGTTTCCAGAGGAGATATTGTGGTGAGGTGTGGAGATGATGCGTTCACAGAAGGGATGTTCTGTTTTTCTGATGTAAACACAGGTGAGGAATTGGGGCGTATTGTAGTTGATAAAAACACGTATACCCCTCATACGGTTTTTTTCAGTCCATGTGGGCGATATTTTTTAGCAGATACGAATGACGAATTGAAAGTTTGGGATATTAGGGCTTTGTTTTCGGGGGCAGAACAAGAGGAGTTTGAATTCGAATTTCCTTCTGTACCGATTGTAAGTTTTGTTGGCGGACGAGTCATATCATCTTCAACTGCTAAGTCCAATTACATAAATGAAAATTGTACTCCGAAGATCCTTCATTATGAAACAGGCAGGTTTCGCACTGAAACCTCCGCAGAGAGTTTTTGTGAAAGTGAAGAACTTAATAACCCAGAATTAATTGATCCCGAAAGCGCATTTATTCCTGAAGACGGAGATGTTATCGGGGTGCGGTTTACACCGGAAGCATTGGGTAGGCAACGTATTTTTGCTTTCAATGTTAAAGTGACTTTTCCCGAGACAACATGTTCCGAAACCGGAGACCGTATAACTTCTAGAGAATGGTTGCAGGAAGCAGAGGCCGATTGTAATTTCTTTGCCGGATATCAATTGAGTAGTGAAGACGCTTTAAACACAGGAACCTGGTCGATAGAAATATCGACTATTGAAGGGGAGCATTTCCTTCTAAGAAAATTATTTTATCTCAATAAGCCATTCAAAGCGGTTGATTACCAGGTTAAAAAGAAATTTTTCGGTTTATATGCAGATGAGAGCGGTGCAGCTTCCCCTGTTTCAGAAACAGCAAGAATTATAGGGAAACCCGGTATTTCATTTGGACTGCAATTTGCATTTAATTGTCCGGATTGTGAAGATAAATATTCATTTATGGGGGAGATCGATCACCCTGAAAAGGAAGATTCGGTTACAGGAATGATGACTACTAAAAGTACCAGGAAAATAGCTTTGTTTAACGGACAATCATTTGGCTATTTCCATCGATTTATTTCTGAAGAAAGTGTGGTTGCGGGTGAATGGACGTTCAGGATTAAAGATATGGAGCAGGACAGGGTGTTACTTGAAGAGACGTTAGAAATATTATCGGCAGCTGAAGTTGAAGAACCCGAATTTAAGTTGTTGGATAAAGGAGTCTATTTGCCGTCAGGGCCGGTCGGATTGTACGACAATTATCCGGAACCGGGGTCATTGACCCGTCAGGGAGATCCTGATCCCATCGCCCTGGAGAAGAATTCGGTTTTCGGTTTCTGTTATCGCTTTACAAACTTAATAACGCCAAAAATGCTGGCAGTTAAGATATATCACCCTTTAGTGAAATCAATGTTTGGTGAAGAGACAGCGGAAGAGTTCTTGTTTAAAGTGCCTGATGATTCGCCGCAATTTATCGGATGGGTTATTGATATGAATAAATACATTCTAGAAGGAGAGTGGAAGATCAGGGTATGGGAGAATGAAATAGATGAGACTCAAAAGCCGATCTATGAAACAAAGTTTAACACCATAAAAGGATAAGAATTTATAAGTATGAATGTTTTAAATATACAATCAGACCTGACGTCAATAACAGCAATAGGGGAGACTCTTTCGGGGTTGCTTGATAATGAATTTGGCTCTTATGAAAAAATGCATCGTTTAGCGAAAGAAAAACATAAGTCTCAAAAAATACATTTAGCTTTCGGTTCAATGAAAGGAGATGTGTTTGTGCCATTCTCTGCACATAATGAGTTACAAGACTCTATAAGCGGGGTATTGAAACGTATGCCTGAAAGGTATCGGACATCAATAGATGTTAACACATGGTCTGAAATAGTTTTTTTTGAAAAGGCTTGTGGTGAACCAGCGTTGAAATCAATAGTCCGGAAATGGATTAACCGTATTTCTTCATATAACTATGGGGTTTATTCGCCTACCATGCAGTTGCCCGATAAAACACCTGTTGGCTTTTGGGTTGCATTCTTTTATATGTTGAATAACGAGGAGGATGTTGAGGTGTATATCAATTACCTTAATTCTCTGAGAGTAAAAAATGAATTCAAGAGAAAATGGGGTGCTAATGATAAAATTTCCGGTTTTTTATATTATCCATCTATAGTATTATTGGGGTATGTTTATGAAAAAATTGGCTGGAATACCAATACACTTAAGTTGTTGGGAGCACAAATATCAAATTATGCATATGTAGGAATTCCGGATTTGTTCTATGATCTGTTTGATACGTGTAATCCGGCAACGTATTTAAAAGATCAGAAGAACAGGGAGTATTTTACAGCACATTATATAAAGGAGCAAAAGGCAGTTTATTACGATCAGGGGAAGGTCGGAGGAGATGATATAGTTGAAAAAATATTTCCAATGATTATAGGGTCAGAATGGTGTGGTAATGTGTCTGAGCATACTTTGCGACAATTGGGGGTTTAATATAACGGAACCGTTAGAAAAGATCTTTGAATTTTACGGGGTGTTTAAAAATAACTTTTCAGACACCCCCTTGTTTTTATGGCGGGGATTGAATCACCATATTTTTACCCTGTCCTTTGGTTCAAGGTATAGCGAATCAGTCGGCTGTACATTAAAAGCTTTATACCAGGCATCCATATTACGTACCGCACCATTTGCCCTGAATTGACCCGGGCTATGCGGATCGGTTAATGCCGCCACACGTGCATATTGATCGGTTGTTATCCAACTCCACATTTGGGCATAGGCCAGGAAAAATCTTTGGTCTCCTGTAAGTCCGTCAATAACTGGTGCTTCTCCCCCTTGTTTTTCCTTTACATATGTCTTGTAAGCGCTGTAAGCTAAGGCCAGACCGCCAACATCACCTATATTCTCACCTAAAGTTAAGTTTCCGTTTAGAAAAACTCCGGGAGCCGCCTCGTATTGGTTATACTGCGCTACCAACATACCGGCTCGTTTCTCAAACTCCTTTCTCGAAGATTCAGACCACCAGTTTCTCAATAGTCCATCGGCATCAGATTTGCTTCCTTGATCATCAAAGGCATGGCCGACTTCATGCCCTACGGCTGCAAGAATGCCTCCGAAATTGGTTGCAGCATCTACTTCGGGATCAAATACCGGTTGTCTTAAAATCCCTATAGGTATTACTACGTCGTTCATTTCGGCCTGGTAATAAGCATTAACTACTTGTTCTTCTCTTAACCACTCCCATTCCCGTTTGGGTTCATCAAGTCGCTTCAAATCATCATTAGCCCCCCAGAGTTTTACCTTTCTGAGATTCCCGATTAAATCATCAGCCTTAAAAACAAGCGCAGATTGGTCAATAAGCTTTCCGGGTTTGCCAACCTTCCAATGGATATTTTTAAACTTTTTTAGAGCTTCTTGTTTAGTAGATTCGTCCATCCAGTCATTGGTTTCCAGTCTTTTTAAGATGGCTTTTTTCATGTATCCTACCAATTCATTTGCTTTCTCCCCGATTTCTGGGGTTAAATATTTATCAGAATACAATGTTCCCAATTGCCAATTTAAGACCTGATTGGAAACGCTTTGAGCCTTATCCTCTAATGGACGGTCTTCAGGAATTCCTGACAGGGTCTTGCTGAAAAAATCGAAATTAGCTTTTTCTATGTCAGTAGATAAAAGTGTTGCTGCCCCATGAATTAGATAATAAGCCAAAAGTGTCTTAAGGTCTTCAAGAGGGGTTTTACTATAGATTTCTGCCACTGATTTAACAGCTGTATCTGTCTGTAGAACCACCTCTTTCAGATTATTCAGGTTTTTAGCCTTTAAATAAGCCTCCCAATCAAAACCAGGAGAATACTTTTTGAGTTCATCCACGGTCAATAAATGATACATTTTATTCTTATCTCTCCTTTCCGTTTTTGTCCAAAGGTATTTTGCTATTTCTGTCTCTAAATCTAAAATGGTTTTGGCGCGTTCTTTAGGATGGTCAACACCGGCCAATGTAAATATCTTTTGTATGTAATCCTGGTAGGCTTTACGAACTGCGGGATATGGCGGTGTATCTTGTAAATAATATTCGAGACTTTTAATTCCTAAATCACGTTGAGAGATGTAATACACATATCGAGTTGTGTTTTTCGAATCCAGAAAAACGTCATCCCCAAAAAGGGAAGGAACCGTTATATATCCCATTAGTCTTGCCAGGTGCGATCGGGATTTAACAGCGAAAATCGAATCCAGCTCTTTTTGAAGTGGTTTTGCCCCTAATTGATTTCTGGTCACAGTATCTATGTAACTTTCATAAAAAGCTTTTATCTGTCCTTTAGGGGAGTTTTCAGGATAATCCCCTCCGTTGACAACATCTTTTAAAATTTGCCCTATTTGGTCTTCCGCTTCAAAAGTTGCCTTTATCATGGTGCCGTTAAAAGGTGTGCCTGGGTACATCTCCGCAGTTTTATACCATTTACCATTGGCGAAACCGGAAAAATCATTTCCCGGGGCAATAGTACTATCGATATAGTTTAAGGACAAACCGGAAATTAAAGCAGATTCCGTTTTCTGCTGTTCTTTAACTTCATTCTTGCAACTCAGAAAAAGAGAGAGCACTCCTAGAGTCAATAATAAACCTTTCATAGAATTTAATTTTAATGGTTAAAAAAAATAAAAGAGTTGGGAGAGTTGGCGTTCCGGTTCAGGAAACGAATTAATAATTAGGTGAGCTCCGATAAAATTAAGGGAAGTAATTTTAAAACCTTTTCAGTGGTATTGAAAATGAATGCCAAAGTTAAGAAAAAAACGGCTGTTATTTTTAAAAAAGAACCACTTTCACAATGCTTTTTATAAGGTAACATAAACTGTATTAATGAGTTATCGTAGTTCGTTGGTGTTTGAAGAGAAGCTCCTTTGCATAAACACAACTATTGGGAATGATCCGAATTTTGAGATACTTGTAAACCCTAATTTACCCCATAAAAAAAGAGAACCATTTTCATGATTCTCTTGTCTTTGTAGCGGGAACAGGACTCGAACCTGTGACCTTCGGGTTATGAGCCCGACGAGCTACCTACTGCTCTATCCCGCGATCTTGCGAGTGCAAATATACGACGAATTTAAAGTTTACCAAATAAATTTTAAATTATTTTAGATGATCGTATGCAAGATTCTGTATACGAATATGTTGTAAAAATAAATTCTATATCTTCACGCATCTGTAAAATACAAATTTAGGATGACAATGCCAAGCTATTTATGAAAGCTGTAACAGATTTTATCGGGGAAATAACCGGAATTACAGAATGGATCATGCTGGTGCTTACCATAGGCGGCGGTTGTTTCCTTGTATTCTACTCAGGATTTAAACCGTATTTACATATGAAGCACGCCATAGATGTAGTGAGGGGGAAATACGATTGCGATTCGGACAGTGGGCAGGTGAGTCATTTTCAGGCCCTGTCCTCGGTAGTGGCCTCAACTGTCGGGCTCGGTAATATTTCGGGAGTAGCCATTGCCATTTACTCCGGTGGTCCCGGAGTGGTATTCTGGATGTGGCTTACAGCTATCATAGGAGCGGCTATAAAATTTTATTCGTGTGGACTGGCTATTTTATTCAGAGAGAAAGATGATGCAGGAAATGTACTTGGCGGACCGATGTATTATATGAAAATAGGATTAAAGCAATATGGTAAACCCCTGGCTGTTTTCTTTTCTGTTGCCGGACTGGTAGGAGTTTTGCCTGCTTTTACTGCCAATCAGCTTACCCAAAGTGTTATACAAGTAGTAAAACCGGAACAGTATTTTAACCTGGGAGAATTTTACTGGAAGTTAGTAATAGGTGTTTTACTGACCATAATCACTATTTTAGTAATTTATGGAGGATTAAGATCAATAGTTAAGGCAGCCACAACCATAGTCCCGTTTATGGTGGTGCTCTATATGCTGACGGCTATCTATATATTAACGACTTATTCGGAAGCTATTTTGCCTTCCTTTAAACTGATTTTTGCAGAAGCCTTTAATCTCAAAACCGCTACTCAGGGAGGTTTATGGGGGCTTATATTGTTAGGCATCAGGAGAGCTGTATTTTCGAATGAGTCGGGAGTAGGTAATGCCCCTATGTATCATGGGCAATCGAAAACCAATCAACCTGTACATGAAGGACTGGTGGCGATGCTGGGACCTTTTATAGATACGCTCATTGTCTGTACCATAACAGCTGTCATCATTATAATAAGCGGGGTCTATATCAATGCAGAAGATAGCGGTATAGTTATTACACTTCAGGCCTTTGAAAAATTGTTACATGGATTTGGGGATGAATTGTTAATGCTTATGATTATATGTTTTGGGATATCAACCCTCTTTACCTATTCCTATTACGGAACCAAATGCCTGAATTATCTTGCAGGACCAAAAATAGGAAAGTATTATAATGCGGTTTATATTATCAGCATTATCTTTGCAGCGGTAGCATCGGTAGATTTGGTGGTGGGACTTATAGATCTTGCATTTGCATTGATGAGCATCCCGAATATGATAGCCGTATTATGGTTGGCACCAAAAATGAATCTGGTAATGAATAGCTACTTTAATCAGTTAAAAGAAAAGTATGAGTGATCATAAAGCAGGTTTCGTAAATATAATCGGAAATCCGAATGTAGGGAAATCAACATTGATGAATGCCTTTGTCGGAGAAAAACTTTCGATTATAACATCCAAAGCACAAACCACACGCCATAGGATATTAGGGATTGTAAACGGAGAAAATTTCCAGGTGATATTATCCGATACCCCGGGTATTATAAAGCCGTCATACCAGTTGCAGGAATCGATGATGGATTTTGTAAAATCGGCCTTCGAAGATGCAGACCTGTTGATATATATGGTAGAAATCGGCGAAAAAGAATTAAAAGATGAAGCCTTTTTCAGACGGCTGCAAAACTCAGAGATTCCGGTATTATTGCTTTTGAATAAGATTGACAAGTCGAGCCAGGAACAATTGGAAGAACAAGTAGCCTATTGGACAACGAAATTACCAGGGGCTGAGATATATCCGATATCAGCCTTAACGAATTTTAATGTGCCTGAAGTATTTGGGCGAATTGTAGAACTACTGCCCGATTCACCACCGTTCTATGCTAAAGATCAATTAACAGACAAGCCGGAGCGATTTTTTGTCAATGAGACCATTCGGGAAAAAATATTGTTGAATTATAAAAAAGAAATCCCCTATGCTGTAGAGGTAGAAACAGAGGAATTTCTAGAAGACGACACTATTATCCGGATACGCTCTGTAATCATGGTGGAACGGGATACACAAAAAGGGATCATCATCGGACATAAAGGAGCAGCACTGAAGAAAGTCGGGATGCAGTCCAGAGAGGATCTTGAAAAATTCTTTGGTAAACAGGTACATCTGGAGCTGTTTGTTAAAGTGAATAAGAACTGGAGAAGTAATTCCAACCAGTTAAGAAGGTTTGGATACAACCAAAAGTAAAGAGACCGTCTAAAAGATGTCAAAAGTGTCGTTCTGAATTTATATCAGGATCTCATCACGTTGATTCACAAAACGTTGTGAGAATCTGGAAAGAGTTCAGGTTGACAAAAACAGTCTTTTTAGACACCCTCTTTTACTTGATAATCGAGATTTAATCCCGATACTGTCGGGAATACGGGGTCATGTCCTGGTGAAATACTCCTGACGGAATTTCACGGGGCTAGCGGCGACATGTTATGCTTATGGGCGAGCTGGCTCCATCGCCAAAAAAGTACGCTGTGCTGATCTGCCTTTTTTACGCTCGACCCCTCTCCCGGAGCTTGCTCCGAGGTAGTTTACTCTTCAAAAGCCTTGTACTTGAATTTTTGACCCCCAACAGATGCTTCAGCCATTAATCCACCCTTTGTATGAGTAAATACAGCTACACCTTCTGAATATTTGGCATCGACAGATTCGCCCGAATGTATCGCCGTGGCAGAAGCACCGGCATCGAACTTGAATTTCCCTTTTTTAAACTGATCCAGCTCATTTTGGGTCTCAAAAAAGATGACCTCTATAATGGCTTGTCCTCCGGCTTGCAGCCCAACATTGAGTTTCTTTAAACCTGCCATTCCGATTATTTTCCCCTTTTCGTAAACGACCCCGTTGCCAGAAGCGCCTCCGATAATAAATCCACCTTTACCCACATTCGGAAAAATTACATATCCGGCAGAATTGGTAAAAAACTTTTTAAGTTCGGGGTTGGCATCTAATAAGGTGGTTTTTGCCGTTTTGGCATCATCAATTATTTTTTGGTCTTTGTCGTTTTGTGCCGTAACAGCACATGTGAATAACCCGATGGTAAACACTAAAAGGATTTTTTTAAATGTTATCATGATGTTGTTTTTTGTTGGTTAATAAGGCTATTAAAGTTCTGAATAAAAAATGACATAATGTGTTAATTATTAGTTATTTACTGTTTGTAACCGAAAATTTATCCGAAAAACAAAAGGAAATGTTCCTCAAAAGAATTTTATAGAATGTCGATAACTTACGATACATGTTATTAACTTAATAATCTAAACCTTACCTTTGCAACCTAATTTTTTGTTTATGAGCGGTATTGTAGCCATAGTAGGAAGACCCAATGTAGGGAAATCGACCCTGTTTAATAGATTGATTCAAAGAAGAGAAGCGATTGTGGATTCAGTTAGCGGAGTAACCCGCGATCGCCATTACGGAAAAGCTGATTGGAATGGGAGAGAGTTTTCACTCATTGATACCGGTGGTTATGTTGTAGGAAGTGATGATATCTTCGAACAGGAAATAGATAAACAGGTAGAATTGGCTATAGATGAAGCCGATGTGCTGATCTTTGTAGTTGATGTTGAAGTTGGCATTACCGGGATGGATGAAGACGTAGCGAAGCTATTAAGACAATCTCAGAAACCGGTTTTTGTCGCTGTTAATAAAGTGGATGATGCAACCAGGGAAGCGAATGCTGTTGAGTTCTATGGGTTGGGACTGGGAGATTATTACACGATATCGAGTATTAACGGTAGCGGTAGCGGGGAATTGCTCGATGCGGTGGTAGAAGCACTTCCTGAATATGAGGAAGCGACAGATGAAGAACTACCTCGTTTTGCAGTAGTAGGTAGGCCAAATGCAGGAAAATCTTCTTTTATCAATGCACTGATAGGAGAAGACCGGTATATAGTTACCGACATTGCAGGAACCACACGTGATAGTATAGATACGCGCTATAATAGATTTGGGTTTGAATTCAATCTGGTTGATACCGCGGGTATCAGAAGAAAGGCGAAAGTAAAAGAAGACCTTGAGTTTTATTCTGTGATGCGTTCTGTACGGGCTATAGAGCATTCTGACGTTTGTCTGCTGGTACTGGATGCCACGAGAGGGTTCGAAGGACAGGACTCCAATATATTCTGGTTAGCCGAAAGAAACAAAAAAGGAATCGTTATCCTTATAAATAAATGGGATCTTGTAGAAAAAGAAACCAATACCGTTAGGGATTTTGAAAGAAAGATAAGAAAAGAGATAGAACCCTTTACAGATGTTCCTATCATATTTATGTCGGCCCTTACCAAACAACGTATCTACAAAGCTATAGAAACGGCTGTAGAGGTGTACAAGAGCAGAAGCAAAAAGATTTCCACTTCAAAATTGAACAATACCATGCTTCCTTTAATTGAAAAAACGCCACCGCCGGCCGCCAAAGGAAAGTATGTAAAAATCAAGTACTGTACACAATTGCCTACACCAACACCACAGTTTGCCTTTTTTGCAAACCTTCCCCAGTATATAAAAGATCCGTACAGAAGGTTTGTAGAAAATAAACTAAGAGAAAATTTTGACTTTAACGGTGTGCCAATTCAGGTGTATTTCAGGAAAAAATAACTGTACGAAATTAATTTTTTAACATCTTCTTGGTTTTTTGGTTGAACTGAAATCTTACTCTTGTTGAGAGTTCAATCAAAAAAAGACAGGATTACGTTATGACTTCTTTTTGCAGGAGGGGTGACTTTATACACAAGATTCCGCCATAACCGGAACCGTTGAGGGTAAAAGTCGTTGCACGGTTTAAACCGGATGTGTTGAAGGCCGCATGCCTACCTTATATGCGACCGGAACAAAAAGATGATTTCCAGGGTATAGTTTTGCAATGGTATTTTATGCTGAGCATTTCGATGTATTCAGGTATTATCGGGAGGGGGAAATCTCAATTGTTGAGAAAAAAAAGGAAATATGCTTCGATTGGTTGCTTTTTGTCTCTTTTTTAAGAAAATTATAACATAACAATGTTAAACCTTTCCCGTTTATTAATGTCTTTTGTAGTATCGAAGTTAATCGAACCTTGAACCAGAAGAATGAGAAAAAAGATCACCCTTATAATACTGCTTTTAGGCGGTTTTATTTATGCACAAGACTTTGTTGTAAAAGGAATTATTAAAGACGGAGGTACAAATACTGTGCTGGAAGCTGCTACCATTTATGCAGAGACATTAAAAGACAGTACTTTAATTTCATACACTATCTCTGAAAAAGACGGTTCTTTTGAACTTGAGTTGCAGACCCCGGTTACCAAAGCCAATTTATATATTTCCTATTCAGGATATGGTGTCAATAAGCGGATTATAGAACTTAATAAATCTAAAATCGAATTGGGTGAAGTACTGCTGGAACAGCATATGGAAGAACTGGAAGGCGTAAGTGTGGTAGGAGAACGTATCCCGATCCAGATAAAGAAGGATACATTAGAGTTTAATGCCGATTCTTTTAAGGCTCGTCCGGATGCTAATGTAGAAGAATTGTTGAAAAAACTACCGGGGGTAGAGGTCGATAGCGATGGAAAGATAACCGTGAACGGGAGAGATGTTAACAGGGTTTTAGTAAACGGAAAAGCCTTTTTCGGGGATGATCCCAAAATAGCCACTAAAAATTTGCCGAAGGAGATTATCGATAAAATACAGATCACAGATACAAAATCTGAAACCGAAGAATTTACCGGTAAGGAATCTAATTCCGAAGAAAAAACAATCAACATAACCATAAAAGAAGATAAAAATAAGGGACACTTCGGTAGAATGACTGCCGGATACGGAACCGATGACCGCTACCAGTTGAACGGAATGCTGAATATGTTTAAAGGAGAAGAACGCGTAAGTATTCTTGCAGGTAAAAATAATATCAACAGTGCCGGATTTTCCATGGATGAAATTTTTGATATGGTAGGGAACTCAGGCAGAAGAAGCGTATCTGTTGGAGGGAATGGAGGTTTTAGTGTCAATGGGCTTAGTTTTGGGTTTGGACAGGGAATAACGACCTCGACCAGTATAGGAGGGAATTATGCAAATGAGTTTAATGATAAAACAGAACTGACCGCCGATTATTTTTATGGGGGAAGCAGCTCCTTTAACGATACGAAAACTTCAAGAGAAAATATACTTCCTGACAGGCGGTATTTTACGGAAAGTACCTCCAGCTTTGACGGTGATACTGATTCTCACAGAGCCAATGCGCGTTTTGAGTTCGAACTTGACTCTACTTTAAAGATAACCCTTGCACCCAGATTTAACCTGGCTAAGAGCCTTTCCTCTAATGTCAGAAGTGAAATGGCAACAGACGAGAATGGCGACCTGATCAATGAAAGTGAGTCTGCCAATGTAAGCGAAAATGAGCAACAGGGTTTTAGTAATAACCTGAGCATAATTAAAAGATTCGGAAGTAATGGCAGATTCCTGAGAGTAGGGTTCAATAATAATAATAATGTGTCTGAAGGAATCTCTAATCTGAATACCTTAAGAGAAGTATATGGTAATAATCCTTCCGAAGAAGAGGTAGATCAGCAGACCTCCACGAATAACCGGTCAGATGCCTATGGAGCCCAGGTGGAGTTCAGGCAACCCATAGTCGAAAACCTTTTTGCAGATATCGAATACAACTATGACTGGCAACTTCAGAAGAATCATAGAATAGTAAACGATTACGATGATGTAACCGGCGGGTATACAGATTTTAACCAGGACCTTAGCTCTGACTTTATATTCAAAAATATAAGGCAAAGATCTTCCTTCGGACTTAATTATGAGGGTGAATCATTGAGTGTAGGGGTAAATGCCAATTGGCAGAATACACAAATGAATAATGACGATTATTTACAAAATACGCAATTCGATAAAGATTTTAATAACTTTTATTTTACAAGCAGGGTTCGTTGGAGATTAAGCAGAAACAAGCGTATTCGGTTCGATTACAGGTCGAATGTCGATGTTCCGTCCATTTCTCAGCTTCAGCCGATCGAGAACATATCGAATCCTACCAATATCATTACCGGTAATCCCGATCTCGATGCCTCTTTAAGTCACAGGATTTCATTTAATTATAATAACTTCGATTGGAGGAGCAGAAGCGGGATGTTTATCTATGGATCCATGAATTTTCAGAATGATAGAATAACCCGTTTAACCGTAACTGATGAGAATTTCATCAGAAGAACGACATACACCAATGTCGATGGTAATTATTCGGCGAATTTGGGAGCATCATACGGAAAGCAGATTAAAAAAGATACTGTCTATACTCTTGGTTGGCGCCTGAGATTAAATGGCGGATATAATAATGAAATCAGTTTTAGCAATGGGGTTAAGTTTACTTCTAAAAACTTTAGTTTCACTCCACGGTTAACATTTGATTTCAATTACAAAGAACTTATAGATATAGAACCTGGTTATGCTATAGCATTTAACAATACGTCATATACACTGGACAACTTAAATGAAGTTAAGTTTATAACCCACAATGCCGAATTAAGGACATCTACTTACTGGCCCAAGAATATTATATGGGGCAATGACATTGTATATAGTTATAATGGGAATGTCAGTGATGGCTTTGATAAAAGTTCCGTTTTCTGGAATATGAGTTTGGGAGTGCAGATGTTTAAAGAAAAAGGAACCCTGAAGCTATTGGCTTACGACTTGCTCGATCAGAATATTAATACAAGGCGGACAGTGGCAGAAGATTATATACAGGATAGCCAGAGTACCGTATTGCAACGCTATTTTATGCTGAGTTTTACCTGGAAGTTTGATAAGTTCGGAGGGAAGCGGCCACCGTCGCATGGAGGCATGCGATTTAGAAGGTTTTAATGCTTAATGATATCTGTAGAAGCCGGTAATTTTAATTGCCGGCTTTTTTATAGTCGGCATTTTACAAAAAAAGATGTAACTTTTATAGGCAGTAAATTACCTCGGGGGCAAGCCCACGAGAGGGCAAGCGTAAAGAAAAGGTCTGGTAGCCCTTTTTAGCGATGGGGCCAGCTGGTGCATGGCAAAACATTTCGACGCAAGCCCTGTGAAATTCCTTTTGGAATATTTCACAAGGACAAGCGTCGGAGCATTTAAATCTCGATGATCGGGTAAATAAAAGTAAAATGAAAGCAGAAAATCTGAAAAGCATACAAGCCCCGCTGAAACAAAAATACCGGGAAGAACCGGAGTCGGCTGTCATTACTTTAAAAGCTAACGGGTTACTGGGTAACAGTATCTCATGTAAGGTTGAAACAGGAAAGCTGATAGTGGAGGCAGGTCTTCATCCGGCCACCGGAGGAGACGGAACCCTTGCCTGTTCGGGCGATTTGCTCCTGGAGGCTTTGGTGGCCTGTGCAGGGGTAACTCTGAATGCTGTGGCGACTTCAATGGGATTACGTATTGCAGGTGGAAAGGTGACCGCTGAAGGCGATCTTGATTTGAAAGGAACCTTGGGAATATCAAAAGATACACCTGTAGGATTCAGGGAAATACGTTTGTATTTCGAGGTTGAAAGCCATGAAAGTGCCGAAAGCCTTGAAAAGCTCCGGGAGCTTACGGAAAGGTATTGTGTGGTGTACCAAACAATTGTTTCTGCCACCCGGGTTAAAACTTATCTTGAATAATCTGTAGGCATAAGCCTTATTCAACAATATCCATATGTTTCAATAAGAACGAAGCATTCATGTTCTGACAGATACCTTCCTTTAATTCGTAGCTGAAATAGAGCTCGTCACCTTCAATGACAGCATCAAAGTAGTAGTTCTTTACTACATCCAGTTCATTAGCAACCTCGCATAAGCTAAGGTCGTGCGTTGCGATAATTCCTGTAGCATTACTTTTTACCAGGCGTTCTACCAGTTTACGCGATCCAATGGCTTTATCGGAACTGTTCGTGCCTTTCAGAATCTCATCAAGGATGATAAAGTATTGATCCGTTTTAATGGCATCTACAATAAATTTTAAGCGCTGTAGTTCCGAAAAAAAGTAAGAAGCGCCGTCACTTAGTGAGTCGGATGTGCGCATGCTGGTAATGAGTTTCATAGGTGTGTACTCATATGAGGAAGCACATACAGGCAACCCGCAATTGGCCATCACAATGCTTAAAGAAACGGTTCTGAGGAAAGTGCTTTTTCCCGCCATATTGGCTCCTGTTATGATAAAGAACTCCTGATGATCGATAACGAAATTATTGTCGGTTCTGTTACCCGGGTCTAACAACGGATGCCCTAAACCGGTAGCATTGACCCCGGTATTCTTTTTTGGGACAGGAAAACAGTATAAAGGATGGTTAAATGCAAAATTCGATAAAGAATTCTGAGCATCTATATAGGCAACTGTATCGAACCATTGCCCGACATCGTGCTTATGCGTAATGATCCACGCTTCAATGGTGTTGGCATGCCTGAGATCCCATAAAAAGAATCCGTTTGCCAGAACCCCGAAAAGCATATTGTTTCGCTGGTCTAACGAATCGATGGCTTTTGATAGTTTTTTCAGGATGTCTGATGCCTTTTCTTTTCCGGAAGTCAGTGTTTGTTGCTTTTCTTTTAACATCTCGGATGAAAATGTGGCCTCCTCGATCATTTTCAGCAATTGGTGATACTGCTGAAAAGCTTCTTTGGTCTTAGATGCACGATCAGAAAGAATATTCGTTTTTTTAAAATACTTTCCGGTAATGATTAAAGCGGTTAAAAACCAATACACAACATACGATTCAGGAATAATATTTAGAAAAGCCAGCGCTATAATGCCTGTTGAGATCACAGAAAACCCAAATGCTA
Source organism: Zhouia spongiae (assembly GCF_022760175.1). Classification (GTDB taxonomy): domain Bacteria; phylum Bacteroidota; class Bacteroidia; order Flavobacteriales; family Flavobacteriaceae; genus Zhouia; species Zhouia spongiae. The sequence continues at coordinate 1,766,991 of NZ_CP094326.1, forward strand.
TTTTTTTTGTGTGTTTCGGAGTGTAAGTTTTATACGCTTTAATCCAGTTAGTAATTTGTGCGGTACTGGTATCGGATTCAATAATAGAAGCGATGGCCGAATACTGTTGTCTCCATTCCGGTTGCCGGCTTAATTCTTTAACGACTTCTTGTTTCTTTATGGTATGGGCAGGGTCGTTATTTAATAAATTGCCTGCCAGTTCTCTTTTTCCTTCCCCGGTAGATGTCCGGTTTAAATATTGGAAAAAAGACCCTTTGCCGAACAAGTCGATATCGTAGCTGTAGAAATGACTCGCTTCTGAAAATTCGTCGCCCCTGTCCAGATCGTTAAACTGCCGGTTTAAAACCCTTAATTCGGTTTCGTTAATACCGAGCAGCTTTTTGGTTTTTTTCTTCAGATATTGTAAACGGGAATAATACGATACTAAACCAAGGAAAACACCTATGCCTGTGATCGCTGTAAGCAAGGTAATCTTCCAATGACTATGAAAAAAATAAACTCCGGACCCGAAGGCCAAAAAGACCAGTAAGCGAAGCATACTGAACAGGAATAACTTTTTGTTAATTGCTTTCAGGGCATCCTTGTGAACGGTTAGTTGCTCTCTGTAAAAAGATTCAGGCATAACATATGATTCAATTAATAGCTTACAAAAGAAACCAATTATCGACTGGTTTGCTTATAAGGAAAAGTTAAAAGGATCGATTATAGGCAGCTTACCAGCTACCGCTGGCACCGCCGCCACCGAAGCCTCCGCCACCGAAGCCTCCGCCGCCAAAGCCCCCGCCAAAACCGCCACCGCTTCCAAAGCCACCACCGGAAGAGCCTCCGAAGCCGCCCCGGCCCATATTACTCAGGATGATCATATCCCAGATGTCAAGTCCACGGTTTCGGCCGCCGGATCCGCCACCACCATCCCGGTTCTTTTTAGACAAGGCAGCGATAATGATAAAAAAGATAAAGACCATAAATATGATCGCCCCGGCAGGGATTTTATTTGAGTCTGGTTTTCGGCTTCCTTTGTATTCACCGGACAATACCTGGAAAATAACATCCGCTCCCCTGTTTAATCCGGTATAATAATCACCTTTTTTAAACTCAGGGATAATAACGTTGGTGATGATTCGTTTAGTCATGGCATCGGTAAGTAAGTGTTCGACGCCATAACCGGACTGGATAGCAATCTGTCGGTCGTCTTTGGCCAACAGTATAAAAACACCATTGTCTTCTTTCTCCTGTCCGATTCCCCATTCATGTCCCCATTGTGCAGCAAGATAATTGATGTTTTCTCCTTCGGTAGAAGAAATTACGGCTACTACAATTTGAGTAGATGTGGTGTCGGAATAACGGATGAGCTTATTCTCCAACGCCGATTTTTCAGAGGCTGATAACAGGTTTACATAATCGTATACACTGGTTTGGTCAGCAGGTGTTTCAGGAATCCGGAATTGGGCAGGTGAGACATGAAATATCAAAAGTCCTGCGAGCAGGCATAAGTAAGTTCTAACCGTATTTAAATGCACTTTTTTATCCTTTTGATATTTCATTTGATAATTCATCTGTGTCATCGTGATGCCAGGGGAAGTGAGCCTGAAGTTCTTTCCCGGCTTTTAAAATTCCTTCAACTAAACCCTTTTTAAATTGTTTCTGCCTGAAAAAGTCCTGCATGATATCCTTGGTGCTATTCCAAAAATTTTCAGGAACACTGTCATTAATGCCCTTGTCGCCGCAGATAGTAAAAGTATGATCGTTTACAGCGATATAGATAAGAACTCCGTTAGCTTCCTTGGTATTATCCATCTTAAGCCAGTGAAATACTTCTTTGGCACGTTCAAAAGCCGGTTTGTTTTGTGAGGTACTTTCTATATGTACCCGGATCTCACCCGAAGTTTGCATTTCGGCAGTACGGATCGCATCTACAATTTCCTGTTCGTCTTCAGGCGATAAAAAATCTTCAACTACAGACATCGGTACCCTTTAAAAATCAAAGTTAACATCAGGGGCTTTTTCTGCTCCGGCTTCTGCGGCGAAACGTCCCATTTCATCAAAACCAAACATCCCGGCAAGCAAACTGTTCGGGAATATTTTAATGTGTTTGTTGTATGTGTTTACAGATTCGTTAAAACGGTCTCTCGCAACATTAATCCTGTTTTCTGTGCCTTCTAATTGAGCTTGGAGTTCCAGGAAGTTCTGATTGGCTTTAAGTTCCGGATAACGTTCTACGGTCACTAATAAGCGGGACAAAGCAGATGATAGGCCGCTCTGCGCCTGATTGAAAGCCTCCAGTTGTTGAGGTGTAATATTGGTCGGGTCGATGTTCGTTGAAGTAGCCTTGGCTCTTGCCTCGATAACATCGGTTAAGGTAGATTTTTCAAAATCGGCCGCACCCTGAACAGTTTTAACAAGGTTACCGATAAGATCGTTTCTTCTTTGGTAAGTACTTTCGACGTCTGCCCATGCAGTTTTTGCATTTTCTTCGTATGTTACAGCTGTATTATTAATGCCGACAGCCCATCGGTATAACCCGAATGCTACAACAACGATTATAATTACAGGAATTAACCACTTTTTCATTTCTGTTTAGTTTTTAAGATTGTTTCGCTTGTTAATAGGTATATAAAGTTATGATTTCGTTACATCCCGGCAAACGGATTCGACTAAAAATTTGTAGGCTATAGTCTTATTATAACTGTTCTTTAATTTTAATAAGTTCAGTTTTTATACCCTCCAATTTACGAATAATCTCAAAATTTGAAAGGGTTTCCATCTTTTCTTCCTTGAGGTGAGTTTTGGCGCCTTCCAGGGTGAAGCCACGTTCTTTAACCAAATGATATATAAGCTGAAGGTTTTTGATGTCTTCTTTTGTAAATTTCCTGTTGCCCTTGGCATTTTTCTTAGGTTTGATGACCTCAAATTCCTTTTCCCAAAAGCGGATAAGAGAGGTGTTTACATCAAAAGCCCTGGCTACTTCGCCTATACTGTAATACAATTTGTCAGGAAGGTCTATATGCATTAATCTAACGATTGGTTTTCTATAGTAGCAGCTTTTAACATAGCGTCAAATTCGTCCGCAGTTAAACTTCCGTAATAGAAGTTAAGCGGATTGATACGTTCGTCGTCTTTAAAAACCTCATAATGGAGGTGGGGTGCCTGCGATCTGCCGGTGCTTCCTACAAACCCTATGATATCGCCCCTTTTTACTTTTTGTCCCTTTCTGACATTGTACTTGCTCAGGTGTGCATAAAGGCTGACATACCCGTAGCCATGATCCAGACGGATGTGTTCTCCATATCCCGAAGACCGGTTGTCGGCTCTGGTAACGGTACCGTCACCTGTGGCGTAAACCGGAGTTCCTCTCGGCGCGGTAAAGTCCATTCCGTAATGGAACTTCCGTGCTTTGGTAAATGGATCTGACCGCCATCCGTAACCGGAAGCAATTCGGGTTAGATCTTCATTTTTAACGGGCTGTATGGCCGGTATGGCCAGGAGCAAATCTTCTTTTTCCTTGGCTAACTCGGTGATTTCATCTAATGACTTGGATTGTACGACCAATCTTTTCTGAAGAACCTCCAGTCGTTTTGTAGTATTGACGATAAGGTCAGAATTGTCAAAACCTTCTAAATGCTTATATCGGTTTACACCACCAAATCCGGCTTGCCTCTGTTCTTCGGGGATAGGGTTTGCCTCAAAATAGATCCGGTAAATATTATTGTCGCGTTCTTCTACATTAGCAAGTACATTCTCAATATGCGTAAGCTTGTTGTTTAATATCTGGTAATTCAGTTCAGCGTTTTTCAATTCCCGTTCAAGAGAAAGTACCCTGGGGGTTTTTACATTGGGAATATAACTTGTGGCAATAAAGAATAAAAAACCAGATAATATCATTCCGGTAATGAATATGGCCACCAACCCCAGCTTTTTACCTTTCTTAGGTTCAATTCTTCTGTATGAAAGTGTTTCGTGATCGTAATAATATTTTACCTTCGACATTAGTTTAAATATTCTATTTTTGCACTCTAAATGAGAGCGATTGGAATTTAGCTAACGAACAAATATAAAAATTGTTTCGCAGTTGCTCCAATTTTTAGAAAAAGTTAAGAGTTTTATGATGCAATCTCAAGAAATAAGAAAGCAGTTTTTATCGTTTTTTGAAAATAAAAAACATACGATAGTCCCTTCGGCACCGATGGTTATCAAAGACGATCCTACGTTGATGTTTACCAATGCGGGAATGAATCAGTTTAAAGAATTCTTCCTGGGGAACAAGAAACCTAAAAATACCAGGCTTACAGATACACAAAAGTGTTTAAGGGTAAGCGGTAAGCACAATGACCTGGAAGAAGTGGGTAAAGATACATACCACCATACCATGTTTGAAATGCTGGGTAACTGGAGTTTCGGGGATTATTTTAAAAAGGAAGCGATTCAATGGGCCTGGGAACTTTTAACCGAAGTATATAAAATCGATAAGGAGATCTTGTATGTCACGGTATTTGAGGGTGACGATAAAGAAGGGCTCGGGAAAGATATCGAAGCCTATGATATCTGGAAGCAATACATCAGCGAGGACAGAATCCTTAACGGAAATAAAAAAGACAACTTTTGGGAGATGGGAGAACAGGGGCCTTGCGGACCTTGTTCGGAAATACATGTAGATATCCGTTCGGCTGAAGAAAAAGCAAAAGTTTCCGGTAAGGAATTGGTAAATCAGGATCATCCGGAAGTCATTGAGGTGTGGAACCTTGTATTTATGCAGTTTAACCGTAAAGCAGATAGCTCTCTCGAAGAACTGCCTGCACAGCATGTCGATACCGGGATGGGTTTTGAAAGACTTTGCATGGTCTTGCAAGGTAAAAAGAGTAATTACGATACAGATGTATTTACTCCGATCATCAGAGAAATTGAAACTATTACCAATTCAAAGTATGGGAAGGATGAGAATACAGATATCGCTATTCGTGTTATAGCAGACCATTTAAGAGCAGTGTCATTTGCAATAGCTGATGGACAGTTGCCGGGTAATACTGGAGCCGGATATGTGATCCGGCGAATATTAAGGAGGGCTATCCGTTACGGATTTACCTTCCTTAACGAGAAAGATCCGTTTATATATAAGCTGGTCGATACTTTGGAGAATCAAATGCATGATACGTTCCCGGAGTTACGATCTCAGAAAGGAATCATCGAAAACGTCATAAAAGAAGAGGAGCATTCTTTCCTCAGAACATTAGATCAGGGATTGCAATTACTCGATAATGTTATAAGCAACAGTAAAAGCAAGATTATTTCGGGTAAGAAGGCGTTCGAACTATACGATACCTATGGTTTCCCTATCGACCTTACCGCACTTATTTTAAGTGAAAAGGGATATGACCTGGATACTGAAGGTTTTGAGAACGAATTACAGAAGCAAAAAGAGCGGTCCAGAAAGGCAACTAAAATAGAAACAGGCGATTGGCATGTGCTGATTGAAGACGACGAAGAGGAGTTTGTGGGGTATGATATGCTACATACCAAAGTCAAGATCACGCGATACAGAAAGATCACTTCAAAAAAAGAAGGCGAAATGTATCAATTGATTTTCAATCTTACACCATTTTATCCGGAAGGAGGCGGACAAGTAGGCGATAAAGGGTACCTGGAGGCTCCTAATGGTGATGTTACATATATTCTGGATACGAAGAAAGAAAATAGCCTGATCGTCCATTTTGTTAAAAATCTGCCGGATAATCTCGAAGCTGTTTTTGAAGCTGTGGTCGATACGGATTCCCGTAGGAATACTGCGGCTAACCACTCTGCAACACATCTATTGCATCAGGGGCTACGATCGGTGCTGGGAACGCATGTAGAGCAAAAAGGATCTATGGTCAGTGAAGACTATCTGCGATTCGATTTCTCTCATTTTACAAAGGTCAGTGCCGAAGAACTAAAGCAGGTAGAGGAATTTGTGAATGCCCGTATCAGAGAACAATTGCCATTGGAGGAAAACAGGAATATACCATACCAGCAGGCAATAAATGAAGGGGCAGTAGCTTTGTTTGGCGAAAAATATGGCGATACCGTACGTACTATTAAGTTTGGTGAAAGTATGGAACTTTGCGGAGGTACTCATGTTAAGAATACAGGAGATATATGGCATTTTGTGATTACTTATGAAAGTGCCGTAGCGGCCGGGGTAAGAAGGATTGAAGCTATTTCGGCCGATGGCGCCAAACAGTATTTCGAAAATCAAAGCGAGGCTTATGATAAAGTACTGGAGGTTTTAAAAACGAAAAACGATCCGGTTAAGGTCATTACATCCTTACAGGAGGAAAATGCCGCACTGAAAAAAGAAATCGAATCACTACAGAAAGCCAAGGCCAAAGGACTTAAAAAAGAGCTTCGAAACGGATTGGAAGAAGTAAACGGAGTAAAGTTTACGGCGCAAAAGATCGACTTGGACCAGGGAGCCTTAAAAGATATGGTATTTGAACTGGGGAATGAGTTTAAGAACCTTTTTGTTTTATTTGCTTCGGAAAATAACGGAAAAGCATTGCTTACGTGTTATATATCCAAGGAATTGGTGGCAGAAAAAGATCTGAATGCCGGTAAAGTGGTTCGGGAACTCGGGAAGTATATTCAGGGAGGCGGAGGAGGACAACCGTTCTTTGCTACAGCAGGTGGAAAAAATCCTGCGGGTATTCCAGAGGCATTGGAAAAAGTAAAATCATATATTTTGTAATTTAGTATTCCCGCTTCGGCGGGAATTTTTATTATTATGCTGTTACAGACTCACATACCGCTTTATCCTGAAAAAAATCAGATCAGTTACGATAAACGGATCTTGATGCTGGGATCCTGTTTTGTTGAAAATATAGGTGAAAAGCTGAAGTACTTTAAATTTTCTGTCCAGGTAAATCCGTTTGGTATTTTATTTCATCCTAAGGCAATCCTGAATCTTCTCGAAAGGGCAGAGCAAAAAAGGTCATATACTGAAAATGATATTTTCTTCTTAAATGAAAGATGGCATTCTTATGAGGCGCACTCCGATTTAAGCGGTTTGTCAAAGCAAGAGGTATTAGAGGGGCTGAATAAAGCGTTACAGCTTACTTTAAGCAGCTTGAGTTGTGCAGATTTCATAGTGATAACGAGTGGTACGGCCTGGGCTTACCAGTTAAAGAATGCAGAAAGGGTAGTGGCTAATTGTCATAAAGTCCCCCAAAACGAATTTGATAAGGTCTTGTGGCCGGTAGAGCAATTGGAAGATTGTTATAAGAAGATCCTGAAACTCATAAAACGAATAAATCCAAACGTCCGGATAGTCTTTACGGTTTCTCCTGTACGACATTTAAAAGATGGTTTTGTAGAAAACCAGCAAAGCAAGGCGCATTTAATGACGGCAACTCATTTGACAATTTCTGCTGCGGAGCAGTCTTTTTATTTTCCTGCGTATGAGATTATGATGGATGAACTGCGCGACTATAGGTTTTATACCGACGATATGGTGCATCCAAACGCTATGGCTGTAAGTTATATATGGGAAAAATTTAAAAAAGTATGGGTTGATCCCAAATCATATCAGTTAATGGATGAAATAGATAAAATTCAGAAAGGGTTGAATCATAAACCATTCAATCCCGATTCTGGGCAGCATCGAAGTTTTAGAAGGAAGCTCCAGCACAGGATAGACCGGATTAAAGAACAATACCCTGAGATGGTTTTTTGATAAAGGTGTTTTCTTTCAGGAAAAACAGGGTTTTTATTCCTTTGATGATTAAATTTATAGGAAAATTGATCCTTATGAAAAAAATTGTGTTTCTCCTGAGTTTATTGTTCGTATGTACATTAACAGCGCAATCTGTAAAGCTGGCTGAACTCGATAGCCTTTTTGATCATTATGAGCAGCACCAGGCTTTTTTTGGGAATGTATTGATAAAGGACCATGGAGAGGTTCTTTACAATCGATCGGTAGGATATCAGAACTTAGAAAATAACAAGAAAAATACACTTAATACGTTATTCTTAATAGGTTCTATAACCAAAACATATACAGCCACTCTTATTTTACAATTAGCAGAAGAGAATAAGTTAAACCTGTCTGATAAGCTGGCCAAGTATTATCCGGGTATCCCCAATGCAGATAAAATAGATGTAGAAATGCTTCTGAGGCATCGATCCGGTTTGTTTAACTACACGAATGAGGAAGGGTTTATCGAAAATGTAAGTCAACCGGTTTCTAAAGAAGCTTTTTTAACTAAAGTTAAAGGGTACGAAACCGTTTTTGAACCTGATGCCCGGTACGAGTATAGCAATACCAATTATATGCTGTTAGGGTACATTATAGAAGACGCTTCGGGGAATAGTTATAAAAAGCAGTTGGAGGAGGGAATCCTGAGAAAACTGCAATTAAAAAACACGTATCTGGGAAGGCCTGTGGATAATAGGTATTTTGCCAAATCCTATCTCCGTAAAGGTGATAAGTGGGAGCCTACAATGCCTGAATGGAATACTGACTGGGCATGGTCGGCAGGGGCTTTGGCTGCTACACTTGAAGATTTAGCAGTGTTTTATGAAGCTCTTTTCTCAGGGAAGTTAATAACTCAGGAAAGTTTAGAAAAAATGCTCGACATAAAGGAAGGATATGGTTTGGGAATAGCGAGTTTTCCTTTTAACGATAAGAAGTTATACGGGCATACAGGAGGAATAGAAAGTTATAGATCTACAGTTGGGTACAACAGGGAAGATGGACTTTTGTTAGTTCAGTTCGTCAACGCGACGAATTATTTTAATCCTAATGACATATCAGTACAATTGCTCAATGCAGTGTATGGAAAGCCATTGGAGTTCGCTGATTTTTCAAGAACTCCGGTAGAAGTTGCTGAAACTGTCTTAAAAACGTATGAAGGAATATATGGTAATCCGGAATTCCCGCTGGATATAAAAGTGTTTGTAAAAGACAGGGAGTTATACGGACAGGCTACAGGGCAGGGTGCTTTTCCGCTTACGCCGTATTCCGATACCGAATATGAGTTTAAACAGGCGGGAATCAAGATGTCGTTCTATAAAAAAAACGGAAAGCAACTGTTCCTTTTTAAACAAGGGAATTTAAAATATGATTTTATCAGGCAAGAGGATAACTGATGCTTTTTACTTGATAAATTTCAGACCTTCCAGGTTTTCAAAACCTGGAAGGTCTCTTATTCAAAAAGACTTTATGATTCAAGGTTTATTCTTCCGTTTTTACACGGCCAGGTTCCCTGTTTTCAGAACCTTTGATGCCTGTTAGGTTATCGCCTAATTCTTCTCTTTTTTTATCTGCTAAAGCAGTGATTTTCTTTACAATATCGGGGTGTTTATCTGCTACGTTTATCGATTCTATAGAATCATTAGCCAGATGATACAACTCGATCTCTTCCATGTCTACAAATCTATATGCTCCCGGAAGACCATCTTTGCCAGGTTCTTGTCCCTCCATAGTACGATATCTGTGAGGGAAGTATAATTTCCAGTCTTTGTAACGAACACCAAAGAGTTCGTTCACCCGGTAATAAAAATAAAAGGCTTCATGCGGCGTTTCCGTAGTTTCACCGGTTAGTACGTCCCATACATTTTTTCCGTCGATTTCCTTTTCAGGCAGGCTGCTGTTTGTAACCGATGCTACTGTTGGAAGTATATCGATGGCCATTACAGGAGTGCTGATAGTTTTATTGGCCGGTAATTTACCCGGATACCAGGCGATAAAAGGTTCTCTCTGGCCTCCTTCCCAGGCTGTGCCCTTTCCTTCCCTAAACGGATCTGCAGACCCGGCATGATTGCCGTAAGCAAGCCATGGTCCGTTATCAGAGGTGAAAATTACAAGGGTATTTTTATCGAGTTTGTTTTTCTTCAGCGTTTCAATAATCTGGCCCACACTCCAGTCGATCTCCATAATAACGTCCCCGTAAAGTCCGCGTTCAGATTTACCTTTAAATTTATCAGAAACAAAAAGAGGTACGTGCGGCTGCGGGTGGGCTACATATAAAAAGAAAGGCTTGTCCTTGTTTTTGTCTATAAAAGAAACTGCTCTTTCGGTAATTTGGGTTGTAAGTTGAGACTGGTCGGTAAGCGTGTCGATTACTTTTTCATTTTCATAAAGCGGGAGCGGCCCGAAATTAAATACAGGCCCCTGCTGAGGGTGTAATGGCCACATGTCGTTCGAATAAGGAATTCCGAAGTAGTCGTCAAAACCTTGTTTGTTTGGCATAAAATCAGGGTGGTCTCCCAAATGCCATTTTCCATATATGGCGGTGGCGTACCCTTGTTGTTTTAACATGTCGGCAATAGTTGTTTCATCAGGGTTAAGTCCTGTTTGTGCATCAGGCATAAAGGCGTTATGAATGCCGATCCTGTTTGGGTAACATCCGGTCAGAAGCCCGGCCCTTGATGCGGAACAAACAGCCTGAGCTGAATAGAAACTGGTAAGTTTTACCCCTTCCAAAGCCATTTGGTCAAGGTGGGGAGTTTTAATGCCAGGGGCTCCGAAACAACCTACATCCTCATATCCCTGATCGTCTGTAAATACAATTACAATATTGGGCTGCCTGTTTGCTGCTGATACTTCTTCTGTCTTTTCTTGTTTTTCATTTTTACATGAGAAAAGGAATATGGAACATAGAATTCCAAAAGAGACTTTTTTAATCATGAAATTAGGTTTAACGCCCTAAATTTAATGAATTAATTCTGAATTGATCAAAGAAATCCCGCCGTCTATAAGGTGGCCTACTTCAGGTCGGGTTTGCTTAACAATTTCCAGGTGGTCTAAAATCTCCTGAGCAAAATCATCGTCGTGATTGTTTGCCGCCAGTTCATAAAGTTCTATGGGAAGCAGCCAGTCACTTGGATGATGGGCTACGATTTGCTCGAAAACTTTATGTCGGGAGATGGTTCTGTTTTTTCCGTCTCTGTAATCCCTGACCTGTTGGTATAGTTTTTCGAGTTCGATGCGGCTGGCCGACTTTTTTGGTTTGATGGTTTGTTCTGATGGAACATGGGTGATAAGGTCGAAACTATTTACATCGGCGGGTCCCGAAAAAGCAGAAACTACCTCTTTTCCGATCGCCATATCATAGATTCCCCACTCTGGCTTGAACAATATTTCATCATCGTAAGTAACAGTACAGTCCTTTAAGCTGATAAGGATGATTTTTCCTTGCAGGTTGCGTTTTCCGGTAATGATTTCGCCTTCCACCTTTATATGGCCTTCAAAATCAAAAACAACCCGTTGTCCTTCATAAATATTGTATGCTTTTAAGTCGCGGGGGCTCATATCTTCAATCGCCAGGTTGATGCCTTTTAGCTTCCCGATGGGGCTGCCGAACCCTTCGGTGTGGTATGTGGTTCCGTGTCCGACCAATTCTTTCTCTCTGTATGCCAGTGCCGTTTTTCCTGTTGTTTGAACATAAACCGGTTTGCCTTCATGTGCAATGACCTTACTGAATACACCGGATATTTGAATACCGGTACTGAGTTCGGTAGTTCCGAGTGCTTTAGAGTAGATAAGCTTGTTGAGCCCGTCTAGGCCCCCTCTTCTTAAGGCCATTTTGTTGGCAAATTCTTCAAGGACAAGACTCAGATGAGCAAAATCAGGGGTAACATACAGTTGAGGTTGAGGTTTGGTGATGTCAAATCCCTGATAGGCAGCTTCGATGGTATATGGAAGTTTTTTTACCTGATCGGTCATACACCACGCGCTTTCTCCGATGGAGGAAAGCAGTCCTGCTCCGTATATTTTGGGGTTGTCGGGTTCTCCGATTAAACCATATTCAACGGTCCACCAGTGTAAGTTTCTGATAAGTGCCATTTCACTTGGTTCGCCCATGTTTTCCTGGAGGAAATCAATGTGTTTTTCTGCTTTTTCTATCGCTTCTTCAGGGGTGCCTTCAGCTTCTTTTATTATTGAAAGATGTCTGATAGCTTCGTACATTTCGTAGTCTTTGGCACTTGATATGGCCTTGGCACCAATCTCACCAAACCGACGGAGGTATTCAGCATATTCGGGGTTGGCAATAATAGGAGCATGTCCGGCACCTTCGTGAATGATATCAGGAGCCGGTGTGTATTCTATATGTTCCAGCTGACGGATATCAGAAGCAATGACGAGAACATTATACGCCTGGAACTCCATAAACGCATTAGGGGGGATGAATCCGTCTACCGCAACAGCCGCCCAGCCAATTTCCTTTAATATCCGGTTCATGCCATACATGCTCGGAATATGATCGATGGAAATTCCTGTTTGTTTTAACCCGTCTATATACGATTCGTGGGCAACCTTACTCAGGTAATCTACATTTTTACGCATTACATACCTCCAGACGGCCTGGTTAACAGGTGAATAGTCATCGTAATGCTGAGGCTTGATAAACTGTTTTAGGTGCCCGGGAAGCCTGTCTAGTAAAGGATTGCTGGTGTATGCGGTATCCATAATACGTTTTTAGTGTTTGTGTTGTTGTAAAGTTACAAAACCTAACCGAAACACAATCTTAAATTACAGATAACAGAAGAAGATAAAAGAGGGCGTCCAAAAAGTATTTCAACCCCTCCATAATTTGCGTATTTGAGAATAGTTCTCCGATACCTACCCGAATAAAAAAGAGGGTGTCTTGACTTTTTAGACACCCTCTTGTAATTAGTTTTTCATGGCACCCGGAGGGTATTGAGACATGATCTCTGTTACGAATTCATTAATCCTGATGACTTTTTTGTCAATGTCTCCGGAGGTAATCAGGTTTCCGGTTCCCTTCCCTTGCCATATGAGTTCTTTTTCTTCAGCATCAATAATATCGATGTAAAGAGAGCCTTCAGTGGTGGTAGATACATTGCTGTATCCCATTCCCCAATATGGTCCCCAGTAAGGACCCCAGCCCCAGCCTGCGTTGTTGTATACGTTTACCCTGTCGCGTTCTTTGGTAAAGATACTTACAAGTACATCCGGGCTTTCAGAGAGTGCATAGCCTTTAGCGATCATTTCTCTTTCTACAGCTCTAAGGATCCGTTTTTTATCTAAATCTGAAATTTCAGCTTTATCCACACCTGGTTTATAAAAAGCAAATGTTTTATATGCGTCGAAATTTGCTTGTTTATCATAATCGGCTGCAACCCTTATAGAAGAGCAGGATGTAGCAAATAATACAATGAAGGCTACCAATGACAATAATTTAACTGTTCTCATAACAATTAGCTTTTTAATTTTTGGTGGCCAGCTACAACTATTTGCTTCCGCAGCAGATCACCGGGTTAAACATTTTTTAACAGATCATCGTCTACTTCGTTAGGAAGGGTCACTTTTAGGTTCGGTTCTGCTTCCATAGCTCTTTTGATAGCAAAAACGGCACCTTCATTCCGAGCCCAGCTTCGTCTGGAGATTCCGTTGTTGACATCCCAGAAAAGCATCGATTTAAGACGTCTGTCTGCATCATTACTACCATCAAGAACCATACCAAATCCACCATTAATCACTTCTCCCCATCCAACGCCACCTCCGTTGTGGATACTTACCCAGGTAGCGCCCCTGAAGCTGTCGCCGATTACATTGTGAATGGCCATATCTGCCGTAAAACGGGAGCCGTCGTAAATGTTGGAGGTTTCTCTGTATGGAGAATCTGTACCGCTTACATCGTGATGATCTCTACCTAAAATTACAAAACCAATTTCATTTTCAGAAATTGCTTTGTTAAAAGCTTCTGCTATTTTCATCCTTCCTTCTGCATCGGCATAGAGGATTCTCGCCTGAGACCCGACCACCAGTTTGTTTTCCTGGGCACCTTTGATCCATTGTATATTATCGGCCATTTGCTGGCGAATCTCTTCCGGAGAGTTCGTCATGATTTCTTCTAAAACATTACAGGCTATCTCGTCGGTCTTTTTTAAATCTTCCGGATCACCACTTGCACAAACCCATCTGAACGGTCCGAAACCATAGTCAAAACACATAGGTCCCATAATATCCTGTACATAACTCGGGTATTTAAATTCACGATTGGTTCTGATAGTTTCTTCCGGACTGTTCATAATAGCGGCCCCGGCTCTTGAAGCCTCTAATAAGAAGGCATTGCCATAATCGAAGAAATAGGTGCCTTTTGCAGTATGTTTATTGATGGCATCCGCCTGTTTTCTAAGCGATTCCTGAACCGCTTTTCTAAATGCTTCCGGATTGTTTGCCATAAGTTCGTTTGCTTCATCGAAAGTCAATCCTGCCGGATAGTAACCACCCGCCCACGGATTGTGTAAAGAGGTCTGGTCTGATCCCAGATCGATATGGATATTTTCTTCGTCGAATTTTTCCCAGACATCTACGATGTTACCCTGGTATGCAATGGATACGGTTTCTTTATTTTCTTTTGCTTTTCTGACCCTGCCGGTTAATGCATCCAGATCGGTAATAACTTCATCAACCCACCCCTGCGAATGACGGGTGTGTGTTGCTTTCGGGTTTACTTCGGCGCAGACAGTGATACAACCTGCGATGTTCCCGGCTTTTGGCTGGGCACCACTCATCCCTCCGAGGCCGGAAGTGACAAATAAATGCCCTTTGGGCTCTTTGCCAATTTTTCTAAATCCGTTAAGAACTGTGATAGTGGTTCCGTGAACAATACCTTGCGGACCGATATACATATAGCTTCCTGCTGTCATTTGTCCGTATTGAGTAACACCTAATGCATTGAATTTTTCCCAGTCATCCGGCTTAGAATAATTAGGGATCATCATCCCGTTGGTAACAACCACTCTCGGAGCATCCTTATGAGAAGGGAACAAGCCCATCGGATGGCCACTGTACATAACCAGGGTTTGCTCGTCGTTCATCTCGGCCAGGTATTTCATGGTAAGCCTGTATTGAGCCCAGTTTTGGAAAACAGCTCCATTACCACCATAGGTAATAAGTTCATGAGGATGCTGGGCCACCGCATAATCGAGGTTGTTCTGAATCATCAGCATAATGGCGGCAGCTTGTTTGCTCTTCGCAGGATAGTCATCGATTGAGCGTGCTTTCATTTCGTAATCAGGACGCAATCTGTACATGTATATACGACCATATTTCTCTAACTCCTCCTTAAACTCCGGAATTAAAGTTGCATGATCTTTGGCATCAAAATATCTCAAGGCATTTTTCAGGGCAAGCTTTTTCTCCTGCTCATTTAATATCTCCTTGCGCTTAGGAGCATGGTTAATTTCAGTTTCGTATATTTTAGGCTGAGGCAGCTCCGCAGGAATACCTTCTGATATCTGTTCTTTAAATGTCATGTGTGTAATTTTACAATTAAATTAATACTTATTTAGCCGGAAGTCCGGGGTAGGAAGTGGAAATAACCTCTTCACCCGAATACTGAATTCATCTGGCTGGCTTCTGATGTCTGACTTCGTGCTGTATAAAGCTATGGATAACGGATATCAGCCCTGTGGTAGGAATACGCAGTGGTGGTTTTGTATTTCATGAGGGTGTTATCCAAAGTAGTATTAGTTTTTTTGTGAATTCGTCTTTTTGTTATAACCATACGGACAGTGCCTGCAACCGCTTTCGCAGCAATACCCGCGCTTTAAATGATATTTCTCGGTAAAAACCCTATATCCTTGTGGCGACAGGTAATAATCTCCTTCCTCTAAAGGGATGTTCTTCTTCATGGGGCAAATATCGAAAAAAGTTATTTTGTGGATAACTCTTTAAAATTTATTTAATATAGTTCGTTAAATATTGTTCCGTATATACTTAACTTTACAAATATAACAGAATTAAATCTCTTTTGAGATTAGCAATATATGATCTTGGTATTTAAACATATATTTCCTAAGCCGTATGTGGGCTTAACCCTGTGGCCGGTTATTTTTATAAAGGATAACGATTTAAGACAGGATGAAATACTTATCAATCATGAAAAAATTCATCTGAAACAACAACTGGAACTTCTGATCATCCCTTTTTACATAATCTATTTAATTGAATGGGTAATAGGGATTCTAAAGTACAGAAGTACCTACACGGCATATAAAAATGTGAGTTTCGAACGCGAAGCTTATGCAAACGAACACGACCCGGATTATCTGAAGATCAGAAATCCCTGGAGTTTTACCCGTTACTATACTTCACGGACTTCAAAACGATAACCTCTCCCGTTGTGGGGTGGTGTATAATTTTCCCTTGTCAGAATGATAGATGTTAAGAACGAAGAGATTATCTTGAATATATGCAGAGAAAAGCGAGTAAGGCTTGTTATAAAACGCGAAGATCTCATCCACCCTTTTATATCCGGAAATAAGTACCGTAAGCTTAAATACAATTTGTTGGAAGCCAGGAATAAGGGAGCTGAAGGTTTGTTGACTTTTGGCGGTGCCTTTTCAAATCATATCGCGGCAACGGCTTATGCCGCACAGGAAAATGGATTTAGAAGTATAGGGGTTATAAGAGGGGAGGAGCTGGAGGAGTCTGTAGATGATAACCCGACACTTAGTTATGCAAGGAGTTGCGGAATGGATTTTCACTTTGTTTCCCGGGCGGCATACAGACATAAAAATGACTGGGAATTTATAAGAGAACTCGAACAAATGTTCGGGTCGTTTTACCTCGTACCCGAAGGAGGAACCAATACGCAGGCTGTTAAAGGCTGTGAAGAGATATTACAGCCGGAAGATGCTGAGTTTGATTATATAGCTGTCTGTGTAGGAACAGGGGGAACAATCTCAGGACTTATTAATAGCGCTAAAGAACACCAGCATATTTTAGGATTTCCGGCATTGAAAGGTGATTTCCTAAAAGATGAAATTCTTAAATTTGCCCGGAGAGATAATTGGAGCCTGATTGCAGATTATCATTTTGGAGGCTATGCGAAGATCAATAAAGAACTGATCGATTTTATAAACGATTTTAAAAGAACAACAAATATCCCGTTAGACCCGGTTTATACCGGAAAAATGCTATTCGGACTGGCAGATATGATAAAAAATGATAAGTTTGAGCCGGATACTGATATTTTAGCCGTTCATACCGGAGGATTGCAGGGCATAGCCGGGATGAACCAACGATTGGAACAAAAAAAATTACCCTTAATAGATGTTTAAAAAAATAGCTGTCGTATTGTGTTTGCTGATTATGGCAAGCTGCGGTTCTAAAAAGAAAGCCGTTTCAAGTAAAAAGAGACCTCCGGTACATCGTGAAGTCGTTGAGAAAAAAGAAGAAAGATCATCGGAAACCCTCGAGTCCACCTCGAAAACCACGGTAACCACCAATACGGTTGAAGATTACATCAATTACTTTAGCCCGATAGCCAAGCAAAATATGGTAACGCATGGTATTCCGGCAAGTATAACAATGGCCCAGGCCATATTAGAAAGCGGAGCAGGAAAAGGAACCCTTGTAAAAAAGGCAAACAATCATTTCGGGATTAAATGTCATAACTGGGGCGGCGAAGGCGTTTTCCACGATGACGATGAAAAGGGAGAATGTTTTAGAAAATATAACGACCCGGGCCAGTCTTTTGAAGACCATTCCAGGTTTCTGACCACCAGAAGCCGGTATGCTTTTCTGTTTAAATTGAAACAAAGCGATTATAAAGGGTGGGCAAGAGGACTCAGGAAAGCAGGATATGCTACCGATAAGAGATATCCTGAAAAACTGATAAGCCTTATAGAGCGTTACAGGTTATACGATTTGGATAAGGATGTTTTAAAAGGAAGGTATGAAGTAGTTGCAGACCCCCCGGAAGTAATAGTGAAAGCTTCAGGCAATTATCATGTGGTTGAAAAAGGAGAAACCCTGTATTCGATCTCCAGAAGATACAATATAACCGTCGATTTGTTAAAACGTTTAAACGGTCTGAGAAATAATATCATCTCAATAGGCCAGAAATTGAAAATAAAAAACTAGTACAGAACCATGATATACAAAAGAAGCAGTGCCTTGTTTGCAGAGGCACAGAAATATATCCCCGGAGGCGTGAATTCTCCGGTAAGAGCTTTTAATGCCGTTGGAGGGGAACCTATTTATGTTAAGGAAGCCAAAGGAGCATATTTGTATGACGAAGACGGGAATAAATTAATAGATTATATCGCTTCATGGGGGCCTATGATACTGGGGCATGCCCATAAGCCGGTCGTTGATGCGGTCGTTGCTAAAGCGCAAAAAGGAACATCCTTCGGAATCCCGACTGAGATGGAAACGGAAATAGCAAAGCTGGCGGTATCGATGGTGCCTAATATAGACAAGATCCGCTTTGTGAATAGTGGTACCGAAGCATGTATGAGTGCTGTGCGTCTGGCAAGAGGATATACGGGGAAAGATAAGATTATAAAGTTTGCAGGGTGTTACCACGGTCATTCCGATTCGTTTTTAATTCAGGCAGGAAGCGGAGCCGTAACCTTCGGGAGTCCGAATAGTCCGGGAGTAACCCAGGGAACCGCTAAAGATACTTTGCTGGCACGCTACAACGACTTGAGTAATGTAAAAGAGTTGCTAGAAGCCAATAAGGGTGAAATAGCTGCCATTATTCTGGAGCCTGTAGCCGGGAACATGGGGTGTATTATCCCTGAATCAGGCTTTCTTGAAGGACTCAGGGAATTATGTGATGTGTATGGGGTGTTACTGATCTTTGATGAGGTAATGACAGGTTTCAGGTTGGCCAGAGGTGGAGCCCAGGAACTCTTTAATATAAAAGCCGATATTGTTTGTTTTGGAAAAGTGATAGGAGGAGGTTTGCCGGTAGGGGCATTTGCTGCCCGAAATGAGATTATGAACCATCTGGCACCTTTAGGCCCGGTATACCAGGCAGGGACTTTAAGTGGAAATCCATTGGCTATGGCAGCGGGATTAACTATGTTAAGCGAGCTAAACGATCATCCAGAAGTCTTTAAAAGCCTTGAGGAAAAAACAGCATATCTGCATAGAGGATTGATAAAAGTGCTGAATGATGCCGAAGTGACTTACACGATCAACCGGTTAGGATCTATGATATCGGTACACTTCACCGACGATAAAGTGGTAGATTTTGAATCTTCAGCCAAAGGCAATAACGATACCTTTAAGAAATTCTTTCACGGAATGTTAACTGAAGGGGTATATTTGCCACCAAGTGCTTTTGAAAGCTGGTTCTTAAACGACGCATTGAGTTACGACGACCTGGATTTTACAATCAATGCAGTCGCCAAAGTAGCAGGAGCCTTATAAGAGATTTACTTTCTGTAAAAATATGTAAACCCGGAGAAACCTCCGGGTTGGTTATCAACGAATGCCGATAAATGAAAGTAGAAAGACCGAAAACCTGCCCGCAGTGCGAGAACCCTTTTTCCTGTTATTCTTCAGGGTGTTGGTGTAATGCATTGCCTATGATCATGCCATTAGAACCCGGTATGGGATGTTTATGTCGTGGTTGTCTGACTGAAGTCGTGGCTCAAAAGATAAATGAATATACGGAGCAGCTGACAAAGGAAAAAAGGAAAATCATTGCCGGTTTAGGTCAAGTGGAAACTCCGGCAGAAGGAGTCGATTATTATATAAACGATGCCGGTAATTATGTTTTTACAGCCTGGTATCACCTGCGAAGAGGAACATGTTGCAGTAATGGTTGTCTGCATTGCCCATACAAAAAGTCAAAGGCCGGGTATTAACCGGGGAGCTTTCCTTTTATCAGTATTTTATTTTTTAAAACAGCATTGTGTTGTTAGTTTCATACATCGGGTGAATACGAACAGCCCATGGTTTATTTCGTGAGTTCGATGCAACACAAACAATAAAGATATTGATTGTTAGCCTGATACAGTATCGTACAACTGTCGTTTCGGGTGCAGTCGAGAAGTTATTGAACCTGGGGCCTTTAAAATAAGACCCCGACCTGGTATAAAGTATCAAATTACTGATTGTCAATTATAAACGATCCGGACTCATATTAATTTAATACGAGGTTCCAGAAGCTTATTTTTCGTCTGTTTGTAAACCCTAGTTTCTCATACAGCTTAATTGCGCCGATATTTGTTTCGGCAACATGTAAATACGGAGTTTTGTTTTCACCGAATATATGTTGTGTAGCATGCTTTATCAATTGCCTGGCGTAACCCTTTCCGGTGTGTTGCGGATGGGTAACCACGGCACTTACTTCTGTAAATTTGTTCATCTTCATCCTTTCGCCTGTTACGGAAACAAGCTGATCGTTTTTGTATATCCCATAGTATTTCCCCAGGTCGGCTGTTTTACTGTTAAAATATCCCGGTTGCACTAAACTTACCAGATCAAATAGTTCCTTCTTTTGGATATCGGATTTCAATTCGACAATTTGTTCGTTAACATCAAAAAGGATAGGTTTTTTTAAAATCATTTGATCACAAACCAGGTTTTTATTTAATGTTACTTTGCTTTTACATTCCGGTTTTTTCCCTACGACATAAAAATTGTCAATCAGATCGGCATATTTACCGATGCTGTCTGAGGAGTTTTCAGGCATTATAAAACCTCCGAAAGGGCCATATTCAGGTTTATAAAATTTAGCGTCTTGATACACCACGGAGAAATTGCGGTGTGTTTCATTCAAAGAATTCCAGACAGGGTTATCCAGTTTTTTCTCTTCCGTTTCAAAATTTGTTTTCATAATGTCAATAAATTCTATTCTGTTTTCGGGCCTTTTCCCGTAATGTCAAGGTATATATGAGCCGAAAATACGCTAAATTCCCTAAGCAGACAACAGGTTGGGTTCTCATTATATAAAAGCAGGCATGCCTCATTTTTGCGGGGCTGCCTGCCTTAATGTTGAATTAGATGCCATCTAACAGTTCACAAATTGACATCTGTTCTTGTTCGTTTCAATCTGAACAGTGGGATGTTGAATATTAAGTTTTCGCATCAGCCGAATTACTTTCTTCATAACGTCCTGTTCCGATCTTGCTTTGGAATTGTTTATAACAACATGGAGCGAACCAACATTGTAGCTTCCATCCATAGTCCAGACATGTACATCGTGAATATCGGTAACACCGTCAATTTTTTGTAACTCATTCTGGAGTTCGTCCAGATTTATATCCTCGGGTACGGATTGCAACATTACCTTTAAAGTGCTGATTAAGTTTTTAGTAGCATTGAAACCGATAAACAAGGCAATTCCTGTTGCTAAAACTCCATCTATCCAATTCCAGCCGGTATAGTAAATAACGACGGAACCGATAAGTACGGCTGCCCATCCCAACACATCCTCTAATAAATGGAGCATTATAGATTCACTGTTGTGGTTATGTCCGCCATGACTATGTCCATGATGGTGGTGTCCGTGTCCGCCTTTTTTTATCCTGAGAAAAGCAAAACCATTTACGGCCAACCCTAAAAGCGCTATCCATAACATTCCGACACTGTGTACTTCTTTCGGATTAATAAATGAATTATAGGCAGCAATGATCATTGCTACAGAGCCCGACAATAGAAATACAGACAGTATCAATGCCGATAAAAGGGAGAAACGCTTATAGCCGTACGAAAATGTAGCTGTGCGCTTATGACCTGATATTTTCTCCATCAATATGGCAAGCCCGATAGCTCCGGCATCCATAAAATCATGAAATGCATCGGCAATAATAGCGGTTGAATTGGTGAAGATCCCGCCGATTAACTCAACGACCGAAAAGAAAAGGTTCAGCCAAAATGCCAGCGACAGTCCGTTTTTATGGGAATGGTCATGGTGTTGATGACCGCCCTGTCCGTTACAATTGCTATGCTCCTTAGAATGTGTCATCATATTACTTTTGTGCCAAAGGCTCTGCCCTGAATCCTTTGCTTTTAACGATTGCTATCACTTCATCTTCAGTAATGCCTTCTGACTTTACGGTGAGGATTTTATCGTCGTTAGCGGTGTCTACATTCCAATGGCAGATCCCTGCTGCATTATCCATATCTGATTGTATTTTTGACACACAACCTCCGCAATTGAGGTTTGTTTTAAACTGTAATTCTTTGTTGTTTTCCATGTTTTTAGATTTATTTATTATTCGATACTACAAATCTCAGTACAATCCCCGGTTTCGTTATTGTATAATTTTGAGATTGATTTATGACATTTACGGATCTATTTTTTCCATTTTAGCCTTAAACTGTTGGTAACCACGCTTAGGCTGCTCATTGCCATTGCAGCACCTGCAATCATCGGGTTTAACAAGAACCCGTTTACCGGGTAAAGGATACCCGCAGCAATAGGAATGCCGATGAGGTTGTAAATAAATGCCCAAAACAAATTTTGTTTGATTGTAGCTACCGTTTGTTTAGATAACTTTATAGCTTGTGGTATTTTGCTAAGGTCTGAGGATATAATGGTCATTTTGGCTACATCCATTGCGATGTCACTTCCTTTCCCCATCGCTATACTCACATCGGCAGTGGCAAGAGCAGTACTGTCGTTAATACCATCTCCTACCATCGCTACGGTTCTGCCTTGTTGTTGCAGGTCTTTTACAAAATCGGCTTTGTGTTGCGGCAATACTTCTGCCTTGTAATGTTTTATACCTGTTTCTTCGGCAATAGATTTTGCCGTGGCTTCATTGTCGCCTGTCAGCATATAGAGTTCAATACCCATAGCCTGTAATTCTTTAATGGCATTTACAGATGTATCTTTTATTTTATCGGAAATGGCAAGCACGGAAAGTGCTTGTTTACTATTTGCGAACCAGATAACGGTTTTAGCTTGCTTGCTCCATAAATCGGCTTGTGCGGAAAGCTCATGAGCTATGGTAATATGGTTTTCAGCCAATAGTTTTTTATTACCGACAAAATAGGTATCATCGTTGTGATTGGCTTTTACGCCCTTGCCTGTAATACTGTCAAAACCGGTTAATGTAGTAGTGGTGGCATCCCCCAAATGCTTTACAACGGCTTCTGCCAATGGGTGTTCGGATTTTTTTTCAATGCTCAGGAGGACGTTTTTGGCAGTAGCGTCATTATTCAGCCAATAGATGTCTGTAACCTGGGGTCTCCCTTCTGTAATGGTTCCCGTTTTATCTAATATAATAGCATTTACTTTTTTTGCCAGTTCGAGGCTTTCTGCATCCTTGATAAGAATCCCTTTTTCGGCGCCTTTACCCACACCCACCATAATAGCTGTAGGCGTAGCAAGACCCAACGCACACGGACAGGCAATAACCAAAACCGTTATGGCTGCCAATAATCCCTGAACGATCCCGCTATCGCCTCCGAGAATGAGCCAGAGAGCAAATGTCAAGATGGCGATACCTATGACCACCGGAACAAAAATACCGGCGATCTTGTCTACTAATTTCTGCACCGGTGCCTTGCTCCCCTGGGCATCCTGTACCATTTTAATAATCTGGGCAAGCATGGTTTCTTTCCCCACCTTGACAGCCTTAAACTGGAAGCTTCCTTTTTGGTTGATAGTTCCTGCAAAAACTTTTTCGTTCTCTTTTTTCAATACCGGTACAGGCTCGCCGCTTAACATACTTTCATCTACATAAGACTCTCCTGTAGTAACAATCCCGTCCACAGCAATTTTTTCACCTGGTTTTACAAGAACGGTATTCCCTGTATGTACGTCTTCAACGGCCGTTTGTTTTTCTGTTCCGTCTGTTTGTATGACAACAACCGTTTTCGGCTGGAGTCCCATTAATTTTTTGATTGCTGAAGAGGTGTTTCCTTTAGCTTTTTCTTCTAATAGCTTCCCTAACAAGATGAATGCGATAATAACGGCGGCGGCTTCAAAATAGACATGGGCTTCTAATCCTCTTGCTTCCCAGAATTCAGGAAATAACATGTTAAACACACTAAATATATAGGCGATACCTGTACTTAATGCCACCAATGTGTCCATGTTGGCGGAGCGGTGTTTCGCCTGCTTCCATGCATTTACATAAAAATCTTTACCCAGCCAGACTACAACCGGGGTAGAAAATATCCACATGATTAAATCAGCGTAAGGTATGTTCATTAAAAACATACCGATAACGACAACAGGCAAGGACAGGATTACGGCCCAGGTAGTTTTGCTTTTTAATTGTTTGAATTTCTTTTCGTGGATAGCTTCCAATGTTTCCTGCTGTGTGGTCTCGTCTTCAATCAACAGGTCGTACCCGACACCCTGAACCGCTTTTTGAAGCTTTGAAGCATTGGTCATGTTTGGAAGATATTCTACAGTAAGATTCCCGGTTGCGAAATTTACGGTAGCGTTTACAACCCCTGGTTCGTATGTAACAATACTTTCGGCACTCGCAGCACACGATGCACAAGTCATACCTAATACAGGAAATGTGTTTTTTACTGTGGTAACGCCATAACCAAGGTCTTTAATGGCTTTTACTGCCTCCGGTATAACCTCTTCATTATTAACAGTGATGGCTGCTCTGCGGTTGTTTAGTTCTACCTTGTGGGTTTCAATGCCTTTAACTTGTGCCAGTCCTTTTTCGACGATCAGTGCACAATGTTCGCTTTCTACCTCTTCCAATGGCAGGTAGATGATCTCTTTATTGTTATTTGTAGCCATTTCTTTTCTGTATTGATTTACAATACAAAGTTGAGGTTATTACAGAAGAAAGCTATTGTGGAATTTTGGAATTGATTTATAAGATTTACTCGATAACCGGGATTTATCCCGCGTAGCTATCGGGAGCTCCGGGGCCTGTCCTTGTGAAATGTTCCTAACGGAATTTCACAGGGCTTACATCAAAATGTTTTGCCCATGCCGAGCCGGCTCCATCGCTAAAAAGGAACTGTCGCCCGGCCTTCTCGTGAGCTTGCTCCGAGGGCGTTTACACTTCGTCCAAAGGCTTCCGTTTATCCTCGCGGACTTTTTTAAAATAACTGGGAGTAAGGCCTGTAACCTTTTTGAACTGGTTACTTAAATAGGCTACACTTGAATAGTTTAAACGGAAAGCAATTTCACTCAGGGACAATTCGTCATAGACCAATAATTCCTTTACTTTTTCTATTTTTTGCGCGATAAAGTACTTTTCAATGGTAGTGCCTTCTACTTCTGAAAACAGGTTTGATAAGTAATTATAATCGTGGTGCAGCTCATTGCTCAGCACGGCAGAAAGATTCGTTTTGTTATTACTGTTTTGGTGATGTGCCAGATCAATAATGACATTTTTTATCTTTTCAATAATGCGACTTTTTTTATCATCAATAATCTCAAAACCGAGAGTAAGGAGCACCCTGCCGAAATGTGCTTTTTCTTCCGGGCTAAGTTCCTTTTCGAGGGTGACTTCTCCCAGTTTGATGTTTTTTACATTCAACCCTAATTTATCCAATTCATTTTGGACAACCATGATACAGCGGTTGCAAACCATATTTTTGATAAACAGTGTCATTGCGTTTTCTTAGGTTTATTGTGATACAAAGATACAGATCTGTTTGAAGACAATGATTTTCTGTAGGTTTTTATTTGCATATGAATCGCCGGCTTTAATGAGAGAAACGGTGCTTTCCTGTTTCGGAACCGCTTTTAAAAAATCTTTTAATCCCCGGAGCTTATAACCCGTGTATCATGGTTTTTAAAGTGCCGGAAGACCAGGGATATACCCTGGGGTTATGCTTACAGTAATTACCGCTCCGCCTTGCTTTTTCAAAGCCGTTGAAGTTATCGCCATTGGCAGTATTAACAGCCGGCAAACACCCATAAGGAAAGAGGAAAGCTTGCATAGCCCCCGGTAACGGGGATCGAATTCTTTGGCCGGTTCACTCTGTTCCGTATGAATGCGACAGGGATTGTTCCCAGGGAGATGCGTTTATTCCTTTTTACGACCGGTAAGTAATTCCGTTATAGGGTATTTGATTTTCTTATAACTTTCAGGCATTTGTAAAAAAGGTTCCACGGTAAAACTAAATGATTTCTTCCCGTCAAAAAACCAATAATTCCCTTCCAGTTTTCCATTTTTAGTTTTAATGTTTTGTTGCGGAATATGATTGATTGAAAATTGATCTTTATCTTCTTGATACCAGATTCCGAATACTCGCAAATCTTCTTTGTTTGTATAAGAGAATGTCAGATGGGGTCGAAAATCCGTTTTCACCGCTGTAATCGTAAAGTTTTTGACCGGGAGATTGTCGAGTTCTTTGACGAATTTTGTGTCGTTTTCAGTCCAATGATACATTTTCTCCCATTGCTCCAAAGCAAGTATTGAATCGCTTTCAGATTGGATAATTGTAAAAATGCCTTCTTGATTTATTTCTATTTGCTGCTGTTCAGGATGTATTACGATCTCTGTTTTTTCGGCAACAATCCGTCCGTTTTCTATTCCGAAAAAAGTGGTCAATGCATAGCATAAGATTTTTATCTGTTCCATTTGATGTTTTTTGAGTTTTTATTGTTTTTTTAGTTTACAGGTAGCGGTTTCGCGCATGAGTGGTAATAAGAGATGAATATGCTATCTATAATAAAAAATAAGGGGTATAAATACGTTTCTGATACATTGTCATAGGTCGTTAAATGCCCGTCAGGAAAACCAACAGACCTGAATGAAGAATATAAGATGATCCCTGCTGATACAGCTATTATAAACCCAGTGACAGCCGATATTCTATTCGGCTTATGTACGGATGTATTTTTACTCATGCTCGTAACTCATACAATTACATCGCTTCCTTCAGGGTGGCTTTTCAGGCTGTGTTTTTTATTTTATTATTTTCCCTTCTGTATCCAGAAGTTCTATTTTCGGGTTGTCGTTATCATCTACATATATTTTAATTCTCGGGTTCCCGTTTTTGTCCTTTATAAAAAGGCCGACATCTTTGTTGAAACCTTTCCCGATAAACAACCTGTCTGCCATTAATAAGCTATCCGATTTCATTTTTTGATACGCCTGTTTTTTTTCAGAAGCAGATTCAAGCATACCTATTTTTTTAAATTCATTATTTCTTTCTTTAAAAGCATTTTCTTTAGGATAATCCCATAGTTGGAGCCCGTATTTTCTATTGTGATTTTGGGTGTTTTCCATATACTGAAGCTGCATGATTTGGTCCTCTTTAAACTTGTCGATAGAGAGAACCATTCCGGCATCTTTTTCATTACCATCATATACCAGGCCTCCGCATTCATCTCCAAAAGAATTGAAAAATATGATACCTGATGGTCTTTCTCTTTTAGGGAGTTTTTCTCCGTGAATGATTCCGGAATGTTGTCGGGATTCATTACTGATGACCATGCGTAAATTTTCGCCGGTTTCATCAACAATGTTTAGCCGTTTTACATATAACTCGTCATAGTTTTCCTTTGCCCCTGTATTCTTATACATCCATAAAATTATAGCAATAAATGCTAAACTGCTAACAATGGCATAATACGACAGGAAATTTATTCTTCTCTTTAATTTTTGATCATTCATTAATGTGTCATTTTTATAGGCAGGGTTCTAAAATAACAGAAAATTTTTAAAGACTCAATGGAGCTAACAGTCATTAAGATGCATACAAACATAAATAATGCTCACCTTGCCGTACGATTATATTGTGTTATACGGATTTGTAAACCATAGCACTCAAAAACAAACATATCATCCAACAGCCCTTCCCTATTGAAACACGATACCATCACGTAACAGCAGGGGCTGACTTTTTATTTTTTTCTTTCATAAACTTCCAATTTAGAATTTATGAACGTATTCAGTTTTTTAGTATCAGCTAGATAATCTTTTGCTATCAATAAATACATAGATTTAAAATTCCCTTGCGCATTAATAGCAATATGTTCGGGGATTCCGCTTATTTGATAATTGTGCCTTGTTTTATCACTGTTTCTTGATATGAGTTGTATGCCTTCTGTTTTGTTAACATCAAGATAGTTTTTCCACTTTTCGGAATCATTATCTAGAGAAATGTCTATAAATACAATCTCAGAATTGTTTTTGAATTCTCTTTTAAGTTTATCCAAAATTGGCTTTTCGGCTATGCAGGGAGCACACCAAGTAGCCCAAAATGAAAGATATATTGTTTTTCCCTTTAGGACTTTTAAACTAAAGTTTTTATTTTCAATGGTCAAAAAAGTTTCGCTAGGTAGTTTTTTCGAAGGAACCTTATTAAAATTCCAAATGGTTTTTGCGTTAACCAGATCACCGTTTTTTGTAAAATGAAACCCTTTTTGTTTGATGATTAAAGGTTGCCTAAATAATAAAAATCCAAAAATGATTAATACGGCACTAATTAGAAGCGTTTTGACTTTCCTGTTGATTTCTTTCCGAGTAATGACTAATGTGCAAATTGCAAATAGGAATATATAAATTGAGTAGGGAAAATATAAGCTATCAAAAGGAACATAAATCAAAAAAAGACCTAAAAGCAAAACAGTGGTATATTTTAAGTTAACTTTTCGACAGATTGTTCCGGCAATATAAAAAGCAATGATTGTTATTAATATAGGAATCCACTTTAGGTTTTCTGGTTTATAGATCCTTATAAAGTCAAATTGAAATAGTACTAGAATTAAAAAAATAATTATTAATATAGAGAACAATCCAATTATAATTCTAGTCATCTGTTTTTTCATAGTTTGTCGCTATATCAATAAGCACCACGCATTATATATACTTCTAAAATAATTGAAAATTCTTGATTATACAATATTGATACCTTGTGTAACCTACTACTACTACTACTACTACTACTACTACTGTTAGGCCAGACAAAATAAAGAATATTATTTTACCGGATCATTTTTGTCTTTATCGGAAATACTTTTGGAGTAGGCTGTGCCTGCGATTATAGCGCCACCACCAATGAGTATTCCGCCTATTATTTCCCCGATGCTAAAGTCAATTGTAACATCAGGATTATTTGCCCACCCACTATAAACAAGCCAGCCTGTTAAAGGAATAAAAACAGCGCATAAAAGTGCAACATAAATCCAATCAATGCTTTTTCTTTTTAATTTTAATTGAAATAATTTTTTTTCAATATCATTAAACATTTCGTTTATTGAGTTAGTTTTTTCATCTATCAAATCCATGTTGGATTTTATTTTTAAATCTGTTTCTTTTTGAAGTTTTTCAATGTAGCTATGAGTCGAACGAAGTTTGTGTTCTAAATCTTTTCCAGATGTTTGAAAGAACATGTTCTTTTCTGATTTACATTTTTTGCAATGCTGCGGATGTGAAATTTTAGTAAATAATGATCCACCACAAGTATCAGGATGAAAATTAAGACCGCAACGGTTACATCTGATCATTGTTTCAGAGAGAGGAGAAAAACAAATATGACAAATGGTTTGGTTTGAATGGTTCATGGTTAAAAATCAAATTTGTGTTTGGTTTAATTTCCGGTAACATGTTTGTATATGGTAAGTTATGGGTAGGAAACAATGATTTTGCAAACCGTTAGTAGCTGACTTTTATTAGTTTAGGGCAAAATTTATAATCTTTTCAACATGTATTTTTGTTGTGTCAAATACAGGGAAATCAAGATCAGCCTGCTCGATCAGCATCGGTATTTCTGTACATCCTAAAATAAGTCCTTCCGCTCCTCTTTCTTTTAATTCATTTGCATATCGTATAAATTTTAATTTCGACTCTTTACTTATAATCCCTTTTCCAAGTTCATTTTTAACGATCTCCTGTATGTCTTCAATATCCTTTTTCCCTGAAGGAACAACGGTTTCGATATTAAACTCCTTTAATTTGTTACGGTAAAAATCCATTTCCATTGTAAACTTTGTACCTAACAGTCCTACCTTATGCAGTTTTTGTTTTTTAATTTCTTCTGCAGTGGCAGAGGCTATATGAATAATAGGTATATCAATTTTTGATTGAATTTTATCAGCAAATAGATGAGCTGTATTGGCACACAAGACTATACAGTCTACGTCGTTGGATATTAAACTTCCACAGGCGTTATATATCAGTTCGTAGGCGTTTGTCCACCCTGCATTTTGAATGTCAGCAAAATTCAGGGAATATATGACACATTCAGCCGAGTTTAAACCTCCCATTTTTTCATTTATACCCTGATTTATATATTTATAGTAGTCCAAAGTTGAAGTCCAGCTTATTCCGCCGACGAGTCCTATTTTCTTCATGTAAATGCTTTCTTGATTTTCTAGCTTTCCGTTATGATACTAATAAACAACAAATGCAATTAGTAAGCATAAATAAACTACTAAAATAATTGAAATTTCTTAAACATACCACCCGTAAAGTTTGTTTTCAACTATAGTATCAAAAACAAGCATATCATCCCAAAATCTTTCCTTTTAGAATGCAATGCAATCGCTTTCCGGTAGAGAAGGAACCCATACGCCTCAGATAAAAGCTCAACAAACAAGACAATCTCTATGGAAAGCTAACCGGCAAAAACCTGGTCAGTCAATGCGGCATTCATGTTTGGCCGTTCCGATCTCACGAATGCTTCTTAAGTTATTGAGCTTGGTTTTTTATTATTTCAATTAACTTTTTCAATTGAGAATCACCTTTCCTCAACACTTGGTTCTCATCTCGTTCAATAATAATATCTGGAACGGTTCCATTTCCATCAAGTGTTTTTCCATTTCTTTGAAAAGAAAGCATGGTTGACAACTTTACTCGAATATTAGAATTTTTAAGATAAAACTTCTGTGATCTTCCGCTTGAGCCATTCGTAGTAACACCAACTATTTTTACATTATCCAAACCTTTAAATGCCGAAGTAAACACAGAAGCCGCACTAAAACATTCTTCATTAACCAAAATATAAACAGGATACTTTATTGGTTGTTTACTGTGAAGAACCATATAATACGGTTCACTAAATTTATTCTTGTCAACTTTAAATTCTGTTTCGTAATCCCTATTAAAAATATCTATTGCTTTTCTATCTTCGTCGGATAACATTTCTGAATTATAGTTAAAAAGAAATCTTGATTGCATGGAAGAAATATCTTCATCTAAAAACTGGTCGCTACGCACATAAGCCACATTTGCCACCCAGGGCGATTGTTCTGGTTGTATAAAATAACCCGATAATGTATTAAGTATTTCCCTTGTTCCACCACCATTTCCACGAATATCAATTATCATTGCTTTTGATTCTCTGTACTTTTCAATTGTAGATTTTAAGTACGATTCTAAATTCAGGTTTTCTTCATAGCTTGACATAGCAGGAATAGCGAGATATGCAATAGAATCTGTCAACCATTTGTCTAATTTTGATAATTTAAAATCTTTATCACGTCCAAATTTGCTGTAATCTCTGTTAAAGAATGTAGAACCAATATCATAATACCAATTTCTCCTGTTGCTTAAAGGTAGATTTAACTTTTTGTCAGTTGTGCCATTTGTCAAAGTTATTTCGATATTTTCTAGAGCTGTTTTGCCTTGTTTGAAATAAAGCTCGCCAATATCTCTTAAGTCTTTTAATTCGTCCGTTTGTTTTGCCCTGTTTGGCGAAAGTTTTCTTGTGTAAGCGTTATTATTTAAAAAGTCTTTTATATAAATACCGTCAACTTCTTTTATGTATGGATATGCCTGATTAAAATACTCATACTCTTTGGTTGTTTTATTATAACGAAGAGCAACGATATTGTTACCCAAAGAGGTTACTGCAAAAGGCAAATACAAATTTAACAATTCGTAATCATCGTCTTCAAAATTTTCCATTCTGATATTAGCGTGTCTGTCAATTATATTTGAGATGATTTTTTCTAACTCGAATGCTAAAAAATATATTGGGATTGAGTCTTCTTGGTTTATTTTTCTTTCGACTTCATTATAGCTTTTTTCAAAATCAAAATTTGATACCTGATAATATGAAGATTGATTTTTTAATAAGGTTTTAAATTCTATTAAATCTTCTTGAGCCTTTTCTTTTGTTAGATATTGGCCAAATCCCAAAGTTGAAACAAGCAATAAAGTCAGAGATATTAAGATTTTTTTTGTTACCATAGTTTGGTTTTAATTGGAGGCAACAGCAGTCTGTCTCAAAACTACCGATCAGATTTTAAAAATAGTTGGATTTGAAGAGTAAAACAAATTAACTTTTTATAAGTTGTGTGCCTGTTGTACAAGTTGGCAGAAATTAGATATAGGGTCGATAATCTCCTTTTATTAGGTACTGACATTGTGGTATACAGGGCAAAAGCAGTATCTGGAAAAGTTACTCACTCATTTTTTATCAAATTCCGATATAAGTTTAACTTCCGTTTTGTAGATAGTGAAAAATGCCCATAGGAGAGGACTTATTATCACTATTCCGATACTCCAACCGATATGTTGTTCGTCGATTAAGAATCCAGTTATTGTTGTCAGAAACGGAATCGATGAATATTTCATCATATTTTCAGCTCCGGCTTTTTGGGCAAAACTCCATTGTTCCTGATTTTTCATTGAGCGTCTGCTCCGATATCCATACCACCAGTTGATTTCTTTCGGTGGGTTCTTTTTAAAAATCAGTCCGCCGATTAGTGCCATGGCGCCAGTTATGATACTTGACAGTACTATTATAATATTGAAAGTCATTTATCTGAAAATATTTTTTGTCTTGTGTTGTCTATATGTTGTACAACATACTGTATCTCTTTCAAAGATAATAATTTATGGGGCTTATGCTTTTATACTTTTTGTTCCTGATTACAATTTTATGACTTATTAGCATAAAACAAAATTCTCCCGGTTTTATATGGGTATTTTTCGCAGTACTAAAACAAATCACATAACTCAAGACTATTTGGTAAATGTTTATCATGAGTGTGTTTAGTATGTTGCTTAAAAGGGTTTATTTACATCCTGTTTTTATGCAATTAGTGGGTTGTGCTACGGTGACCACCTTTGTTGGATGTAGTATTTTATTTTGTTTGTCCAATGTCTAAACGATCAAATTTTCCATTTAAGTTTTCGTGAAACTTAAAATATACTCTGAATGTTCCCCATTGTCCAGCATGAAAATTGCCATAAATAGTTTTTCCGTCATTTTCAACTGTGTCTATTTCAAGAAACTTCTCCTTTTTGTCGAACGCATTGTCAAAGAACTTTCTAAAATCTAATGTTCTGCCGTCATCTGTAAATACTGTGTCATCAGTAAAATGATTATACCATTCATTGATATTGTTATTTTGAAGCGATTGTATTGCACTTCGTATATATTCATTAGTTATTATAGATAAATCCATTGGTTTCTTTTTAATAGATAAGTCCGACTGCCCAAATACAATCAATCGAACTTATCGAGATTAGTATTATCGGAATCAGCTTATTTTGTTGTGTAACCACCGTTTGCCAATATAGTTTGTCCTGTAATCCACCAACCGTCAGTTGCTAAAAACGTGATTATTGGAACAATATCCTCAATTTTTGTCAATCCCCCTAAAGCAGATGCAGATTTGTGATAAGCAACTGCTTCAGGCGATTCTTGCCCGTAGAAAAATGGGGTGTCCATTGGTCCGGGAGCAACCGAATTTACTGAAATACCGCGTTCTCCAAATTCTTTAGATGCTGCTCTTGTGTAATGTTCAACAGGCGCTTTTCCTCCTGCGTAAGTAGAATAGAAGCCTGTGTAAGCGCCTAATAAAGAAGTTGCTATGGTAATAATTTTCCCTTCGTTTTCCAGTGCTTTTCCGGCTTCCTGAATAAAGAAGTAAGCAGATTTACTATTTACTGCTGACATTGTATCAAACTCTTCTTCCGTGGTTTCTGAAAAAGGCTTTTTCAATACCATTCCAACTGTGTTTATTGCCACATCAACTCTTCCTAACTTATCTTTTGCTTCTTGGAAAAGAACTTTCATATTTTCGACTTTAGTTAAGTCACTTTGTATCATAATTGCCTTTCGTCCCAAATCTTGTACTGCTTTTACAGTTTTTTCGGCAGCTTGTTTTGTACTGTCACTATTAAAGTGTACAACAACGTCAGAGCCTTGTTTTGCAACTTCTCTGCTTATCAATCCACCAAGGTTTTTTGCACCCCCAGCGATTAAAACTACTTTGTCTTTTAAATCGATCTTTGCCATTGTTCTATATTTAAAAATTAATGATGAGACAAAGGTATGATTGAAGTCAGACAGATATGTTGTGTGATTTTTAGCTTGTCTTGTAAATTTTTTAGTACTATTTATTTCGGTAAGCAGAAGGTGAAAATCCTGTTTGCTTTTTAAAGAAGTTGCTAAAGTGGGCTGTTTCGGTAAAAGCTAATGTATATGTTATTTCTTTAATAGATTTTGAAGTATTTTTTAAAAGAGCTTTGGCATAAGAAGTTGTTCGTTCATTTATCCAACTACTTGGTGATTTTCCCGTTTTACTTTTAATGACTTGACTAAAATAACTGGAATTGAGTTGCTGTAAGTTGGCATAATCTTGAGGCTGGAAAACTTTGTCCACATTGTTTTCAGCTAAATCTCTGTAATGCTTCTCTAAATTTTCTTTGAATGCTTTAACAATTCGAGATTGATTATTTCCCTCTTCTAACGGATAGTAATTTTGCCAAAATAGAGCTTTTATTTTTAACAATAACGCAACAAGTAAATTACTGATAATTTTCTGTTTGTATAATGAGTTATTTTGGTATTCATTAAGTATCTGAAGGTATATCGTTTCTATTCCTTTAAATTCTTGTTTGTTCGGATTTTGTGGTGGAACTGTTTCCGACAACAAAAAAGGAAAGTCTGAAAAAATATTCTGATGAGCGTTTGTCTTTAGGAATTCCTCACTAAATGTAATCAAGTAAGCTTCTTTCAATTCAAAAAATTCAAATGATTTTATATGTCCCGGATTTGTAAAATAGATGGTTCCTGAGCCATATTCAAATGTCTGTTCATCGGTGGTATAATTTCCTTTTCCATTTTTTATGAATATGAATGAATAGTAGTTTGTTCTGAATACTGGCGATTTGTAGGGAATGGTTTTATGAATTTCCAACAAATTATTCATTGAGAACTGATTACTCTGCTCGATTGGAATTTTCAATGCGTTGTACAAATCTACAACTCGTTCAAAAAATGCTATTTCTTTTGTTTCATTCATTTTGTTTTTTAGTGATTGTACATTACACCCAATAATTGTATATGCACCATATGATGCTTATTTCTATTATAAGTTTCCCCTAAAATAATTCAAATTTCCAAAACCCGCAATCTCTTAACCCTGATTCTATAAACGTAAATCCCTGTCAAATTCAAATAAACAACGCTTAAAACCATAAAAAAAGCGATCCATACCGATCGCCTGATTATATTAATATCCCGGGTAAAGGGCACATTATCCTCTTCTGCCGCCTCTTCTGTGTGTCATGTTTTTACGTTTCTCTTCCCGGTCCGACTTCCACTTGGCATATTGCTCATCATTTAAAACCTTTTTCATTTTATCCTGCAACGCCTTTTCATCGTCAAGTCTGGCACTTCGCATTTTCATCCTGTCACTTTCCGATGGCATTTCATCATTGTTGCGCATTTCTCTCCACTTCGCCATTTGTGCCTTGCGTTTTACCGCTTGCTCTTTATGAATAGCGTAGATTTCCTTTTGTTGCGCATCGGTAAGATCAAGATCTATCGCCATTTGCTTGGTCTGTAGTTCTGCCATTTGCTCCGGGGATCTGCTTTCCATCCGTTCCATTTTGGCTTTTGCTTTCTTCTTACGATCTGCTTTCTTGTCCTGGGCACTTACCGCCACCGTAAGAAGCGATAACATGCAGATACTGATTATTTTCTTCATAACTAACACGAGTTTTATGATTTAACCTTTTGACTCATAGCAGGGTACAAAGGTTTAACGCGGGCTGGTTTCTTAATAGACGATCGTATCAGAAGCAACCGTCGGAAGGGTGTAGTTTCCGTAGTCAACAGAAAAGGGAACGTCTTTTAACTGTATACTGTCTTTAACAGAAGGCGTATTAAAAAGATATAGTTGCGTTAAGCCTTTTATGTTTGTCATCTCATCCACCGAGTTGCCGGTAAATTGAGTATGGGTAACCGAAACAGATCTTAAATAATTTAGTTTTTGAAGCTGACCGATGCCTTTGCCGCTAATTTGCGTATGGTCCAGTTGTAGTGTCTGTAGATAAGGAAGCTTGTCCAGCTCATTAAAAATAGCATCCGTAATTTGTGTTCCCCTCAGATCGAGCGACAATATATTTTTAAACAGGGGTTTCAACCTCATAAGATCCGCGTCCGTAAAGTGCCGAAAGTTCAGGCACGATACCTTTAAGAAATCGGTATCCTGGCTTACAGCCTGAACGCCGAAACCTTCGTTCTTAACAGCCGTGATGGTTTCTTTCGCTACAGCTTTAAGTGTTACCTCAGGCAGATCAGATGCCTTGTCTTTTTTTAAGAAAGAAGCAAAGAGCTTTTGATCAATCCCGAGCTCTTCAATACTTTTATCGTATGAAGCCCCGTTTGCTATCCAGACTTTAATCAGCGCGGTTTCTTCTTTGGTTAATTGTGTCTTTTCTTTAGGCGGCATATGATCTTCATGATCCAGGGGCAGTACAAGCCTGTGGTATAAAGAACTGCTGTCGGGTATTTTTAAATTAATAACAGCTCCGTGCTCACCTCCCTTTTGAATGGCCTCCGCATTGTGTAAGGCCAGGTCGCCCTTTGCTTTTTTTGTACCGTGGCAACTAACACATTTATTGTTCAGGATAGGTTGTACAACATCGTTGTAAAGAATGGTGCTCCCCAGGTTTTTCTCATTCAAGGCGATCTCTTTTTCTGATTCGGCCTGTATCCCTATAAGATGCTTTACCGAGGCCGGAAGCGGCTCTGTAAGGTAATCTTCACCGTGAGTGATATTACCGCCAAAATGCCCTGTAGCACTAATCAAGGCCAGGATAACAACTGAAAAAGCGATAAGCGGAACTTTATGGAAGGCTTTTTTACTGACACGTACATAATAAATAAATGAAAATAAGGCTGTAATGATCCCCATCCATAAATGGAACTTCACGGTATCGAAGGCAAAGCCTTCTTTGGTGTATAAGATAAACCCGGTGATACAGGCCATAACGGCTGTAATGCCTCCCCACAAGAAAGCAATGGATATCGCGTGGTCAAGACCCGAAGTTTTTTTTTGGTTATACCATTGTAATAGCAATCCGAGCATGATAAAACCGATAGGCAGGTGAACAATAAGCGGGTGCAACCTCCCTGTAAATGTGATAAAATGATTCATTACAAAATGTTATTGAATTCCCAATCGTTTCTTCAGTGCATTCATTACAAAAACATTTGCTTTCCATTGGTCTCCTAAAGGCATCCTGGTGTATGGAGCCGTCGGCATATAAGTAGGCGGGCCGAATTCTGAGGTGACCGTAAAAACCCCGTTGTGTTCCCTGAGTCCTTTTCTGATAATCTGCTCCCATATGTCGAGATGGAAGTCTAATGCATTTTTCCATTCCGGAGCCTGCGGATCATTTACCTGTGGGGCTTGTTCAAATCCTACCCGGGCATGAATATGATGTACATTCCTGATGATGGTTTCCCATTTCTCCTTATGGGTTTTCAGTAGCGATTCGTGTACCACCATCCAATGACTCATATCTAATGTAAGGGGAAGCTCTTTTGCCTTGTCGAGATATTTAAGAGTTTCCGGAAGGCTATAGCTAAAGCGTCCGCGGTGCGTTTCGTGGTATACCGGGATGTTGTATTTTTTGCTTAACCTGTTACCAATTTCAATAAACTTAAGGTTGTCCTCATAACTGAAGAAATCGCTGCCCGTATGAGAATTAACGAGTACGGGCTTCCATTGCATTAATTCTTCCAGGCGTTCTTCGTATTGTTTTAAGCTCTCTTTTAGCGGCAGGCTTTTTACCGTACCGTGCATCAGGTTTAATTTAAGCTCATATTTTGTCAGTGCCCGTTTTAAAGCATCCTGGTTCTCTTTGTCGTTGGGAAGCCAGATATCTATACCGTCAAACCCTGACTCTTTTGCTTTTTTGCAAAAGGCATCCCACGAAAGCTGATTGCCCCAGTTGGTTTGAAAGAACAGGATGCGGTCTTGTGCTACAACACTGAAAATAAACCCGAATAAAAAGAGGAGTAGCAGTAAAAAGATCTTTTTCATTAAATGGTTGGTTTCTGGATTATGCGAGTATTTCTTTGATAACATGGCCGTGAACATCGGTTAATCTGAATGGTCTTCCCTGAAAATCGTATGTAAATCTTTCGTGATCGAATCCTAAAAGGTGGAGGATGGTTGCGTGTACGTCATGTACAGATACTTGTCCTTCTACAGCTGAAAACCCTATTTCGTCTGTTGTTCCCCAGCTGGCCCCTTTTTTTATGCCGCCCCCGGCCATCCACATGGTAAAAGCATCCACGTGATGGTCGCGTCCTTTATAGCCTTGTTCTTTCCCTTCCCGGTTTTCCTGCATCGGAGTTCTTCCAAACTCTCCTCCCCATACAACCAGGGTGTCGTCTAACAGTCCTCGTTGTTTTAGATCGAGGATAAGGGCTGCTATAGGCCTGTCGATCTCCCTGCATTTATTCTTAAGCCCCAGGTCGACCGCCGTACTATGATCGGTACCGTGGCTGTCCCAGCCCCAGTCGAACAACTGAACAAAGCGAACACCTTTTTCGACAAGCTTCCTTGCCAAAAGGCAATTATTAGCAAACGATTCTTTGCCCGGTTCAACCCCGTACAAGTCTTTTATATAGTCGGGCTCGTTGTTGATATTCATCACTTCCGGAACTGCAATCTGCATTCGGTATGCCATTTCGTACTGATTGATCCTGGCGAGCGTTTCCGGATCAGAATAGCTGTCGAACTCTTCTTTATTGATTTTATTGATGGCATCGATCGTACGCTTTTTCAGATCCCTTGACATTCCTTTCGGATCGTCAATATACAATACAGGATCGCCTTTCGACCGGCACTGTACCCCCTGATAAACGGATGGTAAAAATCCGCTTCCCCAGACACTCTTCCCGGCACTTGGATTCTTACCGCCTGAAGTTAACACTACAAAGCCCGGCAGGTTCTGGTTTTCAGAGCCTAACCCGTAGGTAACCCACGATCCGATGCTCGGACGCCCCAAACGCGGACTTCCCGTATGCATAAATAATTGTGCAGGTCCGTGGTTAAACTGATCGGTATTGACCGCCTTTAAGAAGGCCACTTCATCGGCAACCTTTTTAAAATGAGGCAGGTAGTCTGATACCCAGTTTCCGGATTCACCCACCCGGCTAAACTTAGCCTGCGGACCAAGGAGTTTCGGAACCCCTCTGATGAATGCAAACTTCCGTCCTTCCAGAAAAGATTCCGGACATGATTCGTTATGGAGTTTGTATAGATCCGGTTTATAGTCAAACATCTCTAACTGCGACGGAGCCCCAGCCATATGTAAATAAATAACAGATTTTATTTTTGGCGGGAAAGGAGGAGCCAGGGTTGCCAACGGATTCAGGTCCCGTTCCGAAAGGCTCATTTTACTGTTCTTCTTAGGATCAAAAAATCCGTTACAAGAAAAGAATAATGAGCTCAGGGCTATACCGCCCATCCCGGCTACGCATTCTTTAATGAAATGCCTGCGTGTCTGGGTTTCGATATCGCGTTTTAGTTTTTCCTGTATCAGTCTTTCCGTATTGTCCATCGTTTAAGATTTAGTCAGAAATTCATCTAAATTCATAATTGCGCCTGCTACTACTGTCATTGCCGCTTCTTCAGCTGTCGGACTATCGTCGTAAGAAAGAAATGACCGGGTGCTGTTCATATCGTTCTCAAATTCGCTGTAGGCCGTTTCATAAAGCTGCCGGAGTTCAGCCATCTTGGTTTCAGAGATCGCTCTGTACATGGCTTTCTGATATCCATAAGCAATCGCTTCGTCCGTATGTTCTTTTTCAAGCATTTGTTCAGCCAGGTGATATGAAGTTTCCAGGTAAACAGGATCGTTTAAAGTCACCAGTGCCTGCAAGGGGGTATTGGTGGTTGTCCTCCTTATGGTACACACCTCCCTGCTGCCGGCATCAAAAGAGATAAAAGACGGATACGGGCTCGTCCGTTTGAGGTAAGTGTATATCCCTCTCCGGTATTTATCTTCTCCCTTGCTTTCAGTCCATTTTTCTCCACTATACACGGTTTGCCATATACCATCCGGTTGAGGTGGCATAACACTCGGCCCGCCCATTTTATAGCTCATCAGTCCGGAGACCATCAGTGCCTGATCTCTTACCTGCTCCGCACTTAACCTGAACCTCGGTCCCCTGGCATAGAATTTGTTCCCGGGATCGGCATTAAATAATTCCGGATTGCTCATGGAACTCTGTCTGTAGGTTCTTGAAAGTACAATGTCTTTTAGTAAAGGCTTAAGTTGCCAGTTGTGCTCGTTCATCAGTCTGAGAGCAAGCCAGTCCAGTAATTCAGGGTGTGACGGGTTTTCCGATTGCGTTCCCATGTCTTCTAAAGTGGCAACCAGCCCTCTGCCAAATAATTGGTGCCAGATCCTGTTAACAACAGTCCTGGCAGTTAAAGGGTTGTCCTTGCTTACCAGCCATTTAGACAGTCCGAGCCTTGTTTTTGGCCAGTTTTCATCCCAATTGTTCAGTATCGGAGGTGTATATGCGGCTATGGAATCGCCCTTAAGCATCCAGTTTCCACGCTCAAAGAACCGGTTTTCACGAGCCATATACGGCGGGTTGTCCATCATTACCGGGAGGGTAGGGGTCCGGCTGTTTAACAACGATAAGAATGAATCATCGATCTCAGCATATCCGGTTTCTCCTTTCCCCGGAAGGTTGTTTAGAAAACCGAACCAGACAATATAACTGGTGCCTTTTTGTGGTTCCAGTGAGCTGTTGTAAGCTTCAATATACAAATCCGTTTTGTAATCTATGGTTTTTAAAGGAAAACGCTGTATGGTTCTTCCTTTGGTCTTGTTCAGCGTAAAAGAAGCCAGTACCTGTCCGTTTTTGTCATTTTCCCTGATGATGATTTTTGTACCGTCAACATGAGACCAGTAATTAAGATAAATATATGCAGCACCTTTTGTATAGATGTCCCTCACATAGCAAGATCCGTGATCCCATAGCGAAAGCCATTTGGTGTCTTGTAATTCTCCATTTGTAAAATCCTGAGCCAGATGTGCCTGGTATATGGGTTCGTTAAAAAGTAAAAAATCTTTGTATTCTTTGGCTAACTCTTTATTTCCGTGTTTAAGGATCCAGTTATGAATCGCATCAATTTGCGTGCGTTGGTTTTCATTATAGAATTTTATTACGGGTTCATCGCCCGGAGTGTCTTCATCACGGGTATTGTTAAAAAAGCCCATAATGCCGTAATACTCTTCATGCTTAAACGGATCGTACGGATGACTGTGGCATTGAACGCATGAGATGGTTGTACTCTGCCATACGTCGAATGTAGAGTTTACACGATCCATAACCGCAGCCACCCGAAACTCCTCATCGTCGGTCCCTCCCTCATCGTTATTCATGGTATTGCGATGGAATGCAGTTGCAATCAACTGCGCTGTGGTCGGATTAGGTAAAAGATCACCCGCCAGTTGCTCTGTGGTAAACTGATCGAAAGGCATGTCGCTGTTAAAAGCATCGATGACCCAGTCACGGTATCTCCACATGGTACGGCCGTTATCCTTTTCATAACCTTTGCTGTCTGCATAGCGGGCAAGGTCCAGCCACCAGGAAGCCCATTTTTCTCCATAAGTGTTTTTAGAAAGCAAGCTGTCAATAAGATCGCTGTACGTTAGTTGCTTCTCCTTCCACTTTTCGAATAAATCCTCATCAGGGGGTAATCCCGTAATATCAAAAGACAATCTTCGGACGATCGTTGTAGAGTCTGCAAGCGGATTCGGCTCCAGGTTGTTTTCAGCAAGTCTGTTGATAATAAAATGATCTATTTCATTAACAGGAACAGCTTCCGGTGAATTGGAAAATCCGGCGGTTTCCCGAAGTTCAGGAATCTCGATCTCCTTCGGAGGTGTATAGGCCCAGTGTTCTCCCCATTCGGCTCCCTGTTCTACCCATTTTGTAAGCAGGTCGATTTCTTTTTTCGATAAGCCGGGTCTTTTATAAGGCATTCTGAGTTCAGGGTCGGTTTCATGTAATCGCTGAATAAAAGAACTGTTTTTTGCATCCCCGGGAATGATGGCAGCTGTGCCCGATTCTGTAGCAGCATAGGCCTCTTCTTGAAATAATAAACTAAAGCCGCCATTTTTTTTAACACCCCCATGACACGATATGCAGTGTTTGTTTATGATAGGTTTTACCTCTGCACTGAAATTTACCTTCTCTTCCGGTTTTAATAAAAAATAAGCTGTAACGACTATGGCGGTTACAAATAGTAAAACTAAAAAAGACCCTATATGCTGTTTTTTTACAATACTCATGCCTTAAAAGAAACAAAATGAAGCTTTGGATTGCTATAATACGAAAGTTTTGTCTTTTTTGTGTTAAAAAAACAGAAATATAACAATAAAATTTTGAGTTGGAAATGAAGCCCTGTTTTTAGTAAGGATAGGTGCTTTGTTACAAATAGTAAATATTTGGGCGCGCCCCCCGTTTCTTAATGTTCTCTAAAATTTACCTTCAATTAGTTAAAAATCTCCTAAAAGCCGTAACAGATTGACTTTTAAATAGTCTTAATAGTAAACGACCTCGAGGCTTGCCCATGAGAGGGCCAAGTGTAAAGAAAAGGTCTGGTAGACCTTTTTAGCGATGGAGCCAGCTGGCGCATGGCAAAACATTTGCAAGTCCAATGAAATTCCTTTAGGAACATTTCACAAGGGCAAGTGTCGGAGCATTTAAGTCTCGATGATCGAGTAAAGTCAATCAAAAAACAATAATAAAAACTAAACTAACAATCATGTTTAAAGTAATTCTTATCAGTAGCTTGCTTTTGGGAGGAGATGCAGTTACACAAAATAGTACAGAACCCCATTGGTTCAATTCCGGTAACAACACTATAGTTGTTGAAGATCACAGCGGAGAAGCAGAACTCGATCTTAATACCATTGAGTATATCGAAAACGAGGAGGAATTCGAATTAGGTTTCGATACAACACCGTATTTGCCTGATGGATTCGATCCTTATCTAGGCTCATTAGATGCGATAGAATATATAGACATAGAACAAGGAGAACCTGAATTAGAATCGGAAAAGAATCTGCCGAATGATTTCGATCCTTATGTCGGCTCATTGGGAAAACTTGAATATATAGACCTCGACAAAATGGAGTTCGAAACCGGATTGTCAATGGCAAGTATAAAATGTACATA
Source organism: Zhouia spongiae (assembly GCF_022760175.1). Taxonomy (GTDB): domain Bacteria; phylum Bacteroidota; class Bacteroidia; order Flavobacteriales; family Flavobacteriaceae; genus Zhouia; species Zhouia spongiae. Next base: position 1,810,078 of record NZ_CP094326.1, read on the forward strand.
TTAAAATATATGCATGTATTTGGATATGAAGTGGATTGCAACAAGCTGGGGTGAGGGAACTCAGCTTGTTGCAGCTAACTTTGAAAATGGATGCATTTTTGTTTTCATACTTAATTTTGGATAGTGAAAGAATCCGCTTTTAGCGGATTTTTTTGTTATACATCAGTTTTTATTTATAGCCCGTTCTTAGATACATATATTTACAAAACGGTTATTAAATATCCCTTAACATTTACTTTTCTTACAGTGCTTTCACTAATTCAAAAACTTCAAAATGATGTGTAGCAAAGTGTTTTTAGTAGAGAATTATCAACTGGAAGAACGAAGAACGTCCATCCATGTCGGCGAACAAATGTACAATGTATACGGACACTTAATATGTAAAGGCGAAGACCATAAAGCCTTTGTGTATTTTGTAGACGATATGAACAATTTACCTTCAGGCCATTACGATGCTGACACCAGGGAGGGAAGCATGTTCATAAAACAATCAGAAAAAGCGATCTATTACGATCTCCCTAAACTAAACGCACCGGTTTATGTGTACTTTAATGATGCTAAACCGGAACTAAATTGCGTAAGCGTAAATGAGCCTATGAGAGACCAGAGCTTTTTTACCGAGAAAGTGATATGAAAAAAGGTTCTCCTTAAATAGAAGAACCTTTATTTTTAGCTGAATTTTTTGGTTTTCACTTAGAATTCGCTCTCTTTTATAGCGTATATGGATTTCTGAATTAATCTGCCAGCTCAACAAACAAACCGTTATCCGTTTTGTTCACCCTGGCCAGATTGTTTTTTGTTAAGCCCTTAATGGTTTTATCCCATTTTTTATTGCTTAACCCCGATTGATCTTTCAATACATTAAGGCCAATCGGCGAGTTAGACTTTAAAAGACCAAATACGGCTTTTTCCTCTTCAGTCAAAGCTACCTGTTTACGTTCAGGTTTCATCTGAGGGAAGAACAATACATCCTGGATAGAATGACTGTCAGTCATAAACATGGTCAGGCGGTCTATCCCGATTCCGATTCCACTCGTAGGAGGCATACCATATTCCAGTGCACGTAAAAAATCCTGATCGATAAACATAGCCTCGTCATCTCCCTTTTCAGAAAGCTTTAGCTGTTCCTCAAAACGTTCTCTCTGATCAATCGGATCGTTTAATTCAGAATAAGCATTTGCCAGTTCTTTACCATTAACGATCAATTCGAACCTTTCGGTCAGACCCGGTTTTGAACGGTGCTTTTTAGTAAGCGGACTCATCTCAACCGGATAATCGATGATAAAGGTCGGCTGTACATAAAGATGTTCACATTTCTCACCAAAAATCTCGTCGATCATTTTACCGATACCCATCGTTTCGTCAACCTCGATACCAAGTGCTTTACATGCTTCGCGGACTTCATCTTCAGGTTTTTGGTACAGGTCATAACCGGTATGTTCCTGAATAGCATCCAAAATACCGATACGCTTATATGGTGCCTTGTAGTTTATTTTCTTTCCGTCTAAATGAACCTCAGAAGTGCCATGAAGTTCAACAGCTACCTTTTCAAGCAAAGCTTCGGTAGTATCCATCATCCAGTTGTAATCCTTATAAGCGGCATACATTTCCATGACCGTAAACTCGGGGTTGTGGGTTCTGTCCATCCCCTCATTACGAAAATCTTTTGCAAACTCATAAACCCCGTCAAACCCGCCTACGATCAGCCTTTTTAAGTAAAGCTCATTGGCAATCCTTAAATAAAGAGGCATGTTTAATGCGTTGTGATGCGTTACAAACGGGCGTGCAGCAGCACCCCCCGGAATAGGCTGTAAAATAGGAGTCTCTACCTCCAGGAATTCCATGTCGTTATAAAACTGGCGAATGGTATTCATGATCTTGGTTCTTTTTACAAAAACATCCTTAACCTTAGGGTTAACAACAAGATCTACATAACGCATTCTGTATCGCTGTTCGGGATCATTAAATTCGTCGTAAACATTTCCTTCACTGTCTACTTTCGGAATAGGCAATGGTCTTAAGGTTTTACTTAGAAGTGTAAAGTCTTTAACCATAACGGTTTTTTCCCCTACCTGGGTGGTGAAAAGCTCTCCCTCAACTCCGATAAAATCACCTATGTCAAGCAATTTTTTATAGACCTCGTTATATTTAGTATGGTCATCCCCGGTGCATATTTCATCCCGGTTAAAATATACCTGGATGCGCCCTTCGCTATCCTGCAGTTCAGCAAAAGATGCTTTCCCCTGAATACGTCTCGACATTAAACGGCCGGAGATAACAACCTTTTTACCTTCTTCGTATGCTTCTTTTATTTGTTTTGATGTATGATCTACCGGGTATAGATTGGCCGGATATGGATCAATACCTAAATCTCTTAACTTTTCGAGTTTCTCTCTCCTTATAATTTCTTGCTCTGAAAGTTGCATGCTATTTATTTTGAACTGCAAAATTACATTTTTTCAAACAATGACGAGAAACTTTTTTATGACCCTTTTTGAGAGGATTTGTTATATATAAAAAGTGGGGGGCTAAAATAGAGTAAGTCACCAAGGACTCTTTAGACACCCCTCCTTATAATGTATATTAGGCCTGTTTAACAGTCTTAAATAAGCTGCACATTTGCTATTCTGTATCAGCCTCTTTGTGTTCCGGTTTTATAACAGTCCCTTTAATGTGTAACACCCTTTTCGTGTGTAATGCATTAGATGAAACGGTAATCGTCTTGCTGAACGGCCCCATTCGGCTGGTGTCGTATTTAACTTTGATCTCACCTTTCTTTCCAGGTAAGATCGGCGACTTGGAATAAGTCGGTACCGTACATCCGCATGATGTTCTTACATTGGTGATTACAATAGGAGCGTTACCGGTATTGGTGAATACAAATACCCGTTCCCCATCGGCATGCTGCTGAATACTGCCGTAATCTATTTCTTTGGAATCAAATGAAAACTCACCGGCAACTTTTGATTGAGCCCGGCTCTGAGCATGCGTACCCTGGTTGATAATAAGCATAAAAGCAAGAGCGAAGATACCCTTTAGAAGAAGTGTTGAACTTTTTGTCAGTTTTAAAAAAGAGGTCATGTAAATTGATTTTTATGGTTAATACATGACAAACTTGCTAAAACACAAGGTGAAATAGAAATATACAGGGTTTGAAAGAAGGACTAGTACCCCGGTTGATTTTTGTTCTACGGTTTGTGAATGAGCGATTTAACCTCTTCCCTCGACTGGACCCCAAGCTTTTTATAAATGTTGTTGATATGGGTCTTAACCGTACTGAGGCTTACAAAAATTTCGGAAGCAATTTCTTTATTGGTCTTATTGTTCAAAATAAGACTCAGTACTTTCTGTTCTTGAGATGAAAGCGTATTAATAAGATGCGCGTCCTTTTCCCTTTTTTCTTTTTTCGACCGTATAAGTAAATATACATTAGCAAGGAGAGATCCCGACAGAAGAGCGATTAGGAAGGGGGTCCACTTAAAGCCTGTGCCCGATGTACTGGACAACATATACTTGTCGGCAGCGAGTTCCGTTTCGTATTGATGTGTGTAGTCTGTATTCGGATACCGGTTTTTTAACCTGTTTAATAAGTCGGTATAATACGGGTTTTCTTTAAGATCCCGGATGTAATATTTATGAGTGTCATTTTTCCGGTCAGAAAGAAAAGAATAGATATATAATTCAGCCAGCGGATCGCGCTGTTGTACACCAAAATCCTGTAAGGTATTAAACCACTTTTTGTTATTCAACCTTTTATTGGCCTCACTCTGGTATGCAGCATAGGCAAACCTCATTTCTTCCAGCAGAGAATCCGTTTTAATAAGAGAATTTGTTTGGGCATTATTGGATGCAACCTCACAAAACATCTCATTGTTAAAAGAAATAGGGAAGAATACGGTGTCGAGATTTCGCGCAATAAACAAAATCTGCTTGCTGTTATTACAATGCCCGTTAAAATGACTTGAGGCCGTATCACTGTCCCGGCAATTGTCTACATGAATCTTATAAATCCTGTTGTTGTCGCTTAAATTATCGCCTGTAAATGTAAAAATGCCCTTGTCGTCGGCTTTTGTTTTTGCTATGATCTGCTCCGGATACACGCCTGAGGTATGCCTGTAATCTTCAATGATAGAAAGATATACATCATTGTGCCAGGCCGTAGTGTCTATAATTCCGGAGAACTTGTATTGGGCACAGACATTCAGGCTCAAGCCTGGGATGATCAGAAAAAAGAGGTGTTTGATCAATTTCATAATCACTAAACTAATAATAACTTTTATGAAAATAAAGACTCAGGTTTTTTTATTTTCGCGTAACAAAACGAAGATAGATGAGTCTAATAAGTACATCAATCAAAAATAATATAAAATGAGTATTTGGAGGGTTTTATTGTCTATTGTATGTCCGCCTTTAGCGGTTCTGGATAAAGGATGCGGTTCGATAATTATCGTTTTTATACTATGGCTTTGCGGTTGGGTGCCGGGAGTTATAGCAGCCTTAATAATTTTAAACAATCCTAAAAGATAAATCTGAATTTAAAAATGAGAAAACTCTTTTCAGCAATTACGGTTATTGCTTTGTGCCTTTTTACATCTTGTAACTTTACGGAAGAAATGCATCTTAATGCCGATGGCAGTGGTAAAATTGCCATTAATTTTGACGGCTCCCAGCTTATGGAAATGGCAGGAGATGAAATGTCGAAAGAAAATGAAAAAGCGATCGATTCCTTAATATATTTTAAAGATGTTTTAGAAGAGAAAAAAGATAGTATATCCAAATTGTCTGAAGAAGAGCAGGCAAGTCTGAAGAAACTAGAGAAGTTTGCCATGCATATGCTGATGAACCCTGAGGCCAAAGAAATGAAGTTTGAAATATTTACAAACTTTAAATCAGTAAAGGAACTCGACGACGTTTTTGATTCATTTCAGCAAGCTAACAAGTTGCAAAGCAGTGTAGAAGGAAAGCCGGTAAAAACAGATCCTACATTTGGTGGCAATAGCGAAGCTACAGATGTCGCTTATAAATTTAAAGGTAGAAAGTTTAGCAGAGTAACCACCATCGTAGATGAAGAATTGCTGAAGCAGGCTGTTGACAGCTTGTCGAGCTCGAATATGTTTTTATCAGGCTCAAAATATTCCCTGAAATATCATTTCCCTAAAAAGATAAAATCAGTATCGTCTGGCAAAGCCATGTTGAGTGCAGACAGAAAGACATTAGTGCTGGAGGTCGGTTTTGTAGATTATATGAGAGATCCGAAGATTCTCGACCTGGAAGTGGTTCTGGAAAAATAAAACGAATCTGTTATAAACAGAAAAGAGGTTGTCTAAAGGTATTAGTATCATTCTGAATTTATTTCCGGAGCTTCATTTCGTTATTATACAGGTTATTGTGGCGTTTTGAAATGAGTTCGGGTTGATGGAAACAGACCTTTTAGGCAACCTGTGTTGTTATCGGTGGTTATTACCATAAATAAAAAGAATCGTAACAATACCTTATAGCCCGATGAGAGGCATGACTCTTTATACCGTAAGGTTTTCAGTAGTATATATACTATCTTTGTGCCTATGAACAAGAATGTTATTATAGAAGATCTGGGATTAAAAGATTATAAAGAAACCTGGGATTATCAGGAAAAGCTTTTTCAATCCATCCTGGATATTAAAATTAAGAACAGGAGAGCAGAAGCTGGGCTCGAAACCCCTAACTATTTTCTGTTGGTCGAACATCCGCATGTATATACGTTGGGCAAGAGCGGAGACCTTTCCAACCTGTTGGTAAATGAAGAACAGCTAAAAGATAAAGGGGCGACTTTCTATAAGATTAACAGGGGGGGAGACATCACCTATCACGGACCGGGACAAATTGTAGGATATCCCATCCTTGATTTGGATAACTTTTTTACCGATATTCATAAGTACCTGAGGTTTCTGGAAGAGGTTATCATTTTAACACTTGCCGACTATGGTATAAAAGCAGAGCGATCGGAAGGGGAAACAGGGGTGTGGATTGATGTGGGAACACCTTTCGCCAGAAAAATCTGCGCTATGGGAGTAAGAGCCAGTCGTTGGGTAACCATGCATGGTTTTGCATTAAACGTAAATGCCGACCTGGGGTATTTTGATAATATCATTCCTTGTGGTATCAGAGGAAAGGCGGTAACATCACTTAATGTGGAGTTGGGGAAGCCGGAAGTGTCGATGGATGAAGTGCAGCAAAAAATACTAAAACACTTCAAGGAACTTTTTGAGGTGGAATTTGTGAAGCAAAAGACGACCGTATAAAGGGCAGGGCGCTACACCCCCTGTGTTTTCCTATGACGCCTGGCTCAATAAATAAGAAGGTACGATTGCCCCGTGGGATTCTTTCGGAGTATTTCGCAGGGGTCGGATTATAAGGGGCGTCATTTATCGAATTCAGTAAGGATGCTCTTTCTCACCAGGGTGCCGTTTTTTTCGTATTCTTCACTTTTTACCAGGCCAATACCTTCTGCAAGCCACTCCTTTATATAAACAGTCTTCTTTATCCCTGATATAATTTCTGTTTTATAGCTCACAATGACACAATCTAGTTTGCCTACAGGGGTTTGTAAGGTCTCGTTTCCTTCAACCTTTCTGTTTTGCATTTTGATGGACATACTGATCTTTGTCGTTCCGGATGAAAACGAGGTTTCCATTTCTGCATCCGGAAGTTTTTGCCCGATTTTCAGATCGTTGGGTAACTCAATATTAATGCCCCGCATCCGGAGGGGTTTGCCTTCATACTGTTTAAGGAGTTCAGCGCTCATCATCGAATTAAAATCAATGAGAACACCGTTGCCTTTACAGGTAACACCGTATTCGGCGGTAGCTACGATATCGCCTTCCGGATTCTGTATTTCAGATATAAAAATAGAAGTGCGGTCGTTCGCCTGTACAATACTGTATTCCATTAATGCATTCGGAATGTTCTTTTCATCGTACACGGTTATTTCAAAACTTGTGCCCTCTTCCATAGGGTAATATCTGCTGCATTCGCTTTTGCTGACCGGGCTGGGATGGAAGGAATAAGCAGCCCATAACAATGCCGGAAAATAAAATTTGGAATACATATGTTTAATGATTGATTAATAGCATATTAAAGATACGTATTTTGCGGTGAACCCTCTTGGGGCCAACGGCTTATTTCGCCGGATTTTAATTGATGCGGTACACCAGTACGCTATCGTCTTCCCCTTTTACGGTGAGTTCTATTTTTTTGTCGTTATCGATGTCATTAAGATCTGCTACGGAAGTACCGTAGATAGGAAAATTAGGTAATAGCCTGGCGTTGCTGTCGAATAAATAAACTTTATTGGCCTGGGTATCGGTAATGCCCACATAGATCTTATCGTAAAGATAAAAGATCTTCGGCGCCGTATACAGTCCATAATCCAATGCAGCTTTATTGCCTTTAATGGTTAATTCGTTTTCAGATAAGGAAACTAAAGTCTTGGATGTGGCATCAATAACATGGTTCTCGGAGAGGTCCAGTTTTGTTTTGGTCACTTTTCCGTTTTGATCGATCTGGATAAGCTCACCCGACTTTCCGGTTGTTGCAAAGGTGTTATTGTATTCAAAAATGTCGTTGCTGGAAAAGTCGAATTTCTCTTTTACGTTAATCCTGTTTTTTCCGGTCCTGTGGAGTATGTGTAAAGACCCGTTCTCCTCTTTAAATACCAAATAGTCTTTATTGCCTATTCTGAGGTGTTTCGGAAGAGCAGTAATAGGCGACGAGGTCTTGTTGAAAACAAATCCGTTTACCTTTTTAGCTTCTTTGTTATACATGCTGATAATATTTCCCTGTACAATAGGAAACCTGTACTTCTTGTTGCCGTCGTAATCAAAAACGGCAAGTGGCTGGGTAATCGCATTATCAAATCGTATAGGGAACGGGTTTACATCATTGCCGTTTCTGTCAATGATATAAAAAGAATGCGTTGTAACAAAAGCCAATTGTAGCCGTCCGTTTCGATAGAGGTCAACCTGTTCTATGGATCCCTGTATTTTGCCATCGAGTTCTTTTTTCCATAATACCTTGCCGTCAGTAGCTATTAAGTACAGGTTATTCTGTTCATCCTGGGCTACTACTTCTTTTTTCTTTGTTCTGTGGTTCGTTACAAACTGTGGAGGTGTGAGTACAGGTGCATTCAGTTTTGTGCTGAATACCTGGGAAACCATATTAACGGCAGCTTTAGCAGATTTCTTCTTTACAATCGCATTAAAATGTGCGTAATCCGTCTCAGCGATAAATTGCAAGGCAGCATATTTATATGCCTTGGTTTTTACCTTAGAAAAAACCTTTCTGTAATCTTCATTGAAAATAAACCCAGATGTTTTTAACTTGTCGAGGTTACCAACCCACAGTAAAGAAGAGGCATCTGCCAGATTACTCATAAGATCTGTAAATGTCGGGTCGTTTTCAATAACCGCATTATTCTGATAATTACTGATGATATTTTCAAGGACTTTAATGTCGGGGCTAAAAATCACATACGATTCTATTTCTGCTGCATAAGAGATGTTTTTATCCTTTACCAGGGGATAGAAATACTGACTGATCAATGCAGGTTCGGTTAGCGTATAAATATTTTGCGCTCTGAATGTAGTTTTTTCACCAATATACTTTTGAAGGTTTTGAAAAAGATGATTGGAGTCAACGGTATTTAAGATGAACACTTTTGATTCGTTTAAACCTACAGTCGCAATCTCGGTAACAGAATTGAACAAGGAATCTGACCTCCGTTCTCTGTAGGTTAAAGGAGCATTTGCACTGAATTGTCCGTAATCGCTAAAAGTGGCATTCAGAAAATAATCACTTTCTACAGGGATGATCTTTGCCATACTGCTCGAAACGGGTTTTGTATTTTTAAATATGTTCAACGTATGCTGTAAAGAATCCGATGAAACGGCAATACCGTTAAGACGGATCTCGTTCTGGGTAACTACAGCATCAAAAGAATTCCAGCTGCCAAGCTGTTTGATGTCCTTAAGGATATGGTTCGGAAAAACGTTGGAGATTAAACTGCTCGCCCTTTGGTGGTTTAAGAAAAAGTGCGCGTCACTGTTTTTCTGAGAAACCTCGTAAAGCTTTAAAAACTCGCTGTCGGAAATTTCATTCCCGTCATTTCTGATGGCGTTCTCAACAAGTAGTTGAGATGAAGATCCGATAAAGATATTCTTATCCAGTGTGGTATAATAAAAATCGGTGCCTTTAAGTTTGGACAAATAGATGTCTGCATCCTGGTATGGTATGGTTTTTACCGAGTCCTTCTGAACAGAGTCAAGTTTAAGGATATTCTGATGATCTCTTGTAATGATGCTGTATTCAAAATTTTTAGTACCAATTTCTGAAATGCTGATAAACGATTGCCCGTTTGGATGTATCTGTTTTAAAGAGGTTAGTTTTTTATCCAGGTCGCCTTGTAGCGAGTTTTCAGATAAGGAATTTAAAAGCTTGTTGTTTTTGGCGTCATTAAAGAAAAGCTGTAGGTCATCTGTCATCAAAATTGCCGAAGCATTGGTCGGAATATAATCAATAAGGTTGTTTCGGGTATTTTTTTCTTCTGTACAGCTTAAGACGATAAGGATTAAAACAATGAGGCCTTTTTTCATAAAATCGTTTTTTGTTGAGTGATCAGAAACAGGATTATAATATGCAAAAATATAAACTTAAACCCGAACTGAGTATCTGAACTTGGTAATGCAGGTTAAAAATCGAGTGTTAATTGTTCAGGCAATAGCCTGAAAGACTTTCTGTGGTATTTGGTAATGCCGTATTTTCTGATGGCCTCGCGATGCTCCCTGGTAGGGTATCCCTTGTTTTTTTTCCAGTTATACATCGGGAATTCTTCATGGATCTTATCCATATAAAGATCCCTGTATGTTTTTGCTAAAATAGAAGCCGCTGCAATACTAACGAATTTACTGTCGCCTTTTACGACGCAATGGTATTCAATATCTTTATAAGGTTTGAATTTGTTTCCGTCTACGATAATATGCTCAGGGGAAATACGAAGCCCGTCAAGGCTTTTATGCATGGCCATGATGGAAGCATTCAGAATATTTATTTTGTCAATCTCATCAGGAAAAATGTGGCATACGGCATAGGTACTTACGGTTTCTTCTATGATGGGTTGCAGTTCAAATCTCTTTTTTTCTGACAGTTGCTTGGAATCATTGATAAGGCTGTTTTCAAAGTCGGAAGGAAGTATAACGGCAGCCGCTGTTACCGGCCCCGCCAGGCAGCCCCTTCCGGCCTCGTCAGTTCCGGCTTCTATCGCGTCATTCCTGAAAAATACTTGCATATGATATCTGAGGTTTATAAAGGCAAAAGTATAAAACCCAATTAACATATTATTCAATATCATAACAGGTGTAAATAAAGGCAGCCGCTAATTACAATTATGTCCGGCAAATTTCGTTAAAAACTATACCTTTGTTGCAAACTGAAAATAATTAATGAGAAAGGTTATAGCTTTTATTGCATTTGTTTTGACTTGTACAGCAGGTTTTGCCCAGGAAGGATCAGGAAGGGTTGGCGGAAAACCATCGGCAGATCAAAATAAAAGATTACAAAAAGAAAAGCCTGGTCAGAAAGCTGATCAAATAGTTATCCAGGATTATAAAATTATTACCTTAGACAGAGATACAACCTTTTTAGATACGACCCTGAGTATACAAAAAGAGTATAAGTATAATTACCTCCGCAAGGACAACTTCGAATTGCTGCCTTTTTCCAATGTAGGGCAAACTTATAACTCCCTGGCTTTGGCTGAGCCTTCTGATGATTATTATCCGGGACTCGGAGCAAGAGCGAAGCATTTCAACTATATGGAAGCAGAAGACATTAAATACTATCACGTACCCACACCATTGACCGACCTGTTTTTTAAAACAACGATGGAGCAGGGGCAGTTGTTAGATGCTTTTATAACGTTGAACACCTCAAGACAATTTAATGTGTCAATTGCCTACAAGGGCTTACGTTCCTTAGGGAAATATCAGCACATACAGGCGAGTACAGGTAACTTCAGGTTTGCTGCAAGCTATCTGTCAAAAAACAAACGTTACAATCTGCGGATGCATTTTGCCTCACAGGATATATTGAATCAGGAAAACGGAGGTGTGGCAAATAAAAATCAGTTTGAATCCGGGAATTCAGAGTTTACAGACAGGTCCAGAATGGATGTGAATTTTCAGAATGCCGAGAATTTCCTTTTGGGGAAACGCTACTTTTTAGATCAGGAATATGTCATAGTTCAGAATAAAGAAAGTAATCCGGATCATTCGCTTACAATCGGACATAGGCTAAACTACGAAACCAAGTATTATGAATACAGGCAGGAGTCGCAGAACGATTACTTCGGAGAGGCATTTCAAACATCAAATCTGAATGACAGAGCCAGGCTTAAGGCATTGGCAAACCAAATGCGGCTTCGGTACAAAAATAAACTGCTCGGAGAGCTAACGGTATCTAATTATATCTATGCATACAATTACTATTTTAATAGTATAGTGGTAACTCCCGATCAAACGATCACGAATCAGTTCAAAGGAGAAGATTACTCATTTGGAGCTTCATGGAAAAAGAAGATAGGAGGGTTCTACCTTGATGCGAATGCTGGTGCAAGTATATATGGCGATTTAGGAGGTAATTTGTTTAAAGCAAGCGCAGGGTATATATTTAACGGAGAAAATAGAATATCAGCTACCGTTAAATCTGTAACAGCTTCTCCGAACTTCAATTTCTTATTGTATCAAAGCGACTATAAAGATTACAACTGGGATAACAGAAATGAATTTGATAAGGAAAAGGAGAAGAGCCTGTCAGTCGATTTTGAAACAAAACGGTTCGGGAGTATCAATGCTTCTTATAATGTTATAAATGATTATGCTTATTTCGGTCGGCAGACCCCGGTTTCCGATGAAGTATTTCAGGTGAAGCCGCTTCAGTACAATAACACCATTAACTATTTAAAGGTAAAATATACAAAAGATCTTAAGCTAGGGAAATTCGGGCTGTATAATACGATCATGTATCAGGAGGTAGCACAAGATGACGATATCCTTAATGTACCCCAATTGATAACCAGAAATACACTTTATTTCTCCGACCATGTATTTAAAAAGGCCATGTACCTCCAGACAGGAATAACGTTTAAGTACTTTACCGAATATAAGGCCAATGCCTATAATCCTTTGTTGGGAGAATTCTATGTTCAGGATCAGGAGAAAATCGGAAACTTTCCTTTATTGGACTTCTTTATAAATGCCAAAGTAAGGCAAACAAGAATATACCTTAAGGCAGAACACTTCAATTCGTCCTTCTCAGGTTATAAGTTCTATTCGGCTCCTGACTATCCCTATCGCGATTTCGTGATACGCTTTGGCTTGGTATGGAATTTCTTTTCTTAATATATATATAGTATATATAAGGTATTCATATGCATTTGAGATAAAGTCGGGGTATACTACTATTGTATAATAGTGTTGTTCCGGTGTATCTGCTATTTAAAATGATGTTTAGCTCAGGGTTTCGGTTGCTTTAAAGTTGTTTAGGCCTGGTATTGACCCGGTTCAGGCCCGGTGTTGGCCCGGTTATACTTTATATATAAGGTAGGGCAGACCCGTCCTAAAATAGCTATACAGGTTATTAAATAAATCCTGACATAATTATACAACTCTTTTTCTTAATCCTAAAATGACTGTACAGTCATTTTAGGATTGCTATAAGTTTGATAGTTTTTCCATCGTTTTTTAAGTATAGTTGTTTTTAAATGCGCTTGGTTAGGCGTTAGGTAATCACAGCTTGCATGTGGTCTCAAAGCATTATAATTAGCAATGCTCTTTGATATGTGCTTTTGTGTTTGCCCAAGCCCGAGCATACTTGAGTGCAAATTGAACTCTGTTTTTATGATGCCATTGACACGTTCTGCAATGGCATTTTCATAGGGGTCTCCATTCTCTGTCATGCTAATGGCCACATTGTTCTGGAGCAACAGCTTCACGTATTGAGATGAACAATACTGTGAACCTCTATCGGAATGGTGTACCATTGGCTCTTGGTATGTTTTGTTGTTCAAAGCCATTGTTAAAGCATCAATACAGCCTTGTGCCGTCAGGTCCATCCTAAAACTATATCCCATTATCTTTCTTGAGAAAGCATCTGTTATCAAGCTTAAATAGCCCCATTGGTTAACCATTCTGATATAGGTTATATCACTGACCCATACCTGTTCTGGACGGGTTATTTCCATGTCTTTAATCAGGTTGCTGTACTTTTTCATCCAATGTCTTGAATTGGTCGTCATGGCTTTGCGTTTTCGTTGCCTGACCAATAGATTATGGTCACACAGCAAATTGAACAGATAGTCCCTGCCAATGGTTATATTGTGGGACAAAAGCCTTTTGCCCAATAGGTGGTGCAGTTTACGGGTACCCAATCTGGGTAGCTGCTTTCTGATATTGGAGACCTCCTGGAGAATGATATCCTCTTTGACCAGACTGCGTTCTTTTCGACAGAGGGCATCGTAGTAAGCATGCCTTGTTTTACCAAACAGCTGGCACAGCAGACCTATCCCCAATTTGGGGAAGTCCTGCTTCATTTTTAGGACTGTTTGGCACCAGACTTTTTTCTGATATCGATTTTAAGTTGGTCTTCGGCTACATCAATCAGTGTGTTTAAGGCTTTTATCTTTAGTTCTGCCTCTTGTAAAGCTTTTTCCAAAGCTTGTTTGTCCGGTGATTTTTGTTTTGCCATTTGAGGTTGGGTTTCAATACAAAGATCGACTTTTTCTTCTTTAAAGCGCAATATCCAGCCCCTTATGGTCTTTTCTGTTTTGATATTGTAGGCTGTACGGGCTTCCGCAATGCTCATCCTACCCTGCTCTATGGCCGTAACGATGGTTCGCTTTTGGAGCTTGGTGTAGCTCCTCCTCTTGAGCTGCTGGTGATAGTGCTCCGAACCGTACCGGTTCATCCAGTCATCCAAAGTGCTTGCGCCCATTTTATAGATCCGTTTGGCCTGTTTCCTTGGGAGGCCAGCTTCTACTTCTTGAACGATTTTTTTGATCAACCGCTTGTCATAGCGTTCTTGTTTGCCTGAACACATTACATAATTTTCTTCTTGTTTTGCTGTTTCCATACACGTGTTTTTGTGTATAGCTATTTCAGGACAAGACAGGCAGATAGATGATTGTGCTAAAGGAGATCGGATTGTCTGTGTTGTTTTGAAAATAATTTTGGAGTTAAAGGGCTAGAAATAAACGGGGTATAAAAAACTTTAAAAAAACTTGAGAATGATGTTTGGAAAAGTGGATAAAAGAGTTTTATATTTGCACCCGCTTTGAGAGAGAGACGATGCGTTGGGATAAGCGAAGTTCATAGACATAGTGCGGGATATAGAAGATTAAGGCGATAAAATTTTCAGAAAAAAAACTGAAAAAAAAGTTTGCTGAAAAGAAAAAGAGTTTTTACATTTGCACCCGCTTTGAGAGGCACGAAATTAACGGGTTTTGAGGAGTGAGTTCATTGAGATGGAGCGGTGTAAAAATGGTTTAAAACCGGCCGAAAATTTTTTTAAAAAAAAGCAAAAAAAGATTTGGTTTAAATGAAAAAGAGTTTTTATATTTGCACCCGCTTTACGAAAGGGTAGAGCGACACAAAAAGAGAGAGAACGTAAGTTTCTTTATATAATAAGAGAAGTTCATTGATATATTGTTGACAGCACAATTTTTGGTAAGACAAGAGTTAAAACAAAAAAGACAACGTCATACTTGAGTAAGGACTTATAGTTGGGAATAATATTTAAAGATTAACAACGAAGAGTTTGATCCTGGCTCAGGATGAACGCTAGCGGCAGGCCTAACACATGCAAGTCGAGGGGTAGAGATCAGCTTGCTGATTTTGAGACCGGCGCACGGGTGCGTAACGCGTATGCAACCTACCTTTTACAGGGGGATAGCCCAGAGAAATTTGGATTAATACCCCATAAGATTATTTAATGGCATCATATAGATAATTAAAGCTACGGCGGTAAAAGATGGGCATGCGTCCTATTAGCTAGATGGAGTGGTAACGGCACCCCATGGCGACGATAGGTAGGGGTCCTGAGAGGGAGATCCCCCACACTGGTACTGAGACACGGACCAGACTCCTACGGGAGGCAGCAGTGAGGAATATTGGACAATGGTCGGAAGACTGATCCAGCCATGCCGCGTGCAGGAAGACTGCCCTATGGGTTGTAAACTGCTTTTATACAGGAAGAATAAGCTCTACGAGTAGAGTGATGACGGTACTGTAAGAATAAGCATCGGCTAACTCCGTGCCAGCAGCCGCGGTAATACGGAGGATGCAAGCGTTATCCGGAATCATTGGGTTTAAAGGGTCCGTAGGCGGGCTAATAAGTCAGAGGTGAAAGTTTGCCGCTCAACGGTAAAATTGCCTTTGATACTGTTAGTCTTGAATGGTTGTGAAGTGGTTAGAATAAGTAGTGTAGCGGTGAAATGCATAGATATTACTTAGAATACCAATTGCGAAGGCAGATCACTAACAACTGATTGACGCTGATGGACGAAAGCGTGGGGAGCGAACAGGATTAGATACCCTGGTAGTCCACGCCGTAAACGATGGATACTAGCTGTTTGCCTTTCGGGGTGAGTGGCTAAGCGAAAGTGATAAGTATCCCACCTGGGGAGTACGCTCGCAAGAGTGAAACTCAAAGGAATTGACGGGGGCCCGCACAAGCGGTGGAGCATGTGGTTTAATTCGATGATACGCGAGGAACCTTACCAGGGCTTAAATGTAGATTGACAGGTTTAGAGATAGACTTTTCTTCGGACAATTTACAAGGTGCTGCATGGTTGTCGTCAGCTCGTGCCGTGAGGTGTCAGGTTAAGTCCTATAACGAGCGCAACCCTTGCCGTTAGTTGCCATCAGGTTATGCTGGGGACTCTAACGGGACTGCCGGTGCAAACCGCGAGGAAGGTGGGGATGACGTCAAATCATCACGGCCCTTACGTCCTGGGCTACACACGTGCTACAATGGTAGGTACAGAGAGCAGCCACTTGGTGACAAGGAGCGAATCTATAAAGCCTATCACAGTTCGGATCGTAGTCTGCAACTCGACTACGTGAAGCTGGAATCGCTAGTAATCGGATATCAGCCATGATCCGGTGAATACGTTCCCGGGCCTTGTACACACCGCCCGTCAAGCCATGGAAGCTGGGGGTACCTGAAGTCGGTCACCGCAAGGAGCTGCCTAGGGTAAAACTAGTGACTGGGGCTAAGTCGTAACAAGGTAGCCGTACCGGAAGGTGCGGCTGGAACACCTCCTTTCTAGAGAAAACTGACTGAGGTTTTTATAAGGGTTTGATGTTGTTTTTTAGCTGTCAATAAGAAGATTGAGGATGATAAATTAAGAATAGTAATAAGATTTATTCATTTATGAAGTTTTTTATTAGTTTTTAATTACTCATTATTAATTGATAAAGTCTCGTAGCTCAGCTGGTTAGAGCGCTACACTGATAATGTAGAGGTCGGCAGTTCGAGTCTGCCCGAGACTACGGAAGTAGTTCAAGGGAATTACGATTAAAAGTTCATTGATTGAAATATTGGAAATTTTAGAAGTTGAGCACTAGTTTACAGTACACGGTTTACAGTACGCAGTACCTGAATACTGTTATACTGCCGACTGATTAAGGGGAATTAGCTCAGCTGGCTAGAGCGCCTGCCTTGCACGCAGGAGGTCATCGGTTCGACTCCGATATTCTCCACAAGGCAATGCCTTGAGATGTTAAGTTTCAAGGGTATTGCGACAGAGTTGGTTACTGACTTATGGTCGGTGTCGGCTCTTTATAAAGTTCATTGACATATTGAGATAAAGATATACGAGAAAAGCAAACAAGTAGAATAGAATCAAAGAATACGGTATTGCATTAATGATAATGTGATACAGCAAAAGTACAATAAGCTAAATAAGGGCGTATGGGGGATGCCTAGGCTCTCAGAGGCGAAGAAGGACGTGGTAAGCTGCGAAAAGTTGCGGGGAATGGCACACACATATTGATCCGCAAATGTCCGAATGGGGCAACCCGGCTGGTTGAAGGCCAGTCACATCGTAAGATGAGCAAACCCGGAGAACTGAAACATCTAAGTACCCGGAGGAGAAGAAAACAAAAGTGATTCCGTTAGTAGTGGCGAGCGAACGCGGATTAGCCCAAACCAATGCGGTTACGGCTGTATTGGGGTTGTAGGACTGCGCTATCTGGTGCATATTGAATGAGAACACTTTGGAAAGAGTGACCATAGAGGGTGATAGTCCCGTATTGGTAAGATATGTTACTGGTAGCAGTATCCTGAGTAAGGCGGGGCACGTGAAACCCTGTTTGAATTTGGCGGGACCATCCGCTAAGGCTAAATACTCCTGAGAGACCGATAGTGAACCAGTACCGTGAGGGAAAGGTGAAAAGCACCCTGAATAAGGGAGTGAAAGAGAACCTGAAACCATACGCTTACAAGCGGTCGGAGCCCCATTAGGGGTGACGGCGTGCCTTTTGCATAATGAGCCTACGAGTTACTGTTACTAGCGAGGTTAAGTACTTCAGGTACGGATCCGTAGCGAAAGCGAGTCTGAATAGGGCGCTATAGTTAGTAGTAGTAGACGCGAAACCGAGTGATCTACCCATGGGCAGGGTGAAGCTGTGGTAACACACAGTGGAGGCCCGAACCCGTTGACGTTGAAAAGTCTTGGGATGACCTGTGGGTAGGGGTGAAAGGCCAATCAAACTCGGAAATAGCTCGTACTCCCCGAAATGCATTTAGGTGCAGCGTTAGTATAGTTATATAGAGGTAGAGCTACTGATTGGATGCGGGGGCTTCACCGCCTACCAATTCCTGACAAACTCCGAATGCTATATAATGTTTACTAGCAGTGAGGGCTAGGGTGCTAAGGTCCTAGTCCGAAAGGGAAAGAACCCGGACCATCAGCTAAGGTCCCCAAGTGTATACTAAGTTGAATAAACGCGGTCTGATTGCTTAGACAGCTAGGATGTTGGCTTGGAAGCAGCCATTCATTTAAAGAGTGCGTAACAGCTCACTAGTCGAGCGATCGGGCATGGATAATAATCGGGCATAAGTATACCACCGAAGCTATGGATTTGTATTAATACAAGTGGTAGGGGAGCATTCTATGGGCGTTGAAGGTTTACTGTGAGGTATGCTGGAGCGCATAGAAAAGAAAATGTAGGCATAAGTAACGATAATGCGGGCGAGAAACCCGCACGCCGAAAAACCAAGGTTTCCTCAGCTATGCTAATCAGCTGAGGGTTAGTCAGGGCCTAACGCGAACCCGAAGGGGGTAGTGGATGGACAACAGGTTAATATTCCTGTACCTGCATAACAATAAAAGTGACGAAGGTGAGTGGTTGGTGCGTACTGATGGAATAGTACGTTGAAGGACTTGAAAGGGTCCGATAGTACACTAAGGCTACGGCCGCGGTGATAATCCAGCGAATCGACTTCCAAGAAAAGCGAGTTATGCAGCCTGTACCGTAAACCGACACAGGTGGTTGGGATGAGTATTCTAAGGCGCTCGAGAGATTCATGGCTAAGGAACTAGGCAAAATCGACCTGTAACTTCGGGAGAAAGGTCGCCCCACTCCGGTGGGGCCGCAGTGAAAAGGTCCAGGCGACTGTTTATCAAAAACACAGGGCTCTGCGAAATCGAAAGATGAAGTATAGGGCCTGACACCTGCCCGGTGCTGGAAGGTTAAGAGGAGATGTTATCTTCGGAGAAGCATTGAATTGAAGCCCCAGTAAACGGCGGCCGTAACTATAACGGTCCTAAGGTAGCGAAATTCCTTGTCGGGTAAGTTCCGACCTGCACGAATGGTGTAACGATCTGGACACTGTCTCGGCCATGAGCTCGGTGAAATTGTAGTATCGGTGAAGATGCCGATTACCCGCAGTGGGACGAAAAGACCCCGTGAACCTTTACTATAGCTTCGTATTGACTTTGGATAAGTGATGTGTAGGATAGGTGGGAGACTTTGAAGCAGCATCGCCAGGTGTTGTGGAGTCATTGTTGAAATACCACCCTTCGCTTATTCGGAGCCTAACCCCATGTATATGGGGGACAGTTCGTGGTGGGTAGTTTGACTGGGGTGGTCGCCTCCAAAAGCGTAACGGAGGCTTCTAAAGGTTCCCTCAGCACGCTTGGTAACCGTGCGTAGAGTGCAATGGCATAAGGGAGCTTGACTGAGAGACCTACAAGTCGATCAGGTGCGAAAGCAGAGCATAGTGATCCGGTGGTTCCGAATGGAAGGGCCATCGCTCAAAGGATAAAAGGTACTCCGGGGATAACAGG
The DNA here is from genome assembly GCF_022760175.1 of Zhouia spongiae. GTDB lineage: Bacteria > Bacteroidota > Bacteroidia > Flavobacteriales > Flavobacteriaceae > Zhouia > Zhouia spongiae. Next base: position 1,829,459 of record NZ_CP094326.1, read on the forward strand.
CTGATCTCCCCAAGAGCTCACATCGACGGGGGGTTTGGCACCTCGATGTCGGCTCGTCACATCCTGGGGCTGGAGAAGGTCCCAAGGGTTGGGCTGTTCGCCCATTAAAGTGGCACGCGAGCTGGGTTCAGAACGTCGTGAGACAGTTCGGTCTCTATCTACTGTGGGCGTTAGAAATTTGAGTGGACCTGACTCTAGTACGAGAGGACCGAGTTGGACTAACCTCTGGTGTAGCTGTTGTTCTGCCAAGAGCATTGCAGCGTAGCTATGTTGGGAAGGGATAAGCGCTGAAAGCATATAAGCGCGAAACCCGCCACAAGATGAGATTTCTTTAAAGGGTCGTTGGAGATGACAACGTTGATAGGCTATAGGTGGAAGTGCAGTAATGTATGGAGCCGAGTAGTACTAATTACCCGTAAGCTTATGTACTGATTCTTTTTCTTGTTAAAATCTTATAAATTTTTATCTCAATATGTTACCTTATTAAAGTAGGCATTAAGTCACTTAAAGACTTAAGGTGGTTACAGCGGTGGGGCTCACCTCTTCCCATTCCGAACAGAGCAGTTAAGCCCACCAGCGCAGATGGTACTACGAAAGTGGGAGAGTATGTCGCCGCCTTCTTTGAAAACCCTTTATCATAACGATAAAGGGTTTTTTGTTTTTTATACTTCCCTTTTTTTTACCTTCGGAGATTCTAATCCGAGCTATGAATATTTTGAATGTAAATCCTTTTTACTGCCTGTTTGTAATCTTGTACTGTCAGCTGTGTTTTCCACAACATGATAAAGCAGCGATTACATTGCTTTCCGATAAAGAGAAGGTGCCGGAGGGAATGTATATTCTTGACTTTAGCCGGGGCAGTATCACTTTCAAGGAGGAAGTGATCGATTATGCCATCGATCTGGTAAATGTGGATACGGTATACTGGAATAGATCAAAGATCGATTCTGTTGTTCAGGATAAAGGAATCTTGCCTGAATATGCGATCAGGGATGCCGCCGGTTATTATGATGATTATATTGATCAGCTGAATAATTTTAAAAGAAGTGGTGTAAATGTGGTTATCAATGGCGAGCCTCTGGTAGATGTGGGATGGAAAGAACACAATCTTAAAACTACAGGTGTCTTTACTGCTATTGCAGCTAAATTATCGCCTCAAAAACGTGGATTTTGGTTTTCTCCCGACATATTTAATTTTGACGATTATCACATAGACGAACCTAAAGTATTTACAGCCTATAAATATAACCTGACCGAAAAACTGACCTTTTTCTTGCCTTTTAAGAAAACAGTAGATAATGAAATTGCCACCGGGCAGGTTGCCGCCGGGAAGGATGTTGAGTTTGTTAAAGATCACCAGAGGGGGAATGTAGCCTACTTTAATGGAAATACCAGTTATATCGATTTTAGAGCTGATAATGACGAGAACTTTAAGGAGATTACAATAGCTGCATGGGTGAAACCGGAAGATGTCAGTGACAGCCATAGTATAATAGGGAAAGGAGAAGTCTTCTCAGCAAAGATCTATCAGGGGCGAATGATGTTTACTACTCCCGGGATTAAAGATCACCAGACATCCGAAAAAATAGTGAAGCCGAATGAATGGAATCATCTGGCTTTTGTTTACCTGCCGAACAGTAAAATGTACTTTTATCTCAACGGAGAACAGGTGTACGAAACGAAAGCATCGATCATAGAACAAAGTGATCATTCTATTTTGATCGGGAGTAATTTGTGGGGACAAAATTATAAAGGCGCAATGAGTGAGTTTGCACTATGGACCCGGGCTTTGAGCAATGAAGAAATAATGCAGGTGTATACCGATGGAATAACATGGGAGAATAAAGGTTCCGGGACTTATTACATACTTTACGTAGCAATTGCTGTTTTTGGCTTGGGGCTGTTACTTTTTTTATATCACCGCTCTAAAAAGTTAAAGAGCAAGCAAGGGACGGTTGCGGAGCCAAAAGTAATGATACCTGTCAAGAAAGTTGCTGTTAAAAGCTTTGATGTACAATTATTGGGCGGGTTCAGGATTTTTGACAAACAAAAAGAAGAGATCACGCATAAATTCTCTCCAAAGCGAAAAGAACTTCTCATATTATTGATCTTTTATACGCTCAAGGAAAATGGTATTACCTCCAAAAAAATGGGAGAGATTCTTTGGCCGTCGTTCTCTCCTTCCAGTATCAAGAACAACAGAAGCACTCAGATAAAAGAGATCAGGAAGGTTTTCGAAACATACCACATGGATATTTCTATAGTTTATGAAGATAAGAAATGGAAAATAGTGTTTGGCGGGAATATCACTGTAGACTTAGAGCGTTTAAATCAATACGTTTCATTTTTGTTGAGAACCAGGAAAAGTGAACTTAGTATCGAGTACCTGCCTGAGGTTATAAATACCGTTAATTCCGGATCAATGCTACCTAATATGGAAATAGAGTGGCTCGATGATTTCAAGGCGAGGTATGACAATAGTATTTTAGAAGTGCTGACACTCTATCTGGAAGATGATAAGTCGCAGGTAGCCGATGATGTTTTAATAGATATAGCTAATGCTATTTTGGTGATCGACCCGCTTCACGAAAGAGCTGTTAAAGAAAAAATAGAACTTCTTATCAAACAGGGAAAACATATGTCTGCCAAAAAGGTTGCTGCTAACTTTAAGAAGCTATATGAGAGTTTCTACAAGCAAGAATATGCTTCAGATCTTATCTGAAAGTTAAGTTTTTTTTAATTTTTTAACGGTATTACCCCTCTTATTACCCCTTCTGATATCTCATCACTGTTTAAGTTTAGACCATTAATTCAGCTAAACCTAAATATGCATGAACAATAAAAGAAGATTATTCCTTAGAAATCTTGGACTTGCCGGGGCAGCAGCCGGAGTAGCCCCGATGGCCTTCGCAAATGAGGCAAAAACATTTCAAATACTTAAGCGGTCGGATGCGGCGCCATTCGATAAAACTATAAGAATTGCACTCATCGGAGCAGGAGGTATGGGGATAGCAGATGCCAAAACAGCACTTTCAAATCCCAATACGGAGATGGTAGCCGTTTGCGATCTGTATAGCGGACGTCTGGATGCTGCGAAATCACTTTGGGGAAGCAATATTTTTGTAACCAAGAATTATAAAGAGTTGCTTAAACGTAACGATATAGATGCGGTTATTATAGGAACACCCGATCACTGGCACAAACAGATAGGTATTGATGCTCTTAAAGCGGGTAAACATGTATATTGTGAAAAGCCTATGGTACATTCTGTGGAAGAAGGAATGGAACTGATTGATGTGTGGAAGAAATCTGGTAAGATATTTATGGTAGGAAGCCAGGGAATGTCCTCTCTTGGTAATGAAAAAGCCAGGGAATTAATTGCAGCCGGAGCCATAGGAGATATTAATTATGCTGAAGGATTTTGGGCCCGTAATTCACCTGCCGGAGCATGGCAATATCCGATCCCTGATGACGCTTCCTTAAAAACGGTCGACTGGAAAAGATTTGTTTCGAATACAAACAAAAGGGGGTTTGATGCGACACGCTTTTTTAGATGGAGAAATTATACCGATTATGGTACAGGAATGTCTGGCGATCTGTTCGTGCACCTTTTTTCGAGCCTTCACTTTATTACAAGTTCTTACGGGCCGGATAAAATATCTGCCACAGGCGGATTGAGATATTGGAAAGACGGAAGAGAAGTGCCCGATGTTCTGTTAGGGATGTTCGATTATCCGGACAGTGAACAACATCCGGCCTTTAACCTTTCCTTGCGTTGTAATTTTGTAGATGGTACCAGTGGCAGCACTTATCTTAAGATCGTAGGAAGTAAAGGTTCTATGGAAGTAAAGTGGGAAGAGGTCATACTGAAGAGAAATGCCGGCAGTTACGATAATGATCCGTTCCTGAATGAAAAAGCCAGGGAGGCAAGTAATACGAGAACGGACAGAAAACATATAGTACCGCCTTTAGAAACCATATACAAGGCGGAAAAAGGGTATAAAGGGGCTCACTACGACCACTTTGCTAATTTCTTTAATGCGATAAGAACCAATGGTACGGTAGCACAGGATCCCGTTTTTGGTTTTAGGGCTGCGGCACCGGCATTGTTATGTAATGACAGCTATCGGCAGAATAAATTTATACAGTGGGATCCGGTAAATATGAAACTTGTATAATTTGACCAAAACATAGAACAGATGAAAAAAATAGTGTACACTCTCATTGCCCTGACAGTTATCGTCGCCTGTAAGGACCATGATAAAGAAAAGTCAACTGCTGCCGGTCAAACCAATACTTCTGAAAAGTCAGCAGGATCGCAGGAAGATAACTGGATGTATCTCTTCGACGGAACCTCTGTCGACGGATGGAGAGGATATAACGAAAAGACCCTGCCAGAGGGATGGGTCATAGAAGAAGGAATGCTTAAATCGCTTGGAAGGGGAGGCGATATTGGAGGCGATATCGTTTATGGAAAGGAAGAATTTGGAGAATTTGAACTTTCCCTGGAATGGAAAATAGCAGCGGGAGGCAACAGCGGTATTTTTTATCACGTTCTGGAAGGCGGGAAGTATAAGGCACCATATAACAATGCTCCGGAATATCAGGTGATCGATCAGATCGGATTTCCTCAAAAGCTTGAGCCATGGCAATCTATAGGAGCCGATTACGGAATGTATGCTCCGGATTTTGAAGGGGCCGTTAAAAAAGCGGGTGAATGGAATACCAGTCGTATCGTATTTACAAATGAAAAAGTGTCTTATTTTCTGAATGGGAAAAAGACCGTTGAATATGTTCCCTGGTCAGAAGACTGGACAAAAAGAAAAGAAGAGGGGAAATGGAAAGACTACCCGGATTATGGTATAGCTAAAAAGGGACTTATTGGTTTACAAGATCATGGTAGCTATATTTGGTATAAAAACATTAAAATCAAAAAATTATGAGAATTATAATTACATCAGCAGTAGCCTTATTAACATTAGTAGGCTGCAAATCTGGTTACACTTCTTTATTTAATGGCAACGATCTTACAGGATGGGAGATCTACGGAACTGAAAAATGGTACGTAGAAGACGGTTTGCTGGTTTCAGAGAGCGGACCGGATAAAATGTACGGTTATCTGGCTACAGACAAGCAGTACAAAGATTTTGAATTGACTGTAGAGTTTAAGCAGGAAGCAGACGGTAATAGCGGTGTGTTTTTCCGTTCGAGTATTGAGGGGACTAAAATTACCGGATGGCAGGTAGAAGTAGCTCCGCCGGCCAAGCATACCGGAGGGATCTACGAATCATATGGCCGTGGCTGGTTGATTCAGCCGGAAGCTTCAAAAGACGAAAACCTGAAGTATGGTGAATGGAACAAAATGAAGATCCGCGTCGTGGGTAATCATGTTACTACATGGTTAAACGGTGAAGAGATGATCAGTTTTACCGATCAAAAAATAGGAGATGCCAATGGTAAGATAGCCTTGCAGATCCATGATGGAGGCGGAATTAAAGTATACTGGAGAAATCTTAAAGTAAAAGAAGTAACAGATTAGGTTAGTTAGTTGAAGCGGGGACATACGAACGTTACAGGATTCGATTGTCGGATATTAAGTAAAGTTATGGTTTGGTTTATTACTTAATGTAATCAGTACGATGTCCCTATTTTTTCCCGAAAAAGGCTTGTAGCATCACCCTGATGCTATAGAATCCCATTCCTATGGCAGCAAAAGCACTTATTATCCCGGTAATTAACACAGGCCAGTAAAAGGGATGTCCTTCATTCTTGAAAGCCTGATAGATCAATATGGGAGCTATAAACATAAGGGCTAATGTGTATGCAAAATACTTGAAGCTCCTGGCAAATTGTTTCTTATCTGTACGCTGCATTGTTTTTTTTGTAAATGTAATTATAAAATTAATATTCGGGACTGTCTGCACACTGGTCGTCTTCAAAATCCCTGCCTGTTGTTTAAAAGATACATAATATACGAGAATGTATGGCCGAATTGGTATGAGGAGAAATAACAATATTTATATGAATTATTTTAATAAAGAAGAATTGCTGCAAAGTAAACAGCATTTTCATGTTTTAGACGGATTAAGAGGCATCGCTGCTTTGGCAGTTGTAGTGTTTCATTTTATGGAATGGGTATACCCCGACCATACTGAAAACGTTATCGGGCATGGTTTTCTTGCAGTAGATTTTTTCTTTTGTCTTTCAGGTTTTGTCATTGCCTATGCCTATGATAACCGGTTGCCGAAGATGGGAATCCGTTCGTTCTTCACCTCCCGACTGATCAGGCTGCATCCTTTGGTAATAGCCGGAACTGTACTTGGTATGGTCGGGTTGTTTGCCGATCCTTTTGCCGATCATATGGCTACATACCCGGTTTCGAGCCTTATATTGGTGTTTATATGCTCTTTGTTACTGATCCCGCTTCCCGTTATGGAGGAGAGGGCATTCAACCTTTTTAGTTTGAATGCGCCGTCATGGTCCCTGTTCTGGGAGTATATAGCAAATATTCTTTATGCTCTTGTACTGATCCGTCTTTCCCGAAAGGTTCTTTGGTTATTACTTTTGATAGCAGCAACGGCTTTAGTATGGGTGAGCTACGATGCCGGTAACCTGTTGGGCGGATGGAGCGGCGGAACCTTTGCAGATGGAGGGATTCGTATGGGGTATTCGTTTCTGGCAGGACTGCTCGTTTTTCGTTCCGGATGGATCGTTAAAAACAAGTTGGGTTTTATAGTCTTATCCCTCTTGTTGATCCTTGCATTTATGTCGTCCGGAATAGCGAATAACCGGTTGACAGAGCTTATAATTGTTATATTCTTTTTTCCGCTGTTGGTAGCACTTGGCGCAGGTTCTGCGCTGTCTGCTCCTCTTCGTAAAGTCTGTGCTTTTATGGGGAATATTTCTTATCCTTTGTATATGACCCATTATGCCGGTATCTGGTGGTTTGGAAATTACTATATCACTCAAAATCCGCCGAAAGAGAATCTCCCGTGGATCATTGGGGGCGGAACGGTGGCGATGGTGATTTTTGCCTGGTTGGTGATGACTTTTTACGATACGCCGATACGAAAATTTCTCAGCAGGAACCGTAAGGAAAGATTACGGTTTAAACAGTTGAAAAATATAGGCTTAAAAGAATGATAGAATTTATAAATAGTATAAGGCCTTGCCTGAAGAATTACTGATATATGGTTTTTGAAGACCTTTCTGTTTGTTATTAGAAATGATAAGATGATAAAAACACAGGCAAAATGCTGTAAAACACTTTGCCTGTGTTTTTCTTTAAGTCGTGAATTTGCTAATAATCAATGCGCTTATATATAAACCAACTCCAAACACGCTATGTGTTATGAGGCTCATTAAGCGAGCTTTGTTCGGATCGGGTAAATTGGAGCCTCCAATTCCGAAACCAAAAGCCGGCTGCATTATAAGGAAGGGTGCAGTAACCGTTATCAGCCCGATAAATAATGCAGGGAGCAGGGAAGGACCGGCAAGCCACTTTTTACCGTGAACTGCCACCAGCAAAAATGCAAATGTAATTCCGATAAGGTAATGTGCAACCCACCCTATCATCAGTTCGCCTGTTATCGGTGGACTGTCGAATATCTTATGGTGAAAGAACCTCCCTTTTGGCAAGTGCCCGATCCACCGGCCTACAAACCGATAGTCTAAAGTTTTTATACCCAGGGCTTTTAATACCAATGCGTAGATATCCATTGTCAACGTTGCCCCGATCCCAATCAAAATTGTTTGTACGATAGCATTCATATCTGTTTTTTTATGCAATAATACATTCCCGGGGAGTTTTGTAATAGGACAAAACTAAAGAGCGATAGTACTTATGTAAGGTGTTTACGGAAAGATTCAGGGGGTGTTCCGTTTGCTTGTTAAAGAACCTGGTAAAATAAGAAGCATCCTGATTCATAAACAATGGGCAGCCAGAAGCATCCTTCTGGCTTCAAGTAAGATTTATTCTGTAATGAATTCAGAATAGGTTTTTCCTAAGGAGTTTTTATAATGATATTGGGTTGATTACGGGAACAGGTGGAGACCGCCGGCAAAAGGATTTGATGCCATTAATAACGGTCTTATTTTGATATAAGCCTCAATTCAAATGAAATTTTAGTATTTACTTTGTTTCCATCCTTGATACCGGAAACAAATTCCGGAAAAGAAGTAATAGTCTTTATGATATCATCATTTATTTCGCTTGTATGTGGTGTTATTTTAGCGTTTTGAACACGACCTTGTTTATCAATGATAAAACTAATATGAAGTACTTTGTTATCTTTTATCGCGCTATAGTCAATAAAATCAATTATTGAATATTTAAAAGAATTAATAATAAAAGCTTTACCGTCTCCACGAGACTGATAACCTGTGATTTGAGGGGCGGTATCAACTTCATCAATGGAATAAAAACCGGCCAACTCTTTTGGTGCTTTAATTTCTGTTTTAAATTTTTCCAGTTCCTTAATAATGATCTTAGAGTTCTGATGATTTTCAATCTTTTCTATTTGAAGTATAATGTTATTCATGATAAAAAAGAATTTTTTACCATCTCTATTTCTTATGGCATACCGTTGATTATCTACTTCGAAATTTAAAAAAGGGCTGATTATATTAAATCTTTTATTGTCTAGATATGGGAGCAGATTTGCTTTATTTGTTTTGATATAGTTCTCTGGTGTAAATTCGAAAATTAAATTATTAAAGGTGTCGTCCATCTCTTCGATCTCTTTTTGATCAAGTCCTTTGTTCTCATAGCTGTAATATGTCCAGTCAATTACTTTCCATTTTCCTTCCAGCGTAATACCATTATTTTCATTTACACCACATCCATAAAGATTTACAGTTGTAAATACAATGCAGATTAAATATTTGATTTTCATTGTCATGTGATTTTTGAATCAAGGTTAATAATTTCTTTATATTCAGAATTACAGGTAAGTGCAAAAATAATAGGAGAGGAGGATTAAGTCTTTTTATTTTTTAAATTTTTATACACGATACTATTTAACGTCTAATAAATATAGGTAGTTCGCGTCGATGATAATACCAACTATATTGTTTTTTTCAAGATAATTTAAATAACTATGAATACAGAGTCACAGCTTTAATGCAAATGATCGTAAGTGTTGCTCCGACCCCGACCAAGATTGTTTATAGAGAGAGAATTATACTTGTTATTATTTAATCCGATAATTCATTCCGGGGGAGTTTTATTAATAGAACAAAATTCCAGTTTAGGGGTGCCTATAAAAGATTTTTACGAAAAGACTCAGGTGTATGACCTGTATGCTTTTTAAAGAACCTGATAAAATAAGAAGCATCTTCATATCCTAAGTCATAGGCAATTTCTTTTACCTGTATGGAAGTGGCTAAAAGCATTCTTTTGGCTTCCAGTAAAATTTGCTCTGTTATTAATCCGGAACAGGTTTTACCTAAAGCGTTTTTTGTTATGGTATTGAGCTGATAGGGGGTCAGGTGAAGTTTTTCGGCATAGAATCTTACCTGTTTGGAGCTGATGATATGTGTTTCGAGGAGCTCTGATAAGGTATCCAGAATCAATTGGTTATAACTACCGGATGTATTTAGGTCCTGATGTTTCTTACGCTGTCTGAAAAGTATGATAAATAAAAGATCCAGGTTAACTTTTATATGCTCTTCATACATACTTTTCTTATCCGTATATTCGTTAAGGATGCTGTCGAGAATGTGTTGTAGCTTAGCGTAAATTTCGGCTTGCAGGTGATAATGATTAGTAAAACCCGCCACCCTGAAAGCTTGTTTCTTTGTTTTGTTCTCCGGGGCATAAAAAGTTGTGTCAAAAGCAATCAGGTAGCCTTTCGTTCCTTTTTTCAGATAGAGCTGATGTACTTGTCCCGGACGTAATACGAATACATCCCGAGCCAGGACAGGGTAATCTGTAAAGTCGATTTGGTGTTTGCCCGTTCCACCGGTGATGGCAAGAAGGAAGAAGAAGTCATGGCGATGAATCTTTTCCGTCATATCTTTTTCAGCGAGCAAGGTATCGAGGTGAGTTATGGAAAAGTTGCCGGTGATGTTAGGTTCTTTTATGGTCTTTATTTTAATAGTTTGCATCGACCTTCTTATTACGTACTTAATTTTAAAATCCGGAATGCGCCTTGAGAGACCAAAATAAAAACAACGGAGCCGACGACGAGGTCGGGTTTGTTTGAATTCAGCCAATTAACCAGCAGGCCTGCAAATATAACACCCAAATTAATGATGACATCGTTGGAGGTAAAAATCATGCTCGCTTTCATATGTACTTCTTCTTTACTTTTTGATTTTTGTAAAATGTAAAGACAAATTCCGTTTGCAATTAAGGCCAATACAGAAATATAAATCATGAGGTTATAATCGGGGAGGTCACCCGAGCCGAAAAAACGTCTTAAAACTTCAATAAACCCTATGATAGCCAATGTTATCTGAAAATAACCGGCAAGTTTGGCAATTTGTTTTTTTCTGGTAAGTGCCCTGCCTACAGCCAGTAAGCTGATACCGTAAACAAAGCTATCGGCCAACATGTCCAGACTGTCAGCTATCAACCCCATCGATTTAGAGAACAGTCCGGTTGTCATTTCTATCATAAAAAATGAGAAGTTGATCGTCAGAACTGTCCATAGTAGTTTTTTCTGATTTTTGTTTTCTACGAATGTCGTTTGTTCTGTTTTTTCGGTTAGTATCTTTTTCCCTCCTAAATCCAGTTCGAGAATAGATTTTTCAATGTGATCCGTCTCTCCATTATGATATACTGTCAATCTCCGGTTGGGAATATCAAAGTCAAGATTTTCAATACTTGGGATACTGTCTAATTTCATCCGGATCAGGTTTTCCTCAGACGGACAGTCCATTTTGGTAATCACAAATATTGACTTATACATTTAATTAGTGTTATAGAATTTCTGACTCCTTGTTCTAAAGCCTGATATGTTGGTTTTTCCTGAAGTTAAACTGAATAACAAAGAAACAATAAGGATCTTTTCAAGGACCTTATTGATAAGCTATTCATTTTGATTCAGCGCATGAACAAATGTTTCATGGAGTCGATACATTCGTATTTGCTCCTGATCTGATTTGTTAAAGAAAATTACTTCAAATTCCTTTTTAGGCTTGGTGCCTTTTAAATGCCCGTTTAGCAATTGATTTTCTACTTTAATTAGCTCGAGTAATACAGGTTCTTTATTTTCATAGGCCAATGCTATTATAACTTCTCTGGCCTTATCTTGTATCCGATCACCTGATTTTTCAAGATAATTTGTTTTTTGAATGCTTATCGGGTTAAACAAATCACTGTAGTTAAATCCGGAGACCTCTTTGTTATGGATAATAAGGCCTTTTCTGGTTGCATCTATCGAGAAAATATCATCCTGGTTTATTGTTTTTTCTTCAATCAGGACAAAAGAATCTATTGATGTTATATCATGATCAAAAAAGCGAAGTACCTGATCGAGTTTATCGGCATGTATGGCTTCTTTTTGTATAGCTTTTGAGGTCAGGGAATCTTTGTAATGTTCCCCCATGGTTTTTATAAACTGATTAGTGACTTCGGGATCCATTGAATCTATGTGATTTCCCAACATGCTTTCAAGCTTATTAAGATAAAGTTTGGAGAAATCCTGTGCCTGTACTCCTGACCAAAATAGAATAAACAATAGTGTTAGTTTTTTCATCAAAAAGTTTGTGTATGGTTAATGATATATTTTTTTATAGTTTTCGAAAATAACCTAAAGAAGTAAGAAAAACAACATAGGATTTTCGGGTGTTCTTGTTTAGCGATTATTTTTTTGTAAGTTGGGTTTTAGATCGTTATCCCATAGTTTATTTTTACTTTATCCATTATTACGTGAGTGTAAAAATGTTTGAGATGTTTATTATCCATAAGATGTGTTTTTTGAAACTCTTCAAAGTGTTGCATATCCCTGGTTTGGGTAATTAAGACAAAATCATATGTTCCGGTTACATAATAGCATTGCGTTACTTCCGGGCACTTCGTCATGGCGATTTTAAATTCATCGATAGCTCTGGAATTTCCCTCATAGAGTATTACGTCAATAACACAGGTAACTCCAATACCTATTGCTTTGGGAGAAATAATAGAAATGTCAGCTTCGATGATATTATCGTTTCTCAGTTTTGTAATTCTGCGTTGTATGGCACTTTGGCTTAAGTTTATCTTATTGCTGAGTTCTTCGGTTGTTATTCTATTATTCTGTTGAAGAAACCGGAGTATTTTTTTATCGTAATCATCAAGCGGGCGCATAATTTTATCTTATTCAGGTTAAAATGTGTTTTATATCCCGTAATTACGGAAATATAGCATAATAAGTGCTTAAATATAGTGGTAATTTTGCATTATAAATTAAGGTGAAAATGATAGAAATAAAAAACAGTGAATTAAACGATGTTGAGAATATTCTGGAATTTTATAGAGAGGCAATTGCTTATCAGAAGAAAAAGAATGGGATACCGTGGCAAATAACAGAACGAAGCAGCATCGAAAAAGAGGTTAAAGAGAGCAGGCAGTATAAGTTAATGGTAGGAAATGAGATTGCCTGTATTTGGGTTGTTGCTTTTAACGATCATGAAATATGGAGAGACAAGGATTCTGAGCCGAGTGTCTACTTACATAGGATTGCTACAAATCCAAAATTCAGGGGACGTAATCTGGTCTCTGAAGTAATAACATGGGCAAAAGGATTTGCTCTTAAAAACCATAAAAGGTATTTAAGGTTAGATACGGCCGGGATAAATCCGGGGTTAATAACAAAATATGTTCAGAATGGTTTTAAATTTATAGACACTACTGAAATAGGGGTGTCGGATAGCTTGCCTGCACATTACCATAATGCGCAGATCTGCCTTTTTGAAATGAACTTACACTCATAATTAGGGACACCGGGGAGCTTTCAGAACATGGTACAGGCATACCGTGCTCTGCAAGACTCCCCTGAATAGAACCTTTTGTCCCGTATTTCCAAAGACCAGTAGCTTTTTGGAGGATATTGTAGATATACCTTTCATTCCGTTATTTTTATGTTTTTATTCAGGTGCAGTATTTTTCTAATAAAGGATTCGTTCGTTTTCGGGCTTATGTAAATTTCATTGTACCTGTCATATTTTATAATCAGTCCATTTTTGGAGGTTGCCGGTCTGAATCCGACCCAAAGTGTTTTCCCTTTTATGATTTCGGTTATTCGGTTAACATTTATTTTTCCATTAAAAGGTCCGCACCGGTATAGCAGTCCGTTTTCTTCAGATAGTTCATAATTCGTTCCGAAATACATCCAGAAGAGGAGTCCGATAACAGCCAGTATCGGAATGAGCACCCAGTATTCGTCTTTTTTCATCTCTCCGTTTATCATTCCTGCTATTGTGATTCCAATCAGAAATGCATTCGTTCCAAGAATTATGAAGCTGAATAAGACGTCTTTTTTACTGTTGAATTTCATTTTCTGTTTTGTTATAGCCCGACGCTTTGTCGGTCAGCAGATTTATTTTCCATCTGTCGACGACTAAAGAACTTATATGCAAGTTTATTTATTGGCACCGCCAAAGGGTATAATACCCCGAGGCTTGCCTCGAAATTAAAATTTGTTTCCGACCAATGCCTCGTGTGCTTGCACCGAGGTAGTTTACTCTTCCCGAAAATAGTTTAAATAACCCAAAGGAACAACTGCTCCGCATAGTCTCCTGGCTTTGCGGAATAAAAAATCTAATATTGGTAATAAGTTCCGAAGGCGGGAGACTTCGGAGAGCAGTACATAGGAATATTTGAATATCTGTTTTTTTGTTAAATCTTTAAAAAACGCAGTCGCCGGAATTCTCAACTTTAACAATATTATCATTAACAGCTGTTGTTCTTATACATTGTCTGGTTTTATCATTCCACCAGTATTTATAATGCCGACCATTTGAATCATGTTGTTTCGATAGTTCAAAGCCACGGGCTTTTAATTCATCATAAGCGGATGAAGCCAGCCAGTTATTTAAATCATCTACTTTAACATGAGGATGGTTTCCGGCTCTGCCTGAATGGTATGAAGTGTTGTGGTTCCTTTGTTTAGAGCCGGCGGTATAACCTCTGGAGTAGGCATTTATTTCGATATTTGACGAATAAATGTTATGGAAGTTTTTATGGTATTGCCCGTCATTGTATCCCCTTTCGAAGGCATTGTCTTCATCATTGTTTGAGGAATGATGGCCATTATCATGATGATAGTTACTGTGTCTGGAATAATCTGTTCTGTTAGCAGTATTGGTTTTGTTGCAATCGGCGGGTAAGGTGCCAACAACAGATTGTACTCTTCCATCGCTGACCCGGGTACATGCACATTTTTTCTTGTTGGAGTTCCACCAATACTCATAAATGTCGTCATCTGATTTCTGTGATTTGATATGGTAATAACCATTTTTGCTCATTTCCTGATCCAAATAGGTTGCTTTCATATCTACTAATGATTGAAGCTCTTGAATTTTATCCTGTGCATTAAGTCCTGTGGACAGTAATATCAGGATCAGTAAGTTGAATTTTGTTTTCATAAGATGTTTTTTTGGTTTATGGATAGGTTTATACTGTTGTGTAACAGTGTATTAAATATAGCCATTTTTTGAGTGATATGCAATGTCCTTTTATTTCATTATAAGGTGTTTAGGCATGTGTTTATGCCAGAAGCTACTTTTGTTTTACAATGATATTTAGTATGAGTCTTATATTAATTGCTTTTACTTGCTAATCGGGATTTATCCCGTGTAGAAATCAGGAACCTGGCCTCATGTCCAATGTAAAATGTCTAACGGAATTTCACAGGGCTTGTGTCGAAATGTTTTCCGGCTCCACCGCTAAAAAGGTACGCTGTACCTTTTTTTACGCTTGGACCTGTCGTGAGCTTGATCCGAGATAGTTTGCTCTTATTAGGATATGGTGAATGGTCAGGTAACCACCGCGACTTTCTGAGGTTTTGCAATTTTATCCTATTGTAACGGAGCCATTATTAATTATTCGAACACGGTGGTTGTACTATAAGTTTAGACAGAAGATTGCTAAGTGTTTCAACTTCCTTATCGGTAAGCGATCCGTATATTTCCTCTATTTCAGATAAATGACTGAAGACCTGTTTGCATAATTTTTCACCATCTGAGGTTAGTTTGACATCAATTAACCTTCTGTCGTTGACATTAATTTTTTTTTCTATCAGGCCTTTCAGGATCAGACGGTCTACCAATCGGGATACACCCGCATTTTTCTCTATCATTCTCTTTAGTATATCGGAGGTAGAAAGCGGTGTGTCTGCCTCATCTAAAATAGATAATACATTAAACTGCTGTGAGGTTAGGCCGAATTTCTCAAAAAAGACCTGAGACTTATCAAACACATGCTGATAGGTCTCATATAAGGTAATGCCAAGCCTCTGTCTGGCGGAAATCTCGTGTTTGGAATCTTTCACAGCTTTAATCTTATTGAATGAGATAACCACCGTCTACAGGTAAATACGCACCGGTGCAGAAACTGGCGTCCTCGGATGCCAAAAATAGAACCGCCTTAGCAATTTCTTCCGGTTTTCCGAGCCTTTTCATAGCATGTTTTGATTCCATATAAGTTCTGTATTCCGAACCTTGTCCCGCATTATCCATCAACAAAGGTGTTTCTATGTATCCCGGACCTATAGCGTTCACCCGGATGTTATTAACTCCGTTTTCTAAGGCAGCTACTTTTGTAAGGCCAACAAGACCATGTTTTGAAGACGCATACGATCCAATTCCAAATTCGGCAACCTGACTCATAATAGATCCTATATTAACAATTGCTCCACCCGATGGTTGATTCCTCATTTGGATTATCTGATATTTCATTCCGTAGAAGACACCGTTAAGATTAACATTTAATACACGTTGCCATTCTTCAACGGGTTTCTCGTGAATTGGGGAAGAGTCGACAATACCTGCATTATTTACTGCAATATCAAGACTTCCAAAAGCAGCCACTGTTGTTGCTATGGCAGCTTCTACTTCATCAGGTTTTGATACATCACAAGCAACGAACTTTATTTCGCGACCTTCTTTCAAGAGGTCGTCTATGGCCTGTTGGTCCTTTTTAATATCAGCTATGACCACTTTGGCGCCTTCTCTGGCCATTAACATGGCAACGGCTTTACCTATTCCCGAATTACCTCCGGTTATAAATGCTACTTTATTTTCAAACCTTTTCATATTGCGTCTTTTTTAAATTAGTTAAACTTACAATTGTATTATCAATGATTAGTCATTGATTGTGTTAAACTTATTATAAATAAAAAGATTGGGTAACCTTACCTGTTGTTATAGAGCGTGTACGATCAATGCAGACGTAAACCGATGATGGATTTGTCGGACAGGTGAGAAAGAGAAGCCGCCAGGAAAGTTTTTCTGTCATGGAAATAGTACCGAGAACCTTTATGGTTCGTTTTCATCCCGATACAATTTTCTTTGTGATGCTACGAAAACCACTCGATGTAACGATATCATAAATAGTATTGCAAACCATGCGTCATGATGAGAGAGGAACGAACGACGTGGCGATCTCATTGGTTTAGTGATTGCCATTGAAGAGACTGTTGCATCACTCCCTTCGTCTGTTCTTCGCGAACGAGGTAATTTATTTCTATCTGAACAAGTAACAATATCACTTCAAAAAGTTACTTTTGCAGGCTTAAAATTAGTGTTATGATTTCAGTAAACGGACTTACGGTAGCGTTTAGTGCGAGAACCTTGTTCAAAGATGTAAACTTTGTGATCAACCCGAACGACAAGATCGCATTAATGGGGAAAAATGGAGCGGGGAAGTCTACCATGATGAAAATTATAGCAGGGGAGAAGCAAGCTAACAAAGGGAGTATTCAGTGTGCTCCTGAAACTGTAATAGCCTACCTTCCTCAGCACTTGTTAACTGAAGATAACTGTACCGTTTTTGAAGAGACTTCCAAGGCTTTCGGTCACATATTCGAGATGAAGCGGGAGATGGAAGAGCTCAATAAGCAATTGGAAACCCGGACAGATTATGAGTCTGAGGAGTATATGAAGATCATTGAACGGGTAAGCGAATTGGGCGAAAAGTTCTATTCGATAGAAGATACCAATTACGATGCGGAAGTAGAAAAGGCTTTGCTGGGTTTAGGGTTTAAACGTTCTGATTTTACGCGCAATACTTCTGAATTTAGCGGGGGGTGGCGTATGCGTATAGAGTTGGCAAAAATACTTTTAAAGAAGCCCGATCTGGTACTGCTCGATGAGCCTACCAACCATATTGATATCGAGTCGGTTATTTGGTTAGAAGATTTCTTAAAGAATAAAGCTAAGGCGGTGATTGTTATATCACACGATAAAACTTTTATCGACAATATTACCAACAGAACCATAGAGGTTACTATGGGGCGTATTTACGATTATAAAGCCAACTACTCGCATTACCTTTCCCTACGTGAAGAGCGTAGAGCACAACAGATAAAAGAATACAACGAGCAACAAAAACTGATTAAAGAAACCAAGCGTTTTATAGAGCAGTTTAAAGGAACCTATTCTAAAACAAACCAAGTGAGTTCGCGCCAGCGGATGCTGGAAAAGATGGAGCTTGTAGAGATAGACGAAATAGATAACTCGTCTATGCATTTACGTTTTCCGCCTTCGGAACGTTCAGGCGATTTCCCGGTAACGGTAAAAGATTTAAGTAAATCGTACGGAGATAATACGATATTTCAAGATGCGAACATGTCTATTGCCCGTGGAGAGAAAGTCTCTTTTGTAGGTAGAAACGGAGAAGGGAAATCGACCATGATCAAGATCATTATGGGAGAAATAGATTTTGATGGTCATGCACAATTAGGTCACAATGCCAAGGTGGGTTATTTTGCTCAGAATCAAGCTTCGTTACTCGATAACGATCTAACCGTTTTTGAGACGGTAGATAGTGTCGCAGAAGGGGAGATAAGAAAAGAGATAAAAAATATTCTCGGAGCATTTATGTTCTCGGGCGATGCTATTGATAAAAAAGTACAATACCTTTCGGGAGGGGAGAAAACCCGATTGGCAATGGTAAAGCTGTTGTTGGAGCCTGTGAATGTCTTAATTCTCGACGAACCTACGAATCACCTCGATTTAAAATCGAAGGATGTATTAAAGGAGGCTTTAATGAAGTTTGACGGTACGCTGATTCTCGTATCTCACGACCGTGCCTTTTTAGAAGGATTATCGCAAAAGGTATTTGAATTTAAAGACCAGCGTGTTATTGAGCATTTTGAAACCATCGATGAGTTTTTAGAAAGAAACCGTGTTGAACAGTTAAAGCATTTAGATTTGTGAGTTTAGTACTTGCTAGTTCGTAATTGAGTAATGAGAAAATAGAAACTAGGGAAGTTGTAAAGAACAATGTGGTGTGTCTAGTCTTTTTTTGTTTAATTTTAAATTTTATGATATCCTTTCTAATGATTTTATCATCAATCAGCTCTAAAGGTTTATGGATGTGACAATTAGATTTCTAAATTAGTTTGAATATCTTATACATACAACCCTTTGTTTTTCCGTGATTTTTTAGCTTGCGTGTTTTACACCAACATTCATGTAACTCTAATTGTTTTTTTTGTGTATAAATAATATATTTATGAGTGTAGGCTAATCCAAAATTTAAATTACCGGATCAAATGTTAATGGAGAAGATTAAACAATTTACAATTAAAAACCGCTTAGCTATTACCCTTATCATCGTCATTGCAGGGCTTCTTAGGGAAGTTTTAAGGATAGGAACTTCTGAATTAAATGTATGGGTGTACAGATTTTTAAATCTGTTTACGACAAGCCGTTTCAGGATAAATAGTATAACGTATAGTAATTATAATACAGATTTTTATATAGGCTTAAGTGACTTTCTCAATGTAGTTTACTTTGTATTGTTTATACTTGGGCTGTACCTTCTTTATAAAAGTAATGAAAAGGAGTCTCGTTTGATAAGGTTTTGTTATGCTATACTAATAGGTTTAGCATTTATTAGTATTATCGAAAAGGTATTTATTCTTGGTAAAAGTTTAATGGGCTCACTGACAATTGGCCCGCCTCCAGTAACATGGTATGTATATGTGCTTACTGATGTATTATTGCTTTTGGTGGTCTTTTATATGCTGTCTTACTATAACAGCTTAAAAGAACTGATTAAGAATACAGATGAGTATATAAATGATTTTAAAAAGTATTCATCAAGGGCGTATGCCAGTATGGGGCAAAGATTCTTTCACTATATTACGGATACCGTTATTTTCTTTATCTTAATTTATTTTAATTTTTTTAGTACCGCCCGGATATTCTTTTTCGATGATTATAATGAGGTAATGAATAATGAAACTACAATGACATTGGTTATGATGATAGTCCCAATAATATTGTTTTTTGGATATTATTTTTTCTTTGAGTTGTTTTTAGGAGCTACTCCAGCTAAGTTTTTAACAGAAACCAGGGTTATTTCAAGAAACCGGGAAGGGAAATTAAAGCCATTAAATATCCTTATACGATCTGTGTCGAGAAAGATTCCGTTCAATCCTTTGTCTTTTCTTTCCTCTGAAGAGGGGTACAAAAAAGGATCGAGAACACTTCAGGAAAATGATATGTACAGGGTAATAGGCTGGCACGATCAGTTATCCAATACGGTTGTTGCAAAGGAAGTGAATGATGGAATATCCGGTAAACGATATTTATGGATTCTGTTAATTGTTTTTTTAGCGTTAATAATTTATTTAGTGAAGGCTTTTGTAGATAGTGTTTATGGATTGTTCTAGGTGTTAAAACAAAAATCCCCGCAATGGTTAGTTGCGAGGCTTTTTAAAATATATAAATGTTGGTTAATGGCTTCTATACTGTAGGTAAATCTCCTTTTTCTTTTGATGGAAGTTCGGATGATCCTGTTAAATAGATGTCTACATGCCTTGCTGCTTCCCGCCCTTCAGAAATAGCCCAGACTATCAGCGATTGACCTCTGCGCATATCACCGGCCGTAAAGATGTTCGGTACATTGGTTTGATAGTTATTCCCCTTGATATTGGATCTGGCATCGGTGTCCAATCCTAATTGCTCAGGTAAGGTCTTTTCCGGCCCTGTAAATCCAAGAGCCAACAGCGCCATATCGCAAGGCCATTCTTTTTCAGTACCTTCTACTTCTTTTAGTTGTGGACGCTGTCCGGGAGTTTTAACCCATGCTACTTCTGTCGTTTTTAAGCCTTTAAGGTTTCCGTTTTCATCTTTTACAAATTCTTTGGTTAAGATGCTCCAGTTACGCTCACAACCTTCTTCGTGCGAAGAGCTTGTTTTAAGGGTAAATGGCCAGTAAGGCCAGGGGTTTTCATCTGTTCTGCTTTCTGCCGGGCGTGGCATAATCTCGAAATTGGTAACAGATTTGGCACCATGACGATTGGATGTTCCGACGCAGTCAGATCCTGTGTCACCACCTCCGATAACGATCACGTGTTTGTTTTCGGCATGTAATGCCTCGGTGGTTTCTGCTAATCCGTCTACCACTTCATTATTACGTTTTAAGAACTCCATGGCTTGTACCACACCTTTAGCATCGCTTCCTTCAATTGGAAGTCCTCTGCGTTGTGTTGCGCCACCACATAATACTACAGCATCAAACTCTTTTAGTTGTGAAGCATCGTAATTTTTTCCTACATGCACATTGGTTTTAAACGCTATACCTTCGGCTTCCAAGATTGCTAATCGTCTGTCGATAACGGATTTCTCCAGTTTAAAATCTGGTATTCCATAACGTAGTAGTCCACCTGCTTTTGCATCTCTTTCAAAAACCGTAACGCTGTGTCCGGCACGGTTCAATTGTTGTGCGGTAGCCAGGCCGGCAGGGCCGGACCCAACAACAGCTACTTTCTTTCCTGTTCTGTTTGCTGGTGGTTGAGGTTTGATCCAGCCTTCTTTAAAACCACGTTCAACAATATATTTTTCAATAAGTTCTATAGAAACCGATGGTTTGATGATACCTAAAACACAAGCCGACTCACATGGGGCCGGGCATAGCCTGCCGGTAAACTCCGGGAAGTTATTCGTTGAGTGTAATATTTGTAATGCTTTTTCCCAGTTGTTCTTGTATACCGCATCGTTAAAATCAGGTATCAGGTTACCAAGCGGACAACCGCTATGGCAAAACGGAATGCCGCAGTCCATACAACGGGCTCCCTGTTTTTCCAGTTCTTCCTGAGGAAGTTCCTCAGTGAATTCCTTATAGTTTTTAACACGTTCTTCAACAGCAACGTTGCTTTCGTATCCTTTGTCAAATTCTAAAAATCCCCTTAGTTTTCCCATGATTATGCTGTTGTTAATTCGGTTTCCAGTTCTTGTTTAGCAAGCATTTCTAATGCTTTTTTGTATTCGGTAGGCATTACTTTAACAAAGTTCTTTTGTTCTTCCCTCCAGTTTTTCAGGATGCTTTTAGCAATCGGACTGCCTGTATAATTAGCGTGGTTGCTTATCAGTTGTTGTAATTCTTCGATGTTTTCTGTAGATGGTTTTTCAATTTCTACCATCTCCATATTAAAGTTTCTCGAATCGATCGAATTGTTTTTATTGTAGATGAAGGCAACGCCACCGCTCATACCTGCGGCAAAGTTTCTTCCTGTTTTGCCCAGGATAACGGCAGTGCCTCCTGTCATGTATTCACAGCCATGATCTCCTATCCCCTCTACAACAGCTTTGGCTCCTGAGTTTCTAACCAGGAAGCGTTCTCCTGCAATACCATTGATATAGGCCTCGCCTGTAACAGCCCCATACATGGCAACGTTACCGATAATGATGTTCTTATGTGGTTCGAATGTAGCCTCTTCAGGTACTTTTACGATCAGCTTACCTCCTGACAACCCTTTGCCCAGATAATCATTGGTGTTCCCGGTAACGACCATTGTAAGTCCTTTGGTTGCAAAAGCTCCGAAACTCTGGCCTGCGGAACCTTTGAAGTTTAGGGTTAAGGTGTCTTCAGGCAAACCGTTGGCGCCATGTGTTTTGGTAATTTCATTACTTAAAATAGCCCCTGTGGTTCTGTTGATGTTGCTGATTGGGAAATCAAGCGACATTTTTTCTTTCCGGTAAATCGCAGGGTGAGCCTTGCTGATGATTTCAAAATCCAGTACATTTTCTAACTGATGATCTTGCTTCGTTGTGTTGTAAAGTTTGGTCGATGCATCGACTTGCGGTCTGTATAGTATATTAGAAAGGTCTATTCCTTGTGCTTTATAGTGCTCTATAGCTGTATTCATGTCTAGCTTCTGACTCTGACCAACCATCTCGTCGATAGTTTTGAAGCCTAATGAAGCCATAATTTCTCTAAGTTCCTGAGCAACGAAATACATATAGTTGATGACGTGTTCCGGAGTACCCTTAAAGTTCTTTCTTAATTCCGGGTCTTGAGTAGCGATACCGACAGGGCAGGTGTTGAGGTGACAGGCACGCATCATAATGCACCCTGAAGCCACTAACGGAGCGGTAGCAAAACCAAATTCTTCAGCACCTAATAAACAGGCAATAGCAACATCGCGTCCGGTCTTTAACTGTCCGTCGCATTCTACCACAATTCGGTTCCTTAAATTGTTCAGCACCAGTGTCTGTTGTGCTTCGGCTATTCCTAATTCCCACGGTAAGCCTGCATGCCTTAGTGAGGTTAACGGCGATGCTCCTGTTCCGCCGTCGTATCCTGATATTAAGACAACATCGGCTTTAGCTTTGGCAACACCGGCAGCAATGGTCCCAACACCGACTTTAGATACCAGCTTCACATTAACTCTTGCTTCGCGGTTAGCATTTTTCAAGTCGAAAATAAGCTGTGCCAAATCTTCGATTGAATAAATATCGTGGTGTGGAGGAGGGGAGATCAGCCCGACATAAGGTGTGGAATTCCTTGTTTTGGCGATCTCAGGATTTACTTTTGGGCCCGGAAGCTGTCCGCCTTCACCGGGCTTAGCTCCCTGTGCCATTTTGATCTGGATTTCTTTTGCATTCGACAGGTAGTCGATAGAAACTCCGAACCTCCCTGATGCCACCTGCTTGATAGCGCTGTTTCTCCAGTTTCCATTTAGATCTTTCTGGAATCTGCCCGGATCTTCACCGCCTTCACCTGAGTTGCTTTTGCCTCCGATTCTGTTCATGGCAATAGCAAGGTTTTCGTGTGCTTCCCGGCTGATTGAACCAAAAGACATCGCACCAGTCTTAAAACGCTTAACGATATCTGTCCACGGTTCTACTTCATCAAGGGGAATCGGATTTAATTCCTTGAGCCTGAACATTCCCCTAAGCGTCATTAAACGCTCGCTTTGTTCATTTATTAATTCTGCATATTCCTTGAATGTATCATACCTGTTTTGTCTGACCGCCTGCTGTAGTTTGGCAACCGATGCAGGATTGAACATGTGGCGCTCTCCGTTTCTTCTCCATCGGTAATCGCCACCGATTTCTAAGTCCAGGCTGGCGGCTGTAGACTGGCTTTTAAATGCTCTTTGGTAACGCTTCTGAATTTCTTTTTCTATTTCGTAAAGTCCGATACCTTCGATTCGGGTTGAAGTATTACAGAAATATTTATTTACAAATTTTTCGTTTAGGCCAAGAGCTTCAAATATTTGTGACCCTCTGTAAGAGTGTAGGGTAGAGATACCAATCTTATTCATGATCTTGATGATCCCTTTCCCAATGGCTTTGTTGAAGTTCTGTACGGCGTCGGCAGCTTTTACCCCGGTAATCTCACCTTCTTCAACCAGGTTGGCAATAATTTCGTTAACCATATAAGGGTTAATGGCGCTTGCGCCATATCCGAATAAGGTTGCGAAATGATGAGGTTCACGTGGTTCCGCCGATTCCACAATAATGCCCATTGATGATCGCTTCTTGTGCTTCTTCAATCCGTGATGTACATACGAGCACGCTAATAAACAAGGGATGGGAGCCAATGTTTCGGAAACTCCCCGATCTGACAGGATGATAATATTGTATCCTTCGTCAAGAGAGCGGGAAATTTCATTAATCATTTCTTCCAGCCTGGCTTCTAATCCGTTTAATCCTTTAGCTGCTTCGTATAAAATTGAAATAGATTTAGCCTTAAAGTCGGGATGCTCTATATATTTTATCTTGTCTAAATCCTCGTTAGAGATAACCGGATTTTGAATACGTAGTTTTTTAGCCTGTTCAGGGATAACCTCAAATATATTTCCGTCGGCACCAATAGATAAGCTTATATCCGTAACGATCTCTTCCCTGATACCATCCAATGGCGGATTAGTTACCTGGGCGAATAACTGTTTGAAATAATTAAATAATAATTGAGGTTTGTCTGATAGTACGGCAAGAGGGGTGTCGGTACCCATAGAACCAATGGCTTCTTTAGCTCCGGTAGCCATTGGTGTAATAATGGTCTTGATATCTTCTTGCGTATAGCCGAATAATTTTTCCCTGGTAATGGGATCAACAGCTTCCACAGGGGTTTTGTTACCCGTATAAGGAACATTGGCAAGTGGCAGCAGATTTTCGTCAACCCATTGCCTGTACGGTCTTTTGGAAACAATAGTCTCTTTTACTTCTTCGTCTTCAACAATTCGGCCTTCATTCATATCTACTAAAAACATCTTACCTGGCTCTAATCGGCCATGGTACTCGATGTTTTCAGGAGCGACTTCTACGACACCGGTTTCAGACGACATGATTACATAACCATCTTTGGTAACCGAATAACGCGATGGTCGTAAACCGTTACGGTCCAGTAAAGCTCCAATATAATTACCGTCAGTAAAAGGAATTGATGCCGGACCATCCCATGGCTCCATAATACAGGCATTGTATTCGTAGAAAGCCTTTTTGTTATCGGGCATGGACTGATGTCTTTCCCATGCTTCAGGAACCAACATCATCATTGCTTCCGGTAACGATCTTCCTGTTTGTAATAATAACTCAAGCACCATATCCATAGAGGCTGAGTCCGACTTGCCTTCGATAACCACGGGAGGGATGTGTTCTAGCTGGTCTCCAAACAATTCGCTGGCGAATAGTTCTTCCCGGGCTTTCATCCTGCTCAGGTTTCCGGTAAGTGTATTGATCTCACCGTTATGGCACATGTACCGAAAAGGTTGTGCCAGATCCCAGGTAGGAAAAGTATTGGTAGAGAATCTTTGGTGTACAAGGGCAAGTTTGGTAACCACATCCGGGTCTAAAAGGTCTAAATAATATCCGCTAATATCCTGAGGCATTAAAAGACCTTTATATATAATGGTAGTCGTTGAAAGGCTTGCAAAATAATAGAAACCTGCTTCAGCCATGCCGGAATCATAAATCTCATGCTCCGAGATCTTTCTTGCCGCAAAGATTTTGGCGTTGAATTCCTGTTCGTTTAAATCCTGCCCGTTCTTGCCGACAAATACTTGTTTAACCGTAGGTTCGCTTTGTGCGGCTATTTCGCCCAGTACATCCTTGTTAACAGGGACATCTCTCCATCCAATAACATGAAGTCCTTGTTTTTCAACGTTCTTATTAAATGAGTCAATACACAGTTTGGTCTGGTTTTCTGATTTTGGCAAGAATACCATGCCGACAGCGTATTCTTTTTGTTCCGGCAGTTCGAAAGCGCATACTTTTTTAAAGTATTCATGGGGGATTTCTATCAGTATACCGGCGCCATCTCCTGTTTTTCCGTCTGCACTGACGGCACCTCTATGCTCTAATCTTACCAGAATGTCAAGTGCTTTATGGATAATGTCGTTGGTACGAACACCTTTAAGGTTACAAATGAATCCTGCTCCACAGTTGTCTCTTTCAAATTTTGGTGAGTAAAGTCCTTGTTGTTTTGGTGTCATAATCATTGAGTTATTTCCACAAATTTACCCAAAGCCCTGTGAATTATTCATGTAATTGACAGGTAAACAGTTTAAAATTCAATGATTGTTAAATTTTAAGCAAGAAATTGTAAAATTAATATTTTGACGGGGGAGAGATTGTAGATTAGTGAATATGGATGGTTGTATTTCAGTTACCCCTTTATTTTTTCAAATCGATAGCAAATATTTTTGTTTTAGCGCAGAACAACCCCTTAAAAACAGGAAAATGTATTTCTGAAAACGACGTTTTTTAGGTAACACCCCCTTTATTGGTGTTCTTTACATAAGAAAAGAGGGCTGAAAGAGCCCCCTTTTTGTGTATAAAGAGTGTTTTTTAATCTCTTAGTATGGATCTCGAAATGACGATTTTCTGAATTTCTGAAGTCCCTTCATAGATCTGGGTAATCTTTGCGTCCCTCATAAGGCGTTCAACATGGTATTCTTTAACAAATCCATAGCCTCCATGAATTTGAACGGCTTCTACGGTAACATCCATCGCAACTTTAGAAGCATATACTTTGGCAACGGCGCTCGAAAGATCGTAATTGTCTCCATTGTCTTTGTCTCTTGCTGCTTTCATTATAAGAAGCCTTGCAGCTTCTATTTCGGTATACATATCGGCAAGTTTGAAAGCAATCGCCTGGTGATTGCAGATTTCTGTACCAAATGCTTTTCGCTCTTTAGAGTACTTTTTGGCCAGTTCGTAAGCTCCTGAAGCTATGCCCAGGGCTTGTGAGGCAATGCCGATCCTTCCGCCAGAAAGGGTTTTCATGGCAAACTTAAAACCAAAGCCGTCTTCGCCAATTCTGTTTTCCTTGGGAACCTTTACATCCGTAAACATCAATGAATGGGTATCACTTCCGCGGATTCCCAATTTATTTTCTTTTGGACCTACTTCAAAGCCCGGCATCCCTTTTTCCATAATCAGGGCGTTGATGCCATGATGCCCTTTTTCAGGGTAGGTTTGTGCTATGACAAGAAATACATCTGCCGTACCGCCATTGGTAATCCAGTTCTTTGTTCCATTCACTAAATAATGGTCGCCTTTGTCCAGGGCTGTTGTTCTTTGTGATGTGGCGTCACTTCCTGCTTCCGGTTCAGACAAGCAGAAAGCACCTATGATTTCTCCGGAAGCAAGGCGGGGTAAGTATTTTAGTTTCTGCTCTTCGTTTCCGAATTTTTCTAATCCCCAGCATACTAAAGAGTTGTTTACACTCATTACTACAGAGGCAGATGCGTCGATCTTGGAGATCTCTTCCATGGCAAGGACGTACGACACGGTGTCTAACCCGCTACCGCCATATTCAGGCGATACCATCATTCCCATAAAACCAAGTTCTCCCATCTTTTTTATCTGCTCTGCGGGGAACTGTTGCTTTTCGTCTCTTTCGATTACACCCGGCAACAATTCTGTCTGTGCAAAATCCCTCGCCGCCTGCTGTATCATTAAATGTTCTTCAGATAGTTTAAAATCCATGTCGTTTTTAGTGTTTTTGTATAAAAAGTGTTCAAATATAGCTTTTAATTGCGATATTTTCAATTGAATAGCCCTGTAGGTGTTAATTCAATAAAACAGAACTGTCGGAGTAACAAGAAAATTTATAAGTCGAAAGATTTAATATGTATTAGTTGTTTTAATTACAGAGGAAAGTTAAGGAGTTTTTTATATTTGTTGCTACTAAAATTTTAGGGATTACATTCATCCTCTAATATTTAACTCACTGACGAACTAAGAACACACATTAATGAAAGAATTATTAAAACAATACGAAGAAAAACACCCTGAAATAGTGTTTCATTGGAATGATCCGGAAACTAATGCGGAAGGGTGGACCGTTATAAATTCGCTTAGGGGCGGAGCTGCCGGTGGCGGTACCAGGATGAGAGTAGGTTTGGATATGAATGAAGTAACCTCTCTGGCTAAGACAATGGAAGTGAAGTTTACCGTTTCCGGCCCTGGAATCGGAGGTGCGAAATCAGGGATTAACTTTGATCCTAAAGATCCGCGTAAAAAAGGTGTTCTGGAACGTTGGTATAAAGCCGTTTCACCTTTGTTGAAAAGTTATTACGGAACAGGAGGCGATCTCAATGTAGACGAAATACACGAAGTTATCCCGATTACGGAAGATTGTGGCGTGTGGCATCCGCAGGAAGGGGTCTTTAACGGACATTTTAAACCGACTGAGGCCGATAAGATAAACCGCATCGGGCAATTGCGCCAGGGAGTGATAAAAGTAATCGAGAGCAATGCGTATTCTCCGGATGTGATGAGGAAATATACCGTTGCAGATATGATCACCGGATATGGTGTGGCTGTGTCAGCCAAACATTATTATGATATTTACGGAGGATCAATAGCAGGAAAAAAAGCTATTGTACAGGGGTTTGGTAATGTGGGTGCAGCTGCGGCCTATTATTTGGCTCAGATGGGCGCTAAGATAGTAGCTATTGTAGATGTAGTTGGAGGGGTTATCAATGAAGAAGGGTTTAGTTTTGAAGAAATTAAATCGTTCTACCTTGATAAAAAAGGAAATAACCTGAATGCTGAAAATCTGATTCCTTTTGAGGAGATGAATGAAACGGTATGGAATATTCCTGCTGAAATATTTGCGCCATGTGCAGCATCCCGTTTGATAACAAGAGAGCAGATAGAAAGTATGATAAATAAAGGCCTGGAAGTTGTGTCATGTGGTGCCAATGTGCCTTTCGCCGACAAAGAGATATTTTTCGGGCCTATAATGGAGTATACCGATAGGCAGATCAGTCTGATCCCTGACTTTATCTCTAACTGTGGAATGGCAAGAGTTTTTGCCTATTTTATGGAAAGAAGGGTGGCGATGACCGATGATGCTATTTTTGAAGATACTTCAAGTACTATTAAAAAGGCATTGTTAAATACTTTTAAGCAGAGTGCGGCAAAAACGAATATCAGCAGCACTGCATTTGAAATAGCATTAAAACAATTAGTATAATAACTTAAAATTTATTCATGGAAACCATTATTCTTGTAGTATTTGTATTAGGATATCTGGCAATTACGTTAGAGCATAGCCTAAAGGTAGATAAATTAGTGCCGGCATTGGCCATGATGGCGGTGCTGTGGGCATTAATTGCTTTAAATGTTGATGTTTTTCCTTCCTGGTACGACTCGGCAAAGCAATCTATATTAGAGAATTTTTCTTTGCTGGGACATGAAGAAAAAATTCATATGTTGGAAGAGACCCTTCTACATCACTTGGGGAAAACGGCAGAAATATTAGTGTTCCTTTTGGGAGCGATGACCATTGTTGAGATTATCGATTATTTTGATGGGTTCTCTACGATTAAAGGATATATTAAAACAAGAAGCAAAAGAAAGCTTTTATGGATAATCACGGCTCTTGGCTTTGTGCTTTCTGCGATTATAGACAACCTTACCGCAACAATCGTTTTAATAACAATCTTACAGAAGGTCATTAAGGATAAAGAACTTCGTTTGTGGTTTGCGGGGCTGATCGTTATTGCAGCAAATGCAGGAGGTGCCTGGTCTCCGATTGGAGATGTTACAACAACAATGCTCTGGATTGCTAAAAAAGTCAGTGTAGCCCAATTAATCGAACACGTGTTTATTCCTTCGTTATTGTGTTATATAGTGCCTACTTTTATAGCATCCAGGATGAAAGTGTTTAGCGGGAGCATTGAATTTGAAGATGAGGCGCCGTCAAAATCCAGACATGCCTCTATTATGTTTTATTTAGGTTTGGGGGCTATTGTTTTTGTTCCTATATTTAAAACGGTGACCCATTTGCCTCCTTACGTCGGAATGATGTTGTCGCTGGCGGTTGTGGCCACTTTGGCAGAGATATACAGTAATAAGAAATTCAGTCTGACAGAAATAGGAGGTGAAAGTCAGGCGCATTCACATCATAGTCCGGTTCATAGTGCTTTAGGAAGGATTGAAATGCCAAGTATTCTGTTCTTTTTAGGAATCTTATTGGCTGTAGCAGCACTGGAATCATTAGGGATGTTATTCCATTTCGCAGGGACATTGAATGAAACAATGCCTAAATTAGGAACGGAAATGCATGCTACGCATTTGTCTGATATCGTAGTGATGCTTCTTGGTGCGGGGTCTGCTGTTATTGATAATGTACCTCTGGTAGCGGCAAGTATAGGGATGTTCCAGATTCCTATGGATGAGCCGGCGTGGCATTTTATTGCTTATTCGGCAGGAACAGGAGGTAGTATGCTGATCATAGGTTCTGCAGCCGGAGTTGTGGCTATGGGAATGGAAAAAATTAATTTCTTCTGGTATTTGAAGAAGATAGGTTGGTTGGCAGCTATTGGTTTTTTGGCCGGTGGGGCAGGATTTATACTTTTAAGGAATTTAGTGTTGAATGCATAATTTTTAACCCCGATAATCGTTATAACAAAAATTAAATAACCTATGCTATTATTTCAAGAAGCTGCACAAGAGGTTGCAGAAGAAGTGCTTTCTGAAGAGAAAACACTTTCGGTAGTAGATCTTATCATGAACGGCGGTGTCGCCAGTATTGTTATCATTGCAGTGCTTTTTGTGCTACTGGCAGTGGCACTTTATATTTATTTTGAAAGATTGCTGGCTATTAAGGCCGCATCCAGAGTCGATAAGAATTTTATGAATCAGATCAGGGACCATGTGTCGAATGGCAAGTTAGATGCCGCACGCTTGTTGTGTGCCCAGACAGATTCACCGGTGGCCAGATTAACCGAAAAAGGGATTTCCCGTGTCGGTAAACCTTTGGAAGATATAAATAAGGCTATTGAAAATGCGGGGACTTTAGAGGTGTATAAACTTGAAAAGAATGTGAGTATATTGGCTACTGTAGCCGGAGCTGCACCCATGATCGGTTTTCTCGGAACTGTTATTGGTATGATTTTGGCGTTCCATCAAATGGCAACAAGTGGAGGGCAGGCTGAAATGGGGCTACTGGCAAGTGGTATATATACGGCTATGACAACTACTGTGGCAGGTTTGGTTGTGGGTATTATAGCTTATATCGGTTACAACCACCTGGTGGTCAGAACAGATAAAGTAGTGCATAATATGGAAGCGAATGCAGTAGATTTCCTTGATCTTTTAAACGAGCCGATCTAAAATGAAATTAAAGGGAAGAAATAAAGTGTCGCCCGAGTTTAGTATGAGCTCAATGACGGATATAGTGTTTCTGCTATTGGTGTTTTTCATGCTGACTTCGAATGCGCCCAATGCGCTGGACCTTTTACTGCCGAAAGCAAAGGGCAAATCTACCAATACCCAGAATGTTGCGGTAAGTATAAACAGGAATCTGGAGTTCTTTGTCGATAGTGAAAAAGTAAACCCCGAATTTCTTGAAACGGAATTAAAGCGTAAACTCAAAGGGGTCGATAAGCCAACGGTCATCCTTAGGGCAGAAGAGAGTGTGCCTATTGAAAATGCAGTTAACGTAATGGATATAGCAAACAGGAATAATTATAAAGTAATTTTAGCAGTAAGGCCACAGTGATGTCGTTAGTAGATACAACACATAAAAGAAAATCATTAGCTATTACCACGAGTTTGTTAGTGGCATTATTGCTTTTGATGTTCTATGTCGGGTTATCTTATCTGGATCCGCCTGTGGAAAACGGAATTACTGTAAATTTTGGGACTACAGATTATGGTTCCGGAAACCGACAGCCTGCAGAGCGCGTGAAAACTGCGCCTCAGCCGGTGCAGGAGCAACCAGAGGAAGTTAAGCCAGTCGAGTCTGAGAAGCAGATGGAGGATGTGGTTACAAGCAATGATGAAGAGGCTCCTGTTATTCCTCCAAAGAAATCAACGCCCAAAGAAACGCCTAAAACTGAGCCTAAAAAAGAAGAGGTGAAGAAAGTTGTAGAAGAGCCTAAAAAGCCTTCCAGAAGTACAACGGATGCTTTATCGAGTATTATCAATGGTCCCAAGAATGACGGAAAGGCTTCAGGTAGTGAAGGTGATGATCATGTAGCTGGTGATAAAGGCCGGCCGGATGGCAATCCATATGCCAGTAGTTATTTCGGAAGCGGATCGGGAAGCGGGGTCGGTTATGGGTTGAATGGAAGGTCTCTGGTGTCCAAAGAAAAGTTTATTCAGGATTGTAATGAGTCCGGCAGGGTAGTGGTGCAGATTGAAGTGGACAGGTCCGGAAAAGTTATCAGGGCAACTCCGGGGGTTAAGGGGACGACCAATAATCATCCATGCCTTTTGGAA
Organism: Zhouia spongiae; assembly: GCF_022760175.1. Classification (GTDB taxonomy): domain Bacteria; phylum Bacteroidota; class Bacteroidia; order Flavobacteriales; family Flavobacteriaceae; genus Zhouia; species Zhouia spongiae. The sequence goes on from NZ_CP094326.1 coordinate 1,861,583, forward strand.
CCGGCAAAGCGTACAGCGATGTCCCACCGCTGGAACCTCGATCAGGAAGCGCCTTCCCGTCAGATCGGTTTTGTTGTTGTTAATTTCAGACTAGGCGAATAAAATCACTATGACATATCAGGAAACACTGGACTGGATGTTCAGTCAGTTGCCGATGTACCAGAAAGAGGGCAAGGCTGCATTTAAAGCTAAACTAGATAATATTCAGGCGCTGTCGAAGCATTTAGGTCATCCTGAGACACGTTTTAAAAGTATTCATGTGGCCGGTACTAACGGGAAAGGATCTACGAGCCATATGTTGGCTTCAATTCTGCAGGAAGCCGGTTATAAAGTGGGTCTGTATACCTCTCCTCACTTAAAGGATTTTCGCGAGCGGATCAGAATCAATGGAACGGAAATCTCAGAAGCGGATGTGATCAGGTTTGTAGATGTAAATAAAAGCTTTTTTGAAACTCAGGAGCTTTCTTTCTTCGAAATGACCGTAGGGATGGCTTTCGATTATTTTGCGGCTCAGCAAGTGGATATTTCGATAATTGAAGTAGGTTTAGGTGGAAGACTGGATTCAACCAATATCATCACACCGGAAGTATCCGTAATCACCAACATAGGACTAGATCATACCGATATGTTGGGTGAGACCTTACAAGAAATAGCCTATGAAAAGGGAGGTATTATAAAAAAAGGTGTCCCGGTCGTCATAAGCGAATATCATGAAGAAACATTCCCTGTGTTTAAAGAGATTGCCGCCGCGCAGCAGTCGCAAATTTTATTGGCAGGAGACACGGAACGCTCATATACTACCGATCTGTTAGGTGATTATCAGGAAAAGAATATAAGAGGAGTGGTGGCCGCTATTCGGTTATTGCAAGGCTTTATAATTGAAGAGAAGCACATTGAGAGCGGTCTTGGGAACGTCGTTAAAAATACGGGCCTTTTGGGAAGATGGCAGGTCTTAGGGCATTTTCCTTTGGTTATAGCGGATACTGCACATAACAGGGAGGGACTGCTCCTGGTTCTTAAACAATTAAAAAGGTTATCATATAAAAATTTACATATTGTCCTGGGTGTTGTAAGGGATAAGAAATTAAGTGATATTTTGCCATTGTTCCCTCATAAGGCACAATATTATTTTTGTCAGCCAAAAATTTCTAGAGCACTGTCTGCGGCTGAGTTGCGAACAGAAGCGAATGAGTTTTTTCTGAAAGGAGATGCATATGCTTCTGTTAATGAAGCATATAAAAAAGCATTGAAAAATGCTTCAAAACAGGATCTGGTTTATATAGGGGGCAGTAATTTTGTTGTGGCTGAAATATTATAGAAAAAAAATCAAGTTTTCTTTGTGTGAGTCAAAAACTATTGTATTTTTGCATCCGCAATAATGAAGTGAGGGCTCTTAGCTCAGTTGGTTCAGAGCACCTGCCTTACAAGCAGGGGGTCGCTGGTTCGAATCCAGCAGGGCCCACAAATTATTGTTTTATTGGTTACTCAGGGCTCTTAGCTCAGTTGGTTCAGAGCACCTGCCTTACAAGCAGGGGGTCGCTGGTTCGAATCCAGCAGGGCCCACAAAAAGGAGATGTTAAAGCATCTCCTTTTTTTGTCTCTTATTTGTTAATTAACTAAAGTTTAAGGGATATATAGGTTGCCTACAGTGTTCAATTTTTATTTTTGAAGGTTCTAAAGAAAGGATTTGAATCGTAATGCTACTTTGTTTAAAGTTTTTTTCGATTACTTTTGCGTCAATACATGAAATTACAGGTGTTGAAGATATCTATTATGTGCATAACCTGTTTTTTAATATTCTTTTTCTTCTTGCGGGTTTATCCGGTTTGGTTTTAAGTGCCCGTCTGTTCTTTAGGTCTCGAAAAAGTACAGCGCTCTCTTATTTAACTATTTTTGTGTTGGCTATTTCTATGGCTATACTAGAGCTTGTTTTGTATTGGTCTGCAGATTGGCAGTACGATCCGGTTGTCCCCTTGTATCGATTGTTGTTCTTTTTGTGGGCGCCTTCCGTTTATTTATTTTTTAAAAAGAAATTGCATCCCGAAACATATTTGATTACAACAAGAGCACTGCTCGTTCATTATAGTTTGTTCTTCTTGTGTTTTGTTTCTGTGTGGTATGTTCAGTCATCTGCTCTTCAGGATAAAGCTCCGATTTACGTTTTTTTTGATTTTGTGGCCAACAGGGTTTGGTTCAAGGCTGTTGTGTTGTTGGTTTATTTTATTTTAATGTGTAGTGATTATCTTAAAATGAATAACAGGCTTTCGTCATACCATAAAAAGTATATTGTAGCCTTGTTTGTATATTATCTGAATTTAATTGGTTTGTTGGTAGCAAGAGCTGTGTTAGATCATGAACCTTGGTTTGTTTATGTTTCGAGCTATGCCTTTGCTGTTCTTTTTGCATTGTTTATCCTTTTTACCGGGTTGGTTGCTTTTTTTGATGAAAAAGTTCTTATGGAGACTTTTTATAATCCTGATAAAGAAAGAAGAGCTCGCAAGACGACTGATGCCAATGCCATTGCTATAGGTATGAAAGGTGGCTTCGATCCGGGTTTCCATGATATTGCTTTTTTAAAAGATAGATCGTCCCAAAAGTATAAGAACAGCGGGCTTACTGAAAGTATGGTGTCGCAGCTTAAATCGAATCTTTTGAAATTGCTTGAAGAGGATAAAGTGTATTTCGAGAGTGACATTACGTTAGATAAGCTGGCTCATTTGCTGAATACAGATCGGTATAGTGCGTCTCAGGTGATTAACCAGGAATTTGGTAAAAGTTTTTATGAGCTATTAAACGACTATAGGGTAGAGGAGGTTAAACGTTTGTTGGCGGGGACAATGTTTAATGAAAGTGTAATCCAGGTGGCTTATAGTGTCGGTTTTAGCAATCGGGTTTCTTTTAATAAGGCTTTTAAGAAGCGAACAGGAAAAACGCCTACGGAATATATGATTGATGCGAGGAAGGAATTGGGGACCTGATGTCACTAGCTTCAGGGTGCTTAATGTTAATTATCGTCGGGATGTGTCATTTTTTATCGGAGTTAATTTGAATTAAAGGGGAACAACCTAATTTCGCGCCGAGGTCAGAATAGTTTATTCCACTAAACTTTATATTGTATTTTATTTGAATTAGTCCTCTATATAAAATATTATATTCTGGCCTTTCATTCTTCTACTAGTTTCAGGGTTACCAGTACTGTTAGCATCCGTCAGATTTGAGAAACATTGAGTTTGTAAACCGGTTTTTTTCGCAAGGAAAAACGATTTAGGTTGTAATAACAGGGTGGTCTTTTATTTTGTTAAAGCTTATTCTTTATTTCCGGTTTCCTTTTTGAATAGATGGAGAGAAAACATCAATATGAGGAAGTTTGTTCGGATTTTTCATAAATTCAGTTAATTTATTGAGAGTTTTTAATGTAAATATAGGTCGGGATTCATTAATTTGGGTCGGTGTTTATTCAATTTAACATTCGTTTAACTTCATTTGTTGCTGTTTCATTTGGTTTAGGTTACTTCGTGGATATCCGTTAAGTTTTATATCCTGTATATTATTTTATGAGAAGCTGACTTTCCGGTAAAGTATAGCAATCTGGCCTTATGGGACTTTATATTTATTACTAACTCAAATTATTAACTTTTATGAGAATTAGGTTTTACTTGTTTTTAAAGGTGTTCCTGATTTCAGTCATTGCGATGGCTCAGGAAAAAACAGTAACCGGTATGGTAACAGATCAAGATGGTCTGCCGTTGCCAGGGGCGAGTGTTATTGTAAAAGGTACCTCAAATGGTACTCAAACAGATTTTGATGGAAATTATTCCATCAATGTAGCGAACGGATCAACATTGGTATTTTCTTATGTTGGTTTAAAAACTACGGAAAGAGTTGTAGGGGCGTCTTCAACTATAAATGTTACATTAGAACAAGATTCACAGGCTTTAGAAGAGGTTGTGGTTGTTGCTTACGGTACGGCTAAGAAAGCAACTTTTACAGGGTCTGCTTCTGAAGTAAAATCACCTGAACTGGAAAATATTCCTGTAGCGACTTTTACAGATGCTTTACAGGGTAACTCCAGTGGTTTACAGGTGAATAGTACTTCCGGAGATCCAGGATCAGGTTCTGCTATTCGTATCCGTGGTATCGGATCTTTAAGTGCTGATAGCTCTCCGCTTTATGTAATTGACGGGGTGATAGTGAATAATGGAAACGTTTCAGAATTATTTGATGCAGATAGTCCTACTTCATTAGCTTCATCGGATGTTTTGTCGAGTCTTAATCCGGCAGACATAGAGTCTGTTACGGTTCTTAAGGATGCAGCGTCAACATCAATCTATGGTGCTCGTGCAGCAAACGGGGTGGTTCTGATCACAACTAAGAAAGGTAAGAAAGGAACGGTTAGGATCAACTTTGATACCAAATACGGTCTTTCGTCTTTGCCAACTGATGGGTACAAGCTTTTAAATTCTGCGCAGTATTATCGTACATATTACGATGGTTATATCGCAAGCGGATTTACTTCAGACGAGGCGAATCAAAGAACGGTAGCTGCTTTATCAGGGAACAATCCTTATAATGTGGCTAATCCTATCAATGCAAACGGACAATTACTTCCTGATGCACGTATCATAACTGATACTGACTGGGTAGACCAGGTATTCGGAACCGGTGAGATCAAAGAATATAACTTAAGTGCATCCGGAGGTACTGAAAAGACTTCTTATTTTACTTCACTGGGTTATTTAGATCAGACAGGTATTATCGGAGGTACTGATTTCGAAAGGATTTCAACAAGAATTAATCTTGAAACACAACTTTCAGATAAGGTTAAAATAGGAACAAATACGTCACTTACCTATACGAACCAGAATAGAGCTTCTGCAAGTACTGCCGGTGCATCTGCTGTAAGAAATGCTTTATTGTATGCAAATGCTATTCCTGTTTATCAAATGAATCCTGACGGATCAATTGTACTTGATGACAAAGGAAATAAAGTATATAACTTTAATAACCCTGTGAGTTTAGATTTCAACCCTTTGTATACTGTTGAAAACGATGTGTATAACACAAAAACTTATAGAGTTTTGTCAGGTATTTTTGCTGAGTTTGACTTAGATTTTATTACGGAGGGCTTGAAGTTCAGAACCGATGAGTCTATCGACTTCTCTAGTATTGATGATTTCCAGTTCTACAATCCATTCCATGGAAATGGACCAAGTGTAAACGGTAGAGGTTATGCAATCGCTTCTTGGAACTCATTGTGGACAGCTTCTCAGAAGTTCATCTACGACAGAACCTTTGGCGACCACCATTTTAATGTTCTTGCCGGTTTTGAGAACTCTGAGAACAGAAACCGTGTGATTACTGCACACGCAACCCAATATGCGATCTATGGAGATGTAGTATTGCCGGATCTGGCAAATGCAGCTCAGTACGAGGGAGCAAGTTCAACTACTGACAAATGGTCAATATTATCATACTTTGGCCGTGTAAATTACGATTGGAAGGATAAGTATTCAGTATCTGCTTCATACAGAAGAGATGGATCTAGTAGATTCGGTAAAAACAACAGATATGGTAATTTCTACTCAGTGGCTGGTTCCTGGAGAATTTCAGGAGAAAGGTTTATGGAAAATGTACAATGGGTAGATAACTTAAAATTACGTGGTAGTTACGGTACGTCAGGAAATGACAGAGTAGGATTGTACGACTATATCACGAACTTCTCTTCATGGAATTATGACGGTATGCCTGGTAATGCATTATTTAAGCCTGGTAACCCTGATCTTTCTTGGGAAGAAAGTGCTACTTTGAACGTAGGTCTTGATTTTAAATTGTTCAAAAACAGATTAAATGGTAGTGCAGAATACTATAGCAGAGAGACTTCTCAGTTATTGTATGAAACGCCAATATCACTTGTTTCCGGTTTTTCTGACGTTATTAAAAACTCAGCATCAGTTAAAAACTCTGGTTTCGAATTTAGCTTAGATTACAGACTGATCAATTCAGAAAACTTTAAGTGGGATCTAGCTGCCAACTATACCATTAATACCAATGAGATCTTAAGTTTGCCAACTGAGCAGCAGATCAACGGAACCAAAATATGGGAAGAAGGTGGTAGTATTTATGATTTCTACCTGAGAAAGTGGGCAGGAGTTGATCCTGATAATGGAGATCCGCTTTGGTATACAGATGTTGTTGGAGCTGACGGCCAATTGGAAACTACCAACGATTACAATACGGCAGACAGATTTAACGTGGGATCGGCACTTCCTGATGGATATGGTGGTTTCCAGACAACCTGGAGCTATAAAGGGTGGAGTTTATCTGCTAATACATACTTTAGTATAGGAGGTAAAATTCTTGATCAGGTTGAAGCTGACTTGCTTAACGATGGTAACGATCTTGGATACCAGTTATCTGCAAAGCAACTTAATTCTTGGAAGACTGCAGGCGATATCACTGATGTACCTCGCTTTATCCCGAATAACGCAAATAATTCTAATGGTAGTTTGTCAACAAGATATCTTTACGATGCAACATATGCTAAATTAAAGTCCGTAACTTTGTCTTATGCAGTTGATAGAGATGTGTTGAATAAGTTTGGTGTTAACAGTTTATCTGTTTACGTATCAGGTAATAACTTATTGACTTGGACTAAATCAGACTTCGAAGGATTTGATCCTGAGGTTGGTTTAAACGGATTAACAAGTTATGTAACTCCTAATGCAAGAACAATTGTTATGGGATTAAAATTAGGACTATAAAATAAATGAAAATGAAAAAGTACATAAATAAAATATTATTGTTGTTCCTTGCGATTTCTGCTACAAGTTGTGGCGATGATTTCCTAGAGCAACAGCCGTCAGATAGACCAACAGAAGATGTTCTGTTCAATTCTGTTGAAGGAGCTCAGATTCACTTAAATGGTATTTATTCATTACAGAACTATTACTACGGTGAAGGAACCAGAGGGATCCTGATCTCTGATGTGATGGGTGATGATGCATTGGTTATATCCAGTAATAACTATAGCAGGTATGTAGGTGAGTACCGTTATAATTATACGGTAGAGAGTAGCAGGGCGTATGAACTTTACTACTATAGCTACAGAACGATTTCCAATGCGAACTTGTTCTTGAACCAAATTGATAATATCGAAGGCGATCAGGCCAAGATTAACGACCTGAAAGCTCAGGCACTTTCTTTAAGAGCATTTGCATATTTCAGTCTTGTTAGATGGTTCGGAGAAACAGCTTATACAGATGATCCTAATGGTCGCGGTGTGCCGATCAATACAACAGTAAACAGTTTAGACGGATATAACATCCCGAGGAGTACTGTCGGAGAGGTGTACCAGCAAATTGTTTCTGATTTATCAGAAGCTGAGCAGAACAGCCAACCGGCCGATTATAAAGGATTTATCGATGCAAGTGCTGTAGCTGCATTACAAGCCAGAGTTTACCTTACTATGGGCGACTGGGCCAATGCTTCTAAGTACGCTAAAAAAGCCTATGCAGGATTTACATTAATTGATGAACAAACATACTTAAGTGGGTTCAATAGTACTAATGCTGAAGTAATTTGGGAACAAAGATTCATTGATAGTGATACCAATATCTTCTTAAGTATTCCATCATTTACTTATACTAGTGGTGATATCACTTTCGGAGATAGCAACGGAGATAATGTAGTAGACGGAAATGACGTAAATGCATCGACTCCGGGAGCTGATTTTGTATTTGGTTATAACAGTTTAAGGGTAACTGAATACCTGATCGAACTGTTTGAAGATACAGATTTCAGAAAGAAAATGTTCCCTGTGAATTTAGATCCTAACGGAAACATGATCGGAGATGTATCTCCGGACAAGAAATATGCTCAGTACGGTGCTGCAGATGGTTATTTGACAACAAAGTATAAAAGTGTTAGCTCTTTGGGTACAGGTGACTTCCCTAGAATCCGTGCCGCTGAAATGTATTTGATCGAAGCCGAGGCTGAGGCTAATATGGGGAACACTGCTGCTGCTCAAGCTGCATTGCTTAAAGTTCAGCAAAGAGCCGATAATACAGTTACTGCTGTAACGACTACAGGACAGGATCTTTTAGATGAGATCTACGTGGAAAGAAGAAAAGAATTGTTCTATGAAGGACATAGATTCTTTGACCTTAAGCGTCTTGATCAGAATTTAGATAGAACTGCTTCTGATAAAGATCACTGGTCTGATTTTACGCTTACTGGTATTAGTAATGATAAGAATATCATTCAAAGAAACAGTGTAACTAAGCGTTTTTGTCTTCCGATTCCACAAGATGAAATTAATGCAAATGAGGCATTAACTGACGAAGATCAAAACGAAGTATACAAGTAAGACTTGTAGATACTAATTAAAAGAATCCCGCAAAACAACTGTTTTGCGGGATTTTTTCTTTATATAAACTAGCTTGCAAGCTCACGAGAGGGCCGAGCGCAAAAAAAAGGTACAGCCTATCCTTATAGCTATGCGGATAAATCATAAATCTCGATTATCGGGTAAATCAATGAAAGTGCTGAATAAAGAATGCTTTAGAGGGGCATATACGAAAGAATAAATTCCCTCCTGAACAAACATCAAGGGTTTGTAGATACTCTGTTTCCCTATACGGATATTCCCTGCATGTTGCTGTCATATTGGGAATTTGCCCTTGTTTTACTGATCTGTGATCCCGATTGTATATTGACTGGTTATACGTCAGTTTTTTAAAAATTGAACCTGTAATTTTATTTCTCGCAATTTTCAGACTTAATCCTTTTGTGTTCGAAACATCGGAAAGAATGAAAAAAACAATTAGAAAATAAATTACTTTCGTATTTGTTTTATTTTTTATATTAGCCCTGGATTATCGGTTGTAGCTGAAAACCATAATCTTAGAGGAATATCATATGAAGCTCACACCGTACAAACTTATAAACAATCCGGATCAAGAAGCTGCAACTGTCTTCAGAGAAGAAGAGCTTATTGGCAGAGATGGATATACAGGTAATTACGATGCTTTGAAAGATCCGGATCTATGGAAGCTCTTTTTAGATGGAGATGAAGGGGCTTTTGTTAAGATCTATAATGATTATTTCTTTACCTTATGTAATTTTGGGATTCAGTATACAAATATAGAAGTTGTAAAAGATGCTGTTCAGGATATGTTCATAGATCTTCGAAAAAAAAGAAGGCATCTTCCTAAAATTAAAAAGTCATTAAAGCTGTTTTTATTCCAGTGCTTAAAGAGACGACTTTTAAACATATTAAAAAAACAAAGTCGCCTTTCCGTTCCTGATAAGGAATGTGAAGAATTCGGTTTTCATAAATCTCATGAAGAGGTGATAATACTGAACCAGGGACAGAAACAAGATATCGACCGGCTGGAAAATGCTTTAGGCCGGCTGAATAAAAAACAGCGGGAGGTAATATATTATTATTTCTATCAGGGGATGGGTTATGAAGAAATCCAGGATCTAATGGGATTCGATAATATTAAGTCTGCCAGGAACCTTGTTTATAAAATTATCAAAACACTTCGCAAAGGCTTCATTTTTCTTTTTTAAAAAAAAAGTATAAAAAAACTGATGTCATTTTATTTTTTCTGTTGTCTACTGTTTGAAAAGCAGAGATAAATTGAAAAAAGTCAAACACGATATTAAGTTCTTTCTAACAAATCCTTCGTTTGTTAAGTGGATTAACAATTCGAATGAGGAAAGCGATTATTATTGGAAAAAATGGATAGAAAGTCACCCGGAAGACAGGTCGGCCTTCTATGCAGCCAAAGCTATTGTTGAGCGAATGGACTTTAAAGTTGCCAGGGTAACGGGAGAAGACAAAGAGCGCATCCTCGAAAACATCCTTAAGGAAGAAGGTAGTGAACATTATACAGAGGTTCCTCAAAGAAAATATCAGCTGGTAAAATTCAGAAAACAGATTACACAAATAGCTGCAACGGCAGCCATCCTGTTTGGTCTTGCATATTACTTCATCGAACAAACCTATATAAATCATACAGAGCAAGAGGTTTCTAAAGTCTACCAGGTTACCAGGCAAACAGAAAGAGGGCAGCAAAAAAAAATAATACTTCCCGATGGAACAAGCGTTCTTATGAATGCCTCGACAAGTCTTACGTATTCTTCAGATTTTGGGCGAGAAAAAAGAGAAGTTGTACTCAATGGGGAAGCCTATTTTGATGTTACCCATAATCCGGATGTTGAATTCATAGTAAAGAGCGGAAATATTTCTACAGTAGTGCATGGAACAGCATTTAATGTATATGCATATCCCAATGAGGAAGTTATAAATGTTGCTTTGGAAAGAGGTTCGGTGGCGATTCATGGAAATGAAGGACTTCACGAAGATCCGGTTTTTATCCGTCCCGGAGAAAAATTGGCTGTTACAGGAAACCTCTCGAATTCGGTTAAAAGTAAATTCAATTACATCGAAGAGTTTGGCTGGAAAGAAAGAGTATTGGTGTTTAAGGATTCGGGGATTAATGAGTTTATCAATAAACTGGAAAGATGGTATAATGTAGATATAAGTGTGGTAGGTAGTTCAGATGAAGATTGGAAGATCAATGGTTTATTTAAAAAGCAGGGTCTGGAGAATGTACTGGAAGGCTTAGAGTTTGCCAGAAAGGTAAAATATACCGTTAAAGAGGATAAAGTAATAATATATACAAGTGTGAGTAATTAAAAACAACCAAACCTAATTAAGTATGAGACAAAAGAAGTTAATGTATTTTCTGAAGCGGGGTATTTGCCTGGTTTCAATAATGTCACAGACACTGATGTTTGCAGGGAAGTCGGGAACACAGAACCATTCGGAACTAGACAACACAATTGTTACAATTAAAGAGCAAAACAGCACCCTGAAAAAGGTGTTTAGAGCCATTGAGGCTGAAACGAATTTTAATTTTTTTTATGATAAGAATGTTGTAGATGTAGACAAAAAGGTCTCAATAGTAAAGTACAAGGCGAGTTTAAGGAATATTTTACTGGAATTGTCTGAGAAGGTAGATCTTAAATTCAAACAAATAGACAATGTTATTAACGTAAACCTTCGCGATAAGACGGATGTCCCCCAGGAAATTAAAGTAAAAGGAAAGGTTACTTCAGCAGTAGACGGATTGGGTATGCCAGGCGTTACTGTTATGATAAAGGGAACTTCTTCAGGAACCACTACAGACTTTGACGGTTTGTATGAAATCAATGTGCCGGCTTCGACATCTGTTTTAACATATAGTTATTTAGGATTTGTAACCGTTGGTGAAACTGTCGGAAACAGGACGAATATAGATGTTGTGCTACAGGAGGATACCCAGCAATTGGATGAAGTGGTAGTAACCGCACTAGGTATTAAAAGGGAAGAAAAAGCATTAGGTTATGCTGTACAGAAAGTAGGAGGAGAAGAAGTACAGGCTGTAAAAGGAGTAGACGTGGCAACATCCCTGACCGGTAAAGTTGCAGGTTTGTGGATACAGAACAGTACCGAGTTTAATAAAGCACCTGATATTCGCCTTAGAGGGGGTAGTTCTAATCCTTTATTGGTTATAGACGGGGTGCCTTATGGAAATATGAACCTTAATGATGTGCCGTCTGATGATATTGAGGAAATGAGCGTCCTGAAAGGAGCAACAGCATCAGCCTTATACGGAGTTAGAGGTAGAGGGGGAGCTGTTATTATCACTACCAAAAGTGGAGGTAACGGAATAAGTGTAAACAGCAACCAAATGTTCTTTGCCGGATATCTGGCATTGCCGGAAGTACAGTCGTCTTATAGTGCCGGTTTAGGGGGTACCTATAGTGCTACGGATTATGTTTGGGGAGATAAACTTGATATCGGAACCATAGCCGAGCAATGGAATCCGGAAACCAAGCAACTGGAAGACATGCCGCTCACCTCAAGGGGTAGAAATAACTTTAAGGACTTTCTGGAGCCGGGGGTTATAGTAAATAACAATGTAAGTTTTGCAAGAACCGGTGAAGTTGGTTCTGTCAGGACATCGTTTACCCACGTCATGAATAAAGGACAGTACCCGAATCTAAAATTGAACAGGCTAAACCTTAATGTATCGGGTAAACTGAATTTGACGGATAAGTGGAATCTTAAAGCCAATTTGGGATACAATCGCAGTATGACACCTCAGACAACAGGAGCTGGCTACGGCGACCAGGGATACATCTATCAAATATTATTATGGACAGGCCCGGAATATGAACTAAAAAAATACAGGGACTATTGGAGTGTTCCGAATGAAGAACAGAACTGGCATTATAATGCCTGGTACGACAACCCCTACCTGATAGCTTATGAGAAGTTAAATAGCGACGAGCAAAATTTAACCAATATTAACCTTACTTCTGAATACAAGCTTTTTAAAGGAGCTAAGTTGACCGCAAGGCTTGGGTACGATTTTTATTCCAATGAAAATACAAGAAGAAACCCGCCCGGAATCAATTCTAACAGGGGTTGGGATGTTAACGGTATGTACAGTCAAAACCAGTATAGAGGGTATAGTTTAAACACGGATGTTTTATTGAACTATGGAAAGAAAGATGTATTGTTTGAAGATTTCGATATAGACCTTACAGGAGGTTTTTCCATGTATAAATGGGAGGATCAGCGTTTAGGAGCTTCGACCAGGGGAGGTATTGTGGTACCCGGAATTTATTCACTGAGAAATTCTGTAGAACGCCCTGATGTTTCTTTTTCTACATCGAGAAAACAAGTAAACAGTGTACTCGGATTGGCATCGTTCTCTTATGCAGATGCAATTTACCTGGATATTACCGGGCGTAACGACTGGAGTTCAACTTTGGCAGCATCGGAAAGGTCTTATTTCTATCCGTCAGTAGGAGGGAGTGTGTTATTGAGTGAATTAGGGGTTAAGCCTTCATGGTTGGATTTTTGGAAAGTCAGGGGGTCGTGGACGATCTCTAAACAAGATATCGGGGTCTATGAAACCAATGTTAATTATAGTGTGAGTCAAGGGGTATGGAACGATTATAATACCGCGGCTTATCCGGCTACGATTAAGACCAGTACGGTTAAGCCTGAGGTAGACAGAACCTGGGAAGTGGGAACCGCTGCCTATTTTCTTGACAATCGTTTAATGCTGGATGTCGCCTATTATAACATCTATACCTACGACAGGCAGATCGATGCCGGAATATCCAGGGCTTCAGGTTTTACAAGTACTAAAATTAATATTGATGAGACCCTGGAAAGAAAAGGTCTGGAGATCTCGTTGAATGCCGGAATTATTAAGAAAGAGAACTTTACTTGGGATGCTTCGGTAAACTGGTCGAAAACCCATCGCTATTATAAAGAACTGGATCCGTTATATTCTCAGGATGCATTATGGGTTAAGCCTGGCCACAGGGTTGATAATTATACTGCTTCTGATTGGCTTAGAGATCCTAACGGAAATATCATACACGACGACGGAGGTAGGCCTGAAAGATCGAGATACGGATCACTTCTGGGGTATACCGACCCGGATTTTATCTGGGGTTTTTCCAATACATTAACGTATAAGAACCTGAGTTTTCGTGTAAGTTTTGACGGACGTGTAGGCGGAAAGCTGTTTAATTACACTTCGTACAAAATGTGGGATACGGGATCTCATCCGGATACCGATAATGCATGGAGGTATGATGAAGTGGTAAACGGGAATAAATCCTATATAGGGAACGGGGTAAGAGTAGCTTCAGGAGAGGCGACATATGACCAGTATGGCCGTATTGTAGAAGATACCAGGGTTTTTGAGCCTAACGATACCCCGATTTCGTATGAAACCTACGCAAGGAATTTCGGAGACGGGTCTCTGGGAGTTAAAGATCCGACCTTCATTAAATTAAGGGAATTGGCAATAGGTTATACCCTGCCTAAGGAACTCAGCGAAAAATGGGGTATAAATCGTGCCAGCATTGCGTTAACTGCCCAGAACGTCTTTATGTGGACAAAGGAATTTGAGTTTGCAGATCCTGATTTCAATTCAGATAGCCAGCTTTCCTCTCCATCTCAAAGATTTGTGGGATTAAATATAAAATTCCATATATCAACGGACAAGTCTAAAAAATAAAAAGTAAAAAAGAAGATCAAATGCTTTAAAGTTTTGATCTTCAAAAACTTAAAAAATAAACAGATGAAAAGTATATTCAAAAAACGATTCCTTGCAGGTGCAGCAGCCTTTCTTTGCCTGTTTAGCTGTGCCGATCTGGATAAAATAAATACGAATCCGGATGGTATTAATACAGTATCGTCGCAAATGCTTGCTACAAAGCTGATACTCGATATCACAAGAACAGATATTAGCTCGACAAAAGGATTTATGAGGCATTTTATGCTCGACAAGTATATTCTATGGAGTGAATTTGCCGAAAGTCCGCAATATAACGACTTAGGACGGGTAGGTTTTGGAACCTTGCCGAGATTGATAGATGCAGCAAAAATGATGGAAATAGCAGAAGCTTCAGGTATCGATGAGAGCGAAAAGAACTCTTATTTGGGATTGGCACATTTTATAAGAGCCTACAACTTTTTCTATCTTACCATTAAAGTAGGAGACATACCCTACAGTGAAGCATTGATGGGTGAAGATGAGAATCATGTAAAACCTAAGTACGATACGCAAAAAGAGGTGTTTCTGGGGATTTTGGACGAGTTGGAGCAGGCAGACCAGCTTTTTGCCAATGGTTCTTCTTTTGATGGCGATATTATATATGATGGAAATCCGGTTCAATGGAGGAAAATGGTCAATTCTTTCGCATTGCAGGTATTGATAAACCTTTATAAAAAAGAAGGAGACAGCGATCTGCAGGTGAAACAACGATTCAGCAATATTGTTGCCGGCAAACCGATCTTTGAAAGTAATGACGATAATTTTAGCTTGGTGTATTCGGATGTAGAAAATCAAAAATATCCGTTCTTTAAAGATGGTAACCAATTTACTATTTACCCTGTGGTATCCAGTGTATTGATAGATAAACTGAAAGAGTTGAATGATTATCGTTTGTTCT
Source organism: Zhouia spongiae (assembly GCF_022760175.1). Taxonomy (GTDB): domain Bacteria; phylum Bacteroidota; class Bacteroidia; order Flavobacteriales; family Flavobacteriaceae; genus Zhouia; species Zhouia spongiae. The sequence goes on from NZ_CP094326.1 coordinate 1,876,616, forward strand.
ATTATGCAGCTCCTTCATCTGTAAAACTGGAAGGAGGACAGACAGCATCTGATTTTGATGCTTACGTCGGAGTAGATCCGGCTATTGAATATTCGGCGTTAAGTGCTATAGCATCATCAAAGGATTATTCAGATATCAACGATCGTTATAAGGAACTTCCCGAGGGAGAGCCGGTATACCTGTTGAGTAACGCCCAGGTGCAATTCATACTTGCCGAGGCAGCAGTAAGAGGTTGGATATCCGGAGATGCTGAAACATATTATAGCAATGGGATCAAATCGGCCATGCGTTTTGTAGCTGATAATACTCCTGACGATGTAGCTTATCATCACGGGATGCCAATGGATGATAGTTATATTGAAAGTTATCCGGAAACCCCTGAAGTGAAATTTGCATCCGGCATGAATGAGCAAATAGAACAGATCATAACACAGAAATACCTGTCTACATTCCTTCAATCGCCCGAAAATGCATTTTTTGAGAATAGAAGAACCGGGTATCCTGGGTTTCCGATAAATCCGGCGACCAATGAAAATCTCCCGTCAGATAAACTACCTGTCAGATGGATGTATGATTCGGATGAAGTGCGTTACAATAAAGAAAACCTTGATGAAGCCGTAAACAGGCAATACAATGGTGTCGATGACAATAATGGGATCATGTGGATCTTACAATAAGTTTCCCCGGAACGGGTCCGGCAACCTCTTAGAGGGTATTTCGGGGAAGTATGCTTAGATGGATACTAACGGATTGATTAAGGGGGAGCTCGAAAACAACGGGTTACGATGGAGCACGGAAATGCAGATGCCGCTATTGAGGGACTAGATTCGCTTGGTACCTGATGATGATAACCAAAGCTAAAGTTGTATAAAGTAACGAAGATATATTAGTAACAGGATCATACTTTTGATAATGTTCCGTATCGGACCGGACTCATGGTGTAATAAGTTAAATTTGGTTGATACTTCTTGGGAGGCTATATTCCTTCTCAAGAAGGTTGAAAAAACATTTAATAACAATGTTTTTTTATCTAAAAAGGGGATTGTTTTTTCCCCTTTTTTATTTACGATTACTTGAATAAAATAATTAATGTATGGATAATAGAAGGGACTTTTTGAAAAAAGCCGCTTTGTTGAGCGGTGGAGTCGGGGTGTCTATGACGTTTCCTCCTTCAATACAAAAGGCTTTGGCTATAAACCCTAATGAAGGGACTACTTTTGAAGATGCTGAACATATTGTTTTGCTGATGCAGGAAAACAGGTCGTTCGATCATTGTTTCGGAACTTTAAAAGGTGTTCGGGGATATAACGATCCAAGAGCAATTAACTTACCAAATAAAAACCCTGTCTGGTTGCAAAGTGACAAAGCCGGAAATACTTATGTGCCATTCCGGTTAAATATGAGAGAAACCAATGCCACCTGGCTGGGAGACCTTCCCCATTCGTGGGAAAATCAGGTAGACGCACGTAATAACGGTAAATATGACAAGTGGCTTGAGGCTAAAAAGTTGTGGAGAAAAGAATCGCGGCATATACCGCTTACATTAGGACACTATAACAGGCAGGACATCCCTTTCTATTATGCTTTTGCCGATGCCTTTACAGTATTCGACCAGCATTTCTGCTCATCGCTTACCGGAACTACAACGAACAGGTTGTTTTTTTGGACAGGAACTCATAAAGGATCGCCGGAGGCCCTTTCTAATGTAAGGAATTCTGAAGTGTATTATAATAAAGAGGCTAAATGGAAAACGTTTCCGGAACGCCTGGAAGAAAACGGGATCTCGTGGCGGGTGTATCAGAATGAAGTGAGTATCCAGACTGAACTGAAAGGAGAGGACTCTTCATTACTGGGCAATTTTACCGATAACAACCTGGAATGGTTTACTCAGTTCAATATCCGATATGCCGAAGGTCACCAGAAGTTTTTGAAGAAAAGATTCTCAGAATTACCTTCAGAAATAGAAGCCTTGAAAAAACAGATTGAAAGATTGCCGAAAGGACAGGTTCAGAAACACGAAAATGAACTGGAAAAGAAGCAAAAACAATATCAGAAAATTAAAGAGGAATTAGCAGTTTGGAATCCCGATAATTATGACAGGCTTTCTGCTTTTGAAAAAAGCATACATCAGAGGGCGTTTACCACAAACAGTAGCGATCCCGATTATTTAAAAACAGAGCCCCAGATTTATAACGATAACGGAACAAAGAGGGAATTTAAAGTCCCTAAAGGAGATATTCTTCATCAATTCAGAACCGATGTAGACTCGGGTAATTTGCCAACAGTATCGTGGTTGGTAGCACCTCAGAAATTTTCGGACCATCCGAGTGCACCCTGGTATGGAGCATGGTATGTTTCTGAAGTTCTGGATATACTTACCAAGAATCCCGAAGTATGGAAGAAAACAATTTTTATCCTTAATTACGATGAAAATGACGGGTATTTCGATCATGTTCCTCCATTTGTAGCACCTGATCCAAGACATAAAAATGCGATGTCTGAAGGACTAGATACCAGAGCGGAATATGTAACTATAGAGGAAGAACTTAAAAAAGAAGGAATGAACCCCGAATATGCCAGGGAGAGTCCGGTAGGTTTGGGATACCGGGTGCCGCTGGTAGTAGCATCGCCATGGACTAAAGGAGGATGGGTAAATTCGCAGGTGTGCGATATAACTTCCACCATTCAGTTTATGGAAAAGTTTTTGAGTAAAAAAACCGGTAAAAAATTAGAAGAGACAAATATCAGTAGTTGGCGAAGAACTGTTTCGGGCGACTTAACATCGGCTTTTAGGCCATACAACAGCTCGGAATTCAACTTTGATAATTTTGTCGATAGGAATGAGTTGATGCAGGAGATATATAGTGCCGGCTTTAAGTCGCCGCCGTCAAATTTTAAACCGCTTGGCACTAATGAAATAGAGCAGGCCAGGCAAGACCTGAGATTTTTGTCGCAAATGCCGGTTCAGGAAGAAGGAATAAAGGATTCCTGTGCATTGCCTTACGAGTTGTATGCAGACGGAATACTGGATAAAGAGAGCAGGTCTTTTAAAGTTTCGTTTACCGCAGCCGACGCTATTTTTGGGAGTAATGCTTCCGGAGCCCCGTTTAATGTATATGCGCCGGAAAAATATTTGCAAAAAGATGCGGATGGAGGCGAATCGTTTCAGCCTGTTAAAACATGGGCGTATGCTGTAAAGGCAGGCGATAGGGTTTCTGACGATTGGCCATTACAGAATTTTGAAGACAATAAATACCGCCTGAAGGTATATGGGCCTAATGGCTTTTACCGGGAGTTTTCCGGGTCTGTAAATGACCCTGAAATAACTATGGAATGTACTTATGAAAAAACCGGAAGATTCATTAAAAAACTATCCGGGAATATAGTGCTTAAGCTGACCAATAACGCTAAGAAGAAGCTTAAAATAACCATTAAAGACCATGCCTATAAAAATCCGGAGAAAAAGGTAGTGTTAAAAAAAGGAGCGTTTGAAGATGTAGTAATCGAGTCGGCTAAGAGTTACGGATGGTACGACTTTTCAGTATTGGTAGAAGGCGATGAACAATATGAACGAAGGTTTGCAGGCAGGGTAGAAACCGGGCAGGCGTCTAAAACCGACCCTTTTATGGGAAGGGTGATGTAAAGCTCAGAAAAACTTGCTCCGCTAAGTATCCTGATTTAGCGGAGTAACGACATCATGCGGCTACCGCACGATTTTATCACCCATAATAGCTTTTTTGGTACGCGATACAGTAGCGCACCAACGAGGGCGGAAGGTTTACGCCGGCGTAAGAAACATTCCAAAGTGGTTTTACAAGAATTCTAAAATCCGTTCAAGGGCCATTCCTCTTGAGCCTTTAATAAGTATTGAGCTGTTTTCCGGTTTATTGGCCATGAGGTATTCTTTCAGGTCTTCGAAGGTTTTGAATTTTTTAGATGAAGAATTGGTAGAAAAGAAATTATTGCCCACGAGGTATAAGCCTTGTAACTTCTTTTTCAATGCCAGTTCTGCGATATGCTGATGCTCTGTAGCTGATTCATGGCCAAGTTCGAACATATCGCCCAGAATAGCGATTTTATTTTTATCATCCATTTGTGAAAAGCTTTCGAGAGCAAGACTCATGCTGCTTGGATTGGCGTTATAGGCATCCAGAACGACTTTATTATTCCCTTTTCGTATAATTTGAGACCTGTTATTAGATGGAGTGTATGAAGCAAGGGCTTTTTGAATGGCTTCAGGAGCTATCTTAAAGTAGGTGCCAATAGTTATTGCGGCCGCAATGTTTGGGAAATTATATTTTCCGATGAGGTTGGTTTGTATTTGCAACTTTTCGAAGTCCACGGAAACAAACGGGTTATGTGATGTAAGTGAAATAATTACATCGCAGTTTGATGTATCTCCGAATGAATAAGTGTTTTGGTAAGATTTTAATAAATCTGATTGCTTAGAATCGTTAGCATTGTAGAATATGGTTTTGTTGCCCGATATGAGGTAGTTGTACAATTCGCTTTTACCTTTTATAACACCTTCCATTCCGCCAAAACCTTCGAGATGAGCCTTCCCGAAATTGGTGATATATCCGTAGTCTGGTTCTGCAATATTGCATAAAAAGCCGATTTCCTCTAAATGGTTTGCGCCCATTTCTACAATTCCGAGTTCAGTATCCTTGTTCATGGACAGCAACGTAAGCGGAACCCCGATATGATTGTTAAGGTTCCCGATGGTTGCAGTAGTATTGTACTTTTGAGACAATACGGCATTAAAGAGTTCTTTTGTGGTGGTTTTTCCGTTGCTACCGGTAAGGGCAACGACAGGGATGGTTAATTGTTTTCTGTGGTAATTGGCGAGCTGTTGTAGTGTGTGTAAAACATTGCCGACCAGTATGGTGTTTTTGACCGAGTACTGAGGGTTATCTATAACAGCATATCCGGCACCCTTTTTTAAAGCTTCCTCAGCATATGCGTTGCCATCAAAATGATCGCCTTTAAGAGCGAAGAAAAGATCTCCTTCTTCTATTTTTCTGGTGTCTGTGCAAACCTTGTTGCAATTCAAGAATACATTATATAGATCTTCAGTTTTCATGAGATAAAAGTATAAAAAAAAGCCCTGTTCCGAACAGGGCTTGATATTGTCTTTTTGTTAGATAAATTTAATCTCTGGCTCTCTTTGTTCTCTTTTTTGCTTTTGACCCAACTCGCGACATGGCACATCTGAATCCTATATAATCTGTAGCCATATACTGTGGCAAATACCTTCTTTGGGCCGGATCCAGCCAGTATGCCCTGTCTCTCCATGAACCGCCTTTGTATACTCTGACCTCATCGTTGATCAACGTAGTTCTGTTGTTGGACTTATCATATTCCATAACGATACTGCCCGTAGAATCTGCTGAGATCTTATGCTGAGGAGCATCGTACATTGTGCCTTGTTTTTCACCGTCATCAAATCTTTCATAAAAGTTCCTGGTAGAACCCGGATCCCCGTCTCTGAAATTCCTGTTGTCACTTTTAGAGAAATTGGTTCTTAGATAAGTGTCTTTCTCGTCTACAGGAACCATTGCCAACTCACCAGGAAGATCTCTTGCTACGATTCTTCCATTACTTAAAGTGTCATATTTGATCTCGTTCTGAGAAACAATCTTTAGTTTGCCGTCTTTGTCAATAGACGGTTTCATATATATATTACCTCTGTAGTAATTAAAGTCATTAGCCTCGTCGTCAACGATAGGGCGGTAAACGTCAGCAACCCATTCGGCTACATTTCCGGCCATATCGTAAAGTCCGAAATCATTCGGAGGATAAGTTTTTACCTGGGCAGTAACATCTGCACCGTCATCAGACCATCCGGCAATACCGCCATAGTCACCTTTTCCTTGTTTGAAATTCGCTAACTGGTCACCAATATTTTTTCTCTTTCCCGAACGGGTATATTCGCCCTCCCACGGATATTTTTTTCTACCTCTGTAGTTATTGTATTCACGGGTTCCGACAATTGCCTGTGCGGCATATTCCCATTCAGTTTCTGTAGGTAACCTGTAATCAGGTAAAATGATACCACTGGTTCTCTTGGCAAATACATTAGTTGAATCCCTTTTAGCCTTTCCCTGTAAAGAATCGATGTTTCCTCCGTAAGCTTGTTCGGGTCTGTTCAGGTATGCCTCCGTACTGAATGTGCCGTTGATATCTCCTTGGGTAACAGCATATTTTGTATTACGAGCCAGGTACCCCTCTCTTTCTAATATATGTTCATTTACCCTGTCAGTTCTCCATTCAGCGAATTGGGCAGCTTGTACCCAGTTTACACCTACTACCGGATATTCTGCATAAGCAGGGTGCCTTAGGTAATTGTCTACCATTTCTTCGTTATAGCCTAAACGGTTTCTCCATACCAAAGTATCTGGCAATGCGCCTTGATAAATGTTCTTGTAGGCAGGGTCGTCTGGGGGGAAGACACTTTTTAACCAATCTAGGTACTCCAGATACATTACATTTGTTACTTCAGTCTCGTCCATGTAGAATGATTGAACATGCTGTTGAGTTGGTGTGTTGTTCCAATCGTGCATAACATCATCCTGCACTTTGCCTTTTACAAAAGTTCCGCCTTCAATAAACACCATTCCCGGAGGGGTTTCCTGTTCCTTAAAATTACTGTTGTACTGAAAACCACCCTCTTTGGAGTTGATTTGCCATCCAGTGGCCCTGGAGGTGTTTTTAGAAGATGAAGAGTTTTTGCATCCTGTAAAACTCGCTACAGATAAAAAACAGAGCGACAAGATTTTAATAGAATACTTTCCCATAGTTAAGATTTAGGTTGTCATAAAAACATTGTGCAATATAATAATTAACTATATAAATTCAATTTTTTAAATAAAAATATACGATGCCGTTATCGTATGACCGTGCTAATCCTTTAACGTTTATTTTGTAATTTTATTATGACGGGTGTTAATGAAAATAACATGGTTACAAGTGTTTGAAAAGTTTTGTCAGGGCTTTAAAAGACGTGTTTTTATCTGAGAGGTACGGATGTAGTGTCCGATTGTCGTAGATATAGCTGTTTTTTATAAGATATTTTGTATTCTTACGTTAAATATTTAGTGCGTCTTTCAGGCGATAATACTTGATTTAATATGACAAAAGATTATTTTTGCTTAAACTGACTTTTGAGAGTATGAAGAAAATACTAGGGCTTTTTGCAATTTGTTCTGTGGTGTATATAGGGCATTCGCAAGAAGGATATCAGGAAATAACAACAGGAGTGCCTTTTTTATTGATATCTGCCGATGCAAGGGCTTCGGGAATGGGTGATCTCGGAGTTGCAACTTCTCCAAATGCCTTTTCGCAGCAGTGGAACCCTTCAAAATATTCCTTTTCGGAAAGAGAGGTCGGTATAGGTGTCAGCTATACGCCTTATCTCAGAGAACTGGCAACCGACATCTCGTTAATGAATGTTACCTATTATAATAGATATAGTGAAAGAAGCGCTTATGCCTTTAGTTTAAAGTATTTTGGATTAGGTGAAATTTTATTCAGACAGGGGATCAACGACGAGCCTATTCCTGCCGAGCCAAACGAATTCGCTCTAGATGGAAGCTATACGCTGAAATTAAGCGAGCAGTTCTCCATGGGGGTGACCGGAAGATACATTCGGTCTAATTTGAAGTTACAGCAGATTGATGCGAATTCAAGATCCGCCAACAGCTTTGCGGTCGATGTGTCTGGGTATTATCAATCTGAAGAAAAAGTGTATAATGATTTTAACGGACGATGGCGAGCCGGATTTAACCTGTCGAACCTCGGACCTAAAATACAGTATGACGAAGGCGGACAGGAAAGTTTCTTACCTGCAAATCTGAAAGTAGGGGCCGGATTTGATTTTATAATGGATCAGGACAATACAATAGCACTATCATCGGAATTCAATAAATTACTGGTGCCAACTCCGAAGGATTTTGATGGAGACGGAGACATAGATAACACAGATAATGATTTGTATAATAATATAGATTTTTTTGAAGGGGTGTTTAAATCTTTTAACGATGCTCCCGATGGTTTCAGTGAAGAATTAAGTGAAATAACATGGGCTTTGGGAGGCGAGTATAACTACAGGGATGTTTTTGCTTTCAGATCCGGATATTATCACGAAAGCAAGAAGAAAGGAGTGCGACGATATTTCACACTGGGTGCCGGTTTTAAATTTAATAACACCACGATAGATGTCTCATACCTGTTCTCTACATCAAATGTGGCTAATCCTTTAGAAAATACACTTAGATTTGGTTTGACCTTTAATTTAGGGGAAACTTATTACCAGTATTAGGATGAAAAAATTAACGGTTAAATCAGAGTTTAGTATTTACGATACGGTCGGTGAGCTGCCGGAGGAGATCCGGCGGTTGATGGAAAAGGCAGTCGAGGTCAGAAAAAATGCCTATGCTCCTTATTCGAAATTTAAAGTAGGAGCTTCGATCCTTTTAGAGAATGATGAGGTGGTTGCAGGTAATAACCAGGAGAATGCCTCGTTCCCCTCCGGGTTATGCGCTGAACGTGTGGCTATTTATCAGGCAGGAGCCGTATTTCCAAATGTTCCGATAAAAGCAATGGCTATTTCGGCGTCTTCAGATAAGTACGAAACCGGCGAGCCGATTCCTCCTTGCGGAGCATGCAGGCAAACAATTGCAGAATACGAAATAAACCAGCGCGCACCAATCGCTATCTATTTCATGGGTAAAAGCGGTAAAGTCATGAAATCAGAATCCCTTAAAGATCTGTTACCGTTACTTTTCGATAAAAATACTTTTATTTAACAAAAAAAACGGATAAAAGCGATTTTTCATTTTTCCACTTTTTTCGAATATGCTACTTTTGTAATTCGCAATTAATTGTAGTTATTTATCTGCTTGATAAGTTACATAATCGATTAATGAAACAAGCATTGATAAGTTTTAATGGGAGTTGTGTGACTCGCACTGGAATTTTTAATGTGAGAACGAAGGCAATCACAGTGTTGTATACGGTCTCGGTTTTATAAATTAGCCTATTTAAGCAGCAATTGGTAAAATTTAAACGTGTGAAAAAAGTTACTAAAGAAGTTTACCTGAAATGGTACGAAGACATGTTGTTCTGGAGAAAGTTTGAAGACAAGCTTGCAGCAGCATACATACAGCAAAAAGTAAGAGGGTTTCTTCATTTGTATAACGGTCAGGAAGCCGTTTTAGCCGGATCTTTGCATGCCATCGATCCTAAAAAAGATAAACTGATAACAGCGTATCGTAATCACGTACAACCGATAGGAATGGGAGTAGACCCCCGACGTGTAATGGCTGAACTGTTTGGAAAAGGAACCGGGACATCTCAAGGCCTGGGAGGTTCGATGCACATCTTTTCTAAAGAGCATAACTTTTATGGAGGACACGGTATTGTAGGTGGGCAGATCCCTTTAGGGGCCGGACTTGCATTTGCAGATAAATATCAGGGAAGAGACGGAGTAACTTTATGTTACATGGGAGATGGAGCTGTACGTCAGGGTTCGCTCCATGAAACTTTTAACCTTGCCATGCTTTGGAAATTACCAGTTGTTTTTATCTGTGAAAACAATGGATACGCAATGGGTACTTCGGTTGAAAGAACTGCAAATCATACCGATATCTATAAATTGGGACTTGGTTATGATATGCCTTGTGGTCCGGTAGACGGAATGAATCCGGTAAAAGTGGCTGAAGCTGTTTCCGAAGCTGTTGAAAGAGCACGTAAAGGCGATGGACCTACATTTCTGGAAGTGAAAACTTATAGGTATAGAGGGCACTCTATGTCTGATGCACAACACTATAGAACAAAAGAAGAGGTAGAAGAATACAAGAAGATCGATCCGATTACGCAGGTGCTCGATATCATTAAGGAGAAGAAATACGCATCAAAAGCTAAGATTGATGAGATTAATAAGCGTGTAGTGGACTTGGTGAAAGAATGTGAACAGTTTGCTGAAGAATCACCTTACCCGGAGAAAAATGTAATGTACGATACGGTATACGAACAAGAAGACTATCCGTTTTTATCACATAAACTTTAATTAATAATGGCAGAAATCATTAACATGCCACGTTTGAGCGATACCATGGAAGAAGGTACCGTTGCAAAATGGCTTAAAAAAGTTGGGGACAAAGTAGAAGAAGGAGATATCCTGGCTGAAATAGAAACAGATAAGGCAACGATGGAGTTTGAATCTTTCTATTCCGGAACCTTGCTTCATATTGGTGTTCCCGAAGGGGAAACCACAAAAGTTGATGAGCTTTTGGCTATTATCGGTGAAGAGGGGGAAGATGTAAATGCCATTATTAATGGAAGCCAGCCTTCGGGAGAAGTAGAACAAAAAGCCGAAACGCCAGAAGAAGAAGCTAAGGCTGAGACGTCTGCCGGGGTGGTAACAATGCCGGAAGGTGTAGAGGTAGTAACCATGCCACGCCTGAGTGATACTATGGAGGAAGGTACTGTAGCTTCATGGCTTAAGAAAGTTGGAGACGAGGTTACCGAAGGGGATATCCTTGCTGAAATAGAAACAGATAAGGCAACGATGGAATTTGAATCCTTCTATGCCGGAACCCTATTACATATAGGAGTGCAGGAGGGAGAGTCTGCTCCTGTTGATTCTGTGTTGGCTGTTATCGGGCCAAAAGGTACAGATGTAAATGCTGTACTGAGCGCTGCAAAATCAGGAACAGCTGCCGAAGCTCCGAAAGCTAAAGCAGAAGCCCCACCAATGCCTGCTAAGACGGAACAAGTTTCAGAAAGTACACCTGCACCTGTGGTTTCGACAACTTCAGGAGGTAGGATTTTTGCTTCACCACTGGCTAAAAAGATGGCAGCAGAAAAAGGTATCGATTTGGCTACCGTAAAAGGCACCGGTGAAAGCGGAAGAATTATTAAGAAAGATATTGAGAATTATAAACCGGTTGAAACTCCTGTTTCTACAGCAACCACCACCACTGGGGTAACAACATTTGTGCCGGCAGGACAGGAAAGCGCCGAAGAGGTTAAAAACTCTCAGATGCGTAAAACAATCGCGAAAAGATTGTCTGAATCTAAATTCACAGCTCCTCATTATTACTTGACCATCGAAGTAGATATGGACAATGCAATGGCATCCAGGAAACAGATCAACAACCTGCCGGATACCAAAGTGTCGTTTAACGATATGGTGGTTAAAGCTTGTGCAATGGCATTAAAGAAACATCCGCAGGTAAATACTTCCTGGAAAGGAGATGTGACCCAATATAATCATCATGTGCATGTTGGTGTGGCGGTAGCTGTAGACGAAGGCTTGGTGGTTCCTGTATTGAAGTTTACAGACCAGCTGACTTTGACTCAGATCGGAAGTCAGGTAAAAGATCTGGCAGGGAAAGCCAGAAATAAAAAACTGACCCCTGCCGAGATGGAAGGAAGCACTTTTACCGTGTCTAACCTTGGAATGTTCGGCATTCAGGAATTTACCTCTATTATCAATCAGCCGAATTCTGCTATTCTTTCAGTAGGAGCCATCGTTCAGAAACCTGTTGTTAAAGATGGTCAGATTGTAGTCGGGAATACAATGAAAGTAACCTTAGCATGCGATCACCGAACAGTAGACGGTGCTACGGGAGCTCAATTCCTTCAGACGCTGAAAGCATACATGGAGAATCCTGTTACAATGCTTGCGTAAATAAAAAGCTAAATATATTTTTAGAAAGCTGCTTTGTTTCTCAATAAAGCAGCTTCTTTTTTTATCTTTATAAGCTAATAAACTAATTTATATGATGAAAAGAATACTTTTACTCACACTCATCGGTCTAACCACTTTTGGTTGTAAGTCTTTGCCGAATAAAAAATATGGTCCGAGAAACAATGCAGAATCAGTAACAGAAAAATCAGTTGCTGAAATTATGAAGCAGCTTTCGGCAGACGAACTGACAGGGCGTGACTCAGGAACAAAAGGTATAGAATTAGCGGCAGATTATATTGAGTATGTCTTTGCTAACAGTAAAGTAGAACCGTTCTTTCAGAGTTATAAAGACAGTCTGTCTAACTTTAAAAATGCATATAATGTAGTAGGGGTAGTAGCGGGGAGTGATCCGGATTTAAAAAATGAATATATCCTTATCGGAGCTCATTATGACCATGTAGGGATTATTGATGCTGTAGAAAACGACTCCATAGCCAACGGAGCCAATGACAATGCTTCCGGAACAACAGCCGTTATGGAACTGGCAGAATATTTCGGAAAGAAGAGAACGAACAGAAGAAGTATCATTTTTGCCTTATTTTCGGCAGAAGAAAAAGGATTGTTAGGTTCGGCACATCTTGCGCCTAAGTTAAAAAAGGAAGATATCGATTTATATGCCATGGTAAATTTCGAAATGATCGGTGTTCCCATGCAGCAGGATTATACAGCATATATAACCGGATATAACGATTCAAATATGGCTGAAAAGATGAATGAGTATGCAGAGGAGAAAGATTTAGTAGGATTTCTTCCGCAGGCAAAAGAATACAATCTTTTTAAGCGTTCTGATAATTATCCTTTTTATGAGGCCTTTAAGGTGCCTTCGCAGACGTTATGTACCTTCGATTTTACGAATTACGATTATTACCATCATGTAGATGATGAGTTTTCGGAAATAGATATTCCTCATATGACTTCCTTTATTAATAAAATGATTCCGGTTATTGAGAAAATGGCCAATACTCAAAACAAAGACATAAAATTCCATGAGTGACAAGAAAAATGTGATTATAACAGGAGTTAGCAGGGGAATAGGATTTGAGCTGGTCAAGCTTTATGCTGAAGCTGGACATAAAGTGATGGCTTTATCGAGAAATAATGAACCCGTTGCGGCTTTAAACCACCCGAATGTTACCGGGTTTTCCTTCGACCTCAGTTTAGATAATGACATAGATAAGGTAAAGGATATTCTGGAAAGGGAATGGAAAAAAGTAGATATACTCATTAATAACGCAGGAAAATTGCTAAATAAGCCTTTTGCAACTACCACAAGAAATGAGTTTGAAGCCGTTTATAAAGTTAATGTTTTCGGACTGGCAGAATTAACACGAATTGTTACCCCCTTTATGTCCAGGGAAGGTCATGTGGTAAGTGTAAGCAGTATGGGGGGGGTTCAAGGAAGTATGAAATTCCCCGGGCTTTCCGCTTACAGCTCATCAAAAGGTGCTGTTATTACATTAACAGAATTATTGGCTGAAGAATATAAAGAAACCGGGCCATCTTTTAATGTACTTGCTTTGGGAGCCGTACAAACTGAAATGTTAGCAGAGGCATTCCCGGGCTATAGAGCACCATTGTCTGCCCTGCAAATGGCAACTTATATTTTTGAGTTTGGATTAACAGGGCAGAAATATTATAACGGTAAATTGCTCCAAGTGTCTAATAGTACCCCGTAAATTTTTTTGAATGCACAAAGTGTTAAAAAAATATGTGCCGGAAAGTGCAGCCTCCCCGTGCTTTGAACTTATAAAACAAAATGGCGTACACCTTAAAGTGGTGAATGAGCGGGTAACACGCCATGGAGATTACAGGAGGTTAGAAAACGGAATGCATCAGATAACCGTTAATGCTAATTTGAACAAATACCGCTTTTTGATCACGCTGATCCACGAAATAGCACATTTGGTGGCATTTCAAAAGTTTGGCAGGCATATAAAACCCCACGGAAATGAATGGAAGTATACTTTTCAGCAGTTGATGCTGCCTTTTATCAGGCCCGAGGTCTTTCCGTTGTCATTGCTTCCGGTTCTTGCACATCATTTTAAAAACCCCAAAGCCAGTAGCGATACGGATGCCAAATTGTCTCTGGCATTGAAACAGTTTGATGAAGGCCCTGATAAAACCTTTATCTTTGAATTGCCTTATGGAAGTTTGTTCAGGATTTACAACGGCAGAATTTTTAAAAAAGGAAATAGAAAGATTAAGCGATATGAGTGCATGGAAGTGGCCACAGGGAGAATATATCTTTTTCAGCCAAATGCTGAAGTAGAACAGCTCCGGTGATGAGACCTTCCATAATGAGTGAAATCATAAGCTTGAGTAGAAAATAAATCTCTGTAAAGATGAATGAAAATTATTATGCGGTATTGATGGCAGGTGGAGTCGGTTCTCGTTTTTGGCCTTTAAGCACCCAGAATTATCCAAAACAATTTCACGACCTTCTTGGGGCAGGGCAAACACTGATCCAGAAAACGTTTTCCCGTTTAAATAAATTCATACCGAAAGAAAATATCCTCATTCTCACCAATGAACGTTATAAAGAGTTGGTGTTAGAACAGTTAAACGGGATAGCGGAAGAGCAGGTTGTTCTTGAACCGGAAAGAAGAAATACAGCCCCTGCGATATTATATGCTTCTTTAAAAATCTTGAAAAAGAACCCAAATGCTTTGATGTTAGTCGCGCCCAGCGATCACTGGATCGAAGATGAAAAAGCATTTGAGAAGAATATTAAAAGGTGTTTCAGGGAGTGTGAAGAGCGGGAAGTGTTGATGACCTTAGGGGTGAAACCAAGTTTCCCCAACACCGGATACGGCTATATTGAGTTTAAAAAGAAGTCGGGGGTCGATATTAAAAAGGTAAGACAATTTCGTGAAAAACCAGATTATGAAACTGCAAAGATCTTTTTGACCAAGGGGAACTTTTTATGGAATGCAGGGATTTTTGTCTGGAGTGTAGGTAGTATTGTTAAGGCATTCGAAAAATTCCAGCCGGAGTTATACCAGCTATTTGCTAAAGGAATGAAAGTGTATAACACTCAGGATGAAGCGGTGTTTATAGACGGAAATTACACGAATACCCCTGATATTTCAATAGATTATGCCATTCTTGAACATGCAAAAAACATCCATGTTTTGCCGGCAGGATTCGATTGGAACGACCTCGGAACTTGGGGATCGTTGTATAACGAATTGGGAAAAGATGGAAATCAGAATGCCATTTTAAATGCAAAAACACTATTAACCAACAGTAATCGAAACATCATAAAGACAGGTCCGGGAAAAATTGTCGTTATGGAAGGATTAAATGATTATATTGTGGTAGACAAAGACGAAATATTATTAATTTATCCAAAAGAAAAGGAACAGGATATTAAAAATGTTCTGGTGTCCGTTAAGCAAAAACTTGGCGATCATTTAATATAATATATGGAAGGAAATACAAATAATAATCAGGAAGAAAAAATTCAGGAAGAAAAGATCAATCAAAGTACAGACAAGGTAAAGAAGGATTTTTCGGGATTTTTAGGCAGTTTAAAAACCTTTTTAGCCGATCTTCTTGATATAAGGGGAAATACCGACCAGGAAACTACTATAGAAGGAATTAAAGGAGATATAGCATTTAAGGGACATACATCCTGGATTCTGATATGTTCCATCTTTATAGCTTCGGTAGGCTTAAATGCAAATTCCACCGCAGTTGTAATCGGAGCCATGTTAATTTCGCCGTTAATGGGACCTATTTTAGGGATGGGAATGTCGTTGGCCATCAATGATATCGACACGCTGAGAAGATCGGTAAAGAATTTTGTCGTAATGGTGGTATTGAGTGTTTTAACGGCATTTTTATTTTTTAAATTATTTCCGTTACAAGACGAATCTTCCGAGTTATTGGCAAGGACCGCTCCGGATATACGCGACGTATTGATCGCTTTCTTTGGTGGGCTCGCCCTGGTGATTGCCCGGGCAAAGAAAGGTACCATAGCAAGTGTGATTTTTGGAGTTGCCATTGCTACTGCCCTAATGCCGCCTTTATGTACGGTAGGTTTTGGCCTGGCTGTCTGGAATCTGCAATACGCCGGCGGTGCCATGTACCTCTTTATCATTAACACCATTTTTATAGGTCTGGCTACCTTTTTGGTGCTGAAGATTCTTCGGTTTCCGATGGTACGCTATGCCAATTCGGCAAGAAGACGTTTTATAGCCAGAATTGCTTCTGTTGTGGCCATTATTGTTATAGTTCCGGCCTTGTTTACGTTTTATAATGTTTGGCAGGAGTCAATGTTTAAAAAAGACGCCAACCAGTTTATTAATGAAAAAGTAAAAACCTATCAATTCTCAGGCCAGGGATACTTTTTGGATAAATACAATACAATCGAATATAACGGGGGAGATAACCCGGTTATTGAGTTGGTGTTTGGAGGAGGAGAGTCTATTCCGGATAATGTGATCCAGACATGGAGAACACAGATGGCAACCTACCCTTATCTCGAAAATGCCCATCTTGAAATCAAAGGAGGAAAAGACGATTCCGAAGAAAAATTTAAATATGTCTCTGAACTCTATGAATCTAAAAAGAGAGAGATGGAAACAAAAGATCAACGTATCTCGGTACTTGAAAATGAATTGGAAAAGCTAAGTATGTATGCTTATAATCAAATTCCATTTGCAGAAATAAGTAAAGAAGCCAAGATCAATTACCAGAATCTGGAAGAATTTGCCTTTGCTTTTCAAATGAAAACGAATTATGAAAAAACAGATACCATTCCGGTATTTTATATAAAGCTGAAAAAGAGTTCGGCAACAGCGGCCAATGAATTGGAGAAAATGAAAGAATGGCTGAAAGTAAGAACCAATAATGCCAAAGTAGAAGTCAGGCAATTAGATTAAAAAAAGGAGTTTTACACTCCTTTTTTTAATTCCTTTCTTCTATATACATCTGCCTTACCTTCTTAAACAGTTCTGATGAATATACAAAATCGGTAACGGCATCATTATCGGTTTTAAAAATCTCGTTATTGGTACCTTCCCATTCCTTATAGCCGTCTTTTAAAAAAACAATTTTCTCACCGATCTCCATTACAGAATTCATATCATGGGTATTAATAACGGTTGTAATATCATACTCCTTGGTGATTTCCTGGATCAGGTTGTCGATCAGAATGGCTGTTTTCGGATCCAGACCTGAGTTGGGTTCATCACAAAATAGATATTTAGGGTTGTTTACAATGGCTCTTGCAATGGCGACACGTTTTTGCATTCCTCCGGAAAGTTCAGCGGGGTATTTGCCGTGAGCATCTTTCAGGTTGACCCGTTTCAATACGAAATCGACCCTTTCCTTCATTTCATCATATTCTTTATGAGTAAACATTTTTAAAGGAAACATTACATTTTCTTCGACATTCATAGAATCGAATAGAGCACTTCCCTGAAAAACCATTCCCATTTCCTGCCGCAAATCCCTTTTTTCATCATCATCGAGTTCTGAATAGATTTTACCATCATATACAATCTTCCCTTGATTTGGGGTGTGTAAACCTAGTAATGACTTCAGGAATACTGTTTTTCCCGAACCGCTTTGTCCGATAATCAAGTTGGTCTTCCCTTTGTCAAAAACAGTCGAAATCCCCTTTAAAATTTCGGTCTCTCCAAACGATTTATGCAAGTCTTCTACTACGATCATAATTCAATATCAATAAATGACGAATCTTTTAATGTTAAATTTACGGGAATGTACCTTATGGTTCGTTTCCGTTTCTGATTACCCCAACATCATCTGAGTAACAATATAGTTTACTATAATGATTACAACACTGGTCCATACAAAAGATGTTGTACTGGCCTTACCGACCTCTAAAGCGCCTCCTTTCATATAAAATCCATAAAATGCAGGAATTGTAGCCAATATAAAAGCAAAAATAATAGTCTTTGTAAAGGCATAAATAACATGAAAATCCTTAAAATCTACCTGTAAGCCCTGAATAAATTCAGCACTCGTGCTATACCCGCCAAAAACGGCAGCAGACCATCCGCCCAGAATCCCGAGATACATTCCTATGGCAATGACGAATGGATAAAGGAGCAAAGCAATGATTTTAGGAAATACCAGGTAATTAAGAGCATTGATTCCCATAACCTCCAGGGCATCAATTTGTTCCGTTACCCGCATGGTGCCAATACTGGAGGTTATATAAGAGCCCACTTTACCTGCCATAATTATCGATGTAAAGGTGGGGGCAAATTCTAGTATTACCGATTGTCGGGTGGCAAACCCGACCAGGTATTTTGGAATAAGCGGATTATCGATGTTTAAAGCGGTCTGTATGGCTACTACCCCTCCTACAAAAAAGGATATAAAAATAATAATACCCAGTGAGCCGTATATGAGATCGTCAATTTCTTTTAAAATTAAAGTCCTCATGATCGACCACTTTGTAGGTTTATTGAAGACTTCCTTTATCATTAAAAAGTACTTGCCTATATTTTGAAGATACTTCATGTATAAAATTTCAGGTAATTATCAGAGAGCTATCCATCGCTACTGCATTTATAGTCAGCATGGTGAACTCTATGAGTTAAAAATAGAATAACTGAGGTAAAAATAATAATCTTAGGTGGTATTTTAACCAATAATTGAAGTGAATAATAAACGAATGACTTATTTTTGTTTGCTTAGTGGTCGGAATAAGATAAAAATCAAATCAATAAATAAATCAGAAAGTGAAGAAAATTAAATTGTCAAAGCTTACTTATATAGCTGTTGCAGCGGCTTTGTTCATGGGAAATGATCTGAGTGCACAATCCGCAAATGAAACATACAAAAAACCAAAATTGGTAGTGGGAATTGTAGTCGACCAAATGCGATATGACTACCTGCCCCGTTTCTGGAACCGATACGGAGAGGGTGGTTTTAAGAGAATGATTGCCGAAGGTTTTAATTGTAAAAACAATCATTTTAATTATGTACCGACTTATACCGGTCCCGGGCACGCTTCTGTATATACAGGTACTACTCCGGCCTTTCACGGTATAATCGCCAATGATTGGTACGATAAAAATATAGATAAGAGCGTGTATTGTGCTCAGGACGATGAGGTGAATTCTGTAGGAACCAAAAGTGATGCAGGGAAAATGTCTCCAAACAGAATGATTACAACAACGGTTACAGATCAGTTAAGACTTGCGACCCAGATGAGAGGAAAGGTCATAGGTATTGCAATTAAAGATCGTGGAGCTATTTTACCGGCCGGACATAGTGCAAATGCTGCTTACTGGTTTCATGGAAAAGACGAAGGAGCATGGATCAGTAGTACTTATTATATGGATGAACTTCCTAAATGGGTTCAGAAATTCAACAAGTCTGATGCCGCTAAATCATACAAAAAGGAATGGAATACTTTATTTGACATCAATAGCTATACTGCAAGTGGTACAGATGAAAATAATTTTGAAGGAAAATTCAAAGGAGAAGAAGCGGCAGTTTTTCCGCATAAACTTCACAAGTTATGGAAACAGAATAATGGATACGATATCATTAAAGCAACACCTTATGGCAACAGTGTAACTACAGATTTTGCTATTGCAGCTATAGAAGGGGAGTCATTAGGACAAGATAACGATACCGACTTTCTGGCTGTAAGTTACTCAAGTACCGATTACGTCGGACATAAATTTGGGGTGAATTCGGTAGAGATAGAAGATACATACCTGCGTCTGGACAAAGATTTAGAACGTCTTTTTAATAAGCTGGATAAACAGGTGGGGAAAGGGAATTATACCGTATTCTTAACCGCCGACCATGCCGCAGTACATGTGCCGGCTTACCTTGAATCCGTAAAGATTCCGGGAGGATATTTCAGTACTTCTGATTTTAAGGTGAAGCTTAATGAGTTTTTGCAAGAGAAGTATAACGCTAAAGGGCTGATAAAGAATTTCTCTAACTTTCAGATTTTCCTAGATCACGAAAAGTTGGAGGAGCTGGATTTGGAATTAGTTGAAGTGGAAGAGGCAATTGCTGATGAAGTCGTTAATTACGAAGGCGTTTTCGAAGTATTTACAGCGCAGGAAATGCGCAAGCATGATTATACGCAGCCTGTACCTTACTTATTGCAAAAAGGGTATAACCACAAGCGTTCGGGAGATGTTTTGGTAGTGCTGGATCCGGGAGTGATAAGTTACTCAAGAACCGGATCAACCCACGGGTCGAACTTTAATTATGACACCCATGCACCGCTGTTGTTCTTTGGCTATGGAATCAATCATGGCGAGACCACTCAAAGGACTGAAATTCCGGATATAGCACCTACAATTTCTGCTTTGCTCGGAATTGCATTCCCAAATGCTGCTACGGGAAATCCAATTAGCGAAGTTATAGATTAACTTTAACCATAAAAACAACAAAGCCTCCCGGACGGGAGGCTTTGTTGTTTTTAGTTTCAAATATTAATGAAAAAGCTTCAGGGCATATCTTAATGAAGGCTTCCTGCAAGTTTTCCGTTTCACATTCAAGATATAAACTTTTAAATATGCTGATCGATAAGGATGGTATTGCCGTCGGGATCAGTAAGGGTGAAACTTCCCGGACCTTTGGAGCCTTCTTTTACTTCGCTTAACAGTTGAATCCCTTCATCCTTTAACGATCGTTGGATCGAACGAACATCATCAAAGTCTTTTAAAGTACCGGCATCTGAATCCCAGCCGGGATTAAAAGTAAGAATGTTATTCTCAAACATTCCCTGAAAGAGTCCGATAAGAGTGTCTTCATTTTTCATGATGAGGTAATTCATTCCAATATCGCCGGCGAAAACACTAAAGCCCAGCTTTTCATAAAATGATTTTGAAACTTTAAGATCCTTAACATTCAGACTGATGGAAAAAGCACCTAACTTCATATGATAATATTTTAAGAGCGGTTACATTAAACGATGACTGTTGCAAATAACAACAGAATGAAGATAGTATTTTTCGCTATCAACTAAAAATGTAATGCATTCATTTATAAATGCTTTCTCCTCTAATGATAATTCCGTAAATTAATCAGGCCTTTAAATTGTGTTATTGTATTATAACCATAATCTATTTATTATTAAAAGTAATAAATATTAATTATGGTATTTTTACTATGGTTAAGAAAATATAGAATTCTAAAAACTTTTAAAAATGGAAAATAACAAACACATGAGTCATTCATCCCACGGTTCAAACGGGGAGAGTAAATGTCCGTTTTCTGGCGGAGCTCCCAAAAAAGCAGCAGGAGGGGGTGCACGCAATCGCGATTGGTGGCCTAATCAGTTAAAGGTAAATATACTGAGGCAACATTCGTCACTCTCAAATCCAATGGGTGCAGACTTTAATTATGCCGAGGAATTCAAAAAACTGGATTATCCGGCTTTAAAGAAAGACCTGAATGATTTAATGACCGATTCGCAGGAATGGTGGCCGGCAGATTTCGGGCATTATGGAGGACTGTTTATCCGAATGGCGTGGCATAGTGCCGGTACCTATCGCGTTGGTGACGGAAGGGGAGGTGCAGGAGCGGGGCAACAACGTTTTGCACCATTAAACAGTTGGCCAGATAATGCGAGTCTCGATAAGGCAAGAAGGTTACTATGGCCTATTAAACAAAAATATGGAAAGAAAATATCCTGGGCAGACCTGTTGGTTTTGGCAGGGAACGTGGCTTTGGAATCCATGGGTTTTAAAACCTTTGGGTTTGCAGGAGGACGTGAAGACGTCTGGGAGCCGGATGAAGATATTTACTGGGGTTCAGAAACCACCTGGCTGGAAGATAAAAGATATTCCGGAGAGCGCGATCTGGAAGATCCGCTGGCAGCCGTAGTAATGGGATTGATCTATGTTGATCCCGAAGGACCCAACGGAAATGGAGACCCTTTAACCGCAGCGAAAGATATCAGGGAAACTTTCAAACGTATGGCTATGAACGATGAGGAAACCGTGGCACTTATAGCCGGAGGACATTCATTCGGTAAGACCCATGGGGCAGCTGACCCCAGTATCTACGTAGGTCCTGAGCCGGAAGCAGCGCCCATTGAAGAACAAGGTTTTGGATGGAAGAACAGTTACAAATCGGGTAAGGGGGCCGATGCTATTACCGGGGGTCCCGAGGTAATATGGACACAGACCCCGACTCAATGGAGTAATTATTTTTTTGAAAACCTGTTCGGTTTTGAATGGGAATTAACAACGAGTCCGGCAGGAGCAAAACAATGGGTCGCTATAAATGCAGAAGAGAGTATTCCTGATGCATTCGACACTTCTAAAAAGCACCGGCCTACAATGTTGACAACGGATCTTTCACTTCGGTTTGATCCTGAATATGAAAAAATATCAAGGCGTTTTTATGAAAATCCGGATGAGTTTGCAGATGCTTTTGCCCGTGCATGGTTTAAGTTAACACATCGCGATATGGGACCTAAGCCCCGTTATTTAGGACCTGAAGTACCGAAAGAAGACCTGATCTGGCAAGACCCGGTACCGGTTGTTGACCATGAATTGATCAATGAAACAGAAATCATTAACCTGAAAAATAAAATAGCAGACAGTGGCTTGTCTGTGCCGGAACTGGTGTCAATCGCCTGGGCTTCCGCTTCAACCTTCAGGGGATCGGATAAACGGGGAGGAGCAAACGGTGCCCGAATCCGTCTGACCCCGCAAAAGGACTGGGAGGTAAATAATCCTGCCGGCCTGGCAAAGATTTTGAAAGTATTGGAAGGTATTCGAGGTGGTTTTAATACCGGAAACAAACAAGTGTCCCTCGCAGATCTGATTGTGTTGGCAGGCTGTACCGGGATAGAAAAAGCTGCTAAAAATGCAGGTTACGATATAAGCGTTCCTTTTACTCCCGGCCGTACGGACGCTTCGCAAGAACAAACGGAGATCGATTCATTTGCCTATTTAGAACCGGTAGCAGACGGATTCCGGAGCTATCGAAAAACTAAATTCCCTGTATCTACAGAAGAACTGTTGATCGATAAGGCGCAATTGTTAACCTTAACAGCACCGGAAATGACGGTATTGTTAGGGGGTATGCGGGTTATGAATACGAATTATGACGGTTCGAAACATGGTGTGTTTACCAACAGACCTGAAGCATTAACGAACGATTTCTTTGTGAACCTGCTGGATATAGATACAGTATGGAAACCGGTTACAGAAGACAACGAGGTTTTTGAAGGAAGAGCTCGCAATTCCGGAGCTTTAAAATGGACAGCTACACGGGCAGATCTTATATTCGGGTCGAATTCTGAATTGAGAGCCCTGGCGGAAGTATATGGAAGTGCAGACAGCAAAGACAAATTTGTTAGTGATTTTGTTGCAGCCTGGAATAAGGTGATGAATTTAGATCGTTTCGAACTGGCGTAGATAGTTTATTCCTACAGCTAAAATATGAATCCTTGAAGGGGTGGTTTTTAACCACCCCTTTTATTTTTTTAAGTATGGATGGAATTAAAACCGTATGGAGATGTCAATACATCACAAAATGATGACACTTCAAACCAAGATGCTTTATAATAATATTTTACAGGAAACACTCATTTAATTTTGAGGGCATAAAATCAATTAAACATAGCATATGTCATGAAAAAAAGAGTCTTAAATTACCTGCTTGTCTGTAGCATAATCGTTGTGGGTTTATGTGTGCAGGGGTGTGACAAGGAAGAACTGTCCGCTAGGACAAATAATGATTCCTTTGTAATTACATCAAATTATACGCAGACAAAGTACCGCATCAATATTTTGTATCCGAAAGGATATCAGCCGTCCAAAAGTTATCACACGATTTATTTACTCGACGGCGATGACTATTTTAATGAAACCGCAAATGTAATTACTGCTCAGGAAAAGGATGATTATGTCCTGATAGGGATTGGATACGCCGGAAAAAATAAACGGGGTACGGATTATTCATACCCTTGGGATAAAGATTTTTCCGGTAATTCAGGAGGGGCTAAAGAGTTTATCGACTTTATTAATGGCGAACTGATCCCTGAAATCGAAAGTAAGCTGAAAATAATGAGTAGTGACAGAACATTATTCGGTCACTCATTAGGAGGATACTTCGCTTTATACATACTATTTCAACAAGAAAAAAATAACCCTTTCGATCATATTATAGCAGCCAGCGCCAACATAATGTGGTATAATGCCTATCTGTTAGATCTGGAGCAGAAATACTATGATAAGAAGAAGGAACTTAATAAAAGCCTGTACCTGTCGGTAGGTGATCTGGAAGGGGCTTCCCAGAACCTTTTCCACGATGCTTTTGTCAAACAGCTGAAAAAGAGATTTTACATCGGATTGGACTTTACCGGCGAACGACTCAGAAACACCTCACACCGGAACAGTCCGATAATCAGTTTTAAAAATGGATTAACAAAAATCTTTGAGTAACCAGATGAAGAATTATATTTTAATGGTAGTGTCCATAGTAAGTCTGAATGTTTTTGCACAAAAGAATGAACCTGTAGAACAGGTGAGTGATAAAGACTGGCAAATGGAATTATTATATACATACGATCCCCTCAATACAAGTTATGGCGATAATTACGGATTTATTTTTAAAGCAAAGCGATTTAAGTATCAGGGAGACCATATAAAACTGCTATATGGTTTGGCATACCAGAACAGTTATATTTCCGAAACAGAAAATCTATTTACGGATCATGTAGACGGGTTTACCCGGGATATTGGTCTGTATGCAATATTCGATTTGGTTTACTACCCTTTTGCCAGGAAAAAGTTTTACATTTCATTCGAGCCTTTTGCAGGTGTAACCCATCTGAAATCTATAGGGAAACTCAGGATTCAGGAACATTCGGTGTATGAAACATATGTAAACAATTTTGCCTATTTCAACTATGGGGTCACCCAATCGTTAGGGTTTAAAATTAAAGATTTTACCATAAGCGGTTTTGGCTGGCTTTCTCTAAAAGGGTTTTTAGACGGGGGAAGGATGAGACCTGCCGATTTTGATTCAAGATTGTTTGTCGGAGTAGGGGTAGGATATGCTTTTTGAGCATCTAATGAACTCTCAAATCTATAAAACAAAAAAATGTCTCCTACATTTGCTCGCAACAAGCGTAGGAGACATCCCCTTTTTGTGCTTGAAAGGCTTCTTTAAATAATTTGAACTTGTTTCTGGAAACCGGAACTTCTTCGGCGATTCCTTTAAAACTAATTCGGTAATTTCTGGCATTTCCCGAGGTGCTGTATATGCTTCTCAGATTAACGATATAAGATCTGTGTGTATTAATGATAAATGGGTATGCCTCAAGAGCTTCTTCGAGCTTTTGGAGCCGCAAGCGGTATGGCCTTGAAATTACCTCATCGCCGGCAATTGTATATATGTCAACATAATTACCATCCGCTTTGGCAAATAAGAAAGCATCAATGTCAAGTTCAAGGACTTCTGTTTTGTTATTTGTCTGAATGTTGACTCTAGCACCTGTTGCGGATGTTTCTAATTCAATTTTATTACGAAGCTGCTCGTTATACAAAGAGACTTCTTTCAGGTTTTGTTTTAAAATAACAGTATAATTTAACCAGACGATTAAAATTGTCGGGATGATCCCTAGAATGATAACATATAATAAAACATTTAAGAATCGTAGCATATCAAAAGCATTTTGATTCTTGCTGATAAAAAAAGACATAAGGTTATTGGCCACAGCAATGACCAGAAGTAGTGAAATGATCAACAGGAATTCTTTTCCTACCGTCCATCGTTCTTTTATTTCCGGATTAAAAAATAAATAAGGTATCAATTCAGTAATAAAAAGGATGCTAAAAAAGGTCGTGAATCCGGCCAGCATACAAACCTCGACTTTTGGATAGACAAAATTATTACTGACATAATCGCCATCAATAGCTAACCAGTTCATAAAATAGATAAGTGCCGCAATGAAAATGGCAACAAAAAGATTTCGTTTTAAAGAGAATAAGTAAGGGTATGGCCTGGTAATCATTGAGACCGCATAATGTCTGAACATTAACCGTTGTTTTTGTGGTCAAAGGTAGAACTTTTATAAATCATACCAATTAAAGTCTATGTTAATAGAAGGAGAATTTAAATACCTCTGATGGTAAATCGTTGTTTTGAGAATTTTAAAACCGGTTGCTTAACTTTCAATAGTGCCTTAACAGAAAGCAGATTTATCTGGTATTGATTTGTTTTAGTTTTTTTCCTGGGTTGTTGGATTTAGTAGCCATACGTTTTAAGTTTTTGATGATGTAAGTGTTATGGTCTGATCAGGGACAACGGGATTATCAGATAGAGAACTTGCAT
This sequence comes from Zhouia spongiae, assembly GCF_022760175.1. GTDB lineage: Bacteria > Bacteroidota > Bacteroidia > Flavobacteriales > Flavobacteriaceae > Zhouia > Zhouia spongiae. The sequence continues at coordinate 1,902,672 of NZ_CP094326.1, forward strand.
TATTCCTGTTTAGATGTAATTCAGGAAGTGGTCGGCTTAAAACGGTCATCGGTTAAAAGAGGTATGGTATGGGGCTTATTCGGTGTATGACCAACGCCATCGCTTAAAGGCTTTGAGTTTTGATATCAAGGCAAAATAGAACCGGCGAAACAACCTTATGGAAAGTCGTGGGGTCATTCCGCCGGTTTCAAGACATTTTATTAAGTGAATTTTAAACCAACGATACCGATTACTATTAATGAAGCAGAGAGCAGCTTTAAAACAGAAGCAGAATCACCAAAATACAAAATCCCGATGATGAGGGTACCTACGGCTCCGATTCCGGTCCATACAGCATAGGCTGTTCCGATGGGAATTGTTTTTTGAGCAAACCATAATAGTATTCCGCTTAAAAGCATGCTGACTATTGCTATGGCAATTCCCAATATTTTTGATGACATTGTTTGTGATAACTTTAAGCCCAGGGGCCAGCCAATTTCAAATAAACCTGCTAATACTAAATATACCCAGTTCATACGTATTACATTTAATTATTATAATTCGCGACAAAGGTAGCTGTCGGATGCAAGCCGGCATTTAACAAATGATAAATAATCACTTTACATTGCTCCTGATCCTGCTCAGGCTCACCTGGGTAATCCCAAGGTAGGAGGCCAGGTGACTTAACTTTACTCTTTTAAGTAATTCAGGTTCGTTCTTTAACAAATCTGTATAACGTTCCGAGGCTGTTTTTACAAGCCTTGAAATTAAACGCTTTTCCGCTTCGATTAATGCGTATTCTACCTGTTTCCTGCCCCAGTTGGCGATATGGATATCCTTGTCAAATAAGATTTGTAATGAGTCGTTGTTTAGTTTAAAAAATTCGCAATCCTCCAGCAGTTCAATATTCTCATACCCTTTTTGATCTTTTACATAACCATTTATTGAGAGTGCAAGATCTCCTTCCTGTCCGAACCAGAAAGTAATATCGTCACCGTCATTGTCAGCATAAGCCCTGACGATCCCTTTTTTTATGAAGTAAATGTTCTTTTCAATTTTATCGGCGCGCAGTAAAGCATGGCCCTTGGAATATTTGACTTCTTCCATGCAGTCCTTCAGTATTTTTTTGGACGTTAAGGGCATTAAATATATCCGGTCGAGAATAGTGTCTATATTCATTAGATTAGATTGTGTCATAAAACTGTCTTTATTTTACTCGATAGTCGTGATTTATCCCGTATAGCTCTCGTGAGAGTTCCGACGCTTGCCCCAGTGAGATATTCCTAACGGAATTTCACAGGGCTTGTGTTGAAATGATTTGTTCATGAGCGAGCTGGCTTCATCACCAAAAGGTACGTTGCGCCTTTTTTTACGCTCAGCCCTCTCGTGTCCTGGCTCCTGGGTGGTTTCTTCAACTGCCGGTACATGCAGTAACTGTCGTACGAGTCAGCGAAAAACGATGCAGGTTAATCAACCGTTTCTTTACCCTGTCTCCTCTGTTAGCTGAATAAATTGCCATGAGCGGAAGAATACGGTTGGGCATGACCATTTTATAGAAATAAGGGGATTTCATTGTTATGAACCGGTATTGTCATGAAACAATTCACGGAGTTTGTCTTTTAGTTCTTCACCACGTATAAACCTGGCGATAATAACTCCATGCTCATCAATCAGAAAATTGTCGGGAATATCCCGAACCCCATAAATCATTGCAGCCTCATTATTGAAACCCTTCAGATCGCTGACATTTACCCAGCTCAGACCATCTTTTTTTATTGCTTCTCCCCATTTTTCTTTATCGGTATCTAATGATACGCCGAGAATTTCAAAGCCCTTGTCTTTATGTAATTCATATTGTGCTGTCAGTTCGGGGTTAAAGCTTCTGCAAGGTCCGCACCAGGAAGCCCAAAATTCTATTAAGGTGTATTTTCCTTTTATTTCTGAAAGTTTTACCCTATGTCCATTGATGTCAGGTTGTTCAATATCAATAAATTGGTCTCCGATTTTCAGGTTTTTATTGCTGATAATAAACGCTTCTATTGTTTTCCCTTCTTCTGTGGTCTGTAATTCCGGATTTAATAGGGTAAAAGCCTTATCGGTTTCTGCTGCACCCAATCTTTCTTTGGAAACATTCAGGCGAAAAAGACTTTCGTAGGAGTCAGGATGATCATTGATGAACTGTAGATTGATCTTGATCTCTTCATGCTGTATTTGTTCGTAAATTTTAAAAAGAGAATCTCTGTTACCGTCAGTTACCATTGCCTCAAGTCTTTCCATTTCTTTAAAAACGGAATCTTTTCTTTTTAAAAGTAATTCGGCCTCTTTCTGTGTGTCAGAGCCAGTTATTTGTGCGTTTGAAAACTTTCCTTTTTCCCCCTCAAACCTGATTTTTTTATTCTCAAGCCAAAATGTTTTATTGTCCCTGCTGCTTATTATCCTGAGGTGGGCCAAGGTAGGACGCTTGACCTTTCCTTCAAAACTGAATTTGTCATTGACCACTATAGCGGAATCTGCTATCTCATCTGTTTTGGGATAGAGATATAATAATACTCTGGTACTGTCGGGTATGTGCTTGGTGGTTCCCTGTATGATATATCCTTCGTTTTTGGATTTGTCCTGACAAGAAATCAATAGGGTCAATAGAATGCTAAGGCTAAAAATAGTTTTCATTTTCTGTTTGCAACTAATGGTTATATAACGGAGTCTTCCGGTGGATTCTTTCTGCCGTACCTGAAAGATAATGAATTTGTATTGAATTCAGATAAAGAGCCGGGAAGTATGCAGACAATGGTCTGAGGAAATGTCCGTTTCGATAAATGAGAAGGTGATAACCGTTATTTCAGTACATGTTTTTTACTCGACATCGGGATTTAATGCTCCGACACTTGTCCCTGTGAAATATTTCTGAAAGCATTTCACGGAACTTGTGGCGAAATGCTTTTCAGGGGATCCTTTTAACGCTTCGCAGTAGACGAAGAATTAAATTACGCGACAAAAATAAAGAGGGTGTCTAAAAAGTATTTCAACCCCTCTATAATTTGCGTATTTGAGAATAGTTCCCCGATACCTACCCGAATAAAAAGAGGGTGTCTTGACTTTTTAGACACCCTCTTTATAATCAAAAAAAGTATTTATGGATATTACATACCGGCTTTTAGAACATCCTGCCACTTTTTGAGTTCGTCCCATTCATTCATTTCTGCCAGTTTTGCCTGCGCCGGCCATGTGTTGGTCATCCTTCTATGGGTTGTAAAGGCCGGTCCTGCATCAACAATCATTTTCTCCAGAAAGCTATGGGAGGTATTGGCGAGTTGTTGATAACTATGAATTCCCTTTTTATTTAAAAGACCTTCGATCTTCGGTCCAATCCCTTCTATTTTTGTCAGGTCTTGTTTAGATGTATTTACAGCAGCAACTGCTGCGCCTCCAAAAAGTTGTTTTAACAACCATCCCAGTATCAATCCAAGGATAAAGGCCGCCAGAAGCCATAAAAACCATGGCCAGAATACATCTGAACCATCACAGGCAGTAGTATTTATTTGTAATAATTTCATAATGACAAGTTTTTCGTTTTTAATGTTTATTCGGTAATATGTATTTCGACGCGTCGATTCTTCCTTCTGCCTTCTTCTGTATCATTCGATTCAATAGGCATAGCCTCACCTTTTGATTGAACGCTTATCTGGCTCTCGTCTACGCCCAGATTGATCAGATGATTTTTAAACTCGATAGCCCTCTTCATCCCAAGCTCCTCATTATATGCGTCTTCACCTTCATTGCTGGTATGCCCGGTGATCATTATCTTGTCTCCTGTTGATTTCAAAAATGCAGATAACTCGTCAAAAAAGCGAAGGACATTTTCATTGGTGATCTCTTTATCTGAATCATATTCATAGAACACCAGGGTCTTGTCGAGATGTTCTATGACATCATCATTCCTTGTTACCCATTTGTACTTTAATTCATGTAGCATGGTTTCTTTGGTAGCTTCGCAATCACCGCCATATCTTGCGGAGGTGTAGATATCCTCAGCAGGCATCTCGGTAAAAAGCAATTTAACTTTTTCGGCCCTGTTAACTCCATCTTCCGCTGTTTCCGAGCCGAAATAAGGGCCTGCCAGAAGGAGACTTTTGTTGTCCGTCCGTTCATTTAATATTTCCTGTTTCTTTTCCGGCCAAAGATCGTTGGTAATGACATCACCTGTCTCACAATCGAAAATTAAAGGGCCATACTGGACGGCAGCCGGAGCAATGTCCTCGTCACAACATACTACCGTATCCTTATACCACCGCCAGCTGAACCAGGCCAGTACAAGAAATAGCAGAAATAATAATAATGCTAAGATTTTCTTCATGTTGGTTAAAGTTTTAGTTTATGTTAAGATACGTAAAAAATGTTAAAAAAATAGGAGATGGTTTAATAATGGAGGTAAAAAACAATGTAGGGCTGCTCAATGGTCGTATTCAATAAAGTGTATCAGTTGTGTTTTGTATCATGTTGTATTTTAGTTATATAGATTGTATTTGGAAGTTGTGTAAGAGACGGTATAAAATATGAAACCCATTACAAGTAAGCTTATGTTTAAATATAAATAAGAAAAAGATGTTTTAAAGAATACGTAAATTATTGTTAAATAATAAGGTGGAGACTATAGTATGATGAAGTAAAAAGCATTGTAATATTAATAAGGTAATGACGTAAAATGAGGGGGTAAGGGGAAATACCGTTATTATCGCGATGCAAAATGAAGTGTGGATGTTTTTCAGGAACAGGAGGCCATTGTGGTAAATGCAAAAATTATGATTTACCATGCATAATACATTCTTTGGGCTTTGAATGTAACCAAATGCCAATACCGAATAAAAAGTTCCGGGGGGACTTATCATATATGTTTGAATATTCGGGTAATTACACTAACTTTAATGTGTTAAACCCTGATAAACCATAAACTTACATTATAGTAGATAGCTTGCATTTTACGAGTCTGATAAATTAAGTTCAATATGGATAGTTTTTTTAAGCGTATAATTCGGAAAGGTCACGAAGAGTACAGAATCGAAATAGGGTTCGACGATAACGCTATAATGGATAATTCTGCAAAATTTGAGATTGAAGCAGAGAGGCGAACCTTACCGGATGGTAATTTCGAAAAAGTTATCCTTGAAATTGATGTGCAATTCGAAAGAAATCAAATTGTGATATCGAACAAAGACCCTCAAAAAGTGCTGGCAACCCTATCTCTGGATACTTATCTGGAGGAACCCGGGGATTTCGAGGGCAATGGGATCGATTTAGATGATGAGGAGAAGCATATTTTCGATAGTTTTTCAGACGAGGCAGGTGAGCCTTTAGAGGCTGGGATAGCAGAGACAATGATAGGCTCAATTCCCACAGATCCTTTTTTAGGTTGCCTGATAAAAGGAGCAGTGAGTACACTTGTGGGGCAAATTATCAGATGTTGGAACAATATGAGACTGAGAAGTGCCCTATCATCATTCCGGGAAAAAGCCCGGGATATCTATGGCTGTTTACGGGAGTATGCTCCAAGAATGTTATTTACGTTTATGTACCGCAGTGGAAAATGTGTAGTAACTTGTGGATTGTCTTGATGAGATGCCTGTCTGTAGTCAGTGTGGTAAACTTATTGCCCAATCTTGTCTTTTTGTGATCATCAGGGCGTGTTCTTTATATTTCAAATTCGTACAGCTTCTTCACACGTTCTTTTCTTTGGTACCAATCGTTAGAAACAAACTCCAGCTTTTTTACTTCGAAAGAGCCAAAATCGTGGTTTGAGTATTGATCAATTATTTTTAAGAAGCTGTCTTTTTGTTCAAAATGTTTTCTGAATCGTACAATTGTCGAATGAGCCGTTTGAATGGGGTACCTTTTATCTAAACTCTGTTCGAGAGGAGCGTTTTTAAATGCAGATCTCAGTTTGTTCCTGATTTCGTTCAGCAAGTCATTACTCATAAATCCTTGTAACATAATACAAGAACTGGATGCTGTTAAGCCTTTAAACCGGATTTTAAGGTTTTGATGAGCTGGTAAGCACCCTTGTATTAGTTCAATGTATTTTGGAAGTTCGATGGTTTTAATGTGAAAACCTTCATAGCATGATATTATAGACATGACTGTGATATGAATATCAGAACCTGGATAATAATATTGATTGGGTTCAACTCTTTTTAATTCGTTCAGTAATTTTTGAATATTGTCTTTTATTATATCCGGAGGCCTGATGAGAAGCGTTATTCCGAATCTTTGGTCAGATTTCAGGTCTATTAAATGATCGATCTCGTATTTGTCGGAAGAGATCATATCAATGGATTCGTTATATAATTTCTTATAATGTTCTTTTAGATCCATTTTGTGTCCAGCTTGTGAGTGTAATATTTTTCTTCCTCGAATATAATTTTCAGGATTTCAGGGAAACGCGACGAACCATACACAGGAAGAGGACATTATACCTTAATATCTTGAAAAATCTATTTGGTATTTGATGTCATTATCCTGCGGATTTTTAAATAAGAAAATCATTTTGTTTTCGTTGAGCTCCAGTAAAGTAGCCTCTCTTTTGTAGTTTCCTTCAATCACCAGTAGCATATCGTCTAAGTCAAGATGCCATAAACCCTGTTCGTGTATAGTATTTCCTGAAGATATACGAAATGTGCCATCGTTGTTAAAACTTACTTTTGCGTTTTCATACAACGCATTAGGAATTGAACCATTTCTAATATATTTAAATCCATCCATACTATATAATCGTGCCCACACCAGATCATATTTCCAGTCTTTGGAGATCAGGTCGCTCCGGTTTGTTGCTTCGTCATGTTCTTTAACGAAACTGTATGTTACTTTATGGCCTGAAGCAGGTTCTATCGAATAAGACAAACTATCCCCGGAAATACGATCTATAAAATAACGACGTTCGTTAGCCATGCCTTTTGCTATTATAACAGAATCTTTTAAAGAGCTCAACTCCCAGGTGAATAGATGAATGCTGCCATCATTTGCAGATATACGAACCGTTTGGTCATCCTTATAGAGTATTCGTTCGTTATGGGTGTCATTCTCCATACCATTAGATGTACTTCTCTCATATAACACCATATCGTTTAATACCGTTCTTACCGGCATCCATCTGTTCGTAAGCTGTTCTTCTACGGTTATCGAATCAGGGATGTCGTCAATTACCGTGTTATTGCTTTCAGAACACGATACAAATAAGATAATTACTGTTGCAGAAATGAGTGTTTTGGCTGTTTTTATCATAAAGCAGGATTTCAATGTTTGGTTTTAAAATATGGTAATAATTTTATAGTTCTATAATAACCAGGTATTGGAGCGAAGAAATTTCCTTAAACTCAAGTGTCTTATTGTTCGAGTCGGCTCCTATAGGTTTAAAATAAGTTAAATCACAGGGGATTTTTGTTAGTGCTGCAGTAAAATCTACATCAATAGGATCTAGGTCGTCCAAATGGATGGTGTAGCGAAATTTAGATTCTCTTGGTATAAATAACGAGAGAGTGTTATCGAGTGCTCTGGCCTCCGAATCCGGTTCCGCATTTTCATCAGCAGGAATAAACCGAAAACCTGCACCCGGAAAATCTCCCTCCACAGTTATACGCTCAGGGTCAACAGTCCCGTTTTCAATTAGGTTGTTGCCTGTAGCATCTGCGATACGAATGTACAATTCAGGAAATGCAGGGTCAAAAAGGGTACAGTCAATCGCATCATTATTTGAACAACTCAGGCATAACAGTCCGATCAGAAAGAACGTTGAAAAAAATTTCATGCTTCTGTTTTTTAGAAGATGCCGATGTTGCCCATTGGTTGCGTCAACGCACTATAAATTGTAATTCGTTGTGCCTGATGTACAGATCGGCAGGAAGCCCCTAATGTTTAATCAATGACTTGCGCAAGGCTTGCCATCTTAGAGATGGTTTTATGTTAACGTGAGTTCGGTTTATTCTCGATTGATGACAATCGTTTATTAATGCTTTTATGGCAGGTCTGGCTTTTCGGCTATCGGATAAACCAACGTAGATCCCTTATTTTAAAGGTATTTGGTTCAATAACTTCCCGAATGTGCCCGAAGCATACTTGTATGATACTGTATTAGATCAATGCCTTGGCATGGTAAACTCATGTTCTATTAATTTTTTAAGCTATTCAGGAATTCTTTCCAGTGATACGTTTCCTTATGGGCATTATTCCATTTCCCGACACGAGAAAGCATAGCATCAATTTTGTTTCTGTCCACCCATTTACCATTCACAAAAACACCTGAAATTTCCTGTGTATTGCTGATGTTATCCAAAGGGTTCTGATCTAATAAAATTAAATCTGCAAACTTACCTGTTTCAATAGTTCCTATTTTGTCGTCAATTCCGAGCCATTCAGCGCCTAACCGGGTTGCAGAAGCCAGTGCTTCTTCATTTGTTAAGCCGGCATCTGCTAACAATTCAAGTTCGTTATGAAGTGAAAACCCCCAGACAATCCCGGAAGTTCCTGCATCTGTTCCGGCTACCATAGGAACCCCTTCCTTTTTAAAAGCCTTAACGATCTTAACATGGAACTCAACGAGTTTATCGAAATAAGCAATACGTTTAGCACTGGTACCCTTATTATATTGATTAGAGACAATCCATTTGCTTTGCATTAAGGGATGTACATATTTAAAGCTTTCAAGGTTCCGAACGCTATCTAGTGAGCGGGCCTGTTTGGCTATGTACACAAGATTGGATAAGTTCGGAATTAACCAGGTGCCGTTCTTTTTACTCATTTTAGCAAACCTTTCAGCTTCTTTATCCGTATACTCATCTGTTTGCTTAGAGAATTCTTCTGCATGGGCAACCAAATCAAAATGAGGCACAAAAGCTTCTTCCGTATGCCCTTCAAATGCATTTGGGATATGTCCGACGACTTTCATATTTTGCTTTTCAGCTTCATCTACAATTGCTTTAAAGGTCTCCTTTTCAAGTTGTGAATATACTTTTACAAATTCATAACCCTCACCTTTTGCAAGCCTGACAGTCTGTCTTCCATCAGATGGTGTTGTTGCAGTCATATTAGCATTGCCTCCGTCTATTAATGCTGCCAAAGCGATTCTTGGCCCTATAACATTACCTCTTATTATTTCGTTTCGCTGCCCGATATGTTCTGCTCTTGCACTTAATTCAAATACAGTAGTAACCCCGTTTGCTACATACAGCGTCATAAAATTTTGTGTATCAAAATGCATTGCGGGACCTTTTGTAGGATACGATATATACGGCCCGTCCACCAGGTTATGGACGTGCATATCAATAAGCCCGGGAATGAGCCATTTTCCTTTTCCGTTTATGGTTTTTGCATTTGCTGGAATAGGACCATTAATAGACTGTATGATCTTGTCTTTAATTACAATTGTAGCATTTTCAATGACTTTATTATCCTTGGTCATCGGAATTATATTCACCTTCTTTATGACATAAGTGTCATTTTCCGGATCGTTTTTTTCTAATTGTGTTTTGTTCTGCGCATTTAAATTTATACCGATAAATGCAAGTAGTGTCAGAAGTTTAAAGTATTTCATTTTAATTTTTGATTGATGATTATTTTAATGATAAGACGACAATTTTGCGTATTGTTACAGTTTTCAGGACCGTGGTAAATACATGAAAAGAAATCGAAACTTATATAGATATGCCCATTTAACAGCTTTTTTTGACAAAACTAAGACTATAAAAAAGACAGAAATTGTAAAAAAACGAACTACTCCTTAAATGACAAGACATAATTATCCGGGTCGAATTTACCCGGAGTTATTTTAGAAAACTGATAAAAATTATTAATAAAATGTGATTGGTCGTTGTATCCGGACTTATAACCAACCGAAGTCAGCGAGTCTTTTTGTTCGTTAAAAGCTATTTCATCAACAGAGTTTCTGAACTGAATTATTTTTGAAAATTGTTTAGGTGTCAATCCTGTTGCTTTTTTAAAACTGGATTGAATCCACCGGTCTGAATAGCCACTGTTTTTTAGTATGGCAGCGATTTTGCAGTTTCCATTATCAGCTATGATCTTTCTGCATATCACTTCAATCGCATTTTGCTCGCTGTTATGTTTTTCAAAGTTGAGAAAATAGTTTTCTGTTGTTTCAATAACATCTTCTAAAACAGATGAAGCATTGAGACTGATGTCTTTACCGAATAATTTGTTATTGGGGACACTTTCTGAAATGGTATCGACAAAATTTTTAAAATCACTTTGAGGGTGATAAGAAAAATACCAGGGGTTTAGTTGTACCAGAACCAGTTTGGAATTTTCTAAAAGAGTCAGGGTTATATATTCTGTAAGTTGAGAACAGAGATAGATTCCCTGATTAAACCGATATTTTTCATTTTTTAGATATACCCGGGCCCCATTGCCAACAAGCAGAGCAAAATTGAAACAACCGTTAGGTAAAATGTTCAGGTTATGGATTTGAGTTTTTTCCAGGCTATTATCTAATGCCCATATTTTATTTACAAATCGGGATTTATGCTTTAATTGATGTTCAGAGTATAAGTTCAAAATATTTTACCCGATAATCGGGGTTTAATGCTCCGATGCTTGTTCTTATGAAATGTTCCTAAAGGAATTTCACAGGGCTTGCACCGAAATGTTTTTTAAGTTTTTCCTTTTAATGCCTCGTGAGCTTGCTCCATGGTCGTTTGCTGTGACTTTTAGCGATTGTACCCGACAGCACTTGGCACGTCTTAAATCAGACGGAGTGCTTCTAATTCTTTTTTTAGGGTTTTATAGCTTTTCAGTTTTTGTTCAATTATATTTTCATTCACCATCATCGGTTTTATGTTCTCAGGTTTTGAATTGTTTAAGACATCAACAACTTTTATACTAAACTCATCTCCTATATTTAATTCTTTTTTTGAAAACCATGTTAGTAGGTTATTGTTGTCTCTGTCATATCCTGTAAAAATTAATTCTGCCATATTTGATGTTTTTTTCCTGATATTTTATTTATAAGTATTTGCAGGCTACCGTTCTCTAAAGAGGTTGATATTGTTTGGTAATCTATTGTTAATTCAAGACCAATCATAGTTTTCATCTTTGCTTTAAATTGTTATTCTGATTCTGGTACGGCGGTTAACGACTCTATAAATACTACATGGTGTTTATTTCCAATAATGTTTCTAAAATACCTTAAACAAATAAGAAAACAATAGAAAAGTTTAGAGGTGTCATATTCTTTAATTAACGGCTTGCGCAACGATTACCACCTTTGTTAATGACGGGCTTTATTTTTCAATTGTTTTAATCGGTTGATCGCATTTTGGTTTTCAGGATTCAATTCCAACGACTTTTTAAAGTTAGTGATTGCATTTCCAAAATCCTTTTGGATCAAATAGGCTTCAGCCAGGCTGTCATATAAATTTGCCGATTTCGGATAAATGTGAACAGCTAATAAAAACACGTTTATGCCTTGTTCGCTTCTTTCAGGATCAAACGACAATCTCAACCCAAGAGAATTTAACATGCCTTCTTCTAGTTTCAGGTTTGGATGCATTGCCAATGTTTCTTTATACAGCGGGATTAATTCTTTATAACCTTGGTGCAATGCCAGATCATTGAAGTCCTTATAATTAAACGCTGTTACAAGAGATTTCTTCATTTTTTTTGAAATCCTACTTTTAGGAAAACCATTTTTATCAGGACTGTTTTCAATAAATTCCTTTGCCCTCTCTTTATTTTTCAGGGTAGCATTTAAAAAATATAAGGTATGTTCAGACAGCTGTTTGTAAGAATCCATTATTTGATGGTCACTCTTGTCTTGTCTTTTATCCCGGTTACCAAATAAAACACCAAAAGAACTAAAATAAGAATGTGTAAGGTCGTGGAATTTATAACTATAAACATTACTATATTTTAAGGAATCGAAAAGCTGGAATTTAAAATTTAATTCTGCCGGAATCTTATCTTCCTTTAAAACAATCTCCGGGATGTTCTTTTGGGCAAAATGAGCATATGGGATATGCAGCTTGTTTAAATCAAAATAGGCCGATTTTTCCATTACATCATACCTGTATCTTTCAGTACCATCTAAACTTACCAAAGCTTTAATTTTCGGATTTTTCATTACGGTAATGACATTAGACAATCCACCGAAACTAAATCCCATCAATGCAACGTTACCCAAATCTATATTTTTGTATCTATGAATTTCTTTTAAAAGGAACTCCACATCCCTGGATTGTGTTTCCATATCTTTTGCAGTACCGCCTTCCAGCCATCTTGTATGTGTGCCTCTTGACGGACTTGATATAACCACAAAACCATTGCTGGCTAAATATTCGAATAAAGCAAAATTTTCAATTGACGACGCCTGGTAACTAGGTGCATAAACAACTACGGGAAATTTCCCCTCTAAAAAAGAAGCATCAGAAAAAGCAACTGCTTTTTCAGAAAGATGGCCTTTGTTTTCGGGTGTATTCCATAAATAAGGGAACCAATCCAATAAAAATTCATTTGGGATGTTTTTCCATTCTTCCTCTTCTTTTAAAACCTCTAAATATTCTAGAACAGTGAATTGCTTGCTGTCAGTGTTTTTTATGGAGGCAGGATACCAAATGCTAACAGGTATTGGCCTGTAGATAAATTGATTATTAAACTCATTTCTAATTTGATAGGTTCTGGTACTATCGATAGTCGTATAGTGTCTGAATCCTACTTTATAGTCTCCGACAGCCAAGTTGATTTTTTTTAGCGATGTTTGCCCATCTATCGAACTTATTTGAAAGAATATTAAGATTACTAAAATTGTTGTGCGCATTATTTCAAAATGTAAATTCTATTCTAAAGATTGGGTAATTCAATGATTGTTACGGTTTTTAGCTTGCCGGTAAGCACCGGTAATATGTAAGTTAGCGAAAATTTTCGGTTTATCACAGGCGGTAGCGGGTGGGTTCAAATACCGTGGTCTCTGGCTGCCGAAGGCGTCGGTAAATTGGCATCGGTTATTTTTAGTTGTGTTATTCACGCATCCACATAGCCGGCCAATGGTATTCTTTAGAAACAGCCCTGACAATTTCGTGAATTAACGGGAAGCCATTATCAGAATTAGTCATAATTACAACTCCACGTCCCCTATTGGCAAAAGAAACGGCATAGCATCTGAATCCAACATTCCCGCCAGTATGCCTGAAACGAAAAGCATCCCCGTCTCCATCTATTCCAATTCCTGTTCCTCCGGCACCAGGAACCCTTTTCATCATTAATTGAGCAGACTCCTGTTTTAATATTCCGCCGTCTTCACCCCTGTAAGACTTGCCCAGAGCTATCATAAACTGTGCTAAATCTGATGGGGTGCTCCATAATCCGGCTGCGGCTTTTTCAGGATATAAATAATAACCTCCGTCTATAACAATTCCATCGGGGTTATAACCATTTGTGGTTAGGTTGTTTAGTTTTTCAGGTAGCGGATCATCAAAAGAACTACTTTTCATTCCGGTCGGTTCAAAAATCAGGTCTTTTGTTAATTGAGAAAATTCTTGTCCGCTGACATCCTCTATTAGCAGTTGTAATACCTGCATTCCTCCACCCGAATAAGATTCCGATTCGCCTGGTTCCCGGACCACCCTGACAGGTTCTGAGTTCGTTATATTGCTTCCTTGCAACACCTGCACTAAAGATGGAATACGGTTTTTTTTATTGTATCCTTGAAAACCAGATGTGCTCAATCCGGAAGTATGGCTCATAATTCTTCTTGGAGTCACTTTTTCTTTCTTAGTGAATTTGTTTTCAGGAACTTGCCATTTTTTCAGTTTTATATTAACATCTTCATCCAGTAAAATTTTTTCTTCTTCAATTAATTTAAATGCCGTTACACTGGCAACGGGTTTAGAAATCGATGCAGCCTGGAAGATCGTATTTTCATGTACTCTTTCACCCGTTACTTTGTTTTTTATTCCATATCCTTTTGCCCAGAGAATTTTATTGTTGTCAAAAACAGCGATGCTGACCCCCGGGATATTCAGCTCTTTCATTCGCGATTCAATAGTAATTGACAGAGAATCGCTTTTGCCGTTTTCATCGATGCGGTAAATGTTGTTTTCGACTTGATTTTGTAGTGTTATGGTTTCTGTATTTGTAGTATTGATCGTTTCTTTTTTCTTTTCTGATCGACACGATAATAAAGAGAATGTTATAATAACCAGGCTAATAATGACTTTGTTCATTTAAGATTTATTTAGTGTTCTTTATAAAGACGATATTTATTTTCGGATGTTACAATTAATTATTGTAGCAACGGTAAATGTTCAATAGTAGCCATGATGTCCGCTATATTGATACCTCTCCGGTATTGCCCTGAATAAATAAGGAAAAACGATTAAATGCCTTGGTTATAGTGTGTTTTATATAATGACTTGTGTAATGAATACTGTTGTTAGCGAGGTGTTTTTGTTTTTCGTTCAAAGATTTCAACGTTTGTAACCTTTCCCTTGTTCAAGTCATAAATAAACCTACCGACAATGTCGTATGAGTTGTCTATAATTTCCCATTGATGGTTGTTTAGTTGACGAGTTTTAATCAATGAAGATGTAATGTTTGCCTTGGTATTGAAAACTGCCAGTTTAACGGCTCCTCTATTCCGTGAATAATATATGGTTTTAAATGTTGATACTTCCGTTATGGGGTCAATCCATAACAGTTTAGACAAAGGTACGTTTGCATCTAAGTTAAAATCATCCAGGTTATTGTTTATTTCGCTAAAGTCGACTTTCTCATATGCTGTAATATCGAATTTAAAGTCAGGATTATCTTCATAGCTTTCTAATATATGCTCCCGGTGTGTTTTAATTTTGCCTTTATTTTCAGATATGAAATGGTCAATAAGTACTATGAGACTGTCATTTTTACTGAAATTTAATTTATAAATTTTCTCATCGTCATATTTTTCTAATTCATAATTCAGATTATAACGGAATTTGTTTAATTCTCGTTCAAATTCTTTTTCTTGTCCATAACTATAAAAAACTATGAATACGGATAATACAATAATTAAGTATGTTTTGTTCATTCAATTTGAGATAATAGCCCCAACAAGGGCATATGTTTTATGTTAACTATGCCTGTAATATTAATAGCTCTCCGAAAATACCCCAACCAAGTAAGAAAAACAATAAACGGACTTAAAAGGTGTTTAATTTTTATCTTGTTCGTAACATTCGTAACTCGAATTAATTTTTCTAAAATAATCGTCTAAAGGTTCAAGTCCCATTTTTTCTCTTTCAGTCTCTGCTTTTTCACAATCACAAATTGTGATTTCTTTGTTACTTGATTTACGGTAGGACCCTAATACATAACAATTATAAATAATGATTGAATTTCTTCTTTTCCGTTCTCCTATTTTCTGGGGATTTATATAATCTAAGGGATACGCTACATTGTATGGCGACAAATCTCCTTTTAGAATTGCAGAAATTAAAATAGGCTTTAAGTTGTTAACTTCTTCTTCTGAAAAATGATGTAACATAATAGTGATCTCACCAAATGCGTATTTTCCGTTTTCATTTCCATCTCCAATGGTAAATCTACCTGGCCATTCGCCATTATTTTGTTCTATGATTTTTAAAAGATGTTTGTAATTTTCATTATCTGCCTTCTTCATTTTTTTAGTACTCCCAAAAACAGGGTGTCTTACGGCCTGGTCTTTTGCTACCATTTTAATAAGTTCTTCTCTTAGCCTTAGATCGAGTGAATTCAGATATTGTTCTCTTATCGATTCATATTCTTTTTTTAACTCTTTCCATTTTTTAGACTTTTTGAATGTAGAAAGACTTTTCTTAATCATCTTTTTAGTCAGACCAGCTAAAATTCCGTTTTTCAAGTATTCATAAGATTGCTGATTGTTATTTAACTTTTCCGAGTTTATAGAAGCTGACAAATAATCATCTTTAAATGGCTTCTCAACAAGTCGAAATGCGATTTGATAAAGCGAATCTGATTTTTTAAAATTCTCGTCGAGATTTGCGATCTCAGCTTTGTTGATTGTTTTGTAATAATCCAAGTAATTTTGAGCAGGTATTTTCTGAATTACGAAGAGTAAAATTGTAATTGATAATGCTAATGTTTTGTTCATTCAATTTGAGATAATAGCCCCAACAAGGGTATATGTTTTATGTTAACTATGCCTGTAATATTAATAGCTCTCCGAAAATACCCCAACCAAGTAAGAAAAACAATAAGATAGATTCATTACAGGCTTTTTTGTATTATCGGTGGGTTGTGCAACAACTATCATTTTTGTTGGCAACTGACTTTTTATCCCTCATATTTATGATATTCGGTTATAGTCAAATAATATCCGTCCGGGTCTCGTAATGAAAATTCCTTTTTCGTCGAATTTGGGTTGATGTGTATTTCTTCTTCTATCGGATAGTCTATTTTTTCAATATTCGCCCGGATAATGTCCAACTTGTCCGTTTTGTAGTAAATAATAAGTCCGTTTCCTGGTGTAATGTTCGGGTTTGTCATCGTTGGATGTTCGTGTTCTCCCCATTTATGAAGGCAAATTAAAATTTCTCCATTTTCATCTTCGAGTACAGCAAATTCATTTCCTTCGTGCGTTCTCTTACAGTCAAATACTTTTTGATACCATTTTGCACTCTCATTAACATCCTTCACGGCTAATATCGGGTCAATTTTAGTCATTGTTCAATCTGGATTTCAATCACGTATGATGTTATTGAATTTATTTTTACGCCTTTTGCTCCTTTAAATCTGTAAAAGTCCGAAAAAGCATATTTCTTCCCGTTTTGCATTGTCATAATTCCGTTAGCGGCTCCTTCTTTTCCGTGTGATAAAACTTGGCTAATTGTTAACTCGGCCGCTTTTTCAGATTTCATTTGTTCTAATTCCCCGGTAAATTTTTCTTTTCCCTCTATTTTTTTGTCTCCAATTATATTCCAAACAATTTCATCCGTTACGTTTTCAGTAATAAACTTCATGTCTCCTTTTGCAAAAGCAATATTGAAGTCTTTTAGAAATTCCATTTTCGGCGAGTTCCCACAATTTGGACTTGAAATAATTTTTGTCATTTGCTAAATGTTTGATTTCTTCAGTTCGATTTTCAGCTTGTTGCCAATGTTAAATGTATAGAGTTATAAGGGGTTCGGACTTCAAATCTGTCGAGATATCACCCAGAGTTGACGCGAATGATACCACTCACAAACCATAGAAACCCTTATGTACTATCCCCATTGTGCCTGTTGCACAAGTTAGCAAAATTTGATACAGGGCAGATAATCTCCTTTCATTAGCTGCTTATAGTGTAGTATGTAAGGTAAAAAACAGTATCGGGAGAAGTTGTTCCATCATTTAAAAAGCACACTAAAAGTGGAGCGGCAAGTATGCAAGATGCGAGTTTTTCTTTAAAAGGGATCATACAACGTATTTTACTTCTTTTTAAACCATTCGATGTTAGCTTACAACTAAATTATACCACAAAATAAAAGCCCTTAAAAGGGCTTATTTGGATCTTGTATTTATACAATTAATGGGCTGTGCAACGGTTATCGGTGTTGTGAGCTGTTATTTTTTTGATAAGTATTTTTCTAATCGGCCTATAATACTACCCTTTCCATAACCACTCCACTTGTCAATTATAATTCCTTCAGGGTTAATTAGCACAAAAGTTGGAATCCCTTGAATTCCATATTTTATGGACGTTTCACTATATCTGCCTTTCCCGTCCCAAATACTATTCCAAGTTACTTTGTCTCTCTCTAAGGATTTTAGCCAAACATCTTTTTTAGGGTCTTGGGTGAAACTGACTATTTTTAAAAAGTCAGAATACTTACTGTTGATTTCAATTAATTCATCTGCTGCTTGAATACAAGGGCCACAATAGGCAGCCGTAAAGTCAAGAAGGGTGTATTCACCTCTAATATTTGAAAACTTAACCTGTTCGCCCTTTTGATTTATTCCTTCAAAATCGTGAAATTTATCTCCAATTTTAGCAATATTCTCTCTAAGAAATACTTCAACGACTTTGGCATATTTGCTTTCTTTTATTTGAGTTGTATAATTTTCAAATATTTTCCGTATTGTGTCTTTTGGTAATTGATTTTTTAAATAGCCAAGTTCTATTACACTTGTATAAGTGTCAGGATGTGATTTTATATAGTTAATTCGTGAAACCTGTGTAATACTATCTATTTTTCCAATTTCCCTCCAAATTTCTGCTCCTATTTCTTGTTGCTTATCTTGTGGAAGTTTCATAAATGATTTTACCAAAGAATCTCTTTTTATGTTGTTTTCTTTTGTAAGACTTTGAGAGTAGTTAAAATCCTCTTGAGTTTTTGAACCTTTAATTTTTACGTTCCAAGGAAAGTCAGATATATCTCCTTTAACTGTAATGTTGTCATTTCCAATCAGAAGATTTGTATATACGAATTTTTTGTCAACGGTAGTATTTAACCAAATCTGTTCAGGTGGACTAGATAGATAACCTTCAAATTTAAAACTGCCATTTTCTACTATTGTGCTATCAAAAACGGCATCAGTAGCCAAGTTTCTTAAATAAAATTTAGTTCCATCCGGAAATCCACTTACTTGTCCTAAAATTGTGAATTTGTTTTCTTTTTCATTACAAGCATTTATAAAAACAATAAAGCTTGCAAATAAAATTAATTTGATTGATATTCTCATTTTGTTTTGTTCGGGTTTGTATTCCATAATGGCTCACAACGGTTTGGCTATGATTTCGGCGTGGAATCGTCCGCAGGACTATTCAGCAGAGAAATCAGCTTAAATATATGTTTTACTTTTTGTTTTCGTACTGTCGCTGCGCTGAATTATCCCCATTCTACCTGTTACGCAAGTTAGCAAAATTTGATACAGGGCTGATAATCTCCTTTCATTAGCTGCTTATAGTGTAGTATGTAAGGTAAAAAACAGTATCGGGAGAAGTTGTTCCATCATTTAAAAAGCACACTAAAAGTGGAGCGGCAAGTATGCAAGATGCGAGTTTTTCTTTAAAAGGGATCATACGACGTATTTTACTTCTTTTTAAACCATTCGATGTTAGCTTACAACTAAATTATACCACAAAATAAAAGCCCTTAAAAGGGCTTATTTGGATCTTGTTTTTATAAAATTAGGGATGTGTGCAACGGTTACCATCTTTGTTGGCAACTGCTATTTTTAGTAAATATTAATACTTCTGTAGCTATAAAATCCACTACTATTATCCAAAATAGATTCGGTTTTCGTGTTTACATTTATTTTATATAAAGTTCCAATGTCCACTAAAACTTCATTGGTTTCACTCAAATAAATAATTTCCGAGTCAGAAAAAGAGTTTAGATTATCAAACTCTTTTAATATTTCTATTTCTTGTCCATTATTTATATTTACTTCAACGATTCCATAAAAAGTAAACTCTCCCAGATTTGGGTCATAGGTTCTCTTAACTGCAAATATTCGACCATTCCTACCAACAGTAATTGATTCATAATGATTAATATTCACGGTTTTTTTAGTCCCTGAATTAGCATTAATTTTTATTAATTGGTCAATCGCATTAGAAACAAAAGAAGTTCTTCTGGGAATTAATAATTCATTTGTGTCGTATGAATATAATATTCCAGATATACCTGTTTTGTCATTACTTGGAGCACTTTCTATTGCTTCAAATATTTCTATAGTTGACATTTTTGATGCGTTTTCTGGATCAATTTCCACTAAATTTATTGATTTAAGTTCAGTATTATCAACAATGCGTTCAAAACCAAACAATTTTCCATTTCCAGCAATTATTGTACTATAATTTTCTGAACTAATGGTAATTTCTTCTCTAGTATCAATATTGACTTTTATTATTTGAGGCCCAATCCCATTTTCATAAACATTTCTTCTGATGAACAATTGATTAGTTGTGTTAAAATATGTAAAATCGAAATCAACGCTAGCTTGCATTGGTTCAAAATCTAAAAATGTTGAAATTGATAATCCTCTATCAGGATTTACTTCAACGATTTTTAAATCACTACCCATTCCGTCAATTGCTAATAATTTGCTTTTCGATTGACTTGGGGTGTTTTCGTTTCCGTCGTCATTACTACAGTTGAATAGTAATAGAGATAATGTAATTAAGAGTGTGCTTTTAAGGTAAGATTTTAGTTTTTTTGATTCTGTTTGTTTCATAATTTTATTTGGGTTTCAGTGAGGCATAGTTGTTGCCAACGTTGATGTATATGAAGCGTTGTGACCGAATGGGAGCTATGATTTTATATACAATGTTGTAGGTAGCTTCTATTTTAGCCATGAAGGTTGAGACCCATTATCAATAATTTTCTTTAATAATGAGCCATCCTTGTTCATCAAATAGAGATCAAAATACTTTTCTGTTTCCGATGCAAAAATGACTTTGGAGCCATCTGGAGACCAGCAAGGGTTCCAGTCGGCAACCTCGTTGAATGTCAGCCGTTGTTGATTAGAACCATTTATATTCATAACATAAATTTCTTGATTCCCATCCCTGTCCGAAATAAAAACTATTTGCTTGCCATTGGGAGAAGCCCTAGGTTCCCAATCTTCTGCAGTATTATTGGTTAACATCATGATTTTACTACCGTCACTATTGGCAATGCAAATTTCACTGTTTGGGCTTTTGGAGTGAAAAAGTATTCGTCCATCTTGCAAAAAACTTGGTGAAACACCGCTTAGTTCTTTTATTTGGGTTAATTGACTACCATCAGAATTTATAACCCAGATTTCTTCATGCCAAACATTTTCTGAATCTTGATATTCTCTTGCGAAAGCTATTTTTGTTCCATCTGGAGACCATGCAGGAGAACTGTCCCATTTATTTTTATCATTAGTTAATCGTTTCCGATTTGTACCATCAATATTCATAGTATGGATGGACCATGTTTTATTTTCATCGTATTTTGCATAGAAAGCGATCTGTTTTCCGTCAGGTGACCATTCAGGGTAGCCGTGATCACCTGAATAATTTGTAATATTAATTTTAGATTTTCCTTCGGTATCGGTCAGAAGAATTTCTCTATTATTTGATTCTTTCGATGAATAGGCAATCCTATGTTCTTTTTCGTTACAAGACGAAAGAATAGTAAATGAAACCAGTGGTAGAAACATTCTTAAAATTCTAAATTTTGGTATCGGTATTTTCATTTTATTTCTAGTTTAAAAATTACCTACAATGGTTCGTGTATGGTTTGTTGCGTTGGTTTGGTCACTAATTTAGCAAATAAAACTGGCAATAGTTCAGCGCGAGGATTTTCCAAAAAGGAAAATCAGAAGCAATGAATTATCCCCATTGTACCTGTTACGCAAGTTAGCAAAATTTGATACAGGGCTGATAATCTCCTTTCATTAGCTGCTTATAGTGTAGTATGCAAGGTAAAAACAGTATCGGGAAAAGTTGTTCCATCATTTAAAAAGCACACTAAAAGTGGAGCGGCAAGTATGCAAGATGCGAGTTTTTCTTTAAAAGGGATCATACAACGTATTTCACACCTTTTTAAGCCATTCAATGTTAGCTTACAACTAGACGATACCACAAAGTAAAAGCCCTTAAAAGGGCTTGTTGAGATCCTGTTTTTATACAATTAATGGGCTGTGCAACGGTGACCGATATTGGCTGACTTATTTTTTTCATTGAGATTTAGTTCAAGGATTTCTCCAGGCAGTCCATCAAAGTCTTTAAACTCTTTTGAATTGAAACCATTATTTGTCAAAATTTTCCTTGATGGTATGTTCTTGGGGTCGATTATTGCAAAAATTCGTTTTATAGAATTTTGCCTTCTACCTATTTCGATTAACTTTTTTCCGACTAATGTTGCAATTCCCTTTCTCCAATATTCAGGCAAAACCATATATCCAAGTTCTGCCTCTTCATCGTTGGTTTCTTTTATTTCCAATTTTGCTAATCCCAAAAACTCATTTGTTTCTGCTTTGAGGATTTTGAAGTTTCCAAAGTTTGGTTGAAGTTTATTGTTTTCTAACAGTATTTTAAAATCTTTCTTGGCTTCTTTCAGCCCAATTGCTCTTTCGGTAATCATTTCCATTACCTTTTCATTGCTTACTAACTGAAAATACTTGTCAAAGTCTGATTTTGTGAATTTTTCTAATTTTATTTCCATAAATTTTCTTCAATGTTTGTTTCCTGTATGGCCGTGTTATACAACGTTATTTATTCATCATCAAGGATCATACTTGCAATTTGTACATTCATTTGATTTGAACTGATTGTCCAGTTTAAAGAGCCATTGGTTAACACAATCACAATAACCTTTTCATTGGTTTGTTCATTCCAATAATACATGAAAGAGGAAATTCCAGCACCGCCATGTCTAGCCGTTCTATAACCATCTTGAAGCTTATATGATTCCCAACCTAATCTAAAATAGCTATCTTTTCCGTTGTTTAACTTTACAGGTGTCCAAATTTCTTTGAGTTGTTTTTCTGTTAAGATCTTTTCTTTTTGAATGGCTTGGAACCACTTTATCAAATCTCCTATAGTGATATTTAATCCAGTATAAGCAGTAACTATCCGAGCCTTTCTCCTAACAAGAAGATCTTTTTCAACCACTTTCCCCTGAAATCAGAACTCGAATTTTTAATAGGTGCAATATAAGTTAACTTAACTGGGTTTATTCCGCAAAATTGTAAAGTTCCTTTTTTTAATTGATTAATAGCCGGTCTTTTCATAATTAAAAAATCGTACCATTTTGGCGTGTCAGCTGTAATAATCAAATGTGCAGACTTTCCTTTCAAGAGTTTTTCTGGTAATGGTTTTCCTTCAACTGGTTGGTAGGTGATTCCGGGAAGAAATGTTCTGTCGATAAAACCTTTCATTAGTGCAGGATATCCATACCACCATATTGGAAATAACCATACAATATGGTCTGCTTTTTTTATCTTGTCAATAGCATCAATCAAATCTGGTTCTAATTCCATTCTTTTTCGATAACCAAATGTTAGATTGGGATTAAACTTCAATTCAGAAATGTTAATTTGGGACAATGTTGCATTTGTTTTGTTGACTCCCTTTATGTAAGCCTCTGATAATGCATGATTAAAACTTTCTTTATCAGGATGACCATTAATTATTAAAACCTGTTTCATATTTGTTCTCTGTTTTTCACAAAGAACTATACAATTAAACTTCTTTGGAAGGACATTTGTCTAATTCGAAATCAACCTTCTTATTCGACTCAAATGTCTTTGAGTAATGCCCAAATAAGAAGAAAGGAAATTGAGAGGAATTAATTGTAAAAATTCTGGATGGTTCGTAAGTAAATCAC
Organism: Zhouia spongiae; assembly: GCF_022760175.1. Classification (GTDB taxonomy): domain Bacteria; phylum Bacteroidota; class Bacteroidia; order Flavobacteriales; family Flavobacteriaceae; genus Zhouia; species Zhouia spongiae. The sequence continues at coordinate 1,925,966 of NZ_CP094326.1, forward strand.
GATAACGTTTTTCAGCTGTTTCTTTTTGTAATAAAAAAATTCTCTTTTCCATTTTGATATATTCCTGTTCCGCTATATGTTTAAAAAACCTTAACCAGTTAGTGCTTGATTGCTCTAATTCTAAAATCTCATTTCTTGATATTATTAATATCTCAATATCCGTTAAAGCTTGAATATTCTCAACAGTTTCATTTTGCGATAGGAATGAAGAATAGGCACTCACAAATGAATTGGAAAAGGTAAAGCAGTACGTTACCTCTTCTTCCGATGATGAATGATAAAATGACCTGAATAAGCCGGAAGTTACAAACCCCACTTCTTTACAGATTTGACCTTTTTTGATGAAAAAATCTCCTTTTTTCAACGTTCTGTTAACAACCTTTTTTTCAAATGAATCAATTTCATCTTTTGTCAGTATGTCAAATGTTTCTAAAAAGTCCCTCATTTTTTAATTACTGTATAAGGTTCGTACAACCATCAGTTACGAGATTAAAGTTAATAATTTTTGGTGTGTAACAGGGGTATGTATATTGAAACTCCTTAACCTTCCGCAGGTTTTTTTTACATTCCCCAAAATAAATCATTAAAACTCAAAACTCCTTATGGAAATCCTCATTCAAAACTTATAACATTAAAAGGGCTTATTGAGATTTTGTTTTTATAAAATCAGGGGGGTGCAACGGTGACCATTGTTACCTGCTGGCTTTTATCAGTTGTTATACTTTGTTAATTTAATCGTTTAAGGAATTAATGCCTTGTTCTTTAAGTTTTTCAAGGTGTTCCTTCATTGTTTTAATTTGTTCCGCAGGATGTCCTTGCCAAACGGTAACCTCTCCCACAACTCTAAACGGTTCTGTCGAGCGATAGGATTTTGTCGGATTGCCAGGAAATTTTTTATCTGTCAAGTCTGGGTCGTCTTCAATTTGTCCTAAAGGTTCTACCAAATAAATTCTTTCTGGTACATTGCCTAAGGCAAGTTCAGCTCCCCAAATTGCAGCATCTAAGGTTGCTGACAAAAAAATGTATTTAGCATTTTTTCGTTGTCCGTAATTAGAGTTGAAACCTGCTTCAATGAGGTCGCCAATTTTTAAATCGGCTTTTGTTCCGTGAAAATAAGTTTGTGCAAAAGCTGTTGCGCCTTGTCTGCTTACTTTTTCATTATTGTTTTTATTCATTGTCAATTTTTTTATAATTAAGACCAGTGAGTGTTTCCCGCTAGTCAACTATTTCTTAGCTTCAAATCCTTTCTTTCTAAATTTCAAAATTCTTTTTTATTAAAGCTATGGACAAGGGTTTGCAGGGAGGAAATTGAATAGCGGACTTTGAAACCTTATAATTCTTCAATTCTACTTCAAATTCTTTCAGCATTGCTTCGCTCTAAGGACTTGATATTATCAAGTATTTTGAAAATGAACAATAGCAAATTAAGTGATAGTTGTCGCCTGTAAAAACTTTATGATATTCGGCAATTGTTTTGTAGTCTGTCTTAGCTATTCGTTTTAATTTTTAAGTTATAGATATACGAAATTGTAAGTATGCCACCGATTACTATAGGTGTTAAAATATAGCCGATGTTCCCGTCCACCACAATGTGGCTGATTACAGCAAATATCAGATTGAATGTCAAACCTGCATAAGCCCACTCTTTCAATTTGCTTGGTAATTTTGGTAACATTATCGCTGTTGCTCCTAAGACTTTGCAAATAATTAATGCATAAGCAAAATAGTCAGGATAGCCTAAAGGTTTTGTCCCTGCGTTAAAGTATTCGGGAGCAAACAGCAGGGTGCTTAACGGCATCAGACCTTCCCATAAAAAGATAATGCTTGTAGCAATCCAAAAAATTAGTCTATTCTTTTTCATTTGTTTTGAGATTTAAAATTTCAGATTATTCATTTGGAAATTGTGTGATGTCCATATATGCAAACTCCCATTGGTGTCCGTCCAAGTCTGCAAAACTGTGTTGATACATCCAACCGTGGTCCTGTGGTTCGCTGTATATGGTAGCGCCCAATGCTTGTGCTTTTGCAACAATTTGTTGCACTGTTTCTTTCGAATCAGCGTCTAATGCAATCAGAACTTCTGTGCTTTCTTTTGCATTGCTGATTGGTTTTTTCGTAAAAGTTTGGAAGTAGGTCTCTGTAAGCAGCATCACGAAAATAGTTTCGCTGACGACCATACAGGCTGCATTTTCATCAGTAAATTGCGGATTAACACTAAAACCTAAACTTTCAAAAAATTTTTTTGATTTGTCAAGATTCTTAACGGGTAGGTTAATAAAAATTTTTGTTACCATCTTTTTGTTTTTTTAATTGTTAGTAATGAATGGCACAAAGTTGTGGTAATTGTGTGACTAAAACTTTTACATATGTTGAGGAAACGAAAAAAAACTACTTGTTCGCAAAAAATATTCTGCTCAATTGGGTGGGTGTAATGCCTAAATAGGAAGCAATATGATGTTTTTTGAGCCTTTTTATAAGATTTGGATACTTCTGGAGAAAATCGTCATATCTTTTAGCAGCAGTTTCTGTTCTATATGTAATTTCCAAGGGTTCTTTTTCGATGATCCAATGGAGGTCGTTGTAAGCTATATAGAAAAGAGCCAAATCGGGAAAATCGTCAAATAATTTTTTCCACTCAAAAAAATCATATTCAAGAACCCTTGTGTCTTCAAGTGCGGTAATGTAAAATACACTAGGTTTTTTTGCCAACATTGCACCTAACGAAGCAGCCATTCGCTGTTCGGGAAAAAAATATTTTATGACCACATCTCCATTGTCCCCAATGTAGTTTTGTGAAAGCAATCCATGTACAACAAAAGACACTTTTTTGGGATACTGTCCAATGTCGAGAATATTGTCACCTTTGTGATATTCTTTTAGCCGTAATAGCTTTTTCCAGGCCAATTCTGCCTGTTCAGAGATGTTATGGTAAGTTCTTATTTTTTGAAAAAACAGGTAAGTATTCATTTCATGATGTACAATTTTTTTCAGCTTGCAGGCAACGTATCAGGCTATGAGTGGTTGCGTTTTGGCTCGTGATTTTTCCGCTTGTGATAAAGATTAAAAGTAAGAATAATTCTTCTTGTTAACCATCACAAGCAATTAATTTTATACGTTGTACTTGTTACACAAGTTAGCAAAAATTAAATACAGGGTTGATAATCTCCTTTCATTAGACGCTTACCTTGTAGTTATGCAAGGCAAAGAATAGTATCAGAAGAGGCTCTTCAATCATTTGAAAAACACATTAAAAGTGGGCCGGTAAGTATGCATTGTGCGAGTTTTTTTCTAAAAGGGATTATACAACGGATTTTACTCCTTTTTAAGCCATTCAATGTTGGCTTACAACGAAACGATACCACATATAAGCCCTTAAAAGGGCTTGTTCGGATCTTGTTTTATACCATTAGAAGCGGGTGCACGGTGACCGTCTTTGTTGTAGCCTGTTTTTATATCAATTCTGTTTTAATTCCCATATTATTCATTTCATCAACTACATTATCCTTTGCATAACCTAATTTAGCTTGTTTTAAGTTTGGAAATTGTTTTGCATCAATAGCAGTCTCAATGTCCCAATAGTCTTCCGATCCTTCTCCGAACCTTAAAAGTTGCATATAAATGTCATTTCCTCCATCTTGATAGATTTCAGTTACTTCAGATGCATATTTTTTAGGTATAGGTAAATCTTTAAAATATTGGGTAACTTCCGGTATTAGATCATATCCTTCTTTTTCAATTTCTATTTTTCGTTTGTCGTACCAATCTACAAATTCAGATAAGTCAAATTTGGGTTTTAGAAGTTCTTTGTGATACATCAATTCCTGAATAATGGATAACTTAAAACCAAAATCTTTAAATTCAATTTGCTCTTCTTCTAATTTCTTGATGGTATACTTATCTTTTGTCAGTTTAGGTTTAACAAAATCTTTATCAAAAATTTCATTGTATGAAATACTAATCAAGCAAGGCCTTTTTTTGCCTGGATATGTAAATTGTTTAATTTCATACTTACGCATTGTAATATTGTTACAATGTTGTTTTTTGACTTTAACACCATCAATAATTATAGTCCCGTTAAAATAAGGCTTTTGCTCCAATTTTGGTTTTGCCCATATTGGGTTATAATCAGTATGAAGTGTTATATGATTAGTTTTTCCATTTCCGTGAGGATTGGTACTTATCCCTATTTCTTTCCAATAAATTTCATTTCTTTTTATTTGAGATGGTTTTCCAAAATATTTATTAAGCTCCTGCCAGTCAGTTGGTAATTTTATAATGTTATTGTTTATTGAAAGCTTGTTGGAATCAATTTTAAATGTAATGCTTGAAGATTTATTTTTTTTATTGATTAGATTTATCATACTTGATCTTTTTTCTTTCAAATAGTTGTGCAACGGAGCCCCTTGTTGACAGTAGTTATTGCTTTATTAGATGAATGTATTTTTCTCCACAATCATATAATTTTACATAATAGTTCATTGCATTTCCATAATTTTGAATGATTATCTCTTCTGCGCTCCAATAACAATCAATCCCAATTTGGCGCTTCCCAATCTTCCTTAGCTTTTCAAACTCTTTTCGTTTTGCTTCATTTTCTTCAGGTAAAGAAATGTCAAAGTAATCTTCTGCATACTCAATATTATCAAGAACAAGAAATAAATCCTCGTCTCTTGAAAAAATAACTTTTCCTTTTAGTTGTCGCTCGTCAGAAGAATAATTGTAATAATATTCTCCTTTTGATTTTGATATTTCAAGAGTTATATTACATACAGTGTCAAAATAAGTTCCTGTGACGTTATTGGGTAAGGCTTCAATTTTTTTGTTTGTTTTATTTAAAATTAAAGGGTATTCTTTCTGGGTCTTAGAATTAATCCATTTTCCGTTGATAGAGGATTCTTTGATAATTCCTTTTAAAATAGCAAGTGTATCACTTTTAAAGTTTAATTCATAAGCTAACAATTCATTTTCAAAAACACCTCCAACCACTTTAATGTCTACACCTGTTTTTTCATAAAAATAAAATCCTGATATTTTACCTTCTGTATTCTCTAAATGAAATAGAACATTCAAATTGTCTCCAATCTTTCCTTCGTAATTTCCCAAAGATATTTTTTTATGAAGGTCAAGGGGCTTTTCCTCCTGATATTTTGAATTTTTATTCAGGTCCGTATTGGACTTTTCTAAATTAGAAGAACTTGGGTTTGATTTCTTATTAGAACAAGAAATCAAAAAGATTAAAATGAATATAAATTTTAATTGATGTGCCATTTGTAATTACTGCCAACGTATTAGGCTATGAGTATTTGCGTTTTAGGTTCGTGATTTATCCGCTTGTGGTAAAGATTAAAAGTAAGAATAATTCTTCTTGTTAACCAACACAAGCAATTACTTATAGCCATTGTGCCTGTTGCACAAGTTAGCAAAAAATTGACATAGCCTTGATATGCTCCTTTCATTAGCTGCTTATAGTATAGTAAGCAAGGTAAAAAATAGTATCGGGAAAAGCCACAAAAGTAAAAGCCCTTAAAAGGGCTTATTTGGATCTTGTTATTATACTATTGGGGGGGCACTCACTACCGGTGTTGGCAATTGGATTTTAGATATTTATTATTGAATTAATCAACTATTTTAAATGTCCATTTGTTCGTTTCTATTTTCTTATTTTGTGTTTTAATTTTCAATGGTTTAATATCTATGTTTCCACTTTCCATAGCTTTACAAATAAAATATATGTAATAATGTTCCATACCATTATCATAAATAGTTGACATTCCTGATTTTTCTACATTAAATTTTTTGCTTAAATTTTCTATATCTTCCATAGAAATAGAGGTTTTGTCAAAATCTAAATTGCTCTCAATGATGATTCTAAAACGGTCATTAATTTTTAGTATATTTTTATCTGTCCAAAGTAAAAAAACGCTTTTATTAATGTTCTTTGAAAGTCGAGATTCAATTTTACCTTCGAGTCTTGCTTTTTCAGATCCCTCATATTTCTTGATCTTACCAACATCTTCTTTTTCCACCATTTTTATTGAGTCAGTTTTGGAAAGTTTGATAGGTTTTTGTGGTTTTTTTAATATTACATATTCTTCAAGTGGGATTTTGTAAGACTTATTATTCGACCAGAGTTTTGCTGATGGTAGTTTGTAAGTTGTATCAACCTTTGCAGTAAATCGATATTCATAGTAAACCTTTTTGGGCGATAAATCCTTACCATTAATATCCAATTTTTTGATTTGGATTTCAATAAGTTTAGTGTCAATCGGAAAGTTAATAGAATCTATTCCTTTGTCAAATCTTACAACTAAAGCAAATGTCTCAAAACTGTAAAACTTGGAAGCTAAAATAGATTTTGGTTCATCAGTTTGACAGAAAACATTAAATGTCAAAAATAGAGATAGCAATAATGTTATTCGGTTTTTCATTTGTCTTGTTACCAACAGCAGCCTGTCTCAAAACCACCAATTTAGATTTTAAAAATAGTTGGATTTCGAGTGTAAAACAAATTAACCACAAATAAGTTTGTCCTATAGTCGAGGATGCTTTGAAAGTTTGATTTTAAGTTTAATATTACAATAATAAAATGCAAACCAGTAGAAACCCGGTTCAGTCAACACGCCATTCATGTGTGGCCGTTCCGACCACACGAACGCTAGTTATTGTGTACCGTTTTTATTTTTCCGTTATCCTTTTCCAACAAATCTTGTTTTCATATAAATTTCACTCAAAATTATAAGTCCGATTAAAATTCCCATTATTAAAAAGGTTTTATTAAGTCGGTAAGCATTTTTTTTAATTAAAAAAGTCAGTTGAGAGAGGGCAAGTCCACATAAAATCAGAGTCAAAATCAGGTTGTAAAATCCGTATTGTGTTTTAGTCAAATCATAATACGAATACATACTGCCCCAAAGTCCGCTTCTGTTCGACATTGTTGCAAAAAATATCCAAAAATAATTTGCAGAAAAGAGCAAAAAAATCGGAATCGTCAAAATCGGAATTATCCAATGATAAGATTTCAGTTTATTATGTTCTCCGATTTTCATTGAATTTCGTGACTTTTCTTAAATGGTGTTGACAAAAGTTATTTTTTCATCAATGCTAATTTTATTCCAAGAGTGACAAAAATTCCACCAGTTATTTTGTCCAACCACATTTTAATTTTATAATTTTTCCTAATTCGGTCAGATAGTTTCGAAGCAAATAATGCTAAAACTAAACACCAAATTGTTCCTGTAAGTAAAAATGTAACTCCAAGGATTAAAAAAGGAAGTGAACTTTGTCCATAATTTGGGGCAATAAATTGTGGTAAAAATGCAAGAAAGAATAATGCTACTTTCGGATTCAGAATATTGGTTAGAACCCCAGATAAGTAAATTTTTCTATAATTCACAATTTCACTTTCATTACTCAGTTCAAACTTTCCATCTTCTTTTTTTAATATTGTTTTGATTCCTAAAAATATCAAGTAAACTGCCCCCAAATATTTGACTATTTCAAAAGCTGTTGCAGATTTGGCAAGTATTATTGATAATCCTAAGGTTGCAAAAATGATATGAAAAATTGCTCCAGTCGATATTCCCAATGCAGATAAAATTCCCGCTTTTTTTCCTTGAGCAACACTTCTTCCAAGAATATATATCGTATCAGCTCCCGGTGTTAAATTCAAAATCAATCCAGCTATTAAAAAAGCCTCAAAGTTTATTATTCCGAACATATTTTTTTGTTTTAATTTTTGCCCACGGGAAGTATAACCGTCAGTTGCGGTTATACATTGTGCCTGTTGCACAAGTTAGCAAAAAATTCACATAGCGTTGATAATCTCCTTTCATTAGATGCTTACCTTGTAGGTATGCAAGGCAAAAACAATATCAGGAGAAGCTCTTCCATCATTTAAAAAACACACTAAAAGTGGAGCGGAAAGCCTGCAAGGTGTTTGTTTTGAGCTAAAAGTGTTCCCACGACGAATTTTATTTCTTTATAAGCCTCTCAATTTTAGCTTGTAACGAAACTAAATCGCAAAATAAAAGCCCTTTTAAGGGCCTATTTGGATCTTGTATTTATAAAACTAATGGGTTTTTAACTCAGTTCTTTGTTGTGCGTTCGCTCTTTTTTAATTCGGTGAATGAAGTCCGATTTTATTTCCCTCCGAGTCGTGGAAAATGGCAAAAAATCCAATCTCGTCAGCGTGAGGTGTTTTAGGAATAATAATTTTTCCACCGTTGTTTTCCACTTTATCAAGAATGGTTTGCAAATTATCTCCACCATTCAGGTAAATAGTAACTCCGTTGGCAGAAGGTTCGTAACCTTCACCTTTCATAATAACACCTGTTACCATCTGGTCTTGGTATGGGAACAGACCCATTTCCATTTCTGGGAATTCTAATTTTTCAATATCCACTCCTAAAATTTCTTTGTAAAAGTTGATGGCTCGTGAAATGTCCGTTGCAGGAATTTCAAAAATTGAGATGTAACTGTTCATATTATTTATGCTTTTTGTATATGTTTCTTTAGTTGGGCTTTGTTTGAGAGTTGAAGAATCTTTGTTTTTACAAGACACAATACCGAATGTTAGGGCAATAATTGCGATAAAAATTTTTTCTTTCATTTCTAGTTTGTTATTAACGGAACAAAACTAATAGCTGAAAGTCGGTTGAAATTGTAAAAATGCGACACCTGAATTATTTATAAAAAAGGGCTGAAAGAGCCAAACTTTCGTGAGCTATAAACTCTTTGGGGTTTATTCCTGTAAACTCTCTAAAGTCTTTTATAAAGTGTGCTTGGTCAAAATATTCACTGTTATAGGCAATGTCGGTCAGGTTTCCCGACTGTTGGTTGAGTAACATTTTTAAAGCAGTTTGTAGGCGAATTAGCTTTCCTAATTGTTTAGGGCTTAAACCAATTTGTTTTCTGAAGTTTCTTTCGAGTTGTCTTCGTTTTGAAGGTTCATCTTTAAAGATTGAAGTTATTGAAGCACTTCCGTTTGTAGATAACAAGGAGTCTACGGTGTTTTTTACAATTGCATTAATTGTTTTTTTGTCATTTAACCTGTCCAAAAGAAATTTCTCGATAATGTCTATTCGCTCTTCCGTGTTTTTTGCTTTGATTATTTTTTGCTCTAAATCAGTTGCTGTTTCTACTTCAAAAAGCTGATTTATTGGTGTTTCTTTATTTACTAAATTTTTGATTGGTTTATATACAAAGTTGGCAAATCCATAAGGATAAAATCGGATAGCAAATGTTTTAACAAATCCTGTTGGCTCAATGAAAAAAGGTTCAATTGTTTGACCGAGCACCATTGCACGAGGTTGTAGTATAAATTTATTTTCGGAAGTGTACCGCTTTATATCGTCTCCGAGAATAAATGCCATTTCAATACAGCCGTCTGGTACGATTCGTTGTTTTTGAGGTTCGTTTTGCATTGGTACTTCCAAAGTCCAATAACAACTAACAAGCGATTTTAAGTCTGTATGTGGTTCGTATGTTTGATAATCCATTATCGTTCGGAAGTTTTTTCAGATTGACACACAACGGTTGGGCTATGAGTAGTTGCGTGGTTTGGCACTAAACTTTGCAACTACACACCAAACTGAAAATCCTTGCGGATTTTCAGAAGTAGGCGAGAACAAGCAATTACTTATAGCCATTGTGCCTGTTGCACAAGTTAGCAAAAAATTGACATAGGGTTGATATTTTCCTCTCACAAGACGCTTACCTTGTAGTTATGCAAGGCAAAAATAATATCAGGAGAAGCTCCTCCATTATTTAAAAACCACACAAAAAGAGGAGTAGCAAGCATGCAAAGTATTTACTTTTCTTTAAAAGCTATCATACAATACATTTTACGCCTTTTTAAGCCTTTCAATTTTAGTTTACAGCTAAACTATACCACAAAATAAAAGCCCATAAAAGGGCTTATTTGTATCTTGTTTTTATATAATTAGTGGGTTGTGCAACGGCTACCATTGTTGGCATTAGTATTTTATTCCACATTGTCTTTTACAACTTTGGTTTTCGATAAAAAGTCGTGAATTCCGTTTTTTACAAATAGAAACGAAAGTCGATCAAATGGAATTAGTCGGCAAAAAGTCCGAGTGATTATATCTCCATCAGTTGGTTTTTCTCCGTTCATTTTCACAACTTTTGTTTTGGTTACAAATTTCCCAACTGTTTTTTGGAATTTGATTTCCATTATCGCATAGTAAGCTATAAAAGACCCAAAGAATAGAATGTAAACGAATAGTGTTAAAATTCCTTGATTTTCAGCTGTTAAAGGGATGAAAAGTCCGATTATAAAACTAATGATAAATGCTAAAATTAACCATACAATAAAGTCAATTAGAAAATTCACAAACCGAATTCCCAAACCGACAACATTCGAGTCCACTTTTTCTTTTTGTTCTTTTTCCGCTGTCGCTCTTTCTCGGATTTTTTCGAATTCAGATGTGTCGATATTCCGCTTTTCAACTTCCGCATCTGCTGCTTCAATTGCAGTCGGATTGTATCTTTCTCTTTCGACTGTTACAATTTTTATTAATTCTTCATCTGTCCTCTCGGACATTACTTTTGCAAATTCGTTTTCCATTAGTTTGATGGTCAGTTTATATTAATGCCAACGGCTCGTATAACCGTCAGTTACGGGATTAAAGTTAATGTTTTTCGGTTTGGTACTGACGTTGGCAATTCCGAGTGGATTCGGACGTAGTCGAATCCGCCGTAATTGCGGTTATACATTGTGCCTGTTGCACAAGTTAGCAAAAAATTGACATAGGGTTGATATTATCTTTTGATAAGAGGCTTACCTTGTAGTTATGCAAGGAAAAAAGAAGTATCAGGAGAAGTTGTTCAATCAGTTTCAGTTAAGTGAGCGCGTACCTATAGACAATTTCTATCGGCGGTTAAAAGAGGTGTTGGATTTAGATTACTTATACCCACTTACCAAACGATATTATGGTAGTAGCGGACAAAAGAGCATCGACCCGGTGGTGTTCTTTAAACTTTGTTTGGTAGGTTATTTAGAAAACATTATCAGTGATCGAAAGCTCATAACGCATTGCAGTATGCGATTGGATATTTTGTTCTTTTTGGATTATGATATCGATGAAGAACTTCCCTGGCATTCTACCATTAGCCGCACCCGTCAGTTATTTCCTGAGGCTGTATTTGAAGAGGTCTTTACCAAGGTGTTTGAACTATGTGTATCGGTCGGGATGTTCAGTGGCCATACTCAGGCTATCGATAGCGCCCCTGTAAAAGCCAATGCTTCTATGGATAGTTTGGAACTGAAAGTTCCTGAAGCCGATTTAGAAACGCATCTTCGAGAAATTCGTCACATTAGTAAAGGTGATAAAGACAAACCACTACGTCAAGCCAAAGGGAATAAAGCAGACAAAGATCAGCAAACCTTATCGGCCAGTAAAAAGGAGCTACAGGGCATAAAGAGCAGGAACAGTAAATGGGCAAAAGATCAGGATCAGCGCCCGGGAGCAGGCAATAAAGGCTCGAGATATACCAGCAACAAAACCCATTACAGTCCTACCGATCCCGATGCCCGTATCAGTGTAAAACCGGGCAAGGCCAGGAAACTCAATTACCTATCTCAATTAACCGTAGACACCTCCAATCATGTGATAACCGATATTAAAGCTTATCATGCCGATGGCAAAGACAACCAACAACTGCCAGACATAGTGAAAAGGGTACAACGCCGATTGTGGAACTCAGGACTGCTATGGGAGAACTGTGTAGCCGATACAGGATATAGCAGTGGGGAGAACTATGCCTTTTTAGAAAAGAATCAGATCAAGAGTTTTATCCCTCCCCATGGTACTTACAAAGGAGGGCCGGCAGGATTTACATATATTGAGGCAGGCAACTATTGGTTATGCCCTCAGGGCAAGAAAGTTACTTTCCGCAAACAAAAATTAGAGAAAGGGACTCTAAAAGATCAGTACTTTACCAAACGGAGTGATTGTAAAGGCTGCCCGATAAAACAACAATGTATTGGTAAAAGTTATGAGAAACGCATAAACATTACTGCTTATCGCAAAGAATACGAACGTAATATAGCAAGAGTGAATAGTCCGCAGGGACGGTATATGAAAGCCAAGCGGCAAAGCACGGTAGAACCGGTGTTTGGAACATTAACACAGTTTATGGGACTTAGAAAAGTGAATACCCTAGGCATTAAGCAGGCAAACAAATGTATGCAGCTCTCGGCCATAGCCTACAACTTGAAGAAGTACCTGAAATTCATTGAAAACCACACAAAAAGTGGAGCAGCAAGTATGCAAAGTATTTACTTTTCTTTAAAAGCTATCATACAATACATTTTACGCCTTTTTAAGCCTTTCAATTTTAGTTTACAGCTAAACTATACCACAAAATAAAAGCCCATAAAAGGGCTTATTTGTATCTTGTTTTTATATAATTAGTGGGTTGTGCAACATCTACCATCTTTGTTAGGCAACGTTATTTTTTATTAATAAATTCATTCGATTGAGCAATCACAAGTGGTTTCAAAGCTCCGTGATATTCCATTGTACACAAAAATCCAATAGCGTCTTCAATATTTTCTCCGTCATAAAACATATCATCCTCTCCTGGAATCATTGCCTTAAGTTTATATTTAAAGACAGTAGGATGTCCAATATGGCTCCAATCAGTTTCGAAGTCAATAAATTCTCGGAAATACCCATTTACTTTTTGTAGTTTCTCGTTTTCTTCGTCTCCTTCTGCAATTATTTTAATTTGATATTCATCTGATATTTGCTGCCCATATTTTGCATAAAATAACCCCTTGAAATTTTTAATGTGTAATTTTTCAATGTCGTTATAACTGAAACTAACTTCAAAAGATTTTCCTTCATCAATACTGAAAACTCTTTCTTTCCAATTACTTCTTCTCATTATTGAACGTACAGCTTTAGCCGTCATTTCATTTTTCAAATCATCATTTTCATTTAAAACTCCAATAGCGTCTCTTATCTCTTGGTCAATTTTCGAATAAAGTCCAATGTTGCAATCATAACAAGCAGGAACTGTCAATAAATTAACTTTGTATTCTGGCGGATATGTACTAAATAAATTCTTGGCAGGAATATGTTCAACGTGGTTAGTTTCGTCTGTCAATTCAATTCCGCAATTGTAACAATTCATACTGTTTGGTTTTAATGTTGCCTAACGGTTTAGTATAACGTTTCGTTGCGGAGAAATCATTATTGATTAGTCCGCTGATTGTAAATATAGAAAATATGCGTGATTTTTCCACGGGAAAAATCGCGGCAATGAACGGTATGCATTGTTAGCATTTGTAGCGACCCATCCGAGTAAGTACGAGCAGTAACCGTTCCGAGTCAAATCCAATCTAAATTTTGTCGGTTAGGAGCGAAATTATTATGTAGTCAAAAGGATAATTTTAAAATCCGTTTAATTTTGGCAGATCAGTTCAATTATAGATCCGTTTTTAGTCGTTGTCAAGTCCGCAAACTTGCTCAAAAATCCGTTGCTACATTTTTTAGTCACATATGAGTGATAAATCCGCGTTTTGTCAAAACTAAATGTTTAATCTATGGATGAATGATCCAATGGAATTCAAGTCCGGAGCTATACATGCTAACGTATTAGGCTATGAGTGGTTGCGTTTTAGGTTCGTGATTTATCCGCTTGTGGTAAAGATTAAAAGTAAGAAAAATTCTTCTTGTTAACCATCACAAGCAATTACTTATAGCCATTGTGCCTGTTGCACAAGTTAGCAAAAAATTGACATAGGGTTGATATTTTCCTCTCACAAGACGCTTACCTTGTAGTTATGCAAGGCAAAAAACAATATCAGGAAAAGTTATTCAACCAGTTTCAGTTAAGTGAACGCGTACCCAAAGACAATTTCTACCGCCGGTTAAAAGAGGTGTTGGACTTAGAATATTTGTATTCGTTTACCAAAGGATATTACGGTAGTAGCGGACAAAAGAGCATCGACCCGGTGGTGTTCTTTAAACTTTGTTTGGTAGGTTATTTAGAAAACATTATCAGTGATCGAAAGCTCATAACGCATTGCAGTATGCGATTGGATATTTTGTTCTTTTTGGATTATGATATCGATGAAGAACTGCCATGGCATTCTACCATTAGCCGCACCCGTCAGTTATTTCCTGAGTCAGTGTTTGAAGAGGTCTTTACCAAGGTGTTTGAACTATGTGTATCGATCGGGATGGTCAGTGGCCATACTCAGGCTATCGATAGCGCCCCTGTAAAAGCCAATGCTTCTATGGATAGTTTGGAACTGAAAGTTCCTGAAGCCGATTTAGAAACGCATCTTCGAGAAATTCGTCACATTAGTAAAGGTGATAAAGACAAACCACTACGTCAAGCCAAAGGGAATAAAGCAGACAAAGATCAGCAAACCTTATCGGCCAGTAAAAAGGAGCTACAGGGCATAAAGAGCAGGAACAGTAAATGGGCAAAAGATCAGGATCAGCGTCCGGGAGCAGGCAATAAAGGCTCGAGATATACCAGCAACAAAACCCATTACAGTCCTACCGATCCCGATGCCCGTATCAGTGTCAAACCGGGCAAGGCCAGGAAACTCAATTACCTATCTCAATTAACAGTAGATACCTCCAATCATGTGATAACCGATATCAAAGCTTACCATGCCGATGGCAAAGACAACCAACAACTGCCCGACATAGTGAAAAGGGTACAACGCCGATTGTGGAACTCAGGACTGCTATGGGAGAACTGTGTAGCCGATACAGGATATAGCAGTGGGGAGAACTATGCCTTTTTAGAAAAGAATCAGATCAAGAGTTTTATCCCTCCCCATGGTACTTACAAAGGAGGGCCGGGAGGATTTACATATATTGAGGCAGGCAGCTATTGGTTATGCCCTCAGGGCAAGAAAGTTACTTTCCGCAAACAAAAATTAGAGAAAGGGACTCTAAAAGATCAGTACTTTACCAAACGGAGTGATTGTAAAGGCTGCCCGATAAAACAACAATGTATTGGTAAAAGTTATGAGAAACGCATAAACATTACTGCTTATCGCAAAGAATACGAACGTAATATAGTAAGAGTGAATAGTCCGCAGGGACGGTATATGAAAGCCAAGCGGCAAAGTACCGTAGAACCGGTGTTTGGAACATTAACACAGTTTATGGGACTTAGAAAAGTGAATACCCTAGGCATTAAACAGGCTAATAAATGTATGCAGCTCTCGGCCATTGCCTACATGAAGAAGTACCTGAAATTCATTGAAAACCACACAAAAAGAGGAGTAGCAAGCATGCAAAGTATTTACTTTTCTTTAAAAGTTATCATACAACACATTTTACGCCTTTTTAAGCCTTTCAATTTTAGTTTACAGCTAAACTATACCACAAAATAAAAGCCCATAAAAGGGCTTATTTGTATCTTGTTTTTAGAAAATTAAGGGCTTGTGCAACGGCTACCATTGTTACAAAACGTTTTTAATATTTAGGGCTTACCTTTTTCATTGTCAAAATCACATATTCAGCAACTTTAGGATTATCTTGAAAAATATGTAATGAGTTTGATAAATTCAGATTGTTGGTAAAAGCTTCTCCTGTTCCGCCAAAAGAGCCTCTGATATAATATATTTCACCGTCTTTTGCATTGATTTCAATAATGTCCTTTTTAGAGTTTTTTTGATTGTATTTATGTACTTCTCCAGCTTTTACTTTGTGTAGATAATAACTATGAGTTTTGATGTTAATAAAAGGCATTCCATTATATTCCACTTTACAAGCTAATGCAGAACCTGTATAAACATAAGGTCTATAAAAATAAACGTGGGCATAACCAGACTCTGGTTTTTCAATTTCAATGTTTAATGGGTTTTGAATTATTGATGCGTCAGCAAAATGTACATCTGCAAATTTGAATATATTTTTTTTCTTTTTTCCTTTTTCACCTTTTATAATGTAGCTTACTTTTTTATTTTTTAATTCGAGAATTTTACAATAAATGGTATCATTTTGAACGGTAACTAAATAATCCGAATCATTTGATTGAGAATAAGTCCAAGCGGAAATTAAAATCAGAGTAAGAGTAATTATTTTTTTCATTCTTCTATAGTTAAATATTTGGTTTAAATGTTTTGTAACGATCACGTATATGAAAAGTAGGCGGTTACGAAGCACCAAATTTTGCTTAAGCACAAAGCTTGAAACGAGCTAAAACCCTTGATTTTACTACTATATTGCCTGTTTTTTATATACATTGTTGTGCGTTCATATTTATTTTTATGTTTACATTATACAATGTTCAGTTTATATTTATAAAGTAAACCTTCAAGTTGTAATGCAGAAAACTTTGCATTTTTCATTTTGTTAAATTCGGGGTCTATGGCAAAATTCAAAGCGCTGCTAAAATCAACTCTCTCAAGATTAGTGCTTGAGAATATAGCGCCTGTCAAATCAGATTCTTTGAATATGGATGATGTCAAATCCGATTCAGAGAAATCAACTTCTTTGAGAGAGCATTCTAAAAAGTGTATTTTTTTTAGTTTTGTTCCAAAAAATGTGCAATAGTCCATAATGCAATTGTTAAACCTAAAAGAAAACATAAGTTTATTACATCTAGTAAAATTAACTCCAAGAATTTTACATCTTATAAAGGTGATATTTCTAAATCCAACGCCCTCTATTTCTGCCATTGTTGAAAAATACAATCTTCAAAAATATTACCTCTCAAGTCGCTTTTTGTAAAGTTGCACCTTACAAAATTACAATGAAAAAACTCTCTATTTCTCAATGTTTTGCCAGAATAGTTGATATTCTTAAATTCTTTGTTTTCGTGTATAGTTGTTAGTTGGTTTGACATTTTTTTGTATGTTAATACGCTTGAATAAAATTAAACAATAATTCTTGTAAATTTTTTGCATTACCGTTTGCTTTTTTATACGCAACATTGTCTAGCTTCCAGCCATTTTCGTTTAATAGTGTAATCTTATCAGTCCATACAGTTTCAAACATGTCATTAGAAAATTTAACTAGTACAGTAGCTTTGTTTCCTTGAATTGATATTTTAAGAATTGAATAGGAGGTATATCCTTCACTAACACTTACAAAAACAGATCCTTCTAAAAGGTAAGGTTTTATATTGTTTTGTTCGTTTTTGGAAATGCTTTCTCTAGATTTTTTTTCAACCTCTTTAGCTTCTAAAATTAAGGCATATAGTTTTTTTGAAAAGACATTATCTTTTAGTTTACTATTTGTGTAAGGACTATTAGAGGCAAAGGGACTTTCAGGTTTGTATATTTGGTTGATTATATTTTTAATTTGAACTTCTTCCTTAGTCTTATTGCAGGATAGGAGGAATACGAAAATGAATGTTACCATTAATAGGAATTTCCAGTTTGAATATTTGATTTTTTTCATTTGTTTATTTTTTTAAGATTGATGATTATTGTTTTAATCATAAGAAGTGTTAATTATCTCTTAAATGCCCATGGTGTGCTTTCATAATTATATTTCCTCGACTAATCGATTTGTTGTATATCACAAGACGTGCCAAAATTGTTATTGGATTTTCTTTTAACAAAAAGGGGATGATATTTTTATGCGGTGTGGCTAGTGTAGTCAGTTGTTTTTTAATGTGAAGTATTTTTATATTTCAATTGCTGATAGTTGTTTGTTTTTGTAAACTAAAAAATAAACTGAGAATATTAAGGTAAGTACTTCTGCTAACGGTAAAGCAATCCAAACACCGTTGATTCCTAAAAATTTCGATAACACAGTAACACCGAGTATAACAAATAAGATGCCTCTTAATACTGAAATAATAATAGAAGTTCTTGCATCTTCTAAGGAAGTAAAAAAACTCGTGGCTAATATATTTAATCCATTTACCAAGAAAACAAAAGAATAAATAGATAAACCTAGTGTAGCAATTCTAATAACTTTAGAATTACTGCTTTCAAAAAAAAGTTGGAGAATAGAACTTCCCCAAACTTGAACGATAGTTAAGAAAAGTAATCCGATAATAATATTAATTTTTACTGCAAATCTCAATATGGCTTTAACCCTATTGTAATTCTTAGCACCAAAATTATAGCTCAAAACAGGAACCAACCCCTCAGAAATTCCTATAAATATCAGTACACCAATTAGGTTAACATAATTTATAGCTGTAAAAGCGGCAACTCCATCAGATCCAGAGAATTTAACGACTGTATAGTTGATGATTAAAACGGTAATTGCTGTACCCAGTTCTGAAACACCTTCCGAAGAGCCATTGTATATTATTTTACCAAGTAAATTTTGTCTGAATTTGCCTTTGTACATTGCGTACTTTTGTTTTGGATTAAAGGAGATATACCCAGAGATGATGAGTCCAATTGTAAATGATATACCTGTAGCCAAACTAGCCCCCATAACACCCAACTTTAAGAAAATCACAAAGACGGGGCTCAATATTAAGTTAATCAAAGTAGTTATTAACATGGAGGTCATAGAAAAATTTGGGTGACCAGTTGCTCTTAAAATAGATCCAGAATAAAATCCAAGCGTTATGGGGATGATAAAAGGAAAAAGCCCATTTAAATAGCTTAAGGCAAAAGGAAGTAATTCTTTATTTGCTCCAAGTAATAAAGCAAAGTCCTTAGCATAAAAAAATAAGATTACCGTTATTACTGATGCTGTTACCAATAAAGCCCAAAAGCCCGTACTGATAGCGTCTTGTGATTTATTAATGTTGTTTTCTCCAGCACCAATACTCACTATGGTTAGACTGCCAACTCCAATAACAAATGAAATGACAATTAGAATACTATAGAAAGGTAAAATAATGTTCACGCCCCCAAGCGCATCAGAACTAAGGTGTTTTCCTACAATTATTCCATCGATGATATTTTGAACCCCAAAAAATAAAAGAGCAATAACACTAGGGATAGCATATTTGACAAAGACTTCGCTAATTGGACTTGTACCTAGAAGGTTTTTATTATCTAAGTTACTTTTCATTATTTATGTGTAATACTGTAAGATTTTGTTGCTTATGTAGGCTGTAAATTTAGCAAAAAAGCGTTTTAAATGCCATAGATTTGTATAACTATTATAGATGTTATTTTTCGGTTTGCAAAGTTATGAATACCGTCTGATGGCTTTGTCGTTTTTGTACATAATGTTTAAAATTATGTAGCCTTTATTCAGGACAGGTCATTATGACGCACAACGTCCCGGCTAAGAAACGTAGGACTTTCAGAGCGATTATCTGTGCATCAAACCGAAGTTTGCTAAGTGAACGAACCTTTCAGAAAGCCTTGTCTGCCCTATGTTTTCTTAGCCATTGTTGGGCTTAGTGTTTTTTATTCCTTTCAAACTTTTCCATTCGTGTTCAATGCTTTTCATTAGTAGTGCATTGTCAAATTTGACTGTCCCTTTCGGAAAAACTGTCTCGTTTTCGAAAAAACTAGACCTTACTTCTAAAACTGTTAATGGCTTCACTTTCCATTCATAAGTTTTCAATTCAAGTCCGTCAAATGTCTCTCCGATTTTGTCAGGCGAATAACCTACTGCACCTTTCTCAAAAAAGTCCGATGCACAATCCAAACTGTCAAAAATGCTGTCATTGTTCCAATCAGTTGTCTCTTTGGCTTTTATTGATAGAAAAGTCTCATCGTCACTTTTGAACTCCACAGAATAGCTTCCTTCTTTTTCGTCTACCGAGAATTCAGCAAGGTGATGAACACCTGGAAAAATTCGTCCACCTGCTAATGAGTTCAATTTTGATGAAGTGTCTCGCCTTGGAATGAAAACACCTTCTTTAGTTTCTCCGTTTTCAGTCCATTCAACAGCAATGCGATGAGCGCCATTCTCAGAAGATATCCCAACAGTTTTCGGAAGTCCTTTTGGTCGGATGTTTTTTAGTCTAATCAGGCAAATTCCAACAACACCTTTGTCATTTATAAGTTTTGGTCGAAATGGCTCAGGCAAATATTTAGTCAGCACGTATTTGTCAACTTGATAGTTGATTAAAATTCGTCTGTCTATTGTTCCTATTATTGTCGGAATTTTCATTTTTTCACATTAAGCCCAACGTATTAGGCTATGGGTATTTGCGTTTTAGTTTCGTGATTTATCCGCTTGTGGTAAAGATTAAAAGTAAGAAAAATTCTTCTTGTTAACCCTCACAAGCAATTATTTATAGCCATTGTGCCTGTTGCACAAGTTAGCAAAAAATTGACATAGGGTTGATATTATCTTTTGATAAGAAGCTTACCTTGTAGTTATGCAAGGAAAAAAGAAGTATCAGGAGAAGTTATTCAACCAGTTTCAGTTAAGTGAACGCGTACCCAAAGACAATTTCTACCGCCGGTTAAAAGAGGTGTTGGACTTAGAATATTTGTATGCGCTTACCAAACGATATTACGGTAGTAGCGGACAAAAGAGCATCGATCCGGTGGTGTTCTTTAAACTTTGTTTGGTAGGTTATTTAGAAAACATTATCAGTGATCGAAAGCTCATAACGCATTGCAGTATGCGATTGGATATTTTGTTCTTTTTGGATTATGATATCGATGAAGAACTGCCCTGGCATTCTACCATTAGCCGCACCCGTCAGTTATTTCCTGAGTCAGTGTTTGAAGAGGTCTTTACCAAGGTGTTTGAACTATGTGTATCGGTCGGGATGGTCAGTGGCCATACTCAGGCTATCGATAGCGCCCCTGTAAAAGCCAATGCCTCGATGGACAGTCTGGAGCTCAAAGTACCTGAGGAAGATTTAGAGTCCTACCTCCGTAAGGTGCGCCATATCAGCAAACGGGACAAGGATAAACCATTACGTCAAGCTAAAGAGAATAAAGCGGGAAAGGATCAGCAAACCTTATCGGCCAGTAAAAAGGAGCTACAGGCCATAAAGAGCAGGAACAGTAAATGGGCAAAAGATCAGGATCAGCGTCCGGGAGCAGGCAATAAAGGCTCGAGATATACCAGCAATAAGACCCATTACAGTCCTACCGATCCCGATGCCCGTATCAGTGTCAAACCGGGCAAGGCCAGGAAACTCAATTACCTATCTCAATTAACCGTAGACACCTCCAATCATGTGATAACCGATATCAAAGCCTACCATGCCGATGGCAAAGACAACCAACAACTGCCCGACATAGTGAAAAGGGTACAACGACGCTTGTGGAACTCAGGACTGCTATGGGAGAACTGTGTAGCCGATACAGGATATAGCAGTGGGGAGAACTATGCCTTTTTAGAAAAGAATCAGATCAAGAGTTTTATCCCTCCCCATGGTACTTACAAAGGAGGGCCGGCAGGATTTACATATATTGAGGCAGGCAACTATTGGTTATGCCCTCAGGTCAAGAAAGTTACTTTCCGCAAACAAAAATTAGAGAAAGGGACTCTAAAAGATCAGTACTTTACCAAACGGAGTGATTGTAAAGGCTGCCCGATAAAACAACAATGTATTGGTAAAAGTTATGAGAAACGCATAAACATTACTGCTTATCGCAAAGAATACGAACGTAATATAGCAAGAGTGAATAGTCCGCAGGGACGGTATATGAAAGCCAAGCGGCAAAGCACGGTAGAACCGGTGTTTGGAACATTAACACAGTTTATGGGACTTAGAAAAGTGAATACCCTAGGCATTAAACAGGCAAACAAATGTATGCAGCTCTCGGCCATAGCCTACAACTTGAAGAAGTACCTGAAATTCATTGAAAACCACACAAAAAGTGGAGTAGCAAGCATGCAAAGTATTTACTTTTCTTTAAAAGCTATCATACAATACATTTTACGCCTTTTTAAGCCTTTCAATTTTAGTTTACAGCTAAACTATACCACAAAATAAAAGCCCATAAAAGGGCTTATTTGTATCTTGTTTTTATATAATTAGTGGGTTGTGCAACATCTACCATTGTTGTAGTACGTTTTTTATTTGTTTTTTGATAATAATTTTACAATATTCGATCGATATTCTTCGTTCTTTTCATTCAGTTCAACTGTTCCGTTTTTCAAGTCAGGATTCAGGAATATTTCTGCGTATAGATTTCGTTCGTCATTCTCGTCAAAGAATAGTTTAAAATGAAATCTTCCATTTTCCAAAACAGCATTCTCTTTATTTAATGGAAAAGCCGTAAAAGTCAATTTTTCGCTTGTAAATTTCAATGTTTTTGGCTGTCCATAAAATTTAGAAATGACTTCGATTAATTTGTCACTCTCTTTTCCGATTGAATGAATTTCAACTCCATTTGGCTTAAAACTTGTGTTGTCAATCTCTTCGTTCACAATTCCTGCTGGGATTCCGTCAGCGATATTGATTTTCAGTCCGACAATTTGATTCTCATATTTCGCTTTACAAGTTAAGCTCCAAAATCCGTTGTCTAATTTTTCCTTTTCCGTTATAGAGAAAACTAAATCTTGCCAACCTTCTTCAGCGTCTTGTTTGGCAGTCAATTCAATCAGATTATTATTTTGACCAAATCCGAAAACGCTACTTAAAAATCCCATTATTAATATTATTCTTTTAATTTTCATTGGTTGCTCAAAATGCACTACAACGGCTCGGCTATGAGTAGTTGCGTGGTTTAGCACTTAACTTTGCAAGTACACACCAAACTGAAAATCCGAGAGGATTTTCAGAAGTAGGCGAGCACAAGCAATTACTTATAGCTATTGTGCCTGTTGCACAAGTTAGCAAAAAATTGACATAGGGTTGATATTATCTTTTGATAAGAAGCTTACCTTGTAGTTATGCAAGGAAAAAAGAAGTATCAGGAGAAGTTATTCAACCAGTTTCAGTTAAGTGAACGCGTACCCAAAGACAATTTCTACCGCCGGTTAAAAGAGGTGTTGGACTTAGAATATTTGTATGCGCTTACCAAACGATATTACGGTAGTAGCGGACAAAAGAGCATCGATCCGGTGGTGTTCTTTAAACTTTGTTTGGTAGGTTATTTAGAAAACATTATCAGTGATCGAAAGCTCATAACGCATTGCAGTATGCGATTGGATATTTTGTTCTTTTTGGATTATGATATCGATGAAGAACTGCCCTGGCATTCTACCATTAGCCGCACCCGTCAGTTATTTCCTGAGTCAGTGTTTGAAGAGGTCTTTACCAAGGTGTTTGAACTATGTGTATCGGTCGGGATGGTCAGTGGCCATACTCAGGCTATCGATAGCGCCCCTGTAAAAGCCAATGCCTCGATGGACAGTCTGGAGCTCAAAGTACCTGAGGAAGATTTAGAGTCCTACCTCCGTAAGGTGCGCCATATCAGCAAACGGGACAAGGATAAACCATTACGTCAAGCTAAAGAGAATAAAGCGGGAAAGGATCAGCAAACCTTATCGGCCAGTAAAAAGGAGCTACAGGCCATAAAGAGCAGGAACAGTAAATGGGCAAAAGATCAGGATCAGCGTCCGGGAGCAGGCAATAAAGGCTCGAGATATACCAGCAATAAGACCCATTACAGTCCTACCGATCCCGATGCCCGTATCAGTGTCAAACCGGGCAAGGCCAGGAAACTCAATTACCTATCTCAATTAACCGTAGACACCTCCAATCATGTGATAACCGATATCAAAGCCTACCATGCCGATGGCAAAGACAACCAACAACTGCCCGACATAGTGAAAAGGGTACAACGACGCTTGTGGAACTCAGGACTGCTATGGGAGAACTGTGTAGCCGATACAGGATATAGCAGTGGGGAGAACTATGCCTTTTTAGAAAAGAATCAGATCAAGAGTTTTATCCCTCCCCATGGTACTTACAAAGGAGGGCCGGCAGGATTTACATATATTGAGGCAGGCAACTATTGGTTATGCCCTCAGGTCAAGAAAGTTACTTTCCGCAAACAAAAATTAGAGAAAGGGACTCTAAAAGATCAGTACTTTACCAAACGGAGTGATTGTAAAGGCTGCCCGATAAAACAACAATGTATTGGTAAAAGTTATGAGAAACGCATAAACATTACTGCTTATCGCAAAGAATACGAACGTAATATAGCAAGAGTGAATAGTCCGCAGGGACGGTATATGAAAGCCAAGCGGCAAAGCACGGTAGAACCGGTGTTTGGAACATTAACACAGTTTATGGGACTTAGAAAAGTGAATACCCTAGGCATTAAACAGGCAAACAAATGTATGCAGCTCTCGGCCATAGCCTACAACTTGAAGAAGTACCTGAAATTCATTGAAAACCACACAAAAAGTGGAGTAGCAAGCATGCAAAGTATTTACTTTTCTTTAAAAGCTATCATACAATACATTTTACGCCTTTTTAAGCCTTTCAATTTTAGTTTACAGCTAAACTATACCACAAAATAAAAGCCCATAAAAGGGCTTATTTGTATCTTGTTTTTATATAATTAGTGGGTTGTGCAACATCTACCAATGTTAGCTACCGTTTTTTCTTCGGTTTTTTTCCTCCTTTTTGGAAATATTCGTCTATTTCTCGACTAGTCTTATTTAAAGAATAATTGTCCACTTTCTTTAGAAGTTTATCGTCAACCAGTTTATCATTTTCGAGATAATATCCTAAAAGGTCAATTTCATCGTTCACTCGGATTTTTGGATTCGTGAATAATGGAATTCTTTGTTCTAAATAATCTATAAAATCATCTTCATTCTCTAAAATTTCCGAAAATATCATTAAATCAAATAGACTACAATTCCAAGCAAAGTCAACTTCTGGCTTTACAATTCCCAGTTTTTTTAATTCGTGTAGGTTTGATATGAATCCCGACAAGTGTTCAAGTGTAATTGTTATTCTAAATGTTTTCTTCTTGTTGTCAACTGTAATTGTTAATCCTTGATTATCATAGAATGAATTATCGTCATTTTCTTTGATATATTTATATGCACGGTGACTTTGGTAGGCACCATAACCTACAGTTTCAGATAATTGACCTGTTAAACTTTTTAATGCACCTCTTCTAGAAGGTGCGGACAAACCTCCTGCTTTTATCTCAACTATATAATTGGCTTTATCCGAAATAATAAGTAGGTCTAATTCTGTTTCAATTGGATTTTTATTTTCATCCAAAATCCCTGGTTTATACTTCAAGTTTAGATATGACTTTGAACCCTTTATGAAATTATCAAGTAATTCTGCTGTTTTGTTTTCTAGATAGTTATCTCTTGATTGCGAGTATTTATTACCTAAATATTTCTCTTTGTAGTACTTTTTGTTTGCATTTTCAATCAAAAATTCTCCAATTTCAAAAAGGTTTCTTGTTAGAATATTAAATGCAAAAAGATAGTATTCATTATCATATTTGATGATTGGTTTTCGCGTCATTAAGCTCTCATTTAAAGGTAATCCTTGAAATTCTGGATTAAGAAAATCTTTATTATCTCCAAATTTTTGGCTAATAACTTCAACTACTTTTTTATGCAATTCTTTCCTAAATCTTATTTTGTGCAATTCTTGAAATTGTTCTGGGTCATTTACTAAATATCCATTTGGTTTGTTATCTTTTGATACAAAGTCAGGATTGTCAGCTAAAAAATCAATCATTGGTTTTTGGTCATCAGCTCTAAACATTGTAATGCCTTTTGCTTTTTGCCATTTTTCAAATCGCTCAAATGATTTAGGGTGAGGCATACCATTTGGCAGTATTAATCTACAATACCAAGAATCCTCTAATTGAATAAATGTTTCTAAAATATCTTTTGAATCAAATCCGTAATTATCGATATAAAACTGGTCGTGCCCAGAAAACATTTCTTTAAACACATCATATATGTGATTCATATAACCGTCTCCTCTCATATGAAGAGCTTCCAAAACCGTTGAAAATCTTAAGTGACTTTCTTGTTCAGAGTAAGCTCCAGTTAATGCTTCTGTCATTATGTAAGCATTGTAAGACATACGGATGTTAGTAAGTAAATCCTTTAACTCTTCAAAAATTTCAACGGATGGTGACTCTGTTGGATTGTTTTCTAAAGCTGTCGCAAAACTTGAGGCATATTCTAATGAAACTTCTGCCATTCCATCATCTTCGGGATTGTTATGATTTAGAAAATGATTGTAGGATAGAAAGCCCAATAATTTGAAATTATCATATGTTTTAAAAATTTCTATAACTCTGTTAATCGAATTTTCTATAAACTCCAGAGTTTTGGGCCTATTTGAAATTATTTGTTGCACATACTCTTCGTGCTGTTTTTTTGTCCGCTTATTTTTTACTGTAAGGTTCTTTCCTTCAAGTTTTAGTTCAATCCCATTAACTAGCTCCCTTTTAATTTTAGAAGCTTTACCGTAGACTCTATTTTTCTTTTTATTTTTTTTCTTCTTTCTTCCTCTACTTTTTGGCATAGTTCGATTTTTGGGTTAAATGGTAGCTAACGGTTTAGTATAACGTTTCGTTGCGGAGAAATCGTTTTTGATTTTTCCGCTGATTGTAAATATAGAAAATATGCGTGATTTTTCCACAGGAAAAACCGTAGCAATGAAGGTTATACATTGTGCCTGTTGCACAAGTTAGCAAAAAATTGACATAGGGTTGATATTATCTTTTGATAAGAGGCTTACCTTGTAGTTATGCAAGGAAAAAAGAAGTATCAGGAGAAGTTGTTCAATCAGTTTCAGTTAAGTGAACGCGTACCTATAGACAATTTCTATCGGCGGTTAAAAGAGGTGTTGGATTTAGATTACTTATACCCACTTACCAAACGATATTATGGTAGTAGCGGACAAAAGAGTATCGATCCGGTGGTATTCTTTAAGTTATGTCTGGTTGGGTATTTAGAAAATATCACCAGCGACCGTAAACTGATAACCCATTGCAGTATGCGATTGGACATTTTGTTCTTTTTGGGTTATGATATCGATGAAGAACTTCCCTGGCATTCTACCATTAGCCGCACCCGTCAGTTATTTCCTGAGTCAGTGTTTGAAGAGGTCTTTACCAAGGTGTTTGAACTATGTGTATCGGTCGGGATGGTCAGTGGCCATACTCAGGCTATCGATAGCGCCCCTGTAAAAGCCAATGCCTCGATGGACAGTCTGGAGCTCAAAGTACCTGAGGAAGATTTAGAGTCCTACCTCCGTAAGGTGCGCCATATCAGCAAACGGGACAAGGATAAACCATTACGTCAAGCTAAAGAGAATAAAGCGGGAAAGGATCAGCAAACCTTATCGGCCAGTAAAAAGGAGCTACAGGCCATAAAGAGCAGGAACAGTAAATGGGCAAAAGATCAGGATCAGCGTCCGGGAGCAGGCAATAAAGGCTCGAGATATACCAGCAATAAGACCCATTACAGTCCTACCGATCCCGATGCCCGTATCAGTGTCAAACCGGGCAAGGCCAGGAAACTCAATTACCTATCTCAATTAACCGTAGACACCTCCAATCATGTGATAACCGATATCAAAGCCTACCATGCCGATGGCAAAGACAACCAACAACTGCCCGACATAGTGAAAAGGGTACAACGACGCTTGTGGAACTCAGGACTGCTATGGGAGAACTGTGTAGCCGATACAGGATATAGCAGTGGGGAGAACTATGCCTTTTTAGAAAAGAATCAGATCAAGAGTTTTATCCCTCCCCATGGTACTTACAAAGGAGGGCCGGCAGGATTTACATATATTGAGGCAGGCAACTATTGGTTATGCCCTCAGGTCAAGAAAGTTACTTTCCGCAAACAAAAATTAGAGAAAGGGACTCTAAAAGATCAGTACTTTACCAAACGGAGTGATTGTAAAGGCTGCCCGATAAAACAACAATGTATTGGTAAAAGTTATGAGAAACGCATAAACATTACTGCTTATCGCAAAGAATACGAACGTAATATAGCAAGAGTGAATAGTCCGCAGGGACGGTATATGAAAGCCAAGCGGCAAAGCACGGTAGAACCGGTGTTTGGAACATTAACACAGTTTATGGGACTTAGAAAAGTGAATACCCTAGGCATTAAACAGGCAAACAAATGTATGCAGCTCTCGGCCATAGCCTACAACTTGAAGAAGTACCTGAAATTCATTGAAAACCACACAAAAAGTGGAGTAGCAAGCATGCAAAGTATTTACTTTTCTTTAAAAGCTATCATACAATACATTTTACGCCTTTTTAAGCCTTTCAATTTTAGTTTACAGCTAAACTATACCACAAAATAAAAGCCCATAAAAGGGCTTATTTGTATCTTGTTTTTATATAATTAGTGGGTTGTGCAACATCTACTATTGTTGTAAACAGTTTTTATTCTTTTTTAAATTTATAGTCAAGCCAATAATTTGTAGATATTCGCATATCATTTTCTTTATCAAGTATTTTTTTTAAAGTCAGTTTGTCCCAATAAACACAACCAGAGCAAACTGAAACAATCCCATTAGATTTATATATTTCCGAAATTTTTTCTTTCAGTTCTTTTGTCAGAGTGAGTTTGTTTAATTCAGTTAGTTTTTCACAAACAACTACAGCTAGATATTTTTCAGCATTATTCTCCGAATCAAGAAGTTTAATAATGGAATTGTATTTTTCTTTGTCAATTAGTTTGGAAACTTTCTGAACTGGCTTTGATTGACTTCCGTCCTCGTAGCAACCAAATCCAACCATTTCATTAACATCTACATTTGATTGAGCAATTCCGTTAATTGGAATACTAATTATAAAAGTTAAGGTAAATATTATTTGCTTCATTTATTAACTATGTCTAACATTAAAACTAGTTACTTTGCCGTTTTTGTCAAATGCCCTGTGTCAATTCCGTGTTTAGCCATTCCTAAATAGTAACCAAATTCGGATTCGTTTTTAGTTTCTGGAATTCCCAACAATTCAATTATTTCAGTCTTGGATTTTCCTTTCAGTTCGTGATTATTCCTCAAACTGTTCATCATATCCCAACGCAATGACCATTCAGATTCTGATTCCGTCCAGTTTTTCCACTTTTCAGAGTCAAATTTTTCGTGAGTGATATTTCCTTTCAGTGCAAAACCGATTAGAATTAGCATTCCGAAAATCAGAAATCCGTATTTTAATGCTTTTTTCAATTTTTGTCTTAAATTGTTTACAACGCATTAGGCTATGAGTGGTTGCGTTTTAGGTTCGTGATTTATCCGCTTGTGATAAAGATTAAAAGTAGGAATAAATCCTCATGTTAACCACCACAAGCAATTACTTATAGCCATTGTGCCTGTTGCACAAGTTAGCAAAAAATTGACATAGGGTTGATATTATCTTTTGATAAGAGGCTTACCTTGTAGTTATGCAAGGAAAAAAGAAGTATCAGGAGAAGTTGTTCAATCAGTTTCAGTTAAGTGAACGCGTACCTATAGACAATTTCTATCGGCGGTTAAAAGAGGTGTTGGATTTAGATTACTTATACCCACTTACCAAACGATATTATGGTAGTAGCGGACAAAAGAGTATCGATCCGGTGGTATTCTTTAAGTTATGTCTGGTTGGGTATTTAGAAAATATCACCAGCGACCGTAAACTGATAACCCATTGCAGTATGCGATTGGACATTTTGTTCTTTTTGGGTTATGATATCGATGAAGAACTTCCCTGGCATTCTACCATTAGCCGCACCCGTCAGTTATTTCCTGAGTCAGTGTTTGAAGAGGTCTTTACCAAGGTGTTTGAACTATGTGTATCGGTCGGGATGGTCAGTGGCCATACTCAGGCTATCGATAGCGCCCCTGTAAAAGCCAATGCCTCGATGGACAGTCTGGAGCTCAAAGTACCTGAGGAAGATTTAGAGTCCTACCTCCGTAAGGTGCGCCATATCAGCAAACGGGACAAGGATAAACCATTACGTCAAGCTAAAGAGAATAAAGCGGGAAAGGATCAGCAAACCTTATCGGCCAGTAAAAAGGAGCTACAGGCCATAAAGAGCAGGAACAGTAAATGGGCAAAAGATCAGGATCAGCGTCCGGGAGCAGGCAATAAAGGCTCGAGATATACCAGCAATAAGACCCATTACAGTCCTACCGATCCCGATGCCCGTATCAGTGTCAAACCGGGCAAGGCCAGGAAACTCAATTACCTATCTCAATTAACCGTAGACACCTCCAATCATGTGATAACCGATATCAAAGCCTACCATGCCGATGGCAAAGACAACCAACAACTGCCCGACATAGTGAAAAGGGTACAACGACGCTTGTGGAACTCAGGACTGCTATGGGAGAACTGTGTAGCCGATACAGGATATAGCAGTGGGGAGAACTATGCCTTTTTAGAAAAGAATCAGATCAAGAGTTTTATCCCTCCCCATGGTACTTACAAAGGAGGGCCGGCAGGATTTACATATATTGAGGCAGGCAACTATTGGTTATGCCCTCAGGTCAAGAAAGTTACTTTCCGCAAACAAAAATTAGAGAAAGGGACTCTAAAAGATCAGTACTTTACCAAACGGAGTGATTGTAAAGGCTGCCCGATAAAACAACAATGTATTGGTAAAAGTTATGAGAAACGCATAAACATTACTGCTTATCGCAAAGAATACGAACGTAATATAGCAAGAGTGAATAGTCCGCAGGGACGGTATATGAAAGCCAAGCGGCAAAGCACGGTAGAACCGGTGTTTGGAACATTAACACAGTTTATGGGACTTAGAAAAGTGAATACCCTAGGCATTAAACAGGCAAACAAATGTATGCAGCTCTCGGCCATAGCCTACAACTTGAAGAAGTACCTGAAATTCATTGAAAACCACACAAAAAGTGGAGTAGCAAGCATGCAAAGTATTTACTTTTCTTTAAAAGCTATCATACAATACATTTTACGCCTTTTTAAGCCTTTCAATTTTAGTTTACAGCTAAACTATACCACAAAATAAAAGCCCATAAAAGGGCTTATTTGTATCTTGTTTTTATATAATTAGTGGGTTGTGCAACATCTACCATCTTAAGTTTACAATCTATTAATTTAGAGGTATTAACCAGAAAGAACAAAAAGAGCGGAATAAGGTTAGGTCTACCGTAGGAACTTTTGATTCCGTCAACATTGATAATCCCCGCTCTTTTCTACTTAAATCCGTTCAGTTCTGTGAGACTTTGATCTCGATTTTAAGTTGGTGGAATATAAGTAGTGGCGTTCTTCCCTTAATTCAATTATTATGAATAAATATAATGAAATTTATGGTGTGGATATCAGCAAAGATGTCTTTGATGTTATTGGAAGTCAAGGAAGTTATTATCAATTTGAAAACAATCCCAAAGGTTTTAAGTCCTTTATGAAAGTATTGAAAATGGATAGTTTGGTAGTCATGGAAGCTACAGGTTATTACCATTATCGTCTGGCCCAATTCTTAAACCATAACGGCTTTACAGTATCAATAGTAAACCCTTTGTCTGTAAAGCGGTTTATACAGATGAAACTGTCTAAGGTTAAAACGGATAAAAGCGACGCTAAGGCCATATGTGAGTATGCTCAGGTGAACCCGGTACCGATATATTCTTCTTTAGATGATACTCAAGCAGAATGTCTCCAGTTGTTTCGTCTTTTAGATATCTATCTTAAGCAACGTTCTGCCATTAAAAATAAGCTTCACGGGGAAACTGTTTTAGGAGTTCCTTCCAAAATGGTTTATCGTTCTTTAGAACAAAGTTTAAAGCACTTTAACAAACATATAGAAGCTCTTGAGCAACGATTATTGGAACTAGTGAAAAAGGAACAACAACAGCAACTAACCAATTTAAAAAGTATCCCTGGTTTAGGTACTAAAACAGCCTTATTCCTGATTGTAATAACAGATGGATTTTCCAAATTTGAAAGAGCCTCTCAACTTTGCAGTTATGTAGGAATCACACCCATTATACGGATATCGGGTAGTAGTGTCAGAGGCAAAAGCCGAATCAGTAAGGTTGGCAATAGAAAATTAAGAAACTTGCTGTTCTTGTGTAGTTTTTCAGCCTGCAAGCATAATAAAGCATGTAGGGAACTCTACAATCGATTATTAGCCCAAGGAAAAACTAAAAAACAAGCTCTGATAGCAGTCTCCAATAAGCTATTAAAACAAGCCTTTGCAATAGCTAAATCAGGGATTCCATATAATGAAAATTATGTATCAAAATTAGTCTAAAAATACTTGATTTTTAACTCAGTTCTTTGTTGTGCATAGTGTTTTTTATTCAGCTTTGATTTCATATGGTTTTTCTGGAAATCCGAATAGAATAGCTTTTTTCTCATCTATTTCCTTTATTCCGATTAGCTTTTCTCGTTCCTCGTTGTCAAAAATTGATGCAAAATAAGTTCCTTGTAAATTTTCTAAAACTAATTTGCGTCCGCTTCTTTTCATTCTTTTGTTCATTTCTTGAATAACTGGACTGTCCAAAATTTCGTTGAATTTTAAAGGTATTTTTTCATTTTTCCACTCTGCTTTGAATTCAAGCGTTTCAATTTTTTTAGATTCAAGTTCCGTTTTTGTTGGTTCGATTTTTTCGTAATCAGTCCAAAATTCAGTGTCCTCTGTTATGGATTCAGTTTCGCTCAAAACAGTGTGAGTTTTACCCATTCTAAATATTCTTATTCGATTGTCATTTATGAATTCATATTTAGATTCAGAGAGTTTTTCGATCCATTCAGTTCGGACTTTTGATAATTCATTTCCGCTTTTTAATTCAAGTTCAAAATGGATGATTTGGTCGTTATTGAATTCAATAAATTCCGGTCGACAATAGTCATCTCCTGTTTTAATTTTTAACCAAGTTCCATTCAGATTTTCCATTTATTTTCTGCAGTTTTGGGACATTATGCACAACGGTCTAGTATAACGTTTCGTTGCGGGGAAATCACTATTGATTTATCCGCTGAATTGTAAATATAGAAAATATGCGTGATTTTTCCACGGGAAAAATCGTAGCAATGAACGATATGCATTGTTGCCCTTTGTGACGACAAGTTTGAGTAAGCACGAACTGTATCCGTTCAGTGATCAATCAAAAGTAGGATAGTAGCAGGAATTATCCACTTATTTAAAGCTTAAAAGAATCCAGGGAAAGGAGTCATAAATTTGATTTAATAACAGATTTAGATCGATTTTAAAGAGTCACGTATGAGTGAGTTGTTAATCCACAAGCTTTTCACGAATATGATCTGTTATTGTTTTTCAATCACGCAAGAATTGTCAAATCTGTTTTAAAGTCAAATCTGAATGTTTAATGTTTGGACGAATTGTCCAATGGAAATCAAGTCCGGAGACATAAAGGGCAACATGTGTATAAACACACTAGTGTGTTTATTTTTATTATATATACACCCAAATATACATAAATACTTATAGGTCTAACGGGTTTTTTATAGGGCTGGAGCTGTTTTTTCAACGTGGGTATACATCTCGGTTGTTTTAGTAGAGTTATGGCCTCATAAAAGTTAAATATATCTTATGCCTGTTCCGGCTTCTAAAAGGTGAGTTGTAAAACTATGACGTAAGGTGTGAGCCGTTACAGGTATTTTAATACCTGCTTGCATAGCACTCTTTTTCGAACACTCGGGGCACTCCATTGTAATCCCCCCGATTTACATACCGCTATTAAACCGGAATTATAGCTGAACTTTAATAAATAGATCTTACTCCCTCTATGTATGATGCTAATTACTTGTATTTTGGTTAGCGGGGTCAATAATAGACAAATGTTTTTCGATTTGTTTATTTATGCCTTATAGTAAACTACCTCGTGACAAGCCAACGAGAGGGCCAAGCGTAAAGAAAAGGTCTGGTAGACCTTTTTAACGATGGAGCCAGCTGGTGCATGGCAAAACATTTCGATGTAAGCCCTATGAAATTCCTTTAGGAACATTTCACAAGGGCAAGCGTTGGAGCATTTAAATCTCGATGACCGAGTCAATAAGCTTCAATGCATAACTGTCTTTCCCGTTTAAAGAATAGAATAAACCCTCTAATTCCATTATTTCGGAACAGTGTAAAAAGATAAAGTGAGAACGTCCTGGGTTTTTAACAGGTTTGCACTTCAATACAACCTTATCGATAGTTTGAGAGCTTTTCAATAAACGAGTAATTTTACTATACGATAAACTAGCCTTAAGGCTGTCCAGGTCAATAGAAAGAATCGCAGCACGTAAGCTCAAATGTGTTGCCTGATTTCTACGATTGGGATAAAACCTGAAGTCTTTTAAAATAATGCTGTTTTTGTCTGCGTCAAAACTTGTATCCGCTGTCAGCAGACGGTCGAGATCACAATTCTTATTTAGTTTAAAGTTCTTTAATAAATAATTCCCCATCGGAGTACTTAAACCCCTGGAAATAGTGCGTTCGCCCGGTTCAGAAATCCCATCCTGTTTTATGATACAGGTAAATAATCCGGTTAAGTCTGCATACAACCTGCCCATCGATTTCTTTTGACTAATGAGTTTAATAGCATTATATATGGATTTGGCAGTTAATGAAGCGCTTCCAAACTCAGAATTGTTTTGTCTTACCACCCGCATGGTTGGACTTTTCATGATCATTTCCTTATCGACAGTAATGGTTTTTTCCCGGGCATAATTTTTACCATTACTAGAATAGAATGTTATGTTTCCTGTGCTGCCTGAAAATGAAACTGGACCTTTTACTCGCGCCATAATTGTTGTTTTTTGATGGTTACTGGAGCATTCAAAATAGAAGTAAAAATTTAAAAAGCTATAGTAAAACCAATATTTTCGATGAAAAACACCATGATAAAATAAGGTTTAATCTTACAATAAGACAAGGCTTATATATCATTGACTCGCTTTAGGCCCGGTCTTGATCCGGTTTTGGCCCGGTTTTGGCCCGGTTTATCAGTATGCCTAAAACAGTTTATATACATGGTAATTACAGATCTGGCATATTTGGAGTTTTGTTTGGGGAGATTACTACAGCCATTCTTTTGTCATGGCTTTGCAAAGATGTATGTTTCTATAGGACTTTGTATGATTATTATGGAGATTGCTTCGGTGGTTTTTCCCTCGTAAAGACGGATGGGGACGTCTAAAATAACTTTCGCTTTACATTTTGAAAACGATAGTTCCTGATAAAAGCGCCTTCTTCTTCATTAACTATATAATCGAGCTTGTTTTTCTTTGCTTGAAAGAACCCTTGCAGGTTGTGTACAAACAACTTCGGCTTTTTTTGCTTGGCAGCCATCTTCGCAGATGCTATGGCGGTAAGCCAAAAACCATAACGCATTTTGTACATGGCTTCACCTTGTAACAGCCTGGCTTTTTTATTGTATCCTTTACCGGTAGGACGCAGGTGCTTTACCTTCATCGAATCGATGGTAATGATATCGTACCCGTGATAGCGACATAGAAGTTCATCGACGGTATCCCAACCCATACTGCTTCGCAAACCGCCTATGGCTTTAAAACAGGCCTTGGTATAGGCTTTAAAGGCGCCTCTTATGTGGTCTTTGTTCATAGGATGGTTTAATAGCCATTGCCCGTTATTGTTTTCTTCATAAATAAAACCACCGGCCATTCCCGCAGTACTGTGTTGCTTAAAGGTAGTAGCGATGGTTTCGAAGTATGTTTTCGGGAGTATGAGGTCTGCATCGAGCTTTACAATAAAATCGTAAGCATCGTCTACCGTTTCAAATCCTTTCTTAAAGGCATTCACCACTTTGCTGCCCGGCATATGCAGGGTAGAGGAGGTGGTGTTTAGTTTGTGTATATAGCTGTAACTGTTTGTATATTGATCGATAATAGCTTCTGTAGCATCGGTTGAATGATCGTTTACAACAACTACTTTTTTAGGCAACAGCGTTTGCTTTACAACCGAATCGAGCGTCAGTTTTAAGAAGGCTTCTTCATTATGCGCCGGAATAATAAGGTAGTAGTTCATCGGGACTGCTTCTTATTTTTTACGTTCGGCATATACCATATAATACCGTGGGGTAAAGCTCCTTAATAAAGGACGGATACCAAGCTTCTTCACCGGATTGGTGAACTTTTCCCTGGCCTTTATTTCCCAGCCCGATTTTTCTAACAGCCAATCGAATTGCCAGTCTTCAAATTCGTGGTAATGACGATCCCACATGTCTGTTTTACTCCTGTAGGCAGGAGCAAACCATAGTTTAAGCGGAATGCTGGCTACGAGCTTACCGGCTTTTATGTCTTTTAAGATATTGAACGGAGCTAGTAAATGCTCAAAGATTTCAAAGGCAGTAACCACATCGTAATCGGAAGTGGTAACGACCGAAGTGTCAAGGTCCAGATCCTCACCCGTTGTGTTTGTTACCTGGTAACCTTGTTGTTTCATGAGTTCTGAAAACGGATTGGTAACGCCCAGGTCAAGTATTTTGTCTGAGGTGTTTACATGCTCCTTCAAGAACAACATGGTATGTTTATAGCGTTTGTTCGGAAAACTATTTTCGTACATAGGTTTATTTACGTAAGGGTTACAAACTTATGTATTTTTTTTGGTTATGCTCCGGCATTAGGAGACTTCCTGTGGTAATTACTTGTCAGGTTGTTGTAACGGATACTTTACATCGTAAAGGTGTACTTGTCTTTTTCTCCATTGCGGCCCTTCAAGAAATACCGGATGAGGTAATCGTACATCCCAGTCGCCAAGCTTTTTTAAGAGCTCCCTGGTTTTGTCGAGACGTTCCAGAGCCAGGTCTTTTTGTTCCGATACGTCCGTCGGCAGATGGTATAGCTGCGGTAATCGGTTCGGCAGGCGTATAAGTTTCCAGTCGCCCTCCCTGATAGCGGCACTAATGGTAAATCGCCATTTAAGGTCTTTGTGAGGTTGTGCGTTTGTATTGTCTGTTAAAAACGGAAGGAGGTTTACACCGCTGAAAGTATCTTCTTTTATGGTATCTGCACCTCCTGCCAAAGCCACAAAAGTAGGAGCAAGGTCGAGTGCCGATACAGGATTGGTGTAGGTAATGTTCTTGCTTAGTAGCTTCGGATAGCTGATAATAAACGGAACGTGAATGCCACCCTCGAGTAATATTCCTTTTTGCCCGCGGTACGGCGCATTAATAGAAGCGTTGCTGTCTACAGGTCCGCCGTTATCGCTAAGAAAAACAACGATAGTGTTCCGTTCTAGTTTTTCTTCTTTTAATGTTTTCATAATCCTTCCTATATTCACATCGAGTCGATGTACCATAGCGGCATAAGTTCTCCTTTTGGTGTCGGAAATATGTTTGTATAGTTGAAGGTCTTCTTCGGCGGCTTGCATCGGTGTGTGTGGCGCATTAAATGCAGCATACAAAAAGAAAGGTTTGTCGCTGTGTCGCTTTATAAAGCCGATACATTCGTCGCCTTTATCGTCGGTAAGATAGGTAATGGGTTGCGGGGTTTTAAAGTTGCTTTCGAGGGGTTCTTTATAACCTTTGCCATTGGGAAGTGACTCAAAGTAATCGTGCCCCCCGCCGGTATATCCCCAGAACTCATCGAAGCCTCTTTGTAAAGGATGAAACTGGGGGAGTTTGCCTAAATGCCATTTGCCAATAAGTCCGGTTACATATCCGAGGTTCTTTAGCCTCCTGGCAATGGTGGTTTGCGTAAGGGGCATTCCGTTGTATTCCGGATCGAAGCCCGGCTGTACACCCGAAAGATTGTTGTCGTGCCCGAATTCAACCTGGTTCACTCCGGTTAGTAATCCGGCTCTTGACGGACTGCAAACAGGGGCAGAAACATATCCTTCGGTAAAACGAATACCGTTTTTGGCAAGCCGGTCTATATGAGGGGTCTTAAGCTGCTTGCTACCGTTAATACTCAGATCTCCATACCCGAGATCGTCGGCCACAATAAGTATAATATTGGGTTGTTTTTGTTGCTTCACGGAAACTCCTTTTTGAGGAAAGGCCGCCTGAAAACAAAGGAATAGGACGCAAACAACTAGATGTCGGTGAATTATCATAATTAAAAGGTCTGATGTACTGGTTAATAATAGTAAACTACCTCTGAACTCCCGATCGCTACACGGGATATATCTCGGTTGTCTGGTAAACATACCAATCTCATATTGAAGTTCCTATCAGAACCCACCAGTTTGATGCCCAACCTTAAAAACACCCTTTAAGACTGTTTTTGTAAATATCTTTTAGATAGTTGTAAAATGATTTATTTTTTTCGGGGACGTGGTTTTTTCTTATTGGTTTCTTTGTTCTTTACATATATAAGTTTGTGTCTGCTTTTAGAAGTTTCCCGTTCTTCTATATCGAAAGCCTCCATAGATTTAATAAGGGGCGTAAGTTTTTGAAAACCATAGTTTCTGGAATCAAAACTGGGTCTCTTTTTCTGAATAAGGTTTCCTACATCGCCTAGAAAAGCCCAGCCGCTCTCATCAGATAAGTCTTCAATAGAAGAAGCAATTAAGCTGATTTCTTTTTGGGTTATCTGGTCGAAGTTACTTTTAGTTTGGTTCTTTTCATCTTCGGCTTCCGCTTTGTTATTTGTCTTTAATACCTCGACGTAGATAAATTTGTCGCAGGCAACAATAAAAGGATCCGGTGTTTTCTTCTCGCCAATACCGATTACATTCATTCCTGCTTCGCGGAGCCTGGTAGCCAACCTGGTAAAATCGCTGTCGCTTGATACTAGGCAAAAGCCGTTTACCTTGCCCGAATACAGTATATCCATGGCGTCGATAATCATGGCAGAATCGGTTGCATTTTTTCCGGTGGTATATCCGTATTGCTGAATAGGGGTGATGGCGTTTTCTAACAGGATATGCTTCCATTTATTAAGTCGAGGGTTTGTCCAGTCGCCATAAATACGTTTAATGGTCGGGTTGCCGTATTTGGCAATTTCTTCTATCATTTCTTTTACGTATGCAGAAGGTATGTTGTCTCCGTCTATAAGAACGGCTATGTTTAAATCCATATATGATAAGTTGATGATTCATACATGCCGGTGTAAAGACATGTATTTGTTCTAAGATACTAATTTATTAACGGTTTGACAGTCATTTTGTGAAAGCAGTTCTAACCGGATTCATTACCGATGATGTGCACTTTGTATTTTTGTTTCTGACGGCTAGTGTAAAAACTGACTTTTAGTACCGTTTACAAAAGCAAAGGCATCGTTTAGTTCTGATACGTCAAAATAACGCTCCTGTCTGCCTTTGCCGGCTCTCTGAAAAAACAGCTTGTCGATGGGTACCAGTGCTTTTAATATTTTAGAGTGGGCAACAATGGCAATATGTCCCATGTGACGATAGTTTCTAAGCGACCAGAGGGTGTCTTCAAAAAAGGCCCTGGCACTGCTGTTAGAGAGTTTCATTTCATCGAGCTTGATCAGTACATTAATAATGTCGAAGCCTTCAGCTCTTTTCTGTTCAAAGAACTTCTGACAGAGTTTCTCGTCATTTTCAGTAAATCCGTCAATAACCTCTAATGCCAATACATTATTACTGAATGTTTTTAGCTGTTCTACCATCGTGAGGAGTATTTAAATAAGACTATAAATTGTTATACCTCTACAAGGTAGTATAAAAATACTGGATAACAAATGCGACGAGCCATTGAATGTTTGTCGGCATGTTGCCCTGTAAAATATTCCCCGGGAGATTTTACAGGGTTTGTTCTTTGTTGTATTAAAGCAGGTATTTCAGTCTCCTGTTGACCTCCTGATCCTTTACTACTGCCGGATTGATGAGGTCTTTGTTAATCTTGAATTTAAAATTATAGGGAGCATCGTGCATTAAAGCAATGGAATTTAGTATTAATAATGCCTCAACAGGATCTGGACAGTTATAAAGAGCTTGTGTCATAACCGCCGAAGGGTCTTCCGTTTTGGTGATGCCCATAAACTCCGCCGCACGTACTTTATTGATCGGCAAACTGTCATTCTGCATAATGGTAGCGATAGCAGGCTTTAATGGTAAAGCCTCTTTCCCGAATATACTGCAACTAATCAGTGCCCAGTAGCGCTGCCACGGATCAGAGCTATGGAGCGCTTTTTCCAGTGTCGATCCGACAGTACTGAAATCCTTAAGACTGAGATCGGCTATTTCTACATATGACGATATATTGTTTTTGTGTTGAGTCCCGAACCCCGCCGGATTATCGAAGGCAACTCCCTTTAAATGGAATTCCGGATAAAAAGAAAGATCCGGCAGATTGATTATCCACTCTTTAAGTCGACTTCTGAGTGACAATAAAACCTTTTGATATTCCGGGTTGTCTGCGAGGTTTGTGGTTTCATATGGATCGTTTTCAATATCGAATAATAGTTCCGTCGGACGTGTTTTAAAGAATGCTGCCTGAATGTCATTAAGTGTGTCTGCTTCAAATCCGTCTTTCCATTGCCGATACCCTGGCTGTCGATAGCGGTATTCGTTGTAAAGTCCGTCGTAATTAAAAGGCTGATAGCTTCTGATGTATTTATATTTTCCTTTTCTGAGTGATCTTACCAGGTCGTATTTTTCATCAAAGCGATCTGCATAGGCAAAAGCTTCGTCTCTGCTGTTTATCTCGCTTAGTTTAATGTCTTTGCCTAAAAAAGGTGTCCCGTCTATTTGTTCTGGAATATCTGCTCCGGCAAGATGGAGTACCGTTGGTGCCAGGTCGATAAAGTTGATAAAGCCGTCGATACGGGTTCCTCTTTCAGCAGGAACCAGGTGTTTGTACTTTTCAGGAACGTATACAACCAGAGGCACATGTAATCCTGTTTCGTATAAGTAACCTTTACTGCCGGGTAGTACACCGCCATGATCTCCAAAGTAGAAAACAAAGGTGTTTTCTAATAAACCGTCTTTTTCCAGTTGATGAATTACATTCCCGACAAGTGTGTCTAGTTTTATGATATGGTCTCTGTATCGTGCGTTTGTATATTTAAATAAATCTGTTTGCGGATGGTTGGGGAATACAAATACACTGTCGGGATCTGTAACAGTAGATTTTCTTTTTCTGAAGTGTAAACTGCCTTCGTGTGTGTTTGCTATATTCTGAACATGAAAGAAGGGTTGGTTCGCCTGCCTGTTTTTCCAGGTGGCTTTTTTAGAAGAATCGTCC
The DNA here is from genome assembly GCF_022760175.1 of Zhouia spongiae. GTDB lineage: Bacteria > Bacteroidota > Bacteroidia > Flavobacteriales > Flavobacteriaceae > Zhouia > Zhouia spongiae. The sequence continues at coordinate 1,966,847 of NZ_CP094326.1, forward strand.
CAAACGGAATCGCTTTTAATGAAGTTGTAGTCTTCTTTATTATTATTGCTGGTGTAATACCCCCCGGCTTTAAGATATGCGGGAAACATTTCGAGTCCTTCGGGTAATGGAACCTGTTCCATTCGTCTGTGAAACTGCGATCCGGTTGCCGGAGCATAGCATCCGCTGATGATGGTAGAACGTGCAACACTACAGACAGGAGCATTCGAAAATGCATTGTTGAAAGTAAGACCTCCACTAGCCAGCCGCTCGATGTTCGGGGTGTTGACTCCGTGTTCATCAAACAATTTCATATAGTGTTTTGAGTTGTCTTCTGAAGTAATCCAGACAATATTGGGAGGCGTGATTAATTCTTCGTGCTGACTATTACATGAGAGCAGATTCAGGATGATGAAAAGACAGGTGATGAAAGCGGCTGTTTTTTTCATAATGATACAGTGATGGTTTTGGAGAATAATGTATAAAAAAACTGTGACAGGATATGGAGACCCTACCACAGTTTATTTATAGTGTTTGAAAAAACTTACCGGTTTAGTTTTTCTGAAAGTTTTTCAAGGAATAAAATCTCAGCATAGAACTGCCAGTCAAAGTTAAGCGACTGATTAGCCAGATGTACATGATGATCCTGATCTAAAATGTAATTGTCAGGCTTGTTCAGTACACGGGTTTTGCCGTACACTTCTTCTAATTGATCTCTTGTGTCTTTAAACTCGTCGGCTAACTTTAAAAGTGCTTCTTTGGCAGTTGCTTTGTCCTGTTCTGAAGTAGCCTGATCGTAATTTTTCAATTTTAATAGGGCGCCACAAGTATATTGTACCAGGTTATTTACCTGTTCGTATACTTCGAGGGTGTATTTGTTTCTGATGGCAGTCTCTTTTGACTTTTCTATTTGTTGTGCTACTTTTTCTGTAGTGGCATATGCCTTGGCGGCCTTGTCCAGCCGTTCTTTGTTGGCTTTAGTCCACTCGCCGGGCTTGTCGGCATCAGGTAAACTTATTACTGCTTCTGCCTTGGCGTTTTTGTTGCCTTTAAGGTAATTACGTGCATTTCCGTTTAACAGCGCATTTTTCCAGAATGCTACCGGACCTTCTAATGAGTCTATAAAGGCATAAGATTCGTCGGCCATCTTATTAGAATACGCTCTGCGTCTGTATAACGATTTTACTTCGTCTTTTGATAGGTTGTCGCCACTCCAGGTGTATTCAGCGAAAGCCAGGATACCACGATTGTATAGTTCGAAATGCGGTGAGTCATCATCCCATAAAGTAAGCAATAAACGACCTAAATTATTGTCGATAGATGAAATGGCAAAAGACCTGATCGCCTCAATATTGCTTTCCTCCTGCGGCATAAGTACCCATCTGGTCTGGCCTGCCGTGGCTCCCATAACTTGCATTCCGTTGTCTGTAAACCACTTCATGGCTTTTTTATTACCATACAGATCCGGCTTGAAATAACTCCATCTCATATAGATACAGTTTTTAGGGAATTGCTCCAGAAAAGTTTCAAGCTTTGGCCCGTTTGCTTCCCAGATGGAATCTGTCTTCTTTTCAGAAAATTGATCACTGTGGGTAGGGGCATATACCCCTGCATTTTTTAATGGCATATCATCCCAGAAAATAGGAATTCTGCCATGTTCTTCTGCAAACTGTGTTACTTTGTTTAACCAGATAAGCTGTAATTCTAAAGCCGATTTACCGCTGTTTCTGCCATTGGTGTGTACTTCGTCGCCACCGATATGTAAATATTTTCCGTGTGGGGTCGCCTTCATGGCATCTTCGTACAGATCGAATTGTACCTTGTAGGTCTCCTCGTCCAGCGGGTTAAAAGCCCAGTCACTTTCAGGGTTGTCTCTCAGGTTTTTGTACTCATCGTGCTTTAAAATGAATGAAGCGTGACCAAGACCCTGTACCAGCGGGCTGATCTCTATATGCCTTTCTTTGGCATAGTCGCTCAGGTCTTTCCATTCTTCAATGGTAAGGGCATCGTCTGATCCTACAACAGGTTGCTGCTCAAACTTCAGTTTGTCTTCCAGCTCGACAATGATCCCGTTTATTTTATAATGTGCTAACTTGTCGATGAGTTTATAGTAGTATTCTTTTGTCTCCCTGTGGTGCTTAATATCCAGATGGATTGCTCTGTAGGCAAGTAGCGGATAGTCTTTTATTGAACATACCGGAAGGTTTACTTCTTGTTCTGATGCATCCATGATAAGTTGCTCCAGGCTCTGAAAAGCATACAACAACCCGGCCTGATCTTTTGCGGTAATATCTATTTGTTGTTCATTTACCTGTAAGGTATACCCTCCCGGGTTAACATCCAGCTCAGTATCAATGCTTAATAAAAGTGAGGCTTTGCTTTGATCTTTTATCGGGCTTATCTTATTTGATAAATGTGTTTTAGGCAATTCAACCCCTTCTCCTGCATAAAAAGAATGGATGGCTGAAGGACTTATATCACTGGCCCCAGAAGTGGTATATTCCTGAGGTGTGGGGAGTAGTTGAAAATCGCCTAGCTTGTTTTCTTTCTTTGCACAGCTATTCAGAAGCAATAACAGTGAAAGACTGATCCTGAAAAATGTTTTTTTCATAATAAATATTCGATGATGTTTTCGTAAATGTAAAATGATTTTACTTATAATAAAAACAAAACGAATAATTTAACTTTTAAACAAAATTAAACGAAAGTTTAGTTCAGGCAATTAAGAAACGATATGAAAGACTAACTGTTTAGTATTCGTATACAAAAGCATTGATGTTCATTCCGGCACCTACGCTGGCAAACATAATCTTATCTCCTTTTTCCAGACTTTGGTTAGCGATCAGGTTCTTTCTGACCATATCGAAAAGGGTAGGGATGGTAGCCACGGAACTGTTTCCCAGTGTGTGGATGTTCATAGGCATTACGTGTTCGGGAACCTGCATTTTATACGTCCGGTAGAAACGCTTGATAATGGCTTCGTCCATTTTTTCATTGGCCTGGTGAATAAAGACCTTTTTCAGGTCTTTTATATCGATACCGCTCTTGTCGAGACAGCTCTTCATGGCTAAAGGAACCTGGGTAACGGCAAATTCGTATATTTTTCTGCCGTGCATTTTAATATAGCGGGTGTCGTCATCGAGTTCCTGGTTATACGATTTGCCGTAGTAGAGGTAATAGGCTTCGTCTGCGGCAAAGGTAGCTGATTCGTGACTTAAGATTCCGCCGGGTTCGTCTGTACGTTCTATAACGGCCGCACCGGCACCATCTGAGTAGATCATCGAATCCCGGTCGTGTTTGTCAACAATTCTAGACAGTGTTTCTGCGCCTATCACGAGACACTTTTTAGCAATGCCAGCTCTTATAAATGCCTGTGCCTGTATAACGCCTTCGATCCAGCCAGGACAACCAAAAATAAGATCGTAAGCTACACATTTCGGGTTTTTAATCCCGAGCGAGTGTTTAACCCGAACGGACAGGCTGGGCAGGGTATCGCTTTGTATGGTTCCGTACTTTACATCACCGAAATTATGAGCTACAATAATATAGTCTAATGTTTCCGGGTCGATTCCCGCATTTTCAATGGCCCTTTCGGCAGCAAAGTATGCTAGGTCTGAAGTGTTTAAATGTGTTTTGGCATATCTTCTTTCAGCTATACCGGTAATATCCTTGAATTTTTCGATGATGACATCATTAGTGAATTCAAATTTTGATCCGTTCTTGTCTAGAAATTCATGTTGAACAAAGCTGCTGTTACATGAAACTTCCGACGGAATATAACTTCCGGTGCCACTTATTTTGAACCCAAATTTGCTGCTGTTATAAAGGTCATAATATAATTCCGATTTATTATGCCTGCATAATAATTTATACGATGTTCAAAATCATTTTTTTATTTGGTATGATAAGTAAGGGTGATAAAAAAGGCTCTTCCGTTTTCCGGGAAGAGCCTTTGTTTATAGAGGTATAGGCTTGTTGCTATGCTTCGATATAAGTTTCGATCGGAGCACAAGTACAAATTAAATTACGGTCTCCAAAAGCATCGTCAACCCTTCTTACCGATGGCCAGAATTTATTTTCTGAGATGTACTCTAACGGGAAAGCGGCTTTTTGCCTGCTGTATGGATGGTTCCACTCGTCAGAGGTTAACATCTGAAGCGTATGCGGCGCATTTTTTAATACATTGTCTTCGCTGTCAGCTAAAGTGTCAATTTCCTCCCGGATAGATAATAAAGCATCACAGAAACGGTCTAGCTCTTCCTTACTTTCACTCTCTGTCGGTTCAACCATAATGGTTCCGGCAACCGGGAAAGAAACTGTTGGAGCGTGGAAACCATAATCGATTAAACGCTTTGCAATATCAGTAACCTCGATCCCGTTTTTCTTAAACGGACGGCAGTCAACGATCATTTCGTGGGCAGCTCTCCCGCATTCGCCTGTATAAAGGATGTCGAACTTTTCAGAAAGACGGGCCTTAATGTAGTTGGCATTTAAAATGGCATGAATGGTAGATTGTTTCAATCCCTGAGCTCCAAGCATTTTAATGTATCCGTAAGAGATCAGGCAAACAAGAGCACTTCCCCAGGGAGCTGCTGATATGGCTTCGATAGCATTGGTGCCACCTGTTTTTATAACAGGGTTTGAAGGTAAAAATTCAACCAGATGTTCGGCAACACAAATAGGTCCGACACCCGGTCCGCCGCCACCGTGAGGGATCGCAAATGTTTTATGCAGGTTCAGGTGACAGACATCTGCCCCTATCGTAGCAGGATTTGTAAGTCCCACCTGGGCATTCATGTTAGCCCCGTCCATATATACCTGTCCGCCGTTATCGTGAATAATCTGAGTAATCTCTTTTATAGACGATTCGAATACTCCGTGGGTAGAAGGATAGGTCACCATTAATGCTGCAAGGCTGTCTTTGTATTTTTCCGCTTTTTCACGTACATCTTCTACATCAATATTTCCTTTTTCGTCTGTTTTGGTAACAACAACCTTCATGCCTGCAAGTACTGCCGAAGCCGGGTTTGTACCGTGGGCAGAAGCAGGAATCAAACAGATGTTTCTGTGTCCTTCTCCTTTTGATTCAAGATACGCCTGAATCGTCATAAGTCCTGCATATTCCCCCTGAGCTCCTGAATTAGGCTGCAATGAAGTTCCTGCAAAACCAGTGATTACATTTAGCTGTTGTTCGAGTGTTTTAAGAACCGTCTGATAGCCTTCGGCCTGGTCTACAGGTGCAAAAGGGTGTATGTTAGCCCATTGAGCCATGCTTAATGGGAGCATCTCCGTGGCAGCGTTAAGCTTCATTGTACATGAGCCAAGGGAGATCATGGAATGGTTAAGCGAAAGATCCTTACGCTCTAACTTCCTGATATAACGCATCATTTCTGTTTCAGAGTGATACGAGTTAAATACGGCTTCCTGTAAAAAGGCAGAGGTTCTTTTTGTGCCGTTTATAGTTGAGGTAGCTGAAAGCACAGTGATCGGATCGAATTCTTTTCCGGCTGCTTCAGCAAATATTTTAACGATTACATTCAGGTCGTCAATATTTGTGGCTTCGTTTAAAGACAGAGCCACATGGTTTTCGTCTACTGACAAAAAGTTTACTTCATTGGCCTGAGCGATTACCTGTATCTTGGCAGCGTCTGCTTTAACCAATAAGGTGTCGAAATAAGATTTGTTTACTTGTTCGTACCCGAGTTCTTTTAGCTTTTGCTCTAAAGTAGCAGCAGAAAAATGAACCTTGTTGGCGATGTATTTAAGTCCTTCCGGGCCGTGATAAACAGCATACATTCCTGCCATTACAGCCAGTAAAACCTGTGCTGTACAGATATTGGAAGTGGCTTTATCCCTTTTGATATGTTGTTCTCTGGTCTGAAGCGCCATTCGAAGCGCACGATTTCCGTCTTTATCTTTGGAAACCCCGATAATTCTCCCGGGAATATTACGCTTGTATTCTTCTTTGGTTGCAAAATATCCGGCGTGAGGTCCGCCGTATCCTAAAGGAATTCCAAAACGTTGGGTGGTGCCGACAACCACGTCTGCACCAAATTCTCCCGGAGGAGTTAATACTACAAGACTTAAAATGTCGGCGGCAACGGCTACTTTAATTCCGGCAGCATTAGCATTAGCTACAAAATCTTCGTAATTAAACACCTCGCCATATTTTGCAGGGTATTGAAGCAGTGCCCCGTAATAAGTTTCAGAGAACTCAAAAGTTCTGTGATCTCCGACTTCTACTTCTATACCTAAAGGTTTCGCCTTCGTATTAAGAACGGCCAGAGTTTGTGGTAAAATTTCTTCTGAAACGAAAAACTTATTAACGTCTTGTTTTTTCTGATCTCTGCTACGCAGGCTGTGTAGCATGGTCATAGCCTCAGCTGCTGCTGTAGATTCATCGAGTAAAGATGCGTTTGCCAATTCCATTCCGGTAAGATCGCAGATCATGGTCTGGAAGTTAAGCAATGCCTCTAAACGTCCCTGAGCGATCTCTGCCTGATAAGGTGTGTAAGCGGTATACCATCCCGGGTTTTCAAGGATATTTCTTTTAATTACCGAAGGGGTAAAAGCTTCGTGGTAGCCAAGGCCAATGTATGACTTATATAATTTGTTCTTTGCTGCCAGTTGTAAAATATGAGAAGTATACTCACTTTCACTTAAACCTTCCGGCAGATCAAGATCATCTTTTAACCTGATTCCGTCCGGTAAAGTTTCATAGATGAGTTGATCTATGCTGTCTGCGCCAATCGTTTTCAGCATTTGGTCGATATCCGTTGCTCGGGGGCCAATATGACGTAATGCAAAAGAATCTGTTTTCATGTGTTTTTTATTTATGCTTTAATAAGAACGGAAACCCGAACAATCATTTCTGTCTTTAGTTTTTACCAAAAGAGCCTTAGATTCTATTGGTTTCATTTCCTTATTATTTGTGTTGTTTTTGTGGCGCAAAAGTACGTATTAAAATGGTAAAAAAAACCATTTTAGTAATCTTGTAACATAAAGTTATAAACCACTGGTTAAGGATATTAACAGTTTCTTTATTTTTGTTGAATGCAATGGCTAAAAACTCTTTTTAACTTCTATATTGATGCTAGTGTACATGTTGCTCTGGCTGTATATGCATTAATTCAGGTTACTTGTATTAATTATCAGATTCCTTTTGAGGATCATCTGAGCCTGGCTATTTTTTTTGGGGTCATTGTATCGTATAACTTTCTTAAGTATGCCGAAGGTGCAGAAAAGTACCTTATAGTAAAGGCAAAATACACAAAGATCATTCAGTTTTTCAGCTTTGGCTGTGCTGGGGCGGCGATCTATTTTATGTTGAAACTCCCGTTAAGAACATGGATTTTGCTGGGGATCCTTACAGTTGTTTCCGCCTTGTATATGATCCCAGTCAGCAGGTTTGGAAAAAATATCAGGAGTCTGACCGGGGCTAAAGTATTTATTGTTGCGCTGGTATGGGCTTTGGTTACTGTAGTGTTGCCTGTGCTTGACAATAAGTTGGAAATGACAGGGGATCTGATAGTAGAAACTATTCAACGGTTTTTGTATGTGGTTGCTGTTATGGTTCCTTTTGAATTAAGAGACCTGGCAAGAGATTCGAAGTCTCTTAAAACGATACCCCAGTTGTTGGGAGTTGGAAAGGCAAAGATGTTTGGTATCCTGATCGTACTGTTGTTGTATCTGTTAGATTTTATAAAAGAGAATATTCAGCTTGCACAACATCTTGTGTTGTCGTTAATAACCATATTGGTTATTGTTTTTATTGCCTTCTCGAAAGAGGACCAGAAAAAATATTATAGTGCCTTTTGGGTAGAAGGAATTCCCGTTATTTGGTGGTTGTTATTGTTTGCCGGGTAATTCGGGTTGAATATTTCGAAGCCTGTCCGTGCGGGAGCTTCAGATGTGTACGATACATATGCTCCGCAGAACTTACTTGGCACTTTCAGATTCAATGACTTTTTTCATGGCTTCTTTTTGCTGATGGGTCAGGGCATTCAGTTTTGCTTTCGAGCACAATGAGGTGAGTTTAGAATTGCTGGAAGAGTATTTTTTACAACCCCCGCATAAAATAAGATGTAGTTTTAACCTTATTTTATCCCATAAGCCGGCTTCATTATACTGCGACTTATCACAGATTTTCACAGCTTCTTCACAGTTAACAAATAGTTTCGATTTTTTCTTCATCATCATATTAATTAAAACCAATTATCTTTAAGACAAGATGCCAGAGCAGTACGGGCTCGATGAATAATAACCCAAAGATTAGACGGGGTGATATTCAACTCATTACAAATTTCTTCAGTTTCCATTCCCAGGACGGTCTTCATGGTAAAAACTTCGGCCTGTTTTTTAGGGAGCTTTTCAATACATGCCTGAATTGCTAATCCGAGCTCTTCATTTTGTAAAGAATCTTCAATATTTAACTGCCGTTTATCGGCAACCCTTTCTTCCAGCCAGTCGCCTTCGCTTTCATCAGACCCAATAGGAAAATTGATGCTGATCTCGGCCTTGCCTTTGGCAGAGTTGCTTCTTCGGTAATGGTCGATTATTTTTCTTTTTAGAATGGATACCAGCCAGGTGCGTTCCGAAGCTTCTCCTTTAAAATTATCAGCAGACCTTAAAGCTGCCAGAAAAGTTTCCTGCACCAGATCTTGTGCTGTTGCAACATCATTAACCCTACCGATCGTATAGTTGAAAAGGTAGTCGGCATATAGGTCGACCCATTTTGGAGGATTTAAACTATGTTTAGGCATCTGACGATTTTGAGTTGTTCAAATTTATAAAAAAGTTGAAACTATTGTTTTGTAACTTTGTTTTTAAAATAATTAGTGATGCGTTATCTGCTATATATGATCTTAATAGGGTGTGGGTTTGTTTTTGCTTCAACGGGTGTGAACGCACAGGTAAAAACAGTTCCCATAGAGGGATACAAAATTAAGAAAGCGGCTAAGTTTCCTCTCATTGATGTGAGGACAGCTGCCGAATATCAGGAAGGCCATTTGCCTAAAGCGGTTAATATCGACTTTTTTGGGGAAGATTTTGCAAAACAGTTTGATGGCTATAATAAAAGGAAAAAGATTTACCTGTATTGCAGGTCGGGAGGAAGAAGCCTGAAAGCCAGTAAAATATTGGATTCCCTGGGATTCAAAAAGGTCGTAAATCTGGATGGCGGTTTTAAATCCTGGTCAGAATCCGGTAAAGAAACCGAAAGTCAGTAAATGAACACCGGCAGGTGTCGGTGTATTTAACCGAATAAAAAAACTCCCGGGGCAGGGAGTTTTTCTGAAATTATTTCTCGATCAATCCGGCTCTCCTCAGGAGTGCATCCGGGTTTGGCTCCTTGCCCCTGAAACGTTTGTATAATTCCATAGGGTTTTCAGTTCCACCTTTCGATAATACGTTGTTTTTAAAAAGCTCGGCGACTTCTTTATTAAAGATGCCTTTTTCCTTAAAAAGCTCAAATGCGTCCGCATCTAAAACTTCTGCCCATTTATAGCTATAGTAACCCGCAGAATATCCTCCCTGAAAGATATGAGAAAAGGAGGTGCTCATACAGGTTTCCGGAGTGTCCGGGTATAAGGAGGTAGGCTTAAAGGCTTCTGTCTCATGGGTTTTAACATTTTCAATATTAGAAGGGTCGGCACTATGCCAGCTCATGTCAAGCATGCCGAAACTTAATTGGCGAAGTGTTTGCAGCCCTTCCATAAAATTGGCTGATGCTTTAATTTTTTCAACATATTCAATTGGGATGGCTTCTCCTGTCCGGTAATGTTTGGCAAAAATATCTAAAGCCTCTTTTTCGTAACACCAGTTTTCCAACACCTGACTTGGCAATTCTACAAAATCCCAATAAACACTGGTTCCGCTTAGACTGGGGTATGTAGTATTGGCAAGCATTCCATGCAGGGCATGTCCGAATTCATGGAATAGGGTGGTTACTTCATTAAATGTTAAAAGAGATGGTTTTGTTTCCGTTGGTTTGGTAAAATTACAAACAATTGAAATGTGAGGACGGGAATCTTCTCCGTCTTTTTTATACTGATGTTTAAACGAGGTCATCCAGGCCCCGTTGCGCTTTCCGGCTCTTGGGTGAAAATCGGCATAGAATATAGAAACCAGCTCTTTTTTATTGTTTAGAACTTTATAGGTTTTTACATCTTCATGGTATTTGTCTATCCCGTTGGTTTCTTCAAAATGAAGATCATACAGTTTATTAGCTATAGCAAATACACCTTCAATTACATGGTCTAGTTTGAAAAACGGCTTTAGTTTTTCATCGTCGAGATCGAAACGTTTTTGTTTAAGCTTTTCGGTATAATAAGCCCCGTCCCATTTTTGAAGCTGGTCAATACCGTCTGATTCCTTGGCAAAGGATTCCAATTCTTGAAATTCTTTTTCAGCAGCCGGTTTGGCTTTTTTAAGTAAATTGTCTAAAAAGGAATTCACTTTTTCCGGGGTTCCTGCCATCCGTTCTTCTAAAACAAAATGAGCATGTGTTTTATACCCTAAGAGATTGGCACGCTGATGTCGCAGGTTTGCTATTTTTTTCACGATGTCCTGATTGTCCAATAGATTGTTATGGAAACTTTTACTGCCAAATGCCAGGCTGATTTGTTTGCGGAGTTTGCGGTTGTCGGCATAGGTCATAAACGGAATGTAACTGGGATAGTTTAAAGTAATTACCCAGCCTTCTTTACTGCGCGATTCAGCTTCTTGTTTGGCGGCTTCAATGGCGCCTTCCGGTAATCCGCTCAGATCTTCTTCTTTGGTAATATGCAGCTCGTACTTGTTGGTTTCTGCCAATACATTTTCACCAAAAGTGAGACTCAGTTTAGACAGCTCCATATCAATTTTGCGAAGTTGTTTTTTCTTCTCTTCGGGGAGGTTGGCTCCATTTCGCGAAAAGCTCTTGTATTTTTTGTCAAGGAGCATAAGCTGCTCTTGTGTCAGAGAAAGCGATTCGCGATTATCATAAACCGCTTTTACACGATCAAACAAGACTTTGTTTAATCTTATGTCGTTGCCGAACTCAGAGAGTAATGGCGATATTTCCTGGGCTGTTTTTTGTATTTCATCATTAGTCTCAGCGCTGTTCAGGTTGAAGAAAACAGCAGTGACCCTTTCTAGTTGTTCACCCGAAAACTCCAGGGCTTCAATCGTGTTTTTGAAGGAGGGAGCTTCAGGGTTCGAAGTGATAAGATCGATTTCAGCTTTTGTCTTTTCGATTTCTTCTTTAACCGAAGGGAGAAAATCTTCCGTTTTAATTTTTGAAAAAGGTGCTGTTTGATATTCTGTATCAAATGGCTTGTTTAATATAGTACTCATCAGTAGTTGTTCTGTTATTGGATGAAAATAGAGAATTTGAGTAAAAACAAAAAAATCAACAAGGAGTCCCGTTGATTTTTAACATGATTTAACTGTTTTTAACCTCTTCGGCTCCCTTGATGACCTTTTCTTTTAGTCCTTGTTTGTAAACAAGGATTTTGTCTAAAACACATTTGTCGGAACTGCCGATGATCTGTGCTGCCAATATACCTGCATTTTTTGCGCCATCGAGGGCTACTGTAGCAACCGGAACACCTCCCGGCATTTGAAGGATAGATAATACAGAGTCCCAGCCGTCGATAGAGTTCCTGCTTTTTACCGGAACCCCGATAACAGGAAGTGGAGATAGAGAAGCGACCATTCCCGGCAAGTGAGCAGCACCGCCGGCACCTGCAATGATGACGGCAATCCCTTTTTCGTGTGCGGTGGTGCCAAACTCAAACATTTTTTCAGGTGTTCTGTGCGCCGATACGATGTCTACTTCAACTTCTATGTCAAATCCTTTTAATATATCTATTGCTTCCTGCATGATGGGAAGGTCGCTGGTGCTTCCCATGATAACTGCTACTTTAGCCATGATCTTATATTCTTATTTGCTTATTACTTTTATCGTTTCTTTTACGTCCTGTGCTATTTTTCGTGCTTCTGCCATATTTTCATTAACGATGGTAACATGCCCCATTTTGCGGAATGGACGGGTTTCTTTTTTTCCGTATATGTGCGGGGTAACGCCATCCATCTTCATGATATCCTCAATGTGTTTGTATATTACAGGACCGTTATATCCTTCTGCACCGACCAGGTTAACCATGATGCCGGCTACTTTACTTTGAGTGTTCCCTAAAGGGAGGTTCAGTATGGCTCTTAAGTGTTGTTCAAATTGATTGGTATAACTGGCTTCGATGCTGTAGTGGCCGCTGTTGTGTGGCCGCGGAGCCACTTCATTTACCAGGATGGTGTCATTTTGTGTCTGAAACATCTCAACTGCCAGCAAGCCGACATGATTGATCGATTCAGATACTTTTAATGCTATTTTCTGGGCTTCTTCTGCAATTTCAGGGTTAATTCGGGCAGGGCATATTACATACTCCACCTGGTTGGCTTCGGGATGAAATTCCATTTCAACAACAGGGTAAACAGCGATGCTTCCTTCGGGGTTGCGGGCAACTATCACTGCCAGTTCATTTTTGAACGGAACCATTTCTTCTGCAATGCATTCCACATTAGGCAATACATCCAAATCTGCATAACTTTTCACTACTTTAACTCCTTGTCCGTCGTATCCGAAACGGGCACTTTTCCATACAAAAGGAAATTCCAGCGTTTTGTTGCTGATGGCAGACTCAATTTCAGATGTGTAGGCAAATCGTGTGAAATCGGCAGCAGGGATTTCGTTGTCTTTATAGAATAATTTTTGAGTAGCTTTGTTCTGAATAGTCCTGAGTGTTTTCGGAGAAGGGAAAACCTTTATTCCCTCATCTTCTAATTTTTCAAGCGCATCGACATTTACATTTTCAATTTCGATGGTTACAACATCAGCTTTTTTTCCAAATTCATATACGGTATCGAAATCCATCAAATCGCCCTGGTAAAATTCATTACAAGCAATTTTACAGGGAGCATCATCACTGGGGTCCAGAACTATAGTATGGATGTCAAATTTACGTGTTTCGTACAGTAACATTTTACCTAATTGACCGCCTCCGACAATACCAAGCTTGAAACCAGAAGAAAAATAATTCATAGAACTAATAGCTACTTTGTGGTGTTATTTGTTTAATTTGGTACAAAAATACGGTTAATTTATTCAAAACATACAAAGTTCGTACTTTGAATTTCGCTCATCTAACATCTTCTTGTTATCTTTGCAACTTTGATAATTTTAAGCGGGTTTGATAAAACTTCATGATAAATACTTTGTGCCTTATATCACTTCTAAAGAAATAGATGTTGTTGTAAGCGAGCTGGTTAAGGAGATAAGTACGGATCTTAAGGGAGAAGTGCCGGTTTTTTTATCGGTACTTAACGGCTCTTTTATGTTTACTTCAGATTTTGTTAAGAAGTATCCGGACAATTGTGAAGTTAGCTTCGTTAAACTGGCTTCTTATTCCGGAACGGAAACAACAGGGGCGGTAAAACAACTGGTGGGGGTTAACCAGGATCTGAAAGGGCGATGTGTCGTTGTTCTGGAAGATATTATTGACTCTGGTAACACCCTGGAAGTTATTTGTGGTTTGTTGGAGAAGGAAGGGGTTAAACAGTTAAAGATTGCAACACTGTTTTTTAAACCTGTAGCATATACAAAAAAGTTAAAAATAGATTATATTGGGAAAGAAATTCCAAACAGGTTCATTGTAGGCTACGGATTAGATTACGATGAGCTGGGGAGGAATTTGCCCGAAGTGTATCAATTAAAAAGGAAAAAAATGATCAACTTAGTGCTGTTTGGAAAGCCTGGAGCAGGTAAAGGGACACAAGCCAATTTTTTAAAAGAAAAGTATAACCTGAAACATATTTCTACGGGAGATGTGTTCAGATATAATATTAAAAATGAAACAGAATTAGGTAATCTTGCAAAGACGTTTATCGATAAAGGAGAGTTGGTGCCGGATGAGGTTACTATTAATATGCTTAAAGCAGAGGTGGAAAAAAACCTTGACGCCGCCGGTTTCATTTTTGATGGCTTTCCGAGGACAACAGCTCAGGCTGAGGCGCTAGACCAGTTGATGCAGTATGAAGGAATGCAAGTAGACGCTACGATTGCATTAGAAGCCGATGATGAGGTTTTAATTCAGCGACTTCTTGAGAGAGGCAAGGTAAGTGGCAGAAGTGATGATCAGGATGAAGAAAAGATCAGGAATCGTTTTACAGAATACAATCAGAAAACAGCACCACTTACTGAATACTATAAACAGCAAAATAAATTCCATAGTATAAACGGAGTAGGTTCTATTGAAGATATCACCGAACGTCTTAGTAAAGTAATAGACTCATTGGTAGCTGTTAATGTAGCGAAAGATAAATAAGAAAGCTTATCTGCTTAAAAATATAATCCACATTTAATAACTACTAATGACTGAAGGTAATTTTACCGATTATGTAAGGATATATGCCTCTTCCGGTAAAGGAGGTAGAGGGTCTGCTCATTTGCGACGTGAAAAATATGTAGCAAAAGGAGGTCCTGACGGAGGTGATGGAGGTAGAGGAGGTCACGTCATTATACGTGGGAATGCCAACCTTTGGACGTTAATTCATTTTAAGTTTAAAAAACACTTTAGGGCCGGACACGGAGGCGACGGAGGAAAAAGCAGAAGTACCGGAGCTGATGGTGATGATGTATACATGGAGGTGCCGTTGGGAACCGTGGTCAGGGATGTAGAAACCAAGAAGATTCTCTTTGAGGTAACAGAAGACAAAGAAGAAATAGTATTACTTGACGGAGGAAAGGGAGGTCTTGGGAACTGGCATTTTAAAAGCGCTACCAATCAGACCCCACGATATGCCCAGACAGGTATAGAAGGTAAGGAAAGCGAATTTATCCTGGAGCTGAAACTATTGGCTGATGTTGGGCTGGTAGGTTTTCCTAATGCAGGAAAATCAACATTACTTTCGGTAATAACCTCCGCGAAGCCGAAAATAGCCGATTACCCTTTTACGACCTTAAAACCAAATCTTGGGATTGTAGAGTACCGCGATTTCAGGTCGTTTGTTATGGCCGATATTCCGGGAATTATAGAAGGAGCTGCGGAAGGAAAAGGTCTGGGGCATTATTTTTTACGTCATATTGAACGAAACTCGATATTGTTGTTCCTGGTGCCGGCTGATGCCGATGATGTAGCCAGGGAGTATAATATACTGTTGAACGAACTGAAAAGGTACAACCCCGAATTACTCGATAAAGAAAGGTTGGTGGCTATATCTAAAAGCGATATGCTTGACGATGAGCTGAAGAGGGAACTAAAGAGCGAACTGGATACACAGCTAAAAGGGGTGTCGTACATGTTTATTTCTTCAGTGGCACAAACAGGAATTCAGGAGTTGAAGGACAAACTGTGGGATATGCTTAACCCTGTTGAAGTTTAATTTTATTCCAAAACACATAATCAAAAAAGGCCTGTTAAGGTCTTTTTTGATTTAATAGCATTTGTTGATTGTTAATTTTTATCTAAATAATCCACACAATGAAGCTATTTTTTCCGTAAAAATAACATTTGAAGTATCTTCGGGGCAATTTCAAAAAAACATAACACACATGAGAAAATTACTTCTAGCGATTATTGCATTCGTCTTTATTGCTCCTCTGGCGACAAGAGCTAATGAAGGAATGTGGTTCTTAATGCATATCGAGCGACTTAACCACCGGGATATGCAAAAAATGGGACTTCAGCTGACTCCTGAAGAGATATACAGTATCAACAATAACAGTCTTAAGGATGCCATCGTACAGTTTAACGGAGGATGTACGGCAAGTTTAATATCAAAAGAAGGCTTAGTCTTAACAAACCACCATTGTGGTTATGGCGCTATTGCAGAGTTGTCTACCCCGGAACATAACTATTTAAAAGATGGTTATTGGGCGGCAACCAGGGCAGATGAGCTAAAACCTAAGAGTTTATATGTGCGATTCTTTGTTAGAATGGATGATGCCACCAAAAGAATTTTATCTCAGGTAAATGATAATATGACTGAGGCCGAGCGTGAAGCAGCAATTAACAGAGAAATTGCCAAGATCCAGAAGGAAAACGATGGAGGAGGAAAATATACGGTTTCTGTACGTCCGTTTTTTCAAGGAAACGAATACTACTATTTTGTGTATCAGGACTATCACGATGTTCGTTTAGTTGGAACACCACCGGAAAGTGTTGGTAAATTCGGAGGCGATACTGATAACTGGGAATGGCCACGGCACACAGGAGATTTCTCCATGTTCAGGGTTTATGGTGATAAGGACGGTAATCCGGCTGATTACGCTGCTGATAATGTACCGTTAGAACCAAAACACCATTTACCGGTGAGCCTGAATGGAGTTAATGAAGGAGACTTTGCCATGATCTTGGGATATCCGGGCAGAACAAACAGATGGATGCCTGCTGCCGGAATAGATCAGAATGTGAATTTCGCATATCCGGCATGGGTAGAAGGTTCTAAGATGGGAATGGATAAAATGAAGAAATATATGGATCAGGACGATGATGTTCGATTAATGTATGCCTCTAAATATGCTCGTGTTGCTAATTATTGGAAGAACAGACAGGGGATGATAGATGCCCTGACAAAGCACCAGACAGCAGCATCCAAGCGTAAAACAGAAAAGAAATTCGACAAATGGGCAAATAAGGCCGCAAACAAAGCCACCTATGGTTCGGTGATGTCTGATATCAATAATTATTATACACTTACAAACGAAAGGTCCCGTCACGATAATTACCTGATGACTATGTTCAGAACAAGTGCATACGGAACGATTTCAAGAAGTATAGGACGTCAGTTTCTTAACTTTACCAAGGCAGATGAAAATAAAAGAGCCCAGGTAAAGCCTGCCATGGAAAATATGGTAGACCAATTCTTTAAAGAGGTTTATTTGCCGGTAGAAAAAGACGTTCTTTCAGGACAGTTAGGCCTGTATGCGTCAAAAGCAGGTGTCGGACTGTCTCCGATGGTAGCCTCTTTGGCTTCGGCAAACAAAGGAGACTTTAATACATTTGTGAACGCAGCTTTTGAATTGAGTATTTTTACATCAAAAGAACGTATGAAAGCTTTCCTTGATCTTCCAAACGAGGAAACTTTAACTAATGATCCGTTGTATTTACTGTCTGAAGATTTACTGAATCATTATTACGATAAATCCGAAGAGGTAGCAGCAGCAGAGGAACGCTACAACAAAGCCTACAGATTAATGGTTGAGGGACTTAGGGTTTCAAACCTGAGTACAATAAAATATCCGGACGCAAATTCTACCTTACGACTAACTTACGGAACAGTCCGCGCATTGCCTAAGGATAAGCGTAATGATGCTAAGATTAATAATTACACTACCTTTAAAGGAATGGTAGCAAAGTACAAGCCGAACGATCCTGAGTTCGACATGCCAAAGACAATGATAGATATGTATAACAAGAAAGACTTTGGCCGTTATGCAGATAAAGATGGATTTATGCCAATAAATTTCCTGACAGATAATGATATAACCGGAGGTAATTCAGGTTCTCCTGTTTTAAATGGTAAAGGCGAACTTATTGGTTTAGCTTTTGATGGAAATATTGAAGCGATGGCAGGAGATGTGATCTTTGATAATAAACTACAGCGTACGATTAATGTAGATGTAAGATATGTGATGTGGTTAATTGATAAGTTTGCAGGCGCCAAGCATATCGTAGACGAGTTAACAATTACAGAATAGAGATCTTTTCTCTTAAAAATTAAAGTCCGGTTTTTTTAAGCCGGACTTTTTTTGTTCCCGGTCATAGAACAGGAATTAAATTAAAAGCCTCTGCCGTGCTTCAATGTTAATTCTTATTTTTGGCTTAAAATAAATTCCAGATGCGTATACATTTTATAGCGATAGGGGGGAGTGCCATGCATAACCTTGCCCTGGCTTTGTCGAATAAAGGATATCAGGTAACGGGTAGTGATGATGTGATTTTCGAACCATCGAAATCCAGGCTAGAAGCGAAGGGGCTTTGTCCCGAATCTTTCGGGTGGTTTCCTGAAAAGATAACGGGTGATATAGAAGCTGTAATATTGGGAATGCATGCAAAAGAAGATAATCCGGAGTTACTGCGGGCTCAGGAGTTGGGTATTAAAATTTATTCTTATCCGGAGTTCTTATACGAACAGTCAAAAGATAAAACGAGGGTTGTAATAGGAGGGAGCCACGGTAAAACGACAATCACGTCAATGATTCTGCATGTATTGAATTATCACGGCGTAGAAGTAGACTATATGGTAGGCGCCCAGTTAGATGGTTTTGAGACTATGGTGCACCTTACAGATAATAATGAGTTCATGGTATTGGAAGGCGATGAATATTTGTCTTCAGCTATTGACAGAAGACCTAAGTTTCATTTGTATAAGCCGAATATAGCTTTGCTAAGCGGTATTGCCTGGGATCATATTAATGTATTTCCGACTTATGAAGGATATGTAGAACAGTTTAAGGTTTTTGTCGACAGTATTGTAAGCGGAGGGAGTATTAACTATAACGAAGAGGATGACGAGGTGAAAAGAGTCGTGGAAGCTTCAGAAAACACGATCCGTAAAATACCTTATGGAACGCCGGAATATTTTGTGGAAGACGGAGCGACTTATATTGAAACCGCTGAAGGACCGATGCCACTGGAAATATTCGGAAAACATAACCTGAACAACCTGATGGGAGCCAAGTGGATTTGTCAGCATATGGGCATTGATGAGGATGATTTTTATGAAGCTGTTGCAAGTTTTAAAGGAGCTTCAAAACGATTAGAGAAAATTGCAGCTTCTGACACAGGGGTTGCTTATAAAGACTTTGCCCATTCTCCGAGTAAAGTGGCTGCCACGACCAAAGCTGTTAAAGAACAATATCCGGATAGAAAGTTAGTGGCCTGTGTCGAATTACATACTTATAGTAGTCTGAATGCAAACTTCCTTAATGAGTATAAAGGGGCGTTGGACGCAGCAGATGAAGCCGTGGTATTTTATTCTCCTGATGCGGTTAAGATTAAAGGGTTGAAAGAAATAACAAAAGAGCAGATTGCAACAGCGATGCAGCGGAATGATCTCAAAATATTTACAAACCCGGATGAGTTTAAATCGTACTTGTTTGATAAAGACTTTACCGATGTCACATTACTTTTAATGAGTAGTGGGAATTATGGGGGATTGGATTTTGATGAGGTAACAGGCCTGTTTGAATAATTAATTCGTCAGACTTATAATCAGTTGTTTCCATTTAATCAGACCAAAGGCTTATATCCTCAAAGGGATCCACGGCCAGAATGACGGCGAGCGTAAATGCAGATACCGGAATGGCGATCGATATAGCAGTCGATAACGACTTGTTCTTTTGCCGGATTTCATAGATATCCTTTTCGGGTAAATAGATCTTCAGATATTTGTCGTTATATTTTTCAGCGCTGATTAGATCGGACAAACGCTTGGCTTCTTTAGAGTTTTTTGAAGCAACCCCGTACAAGCTGTCTTTTTGAAAAAGCAGTCTTTTAAAATGAAAGCGTTCAAGATTGGTGTTTAGCACTAAAACCTTTTGCCGGGATGAGACAGCATCGTCAATGCTTGAATTTTGTGATCTGTATATACTGCAACTATGCAGTAATGTCGCAGAAACAATAACAATGTAAAGTTGTTTAATATATTTTATTATTGCTTTCATTTTTAGAGTCGTAAAGAAAGCACCGTTAGTTGAAGTCCGTTAATTGGAGCCGGAAAACGTTATAAAAGATACAAAATATCTTTATGATGATCTTTGAAAATCCTTTAAAATCGATTTTACTAAGGCTGAAATATCTTTTTTATTTTCCACAGTCATAGATTGTATC
Organism: Zhouia spongiae; assembly: GCF_022760175.1. GTDB lineage: Bacteria > Bacteroidota > Bacteroidia > Flavobacteriales > Flavobacteriaceae > Zhouia > Zhouia spongiae. The sequence goes on from NZ_CP094326.1 coordinate 1,986,694, forward strand.
GCCATGTCCTGTTCTTCTGTTGGTTTGTTTTGAGATAATTTGAATTTTCCTTCCCAGGAGGTTATTTCAATTTCAAAACCAACAATATAATCCAAAAGTTTGTTCATTGTCGGGTGATTTTCTGAGAGCATATAACCAGAGGTGTTTGCCTCCAGGGATTCGGTCATTTTAAGCAGTGACTGCCTTAGGGTGTCCTTGCTTTTAATTTCTCTGGGTTTGCCTTCAATATGTACCTTGATGTAATTCCAGGTGGGCAGATGGTCAGCTTTAAAAAGAGAAGGAGAGATATAGGAATCGGGACCGTGAAAAATAATATTTACGGCTGTTCCTTTTTGGAGGGCATTTAATTGGGGATTGTGTATGTCGATATGGCCTGCTAATTTGCCGAAGGGGAATTGTTTGTCTTTATAATAGATCAGAGGGATATGACTTGTATATAATTTGTTGTTGTGCACTGAGATCAAAGTGGCCAATGGGTAAGCCCTGATGATTTTTATAATATTCTGAAAACCGGTCTCTTGAAATTCTCGGGGAGGATAGTTCATGCCTTCTATATGATTAAACATTAAATTGCCTTAAGTGATGGTCTAGATGTTTGTATTGCATTTTACCCCATTGTTCGGTAGTAAATTTTCCGAAAATGGGGTGTGCCGGCCACTCATTTTCAATTCCCTTTTCGTAAAATTCTTCGATGAGGATTTTTAATGTTTCTTTTTCCTGAATAAAATCGCGTTTGTCATTAACTAAAAACTCTTTTGCTGTCGGAATACCATGGCTCCACAGCTTGTCATCGTATAATTTATGCCTGAATAGTTTAGCGATAGAACAGATGAACACGTTAGGTTTTTTTAATGTCATTTTATCGAGGGCGATTTTTAAAGGCCCCTGACAATGGGCAAGCATTTGGGACACATTCATTTTTCCCCATTCGGGAACGGAATCGTCGTTCAGCAATGTTATCCGGTCAATGATCTCGTTATAGGTGCCTTTGTCTAAGAGCGATTTCATAAGTGAGTGATTTTTAGGTAGAAAAGTACAATTTTATTTTTAGTTTACTATCTTTAAAAGATGAAAGAAAAATCAACATCATTTTCAATAAAAAACTGGAAAGAAGATGATCGTCCCCGTGAGAAATTATCCCTGAAGGGAAGGGCGGCACTGTCGGATGCAGAATTAATAGCCATTTTAATTGGTAGTGGTAATAAGGAAGAGAGTGCGGTAGGTCTGTCGCAAAGAATATTGGCTTCTACAGGCAATAGCTTGAACGAGTTGGGGAAGATGTCCGTAAAAAAATTAATGTCTTTTAAAGGAATTGGAGAAGCCAAAGCGATTACCATTGCAGCAGCCTTAGAGCTGGGAAGACGCCGGCGGAATGAAGATTCATTAGAAAGAAAAAAAATAACCAGTAGTTCGTCTGTTTTCGAGCTTATGCAGCCTGTTATAGGAGAGTTGGAGCATGAAGAGTTCTGGATCCTGTATCTTAATAACTCAAATAAAATTATTTATAAACTACAACTAAGTAAGGGAGGAATCACAGGAACCCTTGTCGATGTCCGTTTGGCACTTAAACATGCTCTGGAGTTGGGAGCCACAAGCCTCATATTGGTCCATAATCACCCTTCCGGTACCTTAAGACCCAGTGAGGCAGACAAACAGCTTACTGATAAGTTGAGTACTGCTGCTAATAGTTTAGATATAAAAGTTCTCGACCATCTCATTGTCACTGAAAAAATGTATTTTAGTTTTGCAGATGAAGGACTGTTATAGATGATACTCATATATATAGAAAAAAAGACCCCCCGTTTAAATTATATCTTAAAACACATTTTTACTAAAATGTTGTTGGTAGATTACAGGACTACTGAAGATGCTGAAGAGTTTCTAGCCTTTATCGGGCCTAAAATAAACTATAGTAAAAGTCCTTTAAACGGAGAGTTTTTTATCCGTGCCCATGATCTTTTGTTCGAACAGGGAATATCTGATGTCGAGGTTGTAATTCAGGATTGGATTGACGTGCCCTGTTTTTTTTCGACCTCAGAAAAAAGTCACCTCCCTTTCGATATTTTTGCTGCCAGTTTTTACCTTTTGAGCAGGTATGAAGAGTATCTTCCGCATGTAAAGGATGAGCACGGACGCTATCCGGCGGAGGAGAGTCTGGCCTATAAGCATAAGTTTCTGGAATTACCTGTAGTAGATCTGTGGATCGGGAAGCTTAAACATATATTAGAGACGTATTATCCGTCCTATCAGTTTAAAAAGAAAGAATTTAAAAGCATTCCGGTAATAGATGTTCCCGTGCTTTATAATTACAGAAAGAAAGGAATCATCAGAACCATTGCTTCAACAATTTTAGATCTGGCCTATTTTAACCTGAAAGATGTTTTTGAACGTTTTCAGGTCTTATTGGGATTAAAAAGAGATCCTTTCGATAATTTTGATGAACTGATCAGACTTCATAAAGAAAATAGTATAGATGCCATTTACTTTTTTCTGATGGGAGATTATTCTGCTTATGATAAGAATATATCGGTCAATAATCCCAGTTTCAGGGGGTTGGTAAAATCGGTGGCCGATTACAGTATTGTTTCATTAATGGCTTCTTATGAGGCTTTTGATAATGTAGAATTATTAAAGAAGGAGAGAAAGCGACTTATAGATTTTGTCAATAGACCGGTGAAAAAGGCTCGGTGGAGGTTTAACAGGTTGAATATTCCCGAAAGCTACAGGACGATGACAACTGCGGAATTTAATGAAGATTATACAATGGGGTATTCAGCTCATATAGGCTTCAGAGCAGGAACCTGTACACCTTTTAATTTTTACGATATCAGTTTTGAAGAGCAGTTACCGATAAAAGTTGTGCCGTTTTGTGCTTCTTACATACTGATACAAAATGCAGTGAACTTCCAGCAAATAAAAAGAAAACTAATGTCGTTGCAGGAATCCGTTAAAAAGGTAGAGGGGACGTTTGTAGTTATATTCTCTAATGAAGTTTTAAATTTTGAAACCAGAAAACAACTTTGGGAACTATATAGGGAGATGTTTTCTGAAAAAGAATAAATGAAGATGAAAGATAAGATAACAGATGTTTTTTTTGATCTGGACCATACCCTGTGGGATTTTGAAAAAAATTCAGCACTCACTTTCAATAAAATATTACCTCAGAATGGGGTAAATGTATCACTTGATGATTTTCTGAAATGCTATCGCCAGGTAAATATGCATTATTGGAAATTATACAGGGAAGAAAAAGTTACCAAAGAGCAGTTGAGATATTCGAGGTTAAAGGAAACCTTCGATCGATTGGATTATAAAATAGAAGATGAGCTGATAACGGTCTTGTCGGAGGAGTATATTCGGTATTTAACCGGTTTTAACCATTTGTTTGATGAGGCCATACCCATACTCGATTATTTAAGACCAAAATATAAGCTGCATATCATCACCAATGGTTTCGCAGAAGTGCAAACCGGTAAACTGGAGAATTCAAAAATATCTGATTATTTTATTCATATCATAAATTCTGAAAGTGCGGGAGTGAAAAAACCGGATCCTAGAATATTTAATTATGCCCTTACCAAAGCCCGGGTAGAAGCTGACAAGGCTATTATGATAGGAGATAACTATGAAGCCGATGTGCTGGGGGCTAAAAATGTAGGGATGCATACGATCCATTTTAACGTACACAATGATGCTGTTAACGAACAAGATGTTAAAATAGATAATTTGTTGGAAATTAAGGGCTATCTTTAAGAGTATAGATCAATTTTCCTGTTTTAAGGTATGTTAAAGATGGTACTTCAAATAAGAATAGTAATATGTTTATTTCTCTTGTTGTTAGTGTCATGCGTAAAAGATGTTGATTTCGATCAGGTAGATAATATTCGGCTGACACCTGTTTTTGAAGGGAGCTTTGTTTACTTCGATATAGAAGCAAACCAATTTGTGGAAAACGGACAGGAAATGATTTCCGCTGGCGATCTTGTAAAAATGGATGCTGTGTCAGAGTCTTTTTCCGTAAACAATCTTGTACGGGCAGATTTTCATTTTCAGTTTACCAATACCATTAGCAGGAATTTTGAGATCACCCTGAATTTTCTGGATAAAAATCAGGAGGTACTTCGTGCTCTATCGTATGATATTCCGGCTTCGTCAGGGGCTGATGTTGAAGTTAAGGATACTGTTATATTTTCGGGAGATAGTATAGGGCAGTTGACAAGTACCGTGTTGTTAGGGATGGAAATAGTGTTAGTGGACGGAACTCCCGGGCTTACTGAAACTTCTGAAGGCAGCGTGTCAATGAATTCTTTTGTAACCATATATTTACAAGTAGAAGATGATAAGTAGGGTTATATACATAACCTGGTTTTGGGTTGTTTTGGGGAGCGCTCAGAATAAACAATTGCTATACGACTTCACCCAGATTCCACAATCATTAATGCAAAACCCCGGGGCTAATGTAAATAACGAATGGCATGCAGGATTACCATTATTGTCCGGGGTGTATATAAGTGCAGGTTCCAGTGGTTTTTCTGTTTATGATGTTTTTGCTGATGACGGTGTCGATATTAACGATAAAATAAGGGATGTGATTTACACTGCCGGAAGTAATGATATTATGTCGGTTCATGAAGAAGTAGAAATACTGTTTGGCGGGTTTAAGGGGCGTAGTGGCTGGCACGAAAAGAATTATTACTCTTTCGGGTGGTACCAGGAGTTCGATCATTTTAATTATTGGCCTCGCGATCTGGCTATTTTGGCCTATGACGGGAATAGAGATTATCTGGGTCAGCGATTTAACCTGAGGCACGCTACAGTGAAGACTGAGTTGGTAAGTGTGCTTCATTTTGGAGTATTGCGGAAAGTAAGTGAAAGCCTTTCTGTAGGTGGACGGCTTAAAGTATATTCCGGAATAGCAGATATAACGTCGACGCATAACAATGGTCGTTTTTTTACAGATTTCGGAACCAATAATGAATATGTTCATACGGTGATTGCCGATCTGGAACTGAATACTTCGGGGTATGGGATTATAGATGAATTGGAGGATGGTAATGATATCGCCAGTGGTCTGTACGGAAGATTTAAAAGGCGTGCCCTATTAGGAGGGAACCTCGGTATGGGAGTTGATTTAGGATTTAGTTATAAGTTTAAAAAAAAATGGAAGTTAACGGCGAGTGTCTTGGATTTTGGTTTTATTCACCACTCGAAGGATGTGAAGAATTACGCATACCGGGGCAGGTATGATTTTGAAGGCTTGGACCTGGTTTTTCCGGGTATAATTGATGATGATGGCGATGTTTATGACTATTGGCAGGATCTTGCAGACGAATTGGAAGAACTTTATGATACCACCTCAACGAGGTATACGACTTTAAGACCGCTAAGGCTGAATGCGGGTTTGTCATACGCTTTCGGAAGGAAGGGAGGAAAGGATTGTGATTGCAGGGCTTATGAAAAAGATTATGATAATACTCTTGGGGTACATTTTTCAGCCATTCACAGGCCAAGATATCCGCAATTGGCCCTGACAGCGTACTACCAAAAGAGAATCGCCGATTTTTTACAGGCAAGGGCAGCTTATACAGTTGATAAATTTTCTGCAACAAATATAGGAATTGGACTTTCGACACATTTTGGTAATTTTAATTTATATATTTTAGCAGATAATCTGTTGGAATATGAAAATCTGGCCGATGCTCACAATGCTTCGGTTCAGTTTGGAATAAATTATATAGTTCCGGAGAGAAATTAATTAAATTAAAGAGAGGTATAATAAATGTACATTTGATGTTTGCAAAGAATCTAAGTATTGTTGTTTGTCCTCTTTTACTCATTACGAATAATAAAAGTAAAATAATGAAGAAGTTCTTAATTGTCTTTTTAATCAGTGCATATGGTTTTGCACAGAGTTCAGTAAATGAATACAAATATGTGGTAGTGCCAAAAAAGTTTGATTTTTTAAAGGAAGAAAATCAATACCGAATGAATACTATGACTAAGTTTTTGTTGGAGGAAAGTAATTTTAATGCAGTGTATAGTGATGAGATGCCTGCGGATTTAAAAAACAATCCTTGTCAGGGGTTGAAAGTTGATGTGATAAATGACTCAGGTCTTTTTACGACAAAGCTGAAAGTAGTCTTAAAGGATTGTGGAGACAGGATCGTGTATACATCCGAAGAAGGTAAAAGTAAGATCAAAGAGTATCAGGGAGCCTATCATGAGGCTTTAAGAGGGGCTTTTAAGTCGCTTAAAGCACTTAATTATGCATACCAGCCTAAAGAAGGAGAAAGTGTTGTAGAGGTGAGGAATACTCCTGCCGCACAGTTAACACCTGCCAGAACGGTAGAAAAGCCTGCTGAGATCGTAAGAGAAGTTGAAGCATCGGCGGCTACTGTAGTAACAAATGCTAAATTGAGTGAAAGCGATTTAGGGACGTTGTACGCACAGCCTATAGCAAACGGATACCAGCTTGTGGACATGACGCCTCAGGTGGTTATGTTTTTAAAAGCGACATCCCAGCAAAATATGTTTATTGCACAAAGAGGTGCATTAAGCGGCACTGTATATCAGGATGCAGGTAAATGGTATTTTGAATATTACGATGGGGGTAAATTGATGAAAGAAGAATTGAAAATTAAGTTTTAGTTATTAACGGGCGTTATTGAATAATGAACACCGATTAATGATCGGTGTTTTTTATGGCCTGTTATTAGGCTTTTAAGGCTTTACTCGATCATCGGGATTTAAATGCTCCGACGCTTGCCCTGTGAAATAGTCCTGACGGAATTTCACAGGGCTTGTGTCGAAATGTTTTGCCATGCGCCGGCTGGCTCCATCGCTAAAAAGGTCTACCAGACCTTTTCTTTACACTTGGCCCTCTGGTGGGCTTACCCCGAGGTAGTGTCACAGGGCCGCCTAACCTGGTATGATGCCTTAATTCGCCATCCTGTCTATCATATGCTCAGGCTTTTGATTTTCTTGCTGTACAGGTGTTATTGTTGCTCTTTATAACAAAAAGATTTTGTTTGGATAGATAAATATGTTTTTGTTTAAACCCTCAGGATTTTTTCCATAACCTTTCCTTTGGCAAGTTCGTCAATGAGTTTGTCCAGGTATCTGATTTTTTGCATCAGTTCGTTTTCTATTTCTTCTACCCTATAACCACATATTACGCCTTTAATTTTTGAAACATTCGGATTTATTTGGGGAGCTTCGGCAAAGAAGGTCTCAAAATCGGTATTATTATCGATTTGTTGTTGTAAAGTGTCTTTGTTGTATCCTGTGAGCCAGTAGATAATGGTGTCTACTTCTTCTTTGGTACGGCCTTTTTTTTCTGCTTTCTGAATATAGTGAGGGTAGACACTTGCAAACGACATCTTAAATATTCTGGTGTTCTTCATAACGTTATTTATTGTGAAGTGTGTATAGCGATCAACGTTTCAATATTAATATCCGTACTTGTTCTTCCATTTGTTTTTCAGGTATTCACGCAATGCATTTTCACGTTGATTGTTACCGGGGGTGAAAAACTTGGTGTTTTTTATTTCATCGGGTAAAAATTCCTGTTCAATAAAATTGTTTTCATAATTATGAGCATACTGGTAATCTTTACCGTAGCCTATGTCTTTCATCAGTTTGGTAGGTGCGTTTCTGAGGTGTAGAGGTACCGAAAGATCGCCTGTTTGCCTTACTTTCTGCACGGCCTCGTTTATGGCCATATAGGAGGCGTTGCTTTTAGGAGAAGTAGCCAGGTAAATAGCACACTGGCTCAGGATTATCCTGGCTTCAGGATAGCCGATGGTTGTAACTGCCTGAAAAGTGTTATTAGCCATTATTAAGGCGGTAGGGTTTGCATTACCAATATCCTCGGAAGCGGCAATGAGCATCCTGCGGGCAATAAATTTAACGTCTTCTCCTCCTTCGATCATGCGGGCGAGCCAGTAAACAGCTCCATTCGGGTCGCTGCCCCGTATCGATTTGATGAAAGCCGAAACGATATCGTAATGTTGTTCACCTGTTTTGTCGTAAAGTACCGTATTCTTCTGTACTTTTTGAAGAACAATGTCGTTGGTAATTACGATATGGTCTTTTCCGTCGGCATTAATAATCAGTTCAAAAATATTTAAAAGCTTTCTTCCATCACCTCCAGATAGCCGTAACAAGGCTTCGGTTTCTTTGAGTTTTATTTTTTTATGGACTAAGATTTCATCCTTTTCTATAGCACGTTGTAATAGGTTTTCGAGATCTTCTTTATTGAAGGGATTAAGGATATATACCTGGCACCTGGAGAGTAAAGCGGGGATTACTTCGAAGCTTGGGTTTTCGGTAGTAGCACCGATAAGGGTAACCCATCCTTTTTCAACTGCTGCGAGTAAAGAGTCTTGTTGCGCCTTACTGAACCTGTGAATCTCATCGATAAACAGTATTGGGTTTTTGGTAGTGAAAAGTCCTCCGCTCTGTTTTGCTTTTTCTATGACCTCCCGTACGTCTTTTACCCCGCTGCTAATGGCGCTTAATGTATAGAAGGGTCTGCCGCTTTCGTTGGCAATGATATTGGCCAGCGTGGTTTTTCCGGTTCCTGGTGGTCCCCAAAGAATTAGGGAAGGTATAATACCTTTTTTTATCTGTAAGGTTAAAGATCCTGCTTCGCCAATGAGGTGCTGTTGACTGATATAATCGTCAAGTGTCTTTGGTCGAATTCGTTCAGCGAGTGGTTCATTCATAAATCAAAATTACTATATTTCCGTTGGGGAATTTACAATTTTAGCAATTATGTCTCTTACAATGAAAGAATATACGGGGTTTAAGTTTGATGTTAATGTTCTTTTAATGCCCTTGTTGTTTGTGCTTACCATATGGTTTGTTTACTGGTTCGAATTTGTATTTGGCGAAGACCTGACCAGCTATGGTATTTATCCGAGAAGAATTTCTGGGTTGAGAGGAGTTTTGTTCAGTCCTTTTATTCATGCGTCTACGAGCCATTTGTACAATAATACCGTTCCGGCTTTTGTGTTGCTGGGGGCCTTAGTTTTTTTTTACAGGAAGGTGGCTCTTAAGGTTTTTGTTATGGGGGTACTTATAAGCGGGCTGCTGACCTGGTTTATTGGGCGGTCGTCCTACCATATAGGGGCCAGCAGTTTAATATATGTGCTGGTCAGTTTTATATTTTTTAAAGGGATTTTTACCCGGTACTACCGGTTGATAGCTTTGTCGCTGATAGTGGTTTTTATGTATGGAGGAATGCTATGGTATGTATTCCCTATTAAGCAGGGGATGTCGTGGGAAGGCCATTTATCGGGATTACTTACCGGATTTTTATTGGCATACTTTATAAAATATAATCCGGGCAAACCGAAAAGGTACAAATGGGAGGAGCCTTCTTCTGAGCTTGATGATCCTTTTCTCAGGCATTTTGATAAAGAAGGGAATTTTATTCCGTCGAGTGAGATGGAAGATGATCCGGAAGCTTATGACGATACCATCTCAACCGGGAAAAATATCCAGATCAATTATCATTACAAGAAGAAAGATACACCAGGTGATTAGGTTGTGGTTATGCAAGTCGCTGACGAACCGTCTCGTATAAAAAAGCACCACAGGCTACAGATACATTTAAGGAGCCTATAGATCCGTACATAGGTAATTTTGCTTTTTCATCGATTAACTTTAACACGGCAGGGGAGATACCTACATCTTCGGCTCCCATGATAATAGCTGTGGGTTCTTTAAAGTTAACATCGTAAATAGTGCTTTCTGTTTTTTCGGTAGCGGCAACAGTTTTGATCCCTGATGCCTGAAGGTGAAAAATAGCGTCTTTTATGTGGTCTACTTTACAGATTGGAACGTTAAATACAGCTCCGGCAGATGTTTTTACCGTATCGGCAGTAATGGGTGCGGATCCTTTTTTCTGGATGATGATACCATGTACGCCGGTACATTCGGCCGTACGGATAATAGCTCCGAAATTACGTACATCTGACAGTTGATCCAGGATCAGGAAAAGAGGGGTCTTCCCTGATTCAATTACTTCAAGGATAAGGTTGTCTAAATCGTGAAACTCAACAGGCGAAGTGTTGGCTATTACCCCCTGGTGATTCTTTTTAGATAGCCGGTTCAGTTTTTCTACGGGGACATAAGAAGCGCTGATCCCTTCTTTGCGGACCAGGTTTTCCAGGTCGTTGATAAGATCACCACGTAATCCTTTTTGAATAAAAATCTTGTCGACTGTCTTGCCGCTATTGATGGCTTCGATAACAGTTCTGATGCCGTAAATCTGGTACTCGTTCTTCATAAGGTGCAAAGGTAGGGAAAAGGAAATTAAATTAATTGATAATGTCGGAAAAGCAAGAAATGTATATGGGAGGATATGTATATAAATAACAAAAGAGCCGGCCGGCTCTTTTGTTTTATTTGGAAATAAAAATCTAATTTATAATTAATTCACATCCCACCAAACAGGAATAGTGATGTCGTCTTCTACAATAGCGTTGTCGTTATATAGCCTTTCAGTAGAAGCGGTTGGGAATCTAACAGGAATTACACTTATATTATTAGCAGCATTTGGATTTACTGTAAGAGCAGGGAATCCGGTCCTTCTATAATCATTGTAAGGTTCAATTGAGGAGAACAGCGCTATATATTTGTGATTCATTATGTCTTCCAGCGTTATTGTTCCGGCCGTCTGAGCAGTTATGAATGTTTCTTTTTCAAGAGTTGTAATACTTGGAATATTGGCATCACTACCTTCAAAATAAGACTTTAGGACTTCCATTTTATCGATAGAAGCTTCCAGGGCTTCTTCTAATGCAGCTTTAGCCTCTGTTTCCATATTTTTTCTCATATATATTTCAGCTTCAATAAATTTGGCTTCAACGTAGGTAGCCAGACCTATAGGAACTGTATTACTGGATATAGCGGGACCAACTTTTGAAGTTGAGGTTGTGTTAATGTCACCAACGGCATTTCCAGAATAATCCCCTGATTGATCCTTTGAAGCAAAGAATGGTAGTCTTGGGTCTGAAATATCTTTCATTAGATCAATAAAGAAACCTCCCATTTTTATATAGTTAGCTCTGTTGTCTTCAAAATCTTTCCATTGGTTTTTACTGTTTCCTCCGGAATTAGGAAAAACTGCATTCATGTCGTCAGCATAGCTTGTTAAGTTAGCACTGGCTAAATAGCCCAGGGCATCATCATAGCCGCTGGCATCACGTAACGAGGCTCTTAAAGCATATCTGGCCTTTAACAGATAGGCAATAGAAATCCATTTGTCAGTATCGCCTTCAAAGATCAGATCATCGGCACCGGGAACAATTGTGTTTACGGCGTTTGGATTAGAGAGTAAACCAATTCCTTCATCTAGCAAAGTTTGGATACCTGCAATAACATTTTCTTGAGAATCATAATTAGGGTTGCTGATTCCGCTGAGTATCTTGCTGGCTTCTGAAAAAGGGATGTCCCCCCATAAATCTGTGGCCACACCGAAGTTAAAAGCCAATAAAATTTTTGCTATTCCATTATAATAATCATAACCTTCTGCAAAGTCGGTAATGATAACTGTACCCGGACTAATGGTGTTTTCATATGTAGTTCCCCATTCGTTTTCTATGGTTTGTTCGGTTATATTATAGTTAGAATATTGTCCAAACTGCCCCTCACTTGTCCCGGCAATATGCTGAGTAAAAAGGGAGGATATCCTTGTGTGATTTCCCGTGTATACAGAAAATGTACCTACTTCCATCACGGTAAGCAGGAGGTCAGGAGTTACTGTTTCAGGGTCATTAGGGTTTAATGCATACTTATCTAAATCGCTGGAACATGATACCGTTACTAATGCAATGAGTAGTAATGCGATATATTTGTTTAGTATTTTTTTCATTTTCATTTTCTTTTAAAAAGTTAAACTAACAGAAAAGCGGTAAGACTTTGAACCTGGGTTGTTAAAGTAATCTAACCCTCCAATATTTGATCCAGCCCCTGTTAAACTGGTTTCAGGGTCAACACCTTTATAGTTTGTGTCTAACCATAAATTTCTACCACTTACAGACATTTGAAGTCCGGTTAATCCTAACTTACTATAAACAGACTTGTTGAAGTTGTATGACAAAGAAACATCTCTTAGTCTTAGCCAGTTTACTTTTTCAACAAATTGTTCAGCGGCCGCTCCACCATCTCCAACATATGAACTGAAGTATGTATTCGCATCAATTGCAATGTCGTTAGGGGTTCCGTCTTCTTTAACGCCAGGGATGATATATGTGCCATTTCGGTCTTCTGCAGATTCTTGTGTCATACCAAACCTGTTTAATCTGGCATATGTTCCGTTGTAAATATCTCCTCCTCGTCTAATGTCTAAGAAGGCCGATAGGGTAAAGTTTTTATAGGTGAATGTATTTCTGATACCCCCGGTCCAATCTGGGTTTGGATTACCGACGCCGCCTTGAGCACCTTGTAATATTGGAACACCATTTGATCCTATGATTAATTGACCATTGTCATTTCGTTCCCATTTCGTCCCATAGAACACACCAACTGGTTCTCCAATAATGGCATAACTACCTATTGAAGTAAAGGCAGATTCAATACTTACTTCTTCTACTCCGTCGGCGAGTTCCAGTGTTTCAGAGTCATATTGTGTGTAATTAAGGTTTATATTCCAGTTAAAGTCATTGCTTTTAACAACATCACCAGATAGCTGAAGTTCGATTCCTTTGTTTTCCAAGACACCGGAGTTATCATAAGAGAATGCAAAACCTGTTGACTTGGCAATTGGCCTGCTGATTAGGATATCTTCAGTTCTTTCCTGATAATAAGTCAGATCCAGATTGATTCTGTTAAACATTCTAAGAGCGAGACCTACTTCGGTTCCGATTTTTCTTTCAGGTTTTAAATTCACATTACCTAATGTACGCGAGTAAGCAAATCCGTTCACAGAACCATAGGGGAAACTCAATCCGTTGGTAAACCCATCTGTAATGTTAGGGTTTGTAAAGAATGTTTTGTTGTTATATGGTAATGGTGTGATACCTACTTCGGCATAAGAAGCTCTTAATTTTCCAAAGTCCAGCCAGGAGTCTTTTAAGTTGAAAGTCTCAGAGAAAATCCAAGAACCGGAAATAGACGGGTAGAAGAATGTTCTGTTGTTTTCGCCAAATGTAGAACTGCTTTCATTCCTACCGGAAACAGTTAAATAAAGCTGGTTGTTGAAGTCGTACTTTAATTCAAAAAATAAAGCCGTACTAAACTCACTTTGCTCGTAATTTGAAGCATATCTGTTAGAGGCGTTGTCTAAGTTATAGTATCCGTTCTGGATGGCAAAACCTTCACCTCGGGTATACAGGTCGGCAGAATTTTTATAATATATATTATGTCCTGCCAGGTAAGAGATCAGGTTTTTAGATCCGATTTCAAATTCACCGGATAAGATAGCATCAGCATAAAAATCCTTTTTGATTAGGTCATTATAATCAACTTCACCTGAGCCATCACCGGAATTGTTCTGGAAACTGGAAACAGAAAATATTTGTCTTCTTCTGTCGCTATATGCATCTATACCTGCTTTGTATGTAAAGTTTAAATATTTGTTGAAGTTTAAACTTGCAGAGACGTTACCTATGATTCTGTTAACTTCTGAATCGAATGGGTTTCTGTATACCGTAAATAAAGGGTTGTCATAAAAACCGTTATACGAACGGTTCGTGCCATCCGGATTTTCGTATTCTCTGATATCAAAATTCGGTGATGTTCTTAAGAGTCCTAGCATTACACCCGAAAGATTACTACCGTTTTGAGCAGCTCTGTTTTTAGAGTTGATATAGGCTACTGTACCTCTGTAACTGAATACATCACTTACTTGATTAGAACCTGAAATTCTGGTTGAGATTCTTTTGTAGAATGTGTTTGGGATCATTCCTTTTTGATCAGTATGTTCTACTGAAACCCTAAAAGTCGTTTTGTCTTTACCTCCGGTTACAGATGCTGTTGTTGAATTGGTAAGACCTGTTTTAAAGAAGTTATTTACATTGTTATACGATTGAAAATTAACCCCGTCAATTTCAGGACCCCATGACGTTGAGGAATTAGGATTGTATACCCCTCCGGCACCCTGAGCGTATCTCGATTGCAGATCTGGCAACTTGTTAACTTCGTTGAATTCGATAGTTTGTGTGATTTTAACACCGAGGCCTGTTCCTTTTTTTCCTTTTTTAGTGGTGTATAATATCACTCCGTTACCAGCTCTACTACCATATAGAGCAGCGGCAGAAGCTCCTTTTAATACCGTTACAGATTCAATGTCGTCTGGGTTTATATCTATTGCCCTGTTTGAGTTGTTAACACCTTGTAGGTTAGCGTTAAACGGATAGTCGCGACCGGATGACTGGTCTGTGTCATTGTTGATAGGGACACCGTCTACAACAATCAGGGGTTGAGTTTCGCCACTGAATGTAGAAGCCCCTCTTATGACAATCTTACTTGATGCTCCGGGAGTACCTGCCGAACCAGTAACTGAAAGACCCGCTACTTTACCGGCTAAAGCTTGAACAGGGTTAACTTCCGGTATTCTTTCGAATTCATCTCCTCCAATTTCTGAAACGGCGTAACCTAAAGCTTTCTTTTCTCTTGTTATACCCAGTGCAGTTACTACAACGCCTTCAAGTTCTTCTGCTGCCACTTGCATTTGCACATTGATGACATCAGATGTTCCAACCGCCCTTTCGGATGTTTGCATGCCGACATAGGAGAATACCAATACTTGTCCGACAGAAGTGTTGATCGAGTAATTTCCATCAAAGTCAGTTTGAGTACCATTAGAGGTCCCTTTGACCAGGATGTTAACACCAGGTAATGGTAAGCCGTCTTGGTCTATAACATTACCTGAGATTGTTTTTTCTTGTGCAAGCACAACTTGCACTGCTAACACCAGAAACAGTGTTAGAAATCCACTAAACTTTGTTCTCATTTGTAAAATATTTGAATTAGTCGTTACCAAAAATGATAAAATATTGTTAAATATCCAACTGTTACTAAGTTAAAATTTGGAAAAAATTAACAAAATGCACAAAAAAAAAGGGTTTGTAACATTATTATGCGCGAATAATAATGTTTTGAATGTTTTGAGTTGAAGTTGAGTTTGGTGTATAGTTGTGGTTTGTTAAGATTGTAAAGTTGGGTTGGGAATTTTAACTTTGTTGAAAATTAATGTTTTAGGATTTGAATTGTTTAAAATATTTTCTACCTTTGCCACCCTCTAAAAAGAGGCTTTTAACAATTTAAATAATTTTTGTAAAGTAAATTATGCCAACAATTTCACAATTAGTACGAAAAGGAAGGGCCAAGATTACTAAGAAGAGTAAATCGGTTGCTTTGGATTCGTGTCCTCAAAGAAGAGGGGTTTGTACGCGTGTTTACACCACTACGCCTAAGAAGCCTAACTCAGCTATGCGTAAAGTAGCCAGGGTTCGTCTGACAAATGGTAATGAGGTGAATGCATACATCCCCGGAGAAGGTCACAACCTCCAAGAGCACTCGATAGTATTAGTAAGAGGCGGAAGGGTTAAAGACTTACCGGGTGTTAGGTATCACATTGTTCGTGGTGCTCTTGATACTGCAGGTGTAGAAGGTAGAACGCAGCGTAGATCTAAATACGGTGCAAAACGCCCAAAAGACAAAAAGTAATAACCTTTTAAGAACAAGACATGAGAAAAAGACAGGCGAAAAAGAGACCTCTTTTACCAGACCCGAAGTTTAACGATCAGTTAGTGACTCGTTTTGTAAACAACCTTATGTGGGATGGTAAAAAGTCTGTAGCTTTTAAAGTTTTTTATGATGCGATCGAAATCGTGGATCAGAAGAAACAAGATGATGAGAAAACTGCTCTTGAGTTGTGGAAGGATGCATTGTCTAATGTGATGCCTCACGTAGAAGTGCGTAGCCGTCGTGTAGGAGGTGCTACCTTTCAGATTCCTATGCAGATCAGGCCGGATAGAAAAGTTTCTATGGCTATGAAGTGGTTGATCGGTTATGCTCGTAAGCGTAATGAGAAATCAATGGCTCAGAGATTGGCTTCAGAAATCCTTGCTGCTGCTAAAGAAGAAGGTGCTGCAGTTAAGAAAAGAGTTGATACTCACAAAATGGCTGAAGCAAATAAAGCATTCTCTCACTTTAGATTTTAATCATCACAACTAGAATAAAATGGCAAGAGATTTAAAATATACAAGGAATATAGGTATCGCTGCTCATATTGATGCTGGTAAAACAACAACAACTGAGCGTATCCTTTTCTATACAGGGGTGTCTCATAAGATTGGCGAGGTACACGATGGTGCTTCTACTATGGACTGGATGGAACAGGAAGCTGAAAGAGGTATTACCATTACTTCTGCTGCGACAACCTGTGAATGGCAGTTCCCTAGTGAAAACGGTAAGCCGACTGCTGATGCAAATGCATACCGTTTCAATATTATAGATACTCCGGGACACGTTGATTTTACCGTAGAGGTGAATCGTTCATTACGTGTATTGGATGGGTTGGTTTTCTTATTTAGTGCGGTTGATGGTGTTGAGCCTCAGTCTGAGACTAACTGGAGGCTTGCGGATAACTACAAGGTGCCTCGTATGGGGTTTGTTAACAAAATGGACCGTCAGGGTTCTGACTTCCTGAATGTTTGTAAGCAAGTTCGTGAGATGTTAGGTTCAAAGGCTGTGCCGATTGTATTGCCTATAGGTGATGAAGCTGACTTTAAAGGGATTGTTGACCTGGTTAAAAACAGGGCTGTTGTCTGGCATGAAGACAACTTCGGTTCTACTTTTGATGTGGTTGATATTCCTGAAGAAATGAAAGATGAGGTTCATCAGTACAGGGCGGAGCTTATTGAGGCTGTTGCTGAGTATGATGAGTCTTTGATGGAGAAGTTCTTTGAAGATGAGGATTCTATTACTGAGGATGAGATTCATGCTGCCTTAAGAGCTGCTGTGATGGATCTTAGTATCATTCCGATGGTTTGTGGTTCTTCATTTAAGAATAAAGGTGTGCAGTTCTTGTTGGATTGTGTGTGCAGGTATTTGCCTTCTCCGTTAGACAAGGATGATATTATCGGGACAAACCCGGATACTGAGGAGGAAGTGAAAAGAAAGCCGGATCCAAGTGCGCCTTTTGCTGCATTGGCATTTAAGATTGCTACAGATCCTTTCGTAGGTCGTTTGGCATTCTTCCGTGCGTATTCAGGTCACTTAGATGCTGGTTCTTATGTTTTGAATACCCGTTCAGGTAAGAAAGAACGTATTTCCCGTATCTATCAGATGCATTCAAATAAACAAAATGCGATCGATTTTATCGAGGCCGGTGATATAGGTGCTGCTGTTGGATTTAAGGATATTAAAACCGGTGATACATTGTCTGATGAGAAACATCCTATTGTATTAGAGAGTATGGATTTCCCTGACCCGGTAATTGGTATCGCGGTTGAACCTAAGACTAAAGCTGATGTTGATAAGTTAGGTGTTGCTTTGTCTAAGTTGGCTGAAGAGGATCCGACTTTCCAGGTTAAAACTGATGAAGCTTCAGGTCAGACTATTATTTCTGGTATGGGTGAGCTTCACTTGGATATTATCGTCGACCGTCTTAGACGTGAGTTTAAGGTGGAGGTTAACCAGGGTCAGCCTCAGGTTGAGTACAAGGAAGCTATTACGGCTACTGCAGATCACAGAGAGGTTTATAAAAAACAGTCTGGTGGACGTGGTAAGTTTGCGGATATCGTATTTACTATGGAGCCTGCAGAAGAAGGTAAAACCGGTCTTGAGTTTGTTAACGTTATCAAGGGTGGTAATATTCCGAAAGAATATATTCCTTCAGTAGAGAAAGGTTTCAGGGAGGCTATGAAGAATGGTCCTCTGGCCGGATTCGAAATGGACGCCATGAAAGTTACGCTTAAAGACGGTTCTTTCCACCCGGTGGATTCAGATTCACTTTCATTCGAATTGGCTGCTAAAATGGGTTACAAATCCGCTGCAAAAGCTGCGCGTGCTGTACTTATGGAGCCGATTATGAAATTGGAGGTCCTTACTCCGGAAGAGAACATGGGTGATATCGTTGGGGATCTTAACCGTCGTCGCGGTCAGGTGAATAACATGAGTGACCGTGCGGGTGCTAAGGTTATCAAGGCGGAAGTTCCGTTATCGGAAATGTTCGGATATGTTACGTCATTAAGAACATTGTCTTCTGGTAGAGCAACTTCAACAATGGAATTTTCTCACTATGCTGAAACTCCTTCAAATATTGCTGAAGAAGTGATTAAAAATGCTAAAGGAGTTAACGCTTAATTATTAGAAAGATGAGTCAAAAAATCAGAATCAAATTAAAATCATACGATCATAATCTAGTAGATAAGTCTGCTGAGAAGATTGTTAAGACGGTAAAAACTACCGGTGCGGTTGTTACGGGGCCAATTCCTTTGCCAACTCATAAGAAGATCTTTACTGTTTTGCGTTCTCCTCACGTGAACAAAAAATCCAGAGAGCAGTTTCAGTTGAGCTCTTATAAAAGATTGTTAGATATCTACAGTTCTTCTTCTAAAACTATCGATGCTTTGATGAAATTAGAGCTTCCTAGTGGTGTAGAAGTGGAGATCAAGGTTTGATAATACAATATTGGGCGAAGCCAACCGGCTTCGCCTAAAACATGTCCTGAGCTTTGAGCAAGGGAAAAACGGTGAAAAAATGCATTTCAGGGTTGAACGTGTTTTTTCGGCCCTGAAATTTTGTAAATAAGTAATATTAATAAATAGTAATTATGTCTGGGTTAATTGGTAAGAAAATTGGTATGACCAGTATCTTCGACGAAAACGGTAAAAATTTGCCGTGTACAGTAATTGAAGCTGGTCCATGCGTGGTTACCCAAGTCAGAACCAAAGAGGTTGACGGGTATGAAGCTCTTCAGCTTGGTTTCGATGACAAGGCAGAAAAACGTGCTAACAAGGCCGAGTTGGGTCATGCTAAAAAAGCAGGTGTTTCTCCTAAAAAACAAGTTGTCGAATTCCAGGATTTTGAAGGAGAGTATAAATTAGGTGATACTGTAACGGTAGAGCATTTTGTAGAGGGTGAATTTGTTGATGTGTCTGGTACATCAAAAGGTAAAGGATTCCAGGGGGTTGTTAAAAGACACGGCTTTGCCGGTGTAGGTCAGGCAACCCACGGTCAGCACAACCGTTTAAGAGCTCCCGGTTCGATTGGTGCGGCTTCATATCCTGCGAGAGTATTCAAGGGAATGAGAATGGCCGGTAGAATGGGTGGCGAAAAAGTTACAGTTCAAAACCTAAAGGTGTTGAAAGTAGTTCCGGAAAAGAACCTTATCGTTGTTAAGGGGTGTGTTCCCGGGCATAAAAACAGTTATGTAATCATTCAGAAGTAATGGAAGTAGCAGTATTAGATATAAATGGAAAAGAAACCGGGAGAAAAGTTACACTTTCTGATTCGGTTTTCGGTATAGAGCCTAACAACCATGCTATTTACTTGGATGTAAAGCGTTACTTGGCCAATCAGCGTCAGGGAACTCACAAGTCTAAGGAGAGAGCTGAAATTGCCGGAAGTACCCGTAAGATCAAAAAACAAAAAGGTACAGGTACGGCCAGAGCAGGTAGTATCAAGTCGCCGGTTTTTGTTGGTGGGGGTAGGATTTTTGGACCAAGGCCAAAAGATTATACGCAAAAATTAAACAAGAACGTAAAGAGATTGGCTCGTAAATCTGCTTTAAGTTTAAAGGCAAAAGAGCAATCGGTTATCGTTTTAGAAGATTTTAATTTCGATGCGCCAAAGACTAAAAATTTCACTAACGTTTTGAAAGCTTTAGGGTTAGCCGATAAAAAATCTTTGTTTGTGTTGGGTGATACAAATAATAATGTATATTTGTCGTCACGCAATTTAAAGAGTTCTAAAGTTGTAACTAGCTCAGAATTAAGTACTTATGGGATTGTTAATGCTAACAATATAGTGCTTTTAGAGGGTTCTTTAGAAGGAATTGAGTCGAACTTAAGTAAATAAGAAGCCAGATGAGTGTGTTGATTAAACCAATTATTACGGAAAAAGTGACCGCTGATAGCGAATTGAATAATCGTTATGGTTTCATTGTAAACCCGAAAGCTAACAAGTTGCAGATCAAAGAAGCTGTGGAGAATGCTTACGGGGTGACTGTTGAAAAAGTTCGTACAATGAATTACGGTCCTGAAAGAAAAACACGTTACACAAAAACCGGAATTCAGCACGGTAAGACGAATGCTGTTAAGAAGGCGATTGTACAAGTAGCGGAAGGAGATACTATTGATGTATATAGTAATATTTAAGAAAGACTAAGAAATGTCAGTAAGAAAATTAAAGCCAGTTACTCCTGGTCAGCGTTTTAGAGTGGTTAACGGTTTTGATGCCGTTACCACTGATAAGCCGGAGAAGAGTTTACTCGCTCCGATAAAAAAATCGGGAGGTAGAAACAACAAAGGTAAAATGACCATGCGTTATTTAGGAGGTGGTCATAAGAGAAAGTATCGTGTGATTGACTTTAAGAGAGCTAAAACAGGTGTTGAGGCTACTGTTGAGTCTATTCAGTACGATCCAAACAGAACTGCATTCATTGCATTGATACAGTATGCCGATGGTGAGAAATCTTATATCATTGCGCCAAATGGCTTGCAGGTAGGTCAAACTGTAGCTTCCGGTGCTGATGTGGCTCCGGAAATTGGTAATGCCATGCCGTTAAGAAACATGCCTCTTGGTACTATTATTTCTTGTATTGAGTTACGTCCGGGTCAGGGTGCTGTAATGGCACGTTCAGCCGGTGCGTTTGCTCAGTTGATGGCTCGTGAAGGAAAGTATGCGGTTGTGAAGTTGCCTTCTGGCGAAACCAGATTGGTTTTAGCAGACTGTGTAGCAACAATCGGTGCTGTGTCTAACTCTGATCATCAGTTATTGGTGTCTGGTAAGGCGGGTAGAAGCAGATGGTTAGGTAGAAGACCGAGAACCAGACCGGTAGTGATGAACCCGGTAGATCACCCGATGGGTGGTGGTGAAGGTAGAGCTTCAGGAGGTCACCCAAGATCTAGAAAAGGTTTACCGGCTAAAGGTTATAGAACTCGTTCTAAGACTAAGGCTAGTAACAAGTATATCGTAGAACGTAGAAAGAAATAAAAGTATTAAAAGATGGCACGTTCATTAAAAAAAGGACCTTTTGTACACTATAGTTTAGATAAGAAGGTTCAAGCTAATATAGAGTCTGGAAAGAAAACGGTCATTAAGACATGGTCTAGAGCGTCTATGATTACGCCTGACTTTGTTGGTCAAACCATAGCGGTTCACAATGGTCGTCAGTTTGTTCCTGTGTATGTTACAGAGAACATGGTAGGACATAAGTTAGGAGAATTTTCACCTACAAGATCGTTTAGAGGTCATGCAGGTGCAAAAAATAAAGGAAAAAAATAATAGGAGGCTATGGGAGTTCGTAAAAGAGAAAGAGCAGAGCAAATAAAAGATGCTAAAAAGAATTTAGCGTTTGCTAAGTTGAATAACTGCCCGACTTCACCTCGTAAAATGCGCTTGGTTGCGGATTTGGTAAGAGGTCAGAAAGTTGAAAAAGCACTTGCTATTTTAAAGTTTAGTCAGAAGGAAGCAGCTGGGCGTTTAGAAAAGTTATTGCTTTCGGCTATTGCTAACTGGCAGGCTAAGAACGAAGAGGCTAGTCTGGAAGACGCAGATCTTATCGTTCAGGAGATAAAAGTTGATGGAGGAAGTATGTTGAAAAGACTTCGTACTGCCCCTCAAGGTAGAGCACACAGAATCAGAAAGCGTTCTAATCACGTAACTATCGTGCTTGGAGCTAATAATAACACGCAAAGTTAAGATAGACAATGGGACAAAAAACAAATCCAATAGGAAATCGCCTTGGTGTCATTAGAGGATGGGAATCTAACTGGTACGGAGGTAACGACTACGGCGATAAATTAGCCGAAGACGATAAGATTAGAAAGTATATCCATGCTCGTTTATCTAAAGCTAGCGTATCACGTGTAATCATTGAGCGTACTCTTAAACTTGTAACCGTTACTATCACCACCGCTCGTCCCGGTATTATTATCGGAAAAGGCGGACAGGAGGTAGACAAGCTAAAAGAGGAGCTTAAGAAAATTACTAACAAAGAAGTTCAGATCAATATCTTTGAGATCAAAAGACCGGAGCTTGATGCCAACCTGGTTGCTGCGAGTATTGCTCGTCAGATCGAAAACAGGATTTCTTACAGACGTGCGATCAAAATGGCTATCGCTGCGGCTATGAGAATGAATGCCGAAGGTATTAAGGTGCAGATTTCAGGGCGTTTAAACGGTGCTGAGATGGCAAGATCTGAAGCTTACAAAGAAGGTAGGATTCCTTTGTCTACATTTAGAGCAGATATTGATTATGCTCTGGAAGAGGCTCATACTACTTATGGTAGATTGGGTGTTAAAGTGTGGATCATGAAAGGCGAGGTTTACGGTAAAAGAGAGCTTTCACCGTTAACAGGATTATCTAAGAAGCAAGGCAAAGGCGGAGCTTCCGGTAATAAAAAAGCTCGTCGTAGAAAGTAATTTTTTAAAGTAAAGAAAAATGTTACAACCTAAAAGAACAAAATACCGTAAGCAGCAGAAAGGCCGTATGAAAGGTGTTTCTCAAAGAGGTCATCAGCTTTCAAATGGTATGTTTGGTATAAAGTCGTTAGATTCTGAGTTCATTACTTCTCGTCAGATAGAGGCTGCTCGTATTGCGGCTACTCGTTACATGAAAAGAGAAGGTCAGTTGTGGATTAAGATCTTCCCGGACAAGCCAATCACTAAGAAGCCTTTAGAGGTGCGTATGGGTAAAGGTAAAGGTGCTCCAGAATACTGGGCAGCAGTTGTAAAACCAGGCCGAATTATGTTTGAAGTTGGGGGTGTTCCTCTGGATGTTGCTAAAGAAGCATTGCGTTTAGCAGCTCAGAAACTTCCTGTGAAAACTAAATTCGTTGTAGCAAGAGATTACAAGGCTTAATTAATTGAAAATTGATTATGAAACAGTCGGAAATTAAAGAATTGTCTGTTGCTGAGCTGCAAGAAAAGCTTGGTGAGTTTAAGAAACAGTATGCAGATTTAAAATTGGCTCATGCCGTTACTCCGTTAGAGAACCCACTTCAGATTAGAGGTGTAAGAAGGACTGTAGCGAGACTGGCATCAGAGCTTACTAAAAGAGAATTACAATAATTCGATTCTGCTTTAAGATGGAAAAAAGAAGTTTAAGAAAAGAAAGAGTAGGGGTAGTTACCAGTAACAAAATGGAGAAATCTATTGTTGTTTCAGAGGTTAAACGTGTAAAACACCCTATGTACGGAAAGTTCGTGTTGAAAACAAAGAAATATGTTGCACACGACGAAAAGAACGATTGCAACATTGGCGATACAGTAAAAATAATGGAGACTCGTCCGTTAAGTAAAACCAAGTGTTGGAGATTAGTTGAAATCATTGAAAGAGCTAAATAATTATGGTACAACAAGAATCTAGACTTAGAGTAGCTGATAATACCGGAGCTAAGGAAGTACTTACTATCCGTGTATTAGGTGGTACTAAAAGAAGATATGCTTCTGTTGGCGACAAAATTGTTGTGAGCGTTAAGGAAGCAACTCCGAACGGAAACGTTAAAAAAGGACAGGTATCTACTGCTGTAGTAGTTCGTACCAAAAAAGAGGTGAGAAGACCTGATGGTTCTTACATCCGTTTCGATGATAATGCTTGTGTGTTGTTGAATCCTGCCGGTGAAATGCGTGGAACCCGTGTATTTGGTCCGGTAGCAAGAGAATTACGCGATAAGCAATTTATGAAGATTGTATCATTAGCACCTGAAGTGCTTTAATACATTAACGTAGAAATGACAAAGCTAAAAATAAAATCAGGAGATACTGTAAGAGTAATTGCCGGAGATCACAAAGGTGAAGAGGGTAAGGTTGTTACTGTAGATCGTGAGAAGAACAGAGCGATTGTTGAGGGTGTTAACCTTGTGTCTAAGCATACAAAGCCTAGTGCACAAAATCCTCAAGGAGGGATCGTTAAGAAAGAGGCTCCTGTTCATATTTCTAATCTTTCGTTGATCGATCCTAAATCAGGAGAGGCTACAAGAGTAGGGTATGAAGAAAGAGATGGTAAGAAAGTGAGATTTTCTAAAAAATCTAATGAGGTTATCTAGTTATGGCTTACATTCCAAGATTAAAAACAGAATATAAGGAGCGCGTTATAGCAGCCCTTAGAGAAGAATACGGTTACGAAAATGTAATGCAAGTTCCTAAACTTGAAAAAATTGTAGTAAGCCGGGGAGTTGGTGCAGCTGTTGCCGACAAGAAACAAATAGATTATGCAGTAGACGAATTGACCAATATTACAGGTCAGAAATCGGTTGCTACTATATCTAAAAAGGATGTTGCTTCTTTTAAACTTCGTAAAGGTATGCCGATTGGTGCTAAAGTGACCTTGCGTGCTGAAAAGATGTACGAATTCTTAGATCGTTTGATCACTTCTGCGTTACCGCGTGTTAGAGATTTTAACGGTATAAGCGCTACTGGTTTCGACGGTAGAGGTAATTATAACCTAGGGGTACAGGAACAAATCATTTTCCCTGAAATTGATATTGATAAAGTGCACAAAATCTCAGGAATGGATATTACCTTTGTAACCACTGCTGAAACAGATAAAGAAGCGAAGTCATTATTAAGCGAATTAGGATTACCTTTTAAAAAGAACTAAGACATGGCTAAAGAATCAATGAAAGCCCGTGAGGTGAAAAGACAAAAACTGGTAGATAAGTATGCCGCTAAACGTAAAGCTTTGAAAGAAGCCGGAGATTATGAGGCATTACAGCAATTACCAAAGAATGCTTCGCCTGTACGTTTGCACAACCGTTGTAAATTAACAGGTAGACCTAAAGGGTATATGCGTACTTTTGGAATTTCTCGTGTAATGTTCAGGGAAATGGCAAACAAAGGTTTGATTCCAGGAGTTAAAAAAGCAAGTTGGTAAAAATTTTTAATTGGTAGCAAGTTCGGCGAAAGCCGAAAACTGTTACCGCAAATAAATACAGATGTATACAGATCCTATAGCAGATTATTTAACAAGAATCAGAAACGCTAACAGCGCAGGGCACAGAGTGGTAGAAATACCAGCTTCAAATTTGAAAAAAGAAATCACCAAGATCCTTTTCGATCAGGGGTATATCTTAAGTTATAAATTTGAAGATAACAACGTACAGGGTACTATCAAAGTTGCTTTAAAGTACGACAAGGTTACCAAAGAGCCTGTAATTAAGAAGATCCAACGTGTGAGTAAACCAGGTTTACGTAAGTATGTTGGTAATGCAGAACTTCCACGAGTTTTAAACGGATTGGGGATTGCTATTGTTTCTACTTCACACGGAGTAATGACCAGCAAGCAAGCTCAGAAAGAAAAC
Source organism: Zhouia spongiae (assembly GCF_022760175.1). Lineage (GTDB taxonomy): Bacteria > Bacteroidota > Bacteroidia > Flavobacteriales > Flavobacteriaceae > Zhouia > Zhouia spongiae. The sequence continues at coordinate 2,012,176 of NZ_CP094326.1, forward strand.
GTAGGTGGAGAAGTTTTATGTTACGTTTACTAATAAATAAAGACAAGAAGAAATGTCAAGAATAGGAAAAAGTCCAATTAACATCCCTGACGGAGTGACTGTAACTATCGATAACGGTGTGATCACCGTTAAAGGTAAGATGGGCGAATTAACTCAAGAAGTTAAAGACATTACAGTTAAGCAAGAAGAAGGACAATTAATACTTGAGAGATTAGGCGATTCTAAAGATGTTCGTTCTAAACACGGTCTTTACAGAGCGTTGTTAAACAACATGGTGGAAGGTGTTTCTCAAGGATTTACTAAAGAGTTGGAGTTAGTAGGGGTTGGTTACAGAGCCAGCAACCAAGGCCAGAAATTAGACTTAGCTGTCGGTTTTTCTCACAACATCGTTTTAGAGTTAGCACCTGAAGTTAAAGTAGAAACTATTTCTGAAAAAGGGAAGAACCCTATTGTGAAACTTACTTCACACGATAAGCAATTAGTTGGCCAGATAGCTGCTAAAATTCGCTCGTTCCGTAAGCCAGAACCTTATAAAGGTAAAGGTATTAAGTTTGTAGGTGAACAAATTAGAAGAAAAGCAGGTAAATCAGCTTAATAATTAGCGTTATGGCATTAACAAAGACTGAAAGAAGACAGAGAATTAAAAACAGAATCAGAAAAGTGGTTAGCGGATCAGAGGCTAGACCAAGATTGTCTGTTTTTAGAAGTAATAAGGAGATTTATGTACAGCTTATCGATGACACTAACGGTGTTACCATAGCTGCAGCATCTTCAAGAGACAAAGAAATTAGTTCTGCTGAAGGAACTAAAAGCGAAATTGCTAAGCTTGTAGGTAAGGCAATAGCTGAGAAAGCTCTTAAAGCAGGTATCGATACCATTTCTTTTGATAGAGGGGGGTATTTATACCACGGTAGAGTAAAATCATTAGCAGAAGGCGCTAGAGAAGCAGGACTCAAATTCTAAGAAAACATGTATCAGAATTATAAAAACGTAGAAACAGTGAAGCCGGGCGGACTTGAATTAAAAGATCGTTTGGTAGGTGTGCAAAGAGTTACAAAAGTTACTAAAGGTGGTAGAGCTTTTGGTTTTTCTGCTATTGTTGTAGTAGGTGACGAAAATGGCGTTGTTGGTCATGGTTTAGGTAAATCTAAAGAGGTTGCCGACGCTATTTCCAAAGCCGTTGAAGATGCTAAGAAAAACTTGGTTCGTATCCCGTTGAGTAAAGGTACATTACCTCATGAGCAAAAAGGAAAATACAGTGGTGCTAGAGTATATCTTCAGCCAGCTTCACACGGTACCGGGGTTATTGCCGGTGGTGCTGTGCGTGCGGTACTTGAAGCTGTAGGAATACACGATGTATTATCTAAGTCTCAAGGTTCTTCAAACCCTCATAACGTTGTTAAAGCTACTTTTGACGCTTTATTACAATTAAGAGATGCGAAAACAGTAGCTGCTCAAAGAGGCATATCTCTGGAAAAAGTATTTAAAGGATAAATCAAGGATTACCATGGGAAAGATAAAAGTTACACAAGTAAAAAGCCAAATCAAACGTCCTCAGGATCAAAAGAGAACGTTAGAAGCTCTTGGACTTAAAAGAATAGGTCAGGTGGTAGAGCATGATACTACGCCAAACATCCTTGGTATGATCAACAAAGTTAAACACTTGGTTTCTGTAGAAGAAGCTTAAAAATAACAACAGTAGTTATGAGTTTAAGTAACTTACAACCTGCTAAAGGTTCAGTACATAGAGAAGGCAAAAGAGTAGGTCGAGGACAAGGTTCCGGAAAAGGAGGAACCGCTACTAGAGGTCATAAAGGAGCTAAATCTCGTTCTGGTTATTCTAAGAAAATTGGTTTTGAAGGTGGTCAGATGCCACTTCAAAGACGTGTTCCTAAGTTCGGTTTTACCAACTTTAACAGAAAAGAATACGTAGGGATCAATTTGAAAAGATTACAGGAGTTAGTTGATAAAGGAGTTGTTACGGATACCATTGATATGGATGTTTTGGTGAACAACGGCTTAGTTAATAAAAGAGATCTAGTAAAAATATTAGGTGGCGGTGAGCTTAAAACTAAATTAACAGTTACAGTTCACAAATTTACTGCTAGTGCAAAGGCGGCCATAGAGGCAGCAGGAGGAGAAGCAGTAAACCTATAAACCAACCATTTTACCATGAAGAAATTTTTTGATACTTTAAGCAACATTTGGAAGATTGACGAACTCAGAAACAGAATCATCCTGACATTAGGTTTATTGTTGGTTTACCGTTTCGGAGCGCATGTGATCTTACCAGGTGTTGATGGCGATCAATTGGCAGCATTAGATAGCAAGACCAGTACTGGTTTATTAGGTATATTAGACGCATTTACAGGAGGGGCTTTTGCCAAAGCTTCTGTTTTTGCGTTGGGAATTATGCCTTACATCTCTGCTTCAATTGTGGTTCAATTGATGGGAATAGCAATTCCTTATCTGCAAAAACTGCAAAAGGAAGGTGAAAGCGGAAGAAGGACAATAAATCAGATTACCCGTTGGTTAACAATCGGGATTTGTATTGTTCAGGCGCCGGCTTACCTATACGGATTGGGAGCTCTGGGAGTTCCCGATAGTGCATTTATACTAGGTAAAGGTTTAGATTTCATAATTCCATCTGTAATTATATTGGTTACAGGTACCATATTTGCTATGTGGCTTGGAGAAAAAATTACTGACAAGGGTATAGGTAATGGTATATCATTATTGATTATGATAGGTATCATTGCCCGTCTTCCCCAGTCGTTTGCTCAGGAATTTGCATCTAGAGTATCAGAAAATAATGGTGGTTTGATGCTGATTCTTATAGAAGTAATTATTTGGTTTGTGGTAATTCTTGCATGTATTATGCTTGTCATGGCTACACGTCAGATACCAGTACAATATGCAAGAAGAACTGCAACTGGAGGATATGAGAAGAATGTAATGGGAGCAAGACAGTTCATTCCCCTTAAGCTTAATGCTTCAGGGGTAATGCCGATTATCTTTGCTCAGGCCATTATGTTCGTTCCAAGTGCTTTAGCAAGTTTGTCCGATTCTGAAACTGCACAATCAGTTAAAGCAGCTTTCGGTGATATTTTCGGATTTTGGTACAACTTGGTATTTGCATTATTAATCATAGTGTTTACGTTCTTTTACACGGCTATTACGGTACCAACAAATAAAATGGCTGATGATCTTAAAAGAAGTGGCGGTTTTATCCCGGGCACACGTCCAGGTAAAGAAACTGGCGATCTTTTAGACAAGATAATGTCATTAATTACCTTCCCTGGATCATTGTTCCTGGCTATTATTGCAGTATTACCTGCAGTTGTCGTTAAGATCGTGGGTATCCAGCAAGGTTGGGCATTGTTTTACGGAGGTACATCATTGTTGATTATGGTAGGAGTTGCAATCGATACCATGCAGCAAGTAAATTCATACTTGTTGAACAGACATTATGATGGATTAATGAAAACCGGTAAAAACAGAAAAGTTGTAGCTTAATTATGGCAAAACAACCAGCAATAGAACAAGATGGGACTATAATCGAGGCATTGTCTAATGCAATGTTCAGAGTAGAACTTGAAAATGGTCATGTGGTAACTGCACATATCTCCGGCAAGATGCGAATGCATTACATTAAATTATTGCCGGGAGATAAAGTAAAACTCGAAATGAGTCCATACGACCTGACTAAAGCAAGAATAACATACAGATATTAAAGATTAGTTAGATGAAAGTAAGAGCATCACTAAAGAAAAGAAGTCCCGAGTGCAAAATTGTGCGTCGTAAGGGGAGATTGTACGTAATTAATAAAAAGAATCCTAGATTTAAACAAAGACAAGGATAGTTATGGCAAGAATCGCAGGGGTAGATTTACCAAAGAATAAAAGAGGTGTAATCGGATTAACATACATCTTCGGAGTTGGTAAAAGCAGAGCTAAAGAGGTTTTATCTCAAGCTCAAGTTAATGAAGACACTAAAGTATCAGAGTGGACTGACGATGAGATCGCCAGAATACGTGAGGCTGTAGGAGGTTTCAAAATCGAAGGAGAGTTACGATCTGAAGTTCAGTTAAACATCAAACGTTTAATGGATATCGGATGCTACAGAGGTATCCGTCACAGAAATGGTTTGCCTTTAAGGGGGCAAAGAACCAAGAACAACTCTAGAACTAGAAAAGGGAAGAGAAAAACTGTTGCTAACAAGAAAAAAGCAACTAAATAATTAGACATTAGTCATTAGAATTTAGAAGTTAGATGAATCTGCTTGAAATAGAAATGTTTAGGATTCTAACAACTAAAAGCTAACAACTAGAAACTAGAATAATATGGCAAAGTCAAATACAAAAGCTGCAAAAAAGCGCAATGTAGTTGTAGAAGCAGTAGGTGAAGCACACATGTCAGCAACTTTTAATAATATCATTATTTCTTTAACGAACAAGAAAGGTAGAAGCAGTAGGTGAAGCAGGATTCAGAGGTTCTAAAAAGAACACTCCTTATGCTGCTCAGGTTGCTGCAGAAGATGCAGCCAAAGTTGCTCAGGAAGCAGGACTAAGAAAAGTAAAAGTTTACGTTAAGGGTCCTGGTTCAGGAAGAGAGTCTGCAATCAGAACCATCCATAATGAAGGAATTGAAGTTACTGAGATTATCGATGTAACTCCATTACCACACAATGGATGTCGTCCTCCAAAAAGAAGAAGAGTTTAATAAATTTATTTTAAATTAGAGGATTTTAATCTATGATTATCGAAGGATTGCCTTAATTCATAATCAAAATCCTTCTTAATAACCAATAAGAAATGGCAAGATACACAGGACCAAAAACTAAAATAGCCCGTAAATTCGGAGAAGCTATATTTGGTGATGATAAATCTTTTGAAAAAAGAAATTATCCTCCGGGACAACACGGAAACTCTAGACGTAGAGGTAAAAAGTCTGAATATGCGATCCAGTTAATGGAGAAGCAAAAAGCTAAGTATACTTACGGTATCTTAGAGCGTCAGTTCAGAAACATATACAAAAAAGCAAACAGTAGTAAAGGTGTTACCGGTGAGGTATTACTACAGTTATGTGAATCTCGTTTAGATAATGTTGTATACAGAATGGGTATCGCCCCATCAAGAAGAGCAGCACGTCAATTGGTTTCTCACCGTCATGTTACTGTAAACGGTAATATTGTAAACATTTCTTCTTACCAATTAAAAGCAGGAGATGTTGTCGGAGTAAGAGAGAAGTCTAAGTCTTTAGAGGCTATAGAGAATTCATTGGCTGCTAATTCAAGCGTTTACGAGTGGATTACCTGGAACAATGAAAAGAAAGAAGGAACGTTTGTAGCAGTGCCGGAGCGTATTCAAATTCCGGAAAACATCAAAGAACAATTAATCGTCGAGTTATACTCTAAATAATAATTAGACAGCAGTCGTACTATGGCAATACTAAATTTTCAAAAGCCCGACAAAGTAATAATGATCGATTCAACCGATTTCGAAGGGAAGTTCGAATTCCGACCTTTGGAACCTGGTTATGGATTGACAGTGGGCAACGCACTACGAAGAGTTCTATTGTCCTCTCTGGAGGGTTTTGCAATTACATCAGTTAGAATAGATAGCGTAGAACATGAGTTCTCTACTATTGAAGGTGTAGTTGAAGATGTTACCGAGATCATCTTGAACCTAAAACAAGTTCGTTTTAAGAGACAAATAGATGATATCGATAACGAAACAGTTTCAATCTCTGTAACAGGCAAAGAACAAATTACTGCTGGAGATTTCCAAAAGTTTATTTCAGGCTTCCAGGTGTTAAATCCAGATTTAGTTATCTGTAACCTAGACCCAAAAGTAAACATCAATATGGAAATTGCTGTTGAAAAGGGTAGAGGGTATGTGCCAGCTGAAGAAAATAAGAAAGCGAATGCGCCTCTTGGAACAATCTTTACTGATGCTATCTATACTCCGATCAAGAACGTTAAGTATAGTATTGAGAACTATCGTGTAGAACAAAAGACTGACTATGAAAAATTAGTTTTTGAAATTGTTTCAGACGGTTCGATACATCCAAAAGATGCCTTAACAGAAGCTGCTAAGATCTTAATCCATCACTTCATGTTGTTCTCTGATGAGCGTATAACGCTTGAAGCTGATGAAATAGCTCAGACTGAAACATATGACGAAGAGTCGCTTCACATGAGACAGTTGCTAAAAACCAAATTGGTAGATCTAGATCTTTCAGTACGTGCTTTAAATTGTTTAAAAGCTGCAGAAGTAGATACGTTGGGTGATTTGGTTGCATTTAATAAGAACGACTTAATGAAATTCAGAAACTTTGGTAAGAAGTCATTAACTGAACTTGAAGAGCTTGTTAATAACAAGGGATTGAGCTTCGGTATGGATTTGGCAAAGTATAAATTAGATAAAGATTAACACCTGCATAATTTGCGCTCCACCCATGGCGGATTGAAGCAAGATGAAGGTTAAAAGTAAATGTCATGAGACACGGAAAGAAATTTAATCATTTAGGTAGAAAGACAGCGCACAGAAAAGCAATGTTTGCTAATATGGCCAGCTCTTTGATCGAGCACAAGCGTATTAACACTACCCTGGCTAAAGCTAAAGCTTTAAAAGTATTTATCGAGCCATTGGTTACTAAGGCAAAGCCTAGTAACAACACTGAGACTGACAAAAGAAACCATAACATGCGTGTAGCTTTCAGTTATTTAAGAGACAAGCAAGCGGTTAATGAGCTTTTTAAAGAAGTAGGTGTTAAAGTAGGAGATCGTCCGGGTGGTTACACTAGAATCATTAAACTAGGAAATCGTTTAGGGGATAATGCTGATATGGCTATGATAGAGTTCGTAGATTTCAATGAAACTTATACGACTGAAAAAGCTACTAAGAAGAAATCTACCCGTAGAGGAAGAAGTAAGAAGGTTTCTGCTGAAGTTGAAGAAGCTCCGAATCAGGAGAATACTGATACTAAAGAAACTTCACAAGAATAATGATTAATGTGAACAATCATATTAAAAGGGTAAACGTTTTCGTTTATCCTTTTTTTTTATATTATTTTTGCTAAACTTTTAAAAACAAATTGTTAGATGAAGTACCAGGAAAAGAGAAAAGCACTTATCCTTTTAGAAGATGGTACCATTTTTTATGGTAAAGCCGTAGGCGATAAAGAAAATACAGCCTTTGGGGAAGTATGTTTTAATACCGGAATGACAGGATATCAGGAGATCTTTACAGATCCTTCTTATTTTGGTCAATTAATGGTTACTACGAATGCCCACATTGGTAACTATGGCGTATATGAAGAAGATATGGAGTCTGACTCTGTAAAAATAGCTGGATTGATTTGTAAAAATTTCAGCTATGTGCCATCACGTGCTTTAGCAGATGATTCGTTAGAAAACTTTTTAAATAAGAACAGCCTTTTTGCCATTTCTGATGTAGATACCAGGGCACTTGTCAGTTATATCAGAGATAATGGCGCTATGAATGCGGTGATATCTACCGAGGTTGATGATATCGAAGGCCTAAAAGAGAAGCTGGCAAAAGTGCCGAGTATGAAAGGTCTTGAACTTGCCTCAAAAGTATCGACAGAAGCACCTTATTTTTACGGAGATGAGAACGCAACGTATAAAATAGCAGCTGTGGATTTCGGAATAAAAACCAATATTCTGAGAAATCTTGCCAGGAGAGATTGTTATATTAAAGTGTATCCTTATAATGCGACATTGGAAGATCTGCAATCGTGGAATCCTGACGGGTATTTCTTTTCTAATGGTCCAGGAGATCCTGAACCTTTGGATTCGGCAATTCAATTAGCTAAGGATATTGTCGATAGCGGAGAGCCGTTCTTCGGAATATGTTTAGGGCATCAGATCCTTTCATTATCCCAGGGGATTTCTACTTTTAAGATGCACCACGGACACAGGGGGATTAACCATCCGGTGATGAACCACGAGACTGGAAAAGGAGAAATAACATCTCAAAATCACGGTTTTGCCATTAGCAGGGAAGAAGCTGAAGCAAATGCTGATATCGAGATCACCCATACACATTTAAATGATGATACCGTTATGGGAATCAAGATTAAAAATAAAAATGCTTTTTCGGTACAATACCATCCTGAAGCGGGTCCCGGACCTAATGATGCCACGTATTTGTTTGACCAATTTATAGATAATATAAAACACCAAAAATTAGAAACAGTATGAGTATAATAATAAACGTGCATGCACGTCAGATACTAGATTCAAGAGGAAACCCTACGGTAGAGGTTGATGTAGTAACAGAAAATGGAATATTAGGCAGGGCAGCAGTACCCTCCGGGGCATCAACCGGTGAGCATGAGGCCGTTGAACTACGAGACGGAGGAAATGAGTACATGGGGAAAGGTGTTTTACAAGCTGTTAAGAATGTAAATGATGCTATAGCTGAAGAATTGGTTGGTATGTCGGTATTTGAGCAAAACCTGATAGACCAGACAATGATAGCGCTTGACGGTACGCCCAATAAATCTAAATTAGGAGCTAATGCCATTCTTGGGGTTTCTCTGGCTGTAGCAAAAGCGGCAGCAAACGAGTTAGGAATGCCTTTATATCGTTATGTTGGAGGGGTAAGTGCTAATACACTCCCGGTACCGATGATGAACATTATTAACGGTGGTTCGCATTCAGATGCTCCGATAGCTTTTCAGGAGTTCATGGTGATGCCTGTTAAGGCGAAGAGCTTTACTCATGCCATGCAAATGGGAACAGAGATTTTCCATAACCTTAAGAAGGTGCTTCACGACAGAAATCTTAGCACGGCAGTAGGAGATGAAGGAGGTTTTGCCCCTACCTTGGATGGTACGGAAGATGCTCTGGATACTATTACCAAGGCTGTTGAAAAAGCAGGGTATAAAATGGGCGATGAAGTAATGATCGCTCTTGATTGCGCTTCTGCCGAGTTCTATGTCGATGGCAAATACGATTACACTAAGTTTGAAGGCGATAAAGGAGCTGTCAGATCATCAGAAGAGCAGGCGCAATATTTGGCAGACCTTTGTGCCAAATATCCTATCGTTTCTATAGAAGATGGCATGGATGAAAATGACTGGGATGGATGGAAGGCACTTACAGATAAAATAGGTGATAAAGTTCAGTTGGTTGGCGATGATCTTTTTGTTACCAATGTTGAAAGATTATCAAGAGGTATCGAGAACGGAATTGCAAACTCAATTCTTATTAAAGTAAACCAGATTGGAACGCTTACAGAAACAATTGCGGCGGTTAATATGGCCAAGAATGCAGGTTATACGTCAGTAATGTCTCACCGTTCAGGAGAGACTGAAGATAACACCATTGCTGATTTAGCAGTAGCGCTTAATACAGGGCAGATCAAAACCGGATCAGCGTCTCGTAGCGACAGAATGGCAAAATACAATCAATTGTTACGTATTGAAGAGGAGCTTGGTTCAGTAGCCTATTATCCTCAGGATAAGGCTTTCAAAATAAAATAATTGAATGTTTTAAATACAAAAAAAGCGGATGTTATTAAAGCATCCGCTTTTTTTATACCATTATAAGGAATAGTAATGAACTTAACCCTTTATTAACACTTAATTTTGTAAATTCGCAACACTTACAAAAAATTAAAATTCTACTTAACATATGTCAGACACAGCTACTTTAGAATATGATGGAAAAAAATATGAATTCCCTGTAGTTAAAGGTACTGAAAACGAATTGGCAATAGACATCAAGTCGTTGCGTGCGCAATCAGGAATTATTACTATCGATCCTGGTTACAAGAACACAGGTTCTTGCGAAAGTGCAATAACCTATCTTGACGGAGAGCAAGGTATATTGCGTTATAGAGGTTACTCTATTGAAGATCTTGCCGAAAAGGCAGATTTCCTGGAGGTTTGTTATTTATTGATTTTTGGAGAGCTTCCAAACAAAGAACAATTACATAAATTTCATGAAGATATAAAAGCTCAGTCTATCGTAGCAGAGGATATGAAGAAAATTCTCGACGGTTTTCCTCAGTCTGCTCACCCGATGGGGGTTTTATCTTCATTGACAAGTGCTTTGGTTGCATTTAACCCTTCTTCGGTAAATGTATCGTCTGAAGAAGATATGTACAAGGCAATTTGTAAGATATTAGCTAAATTTCCGGTGCTCGTTGCCTGGGCACACAGAAAGAAAGAAGGATTGCCATTGGAATATGGCGATGATTCTCTTGGCTATGTAGAGAACATTGTTAAAATGATGTTCAAGAAGCCGAACAAAGAATACAAAAAGAATCCGGTCATAATCAATGCATTAGATAAGTTGCTGATCTTGCATGGAGATCATGAGCAGAATTGCTCTACTTCAACCGTTAGGATAGTTGGTTCATCACATGCAGGTTTGTTTGCTTCTTTATCAGCAGGTATTTCTGCACTTTGGGGGCCGCTTCACGGAGGAGCTAACCAGGCGGTGATTGAAATGCTTGAAGGAATTAAAGCCGACGGAGGAGATACAAAAAAGTACATGGCCAAAGCTAAGGACAAGAATGATCCTTTCCGCTTGATGGGATTCGGACACAGAGTCTACAAAAATTTCGATCCGCGAGCCAGAATTATTAAGAAAGCAGCTGATGAAGTGCTGGCTGAATTGGGAATCGAAGACCCGGTATTGGATATTGCCAAGGGACTTGAAAAAGAAGCTTTGGAGGACCAGTATTTTGTAGACAGAAAGTTATATCCTAATGTGGATTTTTATTCCGGAATTATTTACAGGGCTTTAGGGATTCCTACCGAGATGTTTACTGTAATGTTTGCTTTAGGGCGTTTACCGGGATGGATAGCCCAGTGGAGAGAAATGCGCCTGAGAAAAGAGCCGATCGGAAGACCCAGACAGGTATATATCGGTGAAAACTTAAGATCATTTTTAGATATTGACAAGCGTTAAACAGCGTGCCGAATATTCATAAAAAAAGCTTCATTAAACAATGAAGCTTTTTTTATATTTGCTCAAACACTAAAAGCTATATGTTGAAACTTAATGTAAAAGATGAAACTTCGAGGCTTCGTGCTGTTGTTTTAGGCACTGCTGAAAATAACGGGCCTACCCCGACAGCAGAAGAAGCTTATGATCCTAAATCACTGGAGCACATACTGGCAGGTACCTACCCGATAGAACCTGATATGATCAAAGAAATGGATGCATTTGCCAGAGTTTTTGAGAAATACGATGTTAAAGTGTACAGACCTGAGGTTCTTGAGAATTGTAATCAAATATTTTCCAGGGATATAGCTTTTGTGATTGACGACGTCTTTGTTAAATCAAATATTCTTCCGGACAGGGAAAAAGAACTTGATGCGATTCAATATGTTATAGATCAGGTTGAGCCGTCGAAAGTCGTGAAACCACCGGAAGATGTACATATAGAAGGTGGCGACGTTATGTTATGGGGCAATCATATCTTTGTAGGAACCTATAAAGGAAGTGATTATCCTGATCATATTACGGCAAGAACCAATATACAGGGAGTAGAATTTTTAAAACAACTTTTTCCCGATAAGATTGTAAAAGAGTTTGATCTGGTTAAATCCAAAACAGAAGCCCGGGATAATGCCTTGCATCTGGATTGTTGTTTTCAACCGGTCGGGGAAGACAAAGGAATCATATATGAAGGCGGGTTTAGAAATCCGGAAGATTATAAATATTTAGTGAACCTGTTTGGGAAAGAAAACTTATTTCATATCACCCGGGATGAAATGTATAATATGAACAGTAATGTTTTTTCTATAGATACCAATGTAGTGGTCTCGGAGCACAATTTTATCCGATTGAATACCTGGCTTCGTGAGCAGGGATTTATTGTGGAAGACATTCCCTATGCAGAGATAGCAAAACAGGAAGGTCTTTTAAGATGTTCAACTTTACCATTAATCAGAGGCTGATGCAACAACAAATTACAGATACCATACTGATGATTCGTCCGGTTAATTTTCGGATGAACGAACAAACGGCAGTTAACAATTATTTTCAGGCCGAATTGAAGTTACAAAACGAGACTATAAACCGTAAAGCACAAGAAGAATTTGATGCATTCGTCCAAAAGCTGGTCTCGGTTGGAGTGAATGTAATAGTTGTAGATGATACAGTGGAACCCGATACTCCTGATTCGATATTTCCGAATAACTGGATATCATTTCACCAGGAAGGAACAGTCGCTGTATATCCAATGTTTGCTGAGAACCGAAGATTAGAGCGGAGGGAAGATGTTTTAGAGCAATTGGAAGCAAAAGGCTTTATAATCGACAATGTGGTTGATTATACAAGTGCTGAAGATGAAGGTGTCTTTTTAGAGGGTACAGGTAGCCTTATATTAGATCGGGTCAACAGGAAAGCTTATTGTGCATTGTCTCCGAGAGCTGATGAAGATTTAGTGATAGAGTTCTGTGAAGATTTTGAATATACTCCTGTGATCTTCACAGCCAATCAAACGGTTAAAGAAGAACGGTTGCCTATCTATCATACCAATGTGATGATGGCATTGGCAGAAACCTTCGCTATTATTTGCCTAGATACGATAGATGATAAAAAGGAGCGTAAAAATGTAGTAAAGCACCTGAAGGAAGATGGTAAAGAAATCATAGACATTACTGAAGAGCAGATGCAACAGTTTGCAGGCAACATGCTTCAGGTAAGAGGGGCAGGTAACACAGCTTATCTGGTAATGAGTGAAACGGCTTATAATTCTTTAACCGCGCAACAAACAGCCAAGATCGAAAAACACTGTAAGATAATATATAGTTCATTGCAGACTATAGAAACATGTGGAGGAGGGAGTGCCCGTTGTATGATGGCAGAAGTTTTTTTACCAAAAAAATAGTATATTGGTATCGTAATTTTATAAATGAATATATTGCTGCAGATATTAAATTTAAATGCTCTCTAAAAAAACCAAATACGGACTAAAGGCGTTGACTTATATGGCTAAGAAAGGCGATGGACGGACGCCTATTTTAATAGCTGAAATAGCTGAAGAGGAAAATATTTCGAAAAAGTTTTTGGAAATGATTCTCTTGCAGCTAAAAAACAGTGGTTTTTTGGGTTCCAAGAAAGGAAAAGGAGGAGGGTATTACTTGCTGAAAGAACCTAAAGACATTACTGTAGCCGCATTGATGAGGGTCTTGGAAGGACCGATTGCAATGCTGCCTTGCGTTAGCCTGAATTTTTATGAAAAATGTGAGGACTGTAGAACTGAACAGGAATGTTCGCTAAACCGTGTAATGGTGGAGGTTAGAGACAATACCCTGAGAGTGCTGGAGAACAAAACCCTGGCGGATTTAACAAATTAATTAAAAAAATTTAAATCATTAGTCTACTAATTCGATAGAGTATTAGTATATTTGACCCCAGATTTGTTAGTTAAGTTATGATTACAGAGATAATTCGGTCGTATAAAGCAGGTGTAAATAAGGAAGAAGAAAGCCTTAAGTCGCCTAAACTGCTGGTAAAGGGATCCAACCATAAGATATCGATATTAAAGACGATTTCTTGGCGGGTTATAGGAACTATAGATACAATGATTATCTCTTATATATTAACAGGAAGTTTTACTGTAGCCCTGGGTATAGGGAGTATAGAAGTTGTTTCAAAAATGATATTGTACTATTTCCATGAAAGGGCCTGGAACAAAATTACAAAAGATTGAGTCTATGGATATAAAAAGAATAAATGAGGAGTTAAGAGATAAATCGCCGGCAGAGATAGTTGCTTGGGCGATTAATTTTGCTGAAAAGCCTGTGGTAACAACCAATTTCAGGCCTTATGAGGCGGCTATTCTTTATGCTGTTACCCATGTGAAACCGGCTATAGATGTTATTTGGTGTGATACCGGTTATAACACACCCCAGACCTATAAACACGCAGAAAAAATCATACGGCAGTTAAAGCTGAACATAGACCTGTACGTGCCTAAGCAAACAGCAGCATACAGAGACGCTATAATGGGAATTCCTGATGTAGATTCGTCGTTGCATGATGTTTTTACAAGACAGGTAAAATTAGAACCTTTTCAGAGAGCTATGAAGCATCATAAGCCTGATGTATGGTTTACCAATTTGCGTAAAGGACAAACAGCACTCAGGGATTCATTAGATATAGTATCGCTGGGAATTGACGGGGTGCTAAAAGTAAGTCCCTTTTATCACTGGTCTGATAACGAGTTGGATGTGTATATGGAAGAACATCAGTTGGAAAATGAATTTAAATACTTTGATCCAACCAAAGTACATGCAAATAGAGAATGTGGGTTACATGTAACAACTACTAAAAACTAGAAAGCTTATGTCGGTGCAAAAACATTTACAGACTTTAGAAGAAGAAAGTATATACATTATCAGGGAAGTGGCCGCGCAATTTCAAAAGCCGGTTTTATTATTCTCGGGGGGAAAAGATTCGATCACCATGGCACATTTGGCCAAAAAGGCATTTTACCCGGCCAAGATCCCTTTTCCATTTTTACATATTGATACAGGACATAATTTTCCTGAAACTATCGAATTTCGGGATAGATTGATGGAAGAACTAGGCGTTGAGTTGATCGTACGCTACGTACAGGACTCAATCGACCAAAATAAGGTAAAAGAGGAAACCGGTAAGTATGCGAGCCGAAACTCTTTACAAACGGTAACTTTGCTGGATGCCATAGAGGAACTGGGTTTTGATGCATGTTTGGGTGGCGCCCGCAGGGATGAAGAAAAAAGCAGGGCCAAGGAAAGGATCTTCTCTGTTCGTGATGATTTCGGACAATGGGATGCTAAAATGCAACGCCCGGAATTATTCCAGATCTTAAACGGAAAGATCAATTTTGGTGAAAATGTCAGGGCTTTTCCGATCAGTAACTGGACAGAAGAAGATGTATGGAATTATATCCAAAGAGAAAATCTTGAATTGCCAAGCATATACTTTGCACACGATCGGAAAATGGTAAAAAGAGACGGAGCCTATTTGGCATATTCAGATTATTTGAATATTGTTGAATCCGATGAGATTATAGATAAAACGGTACGTTTCAGAACCGTCGGGGATATGACCTGTACAGCTGCCGTTCCGTCAACAGCTGATACTATTGAAACAGTTATTAAGGAAAATAAGGCTTCCAAGAGTAGTGAAAGGGGAGCAAGAATAGATGATAAACGAAGCGAATCAGCTTTAGAACTAAGAAAGAAAGGAGGGTATTTCTAATGGATTTATTAAGAATAAGCACAGCCGGTAGTGTAGATGATGGTAAAAGTACCCTGATCGGTCGTTTACTGTATGACAATAACGCACTAACCAAAGAACAAGAAGAACTTATAGAGAAAAAGACAGTCGAAAAAGGATTGCAGGATCTGGATTTTTCCGTGATCACTGACGGTCTTATTGCAGAGCGCGAACAAGGCATTACCATCGATGTAGCTCACATTTATTTCTCTACACAGAGCAGAAAGTTTATTATAGCTGACAGCCCGGGTCATGTTGAGTATACAAGGAACATGGTTACCGGGGCCTCTAATGCAGAAGCATCCATCATCTTGATTGATGCCAGGAAAGGTCTTCTGGAGCAAAGTTATAGACATTACTTCATCAGCCAGTTACTCCGCTTGCACACCGTGGTTTTTTGTGTAAATAAAATGGATCTGGTTGATTATAATGAAGATGTTTTTCTGAAAATTGCTTCAGAGATTAAAGCGATGACGGAACAGTTTGAAGATAGTAAACCAACAATAGAGATTATTCCCATCAGCTCATTGAAAGGGGATAATGTAGTGTATCCTTCAGGGGAAACTTCATGGTATCAGGGACCTACATTAAATGAGGTTCTTCACGACATCTCATCAGTTGAAGAAGTACAGAAACCGTTTAGGTTCGAAGTACAAAACGTATTGCATGTGCAGAATGATGAGTTCATTGATTTCAGAGGGTATGCAGGGAAGATATCGAGCGGATCAATAAAAAAAGGAGATGAGGTAGTGGTACTTCCCTCCGGGAATAGATCTGCTATCAAGGAAATCAGGAAATACGACCAGACATTTAGTGAAGCCCACGCCGGCGAATCAGTGACCATCAGTTTAAATGATGATATAGATGCCAGCAGGGGAACGGTTTTAGCATTGCCGGGAGAGCTTCCTTCAGGAGAAAGGTCACTAGAGGCAACTTTGGTATGGCTAAATGAACAAAAAGGCATTTTTGGAGGGAGATATATATTGCAGGCAGGAAGCCGTACGGTACAGGCTAAATTACAGCAAATACATTATGTGGTTCCGCCGGAAAAGCCATCGCTTAAAGTTGATGCTTCCGAGTTGAAGCTGAATGATATTTCGAGGGTTTCGTTTAAATTGTCCCAACCGTTATTTTTAGATGTTTACTCAGAGAATAAGGCAAACGGAGCTTTTATAGTGATCGACCCTCAAACAAATAATACCGTTGGAGTAGGTTTTGTAGAACGGACCAGCGAATTGTAAACAGGCATTATGTTATGTCGTTTCGGACATTACCGAAATAAACAGCTGTTTTTTGAAGCTGGATGACATAGCTGTAGAAAACTGAGCGCAGTTGATTATCAATGATTTCAACTGCGCTTAGCCTGAAAAGATGATGTGAAGTATCCTTCGGATTAATAAGCCAGCATTTCTCCTTCCAGTAAGGGGGTGTTCAGGGGTTCAAAAGTAATATCTACAATTCCGTTTTTAACGGATGTTAAACAAATGCGGTAATTATCATGGTTTTCCGGAACCTCAAGGGTAATACTTCTTCCGGTTCCCAGGTCTTTGACAGCCAGTAAATTTCCAGAAGAGTCGCATTTTACCAACGACCATTCAAATGTGATATCACTGTCCTTTTCCGGAATAAACCATCCCTCTTCTTTGGAGTACAGCATAGCTCTGAAAGCTATACTTTCACCCTCGAATATGAGAACAGAAGGTTTTAGTATTCCGGGAGTAGAGGTCCAGAGGTTTTCAGGAGATCTTCCTGAGACATTCAGTAAGCTATAATAATTTCTTTTGTACCTTCCTTTTCTGTCTATTAAGCCGTCAAAAGATAATTTGTTGCTTTCATGCTGATCTTGCCAATTTTCAATAAAATAAGATTCTTTTGGGTTTAACTTCAGGAGGGATGCTACATCAATTTCATTATAGATATAGTTGATGTGGTGTTTACGAGCGTATTTTTCAAAGTGATCAAGCTGTTTGGTGTCTGAGTTTACCAATAAGCCTAAAGTATTAATATCAGGAGCATATTTTTTTATGAGTTCACTGAAATAGATACTTTCTTCAGTAATTTCCATATCTATAAGCAGAGGTCTGGCGGGATCTTCTTCTTTTATCTTTTGGGATAGTGCTCCCAGCCATTTTAAAAATGCAATCTGTTGAAACAATAATTCCGGTTTATGATAGTAGTTTTTAAGATCCGTAAGCACGTCATTCTGAAAGTTCCAGCTAATAATATGCTGTTGATCCCGGTGTTGCGATACCTTATCCGTAATATGTGCTGAAAGTTCTTTTGTCTGAACGGTGTCATTGATAAAGTCAATGTTCGAAGGAATCCAGAAACTATAGGCTACATTAAAACGTTCTTCCCTGGTAATGTTTAAAATATTGTAGTCGTAAATGTCAGAACTTATGTATCTGACGGTATTCATGTTGAGTTGTTTTATTCCCTTGAGGTCTTTTAAAATATTTTCCCGGCTGAGAACATGATAATCCCGGTACCATCGATGCCCTTTTTTTATATTAACACCCCTAATAGCTTGCTTTCTAAAGGGATCGTTTTTTTTGAATAGAGGGGTGTCCGAATTACGACTCTTCAATTTGTTAAATACATAACCAGGTGCTTTTCTGTTTGAAAACCAGTTTCTTAATATTTCATGGTGCATTATTTTCCAGTCTATTTTCTCAACAGAGTTGTTCTTTTTTGGAAGATTCTTATCCTGATTGCTATCGAATAAGATAGCAGATTTTATTTCATTGTATTTAACTGCAATGCTATGATGTGCTTCATTGATCCATTTAGTTTGCTCATTCCCCTTTTTCAATGTTCCTAACTCAGATATGATAACAGGAGTATTTGGTAATTTTCTCAGTTCTTTGTGGTAGGGTGCGTATAGCTCATTGAAATTAAGCCATGAAGAATCTGATTGTTGCGGCCCATAGTCTAAAATATTGACCCCGATCCAATCTACATAGGATTTTCCCGGGTAAAATGCTGAAATATTCTTTGCTTTCCACGGATTCCATATCCATATTACATTATTGGCCTTTTCGTTCTTAAATAAATTATAAGTATGTACCCAGGCTTTTTTAAATTCATCCGGGGCGTTCCTATCTTTCGAATACCACGGGTAACCGGGGTTGTCAAATTCATGGGCAAACCTTAAGAACACAGGGCGATCGTAATTGCGGAGTATCCGGGCAAACTCTATAATAAACTGATCAAACCTGCCTTTGTTTATTTCTTTGATAACGTGTTTGTTTTCCGTGTCCGGAAGTTGAAAGTCGTTCAGCCAGGGCTCCCATGTAATCATAGGAATGGATTGGCTTTTGTATATTGAATCCAGTACCCGGTATGGAAAGGTAATAGCCTGGTCTTTATTCCAGGCCAGATATAAAGAAATAATATCAAAGTTTACATGGTTGTCTTCTTCAATAGAAACAATATTTCTAATACTTGAAATCCCGTCGTTTTTAGCCGGAGAAAAAATCCCGAAATAATTTATAACGTTTTTTTGCTGCATCGGTCTTTCAGCTCCATCCCATTTTATAAAATTGTTGCGGTATTGTAAATAAGAACAACTTAACAGGGTTAAGGCCAAAACGGGGAATGCTAATTTTTGCAGGGTACTAAAAGTTTTAATTTTTTTGGTCTCTCTTTTCGAAGTCTGACTTTCAGGGATAAAGGATACGGATTTAAATTTCCCATAAGCAAAAAACAGGGTGTAAAGCATACAAAGTGTATTGAACAGGCAAAAGCAGGCCATGAAAATTGAAAAAGGCGTAAGGTCTATGACCAGGCCATAAACTATAGCCGCTATGGAAATAAAGGCTATGACCAGATTGGGTACGACCAATAGGAAGCTGGTTTTGTCCTTACCTTCCTTGGGTGTTGGCAGGTACGG
This sequence comes from Zhouia spongiae, assembly GCF_022760175.1. GTDB lineage: Bacteria > Bacteroidota > Bacteroidia > Flavobacteriales > Flavobacteriaceae > Zhouia > Zhouia spongiae. Next base: position 2,031,323 of record NZ_CP094326.1, read on the forward strand.
AACCTTTTTACGGATAAAAGTGTATAATGTTCCTATAATGAGAACCCACCAGGTACAACATAATAATAAACCTCCGGTAAGGTGAAGCCCTTTTTCCTTTTTCTCGATCAACCATTGCTGGATATAAAGATGAATACAAACAATGCTCATCAACAAAGGCAGAAGCATAAAGCTAAAATTCATGATGTTTCCGCTCCATGGAGATTTAGCCGTAATTAACGAGATGATGGGAATGAGAAAATTCAAAAGAAACACAAACCCCAATAAGTAATGAAAGGGAATGAGCCCATAGTGGATTTTTTGCCTAAGGGACAAATGCCTGAAAAGTTTCGGATAAGAAGTTATCAAGAGTTCAAAACATCCTCTGGACCATTTTAACTGCTGTTTGTAGTAGGCTGTTAAAGAAGCAGGCACCAGGCCTTTGGTTAATATCTTCGGATGGTAAATCGAGGTCCACTTTTTAGCGTGTAATTGCATGGCCGTATGCATATCTTCGCAGAGACCGGCTGCATGACCGCCAATAGAGTCAAGAGCTTCCCTTCTGAAAATACAATTCGCGCCTATCGCATTAACGGTTCCATACGAGTTCATACACATCATCATCGGGCCGTAAAAAAGATAAGTCTGTTCTGCGGCCCCTTTTGCTACAAGAGATTCGCTTTGATTGTAGTATGCTTGTACACTTTGTACGTAACCAATTTTTTCATCATCAAAATAAGCAATTACTTCATCCAGCATTTCAGGAACCGGTACATGATCCGGATCAAGGATAACACATAGTTCTCCTGTAGCCTGTTTGAGTGCATTATTGATATTCCCTGCTTTGGCATCTATCCTATTGTTTCTGCTAACATGCACAATGTCATTTTCCCGACAGAATTGCTTTAGAAACGGATCATTCGCTTCATCGCAGAGATATGTTGTATGGGGGTATTTGATGTTTTTCATAGCCAGAAGGGTTTTGGTGGTCATTTCGTAGGGTTCGCCGGGAAAATAAGTCGTTAATACATCTACGGTATATTTTTTAGAAGTTTTTTTTATCCTTGGTATGGAAAGGTTCCAGTAATGATACCACATATACAGTATGCCGAAAGCTTGCATTGCAAATGAAGCAAAGAGTAACCAGAACAAAAGCTCATTTCCTCTTTGGTCACTGTCTAAAAACCGATAAAAGAAATTGACCACAGTAATCAGGCCTATAACAATCATGAGCTTTATAGTGTTCTTTTTTTTTCTTGATGGAGTTGTCATAATGTAAGGAAGGGTTATTTAATGTCAGCTACATAAAAAGGATAATTTATGGTAGCAAAGCAATTATTACTGTACAAGTATGCAAATAATCTGTATGGTCCTTCTTTCAGAGGGGTTCTTAATATAGCCGAAGAGGCATCTTTAATGATTACAGAACCGTCAATTTTCAATGGTTTTTCTTCAATATCCCATCTTTTGTAATACCAGCCCTCTCTATATAACTCCCATTTAACGGAGTCTATTTTATTTAGACCGGTCGTATAAGAAAGAGCGATTTCTTCCGGTATTCCGGGTTTTAAAATCAGGCTTTCTGAAGATTCTTTATCTGCTATGGTTAGTTGTTTAATATTTATCCCGGGGTTAGAAGAGAGAGTGTCGTTCCATAACCCGGAAATGGTGGAAACCATTTCAGACGGGTGCCCTTCTTCTGAAAAGATGCTAAACCAGGTATGAGTGCGTTCCTGTTTGCTGCCCCAGTAGAAGATCAGAGATCCGAGACACCGATTGTCGGTTTTTTGTTGTAGCAGGCGATATCTGGAAATTAACTGTTCTGTTTTTTCATTACTGCTTTGTTCGATCGGGGCATCCCATGCCGTATTTTTTGTAGCCCAGGGCCCGTCATATCCCCATTCACTGATATAATAGGGCAAAGGTTTTTTAATTAAGGATATCTGGTCAAGGTCTTTATCCAGTCTTTTGATAGCAACAAAGATGTTAAAACCAATCAGGTCCAGATCAGGGGAATTGAACATAATACTGAGTACCTGTTTCTTTGTGACTGACGGAATTGTAGTACTGACCGGATGATTAGTATCTTCGGTGTGTATTATTTTTATAAGATCGTTGAATGTGTCGATAAAATCGCGGTTGCCGAATATAAAAGGGTATTCAACTTCATTTCCTAAGTTCCAAAGTAAGAGAGCCGGATGATCCTTGTGCCTGATGACCAGCTTCTTTACTTCTTTTTTAAGGTTGGAACAATATTCTTTGTTTTGATATATATTATAGCTTTTATGATATCTTGGAATCGGAATATCAACAATGACAGCCAGGTTTAATCGATGTGCTTTATCTAAAAAATCCCCGAGGTTGACCGTGTCGTATACTCTGATGGTGTTTCCCCCTATAGCGGCTAATTCTTCTAAATTTTTATTTCCGGATGCGCCTTTAATGATAAACGGAGAGTTGTTCCTAATGAGTTGGTACCCACCGTTGTCTTCATATTTAATATAAACAGTCTGATGATCCCTGTTTCCATTCTTCTTTTCATAAAAAAAGTATTTATAAGAAAAAGAGATTATGACGAGTATCAATAGTATACTCAATCCGTTTTTTTTCATACTCAATTGTTTTGTAAGGAATGGGGTATCTTTTAAAGGTATATATAAATATCTGCTATTCAGATGTTAATAGGTAAATTAATTGAAAAATTCGATTAAGAACAACCGGGGTTGGTCAGGGAGTGTCATGAGGTTTCTGACAGCTGTTTCTTAGGGCGAAAATGTATCTGATACCTTTTTTTTAGCTATTCAACCATCATAAATCCTTTAAACTGCTGTAAATGAATAAATTTAATTGAGCAAGTAAATGACCTTACAAATTATAAAGAGCTATGCTGTTCAACTCGTTTGAATTTCTTTTTTTCTTTCCTATTGTAGCCATACTATTCTATGTTATTGAACATAAGTATAGGTGGGGGCTGCTTTTGTTGGCCAGTTACTATTTTTATATGTCATCTCAACCCGGGTTGGCACTGTTGCTTTTCCTTTCAACAGTTGTAGATTATTATTGTGCGCTGATGATGCATAGGGAAGTTTTAAAAAAGAAAAGGAAAGTATATCTTATCATCAGTATCATATTTAATCTCGGATTGCTTTTTACTTTTAAGTACTTTAATTTTTTTCTGGACACTACATTTTGGTTTTTTAACCTGTTGGGGATGGATGTAGAATCTTCTGTGCGGATCAATAAATATAGTTTCAACCAGATATTATTACCCGTAGGGATTAGCTTTTATACCTTTCAGACGATGAGCTATTCTATAGATGTATACAGGCGCAAGATAGAGCCGGAAAAGCATTTTGGAAAGTATGCTTTATACGTTTCTTTCTTTCCTCAATTGGTGGCAGGCCCCATTGAGAGAGCAAACAGGCTTCTTCCACAGTTAAAGAAGAAAGTAAACTTTGATCTGGATAATGTAAAAAAAGGTATAGTGATGATGGCCTGGGGTTTTTTTTTAAAACTCGTGGTAGCTGACAGGTTAGGGGTTTATGTCGATGAAGCATTTGCCAGGCCGACCCTTCACAAAGGTTTGCCTCTGATAGTCGGCAGTATATTTTTTGGTTTTCAGATCTATTATGATTTTTCTGCATATACTTCAATAGCCATCGGGGCGGCAAAAGTAATTGGGGTAGACCTGATGCAAAATTTTAACAGGCCGAATTTTTCGACCACATCAATGGAATTTTGGAGAAGATGGCATATATCGTTGATGCTGTGGATGAAAGACTATATGTATAAGCCGATGGTTGAGAGTAAACGGGTAACAAAAATTACAGCCGTTCTTATTGTGTTTTTTGCCAATGGCCTTTGGCACGGGGCAAACTGGACCTTTGTTGTCTGGAGCTTATTAAATGCGGTTCTTTTATTGGTAGAGGCGGCTACTCAAAAAATGCGGATGAGGATATTTGAAAAACTAAGGTTAAGCAGAAGGAGTATAGCAGTTCTGGGGTGTGTGACAGTTATCGGGTATTTGATCTTTACACTTATATTCTTTAGATCACCCAACATAATGTGGGCGCTCTATTACATTAATAATATGAGAAAAATTACAGCCCTGAATTTTGATCTGTTTAACAATACTTTTGAATTGATACTGAGTTTCAGTTTGATCGTTCTCGTACAGATCATACATTATAAAAAAGGAAACGATAAAATATATGAACTGGTATTGAACAGACCGAAATATACCAGATGGGCCATGTATTTTGGGTATGTATTTATTATTGTGCTCTTTGCGATCAACAGGCAGAACAGGTTTATTTATTTTCAATTTTAACCATATGTTATGAAAGGATTTCTTTTTAAGACGGGAATATTGGGTTTAACGTTGATTGTGACTTACCTATTTTTTGTTGACAGGCTCTCTTATAAACAGGTCGACGATTATTATTATAAGTTTACACAAGAAGCCGGTGGACTTATACTGGGTATATCCAGGGCCCACGACGGAATAGTGCCGGACATTCTGGAGGGACAATTATCTTCAAAGAATCTGGAGGGTCCGATTGTTAATTTCGCTTTCACGAAAAATCAGTCTCCCTATGGGGAGGTTTATTTAGAGGCCATTAAAAAGAAATTAAGAAAGGAGACGCATGGCGGGGGGGTATTTGTACTTTCTGTCAATCCGGGGGTTTTTATGGAAAAGCCACATTTGAAAGATGAGGATGTTTATAAGATGGATAAAAAGATGTTAATAGGTAAGGTTAATAATTTTAATTCGATGCCAAATTATGATTACATTATTAATTGCTATTCCAAATCACTTTATAATGTTTTTACAACTATTGAATACGATAACAGGGTCGTACATTCAAATGGATGGATGGAAGTGAATTACGGAAATAAGGACAGGGTCGTTTTTGATAAGGATATCAAGAAAAAGAAAGATCATATTATGGTAGGGTATCATATGTTTAAAAATACACAAGAAGTTTCAGAATACAGATTCAGGTATTTTATTGAAACGATAAAATACCTGAAGACGAGAGGGGTAGTGGTTCTGGCAAGGATTCCGGCAGATCCCGATATCATAGATTTTGAAACCAAATCCTGGGGCGATTTCGACTTTAAAATGGATTCTGTCGCGAAGGAATATCAGGTACCGTATTTGAATTATAGCAGGGAAACAGGGTTTAAAACCTATGACGGAGCACATTTATTTGCCGATAGCGCAAAAAGATTTACCGAAAGACTGGGAGAAGATATATTAGATTATATGAATAATTAGATCTCTCCTATCCGTTAATTGATAAAAAAGCAGGGGGTGTCCGTACTGCGTTTAAGTGTTCTTTTTCTTTACAATATCGATCGAACCGATAAAAAGAAGATGAGATAAGAGTGTTTCCTTCCAGAAAGAAAGTATTCTCAAAGAAATCAGGAAAAAGAGGTGTTCGTGCCGCACATTCTATTTTAAAGATAGGGCTTCAGAATATCTATAACGGAAGAGCAGATGTACTCTATACCTATAGCAATAACGATAAAACCAATGATTCTCGATACGGCATTAATTCCGGACGCACCTAACCACTTAACTATAAAATGGGCAGCCCGAAGAATGATGAAGACACAAGTGCAAACGGCCAGTATCGCTAATAAGGCAGTGATTATTTGAATAGCGTCATTGTATTCCTGATAATATGATATCAGTAGCGATATGGATCCGGGACCGGCTAACATTGGAATAGCCAGGGGAGTTAAAGAAATATCATTTCGGTGAAAAGCATCGTCTTTTACACGACTGTCGATTCCTTTATGTTTGGTGAATTTTCCGGTTAGCAACGCAAACCCTGAAGAGGTAATTATAAGTCCGCCTGCTATTCTCAGGGAGTTCAGGCTTATTCCAAAGAAAGACAGTAAATATTTTCCCGTAAAAAATGAGATTATGAGAATTATTAATGTGTTTATTGCGGTCCATAAAGCAGTTCTGGAAAGAGAATTGCTGGAATCATCCTGGGTTAACCCTACGAAAATTGGTACGGTCCCAAGGGGATTGATAACCGAAAACAGTGCTGCAAAAATGTATAGAAAAAGCTCCATGTTTTTTGCGCAAAAATGAAATGATTTTTATTTTTTTAGTTTAAAATAGAGTTAATAAAAAGTTGTTAAAAAGTACTTTAGCTATCAAAAAGATGACTTGATGAGTCTGATCTTTTTTTGAGTATTTTCCTCATGAATTCATGTATTTCGTTTGTTTTAGATTCTACTTTTATAAAATAATGATCACGATGGATACTATATTCTGTAGAATTTCCTTTATATAAAGAGAGCTTGTAATAAGGGATAATCAAAGCGTAAGTTTCCAATAGCGATCTAAACCTGATGATAATTCCTTTGGGTCTCAGTTCAATATTACAATTGTTCGGACTGTTATCAAGGAGCAATAAGTTCCGAATGTGTAAACTGGCCGAAGTGATGAGAAGTCTTGGCGATCCGGTTCCCTTTAACCTCAGGCGATCCCACAGGTTAAATGGTTTCCCGACTTCGTTGTTTATTCGTTCGGTAACTTTAAAATTCTTGTATGAAACGTTCAGAAGCACGATAGGTTTTCTTTTAAAAATAGTCTTTTTATATTGCAAATCAGTTAAACAAATATTAAGATATATGTGCGATTGGCTTTCAAAACCCAAACCTTATTTTAAGTCGCCAATTAAATGTATCTTTGCACCTCAAAATTCTGACGTAATGAATATCCAAAACGTTTTATCGGTTAAAGTAAAAGAAGCAGTTAAAAATTTATTTGATATTGATCTTGAATCAGTAGAGTTTCAGCCAACTCGTAAAGATTTTGAAGGGGATATTACGCTTGTGGTTTTTCCATTATTAAAACATATAAAAGGTAATCCTGTTCAGATTGGTCAGCAGATTGGAGAGTATCTTGAGAAGAACGTTTCAGAAATTAATCGTTTTAATGTTGTCAGTGGTTTTTTAAATTTGGTTATTGACGATTCTTTTTATACTGATTTCTTTTACCGGATAAAAGATAAAACAAATTACGGGTATGTTTCAAATACAGATAATAAGGCCGTCATGGTTGAATATTCTTCACCGAACACCAACAAGCCGTTACACCTGGGGCATATCAGGAATAATTTATTGGGATATGCCGTTGCGGAAATTTTAAAGGCTTCAGGAAAAAAGGTCTATAAAACTCAGATCATAAACGATCGGGGAATACATATCTGTAAAAGTATGCTGGCCTATCAAAAGTTTGGTAATGGAGAAGAGCCTTCTGCTGATTTAAAAGGTGATAAGCTGGCAGGTAATTATTACGTAGCCTTCGATAAAATATATAAAGAAGAGATAGCGGCAATGGTTGCTAATGGAACCGACCGGAAAATAGCCGAAAAAGAAGCTCCGATCTTATTAGAAGCCCAGGAAATGTTGCGTAAGTGGGAAGCCGGCGACGAAGAGATTGTCGCCTTGTGGAAGAAAATGAATGCATGGGTTTATGAAGGATTTAATGTGACCTATAAAAATCTGGGTGTTGATTTTGATACCTTATATTACGAGAGTGATACTTATCTTTTAGGAAAAGATGTTGTAGCCGCTGGTATAGAAAAAGGAGTTTTCTTTAAAAAAGAAGACGGATCGGTCTGGTGCGATCTGACTGATGAAGGGCTTGATGAAAAACTGGTGCTCAGGGCAGATGGGACGGCAGTTTATATGACTCAGGACATAGGTACTGCGATTCAACGGGTTAAAGACTACCCGGATATAGATGGTATGGTTTATACCGTGGGCAATGAGCAGGACTATCATTTTAAAGTATTGTTCCTTATTCTTAAAAAACTTGGTTATACCTGGGCTGAACACTTATATCATTTAAGTTACGGTATGGTGGATCTTCCAAGTGGAAAGATGAAAAGCAGAGAAGGGACCGTTGTTGATGCTGACGATCTGATGGTTGAAATGGCTCGTACAGCAGAAGAGATATCGAATGAGCTGGGGAAACTGGAAGGACTCTCATACGAAGAGAAAAATGAACTTTACAAAACCATCGGACTGGGAGCGCTTAAATACTATATTTTAAAAGTGGATCCTAAAAAGAGAATTTTATTCGACCCGAAAGAATCTGTTGATTTTCAAGGTAATACGGGTCCTTTTATCCAGTATACATATGCCAGGATCCAAAGTATCTTAAGAAAAGCCGATTTTGATTGCTCTGAAAAGCAGAAATTAGAAGCTCTGCATGAAAAGGAGAAAGAACTGTTGAAACAAGTTCAATTATTCCCTGAAATAATACAAAATGCAGCAGAGAATTATAGTCCGGCCTTGATAGCCAATTACACTTATGACCTGGTAAAAGAATTTAATTCGTTTTATCAGAATGTGTCAATTCTAGGTGCTGAAAATCAAAATGAAAAGATCTTTAGGGTTCAATTATCAGATAAAGTAGGAGATATCATAGCATCTTCTTTTAAATTGCTGGGCATTAATGCGCCCGAAAGAATGTAAAAAAAATGCCGTTACACATAGTGTAACGGCTGATTTCAAACTAACCAAATTAAACAATTACAAGTATTAATTCATAAATATTTTGTGATCAATATCCTTTACTTTCAGCAAAGGATATGCATTTTCCTTGCTTAAGACCAGGTGTTTCAATTCTTTTACTTCTTCCTGATCGATCAATATGAGCAAATTAGCCTGTATGGTCGGAATAGGAATGCGTTTGTGGTATAAGGAATGCCTGTATTCATTTTCCCAAAACTCAACATTGGTATCGTTTAAGTATTTACAAAAACTTTCAAATTCATAAGCTGTGAAATTGAAATTTAAATTATTGTATAATAAATGATAGATGTCGTTGAAATTACAATAAAGTAAAATCCCGTTTTTAGTTCTGTTGAGTATTTGAATTTTGTTACACACAATTCTTTATTTTCGATTCAAAAATAGGTATTTATTTAGACTTAATAAAAATAAAGATAAAGAAATATTGAATTTTTCAAGAGTTATTGAAAATAAACCCTGGAACTTACATTGGAGCTGATCTCAAGTAACATATTCAATTAGTTGTTTTTCAGTAGTATAGAAAAAATGATACGAAACCCAAGAATGTTCGTGAACTCCGGCCGGTAATTTATATCGATAAGGCAGAAAATGCCAAATGAACGTCAATGCAAACGTAATTTGATATTAGGACTGAATTTGGAGAATCTGACTGACTTCAATAACAATTGGATAGTTGGTGAACTGAGTGCAGAATGTATTGTCTCGATCTCAGGAGATCATAAGGTTATACTAGAGCGAGGGTGCTAAAAAAATCCTTCTGGGTAAGTTTTATGGATAGTAATAATGAAAGTCACTTGTTTTAAGTGGCTTTCATTTTAATTTGTAAATTTGGCGGAATAAAATTTTAAAAGACAGCTATGAAAAGAGTCCTGTATTTACTATTGTTTGTTTTAACCTTTGTTGGATGTAGTAAAGATTCAACATCGGAGGATGAGGATTTTAAAAGAGCAAACAGGCAAACAACAGGAGCTTCTGCAAACGATTTCTTATCCGACGAGAATTTTAAAAGCCTGACGATCGAAATTATTTACGTGTCGGGATTTAGGCCTAGTCAGGAATCACTGGATAATTTAAAAGATTTTATTTTAGAACGGACGTATAAGCCGGGAGGGGTGTCTTTTGTAGAGAAAGAAATTTCGTCGCCAGCTGAATCGCCGTATACCATCCAAGAGATAGCAGACCTTGAGAATGTTTACAGAGAAACGTATAATGCGGGAGACGATTTGGCTTTAAGTATTATGTTTATAGACGGCAAGTCTGATCAGGATGAGGGAAACTCAGTTGTTTTGGGTACGGCCTACAGAAATACATCTATGGTGATCTACCAGAATACATTACAACAGAGCAGTAATCAACCCGGAGAACCGGATAAGGTTATGCTCGAATCTACTGTTTTATGCCATGAATTATCGCATTTGTTCGGGTTGGTAAACCTGGGTACAGTGATGATTGAAGATCATCAGGATGAGGCAAATGGACACCATTGCGACGTTGAAGGCTGCCTTATGAATTATCAGGTAGAGTCCGGAGGAGTGTTTAATTTGGTGTCAGGGAGTGTCATTCCATCCTTAGATCCCCAATGTCTGGCAGATTTGAGGGCTAATGGAGGCAGGTAGTTTCCATCGGTTCGTCAAAACTTAGCGTTTTATTTTATTAATCTTCATTACAAATCCTTAAATTTGCGGTTCTTAAAGCAAGAAGGATTACTATGTTTGATAATTTAAGTGAAAAACTCGATGGCGCCCTCCATAAGTTAAAAGGGCATGGTCAAATTACCGAGATCAATATAGCGGAAACGTTAAAGGAGATACGTCGTGCATTATTAGATGCCGATGTTAACTACAAAATAGCCAAAGAGTTTACCAACAATGTTAAGGAGAAGGCACTAGGTCATGACGTGCTCAGTTCGCTGAAGCCTGGTCAGTTGATGGTGAAGTTGGTAAAAGATGAACTAACCCAGTTAATGGGAGGTGAAGCAGTAGGTATCAATCTTTCCGGAGCGCCGACAGTAATCTTAATGTCAGGTTTACAGGGATCTGGTAAAACCACTTTTTCCGGTAAACTGGCAAACTTCCTTAAAAACAAAAAGACTAAAAAGCCTTTGTTGGTGGCATGTGATGTCTACCGACCTGCGGCGATAGATCAGTTACATGTTTTAGGAGAACAACTGAATATTGATGTTTATTCCGATAAAGGCAATTCAGATGCTGTAGCTATTGCAAAGGCCGGGGTGGCCCATGCAAAGGCTAACGGACATAATGTAGTTATAGTCGATACCGCAGGACGTTTGGGGATTGATGAGCAAATGATGACTGAAATCGGTAATATTCATTCAGCTATTACTCCGGAAGAAACATTATTTGTAGTAGACTCCATGACGGGTCAGGATGCTGTTAATACAGCAAAAGCTTTTAATGATGTGCTTGATTTTGACGGCGTTATCCTGACTAAACTTGACGGTGACACCAGAGGTGGTGCTGCGCTATCTATTAAATCTGTAGTAAATAAGCCTATTAAGTTTATAGGTACCGGTGAAAAAATGGAAGCTATCGATGTCTTCTATCCAGAACGTATGGCGGATAGAATACTCGGTATGGGAGATGTGGTTTCATTGGTTGAACGGGCTCAAGAGCAGTTTGATGAAGAAGAGGCTCGTAAACTACAGAAAAAGATCGCTAAAAATAAATTTGGTTTTGATGACTTTCTAAACCAGATTCAGCAGATCAAGAAGATGGGTAATATGAAGGATTTACTAGGAATGATACCCGGTGCCTCTAAAGCCCTGAAAGGAATAGATATTGACGATGATGCTTTTAAGGGAATTGAGGCGATTATTCATTCAATGACTCCGGACGAGCGTTCGAATCCTTCCGTTTTAAATGCGAGTAGAAAAAAGAGGATTGCCAAGGGAAGCGGTACTTCCATACAACAGGTAAATCAACTTTTAAAGCAGTTCGACCAGATGGGGAAAATGATGAAAATGATGCAAGGCGGCGGCGGAAAGAAGATGATGCAGATGATGGGAGGAATGAAAGGAATGAGATAAAAACACAATTTAATAATTCCCGCATACTTATGCGGGATTCTTTTTTACATAAATTTTAATAACCAAAACCGCTTAACAACACAAAAGATGGAGTTGCTCGACGGAAAGAAGATTTCAGGTCAAATAAAAGATGAAATTGCAGCCGAAGTTTCTAAAATGAAAGAAAAAGGGGAAAAAGTTCCTCATTTGGCAGCAGTATTAGTAGGAAACGATGGTGCCAGTTTAACTTATGTAGGTAGTAAAGTTAAGGCATGTGAACGTGTGGGTTTCGAATCTACATTAATTAAAATGCCTAGTACTACCAGCGAAATTGAATTACTTAAGAAGATCGATGAGTTGAACAAGAATGATGATATTGACGGATTTATTGTTCAATTACCATTACCTCCCCAGATTGATGAGCAGGAAGTATTAATGGCTATAGACCCTGATAAGGATGTAGATGGATTCCATCCGATGAACTTTGGGAAAATGGCTTTAGATATGAGTACATTTATTCCAGCCACTCCATTCGGTATTTTAGAATTATTAGAGCGTTATAATGTAGAAACCAAAGGAAAGCATACCGTTGTAATCGGGCGTTCGCATATTGTGGGTAGGCCAATGAGTATTTTAATGGGTAGGAAAGGATTTCCCGGTAATTCTACAGTGACACTTACCCATAGTCATACAAAGAACATTACACAAATCACTTCCCAGGCCGATATTATAATAACAGCTTTAGGGCGTCCTCACTTTTTAAAGGCGGAGATGGTAAAGGATGATGTTGTTATTGTTGATGTGGGTATTACAAGGGTGCCTGACGAATCTAAGCCTAAAGGTTATTATATAGCCGGAGATGTTGATTTTGATAACGTGAGTAAGAAAGCAAGTTTTATCACCCCTGTTCCTGGTGGAGTTGGGCCGATGACTATAGCGATGTTACTTAAAAATACGCTTTTAGCAAGAGATCGCAGAAGGAATAAACTGAGCAAATAATTACCCAAAGGGTTTTACGGGATTTGTCCTTATAAAATATTCCTTAAGGGATTTCACAGGATCTACTCCGAGACCAATCTACTATAAAAACAGCAAGGGAAGCCAGATATGGCTTCCCTTGCTGTTTTTGAATTAAAGCTTTGTATATTTCGTTTTATAATTAAGACGGATCGATCGTATAAATTGAGTGTGAATCAAAAAGAGGAAAAGGGTTTTAGTGAAAAAAGCAGTATTGGAATTGTCTTCAGACCTCTTAAAGCTTATACGCTCTGAAACATTAATAACCTACTTCAAGTTTTTTATCAGACAAGCCAAGGTACATTCCATTTATATTTTGAAGAAAAAGGGATGCCCAATAGAGGAAAACACCACAAGATATATTTAATAAACTGTATAGTTATTTTAGCGACGAGTCAGGCTCTATCCTGTAGGAAGGTAGGTGTACATATGGGGAATTCATAGGGAATGTATGGAGTTTAAAAACGTTATTCCGGCAGTTCGAAAATATAAAGATTTTCCCTATAGATGTTCCTGATTCCCAATTTATAGGATAAGATATTTTCGTTGTAATTTTTATAAAGAGCAGGATTTATTGTGCCATTAAAAAGGAGGATGTTTTCTTTGTTATAGGTCTTAATGGTAACAAGATCTTCTTCTCTGTTTAACTGAGAATAGGCCTCAGACTGAAACTGGCTGTCGGCCTTTATCCATACCGTACCTTTTGTTAGCTTTCCTTTAGAAAAGACAGCGGTGTATCGGGGCTTATTGTTTTGGTATTGAACTACTTTACCGTGCAGCTGGTTGTTTAGCTCTCCGTAGCTTAATAACGTATTCCCTATTGAGTCGTAAATGGTGGTATTGGTTTCGTGTTCTGATAGATATTCAGTGATTGTTTTCTGATTTTCTTTTTGTTGAATTTCTTTTATTATCGCGCCGTCTTTATAGAACTTTTTATTGCCATAGAGGCTGGGTTTCTGCCCTTCAAAAGGTTTTCCGTTTTTGTACAAAAGACGGGAATCTTCGCTGCCGTTTTTATTGTAATAAATAGTGTAACCTTCTTTTTCACCTTCTCGATAGTTTTCTTCCTTTTGTTTTTTACCATTTTGGTAATAATATGTAAAGGTGCCATGTTTTTTATCGTTGAGGTAGTAACCTTTTTCCTGTAGGGTTTCTTCGTCATAATTAAATTTACGATAAGACCCTTCCTTTAAGCCGTTTTTCATGTATATTTCTCTGTGTTTCTTATAATCGTACATCTTTCCGGTTGGCTTTTGATTGGTAAAGGTGGCCTGAGCTATTAATTTACCTTCTTTCGAATAGAACAGGGCTTGTGAGTTGATATCTACCTCTTCTCTTAACACATATTCATATTCTCCCGTATTTAAATTGTATTCTTTCTGGTAGCTTTTGATTTTTATAAGTTTACCTTCTTCGTACTGTTTCATCGTTTCTATTTGATCCGTACGATAGAAATATTTGTATTCTGTTCCGGTTTTAGTCTTGAAGTTATAAGAGGCCATGACCTTACCTGTTTTGTCGTAATAGACTGCCATTGATTTTTTACGGTACGAGTTTAGATCGTAGCTTATTTCACTTTTTTTTCCTCCGTTTATATAATAGGTTATCGTTTTTGATGCATCTTTATCATTATATATCTCCATTTCTTTATAGAGATTGTCATCTTCGAGATAGGTATATGTTGTTTTGGCTCGTAATTTTTTGTTTTTAAATTCGTGTTTTTCGACAATTTTGTTTTTGTAGTTGATTTTGAATAAAGAACCTTCTACAGGAGTAGGTTCGTAGTAGGCTGCTCCCAAAATTCCGGAGCTATAATGATTCTCTTTTGGTATGACCTTGAGTTTTCCCAGCTTCTTTCCGGAAATATCATAATAGGTAATTAGGGAATCTTTTAAGTGAAGGAATATTGATGTGGTATCTGTATAATATTCAATTGCTTCCTGTACAATTCCGTTTTTATAAGTAATGTCTTTATTGTCTGCTTTTTTAGTTTCAACCAGTCTGCCTTCGAGTTTATCGTTTATTTTTTGTAGGACTCCAATTTGGCGCCCTGTGTTGTCATAGCTAATAATTTTAACAGGGATACCTTCGTCTGTATATTCTTCTCTTTTGATTAAGATACCTTGTTCGTTGAATTCATCAATTCCGATTACCAGTCCCCTCTTGAAAGTTTTTATTTTTTCAATGGAAGAAGGATTTTTATAAGAAAACGAATAGGCGGTTCCTTCATAAGGAGTTTTATATTTTGACTCCTTACTGTATTGGTATTTTATGGCTCCTAAGCGGTTGCCCTGATCATCATAGAATGTTTCTGTTAATGTAGTTTCATTAAATTGGTTACGAGGGGAGCCGTTAGGGTAAAAAGACCTGGTAAAAACCGGAGTGCCCAGTTGATATTCCGTGATAGATTTTACCCTCATCGGGTTGTAATAATATTGTACTTTTTTACCAACTGTTTGTCCGTCGTTATAGGTTGCTTGTCCTATTTCTTTACCGTTCTTGTCGTAGTATATATTTTTGACGGTCATGCCGTTGTCGTAATAGCCTTCGAGGCGGATACCGTTTTTATCACCTTCAAAGTATATCGTTTTTATAACTTTTCCATCCTTATAGGTTAACTCTTCCCTGGCTATGGTAGTTTTGTCTTCCTTTTCAATATAGTAAGTGCAGGTGCCGTTGCGTTTATCTTTATCGCAGTTTAATTCTTTTGTGGGATGTCCTTGTTCATTGTACCATACTGCCTGGAAGATATTGATACTGTCTTTGCGTTTTGAGAGCCCGGTCATTTGGAGGGAGCCGTTAATATAAAAATCGTTTACACGGTACAGTTTTCCTTCTTTTTTTACAGAAGGTCGATAAAAATGAGCATTTTTTTTGGTGGTTTCTTTCCATTTTTTATCAAACCAAAGGGTGTCTTTTTGACCATAAGAAACTGTGATATAACAAAACAAGAGAGGAATTACGATGAATTTATTCATGAATGCATATTTAGTGTAAACTCATTTATGAGTTTGTAACAGATGGCAAAATTAGGGGTTTTTTCTTTAATAATGAGAGGGTTTTTAGTCGGGCAGTGGCTTTCGTCTTGTGAATAGGAATCAACTCAGGTTTATGGCATATTGTTTTCTGCTTCAAAACCATTCTTATGACAAGCTTTTCCTTGTTAGTACTCTTGTGCAATATAAGAGGTCTGAAAAGGGATATTTACTGTCCGATCGAACGTAGTCAAAAACTAGTTGTGTCTGATTATCAGTAAGTTTTAACTGCGCTCAACCTGACATTTGGTGATTGTAAGGCTTTTTTGACTTCCGCTTCTTTATGTCAATGGGCATTAAACGTCTGCTGAGCTAAGATTTGTGCAGTATTTAAGGGGGAAATATAATGTTGGTTCAAAAAACGGGTTATTTATTAACAGAAAAAATCTCTTTCCATTGTTCTGACCAAACCTTTACATCATTCCCAAAGATTGGTGAAGGAATATGAAGATGGTAGTATTGAAATAACCTTTTTGGTAAAACTTAACTATGAGTTGGAGCGGTTACTATTAGGCTTTGGAGATTCACTATAAGTTATCAAGCCTGAAAAATTGCGTTATCGGATTATGAAAAAGCTAGAGAAAACACACTTGCTTTATCGAAGTTGAATTACTATCGGATGTATCCTTTTTTTATGAACATAGTAAGGAAGGCATTTTGTCAAGCCCTCTGCGATCAGCTATTTAAAAGATAAAGAAAAAAAGCTGAGGTAACGGCGGTTATACCTTCCTTAGAGATTTCAGAACGTATAAATCTATATGCGCGTTTCATTTGGGTTTTTACAGTATTGATTGAAATGCCATTTTCTTCTGCGATATCGGAATAGCTTTGCTGATTAAAAACATAGGACAGAAAAATGTTTTTACGATCCTGAGGTAACTTATTGACAACCTCCAATATATTTTGAATCGGTACATCAACATCAGATTCTTTTTCGAGATCATTTCCTTCCATGGGAAGGTTATTGAGAAATTCCGTTTCTTTTCTGATTTTATTGAGGTGTTGCAGGCATAGATTTTTAACTGCCTTAACGGCGTATCCCTTAAAGTTAGTCTCAATGATGATACGTTCTTTTCTTTTCCAGCACGATACAAAAAACTCCTGAACCAAATCTTTGGCAATATCCCGATCTTTTACAATACCAAAAGAAATCAAACACAAATAAGAGTAATACTTTTCGAAAAGGTACTCGATATTAAGTTCATCTTGTTCCTTCCTTTTTAGGGGATAAGAGTCTTTTTGTATCATAAAGAAACAAAAGTGTTTGGTTGGTTTTTTAATTCGATTGGAAGCTAATTTATGAATTTTTCTTTCTTTTCCGGTGACATCTTTTTTAAATTCTTAAAAAAAACTTAAAAATTTTGTCACCCTAAAAACGAGAACGATAAACATATATAAAAATTATAAACAGATAATGCCAGATATACAAAGAAAAGAACTAGAAAGGTTAAAACTCATTTTAAAAGAATTTCACAGCAAGGGATCAATCCCTCATGAACTTGTTGAAGAACTAAATACTGAAGAAAAAGAATTCCTCTTCCAGATAATCAGTGAAGAAAGAGTAAAGGACACGTTGGCTTTTATAGATAGTATTGATGAAAAACAGGACTGGAATAAAGTTAAGGTGAGAATGGATGAAAAGAGAGCACCAAAAATACCTGTTTGGAAACCATTGCTAAAATATGCCGCAATGTTCATCATGGTGTTGGGTTGTAGTTTCTTTGTCTATCATTATTTCTTATCGGGTGCTAACCTCAAAATAGATAATGAATCTATCAGGTTGAAAGTAGGAGATGACTTTGTGAAAGTCATAAAAGAAGGAGAGAGACGGCAGATAGTAACGAGCTCCGGACTTGTTATTGGGAAACAGGAAGGGAATAAAATCAGTTATAACCAGCCATCAGGCATAGATGAGCTTGTATTTAACGAATTAGAAATTCCTTATGGAAAAATTTTTGATCTGGAGTTGTCTGACGGTACGGTAGTACACCTCAATTCCGGAACCCAGATAAAATATCCTGTAAAATTTCTTAGGGGACATCAGCGGGAGGTGTTTATTAAGGGAGAGGCCTATTTTAAAGTTGCAAAAGACAAGGTACATCCTTTTATAGTTAGTGCTAATGATATTGCCATTGAGGTATTGGGTACCGAATTCAATGTGTCTTCATATCAAGAAGATCGACACATTAAAACAGTATTGGTAGAGGGATCGGTTCAACTAACCAACTCGGTGACTATTAAGGATACCATTGTACTGAAACCTAACCAGGGAGCATTGTGGGATAAAGAAACTCTGGAGGCAGAAGTAAAAAATGTGGACGTAGATTTATATACGAGTTGGATAAATGGCGAAATGGTTTTTAGAAATACCTCTTTTGAAAGTATGGTTAAAAAATTAGAGCGAAAATATAATGTGGTTATAGAAAATAATAATACGGAATTAGCGCATAAAGAATTGAATGCAAGATTCAGTATTGATGTTGAAAGCCTTGAAGATATTTTAATTGCCCTTAAACAGATAGTCCCTTTTGATTATAAAATGACTCAGGAAAAAGTAATGATATACTAACTAACCTTAAAAACATACAGAACTATGAAGTATCCTTAATTTTTAAAAAGAAAAATCGGAAAATGCTTGGACCCATTTCCCGATTTAGAATTTGATTTAAACAATGTTAAAATGAATTATTTAAAACCAACACAAAATTATGAAAAAATACATGATTAGGTCGTTGTCGGACAGGCAATTTCTAAAATTCGACTTAAAGATGAAGCTTACCACGATTTTACTTTTGGTTTCGTTATTTAAAATTCAGGCAAGTACTTACTCGCAGAATACTAAACTTACACTTGATATGAATAATGCGAGTGTAGGTGAGGTTTTTAAGGAGATAGAAGGAACTTCTGAATTTAGATTCTTGTACGAAAGCACTAATGTTGACCTTACCAGAAAAGTAAGTATCCATGTGAAAAAGAAAAAGATAGATGATGTTCTGTCATTGCTTTTTAAAGGAACACATATCGATTATAAAGTATATAATCGTCAGGTGTTGTTAACAAAAAAGAAAACGCTTGACATTCCTGAAGATGTCAAAATAGAATCAGGTTCTCAGCAGCGTTTAGTGAGAGGGACAATAAGAGATGCCAATGGTACACCACTACCGGGGACTAATATTCTTGAAAAAGGGACTTCTAATGGTACACAGTCAGACTTTGATGGTCATTATGCTATTAATGTATCCGGAACAAATGCAGTTTTAGTAATTTCTTATGTGGGGTTTACAACAGTTGAAATCGCTGTTGGTACCCGGACAAATATAGATGTCACCCTTCAGGAAAATGCAGCAGCATTAGATGAAGTGGTGGTGGTTGGTTATGAATCTCAAAGAAGAAGAGACCTGACCAGTGCTGTAGTTACTACTTCATCAAAAGAATTAAACAAAAGAGTCTCTAACAGCGCAGATCAGTTATTACAAGGTCGGTTACCAGGATTACAGGTCAGACAGAGTTCAGGAGAGCCCGGTAATACAGGAACCAATTTACTGATAAGGGGACCGGGAACATTTAGTAGTGCAGGAAATAATCCGTTGGTAATCATAGACGGACTTCCTTCAAGTGAAGGTTTGAACGCCATTAACCCTAATGATATAAATAATATTACAGTTCTGAAAGATGCGGCATCGGCAGCTATTTACGGTTCTAGGGGAGCAAACGGGGTTATTGTAGTGACTACCAAACGAGGAACAGGAGATCGTTTTTCTGTAACTATCAATAGTAACCTGTCTTTAGAGAAGGCAACTATGGTACCAGATGTAATCAATGACCCGGTAGAATATATGACATTTTTTAATGAAGCGGCCAATAATACCCTAGGGGCAAATCCGCTTTATACAGATGAAGACATAGCAAATTATTCAGACCCAAACAGAGACCGAAGCATCTATCCTCAATACGATTGGTTAGACCAGGTTTTTGTATCTACCATCTCTCAAAACCAATACTTGGGAATTAGCGGGGCTAAAGGAAAGACCAATTATAACATAAGTATAGGCTATGCTGATCAGCCGGGTGTATTCAAGGGTTTTGATTATGAGAAATATACCTCCCAGGCCAATTTAACTTCTCAGGTTTCTGATCGAATAAAGATTTCGTTTAATAATTTATTGAGATATGACGAAAGGGAAGGTCCGCGACAAGGAGCTATAGATCAATTTCTTTCTGCTTTGGCAACAAATCCGATGGTGCCGGCTTACACACCCGACGGCAGACTTTCCAGCTCGATCTTTGGCAGAAACGCTACAGGGTTTGGAAATGGTAACAAGCATGTGTTGGGGATTATTGAATATGCCAGAAAACAAACTAAAGGACTTTACGGGCAAACCAATTTTTCATTCGATTGGGAGCTGATGGACAATTTGTTTTTTGAAAACAAAATAGGCGTAAATTATTCGTTTATTGATGTCAATGATGCCCAACCCACAATCCCTCAATATGACTATTCGACGGGTAATTTTATCAGTAACCTGGATGTAGGGACTCCGCATGGAGTTACCATAAGTAATACTAAAAATACCCATACAGTTATTTACAATCAGTTGAGATACAAACATGATTTTTCTGAAGATCACAAGATGGAAGCATTGGTAGGTAGGCAGCAGGATAAGGATTACACACAATTTTTATCCGGTTTTAGAACAGGATTTTCATCGAATGATATCAGGCAGTTAGATGCTGGTTCTACAAGCGGAGCCAGATCTAATAGCAGGGCAGACCGATGGGGCTTGGTTGGATACTATGGAAATGCAAAATACAGCTATAAAGATAAGTATATCATTAAGGGAAGTATGCGTTATGACGGAACATCAAGGTTACCCAAAGATAGCCGATGGGGTTTGTTTTACTCCGGATCTTTTGCGTGGAGAATTTCGGATGAGGCTTTTTTAGCCGACGTCTCATGGCTTGACGATCTTAAATTCAGAGCCTCTTATGGCTCACTGGGTAATCAGAACATCAATAACTTCAATGGGGCTCCATACCCGTATCAGACACTGTTAAACTCCACTTATTACAATATAGGAGGTCAGACACTAACAGGGTTTTCAAGAAGTTCTCTTACCGATAATTCACTTACCTGGGAAACAACTACCATGTTAGATTTTGGTTTAGATGCTTCCCTGTTCAGTAATAAGCTAAATATAACTTTTGATTATTATCAAAAAGAAACATCAGACATTTTACGTCAGGGACAGATTCCGGATTACATAGGTTTAAACCCGCCAATAGTAAACAGAGGGACAATGCGCAATACCGGATATGAATTTATGTTGGGGTATAGAGATACTTTAGGAGAGGATTTCAACTTTGCTATCGATGCAAGCATATACGGATTTAAAAATGAATTGGTAAAATTCGGGGGGCAACAGATCAATAACAGAACCATATTCAGGGAAGGACTTGAATACGATGCATATTTTATGTATCAATACGATGGTATTTTTAGATCGGAAGAGGAAGCACAGCAGGCACCCGACCAAACCCCCGCCGGAGGAGCCAATGTTGCCGGAGGTGTAAGATTAAAAGATGAAAATAATGATGGTGTGGTAAATCAGGAAGATAAGGTAGTGATCGATGGTCGGTATCCTACTTTCAATTACTCTTTAAATCTGACAGCAAATTGGAAAAACTTCGATTTGACTGTTTTCTTGTTCGGGTCTGAGGGGCAAAAAACATATGTTACAGGGTGGGGAATTGAGCCATTCAGACAAAATGCGATGCCTATAAAAGACTGGAGAAACAGATGGACACCTGAAAATCCGGATGCATCCATGCCAAGACTTTATATTGCAGACGGAAGAGGAGCAGGAAACAATGGGGTTTCCTATACGTCATCTTATTTCCTCAAAGACGCTTCGTTTATGCGTATAAAGAACATAAACCTGGGGTATACTTTCAATAGCTTAATTGATGATTTAAAACTTCCGATTTCTAACTTAAGACTATTCGTGTCTTTAGATAATGTAGTAACATTTAGTTCATTTCCGGGTTTAGATCCTGAAAGACCTGTTACAAGCGGAGATTATGTTTCTTACCCACAGGTAAAGTCTTATACCATGGGATTAAATCTAACATTTTAAATACGGGATTATGAATTCAAGAATGCGAAATATATTCAAATGTTTATTATTCTCAATAGTTTTTTGGGGATGTGATAATGATATTTTAGATCAACAGCCACTCACAGAAATATCTCAGGATGCTTATTTTAATGATGTTTCACAGGTTGAAACCGGACTTACCGGAGTGTATTCCACACTTACGGATTACTATTTTGATGGCAGCTGGCCTTTTACCTGGGGATCAAGTCCATACGCACCTGCGCAATTAGATATGATGACGGATAATGGTTATACCAGGTATGATTATTGCGGGGCTAAAACCATCAGTACGGCAGGGATCAATGCCACAACTCACGGTGTGGTGGGTAATCTGTATGCTCATTGTTACAAAGGAATTCAACGAGCTAATTTTTTCAAAGAAGTAGTAGAAACGGTGGACTTTCTAAGCGATAATGAGAAAAATAAATTTTTAGCAGAAGCACTTTTCTTGCGGGCTTTCTTTTATTATCAGTTGGCCAGAACCTATGGAAATGTTCCGTTAGTCTTAACTACTGAGGTAGACCAAGAGAACCCAATAGGTAATTTGCCGGCAGGGCAGGAAGCACAGCAACGAACCCTGGTATTGGAGCAAGTTGTCGATGATTTAAATTTTGCAGCCACACATTTACCGGATGAGATCTTTACGGGAAGAGCCGTGAAAGGAAGTGCACAGGCATTGCAGATGCATGCATATTTACTTATGGAAAATTATGCCAAAGTAGTTGAAGTGGGTGAATCTTTTATCGGGAATACAGTTCACGATTTATCGCCTTCGTATAGTGATATTTTTATTAAATCCGGACAAGCGGATAATAAAGAAATATTGTTCTCCATACAATGGAATGCTCCTACCAATTATCCTAACCCCGGCCCTAATCGAACCATTGGAGCATGGCAGGGAGCTCAGCCTTTTTACGACCTGATTTCTGATTATGAGGATAATAGTGGAAATCTGGTAGCCAGGCCATTGCCAAGTGAAGGAGATTCACAAGTTGACGATTACCAAAATATGGATCCGAGGTTCGACATGACCTTTGTGGTTCTGGGGGGAAACTGGGAAGGCATTACAGCCAATGAGACTTTTACTCCTGGTGACAATGAAACAGGTTACGGAATTAAAAAGTTTATGCCGGTGCCTTTTGAGAATGATTTGGCAACGAATGTAATAAGCGATCAGGATTGGGTGATTTTGCGTTACGCGGATGTGCTGCTAATGTATGCAGAGGCTAAGAATGAAGTAGATGGCCCTACAGCAGAAGTTTATGATGCGATCAATACGGTTCGAAGCAGACCCGATGTGTTGATGCCCGATTTACCTGACGGGTTGACTCAAACGGAAATGAGAACGCGTATCAGGAGGGAAAGACGTGTTGAGCTTGCCCTGGAAAACTGGAGATATTTTGATCTGAGAAGATGGGGAATAGCCAATACCGAGTTAAATGATGATATGCCTCTGACCAATGGTACAAGTTTTACCTTGGTTTATCAGCCTCATTATGAGTTTTGGCCTATACCGGAAAACGCTTTTAACAAGAATACGAACCTCAATCAAAATACAGGTTATTAGTTTGATTATAACTTATTTTAAGTTTTAGTCATACCCTGTTATAATTATTCACATAGATTAATTTGGTTGGTTATGGATTGTAGCCCGGAAGCATTTAATGATTTCTTTCCAGGGCTACAGTTTATAACAGAATATGATCATATATAGCAGCAATATGTTAATAAAGAAGACAATTGTTCAGTTGTTTGTTTTGTGCCTGATTGCTCAAAACACTCATGCTCAACTTCAAAAGTTTAACCATGACTATTCACAGACTCTGGTCATGAAGATGTTACTCTCTATTCCCGATGGGAAAGGAGGTACAAAAGTTTATTGCAACTTTTCACAAGCATTGGAACTTATAAAAAAAGCAGACCAGTTAACAATGCAGGTTCCTAAGATTATTTATCTGGTAGGATGGCAATACAATGGTCACGATGATAAGTATCCGGCCATGTTTGAAGTTAATGAAGCCTTAAAAAGACCTCAGGATACCAATGCAAGGGAGGGCTTGCTTTGGCTGATGAAAGAGGCACGTAAATACAATACAGCTGTGAGTCTGCATATTAATATGACAGATGCTTATGAAGATAGTCCATTATGGGAAACTTATGTTGAAAATGATCTTATATCAAAAAAAAGATCAGGTGATTTGTTAGTCATCGGGAATTACAATAATCGTAAAGCATATCAAATCAATTACAAACGGGAATGGGAATCAGGGTGGACTCAAAAAAGGATCGACAGTCTTTTAAAACTCCTTCCAGAATTAAAAAATAGCGGTACAATCCATGCGGATGCTTGGATAGCAAGAGCGAGTGAAGGACATCAGGAAACTTCTGTTATGGAAGCTGCATACCAGGTAAAAGCAACAGCGTATTGGAAAAAAAACGGATTAGATGTTACCAGCGAATGGGTTATGGATTATATGACTGGTTATGTTCCTTTTGCATGGCATTTTAATCATAGAACACAGGAACAATACCTTGAAACTCCCGCAGCTATTTATACCGGTAGTGGCATTAATCCTGATATGGAATGGAGCGATTTTGGGTTAGGATTTTTATTTGGGACAAGCATGTATGGAGAACCCATATGGCCTAATAAATATAGAACCAAAGAAGAAAATGATACCTGGGAGAGAAGGTTTGCAAGAAAGTTCTATTTAAACAGTATTCCTTATTTCTTTTTGAATAAGCATCGTCGAAAATATGTTGAAGGTGCCGGAGCTCAGCGGATAGCTTATTACGATCATGATTTAAGAGTTTCGCTTAAAGACAGTACCATCAGCAAAAATGAAGTAATACTTAGAAAGGGAAATACGATTCTTTTGCCTCCCGTATGGAAGAAAGAACCTTCCTTGGTAGCCTATAGTGGTGCCGGTATTAATGAAAAGTATCAGCTACTTGCCGATTGGAGTGCTTTTAAACGAGTGGACCTATATAAAATTACAACAGGTGGTCTGGAAAAAGTTAAAACCCTGAGTGTTAAAAATGGTTTTATAAGTTTAAATCTTGAAAAACAACAGCCTTATTTATTGAAGCCACGACTCTAAAAAGCCTGAATACCTAAATATAATTTATGATGAAGAATGAACGTATTGACCGGAGAAGATTTATCAGAAACACCTCTTCTGTGATGTTTACTGGTGCAATTTTACCTGTGCTCCCTACAGACATGGCTAAATCGGAAAGTAAAGAAGATTCTTTCGGTTTTTTAACCCTCCCTTATCTTCAAAACCTAAACCACGATATGGTAGTTGTAATGTTTATAATTAACAGCAATGCACATAGCTGGGTTGAGTTTGGAGAAAATGGTTTCGACAATATTGCATGCTCATCAAGAGATGGATTAGTAGATGCAGATATCAGGTTAAATAAAATGATATTAAAAAATCTAAAGCCGGAGACAACATACTTTTACAGGGTCGTAAGCAAGCAAATATTAAGTTTTGATCCGTATGATTTAAAGTATGGAGAAAAAATAACTTCAGAGGCTTTTAGTTTTACGACCCCTAAAAAAGATTCAGGAAGTGTTTCTTGTGTTATATTAAATGATATTCACGATCGGCCTGATTCTTTTTATGATCTGTTTGGATTGGCGGAACAATTAAAATTTGATTTTGTAGTACTTAATGGAGATATGTTTGATTATCAGACTGATGAAAGACAAATAATAGATCACCTGTTGGTTCCTTGTACCAATTTGTTTGCAACTGAGACTCCGTTTTTAATGATACGTGGAAACCATGAAACCAGAGGGAAATATGCCCGGCAACTTAAAGGATATTTTACTTATCCTGACCATGATGAGTATTATTTCTCATTCAGGCAGGGGCCGGTTCATTTTATAGTATTGGATTCCGGTGAAGACAAAGAAGATGAGCATCCTGAATATGGAGGAATAGTCAACTTTGACGAATTTCGGGAAGAACAGGCCCGATGGTTAGAAAATGAAGTTTCAAAAAGCGAATTTTCAGATTGTAAATATAAGGTAGTGATTATGCATATTCCTCCATTTTACTCTGGTAACGGGCATGGGACGATGCATTGCAGAAAGTTGTTTCATCCCGTTTTCGAGAGACACAATATAGCTATGGTTATTTCCGGGCATACACATGCGTATGGGATCCATCCTCCAACAACCGAGCATAGTTATCCGATTATTATAGGTGGAGGGCCACAAAAAGGCAATAGGACTTTAATTCACCTGAAAGCAAATTTTGAAAACCTGGAAACTGAAATGATTAAAGACGACGGATCGATTATAGGAAGATATACAGTTTAACAAGAAATAGAATTAAAGGCATGGCAACAGATTATTTTTAAAGCATTATGGTAAAAGTTTTTATGATCAAAAATAATGTTTATTGGCTTTTGTTGATAGCATTTTCAGCCTCTGGAATTTTAAATGCCCAGGAGAAAATAACTGTAATGAGTTATAATGTAAGATATGATGAGGCTGTATTTAATGAAGGGAAATTAAAGGAAAACGACTGGGTAAACCGTAAAGATGCCCAGATAAAATTATTAGCTTATTTTAATCCTGATATTATAGGGATGCAAGAGCCTTTTTTACATCAGGTTAAGTACTTTGAACATCATTTATCTAAATATGATTGGATAGGCAACGGACGTGAAGATGGTAAAGTGAAAGGGGAATACAATCCTGTATTTTACAATAGAGAACGCTTTGAATTAATAGAAAGCGGTACGTTTTGGCTTTCTGAAACTCCCTGTCAAATCAGTAAATCTTGGGATGCCGGTTACACAAGAATATGTACATGGGGATTATTTGAGTCAAGGGAAACTCAAGACCAATTCTATGTGTTCAATACACATTTTGATAGTACAGGTGCTAATGCCCGATACCATAGTGCTCAATTAATAAATAAAAAGGTTAAAGAATTTACAAACGGCAAGCCTGTAATAATAACCGGCGACTTTAATTTTAATCCGGAGAGTTCTGCCTATGAGCAACTAACCTCTAATGGATTATCTGATTCAAGAATTGTCAGTAAGAGTATCCCTTATGGGCCTAAAGCAACTTTTAATGCATTTCAATACCATGAAATACCAAAGGAACGAATAGATTATGTTTTTGTCGGAAACAACATTGAGGTATTGTCATATTCGGTATTGAATAATAGTTATAATTTAAAATTCCCATCAGATCATTTTCCTGTATTGATAAAGGTTCAATTATAAAAATAATAATAATGATTAAAACTTACTCACTGGTTGTAAATACCGTATTGTGTATTGTAGCAACGTTTTCGGTGTTAGTCATAAACGGGCAAAACAAAGTTTATGAGATAGATGCCAGCAATGATCAAAATAATTTAACGACTCCTCCTTATAAAATAATACCACATCCAAATGCCATAAACCAATTTGGAGCAAATAATCAGTATTTTCTTAAAGATGGAAAGCCCTGGATGCCTATAATGGGAGAGTTCCATTACGTACGATATCCCGAAAAATATTGGGAAGAAGAAATAGTTAAAATGAAAAGTGCCGGCCTCTCGATCGTTGCAACATACGTATTCTGGAATGCGCATGAATACCCCAAGGGAAGATGGGATTGGTCTGGTGATAAGAACCTGAAGAAATTTATCAAATTATGTGAAAAACATCAAATGTACGTTTGGCTTAGAATTGGACCATGGAGTCATGGCGAACAATTATACGGAGGGCATCCGGAGTGGATTCATAATATGCGAGGAAAGCGAAGTAATTCTCCGGAATATTTAAATGAAGCAGAACAACTTTTTAAACAGATAGGAAAACAAACAGACGGGCTTTATTTGAATGAAGGAGGCCCTATTATAGGAGTTCAGCTTGAAAATGAATATGCTTCCGGACAAGCTGCACATATTGACTCGTTACGGAGTATGGCTTTAAGGAATGAAATTATTCCGGCCTATTTTAGTATTACAGCGAATACAGTCTTTAATGATAAGGAGTATGGCTATTTTCCATTACAGGGTGCATATCCATACAGGGGGTGGACTAAAAGCGGAGGAGGTCCCACAAAAGACTTTCTATACGGCAATGACCAGTGGATTTTGGGGGATGCTTTAGGAAAATTGTATTACAATCCGGAAATGTACCCGAAGGGACTTTGCGAACAAGGGGCCGGGAGCCAGATGAAATATAAGAACAGATTTGTAGTCGAACCCCATGTGGTAGAAGCCCATTTGCAAAATCAACTTGGGCGGGGTATGAACCTTATAGGTTATTATATGTTTCATGGAGGGATCCAGTTGCCGGGTTTAAAAGAGCCCGGATATCCTGAATCGTATGATTTTCAGGCTCCCTTGTCAGAATTCGGGTTTCCCAGGTCTTCTTATCAAAATTTAAAAATATTACATCATTTTGTAAATGACTTTGGAAATGAACTAGCAACCATGGGAGTGGTTTATCCTGAACTTCCTGTAAGCAACGAACTAAATACAGACAGCCTTCGATACGTGGTAAGGATCAAAGAAAATACCGGTTTTCTGTTTTTAGGGAATACCCAGGTAAGAATACCCATGCCTGACAAAGAGGTGCAAATCGGCTTAAAGCTTTCCAAAGAAAGCATACAACTACCAAGAACTCCTTTTACTTTAAAAGGTGAAACTACAGCTATTTTACCATTCAATATACAGCTAAACAATGTACTTTTAAAGTATGCGACAGCTCAACCAGTTTCCAAGATAGATCAGAATGGTAACCTGGCATTGTTTTTAATGGAATTGGAAAGCGTTAATACCGAACTGGCTTTTGATAAGAATACTGTCAAAAATATAGAGGCCCCCGATTGGCATATGAGTGAGGAGGACAATATCGTTTATTTAAATAAAAAAGGAACCAACAACACGATTGTTATTACGGATAACACGAATAAAAAATTAATAATTCAATTATTAGATCGGAACCAAGCCTTGAAGAGTTGGAGGGTATCGTTAGATGATCAAGAGTATTTTGTTATTGCCGATGCTGATTTATTACAATTCAATGACAAAATTGAACTGAGAAAAACTCATAAACCCGATTTCGGAATAAAAGTGTATCCGGATCCGAGTGAAAAAATAGAAAGACCTTTTAAATTCAGTTTTTTAGGCAGAGAGGGTATTTTTTATCATTATGAAACTAAATTGGATTCTCAAAAAATTGATACTTCCGATTTGCGTATTTCCAAGAAGGAACTTCAATTTAGAATTCCGGAGAGATTGCCTGAAAATTGTAGTGATTTAATAATGAAAATTGATTATCAGGGAGGTGATCTGGTACTAAAAATTAATGATACGATACTTACAGATAATCTCTATAACGGGACTAGTTGGAAAGTCGGGTTGAAAAGGTATATAGACCGTTATCCTGATGCGTGGATGACAATAGAAATGAAAAACTTATCATCTGATAATTTTATTAATTCAGATGAGTTTAAGGGAAAACAAGGTTTGTCAAGAATAAACGATGTTCAGATTTATCCGGAATATAGTTTTGATATCAATTTAAATCTGGATTGATTGTAGAAATTGGTTTTTAGTTTGCTTCAGAACAGTTAAAAGTATTTGCATAAATATAAACAATGAGAAAAGGAAAACTGAATTGTAAAGTGTTGAAGATTATTGTTTTCATAATCGTTTGCGTGTCTCATTCGGATGCACAAAAGATAATAGATTTAAAAGATTATGGGGTAGAGGCCTATTCTTTTAAAAATGCTTCACCTTCTATTGTAAAAGCAATAGCCGATGCATCTAAATATGAAGAAACTATCATCAGGTTTCCGGAAGGACGGATAGATCTGTGGCCTGATGGTACCCGGAATAAGGAATATTATGTGTCAAATGCTACAGAATCTGATACGCTGAGCAAAGAGAAAAGCATAGGAATCCTTTTGGAGAATATGACGAATGTTACCTTGGAAGGAAATAAGACCTTCATTGTAGCTCATGGTAAAATGATACATATAGCTATAGACAATTGTAAGAATATAAAAGTAAAAGGTTTGTCTTTTGATTATGAAAGACCCACCATGTCAGAAATGAAAATTTTAAAAGCAGATGATGCCGGGGTCATTGCAGAAGTTCACCGGGATTCGAAATATATTATCAGAAACGAGAAATTAATATGGTATGGAGATGGATGGAAAGCGGCAGATGTAAATACGATTCGTTTCGATCCAAGATTTGAAGGTATGTATTACGATTCATGGAAGCCTTTCAAAAATTCAAAAGTAACAGACCTGGGCAATGGCAAACTAATGTTTAAAGGAGATTTTTCAAAAGCAGACTTTAAGGAAGGAGATATAATGACCATGCGGGATACTTACAGAGACTGTGTCGGTATATTGAACCATTATTCCAAAGAGCTGCTTTTTGAAGATATTCATCTTCATTATATGCACGGAATGGGGGTGGTGAGTCAATTTTGTGAGAATATTGTCATGAATAGCATTAACGGGCAGCCCAGGAGAGCATCGGGAAGGAAGATAGCTGCCTTTGCAGATTTTTTACATTTTTCAGGGTGTCATGGAAAAATTACTGTAGAAAACAGCTTGTTTTCGGGTTCTCATGACGATTGTATCAACGTGCACGGTACTCATTTAAGAATTGTTAATGCTGAAAAAAATAAGATCAGGGTAAGGTTTATGCATCATCAGACATGGAATATAAAGGCTTTTGATATAGGGGACACCATTGGATTTGTAGATAATAAAACCCTGTTGGTTTATGAAAAAGCACAAGTAAAGTCTGTAAAGAAACTATCTGAAAGAGCAATTGAATTAGAAATAGATCGAAACGTACCAAAACAATTAGCAGATAAACATTGTGTTGAAAATATTTCAAAAACACCGGAGGTACTAATAAGGAATAACAGGTTTGAACATACCAACACCAGAGGCGTATTACTAACCACCAGGAAGAAAGCTGTAATAACTGGTAATATTTTTTATAAAACCGGGATGCATGCCATTCTGATTGCAGATGATTGCAACTTCTGGTACGAATCTGGCCCGGTTAAAGATGTTACGATAAGCGAGAATAAGTTTATCCAGTGCGGATATAATTCATATCCGAAATCGTACGCCATAGCTATTATGCCGGAGACTCATGATTTTGAGAAAGATAGGTTTGTTCATTCCAATATTAAGATTATTGATAACGAATTTGATATTTCATCTCCCCAGGTATTGTTTGCCAGATCTACGAATACCCTTCTTTTTAAAGGGAATGTCATTAATGAGGTTTTACAGGATAAGTTTAAAGTAAGTACAGACCCGATGTTTTTCCTAGAGCATTGCCAAAAGGTGATCCTGGACAATAACGATCTGAAAAATGTGAATTTTCAAAAGGATATATATGTAAATGAAATGACTAAAAAGGACATTAAAATAAAAGACTCAGGAGATTTTACCTTCAACTAATACCAAAACGAAACGATACTATGAAAAAAATATGTTATTTATCTCTTTTCGTAATTAGCTGTAATCTGCTTAATGCTCAAATAATAGAACGAATGCGTCCAGCCGAATGGAAAGGCCTGGTGTATGGCGGACGTTTTATGGATCGATTTCAGCCGATTCCTTTTAAAAGTGAGCTAACTTCAGATACATGGGGGGCAGCGAATGTTCTGCCCAGGGATGTATCGAATGGTATAGAAGACAAAGATTACTCTTATTGGGGAGGAAATATATTGAAGGGAGATGACGGGAAGTACCATCTTTATGTATGCCGATGGCGGGAAGATTCACCCAAAGGGCATATGGAGTGGTTTCATTCGATCGTAGTTCATGCGGTGGCCGATAACGCTATAGGCCCCTATAAAGTGAATGACATAGTAGGATCGGGGCATAATCCCGAAGCTTTTCGTTTAAAAGACGGAAGTTATGTAGTTTATGTCATAGACGGTTATTATCATTCAAAATCTTTTAATGGTCCATGGGAGTATGATAATTTTAAGTTCGATCCACGAGACCGGCCTATCATTGAGGGCTTATCTAATTTATCATTTGCGAGGAGAGAAGACGGTTCTTTTTTAATGGTTTGCAGGGGTGGAGGTATCTGGTTTAGTAAAGACGGTAAAAGCACCTATAATCAGGTGTCGAATACAAGTGTTTATCCCCCGGTTGATGGGCGGTTTGAAGATCCTGTAGTCTGGAAAACCAACATACAATATCATATGATTGTAAATGATTGGTACGGAAGGATAGCTTATTATTTAAGGTCTAAAGACGGTGTTAACTGGAAGGTCGATACTGGAGAAGCTTATATGCCCGGACTGGCTGTTTATGAAGATGGCACGCAGGTAGATTGGTTTAAATACGAGCGTATAAAGGTTCTGCAAGATGATTTAGGAAGAGCATATCAGGCAAACTTTGCTGTTATCGATACGCTTAAGCATGAAGATAGACCCAGAGATGGTCATAGTTCAAAAAATATCAGTATTCCGTTAACTGTAGGCAGGCAGATACAGCTGTTGGGAAATAAAAAAATAACAGCGCGAAGCAAGCGTATTCAGTTATTAATAAAGGCAGAAGACGGGTTTAATCCACATATGGATATCGATTTAAAATCGTTACGGTTTGGAGCTCCGGATGAAGTTAATTTTGGAAGAGGATCGGTGGTGGCAGAGACTAAAAAGCAAGGAGATGATCTGGTGATAATATTTAACGGAAAAGGGAATGGTTTCAAAGCAGATAACTTTGTGGGCAAGCTATTAGGGAAGACAACTAAAGGAAATTTGCTTTTCGGTTATACAAGATTACCCTGGGTAACCTACAATGCACCCATACTTTCTGCGAGGTATCCGGAAATTATAAAGGGATCAGAGAAAGCCAACATCAGCGTTGAAATTCAAAATTTCGGACAGGTGGCTTCTTCGGTAACTCCGGTTGATATTTATGTCAAGGAGAAGAATGAATATCTCAAGATTGCAGCTGCTAAAATTCAACCCATGCAACCGTTTGAAAGAGTTGAGTTAAAGTTGTCATCAAAATATAAATTCATTAAGGGTAATAATTATAATATTAAATTAAGCATCCGTATTGAAGGTAATACTCCTAACGATTTGGAGGCCGAGGTTAAAGTCAGGTAATGCGTTTAAAAAGAAACAGATTCATAAATTTTTTAATAAAAGTATGAAGTACATAGTATGTGAAAAACCAGGAGATTTTTTACTTAAAGAAAAGTCAGCTCCGATAAGGAAAAAAGGAGAAGCCTTGTTGAAGGTTAATAAAGTAGGTATTTGCGGTACCGATCTTCATGCTTATATGGGCAATCAGGCATTTTTTACCTATCCGAGAATTCTTGGACACGAACTGGCAACCCGGGTCATAGAGATTGATGCTAACGGGCAAGGCATAAAGGCTGGAGATAAAGTGGTGGTAATGCCCTATATAAGCTGTAAAAAATGTATAGCTTGTAAGAATGGAAAAACGAATTGTTGTACCGATATCAGGGTTTTAGGTGTGCATACCGATGGCGGAATGCAAGAAAAGATTGTGGTTCCCCAGGATCTGTTAATTTCCGCTAATAACCTTACTGATGATCAGATGGCTATTGTAGAACCATTGGCTATTGGCGCACATGCCCTGAGAAGAGCAGGCGTCAAAACAGGAGAAGTTATAGTTGTTATAGGGTGTGGACCGATAGGAATTGGCATCTTAAAACAGGCACAGTTACTGGGGGCTAAAACCATAGCCCTCGATGTGGATAAGGGTAGGCTGCAATATGCCAGGGATTTGATCGGGGTAGACCATGTAGTGAATGTTGCAAATGAGCCGCTACTTCAAATACAAGAAATAACGAATGGCGACCTGGCTTCGGTAGTTTTTGATGCAACAGGAAACAAGAAAGCTTTAGAGACGGCTCCTGATTATATGGCGCATGGCGGTCGATACGTTTTGGTAGGCCTGTCTAAAGGTGATATAACATATAACCATCCTGCGATCCATGCCAAAGAAATGACCTTAATGTGCAGCCGCAATGCCACTCTTGAAGATTTTAAAAGGGTTATTGAAATACTTCCTGAGTTTCCTACAGATAAATTTATCACGCATTCTGTACATTTTTCAGAAATGATCAATCATTTTGATACCTGGACGAATCCGGAATCGGGAGTTATAAAGGCCACGGTAGAATTTTAATCTAAAACTGTTTAATACCGGAACATTTAATGAACAATACAACCAAGACCAACAGGCCAGTAAAAGTCATGCAATTCGGAGGAGGTAAATTTCTTAGAGCTTTTGCAGATTGGATGATAGAGGAACTCAATCAAAAAGCAGAATTTAACGGCCGTATACTTGTTGTAAAACCAACAGATGGGGGAGATTACAACGATCTTAGAAAACAGGATGGACGATTTCATGTTCTTTTAAATGATTGGGACGGAACTAATATAGTAACCAGCGTAAATGAGGTAAACTGTATACAAGAGGTTGTTAATCCGTATAAAGAATGGGATTTGTTTTTGAATTACGCCAAAGAAGAATCCTTAAGGTTTGTGATTTCAAACACTACCGAAGCCGGTATAAAGTTTAGTAGGGAAGATGACTTTCAGGA
The DNA here is from genome assembly GCF_022760175.1 of Zhouia spongiae. Classification (GTDB taxonomy): domain Bacteria; phylum Bacteroidota; class Bacteroidia; order Flavobacteriales; family Flavobacteriaceae; genus Zhouia; species Zhouia spongiae. The sequence goes on from NZ_CP094326.1 coordinate 2,065,704, forward strand.
TGTTCCTCCGATAACATATCCGGCTAAGCTTACAAAGATGTTGTACCATAGATTTCAATATTTTGGCAATGATGCTTCCAAAGGTTTAATAATGCTTCCTTGTGAATTGATTAATAACAACGGCGAAGCACTGAAAAATTGTGTTTTGGAATATGCAGCGGCTTGGAAACTGGAAGATGAATTTATTCGATGGATTGTATCACACAATAAGTTTTACAATACTTTGGTCGATCGGATCGTTTCTGGCTATCCGGATACGATTACCCCCACAATTAAAAATAAAATTACTTTTGATGACAAGCTCCTGGTTTCGGGAGAGTATTATCATAGTTGGGTTATTCAGGCTGGTCATGAATTAGCCGGTGAGTTCCCTGTTGATAAGGCAGATTTAAATGTTTCTTTTGTGGAAGATATTGTGCCATATCACGATATGAAAGTAAGGATACTGAATGGCTCTCATACGGCCATGGTTTTTGTCGGAATTTTATTGGATATAGAGTATGTTCATGAATTTGTTGAGAGTTCGGAACTAAAATGCTTTCTTGATTCCATGGTAAGAGATGAGGTGTTATCTACGATTAATATTCCATTTGAAGTAAAGGATAAATTTTATAATGGTACGTTAACCAGATTCAAAAATCCTAGCTTACAGCATAAACTGGCTGATATTGCCCTGAACAGCTCTCATAAATATGTCTCAAGATTGTGGCCAACAATCCAAAGTTACATAGCCCATAATCAAAAAACACCTGTCAGGTTAGCTTTCATAACTGCATGTATGATATTGTTTTTTAAAGGAGAATACAAAGAGAGAGTAATAACTTTAAATGATGATAAACAGAGGCTTAACGACTTTTCTGATCTGTGGAGTTTACATTTAAAAGGTATATTGTCGAGATACGACCTGGTAAATGAGATTTTATTTAGGGCCGGAATTCCTAAAGAAGATTTGAATAAAGAGCTGATAGATGAAATAGTTTTTTATTTGAATGAAATTGAGGAAAAGGATGTTTTAAGAGCCTTAGTGCAGATCGTTTCTAAATGTTACTAAGATCATTCGTGTGAACATATAAGATAAAGCCACTATATGAAAACAACGTATACTCTAATGATATTCTCGGTAATATTGTTAAAAGCAACTATCGTTTTATCACAAGAGAACCGTCTTGCAATTATTCCTGAGCCAAATTATATGGAATTAAAAGAAGGTGTATTTGAAGTTAAGCATAATTTAAAAATGAACTCTTCCGTAGAGTTTCAGGAAATTATCGATACTACAGATTATGTTAAAGATGTGCTGGAGGAAGTTTTTAAAGTTTCAATAACGAGAGAAGCAAAGAGTTCCAGCGATATAATTATTACGCGAGACCATACATTGGCGGAGGAGGCATATGTGATTGATATAAGGCCAGACAGGATCCATATAAAAGTCAAAAATACGACAGGCTTCTTTTATGCAACACAAACATTACGTCAAATACTTTTCCAGTCACGGGTGTTTAAAGGTTCCAAAACTATTCCTATATGTTATATAAAAGATGAACCCCGTTTTTCATACCGTGCATTGATGTTAGATCCTGCTCGTCATTTTCTTCCCTTTGAGGATATAAAAAAGTTTATAAGAGCAATGTCGTTCTACAAGTTTAATAAGCTTCATTTACACCTGACAGATGATCAGGGCTGGAGGATGGAAATAAAGAAATATCCTGAGTTAACCTCTGTCGGAGCATGGAGAGATGAAACAGAAGGAGATGGGGTAAAGCATGGAGGGTTCTATAGTCAATCCCAAATGAAGGAATTAGTAAGGTATGCTAAAGCGTATCATATAGATATTATCCCGGAAATTGACATGCCGGGACACAGCATGTCTGTGTTGGCAGCCTATCCGCAATTAGCTTGCTTTCTGGATGATTTTAAAGTGAGGACAACTCCGGGAGTAGACAAAAATTTACTGTGTGCCGGGAATGATAAAGTACCTGGGTTTTATGATGATATAATAAGAGAGGTAACGACTATTTTTCCCTATAATAAGATTCATATTGGGGGAGATGAAGCTCCTACAGATAACTGGGAACAATGTCTTAAATGTCAGCAAAAAATTAAACGCGAAGGATTAAAGGATGAGCATGGATTAATGTCTGCTTTTTTTAATAAGATGAATCAAATCCTTAAAAAATATAACAGACAACCTATGTTATGGTACGAGGAAAATGTAACTTCATATCCGGAGGGGAGTACCGTTTTTTTATGGCGAAAAGGAACTGCAGAGAGAGTCGTTAAAGCAACCGGAGAACAAGGGCTTAAACTAATCTGTGCACCCGGAGAGTATGCCTATTTAGATTATCCTGAGTCAGCAGCGGAAAAACGATATACTTTCGACTGGATGCAAACTTTACCTCTTCATCAGGTTTATGATTTCGATCCGGGGTATGGACTGAGTGCTGAGGATCAAAGGCATATTATCGGGATTGAGGGATGTGTTTGGGGAGAAAGGGTTTATAATATCAACAGGGCTTTTTATATGACTTACCCGAGAGCTTTAGCATTAGCAGAAGCCGGGTGGACAGCAACGATGAATAAGTCATGGGAAAGATTCTCCTGTAAACTTCAATCAAATCTTGTTTTTCTTTTAAATGAAGGCATAAATTTTCGGGTTCCGTTTGAGCTATTTAATGAGGACTGAATATGCGGATAAGTGAATATAATTTATACTTGCAGAAATATATTTATAAAGAGATCATATTATAAACATGGAAATTAAGAAGGTTAAAATAATCACATTCGGAGAAATAATGATGCGGTTATCGCCCCCTGGTCAGCGGAGGTTTTCTCAGGCCACTGCTTTCGACCTTCATTTTGGAGGCAGTGAGGCCAATGTGGCAGTATCATTGGCTAATTATGGGCTGGAGGCATCCTTTGTGACAAAACTTCCTGATAACGAATTGTCGGGAACGATGGTATCCGACCTTAAAAAAAGGGCTGTCAATACAGAAGATATCGTATATGGCGGCGATCGTATAGGAACCTATTTTTTAGAAACCGGAGCCTCGGGCAGGGGGAGTAAAGTGATCTACGACCGAAAGTATTCATCTTTCGATCAAATGAATCCGGGAGAAATCGACTGGAGTGATATATTTAAAGATGCTACCTGGTTTCATTGGTCGGGTGTTACTCCGGCCGTTTCCGAGAATGCAGCAAAAGCATGTTTATTGGCGGTACAGGAGGCCTCTAAGATGGGTTTAAGGATATCGACAGACCTTAATATGCGTCATAAGCTTTGGAATTGGGGGAAGATGCCTCAGGAAATAATGCCCGAACTGGTATCTTATAGCGATGTCCTGTTTGGCGATATGGCAGCATTTAAAACCATGTTGGGTATAGCCACGGAATATATCGATCTGGGAGAAGAAGGCATAGATCCCGGTCAGTGCCGGCCAACGGTTTTGAAACTGAGGACTGTATACCCGAAGTTGAATGAAATTATAGTAAGTTTTAGAAATTCAGCTAGTAGCAGTACCAACCTATACGCCGGAGTACTGTTTTCAGCCAATGAAGTGTTTAAAAGTCAGGTATATAAGATCACAGATATTGTAGATAGGGTAGGCACCGGAGATGCTTTTGTAGGAGGAGTAATATATGGGATCAATAAATTCAATGATCTGGAAAAGGCTATTGAGTTCGGGGTGTCTGCAGCTTCCTTAAAGCACAGTATCCTGGGAGACTTTAACCTGATTACCGCTCAGGAGGTGATCGATGGTATGAGTTTAAAAAAGAGGACGAACATATCGAGATAAATACTATGAAAGAAAAGATCAATACAATACTGAAATTAAGGGAAACAAAAATAGTCCCCGTATTTTATCATCCTGATGTGTTTGTGTGCAAGGAAGTTATAAAGACTTGTTATGAAGCAGGGATCAGGGTGTTTGAATACACCAACAGGGGAGCATATGCACACGAAGACTTTATCATCCTTAGTAAGTATGTAAAGGAAGAATTTCCGGGGATGGTTCTTGGAGCAGGTTCGGTAGTCGATGCCCCAACGGCAGCCCTGTTTATACAAAATGGAGCCTCTTTTATTGTATCACCTTTATTAAATCCGGAGATAGGCAGGGTTTGTAACCGGAGAAAAATAGTCTGGATACCGGGCTGTGCCACTTTAACGGAGATAGGTAATGCACATGAATTGGGAGCCGATATAATTAAATTATTCCCGGCCGCTCAGCTGGGAGGTCCGGCTTTTGTAAAAGCGGTTAAAGGGCCGTGTCCCTGGACAGAGATCATGGTTACAGGAGGGATCGAGCCAACGGAAGAAGACCTGAAATCCTGGTTTAGTGCAGGTGTAAGCAGCGTAGGTATCGGTTCGTCTTTATTTAAGAAGGAATGGATCGAACAAGGAGATTACGAAAAAATTAAAAATAGTATCCTAAAAATAAAACCCTTTGTGAAATAGAATCCCCTGGATTAAATAAAATAGCCGGATTTCAAGGGACTTTTACTTACTTTAAACAGCGCTTTATTACATTAGCTGAAAAGTTTCAAACAGAAATAAAATATACAATGAATAGTATAATAAAAGGGTGTATATACTTCATTTTGTCAATAAACGGGACTTTACTGGCACAAGAGAAATTCTTTGTGTCTAACAATGGAAGTGATTCTAATGAAGGGACGAAGAAGGCTCCTTACCAAACAATTAACCGGGCTGTTAACGAAATCATTAATAACAGAAATAATGGTAACAAAGGAGAGGCAATTGTTTATTTAAGGGGAGGAAGCTATTACTTTGAAAAGTCTGTAAATATTTCTTCAGACCTTTCGAATATTACTATAGCAGCCTTTAATCATGAACAGGTTGTGTTTCATGGGGGAGTATCATTACCTGTGGATGTTGTAAAAGATTATAAATTATCCGGGAATGCTAAAATGATTAGGGAAATCGATCTGGATAAGGAAGAAGTTCCGAATCTGGGAAATCTCAGGAAAGTTGGGTTTGCACGTCCCTATGGCCCTTCCTGGGCAGAGCTATTTATAAATAAGCGTCCGATGGAGCTGGCCAGATGGCCCAATTCTGGAATGATACCTCTAGGGGAGGTGATAGACGGTGGGGCTGTTCCACGGCAAAATGATTATAACAACCGGGGAGGGATTTTTCGTTATGATTCCCTGAGAATTAATAAATGGAAGGAAGAACACGATGCCTGGATAGCAGGTTATTTTATGTGGGGATATGCCGATGATATGGTAGGTATTAAGAACATCGATACAGTACACCAAACAATAACAACAAACAGCCCCACATTATATGGATTTGGAGATAAAAAGCCATGGCGTCAGTGGTATGGTGTTAACATCCTGAAGGAACTGGACGAGGAAGGAGAATATTATATAGACCGGAAAAATAAAAGGCTTTACTTTATATCCCAGAATCCTGTTAAGAATATAGAGGTTTCTCTTCTGGAAGAGCCTTTTATCCACTTGCAGCATGCAGAAAATGTCAGAATAGAAGGGATAACATTCGAATGTTCCCGGGGAATGGGAATAGCCATGGATCAAACCTACAGGGTGACGGTTGCTAATTGTGTGTTTAGGAATCTTGGAAGTATAGGAATAACAGTCGGTCAGGGTATAAAGCCATTTGAGAAGTATAGACATGAGGGGACAGGAACTCCTGCCTCTGGCATTGTAGGAAGCCTTCAGCAACATCTTTACGCAAATCCTGTTTTTAATAGGAAATCAGGTTCGAAGAATATAATCACAGGCTGTTCTTTTTACCAATTAGGCGCCGGAGGTGTATCATTGGGCGGAGGCGATAGATTAACTTTAGAGGAAGGTCACAATGTAGTAGAGAATAGCGTATTTTATGACATCAACAGAATCGAAAAATCCTATCGTCCGGCAGTTCATCTCACAGGAGTGGGGAACCAGATCAGGCATTGCGAAATGTATAACCTGCCCAGTATGGCAATCTTAATGCACGGGAATGATCATTTAATTGAGTACAATTATATACATGATGTCTGTTTAGAGGTAGAAGATCAGGGAGCTGTTTATTATGGAAGGGATCCTTCGGAACGCGGTAATATAATCCGGTATAATTTTTTTAGGGATATTCCGGATCACTATAATACATGTGCTGTTTATCACGATGACGGAGCTTGTGGATTGCAGGTATTCTCCAATGTGTTTTTAAATGCCGGAAAATGGAATGCCCTTATTGGAGGCGGTTCAGACAATGTTTATATTAATAATATATTTATCGGGAGTATATATGGGATTCATATTGATAACAGGCTTCAGAACTGGTCTGAAAGCTTAATAGAAAAGAATGGTCTATTTGAAAAGCGTTTAAAAGAAGTTCATTACAAGAAGTCCCCATATAAAACAGCTTATCCCGAAATTTTTGAATACTTCGATACTGACCCGGCCGTACCAAAACGTAATGTATTTCAGCAAAACAATTTTATAAATATTCAGAAAGATGTTATTGAAGGGGCTGATGCGTGGATTCGTTTTGACTCAAGTAACCTGATAGAAGAAATGGATGTATTCATTAAAGACCGACAGGGGGATGATGCAGGTTTGAATAAAGAGATAAAACAGCTTATAAAACTTAAAAAAATACCTTTAGACTCGATAAGATTCTTAAAATATTAGCCGGGTCTTTTCTTTATTCTTTTAATTGCTTTTACTCGATCATCGAGATTTAAATGCTCCGATGCTTGCCCTTGTGAAATAGTCCTGACGGAAATTCATACTTGCGCCGAAATGTTTTGCCATGCGCCAGCTGGCTCCATCGCTAAAAAGGTCTGCCAGACCTTTTCTTTACGCTCGGCCCTCTCCTAGGCTTGCCCCGAGGTAGTTTTCTCTAAAATTATAGGCTTAAAATAGTATCATGTATGTTGTTCTTATTCATCGAGTTGATTGTTTTTGTATACACGGAGAATATAGGAGTAACACTTGACACATCGGTCAGAAATTCATGTCTTAAGCCGAATTCAGGCTAGTAGAGGTATCCTCACTGCTGTTATCAATTTTTTAGTTTTTAATCTTTCCATACAGGGACTTTAATAAAACTATCATTATGCCATTTGATCTGCAATGGCTTTCCCGCATCTTTGATGGTCTCGAAAGGAACCGGTTTTCCTGAACCGTAGTTGATGACTTCAAAAGGGTGTTTATTGATGTTAAGTAAAATTACCAGACGGCTTCCCTTGCTAATTTTTTTACTTACAAATCGCGTATTACTGATGGGGATATTCTCCTTTTTACCCGGTTGCAGCAGTTGACGTTTGCTATTGTCTTTGGCATAACTGGCTCTGCCGACAAATCGGGTAAGGAAAAAATATTTTCCGTCAGGCATCTGCTCGTATATAGCCAATGAGATATCGATATCTTTTTTATTGATTGTAGCAAAGAGGTGTCCCGAAAATGAGCCATTTACCACAACATCTTTTTCTAAAGGCTCAGAGGTATAGATTAATCCGTTACTGGCGTCTAAAGTGTCAAAAATAATTTCCGGAGTGAAGTAGTTGTTTTGATTTTCCCTGTCCTTGAAATCTACCATTTGTTTTTCAAAACCCTTTCCGGGCTTACTTGTTGAGAGGTTTTTGTGATCCAGGAAAAAGGTTAATGTATCGTTGTTAATATCCCGCATGGTTGATACATGTCTCCATTCATTGGTGCCCATTACCTGATAGTTTATTTTGTTTTTCAGTAATTCAGGCTTAGGAGCTCCTTTTAGGATATAATCGAACCATTGATAAGCCAAGTCCACCATACTCACATTGGCAACGTCATCAATTTCATATCCCATCAGGTTTTTTGCGGGATTCCGCTGTCCGCCCCAGTGATCATACGGCCCGATCACAATATAGTGGTCTGCTTTTTTATTATATTTATTATGCAGTTTAAAATATTGGATGGCTCCAATCTGTGAACCGTCGTAATATCCGGTTGTCGATAATACAGGAATGTTTATGTCGCCGTATTCTTTAGCCGTTGGAACCATTGATTGCCAATAAGTATCATAAGCAGGGTGTTGCAGCCATTTTTGAAATATGGCGTTTTTATAACCTAACAGGCTATCCATGTCCTTAAAGGCGATTCCGTTTTCGAACCATTCAAATGGGAGGCTTCGTCTGATAGGCTTTCGTTTATAAATATTATCATGCGACCAATACAATCCTAAATTCATTTGTACATTATTTTCCATCGGAACATCAAAACCAGGCATAACAGCAACCTGGGGAACAATGGTTTTTAATGCGGGATGAACGTTTTTTACTGCAGACCATTGCGAAAACCCGGTATAGCTTCCTCCGTACATACCAACATCTCCGTTACACCAGGGTTGTTTGCTAATCCATGCTATAATATCATAAATATCCGTAGCTTCATGTTCATAGGGAGCGTAGTGTTTTAAATCGGTTTTTATTCCTCGGGCATACGCAAGAACTCCAACATAACCGCGATCTGCTGAAATCTTGGCAAAATAATTATCGGTTTTACCTTGATAATATGTGGTATAAAACAAAATAGCCGGCAATGGAATAGTATCGTTTTTTTTCTGGACAATCACTGCGGCTATATCTACTCCGCTTCGGGTAGGAATACTAACACTATCCCTGATAATGTAGAGACTATCATTTTTTGTTGACTGTTGGGCTGATATACCAGCATGGGTCATTAAGATAAAAAGAGTATAAAATAAACACTTCATATTTCTTTAAGGCTAGATGTCTTATATTATAAGATTGACGATATTATTCGTTTTTTTGTATTTGCCAAAACCTTATACCACCCTTCAAATCGATTGAAACCAATTGATTCTTGTCGTCTGAGAGCTTTATTTTGTTAACGGTAGCCTTATGGCCTGTTAGCGAATTAAGCAGTTTGCCTGAATCTTTGCCCCATACCCTTATAGAACGGTCTATACTTGAGGTAAAGATCTCATCTTTTCCAAATATGGCAGAAGTAAGCGGCAAGTGATAACCAGGTTCTTCCAGGTATCCATTTTTTATTGTGATGCCCCGTTTTTTATATTTATCAATACTAGCCTGGCTAAAATTATCCAAGGGGCGTAACCACCCCGGGTGTTGCAGTGTAAATTTTATAGTAGCTGCCGGTATGTTATATAGCGATAAAGTATTACGATCTATATTCAGAATGTTTCCATCTGCATCGATATCCTCAAAATCATTAAACTTTATTGCAACTTCTTTGATGGTGGTGCTGTTTGTTAAATTCCAATAGATCACCTTGCCTTTGGCGACTAGTTGAATTACATTGTTTTCTATACTTTTAATAGCGCCTTTTGGCATTGACTCGTAGAGGTTTACCGGCTTGTAATTTTCATTTACGGTCCATACAAATCGATTTCCTTTTTGATCGCTGGCAAAGAGATATTCGAAATTTTTGGAATATCCCATTTTTAAACACCAACTTTCTTTTACCGGTAGTTTATGTAGTTCTTTTCCATTTTTAGCATCAATGACAACGATACCCGATTGCATAGTACTCAGTGCAACCTGTTTCTGAACCGGGTTGTAACGTACCACATAAATTTCATCATTTAATTGAGTGAGTACATTTTCCTGTTCTTGATTTTTAAAGCGATAAACTACCCGTCCGCTATAGGTGGTAACCAAAACAGTATCTTTGTTACCGGCATAGGTTACATCAGTATAAGATACAGCGTTATTTCCTGTTAGTTTATCTGTAAACATACCTTCAAGTGATGGAGCATTATTACACGACACAACGATTAAAAGATAAATGCCAAATAGACTACTTTTCATCTTCGTAAAGTTTTATTTGTTGATTCCCCTTTGTTAGTTTTATATACCCGTCGTCTTTTGCTGTTTTGAGCTGTATAGCGTTCTTTCCATCCCACATTGCCATGTATGCTGAGCCCTGAGGTTCACATAACATTAGAAGATGCTGCCCTATTTTAGAATCTAATGTCAGGAAAGCATTTCCATAATCGTCATCAGTGACATACCCGCCTCTTTCCTGTCCTTCGTGGTCATACAGCATCACCCCGGATACAGAGTTGCCTCTGGTGTCTTTTCTATATCCTTTTGCAGTTTGGGCAGGTGGCAGATGAGATCCTATAATAACTCGTTCTATTCCTAAAGAATCAACGACAACAACACCTTTTACCTTAAGTATTTTGTTGGAAAAATCGGTGCTGTCTTTTTGGGTTGTAAATGAGTATAAATAGAAACAAAAAATAAACAAATTGGCAAAACCGAGTGTGTATAATAGTTTTGTTTTCATTATTAATTTTGGTTTTTAAAAATAAGAACTGGAATCTCTCGAATATTATCCTCCAAACATGATGCCCATAAGTTTAGTAGCTATTTGTTCAAGATCTGTTTTGGCATTGTAAACCGGCTCTGTTTTAACAATACTTAAATCTGAATCACTAACAGCCCCTGGCGAAACTGTTTTAAACTCATAAACCAAGGCAGCATCTTTACTCTCGTTAATAACCGGAAATAAGTCAATTTTCATAATGCCGTGTTCTTCTTCCAGGTAATAAGGATGTATGAAATTTAGTGATTTGGGCATTTGTTCAGATGTCCACACCTCCAATTTTTCAATGCTCATAGGCGATGTTACCTTTAATTTATAGATGCTTTTTTTGCATTTGTAACCAGCAATAACCTTTATTTCGTTTGTTTCCTGCCTGTCATAAGCGTCTGAGTCAATTTTTGTCTGAAACTGACCTTCCCCGAAAAAGTCTTCATCATAGTTTAAAGTGATGGCATTGGATCGATTGGTTTGAGAAGCCATATAAACTGTTCCCGTACTGGATTTTACATTTAAAGTGTTTTCGAGATGATAGGTGAGTCCGTCGCATTTGGCGGTTACCATGTTTTCTTTAACAAAAACCGTATTTTTCAATAATGGCGCCATCATGATCTGTAATGCAATGATAGGGTTGCCTTTCATTGTTTTGTTGATACGGTCTTTTTTTTCCTGACTAAGTGAAGCCATCATAGATTCCATTTGTTGTTCAATAGAACCTTTTGACAGATCCGTTTTTTTAAGCAAGTCGCTTAAATCATTTCCGGGAAAATAGATGTCAATATCAATGGTACCCTCAGTAAAATTTTCTGTAGTATGTCTGTTCGTATTCTGGATATTAAAACCGGAAGACTGAGCTATTACATTTGTTGTGGATTTATCTTGTTTTTGTTTGCAAGAAACTATCGCAACATTCAAGATGAGTAAAAAGATAATATTTTTCATGTTTTTTAAAATTTAGAACTAATCCTGCATTGGAAGCTTTTTATTTAAATCGGTTACTCAGATATGTATTCAGGTCTTCAGCATATCTGTTAAAAAAGTCCTCTATCAAAGCTTTATTGACAGGGTTTATCACATTTCCTTCCGGATCAAATATACTGTCGGGATAAGCCTCTTTGAGTGAACGTTTTTTGCGCTTTGTTCTTGACCCTAGTAAAAGTTTTGAAGCAGCAGAACCCGATGACAAATATGTTTTATCGGCAGGTTGTACATATTTGTATTCGTTGAAGGGAATGTCAGAATCTGAAGCCACATTATCATCCATGGTAATCCTAAGCACAGCATCATTTAATGAAGCGAATATTTCGCTGGTACTCACATCGAGTTTTACGGTCCCGTCTTCTTCGGGAATAACATACATATAAATCAAACCGGTAAGGTCTGCAAAGCATTGTTCTTTGCTCCCAATGGTTGCAAAATCTCTATATATGATAAGATGCTCATTTGTATGTTTTGGTTTTACAACCATACCCGGACGTTCTTTGAGGTAATCCATAATGGCCTCGTGAAGCTCTTTTTTACCGATACCTTTAAAATACAGAGTTGCATAGGGCTGGTTACTAAGTGGCTTTATACGGCCATAATAGACGTATCCTCGATTATCGTATGGATGGGTACTTTTTTTAGCTACTATTTCAAAATATTGTTCCTGTGAATAAATTGAGGTTATTGACAGGAGAAAAAGCAGCACTATAATATATTTTTGTTTTCTCATCTTTTATTTTCGGTATAAGAATTGTCGTATTTTATTTCTTTGATTATACCGTTAGAATCGGCATATACGCCAATGGTTTCAAAATAAGAACTGGACCAGCGGGTGTCTTCCGATTTTTTTTCTGCCACCACGTTTCCAAACCCGTTTGTAACAATATAGCCGGGTGTATAGGTGCCACCGGAGTTAAAAGAAGCTTTTTCGTATACGGCTATCTTACCATCAGCACCGTCACTTACTATTCTGGAAGGTGGCCCCCAGGTGGAGATCAAATCAGATAATTTAGAACCGATCCATGTCCCCCTGTTAAAAGCGGCTCTTTTGCTTTCTGCATAAGCTTTATCACTTTTGTATCGTTCTTCTAATGCGAACTTCAGTGCCTTTTCATCTGCCTTTTTTTGTGCAAAAGCGGATGTTCCAAGCACTAAAAAAAGAGTAATAAAAGCAATTTTATAGCGATTATGTTTTTTATTCATGTTTTTCATTTTAAATATAAAAAAGAAGCACTCAAAGTTTGATCAGTTCGACTCTCCTGTTTTTTGCCCTTCCTTCTTCGGTAGTGTTTTCAGTTATGGGATTCTGCGCGCCGAAACCTTTTGACGAGAGTCTCGAAGGGTCAATACCCAAACCGGTCAGGGCATTGAGTACCGTTAGTGCCCTTGCTTCCGAGAGTTGCTGGTTATGTGCATCATTTCCCGAATTATCTGTGTACCCGTGTATGGCAACATTCATGGACTCGTTGTCCTCAAGCGCCTTGGCGATTTCAGCTACAGCATCTTTGCCTTTAGCTTGCAGGGTCGATTTATCGAGGTCAAAATTGATGTATAAAATGGCCTTTCCGGTATTTTCCAGATCTTTCAGAATCTTATCCGATTTAAGGATTGTAATCGTCTGTTTAAAAGGTTCTTTTTGAAGGATGTTCAGGCCACCTCCTGCGGAGTCGCCCGTAAATTGTATATAAACATCACCACCATCGGCTTGCCTGATGACATAAACCTTGATCTTTTGCCCCATATAGCCAATAGAACCGTCTTCACCCAGGTATTCGGCATTGTCATGGTATTTTTCATATTCTTCATAGGTTATTTCCCCGTCGAATATTTTAACCCCGCCAACCTCTTTTATGACTTCTTCGTAACTTTTTATAAAATAAGGCAACGACCATTCATCGCCAGAATTATCATCGTCAGTAACATTGGTTTTCCATACCTTTCCTTCTATTGGGGTCATGATACCATCTATAGGGAAATACAACCTGTCAAATTTTCTTTGTATGGGTTTGTTAAGTGCTGTCAATCCTTCGGGAAAGCTAAAGAAAGGGAACTCTCCAAGGTCGGCTTCAGAAACCGGAATGTCTTCTATATTGAATTTTTGCTCCCGGCCATTCTCATTAGATTCCTCAACGATATCGGAAGAAGAGTTTGTGTTATCGGTGTTTTGTATTTCGGTGGCAGCAGGAGCTTTAATAACATCATCCTTTTTTTCGGTATTGTTTTTACAAGCCAATACGAATGACAGGACTAATAAGGAGGTAAACAGTTTTTTCATTTTAATTGAATGTTTCGATTTTAATAAATCAAATATAATTAAAGTTATGTAATATAATACGTTGCTTTTTAGTGAGTTATTTTTTTAATTGATATTAGTGTTTATATGTTTTCAGATTTAAAAAAACATGGTCGACATTGACATTGAAAAGGGTACTAAAAAAGAGGTTTTTAATATCCTTTTTAATAGTCCCCCCCCCCTTAAACAACCGGTTTAATCCCCGGGAAATAATTAATTCTCACCTCCGAATACGTATTCTGCCGAACAGTTAACATAACCGCCGTTTGAGTTACAGTTGCTGCTGTCTTCAACTTTATCATCGACAAGGACTTCAACCTTGATGTCGGTAGTTACATCGCTTTCTCCCGAATGAACTCCGCTTATTGCAAAAACATCAAACCGCTCTACCGTTGCAGTTATCTTTTTTGTAAAGGGCAAGGATTCGTTCGTAAGCTGATCCTGTCCTCCTTCCTCGTTCACATAAAAAATATTGGCAGCATCGAGCGTGGTTGAGGTTACTTTATAGGTTATGGAAGCTTCTTTCGGAAAGGAAGAATTGTTGTCACCGTCGTCGTCACCACTGCAAGATACCAGGAACAGTCCGGTAAATGTTACTGATAAAATGAATAGCCTTTTTACCGGTTCGAAAATGTTTATTGTTTTCATCATTAGTTGTCTTGTTATAATTAGCTTGAGATATTATGATACTTCAAAAGTACCTGATGTCCATGGCGATAACAATACCAAACATTGTGGCTTTTTTTCTACTGGTTTTCCGGTATTTTTTGTAGGAATAAGGTGTCCGGTCGAATTTATTTTTATATTGCATACATGATTCGACACCTGTTTATTCTAGGCAGTTTTTTTTTGGGATTATGGTATAGTACCGCCCAATCACCTTCCTTAGATATGAAGGCATACGCTGACAGCCTTCAGCATGCACTCGGAAAAGAGGATAACGACAGTATTAAAGCGCAAATACACATACAGCTTATCAATTACTGGTTGTACAGGGATACTACGGTAGCTCATAAACACCTGATGGAAGGGAGAGCCTTGAGTGTGAATTATCCTTATTTATACGGAATGTCGTATTATGCCGAAGGGCTTTACTATTTTAATTCAGATGCCGGTAAAAGTGTAAATGCGTATTTAAAGGCTGATACCATTTTAGGGCAGTTAAAAACAAGAGAAGCCTATATAGCAAGGTCTAATCTGTGGAATAATATAGCAGTACAAAAACAACGAAAAGATGATGATAGGGGACATGTAGATGTATTACTTAACAAGGCGATCCCCTTGGCAGAAAAGGCAAAAGATAGTGCGACGATGGCTTTTGAGTATTCAGCAGTAGGAGTTTCTTTTATGAATATGTCGCAATACGAGAAAGCGGTACCGTACTTTAATAATGCTATTAATATTTTAAGACATAAACCATCTCAACAACCACGACTGGTAACAGCATATGGAAGAGCAGCCGAGAATTATATTGAACTTAATAAATTTCCGGAGGCAAGGGCGGCATTGGACAGTCTCCATGCCATACTGGCCCCTTACCCTGATTCGGAACACCATTCGCTGTATTATATGGGAGAAGGAATGTACTATCACAAGCTGGAGGCATATGACAAGGCCATAAATTATTTTGATATGGGAATACGTTCTGCCAACGGGACTCTTAAAGATTACAGGATTCAGGAGCTTAATTTTCAAAAAGTAAAAACACAGGTTGCAGCTGAGAAATATAACGATGCCAGGCAACTGCTCATCAAATTAATGAACGACCCTGAAGTAATGGATTTTTATGGCAACCGCATAGAAACATACGATAATCTGGCCAAAGTATATGCAGGACTTGGTAATATGAAAGAAGCCTATCACTGGCAGAAAGAATACACTATACTGAACGACAGCCTTAACGACAGTAAACTGAAAAAAGACGTAAATGCGTTAGAACAAAAGTATAACAATGCAGAAAAGGAAAAGAGAATAGCCCGTCTGGAAGCAGAAAATAAAATAGCCTTGTTATCGGCACGTAATAACCGTTTGATAAACTGGTTACTGGGAGTTATAAGTGTGTCGTTGCTCATTACCGTAATATTATCTTACAGCAATTACAAAAAGAATAAAAAACTGGCAGTAGAAAAAGAGAACAGTTATCAGGCGCAGGTACAAAAATTAAAGCAGGAACAGCAATTAGTCTCTGTGCAGGCCATGTTAAAAGGAGAAGAACGGGAGCGTAAGCGAATGGCCCAGGACCTGCATGATGGTTTGGGAGGTATACTTGCCGGAGTTCGTATGAACCTATCTGAAGTGGAATCAAAAGTGACTCAAACATTCCAGAATGAAATTGATAAAATAATTACCAATGTGGATATCTCGTTAAGAGAACTAAGGAGGATAGCCCATAATCTGATGCCCGAGACCCTGCTAAGGTTCGGGCTTGTGAATGCTCTTGACGACCTGTGTAAATCGTATCAGGCACCGGGAATCAATATAGAGTTTCAGGTATATGAAATGAATACAAAGATGTCAGACAATAAACAACTTACCATATATCGTATTATTCAGGAACTATTGAGTAACGCTTTGCGGCACAGCAAGGCCACAGAGATCATCGTTCAGTGCAGCCAAAATAAAAATAAATGTTTCATTACTGTCGAGGACAACGGAAAAGGTTTTGATCCGGATCTTCCGGAGAATAAAAAAGGTTTGGGGCTTACCAATCTTAAAAACAGGGTGAAATCGATGAAGGGGAAGCTCGATATTAATTCTGATACAGAAGGTACCATTGTAAATATAGAACTTAATGTCGGATAGAAGGATAAGTATCGTGTTGATAGACGACCATTCTATTGTGGTAGAGGGGCTTAAATCACTCCTGAATACAAGTGATATGGTGAATGTTATCGGCGAATTTACTACAGGAAGTGAAGCTTTACACTTTTTGGAGGATGTATATGCAGATATTGTTTTTTTAGATATTAACCTTCCGGATATTAATGGTATCGATTTGTGCCGTAAAATAAGAACGCTCCTTCCCGATACAAAAATACTGGCACTGAGCAACCATACCGAACGGAATATTATACTACAAATGTTAAACAACGGAGCTAATGGTTATGTTCTTAAAAATGTATCAAGAGAAGAATTACTAAAAGCAGTTGAGGTTGTACGTAAGGGGGAAATCTATTTTAGCAGTGAGATTAATGAAATTATAGCAAAGCCTAATCGATTCGAGTTGTATGGAATTCCCCGGTTAACAAAAAGGGAAAAGCAAATATTGGTTATGATCGCAAAAGGAGAAACAACCCAATCAATAGCCAGTAGTCTTAATGTGAGTCCGTTAACGATAGAAACCCACAGGAGAAACCTTCATTTTAAATTCAAGGTGAAAAATGTTGCCGAATTAATCATGGCGGCAAATCAATGTCAGTTGTTGTAATAGGATCTTATTATATACAGCTATACAATAACGGTGCGAATTGGTCTGTCTTGTACCAAAAAAGTTAGATGCTTATAAAAATTAATATTTCGGAACCTTTCCTTCAGGTACAGGTCTGAACACATTATCATGATGCGTTTTTCCTGATTAAGAAAATACAGGAAAACAAGTAGAAAAAGTTCCATGATTTAAGCGATTGCCGGTTAAATAACAGGTATATATTTTTATCGTCTGTAAATTTCTTACAAGAATATAAAAAATGTTATTGCTCATGTCTGATAAATGATTTTAAACCAAAAAACACAGAGCGTTTGTAAGATTTTTACATAGGTAAACTGCCACGGGGCAAACAGGAAGGGGGCGAGTGTAAAAAAGGTTTAGCGAAGGGTGCAGCTTGTGCAGAGGCAAGCCCTGTGAAATTCCTTTAGGAATATTTCAAAGGAACAAGTATCGGAGCTCCCGATAGCTATGCGGGATAAATATCGATTATCGAGTAAAAACTTAATTTAATATTATATGAAATCATTATTATTTGGTACCGCATTGTTATTGTTAATGTGTCAGTATGCTTTAGCCCAGGATAATACACGTATTGGCGGGAAGTTAATGTATGGAAGCGAAATTGAAAACATCGGAATTGCCGCTGCTGCCGAGATTCCTATTATTGATAAACTGGTTATAGCACCCGATATAAGCTTTTATTTTCCCAAAAAAGAGGAAGGGATTAAGACGAATGTTTTCGAACTGAATGCCAACGCTAACTATTATTTTTTAGAAGAAGAGACCATAGGGTTTTATGGTTTGGGTGGTCTGAATTATACCCATGTGAAAGTAAAGGTTGATAATGATTTTGTAAGCGACAGTGGCAGTAATGGAGAAATAGGATTAAACCTGGGAGCGGGGGCTAATTTTGAGATAGGTCAAAACTTTTTGCCTTTTGCAGAAATCAAGTATGTGCTCGGGGATTTCGACCAGCTGGTAATCGCAGTAGGTGTAAAGTTTAATATCGATTAAAAATAATTTTTTCTCAAATATTTGCTAAAACATGAAAAAAAGAAATTGCGGTATTGTAGCGGTTATGCTATTGGGCGTGCTGATAGCACTTGTTCAGGCTCTGATGATGCATCAGAACCAAGGACGGATGCTTATATAAGGGCAAAGGTTGATGGTATACAAACAGAATTAAGCTATACGGCAAAAGCACGCAGGAATATAGAAGGAGCGTATAACCTTGAGATTATAGGTTCGATACCCCAGGAAAAGAATAAGCCAGGTATTATGCGGGAGTCTATTATGATGGTGATCTTTGAGAGTGAACAGGAAATCACTACCGGAACATATCCGCTGGATGATGACATAGATTACAAAATGATGGCTTTGTATAATATCACGAAAACAGATAGTACCCAGACCAATTTTAGCGCAGTTAGCGAGTCTTCGGCTATGGATAATAATGCTTTGAAATTACCATCAGTAAAATGAACGGGAGTCATGTCAGTGGCATTTTTAAAGGGGTGTTATATCACTACGAACCGGAGAACGGAGGAAAAATATTAGAGATCAGTAATGGAGAATTTACAGTTCCTGTCATGCAGGATAACTAATAGGATATCCGGAAAAACTATAGAAAACTTTAAATAAGGACCATGAGATTATTATCGTTACTATTCATTTTTTTGTTTATATACCAGGAAATTCCGGCACAATGCAAGACCGTGAAAAATCCCTTTTCAGGTCAGGAAGAAACAGCTTACCATTTAAATAACAGGAGTTTGTTTACATATAATCATACATCCAGGGAGATTAAATTAAATTTTACAGTAGACTATAAAGGGCGTTTAAATGAGTATATGGAAAAAGGCTCTAAAATAATGTTCAAGCTGGCTGACGGAACTATACTGGAATTCGTGTCTGATAGAGAAATTGCACCGGTTTCTGAAGTACACAATCAGGTGTATACCTATTATACTTTTATTTTTAATGTATCTGAACAAGACCTTCGGAAGTTGGCTTCTTCAAAAGTTGTGCATATGCAAAAACCTGACATGAAAGGGGGGACTGTAAATATTAATGTAAAGAAAAACGGAACGAATTTTTGGCGATTTTTCAGTGCAGGAGCCAAATGCATAGTTAAAAATCTATAATGGAAATCTAACCCTTAAACGGGCATAAAACGTATAAAAATAAGAAATCCAGTCTGTTTACTCAGGTTGGATTTCTTATGCGGATACCATCCTATTCTCTTTATAGCTTGTAAGATGTTTTTTATGTTTTCCCTGATCGGCAACCAAAAAACATCCCGGTATTCTACTGTCAGAATGACTTTTCAGATATCGTTTTTTGTGTTAGGCAGGATTATGATGTACAATTACATATTGAATTTATATGAGACTCCGGCCAATACCTGAAACCCCTGTACTAAATAATTAGACCAGCGGCTGTATTCGTTGTTAGCGATATTATTGGCTTTTACATAAACAGAGAACTGATCGTTGATCCTGTATCCGGCGCTTGCATTGATATCAAAAAAACTATCAAGGTTAACTTTCTGCATATTGAACGAGTCGCCGGGGTTCGTGCCCGTATCCGTTCTAAAGAGGCCGGTACGTTCACCGGTATAAAATACATTGGCACCTAAGAACCATTTGTTATTTATCTGGTAATCTAGGAAAAGAGAACCTTTAACATTTGGCAGGTTCCATGCTTCTTCTTCATTATCCGTATTGTAATCTGATACTTCGGCATTTATTCCCAACTGGAAATCTCTGTTAATATCTACACTCAGTTCTCCGAATACCGATATGGTATTTATATCGTCATAAATAAGTCCAAAGGAATTGGCATAGGCATATCCTTCCGTATTATAATTCAGGGTTCCGGTTTCAGGATTCAGGGCAAATAACGATTTATCCCTCTCTGTGGTATATGAACCTCTGAGGTTATAGCTTAGATTAGGCAGGAATTTACCTTTTACCCCAACGTAGGCATCATAGGTCTTGTCAGTTGGAACAATATCAAGAGTAGGTGATATGTATGGATTTTCTTCTTGAAGCCCGTAATATGAATTTTGAACGAGGTCACCCTCCAAACCACCATATACAGTCACGTATTCTTCAATTAATCGGTAGGAAGCGGTGATGTTCGGATAAAAATAAATATCGTTATCGCTATTTTCAATATCTAATTTATATGCAACGGATGCTCCTAGGTTAATGGTTAAATTATCTTTTAGTATAACCAGACTTGGAGATGCCTTTGTTATGAGATTACTGTAATTTAAAGTTTGTGAAGTAAAATAGTTTCTGTCAAACTTCCCATTCAGATAATCAAAGGTAAAATCGAGGTTAATCCACTCTTCTCCCACGGGAAATTCAAATTTTGGAGTTAAAACCACGTTGCTTTCTCCGGAATTATAAGCGTCGAAAAAGTATCTTAAACGGGCTCCGCCACCAGTAAAGAAGGAGTCCTCGATAGAAAGATCTCCGCCAACTTTAGCGGTATAATAGCTTTGTTTTTCATCAATACCATTTAAAGTAGATGCATCATAATATCCGGCAGGCACACCATACCAGTTATATATTTGGTGTTGAAAGCTTCCATCTACACCCCAGTCTGCATACCGGTCATCACGGTTGTATGCAGCAGCGAGTTTTGTGTTGAAAAATTTATCATCTAACCCGATGCCGTCAATTCCTCCCTGCGATGAATGGTGGTTGAGCGAAAAGTCAAGAGTTTCGTCCCTGTTTAACGCCCTGCTTGTATAAAAGTCAGCCGACGCATTATTGTAGTTCCCTACAGCCAGTGAGGCATAAGAATTATAGATGGTTTCCCTGGGAGCTCTTTTAACACCTGTAGCTTTACCTTTTGCAGGGACAAAAGTCGAAGCTACAGGGGCGGAAAAAATATGATACACTATTTTCTTTTTAGCGGTAGTAACAGAATCGTCCAGCTTGGGGGTTTCTTTGATTTTGAATGCATCGGACAGGGTAGGGGAATACGGTTTAACGACGTTTACTACTTCCGTACCTATATTTTTTTCCTTCTCTTTTTCCTGAGAGAACAGGATTGTTGAAGTTGAGATTATAGTGAGGGTTATGAATAGCTTTCGCATATTTCTTTATTTTTAGTCAAACTGTTTTTTGTAATACTTGCTGATTAATTTTGATCGGTTGGAGAAACTGAAGAATTCCTGAGAGATTCTTGAGACTTAATTCTTTGAAGTTCAGTTTCAGCCTCTTTAACGATATCCGGATAATCGGCAAAATTGTTCATTACGTTTTCCAATATATAGGTAGCCTGGAAGGCATCGTCTAACGCATGAAAGTTTTTAGCCATGACAATCAATCCTTTTGCTCCAAACTCTTTATAACCGGCATAATCTTTGGCAAGTTTCTGAACAGCCTCATTGGAAGCCTCGAATGCCCCGTCTTTGTTTTTAAAGTATGCATCATAATACAAAGCTTCGGCAGCTAGAGCCCCGGTGGCTATTTTTTGTACTTGGCTGTATGCCGATTTAGCCAGTTCCTGATTATTGGTTTTAACAGCCGATCTGGCGATCATTATCTGGGCATCGCTTTTTATCCGGTTATCGATCTTACCGTTGCTGAGCACTTTCTCAGCATAAGTAAGCGTTTCACTGTAATTCTTTAGTTCGTAATTTATTTTCATCAGGTTAGACTGTGCAAAAGTGATGTTCTGCGGATAGTCGGCCTGAATTTCTAATTGCTTTAAGATCGGGATAGCAGCTTCGTTTTGACCCTTGTCAATATATAGCTGACTTAACCTCGCCAGTGCCTGTTCGGTAAACTCGTTTCTGTCTTTAATGACGTATTTGTAATGCGGAATGGATTTTTGGGTTTCTCCCGTATTGAAATAAGATTGCGCTAAATAAAAATTAGCCTGAATGGCATGTGCTCCATTAGGAAATTGCTCCAGGTAATCTTCAAAACCCTTTACGGAGGCCCTGGTTTCCCCCTGGACGAATTTGCGTTCGGCAGCTTCATAAGCAGCATTTTCTATGTCACTTTCAGAAACTTCTACAAAATCAAGTTGTTTTACCCAATTGGCATATTCGTTTACCTTTCCTTCTTCAACATAAATCATTTTAGCAGTAGAAACGGCTTGTACGGCCTCCTGTGTATCAGGATAATCTTTTACAACCTGCTTGAACTTTACTAGAGCTTCGTTGTTTTGACCTGCATTGTAATAGATAAGTCCTTCTTTAAGGATGGCTTTCGGAACATAAGAACTCATTCTGTATTCCTGGGCCAGTTTGTTATATGATGAGATGCCTTTACCGGTCTGGTTGTTGTTTACATAGGTATTTCCTAATTCGTAATAAGCATCATCTCTTAGTGTAGAGTTCGGGTAATCGTTGACAAACTTTTCGAGCTGGTCTATTTTCTGGTTTGGACGTTCAACAAAACCATAACTGATGGCTTTTTGGAATTGCGCATAGTCAGCATCGACTTTATTTAAAGCAATGGCTTTGTTGTAGTATTCCATGGCCGGCCAGTATTTACTGGTAACAAAATGACTGTCTCCCAGCCTTAAGTAGGTATCGTTTAACCTTTGCGAGTCTTGTTTTTCGCTGGCGTCATATTTTTTGAAATACGAGATGGCCTGTTCATAATTTTTTTGTTTGAAATAGGCGTAGCCCAGGTTGTAATAAAGATTCTTGTATTCGGGTGTTGTCCGGGCTGCATTGCTTTGTTCAAATTGTTTAAATCCTACGACAGCATCGTTGTATCTGTTTAAAATATAATCGGCTTCTGCCTTCCAGAATGTCGCTCTGGCGGTAAAACCGGCATCCTGGGTCTCTTTAAGTGATTTATCAAGGTATGTCAGTGCATCTTGATATTTTCCGTCATTAAAAAGTTCCAGTCCACGGTAGAAAGCAACTTTCTGATAAGTTGTCTTACTGCTGAAACTCCTGTTTTTTTCCAAAAGTTCGAGAGCTGCATCATAATTTTTGGAGGTAATATATGAGTCGACCAGAAGCTCCTGAATCTCTTGTTTGTTTGAGCTTTCAGGATAATTGTTTAAATAGTTGGTGAGCACCTGCGGAACATTTTCATATGGGTTGCCCACGTCATAGCTTAATTTAGCATAGTTAAGAGCTGCATCTTTTCTTATTTGTTCCACAAAGGTCATTTGCGAGGCATTCCTGAATGCATTGAGTGCCTGTTGTTTCTTATCAGTTTTAATATAACACTCAGCTAAATGGTAATAAGCGTTTTGGGCAACGGGATCATTGGCATCAATTATTTTGTTAAACTGATTAATGGCATTCTCATAATCGCCTTGTTTGTAATAGGCATATCCAAGCTGATAAAAGTCCACATTGTTCCACTTGCCGCTTTTTCCCTTATATTCTTTCAGGTAAGGTATGGCTTCATTGTATTGTTCTAAATTGAAATAGCTTTCCCCGACGATTTTACTTAATTCAGATTTTTCTTTGGGATCTGCTTTTGCCAACTGTTGTGTGGCTAAAGAGATGGCCTTCTTAAAATCACCCTTTTTGAAATTCATATCGGCCTGGTAATACGAAAGTTTGTCGTTCAGTTCTTCATTTCCTGAAACCTGACTGAAGTATGTATCGGCTTCTCCGTAATTATCACTTTCATAAGCGATGTAACCGATATAGTATTTCGCTTGTGAACCATATTTTTCAGAAGTAATCACCCGGTTGAGGTACGTTCTCGCATCTTTGTGTTTTTTGGCCTTAAAAAGCGCATAACCCTTTTTGAAATTGAACTCTTCACGTTCATTATAGCTCATACTCTGGTCTTCGGCTTTGTCGTACCATTTCAGGGAATTTGCATACTTTCCCTGATCGAAATAGTAATTGGCAACATCTATAAAGGCAGAGTTTCGTTTTGTCGAAGTAGGGTAATTTTCTACAAAGTCTTCCATTAAACGTTCAGCACCTAACTGGTTTAACCTGATAGCTGCATTGGCAATATAATAAGAGCAGTTAGCCTGGGTTTCAATATCTGTCGTATGTTCTTTTACGTCGGTGAAAATATTTTGAGATGCCTGGTATTGTCGCTCGTTATATAAGTCGAGAGCCCTTAAATAATCTTTAGAAGGGTTGGTGTATATGGCCGATTCTTGGGCAAATCCTCTGGCGGATAATAGTAAAATAGAAAGGCAAGCAAGTTTACGGATGTTCATGAAACGCTTCTTTTTAAATTTAGCATCAAATATAGGATAACAGTCACACTAATAACGCAGGTTTCGTGTTATAATTATACTAAGGACTCATTTATGAGCAAAAATTGAGCCAGATGCAATGATACAATTTTGTTAAACTAAATTAGTTGTTACCTTTACAACATTGTATAAAAACTGAAAGTTGTTTTTATACTTTCTTTTTGAATTCAAATAAAGATCTAGTATGTCAAATACCATTCTTGAGTTAAGAGAAGTAGCTGTTTATCAACGGGAAAATCTGGTTTTAAGTGAAGTAAACCTCAGTATAAATGAGGGAGAGTTTGTATACCTGATAGGTAAAACCGGTAGTGGTAAGAGTAGTTTTATGAAGACACTTTATGGCGATTTGCCGCTTACACAAGGATCGGGAAGTATTGTCGGATATGACCTCAGGGGGTTAAAAGAAAAAGATATTCCTTTTTTAAGGAGAAAGCTGGGGGTTGTTTTTCAGGACTTTAAGTTATTGCCGGACAGGAATGTAAATGATAACCTGATTTTTGTTCTTAAAGCAACCGGCTGGAAAGATAAGGAAGAAATGAACCTGAAAATAGAAGAAGTTCTGAGTAAGGTCGGGATGAAAACCAAAGGATTTAAATATCCACACCAGTTATCGGGAGGGGAGCAGCAACGGGTAGCGATCGCAAGAGCCTTGCTAAATGACCCCGAACTCATTTTAGCAGATGAGCCGACGGGGAACCTTGATCCGCAAACAAGTGTTGAGGTTATGAAAGTACTCCAGGATATTAATAAGAACGGAAGAACGATTCTGATGGCCACCCACGATTATGCCTTACTGTTGAAGTATCCGTCCAAGACTCTTAAATGTGACGGGAGCAAAGTTTTCGAAGTTGTTCAGAAGAATGTTTAGGAATTTGATTTTTTCTTTAGTTTAAGCAGGTAAAAACCGTTTACTACAAAAATAGCCAGATTGGTTACGATTATGGGCCAGGAAGTCTGCAACATGAATCCGTAAGCAACAAACAAAGCACAGCCAATCATATTGACCGTTCTTAAGGTTACAATATTTTTCATTAAAAATGATAACAAAACACCCAGGGAGGCGGCATAACCTACCCATTCGGTGAATGGTATTCCTGAAATATCCATATGAGATGTATTAAAAAGATGGTTAACGGATTTCTATTAAAAATAAGAAGGAAATACATAATAACACAAAAAATCCCGTTAATACGGGATTTTTTGTGTTATTGATTGCTCGATTATCGGGATTTAACCCCGATAACGTCGGGGGTTCTCAGGCGCTTGCCTTGTGAAATGTTTCTAGCGGAATTTCAGGGGACTTACATTAAAAAGTGTATTAGTTTTTCTTTTAATGCCTTGCGACCTGCCCCGAGGCGGCTGATAGAAAATTAACCCAGTTCCTTTTCTCTGCGCTTACGTTCGTTCTCATCTAAAAATATCTTCCTTAAGCGGAGAGACTCCGGCGTTACTTCAACATATTCATCTTTTTGGATGTATTCCAAAGCTTCCTCCAGGGAGAATTTAATTGGCGGTGCCAGTTTCACTTTGTCGTCGGCACCGGCAGATCTTACGTTTGATAATTTTTTGGTTTTGGTAACATTCACCACCATATCATCGCCACGGGAGTTCTCACCAATCACTTGCCCGGTATAGATATCTTCACCAGGATGAATAAAGAATTTCCCTCTTTCCTGGAGCTTGTCGAGCGAATAAGGGATAGCGGTTCCTTTTTCCATAGAGATCAGTGAACCGTTAATACGTCCAGGGATTTCGCCTTTAAACGGCTGGAATTCCAAGAAGCGGTGGTTCATAATGGCTTCACCGGCAGTAGCTGTCAATAGTTGATTTCTTAATCCGATAATCCCTCTTGAGGGGATGTTGAATTTAAGGATCATGCGTTCTCCTTTGGGTTCCATGCTTAGCATTTCACCTTTACGTATAGTAACCATTTCTACAGCTTTACCCGATACATTTTCAGGCAGGTCGATGGTGAGCTCTTCAACCGGTTCGCATTTCTGACCGTCAATTTCTTTAAGGATAACCTGCGGCTGTCCGATTTGGAGTTCATATCCTTCACGTCTCATGGTTTCAATAAGTACAGAAAGGTGGAGTACTCCACGGCCGAATACCATAAACTTATCTGCGCTTCCCGTATCTTGAACACGCAGCGCAAGGTTACGTTCCAATTCCTTTTCCAAACGGTCTTTAATATGGCGGGAGGTAACAAACTTCCCTTCTTTACCAAAGAACGGAGAATCGTTGATGGTAAACAACATACTCATTGTCGGTTCGTCAATAGCGATGGTCGGTAAACCTTCCGGATTTTCAAAATCGGCAATGGTATCGCCTATTTCAAATCCTTCAAGGCCTGAAATAGCACAGATATCACCGGCATTTACCTCCTCTACTTTTTTACGCCCCAGACCGTCAAAAATATGTAGTTCTTTAATTTTAGATCTTACTACAGAACCGTCTCTTTTTACCAGGGATACATTCATAGCAGGTTTTAATGACCCTCTTTGTAATCTGCCGATCGCAATTCGTCCGGTATAAGAAGAGAAATCCAAAGAGGTAATAAGCATCTGCAAGGAACCTTCTTCGATTTTAGGAGAAGGAATATGCTCTACTACCATATCCAGTAACGGTTCGATGTTTTCTGTCTGGTTGTTCCAATCGTCACTCATCCAGTTGTTTTTGGCAGAGCCGTAAACAGTTGGGAAATCAAGCTGCCATTCTTCAGCACCTAATTCGAACATCAGGTCGAATACAGCTTCATGTACTTCATCAGGGGTACAGTTCTCTTTATCAACTTTGTTGACCACTACAATCGGTTTCAACCTCATTTCGATAGCCTTCTGAAGTACAAAACGTGTTTGCGGCATAGGGCCTTCAAATGCATCTACTAAAAGTAAAACACCATCGGCCATGTTCAATACACGCTCTACTTCACCACCAAAATCGGCGTGACCAGGAGTGTCAATGATATTGATCTTGGTTCCTTTATAATTTACAGAAACGTTTTTAGAAAGAATCGTAATTCCTCTTTCACGTTCCAGATCGTTATTATCAAGAATGAGTTCTCCCGTTTCCTGATTATCACGGAAAAGTTCGCAGTGATGAAGAATTTTATCAACCAAAGTAGTTTTACCGTGGTCAACGTGTGCAATAATGGCAATGTTTTTAATTGCAGTCATAAATAAACCCTTGTTATAGTTTTAAATTCAGGGTAAAAGCACTAGTATTCTGATTGTTAAAGAGTAGCCTTTGTTTTTAACCCCTTGATTTTAAGGGTGCAAAGGTACGTTTTATTTTTCAAGTTGTTTGGTTTTTGTGAATGATTTTTTTATGTCGGAACAATCTGGTTTTTAGTGTTTAAAGACATTCCGGGAGTGAGCAATGTTAAAGCCGATATTGATTACTGTCTGGTATTGCCGGCTGTTCTTTTGTAATATAGGGTGAGTGTGATTGAAATGGATAAAATATATTTTGTTTCTTCACTGTCGTAAAAGGTAGCGTCCAGGAAAATGCAATCTGCTTTTTTATCTATAGTCACATCTTTTCTATTTGTCAATGCCGGATACAAACAAAACACTTTTGTCAGTTCTGTAACTTTTATTCGACCATCGAGATTTAATCCCGCATCGCTAAAAAGGTATGCTGCCCGTCCTCTCGTGAGCTTGTTCCGAGGTTGTTTACTCAAACTTAATAGACTTTGCAGGCGAAATTTTGGTAATGATGTAAGAAGGCACCAGTAACATTAACAAACACAATACAAGTGTGCCAATATTCAGTGTTATAATATGTATAGGACTGATGTATACGGGGGCTTCGTTTACATAATAATTAGAAGGGTCTAATTTAATAAAGCCAAAATATTTTTGAGCAAGTAACAAACCTAAACCTATCATATTGCCCCATATAATACCAATACCAATGAGGTAAGCGGCATTGTATAAAAAAACCTTCCTGATGTTCCAGTTGTTGCTCCCGATAGCTTTCAGGATGCCGATCATTTGAGTCCGTTCTAAAATAAGGACCAACAGGGCGGTTATCATATTGATGCCTCCAACCAGGATCATAATCCCGATAATAATGGCAATATTAACATCGAATAGTTTTAGCCATTCAAAAATATGATAGTATTTGTCGGCTATGGTTTGCGCATCAAGTGTAGGGGGAAGACTTTCGAATACTTCGATCCCTTTTATTTGCAATTCATTGAAATCGTCTATAAAGACCTCAAAATTTCCAATCTGATCTTCTGTCCATTTGTTCATTCTCTGAACATGTCTCAGGTCGACAAACATATAATTGGCATCGAATTCCTCGAATCCGCTTTCATAAATACCAACGACCTTGAGTTTTAACTGGTTTGGAATTTCCGATTCATTGTCTTTAAGAAAGAAAGTATAAAACGAATCTCCGATATTGAACTTCAGCCGGTTTGCAAGATATTTTGAGATTAAAACCTCTTCATTTCTTTTTCCTGAATAATCGGGAAGTTTACCGTCAATAAGGTATTCTTTGAATATACTCCAGTTATAATCTGCTCCGACACCCTTGGCATTAACGCCTTCAAAAGTTTCGTCGGTTCGTATGATGCCCCATTTAGAAGCTACTGCCTGGATGTGCTTTATTCCGGAAACCGTTTTAAAACCGGGATAAAAATCCTGATGAATGTCTATAGGTGCAACGGAAGCATCAGAGGTGTTATTGTCAAACTTGTAAATTTGAATGTCTCCATTGAACGCTGAAACTTTTTCTCGTATCTTGCGCTGTAAACCGACTCCGGTTGCTATGGCAATCATCATCATAATGAGACCAAGGGCTATTGCTGCAATGGCAATTTTTATGATGGGGCCGGAAACGTTATTCTTGTGAGACTTTCCGGTTATGAGTCGTTTGGCTATAAAATATTCTAAATTCAAAATTTGAAGCAGTTTATGAAATTCAAAAATACATTTTTATTGTTGTTTTTACTGATGATTTCTTGTGGTAATAGTCATGTACTGCAACAAAGTCCGGAAAAAACAAATGAAATCATCGGGGATACTATCTCAGAAAAGCAAAAGAAAATAGTCATTGGAGCGAACAGGACAGAAGTGTATTTACCTAAACTTTTGGGGAAGAATGTTGCTGTTGTTGCCAACCAGACTTCGGTTATTTACAAGTCTGATACGGTTTATACTCATTTGGTTGACTCTCTTTTGCGTTGTGGGGTTCGGGTAACGAAGGTGTTTGCCCCGGAACATGGTTTTAGGGGAAGTGCCGATGCCGGCGAGCATGTTAAAGACGGAAAGGATGCTAAAACGGGATTGCCGCTTATTTCGTTATACGGGTCGAACAAAAAGCCAGCCAAAGCCCAGTTAGAAGATGTCGATATGGTGATTTTTGATATTCAGGATGTGGGAGTTCGCTTTTATACTTATATATCGACAATGCATTATGTAATGGAGGCCTGTGCCGAGAATGATATTCCGGTAATCGTTTTTGACCGCCCCAATCCTAATGGAGGTTATGTCGACGGGCCTACTTTAGAAAAAGAACACAGGAGTTTTCTGGGGATGCACACCATTCCTTTGGTGCATGGAATGACTATCGCAGAATATGCTGCTATGGTAAACGGGGAAGGATGGCTGAAGAACGGAGTTAAGTGTGATCTGGAAACGGTGTTGATGGAGAATTATTCCAGAGATATGGATTATAGCCTGCCGATCAGGCCTTCGCCTAACCTTCCAAACGACCAGTCTATACAGCTATATCCCAGTTTGGGCTTTTTTGAAGGAACGGATGTTAATGCAGGAAGGGGAACAGGATTTCAGTTTCAGCGATACGGGGCTCCGTTTTTAGATAGTGAAGTATTTACCTTTACCTATACACCCGAGCCGAATTTTGGTGCTAAAGATCCGAAGCACAACGGCGAACTTTGTTATGGGGAAGATTTAAGTGATGAACCGTCCCCCAAAAGCGTAAATTTAGAGTGGTTGATAAAAGCCTATAACGGAACTAAGGATAAATTAAAATTCTTTAAATCCAGGTCGTTTACACTCCATGCGGGAACAGAAAAATTGCGGAAACAAATAGAAGCCGGATGGACTGAGAATCAGATAAGGGAAACCTGGCAAGAAGGGATCGAACAGTTTAAAATAATAAGAAAAAAGTATCTTAAATATAATTAATCGAATTTTCCGCCCGTTGGCGGTCTGTATCCTTTAAATGGGAGTTTTAATAATTTGACGATATGGGCATTGGAATCCACATCGGGGTAGCTGTCTACGCCATAGGTAATTTCTTCATTTCTTATTTTGGCAAAAGTGCCGAATAAGCGATCCCAGATCGAGAAAATATTCCCATAATTGGTATCGGTGTAAGGAAGGACATAGTGGTGATGTACTTTATGCATGTCCGGAGATACAATTACCCAGCTTATAATGTCATCCAGCTTTTTGGGCAGCTCTATATTGGCATGATTGAATTGTGAAAAAACAACCGATAGCGATTGGTATAGCATAACGATACCTACAGGAGCGCCCAGTATAAAGACACCAAGGGTTGTAAAAATGAAACGGATTACGCTTTCTCCGGGGTGGTGACGATTCGCAGTGGTTGTGTCTACATGATTGTCTGTATGATGTATAAGGTGAAACATCCATAGCGGTTTTATTTTGTGTTGAACCCAATGAGCCAGATAAGCACCTGTAAAATCCAATAGCAGAACCCCTAAAACAATTGTAGCCCATAGAGGGAACTCCAGCCATTGTAACAGACCGAACTTGCTCTCAACAGTCCAGTCGCTTGTTTTTAGTAAAATAAAGGCCAGAAAAAAATTTATAACAATAGTAGTCAGTGTGAAAAAAATGTTAGGCCAGGCATGTTTGAATTTTTTGTATTTGAATTTAAAAAGTGGATTGGCATATTCCAATAACCAGAAAAACGTAATCCCGCTAACTAAGATCAGGCTTCTGTGAGATGAAGGGATGGTTGAAAAATAGTCTATAATTACTTCCATAGAAGCTAATATAGTCTATTTGAATTACTTAGGCAATCGTTTTTTCATTGCTTCTACTATATTGTATGCTGCAGGGCAGATGGAGGTGTTCTTTAATGTGAGATTGGATATCTGATGAAATTTTTTTCTGTCGGTATGAGGATACTCCCTGCATGCTTTTGGACGTACATCATATATCAGACAATAGTTGTCGGTATCTAAAAAAGTGCATGGCACGCTTTGAAGGACATGGTCGTTGTCTTCATCGATCTGTAAATACTGATCAATAAATTGCTGAGGTTTTAATTTCAGATGTTTGGCAATGCGTTCTATGTCGGCATTTGTAAATAGGGGGCCGGTGGTCTTGCAACAATTGGCGCAGGTCAAACAGTCCGTCCTGTTGAATTCATCATGGTGCAGTTCCTGCATCACCTGATCGAGATTCCTGGGAGGCTTTTTCTTAAGCTTAGAGAAATACTTTTTATTTTCTTTATGCTTATCTTTGGCCAGTTGTGGAAGTTGTTTAAGAAATTCGTCCATTCGCAATATGCCTTTGGCGCAAAAATAATATCTTTTACCGATATCACTTTCCGATTGTTTTAAAATAACCACTATCAATTTATGAAAGATCTTTTTGGGAAAGCCATTCTTGATTACCAATTAGGTAACTATACCGAGGATATAAAAACAGAAACTTCAATTTCTGAGGAAGACGACCTGCCTTTGCCTTATTTGTTCAGGGGGTATGATGAAATGCCCGCAATCGAAAAAAGGGCAATGGATCTTTCAAAGGGGAGGGTGTTAGACGTAGGCTGCGGTGCAGGCAGTCATTCGTTGTACCTTCAAAATGAAAAACATTTAGATGTCTTGTCGATCGATATATCCGAGGGGGCGGTAAAGGCATCAGGGATGCGAGGATTGAAAAATGTTCGTCTCCAGAATGTTATGGAACTGGAGGGAGAGAAGTTCGATACGATTTTATTGCTGATGAATGGAGCGGGCATGTGTGGCCGTTTAAAGAAGATCTCTGCTTTTTTATTGAAGCTGAAGACTTTGTTGAATGAGGGGGGGCAGGTATTAATGGACTCTTCAGATATTGTTTATATGTTTGATCGGGATGACGATGGCGGATATTGGATACCTACCGACATGGATTACTATGGGGAGGTAGATTATTATGTGCGGTATAAAGGAGAAGAAGAACCTCCTATAGACTGGATGTATATCGATTACGATACCCTGGCAAACGCAGCGCAGGCCAATGGTTTTAACAGTGAGCTGATTCTCGAAGGCGATCATTATGATTATCTGGCAAGATTAACGACAGCTTAGTTATTCGTTTGCTTTAAGTACAATTCTGTAGCGGGCTTTTCCGCTTTCTAAATGTTTTAAAGCATCATTTACTTTACGCATCGGGAATTCTTCCGTAATCGGGTATATGTTATGCCTTACACAAAAATCGATCATGGTACGCGATAATGCGGGACTTCCGATCGGGCTTCCGCCAACCGATTTTTCACCCATGATCAGACTAAAAGCCGGAATGGCCATAGGCTCTAAAACGGCACCGACATTATGAAATGTTCCTTTGGGTGCCAGAACCCCTAAATAGGCATTCCAGTCCAGAGTTACGTTTGTGGTGTTTAATATAAAATTCAGGCTTCCTGCAATGCTTTGGAACTCTTCAGGGTTTCTGGAATTGATGACGCGGTGAGCTCCCATGTTTAATATCTCATCCTTTTTGGAAGGATGCGAACTAAAGGCAGTCACGTCACATCCCCAATGGTTTAGAAATTTTACAGCCATATGGCCCAAACCTCCGATACCAATAACACCTACTTTATCGGTAGGTTTTACGTTGGCCAGAAGAATAGGGTTAAAAACTGTGATTCCTCCGCAAAAAAGCGGGCCGGCTTTGCTCATATTGATATTTTCGGGTAGCAGGATGGCTGCAGACCAATGACATTTGACCTTGTCTGCAAATCCTCCGTGCCTGTTTACAATGGTAGATTCTGCAGTATGGCATAAGTGGTGATCGCCGTTTATGCACTGGTAGCAATGCATACAGGCACCGGAAATCCATCCGAGTCCTACAAGGTCACCCTCTTTTAAGTTTTTTACACTTGAGCCGATGGCGGTTATTTCTCCGGTAACTTCATGACCAGGTACAAAGGGATAGGTTGTCATACCCCATTCATTATTTAACATGCTTAAATCGGAATGACAAAGGCCGCAATAATGAACTTTTATCTCTACTTCATCACTATTTAATTCACCCAGTTGGTATTCGAATGGCTCCAGTTTACCACCTGCTGAATGGGCTGCGTAGGCATTTACTACATTCATAATGCTTTTTTGTTTTTAAGATGAATAAAGTTTTGATTATAAGTGTCTTAAAGGTACAAAAAAACAATAAAAGGAATTAGTTTGTTTAAGCGCTGAATCCGCTAAATTATTCTTAAGGGATGTTTAGGTATTTATGGGTCTGCAGAGAGATCTTCCATTTCGGGTTCGTCATTACATAATCGACGATTTCCGGGGTCATTTTTTCTCTCCGGCTCCATTCAGGTTGTAAGTACAATTCGCAGTTGCCGCTTACTTTGGCAGCTTGTTCTTCTGCAAACTGAAAATCGTGTTTATTGTAAATGATGACTTTCAGTTCGTTGGCAGCCTTATAGACCTCCTCTTTTGGAAGTTTCATTTTTTTAGGGGAAAGACAAATCCAATCCCATATTCCCGATAGCGGGTAAGCTCCTGAGGTTTCAATATGAATCCTGAGACCCTTTTCCTTGAGTTTATGAGTTAAAGGGCTCATGTTCCATGTAAGGGGCTCTCCACCCGTAACAACAATCGTGTTCGAGTATCTGGCAGCGTTTTCTGCAATTCCTGAAATCTCTGTGGGAGGATGGGTTTCAGCATTCCAGCTTTCTTTTACATCACACCAATGGCATCCCACATCACAACCGCCCACTCTGATAAAATATGCCGCAGTTCCGGTATGATGACCTTCACCCTGAATAGTGTAGAATTCTTCCATCAGCGGAAGCATCTCACCTTTTTCTACCAACTCCATAATAGCTGTTGTAACCATGGGGCAAAGATAATGATAGTTTATACTTTATGGTTTAAAGACTGTAGTTTATTTCTATACTACATTAAATATAACCAATGCATACAGGGCAAACCTAAGAAATCTCAGGGTTCCGTATAAAGTAACATACCTGAAAGGGAAGTTGATAATTCCGGCAGCAACACAGGTTATGGAAAAAGGAATAGGTAAAAGTGCCCCAACAATAATTAAGAAACCACCCCATTTGGCGGTGTTCTTTAAATGTTTTTGCATTTTCACCTCCATATATCTGTGTACCGAGGGTATTTTTGTAATAGCAACACCTATAAAGTAAGATATTAATCCGCCTATGTATGATAATAAGGCCAGTATGGCCAAAAAGAAAATCGGTTTGACAGACTTTCCTGCCCAGGCTATAAATATTTCAGGGGGAATTAACCCAAGTAAGGATTCAGAAATAAAGAAAATAGTGAAGACTCCCATAGGAGGAAGCGTTTCGGTCATTTCTTTAAAAAAAGCATTAAGATCAAACAAAAAGTAATCTACAGCAAATATGGCGGCAATTACCAGAACGA
Source organism: Zhouia spongiae (assembly GCF_022760175.1). GTDB lineage: Bacteria > Bacteroidota > Bacteroidia > Flavobacteriales > Flavobacteriaceae > Zhouia > Zhouia spongiae. Next base: position 2,100,555 of record NZ_CP094326.1, read on the forward strand.
TAGGTAGTGTCGCTTTTTTTACACTTTTCCATACAAAGTCGTAAAACCCCGTATATTGGTAATATTGATGTAATAATTTAGCCTTAGACTTTTTTCTTTTCACGTTTGTTCTCTCCATGCAAAAACTTAAAAGCAATTTTTTGAAAAAATTCAAAATAAGGTAGCAAAGATAATGATAGTTTTTGCAGTACGAAGGCCTTTAACTTTTTATTAGGGAGGTTTAACATAAAAGTAATGCTAGTGCATGGCGGCTATGACTTCGATCTCTATTTTGGCATCAAAGGCTAAACCGGAAGCAGCAAAGGTCGTTCTGGCTGGTTTTTTCGTAAAATAGCTTTTGTAAATTTCGTCAAAAGCCTTAAAGTCGTTAATGTCTCTGAGTATAACAGTGCATTTTACAACCTGGTCGAGCGTAAGGTTGTGTTGTTCAAGTACCTCTTTTATGTTCTCTATAGCTTGTTTTGTCTCTGCTTTTATACCTCCTGATACCAGGGTTCTGTTAGCGTGGTTTATACCTATCTGACCGGACAGAAATAATAATCCGTTAACTTCTACAACATCACTAAAAGAAGCAGTCTGCTTCTCAGGTTCGTGAGATTTATGAAATATAGCTTTCTGAGCAATGGTATTAACTAAGGGGGTTAAAAACAATAAACACAATAAAACAATATTTTTCATAGGGTATCTATTTTCAATCTTGATTAAAATTACCTTATTTTTATGACAAAATAAGATACAGTGAGCAACAATAGTTTTTTTGATCATATAGAAACAGGGTACACGACAAAGGGAGATTATATTACTCTGGGAGCTGCAATGCAGAATGGAGAAACGGTTACCGATGCATTTGTGAAAATTCCGCTTAAAACACTTAACCGACATGGTTTGATAGCAGGGGCTACGGGTACGGGGAAGACCAAAAGCTTACAGGTTTTAGCCGAGAATTTATCCGAGAAAGGGGTTCCGGTTCTCTTAATGGATTTAAAAGGTGATTTAAGTGGGTTAGCCCAGCCAGGTGAAGAGAAAAGCTTTATTACTGAGCGTCATCAGAAGATAGGATTGCCGTATGCTGCAAAAAGTTTTCCTGTTGAAATGTTTACACTTTCGGAGCAAGACGGGGTACGCTTAAGAGCTACGGTTTCAGAGTTTGGTCCTGTCCTGTTGTCCAGAATTTTAGATCTGTCCGAAACACAGCAAGGGATAATGGCGGTGGTTTTTAAATATTGCGACGACCATAAATTACCATTATTGGACTTAAAAGACCTGAAAAAAGTACTCCAGTATGCAACAGGCGAAGGGAGGGAAGAATTTCAGCGGATGTACGGTAGGGTTTCAACAGCATCTACCGGTTCTATTATGCGAAAAATTATTGAGTTGGAACAGCAGGGAGCGGAGCTGTTCTTTGGAGAAAAGTCGTTTGAGGTGAATGATTTATGTCGGATCGATGAAAACGGAAGGGGTTTTATCAATATAGTCAGGCTTACGGATATACAAGACAGGCCGAAGCTTTTCTCTACTTTTATGTTAAGTCTTCTGGCCGAAATATATGATACTTTTCCGGAACAAGGGGATTCCGGCCGGCCGGAACTGGTCTTTTTCATCGATGAGGCGCATTTAATATTTAAAGAAGCATCAGACGCCTTGCTGGATCAGATAGAAAGTATTGTAAAATTAATACGATCGAAGGGTGTAGGGCTCTATTTTGTAACGCAAAACCCGACCGATGTGCCTGAAGCGGTTTTGTCGCAACTGGGACTTAAAGTGCAACATGCTTTACGGGCATTTACTGCTAAAGACAGAAAGGCAATTAAATTAACAGCACAGAATTATCCGGAAACCGAGTTTTACGATACAGAAGAGATTCTTACCGGTCTGGGTATAGGAGAAGCTTTGGTAACTGCCCTTGATGAAAAAGGGAGACCTACGCCTTTGGCGGCAACTATGATGCGAGCGCCTATGAGCAGGATGGATGTTCTGGACGATGCCGAATTAAAAGAGGTGATAGCTGAATCAGACCTTGCTTCAAAATACAATGACATTGTCGATAGGGAAAGTGCTTATGAGTTACTTAATAAAAAAATAGAAGAGGCAACAGAGGAGGAAGCACAACAAAAGGCAAAGGAAGAAGCTGAAAAAAGAAACCGGACTTCAAGAAAGACATCGGGAACTTCCAGAATGAATCCGGTACTAAAAGTGCTTACCAGTGCTACCTTTATTCGCGGAGTTTTTGGTATATTAAATAAGGTTATGAGAAAATAATTATACATACTAATACCTGTAAAAGATGAACATCATCTCTCAGTTGCTCTATATCAGGAGGGCAAAGAACCGTTTGAAAGCTAAAACCGGACAGACTGATTTTACTAACAGGGAACTGGTGGGAGAGGTTAGGGCTCTACAGGTAGAGTTTGCCCATACCGTTAAAGAGGTGCTGTTTATTGTAATCGGTGTTTTTTCTGCGGGATTTGGCTTAAAAGGCTTTTTGCTTCCGAATCAGTTTATTGACGGAGGAGCTACCGGAATATCCCTGTTACTTCAGGTAATCTCTAATTTTTCCCTCGGAGTTTTATTATTAATGGTAAATATTCCTTTTCTGATTCTCGGAGCCAAAACCATTAGTAAAAAGTTTGCCGTAAAAAGCATATTGGCAATAATGGCTCTGGCCATTGTGGTACATTTTGTCCCTTATCCGACCATTACAGATGATAAATTGCTGATAGCGGTATTCGGTGGTTTTTTTCTCGGACTGGGAATAGGTATGGCGATGAGGGGCGGTGGTGTTATAGACGGAACTGAAGTGCTGGCAATTTACCTGAGCAGAAAACTACATCTCACGGTCGGTGATGTGTTATTGATCATAAATATTATTATATTTTCTGTTGGAGCATATTTGTTAACGGTAGAGACAGCGCTTTACGCCATTTTAACATATTTGGCAGCGGCTAAAACCGTCGATTTTGTAGTTGATGGGGTCGAGGAATACATAGGGGTTACGATCGTGTCGGGAAGGAGTGAAGAAATAAGGCTCATGCTTACTCAGAAAATGGGAAGAGCCTGTACGATTTATCACGGAAGGAGAGGATACAGCAAATACGGGGAAGAACGGATCGCCACTGAAATTATATATACAGTTGTTACGAGACTGGAATTGGCCAGGTTGAGTACGGAGATAGATAAAATAGATAAAAAAGCTTTTGTGGTTATGGATATTGTTAAAGATATTAAAGGGGGGATGATCAAGAAAAAACCATTAAAGTAGGTGTTAAAATGAGAAAGAGATATATAGTTCAGAAAGCCCCGTTTGTAGTGCCGACTGAGGACGGAAAGCTTATAGAAGAACATTTTGGAACGGCTTCGAAAGGAGGAGAACAGCTCAGTATAGCACATATGGTTGCGCCGCCGAACTGGAGTGAGCCATTCCAGATACCCGAATTTGATGAATATACCTATATCATCCGGGGTAAAAAACAATTTGTGGTCGATGGTGAAAAGATCGTGCTGGAGGCAGGGCAATCTATTAAAATTGAAAAAAACACTAAAGTCCAGTATTCAAATCCGTTTAATGAGGAATGCGAATATATTGCGATCTGTTTACCGGCTTTTACAATAGAAAAAGTACATCGGGAAGCATTTTAAATTTCTTTGATCTGTTTTTTTAGTTTGATAGAAAGAGAGAATAAATATTGTAACAGGTCTATTACTAAATGGGCCTCTTTAAGCTTGCTTTTTGTTTCTTCATCAATAACTGTGTTTCCGGATAAAATTTCTTCCTGTCTTTTTTGAATAAGCAGGGCATAGCTTGATTTGATCTGGTTGATAGCATCAGTGTGTATGGAATCGTTCTTCTCCGTAATATTGTTTCCTTTTAATAACAGGATGCTTTCATTCAGGGAATTGACAATTTCATCTATATATATATTAAAATCGTTTGAAGCGGAAGTGGTAGGATGATTTTGTATATAAGTTCCTAAGGCTGCCGTAGAAGATAAGAATGTATGCTGTACAACTACTGCCTCATAGAGTTCCATGAAATTTTTTTGTTTTGATTTTGGTTCTTGTGCCATTCGCTGGAAAGCAGCCATTAAATTTCCGATGGCGATAAATGCTTCCTTTCTTGATATGATATAAGGGGTGTTCTTACGGATCTTATGATTGTACAGAGACCTGACTTCTTTCAAATAATAGATGTTGGATTCAATAGATTTGATTAGGAGGTCTTTATGGTAATAAAATTCCCATGCCGGCCAGAGGGTGTAATTGGCTGCAATGGCAAGGCCGGCTCCAAGCATTGTGTCTATGATCCGGTATTGAATGACCTCAAAGGCATCGGGTTGCAATAAAGCGTATATAAAAACGATATTAAGGGTTATAAAGGTGGCGGATGCTTTGTAATTCTGCTGTACAAAAGAAAAAGCCAAAGTCATAGAAACAAGAACGATTGTAATGTAGAGAAATAGGTTTTGGGTCGTTAAAATAATAGCCGTGGCAATCAAACCGCCAATAAGTGTGCCGATGATACGTTCTTTGGATCTTTCTTTGGTAAGTCCGTAATTCGGGCGCATGATAACAATAATGGTCAGGATGATCCAATATGCATTTTGTATCGAGAAGAAACTTCCTATGAGGAAACCGGCCAGAACGGTTATAGACAGTCTCAAGGAGTGCTTGAAGATAGGAGATTTAAAAGAAAGGTTTTCTCTTAAGATATTAATGCTGTAATCTTGTACGGTAATGAGTTTTTTGTTGGGCGATTTTTGTTCCCTTTCGACAAGGTTGTAGGATTTTTTTAAAACCCTTTTTATGTTTTGTACTTTTTCTACCTGTTGTTCGATATAATCATAAAGATGTCTTAGTAGTAGTATCTTATTTCGGTTTTGTTCGATATCTACTGAAGCCTTGTAGTTTTCTATGCATGAAAATGCCTTTGAAAGAAGTAGCTCGATATCTACCTCTTCGATATGGTGGTTCTTTTTTGAGATTTTGTAAGACAGTGCCCTTAGTTCAATGGCAATGTTTTCAGAGACTGCGGCAAAACTTGTAATGATATTTTTGTTGTCTTTTTTAAAAGTATTGTCTATGGTCTTGTAATTCATAGGGTTGGCGATAGCCAGTTCTAACATGTCTACAAGTTCGATGAATACCAATAGCTGTCTTTTGATAAAGTTGGTTGAGCCCGATTTTATTCTGGCATTGAGTAAAACAGACCTGATGAGCTCGTGCTTTTCGTTCAGTTCGGTCTGGAGCTGAAATAATTCTTTTAGAAGTTCATCCCTTTCGGTTTCTTCAACCAGGATGAGCCTGGCTCTGGTGTCCAGATATCCGGCTGTAAGGCTCATTATTTCAGAAAGGAGTTGCAGGCTAAATTGCGTGGGGTTTAAGAAAGAATAGAGTGTAGATAATCCTAAATACCAGAGTCCCCCGAGAGCTGTAAAACCGGCATGTATAAAGATATCGTTGCCGGTCCGTAAATGAGCCATGCTGATAGAAATGGCCAATAATCCGGATAAGGAGACTAATGAGGCCCTGAAGCCGTATACGGAAATATATGCATACGAAAATACTAGAATGGCAAGTGTCGGGATAATGAGGTATAGATGGTGATAGGTAAGGTTAATAAGGATAATATTGATAACTGCGGCAAGAATAGCTATTAAAATACCGTAAAACCGATGTTTTTTATTCCCGGGAATATCCGGAACTGAAGCGAGTAGGACGCCAAAGGCCAGTGAGGTTCCTATGTCAGTTTTACCGCCCAGATAGCTTGCCAGAACAGCAATAATGGCAGAGAGTGTAATCAATACACCTTTGGCAAAGTGATAGCTTTTAAAAAACTGCGCTGTTTTATTTAGCATATTTCATTTGTTGAAGGGCAAAGTTAAAACACTTTATGTTGAAAATCTTTATGTGTAAGGGGCAAAGTTAAAGTTATATCTGCATGGCTTGTAAGATAACAGAAACAAATTTAACTTTGACAAAGTGTTAGGAAAAGACATTATATTTACGTTATTATAAAGGGATGTGGTTTTTCAGCAATTAAATGAACAACTATCTGTTACCGGGCGAACACATAAAAACTAACAATGATTTTAATAAAAGGGATGAAGAAAATTTATTTACTCTTTCTGGTTTTGGCCATGACTGCGTCGTGTACTAAAAAGAAAAAAGCAGATCTTTTAGTTGTCAATGCTAATATATATACAGTAGATTCTGTTTTTAGTAAAGCAGCGGCAATGGCTGTTAAAGACGGTAAGATACAGGCTGTGGGAAAATCTGAAGAACTTATCGAAAAGTATGAGGGTAAAAGGGTTCTGGATGCTAAAGGAAAAACGATTTTACCGGGATTAGTAGATGCGCATTGTCATTTTTTCGGACTGGGTCTCAATCAGCAGAAAGTAGATTTATTAGATACTAAAAGTTATGATGAAGTTTTACAAAGGGTTGTGGCGTTTCAAAATGATAAGAAAAAAAGTTTTGTGTTCGGTCGCGGTTGGGATCAGAACGACTGGGAGGTGAAGGAGTTTCCTGTAAAAGATAAGTTAGATGAATTGTTTCCTGATATCCCTGTCGTATTGCAACGTATCGATGGTCATGCTTATTTAGTAAATCAAAAGGCATTGGATCTGGCAGGCATAACAAAAGACACGAAGGCTTCCCGAGGTGAAATTGTGATGGAAAACGGAGAGTTAACCGGACTGCTGATAGACAATCCAATGGCTATGATAGATGCTGTTGTGCCGGATCTTAGCAGGGAAGAGCAGGCAAATGCATTGCTCGAGGCCCAGGAGATATGTTTTGGCTTCGGATTGACAACGGTTAGTGATGCTGGACTTGACAGGGAAGTGATTGAGCTGATTGATAGTTTACAACAAAGCGGAGACCTTAAAATGAGAGTTTATGCGATGGTGAGCAACTCTGAAGAAAACCTGGATTATTATTTGGCGAAAGGAATCGTAAAAACAGATCGGTTAAATGTGAGGTCTTTTAAAGTCTATGGCGACGGAGCCCTGGGTTCCAGAGGAGCGGCTTTAAAAGAAGAGTATTCAGACAAACACCATCATTTTGGGGCGCTGGTGACCTCTGTGGAGGATGTCTATGATATAGCCGACAGAATTGCTGCTTCCGAGTATCAGATGAATACACATGCTATTGGCGATTCTGCAAATGCAATAGTGTTAAAGGCTTATAATAGCGCTTTGGAAGGAAAGCCTGACAGACGATGGCGTATTGAGCATGCCCAGGTAATTGATGGTAAAGACCTGGATTATTTCAGTCAGGGAATTATACCTTCAGTACAGCCAACCCATGCAACTAGTGATATGTATTGGGCTGAAGATAGGCTGGGCGCAGATCGTATAGAAGGTGCATATGCGTATAAAACATTGTTAGACAAATCCGGTATCATTGCATTGGGAACCGATTTTCCGGTTGAAAAAGTAAGTCCTTTTTTAACATTCTATGCGGCTGTAGCCAGAAAAGACCTGGATGGTTATCCGAAGAATGGATTTCAGACCAAAGATGCACTAACCAGAGAAGAGGTTTTGAAGGGGATGACTATTTGGGCTGCTTTTGCAAACTTTGAAGAGAAAGAAAAAGGGAGCCTGGAGCCGGGTAAATGGGCCGACTTTATAGTTTTAGACAAGGATGTAATGAAGGTACCTATCAACGAGGTTCCTGATATCAATGTAGAACATACTTATTCTGCGGGCGAGTTGATGTCTGAAAAAAATAATTAGAGAAGGCGGGAAGATTGTCAGGATATGCTGATTGTTCTCAATTTGCATATCCTGACAATGCCTGAAATTATGCTAAAGGGTGAACGGAATTTTAACTCTGGTAGTGTCCCAACCTAGAACCATATCGATTTTCTCCTCGCTATCTTGCTTGAAAGCTATGGAAAAAGCTTCTAAAGATTCATTGCCGGAACTCACCGGAACTTTGATTCTGACTACATCATTCTCTTCTTTATATGAATAAGCGCCCCATACATCGGTATCGCTGTTAAGGATGATGGTCCATTCGGATGAGCCGGGGATGGTAAAAAGGGTATAGGTACCCGCTTTTATTTCTTTATCTCCGAACATCATATCTTGGTATAGTCTTATTTCAGTCGCCTCGTTGGCACCGGTACGCCATACTTTGTCGTAAGGAACCAGGCTTCCGAAAACAGCTCTCCCTTTTTTAAGAGGCCGTGAATAAATTACTTTAATGCTGGGTGGAGCATTGCGATCGGTTTTGTAATACGCTATGTCGGCAACACTTTTGTCGATCCCGCTGAATTTTTGTGCGTTTGTGTCGTTGAAAGCCAGAAATGTAGTGGCCAATGTCAGTACAAAGATTAGTTTTTTCATTTGTTATTCGATTTATTTTAGATCATAAAGTTAATTAGTTAATCTGTAATCTGTATAGATGGTTTTAGTTAATGTTTGTATAAAAAGCATACTTACAATTTATAACGTTCTTTCAGATGTAATAATGTTTTTTATTTCATTTATGTTAATATTTGGTTTTATTAGTTGTTTTTTGAAATCAAAAAAAGTAATTTAGTTTTTAAATTGAAATCATAATATAATATTTGCCTTGAAATTATTAAGAACTAAAAACAATATTGATATGTGTGGAATTGTTTGTGCATTTGATTTGAAGGAAAAGGCAGACGTATTAAGACTTCAGTTGCTCGAAATGAGTAAAAAGTTACGTCACAGAGGTCCGGATTGGAGCGGGATATTCAGCAATGAAAAAGCTATCATGGCGCATGAGCGTCTGGCTATTGTAGATCCGGCATCAGGAGGCCAGCCCCTTTTTAGCGAAGATCAAAAATTTGTTCTGGCAGCGAATGGAGAAATATATAACCATCGGGAACTTCGCAAGCAATTTGAAGGTGCATATAATTTTCAGACACAGTCGGACTGTGAGGTTATTTTAGCCTTATACCGGAAAAAAGGTGTTGATTTTGTAGATGATATGAACGGTATTTTTGGTTTTGCACTGTATGACGTAGATAAAGACGAGTATTTTGTAGCCAGAGATCATATGGGGATTATTCCGCTATATATAGGTTGGGATCAGCACGGTACTTTTTATGTTGCTTCTGAGTTAAAAGCTTTAGAGGGGGTTTGTACCAAGATCGAAATATTTCCTCCGGGTCACTATCTGCATAGTCGGGATGGAGAATTAAAAAAATGGTATGTACGGGACTGGTCGGAATACGAAACTGTAAAAGAGGCAGAAACCAGTATCGCTACCATACGACAGGCTTTGGAAGATGCCGTTCACAGGCAGTTAATGAGTGATGTGCCTTACGGTGTATTATTATCAGGAGGTTTAGATTCTTCTGTAACTTCGGCCATAGCCAAAAAATATGCCGAAAAAAGGATAGAGACAGATGATGCCGATCAGGCATGGTGGCCGAGGTTGCACTCTTTTTCTGTGGGGCTTGAAGGTTCGCCCGATTTGGCTGCGGCGAGAAAAGTGGCAGACCATATAGGTACCGTACACCATGAAATAAAATTTACAATCCAGGAAGGTTTAGATGCCATTAAAGACGTTATTTATCATTTGGAAACATATGATATTACTACAGTAAGAGCTTCAACGCCGATGTATTTAATGGCGAGGGTTATAAAATCAATGGGGATCAAAATGGTACTTTCGGGAGAAGGGGCCGATGAATTGTTCGGGGGGTATTTGTATTTTCACAAAGCACCGACGGCGAAAGATTTTCACGATGAAACCGTTCGTAAGTTAGATAAGCTTTACCAGTACGATTGCTTAAGAGCGAACAAGTCGTTGGCAGCCTGGGGTATTGAAGGGCGCGTACCTTTCTTGGATAAAGAGTTTATAGATGTGGCAATGCGTATCAATCCGCAAGATAAGATGATAAACGGAGAGCGTATGGAAAAATGGGTGATACGTAAGGCTTTTGAGTCATATATTCCGGAAAGTGTCGCATGGAGGCAAAAAGAGCAGTTCTCTGATGGGGTAGGTTATAGCTGGATAGATACACTAAAAGAAGTGGTTGATGCCGAAGTGAGTGATGAGCAGCTTGAAAATGCAAAATTCAGATTTCCTGTTCAAACCCCCAGAACTAAGGAAGAGTATTATTATCGTTCCATATTTGCAGAGCATTTCCCTTCAGATGCCGCAGCTTTAACAGTGCCTTCAGTGCCCTCAGTAGCCTGTAGTACGCCTATTGCGCTGGAGTGGGATGAAGCTTTTAAAAATATGAATGAGCCGTCGGGAAGGGCTATCAGCAATGTGCATACCGATGCTTATGTAGGTTAAGTTTTTAGTGTCTGATATAGTTTTTTAGGCGCCGCATTTTTGTGGCGCTTTTTTGTTGAGTTTTCACAAGGTTTTGTTAATAACTTGAAAGGTTTTATGTTTTTCATAACCTTGTTTTCTTCTATAGTTTGTTATATTTGTCTGTTGCGCAAAATGTTTAAAAAACAGCGAATTTATGAGTGAAGAAGTAACTAAAAAACAGTATTCGGCCGATAGTATACAAGCATTAGAGGGGATAGAACACGTACGTATGCGTCCTTCAATGTATATTGGTGATGTTGGTCCCCGCGGATTGCATCATTTGGTATATGAGGTTGTCGATAACTCGATAGATGAGGCATTGGCCGGACATTGTGATACGATTAAGGTAGCTATAAATGAAGATAACTCCATAACCGTAGAAGATAATGGTCGTGGTATCCCGGTTGATATTCATAAAAAAGAAGGTGTCTCTGCTCTTGAGGTTGTAATGACCAAAATAGGTGCGGGAGGTAAGTTTGACAAAGATTCGTATAAAGTTTCAGGAGGTTTGCACGGGGTTGGAGTATCGTGTGTGAATGCATTGTCTGATCATTTAAAAGCGACCGTATATCGCGATGGAAAGATTTGGGAGCAGGAGTACGAAAGGGGTAAATCCTTATATCCTGTTAAATCTGTTGGAGAAACGGATCTAAGAGGAACTGTGGTAACGTTTAAACCGGACGGAACAATTTTCCAGCAGACATTAGAATATAATTATGATACCCTGGCTTCCCGTATGCGCGAACTCGCATTCCTGAATAAAGGGATTAAGATAACCCTGACGGATAAACGCCATAAGAATGATAAAGGAGCGTATGAAGGAGAAGAGTTCCATTCGGAAGAAGGGCTGAAAGAGTTTATAAAATACTTAGACGGAAACCGTGAGCCTATTATTGCCGATGTGGTTTCTATGGAAGGAGAAAAGAATGGCATACCTGTTGAGGTGGCTATGGTATATAACTCATCTTTCAGCGAAAACCTGCATTCCTATGTGAATAATATTAATACGCATGAAGGGGGAACTCACCTTTCAGGTTTTAGAAGAGGGTTAACGACTACCTTGAAAAAATATGCAGATAATTCAGGGATGCTCGATAAGCTAAAGTTTGAAATTTCCGGAGATGATTTCCGTGAGGGACTGACGGCTATTGTTTCTGTAAAAGTAGCTGAACCCCAGTTTGAAGGTCAAACCAAGACAAAGTTAGGTAACAGGGAAGTAACTTCGGCTGTATCTCAGGCAGTATCTGAAATGTTGGAGAATTACCTCGAAGAGCATCCGAATGATGCTAAAACCATTGTGCAGAAAGTGATTTTGGCCGCTCAGGCCCGCCATGCGGCTCGAAAAGCCCGTGAAATGGTACAGCGTAAGACTGTGATGAGTGGTGGCGGCCTTCCGGGGAAATTATCTGACTGCTCAGAGCAGGACCCGGAAAGGTGCGAGATATTCCTGGTCGAGGGAGACTCGGCAGGGGGTACCGCCAAGCAGGGACGTGATAGAAATTTTCAGGCCATTTTACCATTAAGAGGTAAAATCCTGAATGTTGAAAAAGCGATGCACCATAAGGTTTTTGAAAATGAAGAGATCAAAAATATCTTTACAGCTCTGGGTGTTACTATCGGAACGGAAGAAGATAGTAAGGCGCTTAATCTGGAGAAATTACGTTACCATAAAGTTGTCATTATGTGTGATGCCGATGTCGATGGTTCTCACATTGCCACACTTATTCTGACTTTCTTTTTTAGGTATATGAAAGAACTTATAGAAAATGGTCACGTTTATATAGCTACTCCTCCGTTGTATTTAGTGAAAAAAGGAGCTAAGAAAGAGTATGCGTGGAATGACAAAGAGCGGGATGCACTTGCGGAACAGTTTGGAGGTTCGGTAAACGTTCAGCGATACAAAGGTCTTGGAGAGATGAACGCTGAGCAGTTGTGGGATACGACGATGAATCCTGATTTTAGGACTTTACGTCAGGTGACAATTGATAATGGTTCGGAAGCCGATAGGATTTTCTCAATGTTAATGGGAGATGAGGTACCGCCACGAAGAGAATTTATAGAAAAGAATGCAGCTTATGCGAATATAGATGCATAAGAAAAGCGAATAATAAAAAAGGGATGTTCTGAAACATCCCTTTTTTTATGTTTTAGAATTTCAATCCTAAACCGATCCCTATAATGAAAGGATTTATGTCTACATCTGCATTTACGGTAGCCCTGAGAGCATCGGTTGCGTTCACTGTAGCATCAGTTTGAAGCCGTATATGCTTAATGTCAAAATTAAGGAACCATTTATTGTTTAAGGCGTAATCAATACCTCCCTGAAAAGCAAGTCCTAATGAATTGTCGTACGATACGTCATTTGCCACCGGTCCGTTGTCTGCTCCGTAGAAAATAGTATAATTTACCCCGGCACCGAGATAAGGTTTGGCTTTTCCGCCTGTAAAATGGTATTGAAAAGTTAAGGTAGGCGGGAGTAGCCATACATCACCCAGATCGATATTTCCGACAGAAGTGTTTTTTGCTTCAACATCGTGGTTTGTTGTCCCCAGAATAAGCTCTGCTGCCCAATTCTCTGTAATAAAATAAGTAAAATCAAGTTCAGGGACGTATGAGCTGGAAATGGACACATCTCCGCCAATAGCTTCAATATTTGCACTTTCATTCGGGGTGACTGAAATAAAACGAAGCCTCATCTGCCATTTGCTGTAATCTTTAGATGAGGTGTTTTGAGCAAATAGCTTCATTGAACCTAGAACCAAAAAGGATATAAAAAGGATTTTTCTCATGATTATGATTTTGAAATTTTGGCTAAAGTAAACGGACTAAAGAGGGTGTCAGATGATAAAAGTCATAGTTTTTTGACTACTTTTTAAATGCTGACATTACTTTCGCGAAATGTTTAGAAACCGGCACGGATATATTTTTTTATTTTTATTTTAGGCCCACCAAATCAATATAACATGAAGAAAATTACTACTGCACTTTTCCTTTGTGCTGGACTGATGTCGAATGCGCAGGAGAATATTAACGATTTATTGGCTGCCGGGGTGAATGACGCACAACGTTTTACTCAGGATTATCTGTCTCCCGCAGGCGATGGTTTAATGTACGGAATGAATAACGGGTGGTTTAATTCGGCAAGAGTTAAACCTTTTCTGGGCTTTGAGATTTCATTGATAGTGAACGGAAGCCTTATCAAGGATGGCAAAAAATCATTTGTTTTAGATACTTCCCGGTATGAAAATCTGCAATTTTCGGACGGAAGCATCAGTAAGGAGGTGTCAACGGCCCTTGGGGATATCGAAGGGATAGAGGTATTTGTAGATGGTGGTCAGCCCGGCACTCTGGATGATGCAGTCTTCCGGCTGCCATCCGGTTTGGCAAGTGAGCATATTAATTTTATCCCGACGGCGGTTTTACAGGCAAGTATCGGATTGATAAAACATACTGAAGTCAAGGTCAGGCTGTTCCCGAAAACCTCTTATGATGATGCGGCAATGACATATTATGGTTTTGGGGTGCAACATGAACTCTCAGCATGGCTGCCTGCTGATAAACTACTGCCGGTGGCCGTTTCCGGATTGATCTCGTATTCACATTTAAACGGAGAATACGATTTTACGGAAACTGAGGTTATTGCAGGTGAGAATCAACGCATACAAACCAAGGCAGATACCTGGATGTTTGGCCTGATTGCCTCTACTAAATTGCCCGTAATTAATTTTTATGGAAGCATAGGGTATCTTGCAGGAAAATCCGATACAGATTTGTTAGGTACTTATGTGGTTGAACAAGGACCGTTTCAGTCGGAAACAATTGTCGATCCTTTTTCAGTGGATAGTAAAGTTTCGGGGGCAAGGGTAACCCTCGGGACGAAATTAAAACTTGGGTTTTTCAGAATAAATGCAGATTATACGATGGCTGCATTTGATAGCTTTAATTTAGGAATTAATTTCGGATTCAGATAATAAAAAACGGAGATGAATTATGAAAAAGGAGCTGTTTTTAGCTCCTTTTTTCGTTGTTTAAACTATGGATAATCAATAAATTTAACGAACTTTGCTAGCGTTTTTAATTTATCAAATAATAAAAAATATATCATATGAAAGTTACAGTAGTAGGTGCTGGTGCCGTTGGTGCAAGTTGTGCCGAATACATTGCGATTAAAGATTTTGCATCCGAAGTTGTTTTGGTGGATATCAAAGAAGGGGTTGCTGAAGGAAAGGCAATGGACCTGATGCAGACAGCTTCATTAAATGGATTTGATACTAAGATCACAGGTTCAACAAACGATTATACGAAAACGGCTGACAGTGACGTGGCTGTGATTACCAGCGGTATTCCCCGCAAACCGGGTATGACCCGTGAGGAACTTATCGGAATTAATGCCGGGATAGTTAAATCTGTTACCGAAAACCTTTTACAACATTCACCAAATGCAATTATTATCGTTGTAAGTAACCCTATGGATACCATGACCTATTTGGCTCATAAAGTAACCGGGCTGCCTAAAAACAGAATCATAGGTATGGGTGGGGCTCTGGATAGTGCGCGTTTTAAATATAGACTGGCTGAAGCTTTGGAAGCCCCTATTTCTGATGTAGACGGTATGGTCATCGGAGGACATAGTGATACAGGTATGATTCCTTTAACCCGTTTGGCTACAAGGAACAGTGTTCCGGTATCGAAATTCATTTCTGAAGATCGTTTGAACCAGGTTATGGAAGATACAAAAGTGGGGGGGGCAACCCTTACTAAATTACTGGGAACCAGCGCATGGTATGCACCTGGTGCGGCTGTTTCAGCAATGGTACAGGCCATTGCGTGCGATCAGAAAAAAATGTTCCCTTGTTCGGCATTTTTAGAAGGAGAATACGGACTTAACGATATTTCTATAGGGGTTCCTGTTATCATTGGCAAAAATGGTATAGAAAAAATCGTAGAAATAGAACTGGACGAAGCAGAAAAAGCAAAGCTTGTTTCAAGTGCTGAAGCGGTTAGTAAAACCAACGGAGCACTTAGCGAAGTTTTGAAATAATAATATAAATACTTTCAAAAAATCCTGCTGAATTGATTTCAAGCAGGATTTTTTGTATAGTAACCTTAAAATAAATTGGTTTATCATCGTGTAAATTTTATATTTGCTCGTTTTTAAAATTTGACTATTAAATAAAATTTAGGATGCAAAACAAGGGACTTATTAGGCTTTTTGCTATTTTATTTGGTATCGTTAGTATCTATCAGCTATCGTTTACTTTTATAATCAATAAAATAGAAGGAGAGGCCGAAGATTTTGCTATCAACAAAATTTCTTCAGATGAAGACAATTATGTAGCAAAAAGAGAGGTAGAGGAAGCAAGTTATTTAGATTCTATTGGCAATCAGACAGTTTATAACATCGGTGTTGCCAGCTTTACTTACAATGAAGCAAAGGAGAAGGAGCTAAACAAAGGACTCGATCTTAAAGGAGGTATTAACGTAATTCTGCAGATTTCAGTTAAGGATATCTTGAAAGGATTGGCCAATAACTCAAAAGATCCTGTATTTAACAAGGCTCTGGATGAAGCCAGTGAAGCTGCAAAAAACAGTCAGGATACATATCTCGATCTGTTCTTCGAGAAATTTTCTGAGGTTTCTGCCGGAAGTACCAAGTTAGCTTCTCCTGATATTTTTGCAAATAAAGCACTGAGCAACGATATAAATTTCC
Source organism: Zhouia spongiae (assembly GCF_022760175.1). GTDB lineage: Bacteria > Bacteroidota > Bacteroidia > Flavobacteriales > Flavobacteriaceae > Zhouia > Zhouia spongiae. The sequence continues at coordinate 2,116,567 of NZ_CP094326.1, forward strand.
AGATGACAGACGAGGAAGCGCGTCCTGTTATCCGTCGTAAAGTTGATGAGTCGATTACATCGGCTTTTGAAGTATTGCGTAAGCGTATCGATAAATTCGGGGTTACCCAGCCTAACATTCAGCGTTTAGGAACTTCAGGGAGAATCCTTGTCGAGCTTCCGGGAGCAAAGGACATTGATCGTGTAAAAAGTTTATTACAGAGCACAGCGCAATTAGAGTTCTGGGAAACATTCAAGGCAGATCAGATATTACCTTATCTGGTATCTGCTGACGAAATCCTTAAGGGTATTGTAGATGCTGAAACAGTAGCTTCAGAGCCGGTACAGGAAGAAACAGAGATCGATTCGCTGCTTTCTGATATTTCAACAGATTCTTTAGATGTTGCACAATCGAATCCATTATTAAGCTTAATGGTACAACCAGGTTTCCAGGGAAGCCCTGTTATTGCAACTTTCGCATTAAAAGATACGGCTGAAGTTAACGGATACCTGAAAATGCCTCAGGTTGTCCAGGCGCGTCCGGCCGAATTAAAAACGGCAAAATTAGTTTGGGGCAAGCCGGCCAAAGATTCTGAACTGGTTGAGCTTTATGCTCTGAAATCTAACAGAGAAGGGATCCCTCCTTTAAGTGGTAGTGTGATTACAGATGCTTCTCAAAGTTATGATTTGGGGAACAGGCCGTCTGTGTCTATGCAGATGGACGGTAAAGGAGCCAGAATCTGGGAAGAACTTACAGGAAAGGCTTTTAGAGAGCAGGGGAACATTGCTATTGTCCTTGATGATATAGTATATTCGGCACCAGGGGTTAGCAGCGGGCCTATTAGCGGTGGAAATTCTGAGATTTCAGGTAATTTCACGCTAAATGAAGCAATTGACTTGGCGAATGTATTAAGAGCAGGTAAGCTTCCTGCTTCAGCAGATATTATTTCGTCAGAAGTAGTAGGGCCTTCATTAGGACATGAAGCGATCAACAGCGGTATGATGTCATTCTTAATAGCAATGATTATTGTATTGGTTTGGATGATTTTCTATTATGGTAAGGCCGGTATCTTCTCTGATATAGCTTTATCGTTCAACATACTTTTAATTTTCGGAGTATTGGCCGGATTAGGTGCGGTTCTTACCTTACCTGGTATTGCAGGTATTGTATTGACCATTGGTATGGCGGTCGATGCCAACGTAATTATTTACGAACGTATCAAAGAAGAAGTATTAAAAGGAAAAGGTAAGAAACAGGCTATCGACGATGGTTTCAAAAATGCATTGTCTTCGATCCTTGATGCAAATATTACTACCGGACTTACGGCATTAATTCTCTTGGTATTCGGTACAGGTCCGATTCAAGGTTTCGCAACTACCTTACTAATAGGTATTATTACTTCATTATTCACAGCTATTTTCGTTACACGTTTGTTAATAGAATGGTATGTAGAGAAGAAAGGAAGATCGTTAGATTTTTATACCGGAGCAACCAAGAACCTATTCAAAAATGTAAATATCGATTTCTTGTCAAAACGTAAAGTTGCATATATCATTTCTGGTATTGCCTTGGTAATAAGTTTAGGGTCGCTATTTAGTTTAGGCCTTAACCAGGGAGTTGATTTCGTAGGAGGACGTTCGTATCAGATCCGTTTCGAACATCCTGTAAATCCATCTGAAATTGATGCGGAACTGGATGCTGTTTTTGGAAGTACGGAAGTGAAAACTTTCGGAGGTCCTAACCAGGTAAAAGTAACTACGAAGTATAAAGTAGATGAAGAAGCAACTGAAGTTGACCAGGAAATTCAACAGAAGTTATACGAGTCACTTCTTAAATATTTACCGGAAGGAACTACTTACGAGCAATTCTTAGGCGGTAGTGAAGATGCTAAGATCGGAATTCTGCAATCTATTAAGGTAGGTCCTACCATTGCAGATGATATTAAGAAAAATGCGGTTTGGGCGATTCTGGGTTCATTAGCGATCGTATTCATGTATATTTTATTGCGTTTTACGAAATGGCAATTCTCTTTAGGGGCTGTAGCAGCTGTTTTCCACGATGTGATTATCGTATTGGGTATCTTCTCATTAACTTATAAGTTCATGCCTTTCAACATGGAAATAGACCAGGCGTTTATTGCTGCCATCCTGACGGTGATAGGTTATTCATTGAACGATACAGTAATTATTTTTGACAGAATCAGGGAGGTTATCAATGAAAAAGGCTGGAGTGCCGGGAACAACGTTAACTTTGCATTGAACAGTACTTTAGGAAGAACATTGAATACATCGATGACTACTTTGGTGGTATTGATCACTATATTCATATTCGGAGGTGAGTCGTTAAGAGGGTTTATGTTTGCAATGATTATAGGTATCGGCGTAGGTACTTATTCTTCATTGTTTATTGCAACTCCTGTAATGTATGACACTCTTAAAAAGTCTGTAACATCAGGGAAGAAAAAAGAGGAATAGGAATATCCCTTTATAAATAAAAAAATCCACCTGTTTTGCAGGTGGATTTTTTTATGAGATTAGCCTAACTTAATGAGTACTCATTTGAGTTTTTCTTTTTCGTATTTGTCTCTCCAGATCTTTTAAAGTTTCTGCTAAAGCAATTTCAAAAGATTCATCGTCAGTAGAAGCAAATAAATCATAGCCCGGTACTCTTAATCTTATTTTGCAAATTCTTCCCTTACCTTTGGCGTCATTATCTTTCTTAAAAAAAACGTCCGCATTAAAAATCCAATCGTATTTTTCTCCTAAATCTTTTAATTTTCTGCTAGCTAAGCTTTCTACATAGCTGTTAGTTTTCATTTTTTCGAATTGAATATCTATTTTCATAAGAAATACTTTTAAGGTTTGACATAAGGTTTATTGGAGACCTGGATATAATTCCGTGAAACCGTACTAAAATTTACGGATTTATATCGACATCACCATGATTTTATATTGATAAAATAACAGTAAAAAAGGAATTTATAAAATGACTAAAATCATGCGCCGAATTAAAATCAGTTCAAATGATATTAATGATGTTTTCAGGAAGGTCAACCAGGCTGCCAAACGGAGAACCGGATTATTATCCCATTGTTTCAGTATTTGAAGAAGGCAACCCTTAAAACGTGTGATGCTACCTTTCCCATAGCAAACCTTTCTTAACAGGCAACGCTCCAAAAGCAGACGGGGATTTTATGGTTTACAGAGGATGCAGGATGTCGTGATACATCAATTTACTGTATGATGATGGTCGTTAGAATGATAATTATCAGTAACTTAGATATGATTTAAAATGTTAATTCGTTCAGAATAAAGGAAATTTTATGAACGTAAATACTGATAATGTCATCAGAAGGGTCAATAACAAATTTATTTAACAGCTTTTTTAAGCAGATAGGTGAGCTTGCTTTTTTTGCAGGGAATTTTTTTAAAGAAGCTTTTCATCCTCCTTACGAATTTAATGAGTTATTAAAACAATGTTATAATGTTGGTAACAGGTCATTAGCGTTAGTGAGCCTGACAGGGTTTATTATTGGTTTGGTACTCACTTTGCAGACACGTCCGACGTTACAGGGATTTGGAGCTGTATCCTGGATGCCTTCCATGGTCGGAATATCGATTGTAAGGGAGATCGGCCCGGTAATTATTGCCCTGGTATGTGCCGGCAGGATAGCTTCCGGAATTGGTGCTGAACTGGGATCTATGAGAGTAACAGAACAAATCGATGCAATGGAAGTGTCCGGAACGAATCCCTTTAAGTTTTTAGTGGTTACCAGGATAACGGCAACGACACTGATGGTTCCGTTGCTGGTGGTGTATGGAGATGCCTTGGCTCTCTACGGATCGTTTCTTATAGAACATTTTAAAGGAGATGTTTCCGCCCGCCTTTTTTTTAACCAGGTGTTTAATGCTTTGAATTTCAGGGATCTGATACCTGCGGTTGCTAAGTCGGTTTTCTTTGGTTTTGCAATTGGTCTGGTAGGATGTTATAAGGGATATTATTGTAAAAAAGGAACGGTAGGGGTCGGAGTAGCCGCCAATACTGCTGTAGTACTGTCGTCTTTATTAATCTTTGTTCTGGATTTTATAGCGGTAATTATCGCTGATATTTTTTATGACCTATGAAAACCTTATCAAGCATGCATGGAAAAGATTTGGTTCAGAGCCCTGAAAAAGCTGTCATAGTTGTCGAAGACCTTAAGAAAAGCTTTGGGGAAAATCAGGTGCTAAGTGGTTTCAGCATGAGATTGTATAAAGGGGAAAGCCTTGTGATAATGGGCAAGTCCGGTTCAGGAAAGTCCGTAATGATTAAATGTCTGATTGGACTAATGAAACCCGATAGCGGAAGTGTGAACATTATGGGGCAGGACATTGTTCACTTGAACCATGTTTCGTTAGACAGGTTGAGGGCAGATGTCGGTTTCCTTTTTCAGGGAAGTGCTTTGTACGATTCGATGACCGTCCGTGAAAATCTGGAATTTCCGTTACGCAGACACCGGGAGCGTTTTGGGAAGAATATCAGGACAGAAAAAGCGGTTTTAGAGGCCCTGGAGAGTGTTGGTCTTGCTCATACCGTAGATCTTATGCCGGATGAATTATCGGGGGGGATGCAACGTCGTATAGCTTTGGCCAGAACCTTAATTATGAAACCGAAAATTATTTTTTATGATGAACCGACAAGTGGCCTGGATCCGATAACGTCTAAAGAGATTATTATGCTTATGAAAAAGGTTCAGAAGCAGTATATGACATCTTCTTTAATTATCACTCACGATGTAGATTGTGCCAGAGTGATCGCAGACAGGATGATATTACTGGTAGATGGGATAAATTACGCAGAAGGTACTTATCGGGAACTGATTAAGGTAGAAGATTTTAAGGTGAAGGCATTCTTTAAATAAAAGTCGGTTATGGGACGAACAACATCAGAAAAGATAAGGCTGGGAGCCTTAGTAACAGCAGGAACCACACTTTTGGTCGTTGCCGCATATTTAATTGGCAATAAAGAGAACCTCTTTAGTCAAACCTTTATGCTAAGTGTTCAGTTTGCAAATGTTAATGGCCTGCAGGAAGGTAATAATGTGCGTTTCTCAGGTGTAAATGTCGGTACTGTTAAAAATATTACCGTGGTGAATGATACAACCATTAAAGTAGACATGATTTTAAAGGAAAGTATACAGGTTTTTATTAAGAAAGATGCTGTGGCTACAATTGGTTCAGATGGCCTGGTGGGAAATATGATCGTAAATATTAATCCGGGAAAGAATAGCGATGAAGCTGTTAAGGATGGGGATCAGATCATTTCGTACAGCAAAATAGGAGCCGATGACCTGCTGGGTACGTTGAGTGTGACCAATGAGAATGCAGCCCTGCTGACTGCCGATCTGCTGAAAATAACGAGAGCAATTACTGAAGGGAAGGGTACGCTGGGAAGACTTCTGAACGATACTGCAATGGCCAAAAATCTTGATGAGAGTATAGAGAACCTCAAATATGTGAGCGATAAAGCGACTCTTTCGATCGACCGGTTAAATAAAATATTAAAGAGTACGGATGACAAAGAGAATGTAGTCGGTGTTTTATTTAAAGATACTGTCTCAGGAGCAAAATTAAAGCATGTCATAAACGATTTGCAGAGTTCAGGTGAAAATCTGGACTCTTTGTTGAAAAACCTGAATACAGTGGTTTATGATGTTAAAACAGGCAGGGGCGCTTTATATTATTTAACTGCCGATACTGTTCTGGTAAAACAACTTCAAAAGACGATTGATCATATAGAACAGGGAACAGAAAGTTTTAACCAAAATATGGAAGCCTTAAAACAGAACTACCTGTTCAGAAAATATTTTAAAAAGCTAGAGAAGGAACAACGAAAGGAGAACTGAACAACTTAAACTTTCCATTTGTCAGAGGGGTGATCCCGGTTTTTTCTGAACAAGATATGCTTGTTCAAATCCGTTCAGGTACAATTACGGGTATCCTTAATGGCGATTTTAAGGAAGTGTTATGTGTTTCTGAAATGATATATATCATGGCTTATGTGACTTACTTATAATACCTTAGGGTTAAACAAAGGATTCATTTTAATTAAAATTAAAAGAAATGAAAAAAATCTTGGTGCCGACTGATTTTTCAAAACATTCAGAATATGCCTTGGAAGTGGCAGCGAAAATTGCAAAGAACCTGAATGCCAGGCTTCTTTTGTTTCATATGGTGGGCACGGCCCAATCCGTTTTTATTTCAGATGAGGGGCAAAAGCAAGCAGAGGCCATATACTATCTTGAATTGGCTAAAAAGCGTTTTAACGAACTGTTGGAGCATGGTTATATGAAGGATGTAGAGGTTGAATTCATTGTCCAGAATTATAAAATATTTTCAGAAATGAATGACCTGGCCCATGAAAAGGGGGTCGACTTTATCGTTATAGGATCTCATGGATATTCCGGTTTTTCCGATGCGTTTGTGGGGTCTAATGCTGAAAAAATAATAAGGGCTTCAGATTTTCCTGTTCTGGTTATTAAAGAGCGTAGTAAAAATTTCAGTATGGATAAAGTTGTTTTTGCATGTGACTTCAAAATGGAGGCTGTAAGGTCATACAGGAAAGCAATGAGCTTTTTCAGGCTTTTTAACAGTGATGTCCATTTGTTGTATGTGAATCTTCCTAATGAGGATTTTAGAAGCACTTCCGAGTTAGAAGAAAGAGTTTCCGGGTTTTTGGAAGCAGCCAATGATGATGGGGTACCTTATAATGATCAGGTTCATTATTACGATGATTATACTATTGAAAATGGGATCTATACTTTTAGCAAATCTATTAAGGCTGATGTTATTTCATTAGCTACGCATGGCAGGAAAGGACTTTCACATTTCTTTATGGGAAGTATAGGAGAGGATATTGCAACGCATATAAACGTACCGGTTGTAACGTTTAAAATTTAACATAAACAGCCTCGTGGATTTGCTCCGATAAAGAGGTTTGAACAACTTCGTTCTGATGCTTATCAGCACGGAGTTGTTTGCTGAAAAGAACCATGAATATGACTAAAATTCTTAATTTTGTGAAGGAGGTTTAGTAACCTTATGAATTTTAGTTATATTAGAACCTATGAGGTTATTTGAACAAGACAAAGACACTTTCAGCCTGCTTTCCGAAGCTATTTCAGAGGGAATTTTAGTTGTTGATGAACAACGGAAGATTGTAGCCACCAATAGTCCGTTGGCTAGTATGTTTGGCTATGAGAAAGAGGAGCTGGAGGGAAAGAAAATGGATGTGCTTATTCCGGTAAACTATCATACAAAACACGAAGGGCATTTTAAAGGATATTTTGCACAGTCGAGCCAGCGAAGAATGGCCGAAGGGAGAAAGTTGTCAGGGGTACGAAAGAGCGGAGAGGAATTCTATGTGGAGATAGGGCTGAACCCTTTTTTCTTAAACGATCAGGTGTATGTGATGGCCATTGTTATGGATGTTACAAAGCGGATAGAGTCTGAAAATGTAATTAAAGAGTTGAACGAGCAACTGGAAGAAAAAATCAGGCAACGGACAAAGGCATTAAGGGATTCTGTGGTGCAATTAACCAAAGAAGTAAAGTTGAGGATAGAAGCAGAGAGCCAGGCTAAAATAGCTCTGCAAAAGGAAAAAGAACTTAACGAGTTGAAAACGAAATTCCTTTCTATGGTTTCTCATGAATTCAAGACGCCATTGAGCAGTATTCTTACTTCTACAATGCTGTTGGAAAAATATACACAGACAGAGCAACAACCAAGAAGGGACAAGCACCTGAATACTATTAAGGGGATCGTAAGGAACCTGAATGGGATTTTAAACGATTTTCTTTCTATCGAACGTATAGATTCGGGAAAGGTCACTTATAAGTATACTACATTTAACCTCAGTAAGGCGTTTAATGAAATTGTTTACGATGCCAATATGACCTTAAAGTCCGGTCAAAAGATCCGATTTCCGGAAGATATAGATGAATATGTTATAAACCAGGACGAGAAGATATTCAAGCTGATACTGTCTAATATTATAGGCAATGCAATTAAATATTCGCCTGAAAATTCAACCATACATATTGAAGTGACTCCTATAGATAAAGAGAACTATCTTTTTACGATCAGGGATGAAGGGATCGGTATCCCTGAAGAAGATCAAAAGCACGTATTTTCACGATATTTCAGGGCACAGAATGCACTAACGACACAAGGTACGGGAATTGGACTGAATATTGTAAAAAGCCATGTGGAGGATCTGGGAGGATCAATTTGTTTCGAAAGTAAACAGGATAAAGGTTCTGTATTTAAAATAGAATTACCAAATAAAAACAAACAAGCAGAAAATGAAAAAAGTGTTGTTAATTGAAGACGACTTAATTCTTAGAGAAAATACAGCCGAACTTCTGGAATTGTCTAATTACAATGTCATTACAGGTTCTGACGGGAAAAAAGGCGTGGCATTAGCTGAGCAAGAATTACCCGATATTATTGTGTGTGATATCATGATGCCTGAATTAGACGGATATGGCGTTTTGGAAACCTTGTCTAAGAATAATAGTACCAGACGCATACCATTTATTTTTCTCTCTGCTAAAACCGAGCGTAATGAAGTAAGAAAGGGAATGAACCTCGGAGCCGACGATTATATAACAAAGCCTTTTGAAGAAGAAGAATTGATCAATGCCATTGAAAGCAGGTTGGCAAAGGTTCAGATATTAAATGAACAAAAAGAAAATGAAGAGAGTAGCCCTGTAGATGATGAAGAGATTTCTAACATTAACCAGCTTAAAAATTATTTTCTAGACGAAGGAGAGCTGATGTCTTTCGGGGAAGGTGAACTCATTTATTCCGAGGGAAACCATTCCAACTATATGTTTTTGGTAGAAGGAGGTATTGTGAAATCGTATAAAATCGATGAGCAGGGTAAAGAGCTGATTACCAGGGTGAGTAAAGAAGACGATTTTTTCGGGTTCAGTTCATTTACGCAGAACATCCCGCATAAAGAATATGCAAAAGCGATTAAGGATGCTACTGTATATGCTTTAAAGAAAGATATTCTTAGCGATATTTTACTAAATAATAAGAAGCTTTCAGTTGAGATCATTAATTTTTTAACTGAGGGAATGACCGAATTTAACGACCAATTACTGCAGATGGCCTATGGTTCCGTAAGAAGGAAGACGGCTGCTACGATACTGCAATTTGTAGATCAGTTCGAAAGAAACAAGCAGGAAGGGATCAAAATTTCACGTAATGATCTGGCAAGCGTGGCAGGGATTGCTCCGGAAAGTTTTATCCGAACCCTTTCAGAGTTAAAGAAAGAGGGGTTGATCTCTGTAGAAGGAAGAAATATTAAGGTGTTAAATATTGAGCGTTTACGGCAAATTGACTAGCTAACACGGGGCAAGTCATGGATTCCGATACAGTTGTAGGGGTTAAATTTCATTTGGTGAGCAAAAATACTTTGTTTGACATATATCATATTTAGAGGGAAGGAGTTTAGGTAATTTTGTTGTTGCAACCAATAACAATATGAAAAACATACTGATACCTACAGATTTCTCTCCGAATTCATGGAATGCAATAACGTATGGAGTCACGCTTTTCAAAAAAGAGAAGTGTAATTTTTATTTGCTTCACGTAGAGAATGTCAGGATGTATGCTGATACCCCAGGTTCCCGACCGGAGAGTGAAGGAGCTGTTAGCACAAGGGAGCGGTTAAAAATGGCTGCTGAACAAATTAGGGGGCAGTTTCCGGAGGCCGACCATAATTTTGCTTCATTGGTTGACTACGATTTTTTAGTGGAAGCCATAAAAAAGCAGGTTGCAGAAAAAAGCATAGACCTTATTGTAATGGGCACGAGAGGAGCTTCTGGAATAAAAAAGAACATAGTCGGGAGTCATACAAGTGATGTGATTACCAGGGTGAAATGTCCTGTTTTGGCCATACCTGAGGGAGCAGTGCCTAAAGTTCCCAAAGAAATAGCTTTCCCAACCGATTTCAGAATATTTTATTCGCCTGATATGTTATCTGCCATGCTGGATATAGCCCGGTTACATCATGCTTCGGTTCGTTCGTTACATGCAGTTAAAGAACATTTTGAGGGGCTTGACGATGAGCAGTTAAAGAATAAAGAATTGCTGGATGATCATCTTGACAGTTTTGAGCATAGTTTTCATAAGGTAACAGGCAAACGTCTGGATAAGGCGGTACAGTGCTTTACAGAAAGCAGGGATATCGATATCATAGCCATGGTAGCAAAGAATCTTAACTTCTTTCAGCAAATACTGTTTAAGCCCACTGTAAAGGAGATTAGCTACCATACAAGCATACCTTTTTTGGTCTTACACGAACATGCTGTTTGATAAGAGATCAGGCTGTTCAAGCAGGGGATGACAAAAGTCATGTTTTAGATAAACAGGAATGGTTAATTTAGCAGTGATAAAAGATTTAGTTCTTTGAGTTAATTAGTATTGAGGTATACTAAAATGAAAAAGAGGCGCTTAAAAGGTGCCTCTTTTTTTATAACAAGTGTTGTCGGGTTATTTTTTTACCATGATGACTTCTACATTATTTTTTTCTAAGGCGATCAGGTGTTCTTTCTCAATTTGATCGTCGGTAATGAGTTTGTCAATTTTCTCAAAAGAACAGATAAATGCCAGCCCGGATCTTTTAAACTTAGACGAATCAGCAACTACAATAACTTCTTCGGCTATGTCGATCATTATCTGGTTCAGGTAAGCCTCTTCCATGTGGTGGGTGAAAACCCCCAGATCAGGTTTGATGGCATCGACACCTAAAAATAATTTATTACAGAACAATTGCCTGAAGTTACGTTCTGCCATCGGGCCAACGAGTGACATAGAAAATTCCTTAAGGTACCCTCCCGGCATAAACACATCGAGGTTTTCATACTTCGACAGGTTGTTTACAATATCTAAAGCATTACTGATGACGGTCAGGTTCTTGAAATCATTGAGGTTATTTGATATTTCAAAAGTGGTGGTTCCGGAATCGAGGATAACACTTTCCTCTTCTTCTATCAATGAAGCTGCCTTTTTACCGATAAGGCGTTTCACCTCAAGATTTATTTTTTTCTTTTCAGTAACGGTTAAGGCTATATTACTTGTCTTAAAAGCACCACCATGGGCACGGATCAGAAGTTTGCTTTTTTCCAGTTTGTCGAGGTCGTTTCTGATGGTTACCTCACTGACCCCCAGCTCCTGACTAAGCTCATTTACATTTACCTGACCCTTAATGTCGAGCAGTTCTAATATTTTAGATCGCCTCTCGGCAGTTTTCTTTACTTTTCCTTTAGTTTCGTTCTCCTTCATATATACGAAGATATTATTATTAAGTCTTTCGACTTAAAAATAATAAAATACTTGTTAATATTTTAATAAAGGAGAATTATTTCGACATAAAAAAAGGAGCGATGTCCATCACTCCTTTTAAAAACTACTTAAAACAAACTAACAAACTAACTAACTAACTCTTTAAGAGAACATTAGTGTTTCCCGCTCCCTGAAGAGAAATATCAACAGGTTTATTCGTTTTCCAGTTACCACCTGTAAAATCAGGGAAGTCGATCGATTTTGATCTGTTTGCCACTGAAGCTTCACTGATCAATCCGACTGCGCTCCACGATGCAGCATCATAAACATCCTGATCAAGAGGCAATCCGTTTCTTAAACAGTCGATCAAACGCCAATCCATGATGAAGTCCATACCACCGTGGCCTCCAACTTTTTTAGCCAATTCCCCAACTTTCTTAACGATTTCCGGAGTGTATTTTTTTTCTATTTCTTTAAATTCATCTTCTTTCATCCAGCTATGCCCAACTGCAATTCTGGCCGGGCTAGGCCATTTACGGGCAAAAGCCTTAGAGCCGCTTACCAGGTGTATTCTTGAATACGGTCTGGGAGAGCTTACATCGTGCTGGATCATCATGGTACGGCCTTTCTTGGTGCGTATCATGGTCGTGTTCATGTTTCCTCTAAACGGATTGTTTACATATTCGGAAAAGAAATCATCGTCTGCAGCAAGTTCTCTGGCACGTGATGCCATATTGAAGTCGTTACTGGACATAGATGACAGGTAATCCATCTGGTCTCCCCGGTTAATGTCCATTATCTGGCAAATAGGGCCAAGGCCGTGCGTAGGGTACAGGTTACCGTCGCGTTTAGCATTTTCCTTAAGTCGCCACATGCTTTCGTATCCATTATTCTTATTAAAGTTCAGGTCTACGAGGTCGTGGATGTATGCACCTTCTCCGTGAATGATTTCCCCGAAGAAGCCCTGTCTTGCCATGTTAAGAGTTAACAGTTCAAAGAAATCATAGCAACAATTCTCAAGCATCATACAATGCTTTTTAGTACGCTCTGAAGTTTCTACCAACTGCCAGCACTCATCCATATTTTGAGCGGCAGGAACCTCTACTGCGGCATGCTTTCCGGCTTCCATGGCATATACGGCCATAGGTGTGTGCCACTCCCATGGCGTAGCAATATATATAAGGTCCAGATCATCGCGATCGCACATCTCTTTCCATGCATATGCTTTGCCATAATACAGGTCAGGATTGTGTTTTGTTCCCTTTAAAAGTTTTTTGGCTTTTTTTGCCTGATCTTCCCTAAGGTCGCATAATGCTTTGATTTCAACACCGTCAATATAACTCATGCGTTTAACAGCTCCGGGGCCGCGCATCCCTAAACCTACAATCCCGACACGGACTTTGTCAAGTTTTGGTGCTGCATATCCGGACATATTAAACCGCTGTCCAAGGTTTCTGTTTTTGATAATAATTCCGTTCTCCTGAGCAAAACCGGTCATCGTGCTTCCGGCCAGGCCGATACCTGCAAGCGATGATAGTTTTAAAAAGTTTCGTCTATTGTTGTTTTTCATCTGTTTGAATTTAATTGTTTTTATTGGTCAGATGTAACTCGTCATTTACAATCCGGTTGGTAATAACTTAATTGACATGACTTGTTTCATAATTATGATTAATTTGTTAATCGGTCTATTTTAAAACCATAAGTGTCAACGGCATTTTGAACAAATATTTTATGAACAACTTCCTCGGGTAACTGCAACCCTTTAAACGCGCCTTTAAATTCAGGAGCGGTGAGGGTTTTGCCGGTAGCAAAAAAGTCGTAATGTCCTTGCCATAATGACTCAAACCGTGTAATCAATTCATCATCACTCATAGAACCATCGTCAATAACATCAGTGCCGTATATAATACGATCCTGATACGTAATGAAAAAATCACGTACTTTTTCCCAGTTATCTTTTGCCTGTAGTTGCACATGGCATATTCTTTCTGCCAAATCGGTTTTTGTGTTCGGGAACATCTTTAAACGCTTTGCAACTTCATCAATGCTCCATTCCATGCTGAAAAGATGTAGTCCTACGTATTTCAGTTCAGGAAACTTACTTAAAACATGATCTCTGGCTTCCATTTGTTTTTCATAAGCAGGAAACTCAGGGTGGAGGTACATATGGTATTCAGGATGGCCGGAAAAATAATCCCTATCAGAGTCAACGGTCATCTCTTCCAGCGGGAGCCAGCAGTTTCTGGGTTCTCCCTGGTGACCGATTAAAAGAATATCATTGTCGACCAGATATTGGTATAAAGGATCGAAACGTTTGTCATCAAGCATAACAAAATTTCCGTCAAGGTCTTTGACGTTTTCATCCATGCCAATATTTTTCCAGATTTTAACACCTGCTGCACCTTTAGAGATGCCATCCTTTATTTGTTCCAGTGCATGAGGCAGCCATTTTTCGGTATTCCAGTATCGGGTATCAAAGGAAGTAATCTGTATGATCCTGTCGGGAAACTCTTGTTGTAAAGCAAGTACTGTATTCTTCTGATCGTCTAGGCTTTCGAAGAAGGGGATATCAGTATTGATGGATAAAAACGACACATTGTACTTTAGGGCCAATTCCATTTTAGCTCTGGAAGTAGTGTTCAAATGTACGTGTGCATCAATAAATTGCTTTAGCATAATTGTTCTATTTTCCGTTTTTTACCATTTCTAGTTTGCCTGATACCAATTCTGTGATTTTATTGGTAGCCTGAGGAAATACTTTACGCAGGTCTATCTCTTCATTGGAAACTAATACATCTTTTAGGGTCTGCATAAAAATATTCTTGATCTCAGTAGCCAGGTTAACTTTACATATTCCGTTTGAAATAGCTTCCTGAACCTGATTGTGAGGTACCCCTGAACTTCCATGTAACACGAGCGTTGCGGGTGTTACGGCAGCTATTCTTGATAAGAGTTCAATATCCAGTTTTGGCTCTTCTTTATAAAATCCGTGAGCAGTTCCGATGGCTACTGCGAGTGCATTTACTCCCGTGGCTTCTACAAAAGATTTTGCTTCCTCAGGTTGTGTAAAACTACCACCGTGATCCTGTCCCAGTTTGGCAACATAACCTAATTCAGCTTCTACATGAGCTCCATAGCCAGCTGCTCGTTTTACGACTTCCTGAGTTATTTTGATGTTTTCCTCAAACGGCAACTCACTGCCGTCTATCATTACAGAATCAAATCCGGCATCCAGGCACTGCTGAGCCAATGCTACCGATCCGCCGTGATCAAGGTGGATCCATCCTTCAACTCCGAACTGGGCCAATCCGGCTCTCCCCAGTTTTACGGCGGTATCAAGCCCCATATAATCGATAGAACTCTTCGTTAATTGTAATATGAGGGGTTCATTTAAATTAGCAGCAGCCTGTAAAACTCCGTGTAAGGTTTCTACATTATAAAAATTGGTGGCTAATAGCCCTCTTTTTTGTTCTGTTAACAATTGTAATTTTTCTTTCAGCTTCATTTTGACTTATATAGCAACGTTGAAAATTGATTTTACTTTTTGTTCGATCTCTTCAGGAGAATTAAAAGCTCCTGTCCCCCCTGCAGCAGTTGTATTAAGGGCACCCATCAGGTTTCCGTATGTCAGGCATTCCTGAAGAGAACCTCCCCCGATATATTTTTTAATAAAACCGGAGTTAAAGGAGTCACCAGCCCCTATAGAGTCTATATGTTTTGGATTTGTAAAAGAAGAAACCTCCATTTGAGTATCATCTTCAATGCCCACACTTCCTTTAGCACCCATTTTAAGGGCAATGGTATTGGCAAAGGGCTTCACCGCTTCCAGTGCCTCGTCTACAGATGATGTTCGGGTCAAAGCCATAATTTCAGCTTCATTAGGCATAAAAACATCGACATATGGTAAACATTCCCTATAGTCGAAATCCCATTTATTTTCCGGATCCCATTGCAAATCAAGCGAGGTGGTTATCCCTGCTTCTTTCACCTTTTTAAAAATTGTCGTAATATCTTTTCTGATCCCTTTTTGTATAAAGAAATTTGATAAGTGAAAGTGCTTGAAGTTTTTAATATCCTCCCAGGGAATATCGTCGATGGTGAGCAGTTCCATGGCACCGCAATAGGTTACATTAGCCCTGTCTTCGGCATAACTCATCACGATAGTGATTCCGGTTTGATGTGTGTCGGAACTGCTTATATGGTCTGTACAAACATTTTTGTTTTTGAGTTCTTTAAGAACGACTTCACCAAACATATCGTTTCCGACCTTTCCGCAGAAAGTTGTATCTACACCCATAGCAGCAGCATTGGCAGCCATGATTGCAGAAGAACTGCCTAAAGTAAGGTTCATGTCATCCGCAAGGATTTCAGTTCCTATTTTAGGGAATCCATCGATGTTGTTGAGGATCAGGTCAACATTTAATTCTCCAACGACTATGAGTTCTTTTTCAGGCATTTACAATCTCATTTATTTTTACCTGGGGAAGCAGGGTGTTCACATCCTCCAGTTTTAAAATTCCAAGGTCTTCATTCAGGCAGTTTGCCGCGCCACAGGCCACACCGTAGCGGGCTATATCTTCAAGCTCCATTTTTTTGTTTACAGCATGAGCTATTCCGGCAGTGAGACAATCGCCGCTACCTACTGTGCTTATAACATTATCAATTTTAACATTGGCATGTATGGTTCTTCCGTTGTGGTGGAGCCATAGACCTTCTTTTCCTTTGGTAATGGCAATTAAAGCTACTTTCTGACCCAGTTTGGTTAAAATAGTATTAAAATCGTCAGTTCCGCACAGGTTCTTTGCCTCGTGTTCATTAATATGCAATCCGAAAAAAGAAGTCTGCAATGCTTTTTCCAGCTGACTTCCTGAGCAATCTAAAATTACATTTTTATTTGCTTTCTCAGCATGCTGTGCAATTTGAAGATAAGCATCTTCCGGCACCCCTTTTGGCCAGGAACCGGATGCTACAATAATATTGCTCTTTTGGATCTCCTTATCGTAAATTCCCAGAAATTCGATCCAGTCCGTTTCGCTCATTGACGGTCCGGGCTCTAAAAGTTCTGTATTGAGGAACAAAGCATTATCGGTTCTGAATGTATAGCACTTTCTGTTTGAACCTTTCAATAAAAGGCCTTCAGTATTAATTTTTAAGGATTCGCATTGTTGTTGTATCCATGTGCCCGATGCTCCTGCCCAGTTGCCGAGTAAAGTAGTGTCTGAACCAAGTTCTTTAAGCGCCATGGCAACATGGGTAGCTTTTCCCCCCGGATATTCCCGTAGTTTAGAAATCCTGTTAACACCACCGGCCTCGATCTGATCTAGCCAGGCATAAGTATCAATGGATGGGTTCGGACAAACACTTAATATCATGATCCTTATTTTTTGTAAATATTTACGCCCTGAACAACCCTGCTGATCGTTCCTGATACCGATGGATTGTCAGGATTAAATCCGAGTTGTAAGGATTTGTTGTAACCCAGTAACTGCCCTATCATGGTAGCCGGGACAACATGCAGGCTATTGTTTTCTGTATTGTTGTCAATTTTTATAGTACTTGCTAAATCTTCAGGTCCTCCAAAGGCAATGGTCTTGATGTTTCTCGGATCTGTAGCTGTGTCTTTAGCCAGGTCTTGTTCGTATCTCAATACATGGCTGTTGTTAGAAAACAGGTATACCACGAGTGTTTGTTCATTGACCACAGCTCTCGGTCCGTGTCTGAAACCTAAAAACGAATCGTGTTTACAGATTATTTGCCCGTCGGTTAGTTCCTGGAGTTTCAGATGGCATTCACGGGCAACCCCTAACATTGGCCCTGAACCTAGGAAAACCACCCTGTCAAAGGGTTCATCGATTACGGTTGCCAGGGTTTTATTCTCTTTCAGAATAGAATTCCCTAATGCAATGATCTCATTTATATCCTGGTTTTTGTTGCCGATATTTTGGATGTCTGCAACAAGAAGTATGCTAAGTAACATAGAAGTGAAGCTTCCGGTCATGGCAAGGCTCTTGTCATTACTTTCATCAGGCAGCACAAGTGAAAAACAATTTTCAGGATTCGCTTTGCCATATCTGGCCAGTTGCCCGTCTTTGTTGCAGGTAATAATAAAGTGATAGATGTTTTTACAATGTTGATTGGCAAGATTAACAGCTTCTACACTTTCAGGACTATTTCCCGATCTGGCAAACGAAACTAATAACGTGGGAGTATCCTTAAGGAAAAAGAGTTCCGGATGTGTCACAATATCAGTAGTAGCTATTGCCTGAGTAGATCTTATGGTAGCTGATTGGACCAAACCTTGAGCGGCTTCACCGATAAAAGCAGAAGAGCCGGCTCCGGTAAGGACAATTTTCAGGTTTTGGTTTTCCAAAACCGGGCGTATAAAGCTTTCAATACGCTCCTTTTGATTGTTGATTAGGTTGAATACATCTTCCCATAAATTCGGCTGACCAAAAATCTCTTGTCCGGTGTGCAGATCTATATTGTTAATCGTTTTTTCGCTCATTATATTCTAAATGTTTCTTCATTGTGACTCTTAAGTGGCAAATGAAGGTGAAGTTGAAAACAAATATAAAAGAAATAAAACGAAATAAAAAAGGTTTCGTTATATTTTATGTATATTTACCCTTTAAGAAAAAGTTAAGGAAGCGTTTTGCACTTAAAACGCTGTTATATTTTTTAATTAATGGATAGGAGAAAGTACGTTAAAACGATCGTTTTAGGGTCGGTATTACCGATTGTGTCGCCGGGCCTGTTAAAAGCAATGTCGGGCAACGAATTCTTTAAACCTGCTGATGTAAACTTTGAAAGTGAATGGTTGCTGTGGGAAGACATGAGCTGGGCGGGACCGGAGTACTGGGGTAACAGGTTGCAGGATTGGGAGGTTAAAGACGGGAAGTTACTGTGTAACGTTGCGGGATCGAACAGGAATCTACATCTTTTAACCATCCAAAAACAGGAGTCTACAGACGATTTTAGGGTGGGTGTGGAAGTGGAGCCGAAAGCCGGTGCTCAAGGCGGGAAATACTGTTTTGGATTAAGGCTGGGAGCTAAAGGTGTTTTTGAAGATTACAGGTCGGCTGCAGTATTTGGGAAAGGTTTGGATATAGGTTTAAATCAGAACGCACAGCTGGTTATTGGCGATAGGGTGCTGGATACAACATTGGATAAAGTGCCGGATAGTTTCAGACTGGATGTTTTTGCCGAGGCTTATCAGGGTAACTATAACTTGTCGGTAGTTGTTGCAGATCCGGAAAGCGGGGTTCAGCTGACAGGAGTCAGTAATGTATTGGTTGAGGCAGGACATGTGAAAGGGAATTTTGCGTTGCTGGCAGATTGTGGTGTCAAAAAGATTATAGACGAGCCGTCTGTTGCATTTTCGAAATGGAAGATACAGTCTGATGAATTGCATGTAAAAAAAGATCAGATATACGGACCTGTATGCTTTGCCCAGTATACATTACATCATAAAAAATTAAAGTTAACGGCGCAATGCTCGCCGTTTGAACGTATAGAGGGGCATGAGCTGTCGTTAGAGTTTTTAATAAATGGCGTTTGGCAAGCGTATGCCGGCAGTGTTTTGAAGCCGGATAGCCGTGCTGTGAATTTTGTTATTGATAATTGGGAGTTCAGCAATGACGTTCCTTATCGTTTAATAGCAAAGATACCTATGAAAAATGAGGTTCGTCATTATCAATACGAAGGAACTGTATCAAAAGAACCCCTGGAGAAGGAAGAGATTTCTGCGGCAGTTTTCAGCTGTAATTTTCATTTTGGTTTTCCTGATAATGACATATATGCCAATGTGTCGAAATTAAATCCGGATATAATCCTTTTTCTGGGAGATCAGTTTTATGAAGGAACCGGAGGCTTTGGAGTCCAGTTTACGGGGTCTTATGATAAAAGGTGTTTGGATTACTTACGGAAGTGGTACATGTTCGGTTGGTCGTATCGGGAGCTTTTCAGGCATAAACCATGTGCTATAATACCTGACGATCATGATGTCTATCATGGGAATGTATGGGGAGAGGGTGGTAAAGAAGCTGACGTTTCAAAAGGGTATGGGGCAGGAGCCCAGGATTCCGGAGGATATAAGATGTCTGCCGATTGGGTGAATATGATTCAGTTTACACAGACGAGTCATTTGCCTGATCCGTACGATCCGACACCGGTCAGGCAGGGAATAGGAGTGTATTATACCTCCTGGAATTACGGAGGGCTGAGTTTTGCAATTCTGGAAGACAGGAAGTTTAAATCGGCGCCCAAAAATGTATTGCCTGAAGAAGCTGATATCTGGAATGGCTGGATCCGGAATAAAGATTTTGATATAAAAGAATATAGGGATATAGATGCGGCTTTACTGGGGGAAAGACAGCATAAGTTTCTCAGTGAATGGGTAGAGGACTGGAACAATGCAGAAATGAAAGTCGTGCTGTCACAAACCAACTTTGCTACCGTAGCAACACTCCCGGAAGATGCCGTAGACGATTCTGTGGTACCTTCATTGTATGTGCCTGAGAAGGGAGAATATATTGTTGGGGATAAACCGACTGCAGATATGGATTCAAATGGATGGCCGCAGAAACAACGGGATAAAGCGGTTGAAATTATAAGAAAAGCATTTGCTTTCCATATAGCAGGTGATCAGCATCTGGGGAGTTTTATTAAATATGGTGTCGATGAGTTCGGCGATTCCGGTTATGCCTTTGCGGGTCCGGCGCTAAACAATATCTGGCCTAGAAGATTTTGGCCGGCTACAGATATAGCGCGTCATACACCTGAAAATCCGGCTTATACAGGCGATCATGTTGATGGTTTTGGTAATAAAATTACAGTTCAGGCTGTTGCAAACCCCTATCAGACCGGTATGGAGCCAAAGATTATCCACGATCGGGCTACAGGTTACGGCTTGGTGACGTTCAATAAAAACAACAGAACGATAAAGACCGAGTGCTGGCCGCGTTATGTGGATGTTTCTGTGAATCGTGATCAGCAATTTACGGGTTGGCCGATGATGATTTCTCAGGCGGATAATTTTGGAAAGAAAGCCGGAGCATGGCTCCCCCAGGTTAGAATAATGAATGCTCATAAACCGCTGCTGAAGGTGTACGACGGATCTGACGAACTCGTGTATGCAATACGAATGAAAGATGATAAGGTGTTTCGGCCAAAAGTGTTTGAAGAAGGAAGGTATAAGATAGTGGTTGTTGATCTGGAATCTGGAGAAGAGAAGATATTGAGTAATGTAAAAGCCAAGGATAAACAAAGAAAATCAATAGAGATCAAATTTTGATGTTTGTTGTTGATTGACTGTTCTTGGTCGATAAAATTTTGAATTCCGTGTTAAAAATAGAATCTAGCTGTGAAATTTATAACGATAAAGAAGAAAAATCAACAATTTTGATTCTTGAACCTATAACTAATTAAAAAGATATAAATTTAACCTCAAGGTAAAGAGAGATAAATATGATTACATTAACTACCCTAGACTACATTTTGATTTTTAGCTTTTTCGCAATTACCCTGTTTATAGGAATCTGGGTATCGAAAAAGTCAGGTAAAAGTTCTTCTGAATACTTTCTGTCCGGAAGAACCATGCCTTGGTGGCTGCTTGGTTTGTCCATGGTGGCAACAACTTTTTCTACTGATACGCCTAATTTTGTTACGGATGTGGTGAGAACTAATGGTGTTTCCGGAAACTGGATTTGGTGGTGTTTCTTGTTAACAGGCTTGTTAACGGTTTTTGTATATGCCAAGTTGTGGAGAAAATCTAATGTATCTACGGACATTGAGTTTTATGAGCTTAGGTATGGAGGCAAACCTGCAAAATTTTTAAGAGGCTTTAGGGCTGTGTATCTTGGAATTATTTTTAATATTCTGGCAATGTCGGGAGTAACACTGGCAGCCATAAAAATCGGGCAGATAATGCTGGGGCTCACACCTCTTGAGACTGTTGGATATGCGGGGCTGGTGACAGCTGTGTTTAGTGCAGTCGGTGGTTTTAAAGGAGTGGTTTATACCGACTTTTTATTGTTTTTCGTAGCGATGGTCGGTGGTATTGGTGCTGCGTACTATTGTGTAAACCTGCCTGAGATTGGAGGAGTTGCTAATCTGGTGACTCATGAAAATGTAGTTGATAAACTAAATATATTACCCTCATTTGATAATAAAGAGTTGTTTATAACGGTTTTGATTATTCCTTTGGCTGTTCAGTGGTGGAGTGCCTGGTTCCCAGGGTCTGAGCCTGGAGGTGGCGGGTATATTGCGCAGCGGATGCTGGCGGCTAAAAATGAAAATCACGCTATAGGAGCAACCTTCTTCTTTAATGTAATGCATTATGCTTTACGTCCGTGGCCATGGATATTGGTGGCACTATCTTCATTGGTGTTGTTTCCTGATGTAGCAAGTATTCATGAGGCTTTCCCTAATGTGGCAGAAGATAAGCTAGGTCATGATCTGGCGTATTCAGCAATGCTTACTAAGCTGCCTGCCGGATTGTTAGGGCTGGTGTTGGCTTCCTTGATTGCAGCTTATATGTCTACAATTTCAACCCACCTGAATTGGGGGTCGTCTTATATTGTATATGATTTTTATGCCCGATATGTTGAAAAAGATGCTTCGCAAAAAAGATTAGTGGCAGTTGGTAGGATATCGACAGTATTGTTGATGGTGTTTAGTGCTATATTGGCTTTGTTGTTGACGAATGCTTTACAGGTGTTTGATTATATAATAACCTTTGGGGCAGGTACAGGTTTGATTTTTATTTTGAGGTGGTTCTGGTGGAGGATCAATGCATGGAGTGAGATTGCTGCCATGTTTTCTTCAGGAATTATATCATTGTTGATTAATTTAACGCCACTCGGACTTATGATGTTTGGAGGGGTAGATGAGACTACTTCAGAAACTGTGCTGGGGTTGATGCCCGGATGGGCAAAGTATCCCGTTGTTGTACTGGTGACCACGGTTATTTGGGTAGGTGTTACTTTCCTGACGAAACCTGAAAAGAATTCGACCCTGTTTAATTTTTATAAGAGAACACAACCGGGTGGACCCGGGTGGAATAAAGTAGTTGGTGAGGCTCAAACGGAAGGTGAAGAGATTGTAGATGCGAGAGAGAAGTGGAGTGTTCCTTCAGGTATACTGGCAATGCTGCTGGGATGTGTCGTGATCTATTCAGCATTATTTGCAACCGGTTATTGGATATATGGAAGGTATGTTATGGCTACGGTCCTGACGGTGGTTGTTTTAATAGGTTCTTTCTTCCTGAGTAAGTTATGGAAGAAGATAAAAGCCACTATTTTTTAGTAAGAAGTTATTATCTGGATATTTGTTTGAGGCCTGTCCGTTTTATGGACAGGCTTTTTGTGTTTTGATATGATGTGTGTTCCAAAGCAGTTCTTGCTGGTAGGTTGCTGAAGAGAAAAATGAATTCTTTCGGGTTGTTCCGTGAATTAGAGATAAATTTACTATTGGTAAACTTTCCTTGTGTATTCTTTTTTATTTGCGATTTAACACTCAAAAACAACAAAACGAAAGAATTGATGTTAGAGTTTATTTGGATAATTGAAAAATTATGTTAATTTAGCAAAAGAATATGAAAGAATTTTTGTTTTGCAGACATGTTTTTATGCTTGCATACTTTAATTCATAACTAGTATCAACCAAATTAATTAATTTTATGAGAAAATTGTTTTGTTTCGCAATTGCGATACTTACAGTTACTTTTTCTTTTGCCCAGGAAACAGTAATTACAGGTAGCGTGGTTGACGGTGTGACAGGCGCTCCTCTCCCTGGGGTGAATATCCTTGTGAAGGGAACCAGAATAGGGGTAGCGGCAGATTTTGATGGGAATTTTATGCTTAAAGCGCCTGATGACCAGGCCACATTAGTTTTTACGCTTATTGGGTATAAAACTCAGGAAATTCAACTTCAGGGCCGATCTTCATTGACAGTTTCGCTGGATGAAGATTTAACCGAATTAGATGATGTAGTGCTTATAGGGTATCAGAAAGTTAAAAAGAGAAACGTTTCTGGTGCGGTTTCAAGTGTGCGTAGTGATGCTATTGAAGATATTCCAGTCTTGAATGTTTCTGGTATAATTGCCACACAGGTAACAGGTGTTCAAAGTGTGTCAATGTCTGGGGCACCTGCTGCAAGAGGAGCGTTGGTGATCAGGGGGAGTACAGCAATCGGATCAGATATAGATCCTGATTTAGCATATAGTAACCCATTGTATGTCATAGATGGTGTTCAGACATCGTTAGAGGATTTAGCTGGGTATGGAGTGTCTAATACTGATTTCTTGGCATCACTCAATCCTAATGATATAGAGAGTATAGATATCCTAAAAGATGCTTCAGCAGCTGCTATTTACGGATCACGTGGTGCAAATGGAGTGATCCTTATCGAAACCAAAAAAGGAGCGGTACTTGATAAACCTGAATTTTCTTTTTCTACAAGTATGGGTATTCAACCACAACCTGATTTAGTTAAAATGTTAGTGGGGGCTGCTGAAAGAAGGGCAAAAATGAATATGATCCAAAAATGGTGGACTACTGCTGAGTTACAAGGTGGTCAGACACCGATTATGCTTTCAGATAGTTTAAATCCGGCTTTTAATAATAATATAGATTATCAGGGATTGTTCTACAAGACGGGAGTAGCTAAAAAGTATAATTTTAGTGTACGCGGAGGTAGCGAACAATCTAATTATCGATTTTCATTAGGTTATGATGATCAGGACGGAGTGATTCAAGCTACCGGTGTGGATAGAATTACATTTAATTCGAATTTTAACTTTAAAGCGGGTAAAAGGTTTAAAAACCAGCTAATTACAAGGTTTACGTATACAGATCAACAAACCGGGCAGGGAAATCCTTATACCGGACAATATCATAGTAATTTTAATTTGAATACTGCATTACCTGTAAATCCTGCAGGTTTACAATCCTCGTTGTTTTATGTGTCTGAAGATCGTATTAAATCCATAACGGGGGAGTTGAGTGAAAAAATGAATCAGGATCGTACGCTTAATTTTACTTTGTCGAATTTTGCTTCCTTGGATTTGTTTGAGGGATTGAGTCTGAATTCACAAGTGAGTTTTGTGTATGATACCAATAAAAAGAACTATTATGAGCCTTCAATCGTCCGTAGTGCAGGTGATGGTTTTGCCAGTTATTCATTGTATACAAGAAAGAATTTGACTGCCGAAAATTATTTTACATTCCTTAACGATTTTGGAAGCCAAAACCATGAGTTGACAGCTGTATTGGGAAATCGGGTAGATTACAATCAGTATGAAGACATGTTGATGGGAGCATACGGTTTTGGTAGTGATGCGATTAAAGTGATTAATGATAGATATTCCCAGGATGAGATTTTCGGTAGAACGGATATAAGAGCTAATGCGTTGGTTTCGTTCTTTGGCAGGGGTACGTATCGTTTTAAGAACAGGTATCAGGTAGATTTTAATTACAGTATGGACGGTTCTTCTAAATTTGGAGAGGACAATCGATGGGGTGAGTTTTATTCGGTTGCAGGTAGCTGGATTGTGTCTGATGAACCATTCTTTAAAAATACTATGCCTGAATTTATCGACTTCTTAAGATTGAAAGGGAGTTGGGGATTAACAGGTAAGCAGGCTACAGGTGATTATGATCGATTTGGAGCGTATAGTTTAGGTTATGGTGGTAGTGCATATTGGACTAACCTGATGAATGTATCTTCTTATGGAGGTGTTACGGGAGTAGTGCCTAATTATAATAAAATAGGTAATTCAATGTTAGCCTGGGAGGAGACGAAGCAATGGAACGTGGGGTTTGATCTCGACTTGTTTAACAGGAGAGTAAGTTTGAATTTTGATGCATATAACAGAGATACTGAGAACTTGTTTTTTGGAGTAGATCTACCTGCTTATTCTGGGTATAATAGTAGTACGCTTAATTTAGCAGGTGTCATTAATTACGGCTGGGAGGCTATGTTAAGGTATCATGTATTTCCTAGAGAAAATGATTTGCGTTTAGAGCTAATGGCTGGTTTTTCTCAAAATAAAAACTATGTGTCTAAGCTGCCGAATGGCAACAGGGATTATGTTAATATTAGTAAAGATTACGGATATGTAGTTGGTAGACCATTAAACTTGTATAGGTTTTTTATCAATGACTATATTATTGACGATCTTTCTCAGTTGCCGATTAACCCGTTTACGGGTGAACCTTTAACAGGGAAAAGCGCTTGGGCGTCTATAAGACCTGGATTCCCGATCTGGAAAGATTTAAACGGGGATTATTTACTTGATGAAACACATGATCAAAAATTGGCTACTGAATTTTCACCAATTCCTGATATCCAGGGGTCTTTTAATATCAATATGCAGTATAAAAAATGGTATTTCCAGATGTACAGCCAATTCTCATTTGGAGCTGATATTAAAAATACCGTATTGAACAGCTATATGGATGCCTATGACCGGGGTGGTGATAACTGGGCAGTTAGAGGTTTAGCAGATTTAAGTGACTATACATTCTGGGAACAGCCGGGGGATGGTGCTGCAGGAGTGGATTTCCCTGCACTGTATCCGTCAAGTCCTAGTTTGGGGCCGTTCTACGGGTTTAGAGGGAATCAGACTTTATGGATTGATAGTGGAGATTACTGGAAGATTACCAATGCTTCTGTAGGATATACATTTGATAGACAGGATGATTTTATGAACAAGATTGGTTTATCGCGCTTAAGATTATTTGCATCAGTTTTAAACCCATATCAATGGCAGAAATCGAAGAAAATTGTTGATGCTTCTATGGTAGATGCCCAAGGTAATACCTATGGAAATGGTTATCCTCAGGCTAGAACGATTTCGTTTGGTATTGATACAAGATTTTAAAAAAAATGATTATGAAAAGAATTAAAGGTATTAAAATATATATAATAATCTTAAGTCTCTTTGGGGCTGTAGGTTGTTCGGATCTGTTAGAGCAGGAACCTGTGAGTATCACTCATCCTGATGTGTTTTGGACAAGTCAAGACAATGCGGAACAAGCATTGGCAGGGGCTTATGGATTACTTAAATATGCTTTGACAAATCAGGCTAATTTCCTGTTTTGGGGGGAGTATACCGGAATGACGTTTTTAGACAGTAAGTTTTGGATTACTGATTATATAGAGAATAGTGGGGATTTTGTTCTGGCTTACCGTGATGCTTCAAGAGATTGGACTCATTTTTATCGGGTAGCTAACTGGGCAAACACTATTGAACAGTATGTAAAAGGCATGCCTGATGAGGTGTTTGAATCTAAACAAGAGAAAGATAGGATTATAGGTGAAGCGGCTTTTGTAAGAGGATTAGCTTATTTTTATATCGCAAGGATATGGGGAGATGCTCCAATTGTAGAGGAATCTCTGGAAAGTTCAAGTCAGTTAGTGGATGATGATGGTTATGTGGTAACTATTCCTCGTAGTGATGAATTGGAGGTTCTGGATTTTGCTTTAGCGGCAACAAACAAATCGATAGATCTGTTAAGATATTCTTCTCCGGGAGCAGAAGGTTGGGCAATTACAGCTAACAAGGCGAGTGCAGAAGCACTGAAAGCTCATATTACCCTGTGGTATGCGAGTAGAGATAATGATAATGGGGAAATGATACAGCAGGCCATTGATGCTACCACTAAAGTGATTAATAACAGTGGAACGAGTTTAATAGATTATGTTGCTGAAGGAGAAGTAGGTTTTAACAGAATGTGTCTAGGGCAGTCAGAAACAGGCTTGTTTGAAATTAATTTTGATTCTGACTTAGATGAGGCGTTCAGGATAGAGACTAATGCAGGTAATCATGTGGGAGCTACTTTAAATGCTCCGATAGTCTATCAAAACCGTAACACAGGACATACATTAGAGTATAATGCAGATCGTTATGGTAACGAAATGATGAATACAGATCCTGATAGAGAGAACGATATGAGAAAAGACTTGTTCTTTTATTCGTACAACGACAATTCGGATAATTTTTTGTCTTTCTTGATGAAGTATTCTCATACCAGTCAGGATCCGGCTGATCCGCAAAATGCATCTGCACAGTTTTCAGAATCAAACATTCTGATTTTTAGATTGGCTGATATGTACTTGCTAAGAGCAGAGGCATACGCTCGTCAAGGAAATGCTGGGTTGGCTATGGCCGATCTCAATGAGATTAGAAGTAAGGCTAATGTGCCCGATTATATGGGGGCAACGGATAGAGGGTCGTTAATGAAAGCGATTTTCGATGAGAGAGCTATTGAATTTGTTGGTGAAGCTCAGTCTGGTTTCGACCGTATTAGAATGGATTATTTTGATGGTGTGTCCTGGGCAAATCAAACTCGAATCGAGAAAGAAGGGTACTTCTGGCCGGTTCTGCCAGGGGTGATCTCTATTAATCCGGCGATAGTTCAGACAGAATTCTGGAGAGGTAAATTGTAATAGGTCATTGTTTAATTCAAATGAAGATTAAAATGAGAAATAGTATTTTAATAATAATAGCCCTTTTAGTTTTTTGTTCGTGTAGCGGGGGTGATGATTATCTGGTAGATGGAGGAATTAGCGGACAAGAGGTAGGGATGTCTACCGTAGATTTTTTTAAGTCACATGAACAGTTGGATACATTGGCTCTGTTAATTGAAAAAGCAGGAATGGTAGAGTTGTTTAATAGTCCTGATAACACAGTTTTTGCACCTAATAATTTATCTATTAAGAGATATGTAGATGAAAGGTTGTCAGAGTTAAGATTGTCAGATCCTATGGCCGAATTTACGGTTAATGATATCGAAATGGATACTTTAACAGCATATCTCGGGGCTTATGTTTTTGATGATTATCTGAACAGAGAGAGCATGCCAAAGGAGCAGGGTGCAATATTTGTAGCATCAAATGGAGAAGAGCGTAGAGTCTCTCTGGAGCCATCTGGGGATTACCAGGATCAACTTGATTCAAGACCTGAGTATGTATTTTATACAGCTCAAGTTGGTGCTGAGTGGGATGCGTGGGATTCTAATGTGACTAATGTTGATGAGAAGGATGATAAGTCGGTTGCGAGAACCTCAAATCTGCTGTCAACCAACGGGGTGATCCATGTTTTACAGGGGAATGGGCATATGTTGTTTAATTACAAAGGACAATAAGAAGAATTCTGTTAACCTGATGGTAAAATTATAAGTTAACCTAATTAAAGAAATTATGAAAAGAATTATATATGCTTGTTTAATTGTTATTACAGGCGTTTTATCGTGTCGACCGCCTGAGGTTGGATATTTAAGTGATGATATTCATGCATTGGAGGATACTATATTTGTGAATAGAGGAGTGTTTGTTACCAGTGCTCCTCCGGCGATAGAGGGTTCTACTTATCCAATGCATTGGGAAATTACCGGGGTTACTGATGCCCAGGGGAATTCGACGAATGCCTTGTTTGATGAACATGAAATTTTAATATGGAAAGAAGGATTTAATCCGGATACTGACACTACTTTGGCACTCGTTGAAGAAAAATTAGAATTGTCGAATGAGCCTTCAATATTGATTAATGATGTCAGTGGTGAGTTTGCTTTTACGCAAGCAACCCGTAAAGTGACTGACAATGATATTTTTCATTTAAATGTAAAGGCATCAAATATGAGAGGTGAACGACAGTTAGATGATTTTGTAGTGGTTAAATTAGGGCCATTTCAGCCGGTTGAGTTCCCTACAGAAATGCGTTCACGTTTACAATTGGGTAAAGTGAGTGGGGGGTATGATATCGGTTATACCTCTGTGATAATGAATGGAGATGATGATAATGCACCAAGTGTTTTGGACGGTACGCATCCTTATATAACTGTTACAAAAATAAGTGATGAGCCTTCCTTAGGGGTTAAGGTAAAAATGATTATAGCAGATAGTTATGATAACCCGCTGGATCCTGGAAAGGTTGTGTTTTATCCGAGTGGAGCTACTTATTTACAGAATTACCATGATAATTCTATAGAGACAACAACCGATTCAGGAGCTACATATTTTGAATTGCCTGCACCGCCGTTTCCTCAATTTTCACGAACCTATAGTGGTACAAGTGGTTATCTGATGTATTATTTAACAACAGGTGATGCTTTTACAGTAGATAAAGAGGCTTTTGAAGCTGATAATGGAGTGGAAGAAGATTTTTGGTTGCCGTATACTGATCCGGGTACGGGAGAGGTTTTAAACCGTGCTTATATCCGATGGGGGATTAAGATTAATGACTCTGGTACCTGGGAAATTAAAATGAAAATTCCTTATACAAAATTGAAGGAGTAGTTTTTTATCAACTAGTTGAATGTTGTGTAGGGATGGTTTTTTCTTGTATTAAAGACAAGGGGTGTAATAGCCATTTAAGTTGAATTGAATAATAACTTAAATTTAAAAGAACTATGAAAAATATACTAATATGCGTGTTTGCATCTATTTTAACAGGGTTGTTGTTGAGTAATACTGTTAATGGTCATAATGAAGATGTGATTTTAGGTAAGGGGGCGAAAGAGTTAACCTGTGCCCCACCTAATTATACCTTTGTTCTTGAGTCATATACTACTGAGATAAAGGCTGTTTGGCCTTTTGATGACAATATTATTTGTCGTTACAGAAAATCAGGAACTGCAACATGGAGTTATTTAGGTCCTTATTACGGTCAGTTTTTAATTTGTGATAGTTTAGAAGAAGGGGCTGAATATGAATTTCAATTTGCTAAGGTTTGTGGTTCGGAACAGAGTTCGTATACCAGTAGTTATTTTGAAAGTACGATTCCCTAAATAGTTAATATGTCTGATAACAAATGAGTTAGTGATAGCTGGTAACAACTTTTTGTTACCGGCTTTTTTATGAAAATGGATTCAGGAAGAATACAATCTTTTATGAGTATGTATTTCTTAAAAAGTCTAAAAGTATAATAAATCAAACTTATGAAGCTATTAAATTTTAAATATGGACTGATCGTTTTAACGTTAACTTCATTTTTGTCATGTGGCAAGCATAAAGAAAGCGCAACTGTCATTCACGCCGTAACCGACTTGTCACATCAGTTTACTTTTTATGCAGATAACAGGTTCTATCAGCAATATATGCCGGAAGGCAAGGGAGTGGCTAATTGGGTAGACCTTTCCGATTTCGATCTTTCAAATACTAATTTGCTTATTCTTTTGGGTTGTGATGATAGAATTTCGTATTCAAAAGAAGATGTAGAAACCATTACAGGTTTTTTAAATGAAGGTGGCGGGGTCATGATTTTTGGCAATGATAAAACAAAATCGCAAAACGAATTGTTAAGCAATTATGGCTCCCGGTTTGTAGCCCCTGCTGCATATCCGCTTGTGGCCGGCCGCAGCTTTAATCTCGACAGTATTGAAGGTAATGGAGTATCTGTTATCGATTTAGAGAAGCCGTCATTATGGAATATGTTAATTAAGGACAGTAAAGGAAAGCCTGTATTGGTAAAACGTAATGTAGGAAAAGGAACTTTACTGGTGTCCTCACGAGAACTTGCTGGTAGTCACCCAAGTGCCCGTGATTCGATTAATAAAACGCTTTGGAAAACTATATTGCCCAGATTGGCTGAAGGGAAAAAAGTAGATACAACAAAGCGCTTTAGAAGCAAGGGAATAAAGCAAATGAAGTTTAATGAGGATCATGGAGGTTTTAAAATGAGTTATACAAGTTATATGAAGCCCTATGCCAAAGAAATGGTTAATGTGTATAAGAATGCTTTGCCTTTTATAGAAGAAAGAATGGGTGTGCCTTTATCTCCTGGTATGGCTTCGCATATCACCCTGTTGCCTACAGGAGGAGGAGGTTTTTCCAGTGGAGAAACCATTGGATTAGCGGTGTGGTGGGGCGATTTCCCTGAGAAAAAAGAAGGGATGATAGAATTCCTGACTCATGAGTCTGTACACTCGTGGGTGCTTCCGTTTCCTGAAGTATGGAACGAGCCTATAGCTACTTATATAGGCGATCTTGTATTGATGGATTCCGGTTATCAAAAAGAAGGGTTGACCCGTATTGAAAATACTATAGCTAGGGCAACCAGAATTGACCCGGAAATGAAGAATTATGATATTCATGGGAATCTTACCGGAACAGGCAGCGTATTAAACGACAGTGAAAAGAATGATATTCATTGGGGTAAAACCTTTTGGATTTTTGAAGAGTTAAGAAAAGAAAATCCTGATATAATATCGGATTACTTTAAAGCTAAACGAGTACATGTGAAGGAGGGAAGTGTAAAAGAATACGATATGAATGAAACCGTACGGCTTCTTAGTAAGGCAATGGATAGGGATATGTTTGGATGGTTTAATGATATAGGTGTTAAAGTTAATTCTGAAAAACCGGAAATAAAGTAAGTGTGCCAAACTTAGGTTTGTTTGAGTCGGTTTTTTATGGGAGATACTAAAATAAGGTAGGTTTTTATAGAGGTATTTAAAGTAAATAGTTTAAGTTAAAAATAGTATATATGGTAAAGTTTAGAATGATTGGTTTTTCTTTTGTATGTTTGATTGTTAATGTTTTGTCGGCTCAGAATGGTGTGGTGAAAAACGTATCCCGCATTGAAGTTGTTCAACCGATAATCAAGACCGAATTCAGGTCAGAGGGTTGTAAACAACGTGTTCAGGGAGGCGGAGCCAGAACAGTGAATGGTTACCAGGTTTTTGACGGGGCGAAGGATGGTAACAGGCAGGTAGATCCTCAAATTGCTATAGGAGGGGGGTATATTCTTCATGGAACAAACTCGGGTTTAGTGATTTATGATAAACAGGGGAATTATATAGATGGTGCTTCTCAAAATTGTTTTAACAAGGGGATTGATCCTAAAATGTTTTTTGATCCGCATAGTAAGGTGTTTGGGTTCGACTTATGGAACCCCTGGGATGAAGAAAAGAAGAAACCGGTAAATATAGCCGTTTCTAAGTCAGATAACCCTACTAAAGAATGGTTTGTGTATCCTGTGCCGGCTCCAAAAGGAGTAGATGGCGGGGGGATTGGATTTAGTAAAAAATGGATAGGATATTCTTTTCCTGGTGGAGAAGAAAGAACATTTGTGTTAAGAACAAAAGAGGCTAAAAAGGGACGTGATGCAACGGTGTATCACTTTGAAGGTAGTTTGGGGCATCCTGTGTTTACACAAGATAAAGTCGATGACTTGTATTTTTTTAAGATAGACCGCGATAAGTTTATCATAACCAAAGTGACTGAAGGAAAAAAAGGAGCGCCTGTTGCGGAAATAGTAAGTGCTAAAGCGCATAACCTTGGGGATATTAAGTATCCGCCAAAATCACCTCAAAAAAATACAGATCAGTTAACGGCTTCCGGCGATAGAAATCCAAAAAACCTGGTTCTTCAAAATGGATGTATTTGGTTTTCTCATGCCATAAATCATAATGGGAGATCAGCCGTACAATGGCATCAGGTAAAATTAGATGGAACTATTGTTCAGACAGGGCTTATTGCAGACTCAAATACAAATTATATACAGACTACTATTGCGGTGAATAAGAGGAACGATGTACTTATCGGGTTTCAGGAAACAAATGAGAATATGTATATCAGTCCTCGTTTTGCCTATCGCTATGCCGGTGACCCTCTGGGTACTATTCGTGAAATTGTAAGTGTTGGCGAAGGAAAAGGGGCCACTAACGGGGTTTCTTGGGGCGATTATAGCGGAAGTATGATAGATGGGGATAATTTAACCGACCTGTGGACTATACAGAGTATAGCCAATGATGAGGGGCGCGGAGAAACAGTCATAGTGAAGGTTCCTTTTAAGTAAGTTAAACCTAACATGTCAGGAAGTTAAAAGAGAGGTGCGCCTCTCTTTTTTTATGGATATAATTTAAATAACCTTCCTTTTATAGATGCATTCCGGTTGTTGGTTAAGGTTGGTAGTTCGTCTGCTTTATTGGCACCGCCAAAGGGTATAATACCCCGAGGCTTGCCTCGAAATTAAAATTTGTTTCCGACCAATGCCTTGTGTGCTTGTACCGAGGTAGTTTACGGATTTTAGCAGCGAGTGAAAATCAGGTTAAGCAAGTATTAAATATTTGTCATTTTTTTAATTTTTTATGATGTTTTTTTTGAAGGATATCAAATGAAAGTTAATAAAAGGTTTTGAGTTTTTTAAAGTAAAGTAATTTTTAATTTAGCAAGAAAATGAAAGACACATATGTTTTTTATCCTTTTAAATAATTGTTATTTAAAAATTAAGGTTTCAATTCATGTGTTTTTTAAAATTCAACCAAATAATATATTGCTTATGAAAAGATTCTTATTTATGATGGTTGCCTTTTTTTTAGTTGGTTATTCTTATGCGCAAGAAAAAACAATTACAGGACAGGTAACAGATTCAGAAACAGGTATGCCCATTCCGGGTGTTAATGTATTGGTGAAAAATACTACCAATGGAGTTGCCACAGATTTTGATGGTAACTATTCAATAGAAGTATCGGCTTCTGCAACCTTAATTTTTAGTTATGTGGGGTACCAGACAGCAGAAAAACCGGTTGGAGGCAATACGTCGATTAACGTAGCTCTGGCTATCGAAGCATCTCAGTTAGACGAGGTGGTGGTTGTCGGGTATGGTACTCAGAAGAAAGAAAACCTTACGGGTTCGGTAAGTAGTATTAAAACAGATGAAATCGAGGGAAGAGCAACTACTTCACTAACAAATGCTTTACAGGGCCTGACTCCCGGAGTAACGGTAGTGTCTCAGGCTGGAAACGTTGGTAGTGATATGGGAAGTATCAATGTTCGCGGTAGAGGAAACCTCGGATCGTCTTCACCGCTTTATATTGTGGATGGAATTCCTGTAAATGCAAGAGATTTTCAGCGTATCAATCCTTCTGATGTTGAAAGTATCAGTGTGCTTAAGGATGCTGCTGCAGCTTCTATCTACGGTTCCAGAGCAGCATATGGTGTTTTTATCGTAACAACTAAGAAGGGTAAAGAAGGGAAAGCAAGCTTTTCTTACAACACTTATTTTGGCTGGCAATCACCAACTGTATTGCCCAAAAAGGTAAATGGTGTGCAATATGCAAACCTGATTAACGAAGCAAATGTAAACGCCGGAAAATCAGCTGTGTACTCGAATGATGAGTTGCAGACGATTAAAGATCAAAGTAATCCTGATCTTTATCCGGATAATGATTGGTATGATTTATTTTACAGATCTTCAGCGCCAATGCTGGAACATAATATTAGTGTTTCCGGAGGTGGAGATACAAGGTACTTTGTGAGTGGTACTTTTTTTGAACAAAACTCCCTGGTTCCCGGAACATCTCTTGATCGATACAGTATAAGAGCTAACACGGAAAGAGATTTTGGCGATAATTTTACTTTAGGAACAAATATTTCATTTGTTCAGGAAGATATTGAAAGGAAAGGTGATTTCTCTTTCGTTGATCTCGACAGGATGACTCCTCTAACGGTAGGCAGACACTCTGATGGTACCTGGGGTAGTATAACAGGAGGTAAGGTGAGTAGTGTTTTGGCAGAAAACAACCCGTTGCGTAAGGTTGCGGAATATGGTTGGGAAGACAGGCAAAAAAGTACATTTATCGGTTCAATCAATGCCAAACTTCAATTAACCAAGGATATTAGTGTTAAGGGAATAGTCTCTTATCAAACATATAACGAAGAAAGAAATACTTTTAAAAATGAAGTAGATCCTGTTATCAATTTCTTGACAAAAGAACCTATCGCTTCAACCAGAAAAACTCCAAACAGTCTGGAAGTGAGATGGGATAAGGATCATACTTTTATGGCACAGGCTTTTGCTACTTATGAAAAGGAAATAGAAAAGCACGATGTGAAGTTTATGATCGGTACACAGTATGAGGCTACTCAGTATAAATATTTATTAGCTTCAAGAAAAGAGTTCCCTTCTAATGGGCTCGGGGCTATCAACGGAGGGTCAAATGCGGCTATCAATCTTAGTAATAAAGGGCTTATTGAAGAAGAGGCATTTGTATCGCAATTCGGTAGATTGAATTATAGTTTTGATGATAAATATTTGGTTGAAGCGAATATAAGATTTGACCAGTCGTCTAAATTTAATAGTGATAACCGTTTGGGGGTATTCCCGTCTTTCTCTGCTGCATGGAGAGTTTCTCAGGAATCGTTCTTAGAAAATGTAGAGTGGTTGTCTAATATGAAGTTAAGAGGATCATGGGGACAGTTAGGCTATGTTGATAATGTAGGTTTCTACGATTATTATGACGCTTTAGGTACGGGAACAGCAGCTATAATTGGTGGTGGTCGTGTAGATGGTGTATGGCCATACAGACAAGCTAACCCGAACCTGGGATGGGAGACGGTTACGATGACTAACATTGGTATCGATGTCGGATTGTTTAGAAATGCTTTAAGTTTTCAATTGGATGCCTTTAACAAGGTAACGGATGATATCTTGCTTGAAGTGCCTATGCCTCTGGAGTTAGGTCTGGAAGACAATGAAGAGGTGGTTATCTCTCAAAATGCAGGAAAGGTGACGAATAGAGGACTTGAGATTGCATTGGCCTACAGGGGAGAAATTAATGATTTCAAGTATAGTGTTTCGGGTAATATGTCGAAAATATGGAATAAAATCGATGACCTGAGAGGAAATAATGATCAGATATACGAAAGTAAATGGATTTTCAGGGAGGGTGAGTCGATAGGCTCGTTCTATATGTATGAAGCTGACGGATTGTTCTCTACCCAGGAAGAAGTAGATGCACATGCTTTTCAGTCATCTGCGACAAGTCCAGGGGATATCAAGTACAAAGACCTGAATAATGATGGCGTAATTAATGGTGATGACCGTAAAATTGTTGGAAATGATGTGCCTTACTTTACCTATGGTTTGAGTTTTAACGCTTCTTATAAAGGCTTTGATTTTAACGTTCAGGGGCAAGGAGTTGCCGACGTAAAAGTGTATCTGGACGCAGAAGCTTCCCAGGCATTTTATAACGGTGCAGGAGCAAAGGAATATCACCTAAACAGGTGGACACCGGACAACCCGGATCCTAATGCAGATTACCCGAGAATATTACCTAGTGGTGAAAGCCAGCATAATCAGGTATTGTCGTCATTCTGGATGTATAACGCTTCATACTTCAGAATTAAAAACCTGGCATTAGGATATACATTACCGCTGGATGTCACCGAAAAATATGGCTTGTCTAAACTTCGTTTCTATGTTTCTGGAACCAATTTGTTCACAACAAGAAGCGACAAGCGTTTAGATGACTTCGATCCGGAATTCCCATCAAGAAGAGCAGGTTATCCGATAATGAAGGTGGTTTCGTTAGGATTGAATGTTAATTTTTAATTTTTTAAAAGACAAGGAAAATGAGAATATCTAAAATATATAAAGCACTGCCATTACTCATGTTAGCTGTGGTGGGCTGTAGTAAGGACTTTCTGGATAGAGTGCCCAAGGATGAGATTGCCAGTGAAACATTTTGGCAGTCTGTAAGAGATACTGAATTGGCACTGAACGGATGTTATGCTTATGTAGGAGCTAGTGTATACGATGCTTATGTCGATGCTTATGCTGATAATTCCTATTGTCAGTATCCCTGGGAGAGTAAAGCGACTGTAATTAGTGCAGGAGATATAAATGCAACGATGAATGACGGTTATAACTATGAAGGTATCAGAAGGTTTAATTACTTTCTTGATAATGTAGATAAGTCTCCGACACCTGAGGATGTTAAGAAGCAGTATGTAGGAGAGGTTAAGGTTCTCAGAGCCTGGAACTACTATAATCTAGCCAAGAAATTTGGTGCAGTACCATTGATCAAAGAGTTTACATTGAACCCTGAAGATGTTGCTGTGGCTCCAGCTTCTGAGGAAGAGGTGATGAACTTTGTGATAGCAGAATTAGAGGAGGCTATCCCGAATCTTCCTGATGAAAATGAATATAAGAGTAGAATAAGCAAGGCATCAGCCTTGGTGTTAAAAGCCAGGGTACATCTTTTTAGACAAGAGTGGAATGAAGCGGCAGCGGCGGCTCAGGAAGTAATGGGAATGGGGTATCAGTTGTTTTCTGTAGCAAGCCTGTCTGATGAAGATACTCAGGACGATTATAGTACATTTGTTGATTTTGCAGATGAGGATGACAGAGAGAAGTTCTATAAAGGGTTAAGCAGTTATGAGCAATTATTCTGGGAAGCAAATGAAGGTAATGCCGAGGTAATTATGGAGGCAGAATATATAGAAGAAAGTCAATGGGAGTATTCAAGTGGTATCAATACCTTATATCTCGCTGATAACGCTGGGGGTGGATGGAGTTCGGTAACTCCTACCCAGAGTATGGTAAATGCTTATTGGGATCGTTCGGGAGAAACTTTTGTCGTGCCTACGCCGGAAGAAAGAGCTACCCGTTACAATAGCGGAAACTTCTCTGATGAGTACTTAAACGAATTTAAAAACAGAGATACCAGGTTGTATGCTTCTATCTTATATCCTGGCGCCTTGTGGGGGCATTTGGAGCCTGGTTATGTATTTAGCTGGGATAAAGGAGGTAGTAATATTTCTAAAACCGGATACAACTACAGAAAAATGGCAGACCCGAGTGAAAACGCTCAAAGCGGTCAATGGAAAGGGCCTCAAAACTTCCCGATCATGAGATATGCTGAAGTATTACTTATTTATGCTGAGGCCAAGAATGAAGTTTCCGGACCTGATGCTACCGTTTATGATGCTATCGATCTGATCAGGGAAAGAGTTGGGATGCCTGTAGTAGACAGAGACGTTTATAGCTCTAAAGATCTTTTGAGAGAAGTAATCAGAAATGAAAGAAGGATAGAGTTGGCAGGAGAAGGATTCAGATGGGATGATATGCGTAGATGGAATATAGGAAGCGAGGTTATGAATAGTATCTATAGCATAGATAACGACCTGGCTCAGCAAAGGATCTGGAATGATAAATATGTACGTCTTCCTTATCCTCAGACAGCCGTGGATAGAAATCCTAATTTACAGGACGCTCAATCTGAAAAAGGGTATTAGTAAAAGAATCTTTAGTGAATTCTTTAAAGGTCATTCCGAAAGGAATGGCCTTTTTATTTTTAAATAAAGATGAGTTTGCCAAGTGAGGATATATGAGAGCAGATTATTAGATTGTGCATGTGTAGGCCAGGTCTGTATTTAGGTGGGTGTACCGGTTTGGTAAATTCATCAGTGATGAGCGGATATGTGTTGTTTTTAAATGTTAAAAAAAGAAACTAATCGTAAGTTTTTGTATTTCAATATGGTGTTTTTAGCGCTGATTATTGTTATATTAGCAAAGAAGTTATCAATATTCTGAATCAATTAAATTTATATCGATTACGATGAAAGGTTTCAATAAGTACATTTTGTTAAATGTTTTTTTGTTGGCATTGGTTTTCTCATGCCAGCCCCATAGTGAGGAGATAGTTAGTTATATGCATGGTGTTCCAACAGTAGGGAATAGCTGGGTGGTCAATAAGCCTGAACAAAATCGTCTGATGATTACTGAGGAAGGAATTAAAAACTGGAGTGATAGAGAAGCTGTAATACGTACATATTTCAGGACAGATAGCATAGGAGAGCTTTCGGTGGCGTTATTGTGCAGGTCACAGGCAAATTCTAAGTTAAAAGTAAGTGTTGATGATCAGGTATTGAATGTAAGTTTAAACAATAGAGAGTGGGATAGTATTGCGGTAGGAACATTTAAAATAGAAAAACCGGGGTATCATCACATAGAAATTCAGGGAATACAAACAGAAGACACCGAATTCGGGGAAATCCGGAAGTTTCTTTTGGGGGGGACAGCTGTCAAAGGGGCTGTTACCTATGTTAAGGAAGATTTTTACTGGGGTAGGAGAGGACCTTCGGTGCATTTAACATATGAGGTTCCGGAAAATAAGGACATACGTTGGTTCTATAATGAGATAAGCGTTCCGGAAGGAGAAGATGTAATCGGTTCATACTTTATGGCAAATGGTTTTGGAGAAGGTTATTTCGGGATGCAGGTAAATTCAGCGACAGAACGTAGATTCCTTTTTTCGGTCTGGAGCCCGTATAATACCCAAAACCCTAAGGACATCCCGGAAGAATACAGAATTACATTATTAGGAAAAGGAGAGGGAGTGACCACAGGAGAATTTGGAAACGAAGGCTCGGGAGGACAGAGCTATAAGGTTTTTAACTGGAAGGCGGGGCACACTTACAAGTTTCTTTTAAAGGCAGAGCCCTCGGAAAACAACTCAACCGACTATACAGCTTATATCTATACACCTGAAGAAGAACAATGGAAATTAATAGCGGGTTTCAGGAGACCTAAAACAGCTACGTATATAAAAAGGCCACATTCTTTTTTGGAAAACTTCAGAACAGAGGCCGGATATGTAAGCAGAATGGGGTATTACTCAAATCAATGGGTACAAGATACTGAAGGGATATGGTACGAGCTGACCAAAGCCAGGTTTACGGCAGATGCAACAGCAAGAAAAGGATCTCGTTTAGATTATGCCGGGGGATCAGACGGTAACAGATTTTTTATGAAAAACTGCGGGTTCTTTAGCGGCCATACTCAAATCGATACCTTTCACGAAAGAGAAGCAACAGGTAATCAGCCGGAAATAGATTTTTCCGGTTTAGAAACCCCATTATTAAATTAAAGAAAACCAAGGAAGCTTATATAATTATGAGAAAAATAACTTTAACGCTGTCAAGTATTGTTCTTCTTCTGGCATGTAAAAATAAAACATCGCAAGAGGTAGTTAAACAAGAGGTGTCTAAACCAAATATCATTTATATCCTGGCCGACGATTTAGGCTATGGAGAAATAGGTGCTTACGGACAGGAAAAAATTGAAACTCCGAATATAGATGCGTTGGCAAAACAAGGTATGATGTTTACCCAGCATTATACAAGTGCCCCGGTATGTGCCCCGGCACGTTATATGCTGTTAACAGGAAAACATTCAGGGCATGCCTATATAAGAGGGAACCATGAATGGGGAGAGCGGGGTAATGTATGGAATTACCGAGAAATGGCAAAGGATTCTACCCTCGAAGGACAACTCCCAATGCCGGAGGGCACCATAACTTTTGCAAAGAAGTTGCAAGAATCAGGATATAAAACTTCGATGTATGGAAAATGGGGGCTGGGAGCTCCACATACGAATGCGATCCCTACTAAAATGGGATTTGATGAATTCTTCGGGTACAACTGCCAAAGACAAGCTCATACCTATTACCCGTTATTTTTGTATAAGAATGAAAACAGGGTACACCTGAATAACGATACCATTGCACCTAATACCCGTTTGGAAAAAGGAGCCGACCCGTATAATATAGAGAGTTATAAAAATTATACGCTCAATGAATTTAGTCCTGACTTGATGTTTGATGAAATGACTTCTTTTGTAACCAGAAATAAAGAAAACCCTTTCTTCATATATTGGGCGTCGCCTATTCCGCACGCTCCTTTACAAGCTCCGAAACACTGGGTTGATTATTATGTGAAGAAATTTGGTGATGAAGAACCGTATACAGGAAACAAAGGGTATTTTCCAAACAGATATCCACATGCAACCTATGCAGCTATGATATCATATCTCGATGAGAATATAGGGAAGCTTGTACAACAATTAAAAGAAGAAGGAATCTATGAAAATACATTAATTGTTTTTACTTCCGACAACGGGCCAACATATAACGGAGGTGTTGATCCGGAGTTTTTCGATAGTGCTAAACCTTTTAAATCTACTTACGGACATGGCAAAGGCTTTGTTAATGAGGGAGGTATCAGAGTGCCTATGATAGCCAGTTGGCCGGGTATGATCGAAACTGGTAGTAAAACAGATCACATTTCTGCACATTATGATATGTTTGTTACCTTGTCCGACCTGGTAGGGTTTGAAAATACGGAAAATGACGGAATTAGCTTTTTACCGACCCTATTGGGTAGGGATGACCAAACGGAACACCAGTTTATGTATTGGGAGTTCCCGTTGTACGACGGACAAATAGCGATAAGAATGGGGGATTGGAAAGTAATTAGAAAAAATATTAAAAACACTAAAAAGGAGGCTACACTGGAACTGTATAATCTTAAAACCGACCCGATGAGATCTGATAATGTTGCTGATCAATATCCTGAAATACTGGAGAAAGCTGCAGAAGTTTTAAAAGCCCAACATGCCACCCCTGAAGTAGAGCGGTTTGAAATACCTATGCTTGAAAACGGATTGTTGTCAAAGTAATTGTAATTAAAATATGAATTCAGGAAAAAAGATGAAAATAGTTTTTGGGATCGTTCTGGCCCTTTTCGTTATAAATGTAAAAGCTCAACACCTTAAGGTGATACCACAACCCCTGGATGTTGTTGTGACAAACAGTAACTTTAAACTGTCTCCTAAGATTAAAATCATTTCTGCAGAGGATGATTTCAATACACGATATTTGAAAAGGATTTTGGGAGCAGAGCATCAGTTGGATCTTCAGGTAAAGGAAAAAGGAAAAAAAGGAATCATTCTGAAAATTGATAAAACTCTTTCGGGAGAGCTGGGGAACGAAGGATATAAGCTTGATGTAGACAATGATAAAATTGAAATTACAGCTCCGGCTTCAACAGGAGTATTTTATGCCATCCAAACGCTCAGGCAGCTTATCGGAAAAGATAAAACTGTTGCAGGGGTGAGGATTACCGATAGCCCTCGTTTTGAGTGGCGGGCATTTATGCTCGATGAAGCGAGATATTTTAAAGGAAAGGAGCAGGTAAAGAAAATTCTTGACGAAATGGCCATGCTAAAAATGAACGTATTTCATTGGCACTTGACAGATGACCAGGGATGGAGGATCGAAATAAAGAAATACCCGAAGCTGACAGCAGTTGGAGGTTTTAGGAATAATACCCAGATTGGAGGCTGGGATAGCGAAAAGAGATCCGGAGAACCACATGGTGGATATTATACCCAGGAAGAAATAAAGGAAATTATAGCTTATGCTTCGGATAGAAATATAACCATTGTTCCGGAAATCGAAATGCCCGGTCATGCTTCAGCGGCTATTGCAGCCTATCCCTGGTTAGGAACCATAGGAGAATTAAAAGAGGTTCCGGTCGTATTCGGGAAACTTCCGGATTCATATAATGTTGCCAACCCTAAAGTGTATCAGTTTCTGGAAGATGTGCTGTTGGAAGTGATGAATTTGTTTCCCGGTAAAACAGTACATATAGGAGGTGATGAGGTTAAGTTCGATGCGTGGAAAGAAAGTGATTATGTGCAGCGCTTTATGAAGAAAAACAGTCTTAAAACCCCGACAGACCTCCAGATATTTTTTACGAACAGGATATCTAACTTTTTAGACAAACACAACCATCGTATGATGGGATGGAATGAAGTTCTGGGAGGAAACGTGCATGAATGGCAAAAAGCTGAGGATGTGGTGGCTAAAGAAAAACTGGCAGAGAATACCGTTATTCATTTTTGGAAAGGAAACCTTGATATGGTGACAGATGCAGTTACCGGTGGTTATGATATCGTAAATTCCTATCATGTGTATACGTATTTAGATTATAATTATGGATATACCCCCTTAGAAAAAGCATATGAATTTGATCCTGTTCCGGAAGGTTTAGACGAGAGGTATCACAATAAGGTGCTGGGATTAGGGTGTCAGATGTGGAGTGAATGGATCCCGACTGTCAGGAATATGGATGGAATGATTTTTCCACGCATAGCAGCGTATGCAGAAGTGGGGTGGACAGCAAAGGGACGCAAGGATTTTGATGTATTTATAGACAACCTGAATCCGATATTGAAGGCATGGAAAGAAAAAGGGATTCTTTATGCCGAAAAATATAGAAAAGCTGATTTTAAAAAATAAAAACGACGAGAATAAAGCTATGATAAAAAAGAAAGGGACAACCCTGGCAGGCTTGCTTATAGCCGGATATTTTGCTTATGCCCAGCAACTTCCAAAGAAATTGAGTCATTATATAGAGAACCCGCAAGTGATCTCCGAGAACAAAGAAGCGCCCCGTGCTACTTTTTATTCGTTCTCAACCGAAGAAAAAGCACTTGATAATAATTGGAGAACATCCGAAAATTATATCTCTTTAGACGGAACGTGGAAATTTAAATGGGTGAGAAAACCATCGGATCGTCCGCAGGATTTTATTAACCCTGAAACGAATGTTACCGGCTGGGATGATATACAGGTGCCGGGGAATTGGGAGGTAGAAGGATTTGGCGTTCCCATTTATGTGAATCATCAATACGAATTTGCCGATTACAAAGCTCCCGTTTCGGATGAAATGGAATTTGTCGACAGGATATACCCGGCTAATCCGGGTAAAGTACCAGGCGATTATAATCCTGTTGGATCGTATAGAAGAGAATTTACAATAGATGCTTCATGGACAGAAAAAGAAGTCTTTTTACACATAGGAGCCATGAAGTCCGGAGGTTTTATATGGATTAACGGTGCGTATGTCGGGTATTCGCAAGGTAGTAAATTGCCGGCTGAGTTCAATATATCAAAATATATGAAGCCGGGTAAAAATACCATCGCTATTCAGATATTCAGGTGGACCGATGGTTCGTATCTGGAATGTCAGGA
Source organism: Zhouia spongiae (assembly GCF_022760175.1). GTDB lineage: Bacteria > Bacteroidota > Bacteroidia > Flavobacteriales > Flavobacteriaceae > Zhouia > Zhouia spongiae. The sequence continues at coordinate 2,160,482 of NZ_CP094326.1, forward strand.
TTTTTGGAGGATCAGTGGGATAGAGCGAAGTGTGTATCTCTATGCGCAGCCTAAAGTCCGTGTCAAAGATGTGGAAATGATGGCTACACTCGACGAAACATATAAGAATGGTGTCTTGGACCTTTCGGTAGATATTGTTAATAATACAGAGAAGCGAAAGAAGTTGGAGGTGTCGTATAAGATTCTTGATAAATTCGGGATTTTAGTAGCTAACGATACACAACCACTTAAGATGGAAGCAGGAGAAACTACTACGATGAATTTTGCTGCGTATGTGCTCCAGGCAATGCCGTGGACAGCTGAAACACCTGATCTTTATAAGGTTATTGTTACGACGGCTGATAAGAAAGAGGGCACATTAGAGGTGACATCAAATAATGTTGGATTCAGAACTGTTGAAATTAAAAACGGCCTTTTAAAGGTAAACGGTCAAACGATCACTTTGAAAGGGGTGAATACACAGGAACATAATCCGAGAACCGGTCATGTTGTCAGTGAACAACAGATATTGAAAGACATCCGTCTATGGAAGGAAAACAATATCAATGCAGTTCGATTGAGCCACTATCCGCAATCTGAGAGGTTTTATGAGCTATGTGACCAATACGGGATTTATGTGGTCGATGAGGCCAACATAGAATCGCATGGTATGTATTATGGCAAACATTCTCTGGCAAAAAAACCAGAATGGGAAAAAGCACATATAGATCGGATGATCCGTATGGTTGAACGTGATAAAAACCATCCTTCGGTAATAATCTGGTCTATGGGGAACGAGGCAGGTAATGGAATTAATTTCTTTAATGCCTACAATGAAATAAAGGCACATGATCCGCAGAAAAGACCGGTTCAATACGAAAGAGCATATAAACCGGAAGATGGAAATCTTTTTGATATGGACACCAATACAGATATTATAGTGCCACAATACCCTTCTCCGGGAACTTTTGAGTACATAGGGACATCTAAAACCGATCGCCCGTTCATTCCAAGTGAATATGCGCATGCTATGGGGAACAGTACCGGAAACTTTCAGGATTACTGGGACATCATAGAGCAACACGATAATTTACAAGGAGGCTTTATCTGGGATTGGGTAGATCAGTCTATCTGGAAAACAAATGAAAAAGGACAGAAGTATTACGCTTATGGAGGCGACTATGGAGAAGGGATGCCTTCCGATAACAGCTTCTTGAATAATGGTATTATTTTCCCTGATAGAACTCCGCAACCTGCGCTATATGAAGTTAAAAAAGCGCATGAGTTTATTAACTTTAAACAAAAAGGAATAAACAAAGCCGATGAAATAAGAGTATTGGTTGAGAATCTTTATGATTTTATCAACCTGGAACAATTTGATATTACAGCTGAGATAAAAGCAGACGGTAAAATATTAAAAACAATCCCGATGGGAGCTGTAAATGTTGACCCTCATACGGGAAAACTGATCAGGGTACCATTAAGTGGAGTAACATATGAGCCCAATACGGAGTATTTTGTAACATTGTCTGCCACGCTTAAAAATGACTGGGGTATACTTAAAGCAGGGTATGAAGTTGCCCATGAGCAAATAGCCCTTGGCGGAAAGATTAAATGGAACAGAGCGAAACTCGAAAACAAAGGGATTGTTAAGATCGCCCAAAATAAAACTGAACTTGCCTTGTCTGGAGAAAATTTCAAGATCTTGTTTGATAAGGTTAATGGGAATATGATTTCATATGCTTATGAAGGTACAGAGCTGATAAAGGATGGTAATGGACCTAGACCTAATTTCTGGAGGGCTCCTACTGATAACGATTTCGGAAACAGAATGCAGGAAAGAAATATTGAATGGAAAAGAGCTTCTATAGAAGCAAAAGTAGAGTCGTTCGCAACAAATAAAAATAAAGATGGCTCGGTAAGTGTAGCGATTGTATATTACCTGCCGGGAGTAGAAACCACTTTTGAATCTGTGTATTCTATATCGGGAAATGGAATCGTGAAAATAGATAATGAGTTGAATACAACTGCATATGAGGCCGATATTCCAAGAATAGGTATGCGGATGCAACTGCCAAAGAAATATGATAATATGTCCTATTTCGGCAGAGGCCCCTGGGAGAACTATCAGGATAGGAAAGCTTCTGCATTTGTTGATGTGTATCAATCTGAAGTGAAAGATCAGTACGTACCTTATATTCGTCCGCAAGAGAACGGATATAAAACAGATGTACGATGGGTAAGGTTGTCTGATAATGATAATAATGGACTTTTAATTGTATCTTCAAAAGAGAATGCGAAAGATTTGGGGATAAGTGCATTGCATATGTTGAATGAAGATTTTGATGCCACTCCCGGAATATCGTATAAACAGGATAAAAAAGCGGTTGAAAAACATGCTACTAAAGATGATAACTACAGTGACGGTATGCCGGAAGTGAATGTCAGTAAGCATACCATAGATATCGTAGAAAGAGACCTGGTACAATTAAATATAGATCTCGAGCAACGCGGTGTTGCCGGAGACAATAGCTGGGGTGCCCGACCTCAGGAGAAATACCAGCTAAAAGGAAATCAGAAGCACAGATATTCTTTTTATATGGTTCCGTTTAAAGGGAAGGGTGTTTCAGAAACACTTGAAATGACAAAAAGGTATTATACTGCCGAATAAAATAAAGGTGGTATGAATATTAAAGGGAGGGCATGTTAGGTGCTCTCCCTTTTTTGTTGGCCACGAATGATATTTATCATGGTAAAATACCTGTATAAAACAGAACTTTATAAACCTTAATGGTAAAGGTTGAGGTTGAAAGTTAAGCATAAACAAATTTTATACAGATGAAAAAAGAAATTCCGGTATCACAGATAATGACAACCAGTTTGATAAATTTAAATCTGGATGATAGTTTGTATAAGGCCGAAGAGCTTTTTAAAAAATATCATATAAGGCACCTGCCTGTCATTAAAGGAAAAAAGTTAGTAGGGATCTTAAGCTATACCGATTTATTGAGGCTTGGTTATGCCGATAGTATAGATGACAATTTGGATGCAGACAATTTTGTTTACGATACTTTGTCGGTAAGGCAGGTGATGATGGGGAAGCCGGTATTCGTATCTTCCGATACTTCGATAAGGAAAGTGTCTGAAATTCTTTCAGAGAGGGAGTTCCACGCACTGCCTGTTGTAAATGAGGATAAAGATCTGGTAGGTATTATCACAACAACAGACCTTATTAAATACTATCACGGTCTGTTATATGGCGTATAGGAATCTTGTATTTAAATCGTCAGGCTTTCGATTGCTGCTTGCTCATAATATGACCTAAAATCATTTGGGCATGTATGCGTGAGTTTTCTATAAACCACAAGTGTGTATCCATGCCTCCGCAAATAACTCCAGCCAGATAGAGGTTGCTTATGTTGGTTTCCATAGTTCTCTCATCATAATGAGGGTAGTATTTTCCGTCTTTTGATAATTGAACGCCGATTTTTTCCAGGAACTTAAAGTTGGGTTTGTAACCTGTTAAAGCTATGACATAGTCGTTCTCTATCGCGACAGGCCCCTTGTCCGTGTCAATGATAATCTCCGAAAGCCTTATCTCTTTAACCTTTGCATTGTAGTATGCTTTAATGCTGCCTTCTGTAATCCGGTTTTCAATGTCTGGCCTTACCCAGTATTTAACCCGCTTTCCTATTTCAGCTCCCCTGATGATCATAGTAACGTCTGCACCTTTCCTGTAACACTCCAAAGCAGCATCTACTGCAGAATTACTGGCACCGATCACGGCAACCTTTTGCATGGCGTAAAAATGCGGATCTTTGTAATAATGAGATACCTTGGCAAGGTCTTCGCCGGGGATATCTAAAAGATTGGGGATGTCGTAGAATCCAGTTGCTACAATAATGTAATCAGATGAATAGGCCGTTTTATCTGTTGAAACATGAAATGTGCTATCTTCTTTTAAAACGGAGATGACCTTCTCGAATAGATGAATGTTTAGGTCGTTTGAGGTTACAATTCTTCTGTAGTATTCTAATGCCTCATCTCTTTTGGGTTTAGTCTCTTTACTGATAAAAGGTACCCCGCCAATTTCAAGCTTTTCGGAAGAAGAGAAAAACTGCATATTGATCGGGTAGTTAAATAGCGAATTAACGATAGGGCCTTTTTCTATAATTAAATAGGAAAGACCCTTTTTTTTAGCTTCTAAAGCACAAGCTATCCCAATAGGACCACCGCCAATAACGATGAGGTCTAAATGTTTCATAAAGAAATAACTTCCTTTAATTCTTTAATGGTCTTTATCTGATCTTCACTGCTGAATACAAAATTTCCTGCAACTAAAACATCAGCACCGGCATCAATAAGGTCTTTTGCATTGTTGGCATTAACCCCGCCATCTATCTCGATAAGGGTAGAAGCACCTTTAGATGTTATAAGTTCCTTAAGCTGTTTTACTTTGTTATAGGTGTTTTTAATAAATTTCTGTCCTCCGAACCCGGGGTTTACACTCATGATAATAACCAGGTCGATATCCTGGATAACATCAGCTAAAACAGATACATTTGTATGAGGATTCAAAGCGACACCAGCTTTCATACCTTCGGCTTTTATGGCCTGAAGTGTCCTGTGTAAATGTGTGCATGCTTCAAAATGTACAGAAAGGTTAGCTGTTCCGAGATCGGCAAATGCTTTAATGTACCTGTCAGGATCTACAATCATTAAATGTACATCCAATGGTTTTTTAGCGTGTTTGTTGATTGCGTCCAGTACCGGCATACCAAATGATATGTTGGGTACAAAAACACCGTCCATGATATCTATATGAAACCAATCCGCATCACTCTGATTAACCATTTCGATATCTCTTTGAAGGTTCGCAAAATCTGCGGCCAATAATGAAGGGGCTACTAATTTATTGTTCATTGTGTGTTGTTTATGATGCTGCAAAAATAATTATTTAACATGAGTTCGATATAAAATAAAGTTCAAAATATTGATTATACGTTTTTAAACGAAAATAGTGTTGTCTCCTCGGGCATTGGTTGAGATGAAATATATTTTCATTTCAGTAATGTTCAATAACCTGTATAGTTATTTTAGGACGGGTCATCAACATGGTTTAAGTATGGATGAAGCATACCAAAGCCATACCAAAGCCATACCAAAGGCTAGGGTAATGCATGAAACCGTAATTGTGACTTTAGTGTCCATTCGTCCGGATATGACCGATAATACCCAAAAAGGGATTTAATCGAAAATTGAATATAGAATACAGCTACAGTTTTGGCCGGTTTTGTATCATTCTGCCGTCGTTGGTATTATTGTATAAATTAAACCATTTTAGTTCATTTTACTATAATTAGATAATATTACAAGCAAAAAGTTTACTGGTTTCACAGGTAGTTTCGGTATGGTTTAAGTATGGATAAAGCATAGATAGAGTATTAGCAATAGTGTAATGATAAAAAACAGTATAATTTATTGGCACCGCCAAAGGGTATAATACCCCGAGGCTTGCCTCGAAATTAAAATTTGTTTCCGACCAATGCCTCGTGTGCTTGCACCGAGGTAGTTTACTCTTTAATGTACAGAGGTGAAAGAGGTAATTATGAGATGACATATGGATATAAAAAACTCCGGTAATCAGCCGGAGTTCATTCATCAATCAAAAAACGAACAGTTATCCCGTTATGTCGGAACTGTTGTGTCACAAAAATAGTGAATTTAAAATAAAATCACCATTTAATACTTTATCCCAGATAGGTTTTAAGAATCTTACTTCTGGATGTGTGTTTTAACCTCCTGATAGCCTTTTCTTTAATCTGACGAACCCGTTCACGGGTCAGGTCAAAGGTTTCTCCAATTTCTTCCAGAGTCATGGGGTGCTGATCACCTAAACCAAAGTATAGTCTGATAACGTCAGCCTCACGCGGTGTCAGCGTTTCCAATGCACGTTCAATCTCAGTGCGAAGAGATTCGTGTAAAAGGTCTTTGTCCGGATTTGGCGATTCACCACTACGAAGTACATCATACAGGTTAGAATCTTCACCTTCTACCAATGGTGCATCCATCGATACATGGCGACCGGAGTTTTTCATAGATTCCTTTACATCATTAACAGACATATCGAGTTCCTTTGCAATCTCTTCTGCACTTGGCATACGCTCATGTGCTTGCTCTAAGAATGCATAGGTTTTATTGATCTTGTTAATAGATCCAATTTTATTTAATGGCAATCTGACAATTCTCGATTGCTCTGCCAATGCCTGTAAAATAGATTGCCTGATCCACCATACTGCATACGAGATGAACTTAAAACCACGAGTTTCGTCAAAGCGCTGAGCAGCTTTAATAAGACCTAGATTTCCTTCATTGATCAAATCGGGTAATGTTAATCCCTGATTTTGATATTGCTTTGCCACTGAAACAACAAATCGCAAGTTTGCTTTTGTAAGTTTCTCTAAAGCTCTTTGGTCTCCTGCTTTAATACGTTGTGCTAATTCTACTTCTTCTTCTGCGGTAATTAAGTCAACCTTCCCTATTTCCTGAAGATACTTGTCTAATGAAGCAGTTTCTCTGTTAGTTACCTGCTTCGTAATTTTCAGTTGTCTCATCTATTTTACTCCCGAGTTTATTATATATAAATAGCGTGTAGATGGTTATACGTACAAAAAGGGCAAAAGGTTACACAAAAGAGAGAATTTTTTTATTTTCTTCTTTTAAACAGTAAAAACCCTGTTATTGAGAGTGTTGGGCCCGAAAATCCAATGAGGCAATACAGAAGTTTAGACAGTAACCCACCGTAATCACCAAAATGAAGCGGGTGTAGCATACTGTTGAGTTTATATAAAAGCGACTGGTCTTTTATCTTTGTAACGCTATTTACCTTTCCGGAAATTCGATCGATTCGGATATTGTTATAATATTTACTCCATATAACTGCATCGTCCTTAAAAACACCGTAAAATTTCATGGGAGCATCAAAAGAGGTCGGAACCCTGATATAGCTGGGATAAAAGTCAGCATGAGATGTCTTTAACTGTTGAAGTGTACGATCGATTGAAACAGGTATATGGTTCGGTGTGTTGATATCTTTTGGGGTTTTAAACGCATTTGTTGCTATTGTGTAGCTTATAATGGTTCCTGTAATTGCCAAAACAAAATTAAGAACCAGTGCCCAGACTCCGACAATACGGTGAATAGAAGAGTAGATGCTGCGCCTGTTCTTCTTTTTGAACCTCACCCTAAAGCAGAGTACATTTATAAGCTGTTTACGGTACAGGATAGTGCCGGTTATCAATGAACCGATAAACAATATGCCGATTATAAAAATGATGATCTTACCAGGTGTTCCTGCGTGGAGTGAATAATGAAGTTTTAAAAGCCATCTGGTAAAATGCGTGTTCGCATTAATCGTTTTCAGGATAGTTCCGTTTCCGGGATGTGCAAAAACTTTTAATCTTTTTGTATTGTTGTCCTTTCGCAGGTCAAAAACGATGGCCTCATCGATCTTATTAAAACTCGTAATTCTTGTATCCCATTCAGGATATTCCTGTAAAATATTGCGAAGAGCTGCATCAATATTTATTTCAGCTGATGGGTTTTCAACAAATAAAAAATCTCTTTCAATAGCGGTGTCTATCTCTTTATGAAATACCAGGATACTTCCGGTGATTCCCATCATCAGTATGAAGAGTCCTGAAATAAGCCCAAGCCAGGAGTGCCATTTAAGTAGTTTTTTATTTTTCATATAAAAAAAGCGCGATAAATAAATTATCGCGCTGCAAAAATAGTATTATAAAGTAAAGTTCAGGCTTAAGTTAAACCTTGTTCCGTTCCCTTTCGCATAATCCGTCGATCGTGCAGACCATTGTGATAATGGAGTGTAGTAATCTTCGTTCAATAAGTTTTCAATGCCCAGTCCGATAGTCGTGCTAGGTGTTAAGTGATAATTAGCATTGAAATTTAAGAGGTTAAAGCTTTTTACAGGACCCTGTCCATAGGCATAGCCTCCCTGATCGTTGGCATCGAACCTGTTTCTGGAGCCGTTAAAGATTGCAGAAAGCCTTGCGTCCCAAACATTGTTTTTTTTGTACTGTAAGTAGGCTGTAGTCTTTACCGGAGGAATACGGTCTCCGTTAATATAATCGTCGTACGAACCATTGTCATCAGCATCAAACTTCCCTTCGGTATATGAAAAAGATCCTCCCGTATATAAATTTTTAGCAAGATCAATGTCATAAACGAACTCGAAGCCATAAACTTTTTCAGGTTGGCGAAGGATCTGGAAAACACCATCGACTTCTTTATAACTAGATCCTAAATCGGAAGTGCTCACAAAAACAGCACCACTAAATTTCACCCTGTTAAAATCACTGTGGAATCCAAGTTCGTAATTGTTTGCAATCACGGCTTCTGAGTCTATTTGAGAAACGGTGTTTTCCTGGGCTGAACGGAGCGTCCTTCCTAAATCGGCAATCGAGAAGCTTTGAGAAAAGCTGACAAAAGGCTTGAATTCAGCAAATTCATTGTATCGTAAACCAACATTGAATGTTGGTGCATTATACTTTAATTTGCCTCCGGATACATTTACCCCTCCATTTGGGGTATCGCCTCCATAAGGATAGATGAAAATAGTCTGGTAGTCATCAATGTCTATATTGATGTTTTCATACCTGAAACCTCCTTTTAAAATGAAGTTACCTGCAATAATTGCTTTGAGCTGAATGTACGGGGCGAAGTTGCGCATGCTCATCTCAGGAACCCACGAACGACCGTCAACCAGGTTTTGAGCTGTTTTGTCACTCAGGGCATCGAGACCATAGATTAAACTTCCCTGTATGTTTTCTCCCAAAGTATAAGCAGTGTTCAGGTTTAACCTGGCGCCCAGCTTTGACGAGATTACCTGTGACTGACCGCCGTCGTATCCTTCGTCATCATTATAAAAATAATCAGAGTAGCCATAAACGGTTTTAAAGTCTTGAAAATAGACATCCAGATTAAGGTCGGTATTCATAAAAAAGTCTAAAGATGTATATTTTAACTGAGCGTTATGATTATATCTGTTACCCTGATCCACACCCAGAACTTCCCCGATTACACCGATCGTAGGAGATACACCGTATTCACCTCCCTGGGTAACGTAATTGGTGTTCTGGTTACTGCTGTAGTAGTTGTACATACCTTCAATGATATTGCGTTCGTTGAAATTGTATTGTAATTTTCCGAAAACATTATAGATGTTGGTTTCGCCTAATCCGTATCTTGGAGATAGCACTTCACCGTCGGCATCTCTGTATACCCCGGTTTGTTTAAAATTACCGCTGGCAACATAACTGATTTTGTTGGTATTTCCTGAGAACTGTTGTGATATTGAAGTCCCTATACTTTCATTGATATCTACTAATGAGCCTTCCGTGTTAAAGGTCGTCGAACTTTCAAAGCTCTTTCCTTTTTTTGCTTTCTTAGTGATGTAGTTTACGATACCTCCATCTGCGCCATTCCCATAAATGGCAGTGGCACCTTTTATAATTTCTACACGTTCGATTACATTGGGATCTATAGTGTTAATATCGCGACCTCCGTTTCTGAGAGGAGTAGATTGGGGAATCCCATCAACCATGATTAACATATTTCGCCCCCTTAAAGTCTGCCCTGTATTGCTTGTTTTGTTTGTACTGAAGGCAATCCCGGGAACATGAACCAATACATCAGAAATAGTGTTGCTTGTTTGCGTAAGTTCTTTTAATGTTGCCGAGGTGATCACAGATACTGATGAAGGCACTTCATCGATAGTTTCCCTGGAACGGTTGGCGGTTACGATGATCTCACCTAAACTTTCTGTGTTTTCATTGAGTATTACAGGAATGTGGATGTCTACATCTGTTAGTTTAATGGAATCTTCCTTAGTGATGAACCCAACTGATGAAACGATAAGCCGATAAGAACCTGAGCTGATATCATTCAATTCAAATGATCCGTCCTGTTTTGAAACTGTACCGATATTTGTTCCTTTTAAGTATACATTGGCGTATGGGATCGGGTTTTGGGATATGTCGGTTACTTTTCCGGTTATTTTATTCTGGGCAATAATAGAAGCTGAGAATAATAGTCCTAATACTGCTAAAGTGAGTTTTTTACTCATTACAGATGTTTTATTTAGATTTATTAAAAATAGGTCTGCAAAAATAGAATTGTTCTAAATAATGAGCAAGTGGTAGTGAAAATAATTTATGTCCTTTGTTAAGAAAAATGAAGTATAAAAAAAGCCCCGGAAATTTCCGGGGCTATAATTGTTTATTTGTTTTCTTCTTGTGGTTTCTTTTTATCCTGTCTTGGAGGCCTTGGTAACAAAGCCTTTCTCGATACTTTAGGTTTTTTAGTTCGGGGATCCAAGCCAAGATACTTAACTTCAATCTCATCTCCAAGATTTACATATTCAGTAACTTTTTCAACACGTTTCCAGTCTAGTTCTGAAATGTGCAGTAATGAATCTTTTCCGGGAACGAATTCCACAACAGCACCAAAATCAAGGATTTTCGTAACTTTTACGTTATAGGTTTCACCTTCCACAGGGGCGAAAGTTACATTCTGTACAGATTGGATAGCTTTGTCGATACCCTCCTGATCAACACCTAGAATCTCTACAATACCCAAGTCGCCAACTTCTTCGATTACAATTTCGGTTTTGGTTTCCTGTTGAAGCGCCTGAATGTTTTTCCCTCCAGGTCCTATAACGGCTCCGATAAATTCTTTAGGAATTTCCAGTTTTATGATTTTCGGTGCATGTGGTTTCACATGTGCTGCATGTGTAGGGATGGTATCAGTTAGTTTACCCAGGATGTGCATACGTCCGTCTTTTGCTTGCTCTAATGCTTGCTCAAGGATTTCGTAGCTTAGTCCTTTTATTTTGATATCCATCTGGCAGGCGGTAATCCCATTTTCTGTACCCGTTACTTTAAAGTCCATATCGCCCAGGTGATCTTCATCTCCTAGGATATCTGACAGTACAGCAAATTTTTCACCATCTGTAATGAGTCCCATGGCAATACCTGAAACAGGATTCTTGAGAGGAACCCCTGCATCCATGAGCGCCATAGTACCGGCACAGACGGTTGCCATTGATGATGAACCGTTTGATTCTAATACTTCCGATACAACTCTTATCGTATACGGGAAGTCGGCAGGAAGTACTTTCTTTAAGGCTCTTTGAGCAAGGTTTCCGTGTCCAACTTCACGTCTTGATGTTCCTCTGATCGGTCTTGCTTCACCTGTAGAGAAAGGAGGGAAGTTATAATGCAGATAGAATTTTTCTTCGCCTTGTTCAGTGGGAAGATCGATTACATTAACTTCTCTTGATGTTCCTAAAGTAACTGTGGCAAGCGCTTGGGTTTCACCCCTTGTAAAGACCGATGATCCGTGAGTAGATGGTAAATAATCGGTTTCGCACCAGATAGGACGGATGTCGGTAGACTTTCTGCCATCCAGACGTATGTTTTCATCAAGGATCAGGTTTCTGACAGCTTCTTTCTGGGCTTTGCCGAAATACTTTCCGATCAGGTCTCCGTTTTCTTCTAGTTCTTCTTCTGTAAAAAGACCTTCACATGCTTCTTTTACTTCAGCAAACTGCTCTCCTCTTTCGCTTTTAGAAGTATCGTTCTTTGCTATAGTATAACATTTGTCGTATGCGAAGTTGTATATCTTCTGAGCCATTTCTTCATTTTCCTTCTCAGGCTCATATTCTCTGATTTCTTTAACGCCGGCTTTTTCTGCTAAACGGTTTTGCGCTTCAATCTGAACTTTAATAGCTTCATGGGCAAATTTAATGGCTTCCGCCATTTCTTTTTCAGAAACTTCATCCATTTCACCTTCCACCATGGCAACAGAGTCTATGGTAGCACCTACCATAATGTCTATGTCGCATTCCTGAAGGTCTTCTTTGCTAGGGTTGATCACAAATTCACCGTTTAACCTACCTACTCTGACCTCAGAGATCGGACCGTCAAAAGGAATGTCGGATAAAGCGATACAGGCAGAGGCAGCCAAACCGGCTAAAGCATCGGGCATCACATTTTCGTCATGCGACATTAATTGGATCATTACCTGTGTTTCTGCATGGTAATCCTTTGGGAATAAAGGTCGAAGAACCCGGTCTACCAAACGCATTGTTAGAATTTCCTGATCACTCGGGCGGGCTTCTCTTTTTAGGAAACCACCTGGAAATCTACCTGCTGCTGCAAATTTCTCCCGGTAATCTACAGTTAACGGCAGAAAATCAATATCAGGATTAGAAGTGCGTGCAGAAACTACTGTTGCAAGCAACATAGCACCACCCATTCTGACTACTACAGAACCATCAGCCTGCTTGGCTAATTTTCCTGTTTCAATGGAAATGGATCTCCCATCCCCTAAATCAATAATCTCTTTTTTTACTTCAGGGATCATAAAATATTTTAATTAATTAAACATAGGGCGTTGTGTTGTTGTAGTTGTTGTCTTGTTCCCCAATGAAAAACTAATAATTCCAGCTTTTTTAAAATTCTTACAATATAAGAATTAAGCAGTTGATGCAAATAAAATTACGATGAAGGTAATAAAAAAAAGAGGCACGTAGCCTCTTTAAATTTACTTTCTTAATCCTAGTTCCTTAACTATCGAACGATATCTTTCGATATCTTTATTTTTTAAATAGTCTAGTAAACTTCTTCTTTTACCTACTAATTTAACAAGAGAACGCTCTGTGTTAAAATCTTTACGATTTTTCTTGAGGTGTTCAGTTAAATGACTGATTCTATGTGTGAACAATGCGATTTGTCCTTCAGTAGAACCTGTGTTGGTTTCAGCACCACCGTGCTTTTTAAAGATCTCTGCTTTTACTTCTTTAGTTAAATACATTCCAATATTATTTAAATGATTTTTATGTATCCCATAACAGACTTTCTGTTACAGGCCGCAAATATAGAAATATTTTTGCTAAACTGACTTCTTTTAAAGAATTAAATGATAAGTAAGGGTGTCGGGAGTATGCGCTTGTGTGTCAGTTGATTGTACGATTGTATATGCGACAGGCAGGGGAGCATAAAAAAAAGCCCCGCTTAGCGGGACTTGTTTATGCTCTGTAAGGTTGATTTGTAACCAGATCGATGTACAAGTTAACCCTGTCTTTTAAATCTCTACGATGAACTATAAAGTCCAGAAATCCGTGTTCTAAAACAAATTCAGCAGTTTGAAAGCCGTCCGGAAGGTCCTTGCCGGTAGCTTCTTTAACAACCCTGGGTCCCGCAAATCCTATCAGTGCACCGGGTTCGGCGATGTTGATATCACCCAGCATGGCGTAAGATGCTGTGGTACCTCCTGTGGTTGGATCTGTACAAAGTGAAATATAAGGTATTTTAGCTTCTGCCAATTGTGCCAGTTTAGCCGATGTTTTAGCAAGCTGCATCAGTGAAAGGGCAGCTTCCATCATACGGGCACCGCCAGATTTGGAGATCATCATAAAAGGGATTTTGTTCTTTAATGAATAATCTATAGCTCTGGCAATCTTTTCTCCGACAACACTACCCATCGAACCACCGATAAAAGCAAAATCCATACAGGCGATAACAAGTTTTTCCCCTTTTGATTTTCCAACCGCAGTTCTGACGGCATCTTTTAATCCGGTTTTTTCCTGAGCTTGTTTTAAGCGATCTGTATACTTTTTTGTGTCCTCGAATTTAAGAGGATCCTTAGAAGTCAGGTTCGGATCGAGCTCTTTGTATTTGTTGTCATCAAAAAGAATCGAAAAATATTCATTACTTCCAATTCTAACATGGTAGTCATCTTCCGGACTTACATAAAAGTTATTGGCAAGCTCCTCCGCTTCAACGATCTTTCCGGTTGGGGACTTGTACCATAATCCTTTAGGCGTGTCTTTTTTTTCTTCGGTTTTGGTTTGAATACCTTTTTCTTTTCTTTTAAACCAAGCCATTAGTGTCTGTTTTAGTATTTAGTAAGTTAACAGCCTTCAGCCAGTAATACTGTCGAGGCTGTTAACAATGTGTTTTTTGTTATAACGTGTTCACGTTATTAAGGTCTTCGAATGCCTTCTTTAATCTAGTGATAAAGGTCTTCTCACCTTCACGTAACCACACTCTTGGATCGTAATGCTTTTTGTTTGGAGCATCATCCCCTTCCGGATTACCGATCTGAGCCTGCAAATATGCAGATTTATTTTGAATGTAATCTCTAACGCCTTCTAAAAATGCATACTGTAAATCTGTATCGATATTCATTTTAACGACACCATACCCGATAGATTCCCTGATCTCTTCTAACGAAGACCCGGAACCTCCATGGAATACATAGTCTATAGTATTATGAGGGACTCCGTATTTTTTAGAAATATATTCTTGAGAATCCTTTAAGATAGTCGGTTTAAGTTTTACGTTTCCGGGCTTGTAAACTCCGTGTACATTACCAAAAGCAGCTGCAATCGTAAAGCGAGGGCTAACTTTCATTAACTCTTCATAAGCGTATGCCACTTCTTCGGGCTGTGTATATAGTCTGGACTCATCAACATCAGAATTGTTCACACCATCTTCTTCACCACCGGTAATTCCAAGCTCTATTTCAAGGGTCATTCCCATTTTGCTCATACGTGCCAGATATGCTTTGCAAACCTCGATATTCTCTTCAATAGGTTCTTCAGATAAATCGATCATATGCGAGCTGAACAGAGGTTTTCCGGTTTCTTCAAAATGTTTTTCACTGGCCTCCAGCATACCGTCAATCCACGGTAACAGTTTTTTAGCACAGTGGTCTGTATGAAGAATTACAGTTGCTCCGTATAATTCAGCCAATTCATGTACATGTTTTGCACCGGCAACGGCACCGGCAACAGCTGATTTCTGATCTTCGTTTGACAGGCCTTTTCCGGCATTGAACTGAGCACCGCCGTTCGAAAACTGGATAATAACGGGCGAGTTGATAGTTGCAGCCGTTTCCAAGACAGCATTTATGGTATCAGTGCCAATCACATTCACTGCGGGCAGGGCAAACCCTTTTTCTTTGGCATAGTTAAAAATCTCTTGTACTTCGTCTCCTGTTGCTACACCCGGTTTGATGTTGTGACTCATAATTTAAAATGATTTATTATTTCGTTTTGTGTTGAAAGGCAAAAGTAATAAAAACATGGTTTAGAAAGGATAATTTATTCCAATATTCAAAACGGCATTACGGAAGTTATATTCGTTAAACCATCTTTTGTCTTTCTCTAAAGCAGGGTTATATGTTTTAAACCCTGTGTCTAATCTTATTACAAAGAAACTAAAATCGTAGCGAACTCCGAAACCGGAGCCTACCGCCAGTTCTGAAAGCGAATCAAAGCCTTCAAAAATTCGTTTTTCATCCTGGATATCATCAAATACGTTCCAGATATTTCCCGAGTCTATAAAAAGCGCTCCTTTCAGATCGCCGAGAATGTCAAAACGATATTCTAAGTTGAAGGATATCTTGAAGTTAGCTTCATTGTAGTCGTTTAAATTGTCTGTTCTCCCGGGGCCTAATGAATATGCCTGCCAGGCCCTGTTATCGTTAGAACCACCTGCAAAGTAGCTACGTATAAAAGGAATGTTACCTGAGTTTCCGTATGGAACGGCTATGCCTGTAAAAGCACGAAAAGCCAGGGTGTTGTCTTTAAAAACACGCCAGTGTTTTATAAAATCGAATTCGGTTTTAACATACTGAGAATATGGTACTCCAAATACAAGCTTGGTGCCTTTTTCATCCTTGTCGAACGGGAAAACAGATGAAATCCCTGACAAAAGATTTCCTGCCAGTTCAATTTTGGTTCTAAATTGATAGAAATTGTTATCGGTATAACTCTTCCTGTTGTTTCTGGTATATGTGTAGTTGGTGGCGAAGATTAGATTGTCGGTAGTTAACCGTTCTTCTTGTTCAATAATGCTGTTGAACTCTTCGCGGTTTTCCTGGCTGTTGAGCGAAATAGTGCCGTCTTCTACAGCGTTGATAAATGCGTTTGTTCCTTCCGGGATGATTAACTGGGGGCTATCGGTATCGGGCTCAAAGTAGTCCGGATGTTGATTTTCGAACGGAGAGGCGATATCGTTTAGCCTGTTATAGCTGTTTCTGTAAACCAGATAATACCGTTCCGGGTTTATGTTTTTAACAAACTGAATATTGATGAGCTCAACGATGCTTTTTTTAAAGTTAGACGGACTCCACGAATAACGTAGTAAGGTGTTTAGACTTTGCTTGTCGAGCCCTATGTTTTTCTGTGTAGTGATCCCTGCCGATAAACGTGTGTTTGGGTTCATGTATTTCGGAACTCGCTTGTCGGTATTGAAAGGTAACAGGAACCGGGGAAAATTTAAATTGATATCGGCACCTAATTCCAGAATGTTAAAAAAAGGATCGTCTTCATTTCTTAACTCACGGGAGGATCCGATGGTTCCTTTAAGAGCTAATTCTAGTGTTTCAGCACCCCTGAATACATTTCTGCTCAAAAGCGATGTACCGAAAGACATTCCGATATCCTGAATGTTTGAATGTGAAATATCTGTGTTGAGTCCGAGTGAGAATTTAGGCCTGGAACTTATGTAGATATTAGAATTTAGTGCTGAGTCTGAATTTTCCGCATACGTATAATCAACTGTAGGGTACCTGAAGTTTTTCAGGTTGCTTATTTGTTTGTATGTAAGTGTCCTGTCGTTGTCTTTGTATATATCTCCGGGTGTAATAGCAACAGCGTCCGTAAGGGACTTGGGTTTGTACCGAAGCTCATCTTTATAGTAAATGGTATATCCGTTGTAGTTTATAGTGTCTGTATAGTCGCTGGTATTGGTATCGGTGAAAATGTTTACATTATTGATGCTGTGTACTTTGTAAGGAATTTCTTTGAGAGAGTCTCCGATACGTTCGTAAGCATTATCAATAATAATAGTTGTGGGCATTTTATAGTCTTTGTTGGCTTCAACGGTATCTCTTTGGATGTCGTACGAGATAGAAGTTCTCTGAAAACGATATATCCCGGAATTTAAATAAAGGTCGTTCAGGCGTTCTCTCTCTGCATTAAAGTTGTTAAGGTTGAATTGGTCGCCGTCATTTATCAATGATTCTTTTTTGTGAGCTTCGTAGATGGAATCCAACACATCCGATACAATATCGGTTTTTAATGAGTCAATCATAAAAGGTTTTCCCGTATCGATCTTATAGACAATTTCTGCCCGTTTGTTTTTTTGTCCGCTGGTATCGATTTTATAGGAAGTGGTATTGTTGAAGTATCCAAAGTTATAAGCATAACTGCTCAGTCTTTCAGTAGATCTTTTAGCTTTATCCTTATCGATGATAACAGGGGCTTCTCCGGAATTTCTGAGCCAGTTATTGAAGCCCATTTTATATTCGGTCCATCTGATCAACTGCTTTTCAGACAAGAACTTTTTCCAGAAACGGCTGGAGTCAAGTTGTCTTTGTAATCGCTCCAGATATATCGAATCGGAATTCTCTTTTGCAAGATTATAGATATGAAGTCTTAAAGGATTATTTGGTTTTTGCGAAATGAGTCCGTCAAGATCTTCGTTTTTTATTTTCTTGTCGTTAATATAGATAGTGTTTTTAGAGAGCAGCAGCTCATCATCTTCAACACGCTTCACTGCATTACATGAAGAAATCAGGAATATTATCAAGAATACCGTTATTTTTGAAAAAAAGTTTCTCAAGCAGATATTAATTTTGTTTTGGTTTCTTTGCCCTGTGTTTTTCGATAAATAAATCAACGGTAAAAAATGTGATTTGGATATTATATAGTGGCAAATTTGCAAATTATTTTCAATAGTCAAGTGCTTTTAACAGCTTAAAATACATTATTTAAATGGTTACTAAAAATGAAATAAAGCTCGTGAAGAGTTTACAGCAAAAAAAGTACCGAACTTTACATGGCTTGTTCGCAGTAGAAGGGATTAAAGCAGTGAATGAGTTTTTAAACTCTGATTTTAAGTTGAAGAAGCTTTTTGTTACCGATGAGAATCTTTTGCAGGCGGATAAAGAAAAGGTTACGGTCGTTAAAAATACTGACCTGGTAAAAATGAGTATGCTCAAAAACCCTAATAAAGCGTTGGCACTTTTTGAAATAAGGGCTGATACGGGTTTGGTAGCGGACGAAGGCTTGGTTGTGGCTTTGGATGATGTGAGGGACCCGGGGAATCTTGGAACGATCATTCGATTGTGTGATTGGTTTGGGATAAAAACCCTGATTTGTAGTGAAAATACGGTCGACTGTTACAACTCTAAAGTGGTGCAGGCAACCATGGGCTCTTTAACACGTGTGAAAATTATTTATACAGACCTGGTGAAATACATAGAGAAATCGGCTTTGCCTGTGTATGTGGCCGATATGGGAGGAGATAATGTATATACAGCTGTTCTTCCTGAAGGAGGGGTTCTTGTAATGGGGAACGAAGCGAATGGTGTTTCGGATGCTGTCATGAAGACAGTGACAAACACGATCGCAATTCCGCAGTTTGGAAGCTTTCAGGAAACGGAAAGCCTGAATGTGGCAACCGCTACCGCGATCTTGCTAAGTGAATTTAAACGCAGGGTTTAACTAACTATTCAAAGGTAAAGTTTACAAAAACACCCCTTGAATACATTCCGTTAAGGTTAGAGGTCCACGGGCTGTTAGAGTCGTTGTCAGGGATTAATTCATCTGTTAAGGCAAACACACCTCTTATCGAAGGCGAGAATTTAAAATACGGCAGGTAGAAATCCAGGCCAAAGCCCAATTCGTAATACATCGCATTCTTTTTCATCCGGAAAGTACCACTGTAGTTATCATCCTGACTGTCGTGTTCGCTGCTCAGATTGATCGAGCCGGATACGCCCCCAACGACATAGGGTTTGAAATTCCCTAATCTTTTTGTACTTACTTTAAGGAGTAGCGGAAAATGAATGTAAGTAGATTTTACTTCTCTTTTGTAATCACTTATATCGGTAAACCCGGGGAATCCAATATCACGTTGGTTATAATATAGTCCGGGTTCAAAACGAAGGTCCAGGTAATCATTTATTCTTAAGTTACCTATTAGTCCTACATTGAAGCCAACTGATTTGGCGATCAGAATATCGCCTTCATCATTGTTGTAATCAACCTTGAAGTCGTATTGGTTGAAACCAAGAAAATAGCCCCAGTGTACCGGTTGTTTATCAAAATTTTCTAAATTGATGATGGGGTCTTCATTAAAAATTCTTAATTGTGAAACCCCTTTATTAATGAAAGCGCATAAAAAAAGTAGACAAAAAAGATGTTTTTTCATGGATTTTTTACTTTAAGGCCTTGTGAAATAAATAAAACTTTTTCATTTAAAAGGTATTTTATCAAAAAATAAAATAACAATCTCGGTTGATTTGCTCACAAATCTTTATTTCGAGGCGACATAAATTGAAGCTGCTCCAAAGGTTTGCGGTTTGTCTTCCACATTAATAAACCCGATTTTCCGCAAAATATTGTTAAAAGCTTCCCCGTGAGGAAATAAAGAAGCCGATTTTGATAAGTAAGAGTAAGCAGATTTATCTTTAGAAAATACTTTCCCTATAACAGGCAATATGGCGTTTGTGTAGAATTGATACCCTTGTTTATAAGGTGCTTTCGTCGGTACGGAGGTTTCGAGTACAACAAAAATGCCCCCGGGTTTTAGAACCCTGTAGATCTCTGACAGTCCTTTTTCCAGGTTTTCAAAATTTCTAACCCCAAAAGCTACAGACACTGCATCAAAGCTGCCGCTATCAAAAGGAAGTGCTTCGCTGTCTCCGATTACCATTTCAATTTTGTCGTCTAAATTGAGCCTGGAAACTTTCTCTTTTCCTACTTCGAGCATCCCGGGAGAAAGATCAAGTCCAACGATTTTTTCCGCTGAAGTAGAAGCGAAGCTTATAGCCAGGTCACCTGTTCCTGTGGCAATGTCCAGAATGTTATTTGGTTTTGTTGCTCCTATAATATTTACCACCTTTTTTCGCCATTTAATATCAATGCCAAAAGAGATAACACGGTTTAAACCGTCATATTTATCCGAGATGTTATCAAACATCCGGGTTACTTGTTCCTTTTTACTCAGTGAAGAATCTTTATACGGATTTATTTTCTTAGACATGCTTTTTTAACTTTCGGCAAAGATAGTGTTTTGCGGACTTCTATCCGTGTTTTACAGGGATTAGGTTTTTAATTTTGGATCTTTTATTTACAAAGGTTGTAAACGCATATCCGGGAGTTTAGCCATAATGTATTTTTACTATATATTTGCAAAGAATAATTGTATTCATTCGATAAATGAAAATTATTATAGCCGGTGCTGGTGAAGTTGGGTTTCATCTGGCAAAATTACTGTCATACGAATCCCAAGACATCACACTTATCGATACCAATAAGGATAGTCTTTCTTACGCAGACACTCATTTGGATATTAAAGTTTTAAAGGGAGATGCTACTTCTATAGCTGTATTAAAGGATGCAAGGGTAGGAAATTCAGATCTTGTAATTGGGGTCACATCAACCGAAACTACCAATATCACTCTTTGCCTGTTGGCGAAGCAGATGGGATGTAAAAGAACCATTGCGCGTATCTCTAATACTGAATTTATCCATAATAAGGATGAGGTGAAATTTTCTGAGCTGGGAATTGATGAGCTCATATCGCCGGAACAATTAGCGGCGGAAGAGATACAGCTATTGTTGGATCAATCAGCATTTAACGATAGTTATGAGTTTGAAGGAGGAGCCTTAACGATGGTTGGAACCACTTTGCAGCGTACTGCTCCTTTTATAGGAAAGACAGTAAAGGAGGCAGCCTCTATTTTTCCCAAATTACATTTTGTGCCGATTGCCATTCAGCGATTCGGAACTCAATATACCCTTATTCCGAGGGGTGATACGGTTTTTAAGGAAGGAGACCAGGCCTATTTTGTAACTTCCGAGGCAGGGGTAAAAGAATTGTATAAACTTACCGGAAAAACCAAGGAGGAGATCAAAGACGTGATGATTCTTGGGGGAAGTAAAATAGGGTATAAAACAGCCAGGGATCTTTGTTCGAACAGGTTTAGGGTAAAGCTTATTGAGAAGGATAAGAATAAATCTTTTGATCTGGCGGACCTGCTTCCGAATGCCCTTATCATTAACGGGGATGGTAGAAATGTTGAGTTGCTGGAAGAAGAAGATATTGAAGAAATGGATGCTTTTATTGCGGTAACCGGTAATTCAGAGACCAATATTATGTCGTGCCTGGTAGCCAAATCCAGAAACATTAAAAAAACCATAGCCTTGGTTGAAAACATGGATTATTTCCAGTTGTCTCAATCCATAGGTATTGATACATTGATAAATAAAAAATTACTTGCGGCAAACAATATATTCCGGCATATAAGGAAAGGCGAGGTAGTGGCGTTAACACGCTTGAATAATCTGAATGCCGAAATACTGGAGTTTATTGTAAAGAGGACCTCAGAAGTTACTGGTAAAAAAATAAGAGAGCTGGATTTTCCCAGGTCGGCTGTTATTGCCGGTGTGATTAGGGATGGTGAGGGAATGATAGCTTTGGGCGACTTCCAGATAAAAGCCGGAGACAGGGTAGTGGTGTGTTGTTTGCCCCGTTCTATAGCACGCATTGAAAAACTATTTTTATAAATTCAGGTAATGGCAAAAAAGCTTAATACCAAGATCATTTTTCATTTAATGGGGTTGCTGATGCTGTGTAATGGGGTGTTTATGCTCCTTGCGTCGGTTGTCAGTGCAATTTATAAAGATGGGGTTACCCTGGAGATGTCCTTTGCGGGGATAAGTACTACATTGATCGGAACGCTTTTTATGTTTGCTACCAAAGAGCATAAAAAGGAGATAAAAAAGCGTGAAGGGTATGTGGTTGTTACATTCGGCTGGGTTTTTATGAGCCTAACAGGAATGTTGCCATATCTTTTTACTGATACAATTCCCGATGTTACGAATGCTTTCTTTGAGACCATGAGCGGATATACTACCACCGGGGCTTCCGTACTAGATGATATAGAGGCGTTACCAGAAGGGGTTTTGTTCTGGCGCAGTATGACACATTGGATAGGGGGGATGGGGATAATTGTTCTTGCAATTGCCATACTTCCGTTGCTGGGGATTGGAGGGATGCAGCTTTTTGCTGCCGAAGCCCCCGGGCCAAGTGCCGATAAGCTACATCCGAGAATTACCGATACGGCCAAGCGCCTGTGGCTTATTTATGTAGGGTATACTCTTGCAGAGACCCTTTTGTTGAAATTGGCAGGGATGAGCTTCTTTGACGCGGTTAATCATTCGATGGCGACCTTGTCGACAGGCGGGTTTTCAACAAAAAATGCAAGTTTGGCATATTGGAATGATCAGCCGGTCGTTCAATACATTGTCATACTCTTTATGTTTTTGGCCGGAACAAATTTTGTGTTGAGCTATTTTGCATTCAAAGGAAAAGTGCAGAAAGTGATTAAGGATGACGAGTTTAAGTATTATTTCCGGTTCATTGTTGCCTTTACGATTATCTGCGCTTTGGTTGTGTATTTTCAGTCTGATGTCGAATTGAGCGCTTACCATCCGATGGTTTGGGGTGAGGGTGAAAGCGCATTCAGGCATTCGTTGTTCCAGGTGATATCGGTAATCACTACAACAGGTTTTGTTACTGCCGATTTTACAAGCTGGACGACCTTCCTGACGGTGTTCTTTTTCGGGTTAATGTTTCTCGGAGGGTCTGCCGGGTCTACATCCGGGGGAGTAAAGGTGGTGCGCCATATGTTGATGATCAAGAACGGTCTGTTGGAGTTTAAGAGGACCTTACATCCAAATGCCGTGATTCCGGTTAGGTATAACAGGAAGATGGTTACGGAAAGTATTGTTTATAACATCCTCGGTTTCTTTATTCTTTATATGTTGTTGTTTATTATAGGAGCCCTGGTATTGGGGTTTCTGGGCCTCGACTTTGAAACGGCTGTCGGAGGCGCTGCATCCTCTCTGGGTAATGTAGGACCTGCTTTCGGACAATTGCACCCGCTGGCCAATTTTAACAGCTTGCCGGCTTTAGGGAAATGGTGGTGTTCTTTTCTGATGTTGTTGGGAAGGCTTGAGTTGTTTACCGTCTTGATCTTGTTAACTCCTTTCTTTTGGAAACGTACTTAAGGGAATAAAAATATCTGTAAATAAAAAAAGAAGCTGTCTAAAAAGGCAGTTAGGTTTTGTGAATGTAAATTTAAAGATGAGCCGAAAAGTTATCTGGAAGACCCACGATCAAGGGCAGTTGAGCCTACTTCCTCCAGCTATGATGATCTGGTACCCCAAAATCATCCTGTGCGTATTGTCAATACGATTTTAGACTCAATAGACCTAAGTAGTTTAGAGAAGACCTACCTTGGAGGGGGTACTGCGAGCTACCATCCCAAGGTGCTGTTAAAGGTTTTGGTCGATGTTTATTTGCGTAATGTATATTCTTCACGTAAAATAGAACAGGCTTTAAACGAGAACATCCATTTTATATGGCTTGGTTCCGGGGCTAAACCAGATCATAATACTATCAGCAATTTCCGTGTTGAACGCAACCACGAACAGATACGGTTAAAGGCAAAGGCTAAAGAGCTGTTACTCTCTGAAGAAGGAATTGTCCGCCGAAAACGCAGGTGTTGGGATGTGGAAGCTGTTTTTGGAAACATAAAACACAATATGGGCTTTAAGCGTTTTTTTATGTTAAGAGGACTTGATAAAGTAACCGCCGAAACAGGCTTAGTGGCCGGCTCACAACCTTAGAAAAGCAGGCTTGAGTACGTAAGTCAACTTTATTTGCTTATTGACTGCATACTGCCTGCCGAATACTATCCTCTATTTTTGAATGAAACCTATTGGAGTGAAAATAAAAAGACCGACTAAATCTTTTTAGACGGCCTCTTTTTTATTCTTAATGTTTTCTGCGGATTATGAAAGAACTTCTTTTATTCTTCCAATGGCTTCCACTAATTCTTTTTCGGAAGCTGCATATGATATTCTGATGCAATTCGGGTCTCCGAATGCTTCACCTGTTACCGTTGCTACATTGGCTTCTTCAAGGATAAACATAGCCAGGTCGGAAGCGTTCTCTATTTTTCTTCCTTTAATGGTCTTTCCGAAGAAAGACGAGATGTCAGGGAATACATAAAAGGCACCTTCCGGAACATTCAGTTTGAATCCTTCGATTTCGCCCAGGAGATCAAGAACCAAATCACGTCTTTTTTTGAATTCATCAATCATAAACTGAATTTTGCTGACCGGGGCTTCTAATGCAGCAATAGTAGCTCGCTGGCCGATAGCATTGGCACCACTCGTTACTTGTCCTTGAATCTTATTACATGCCCTGGCGATAAATTCCGGAGCACCGATAAAGCCTATTCTCCATCCGGTCATGGCGAATGCTTTAGAAACACCGTTCACCGTTACGGTACGGTCGTACATGCCGTCTATTTCGGCAATGCTTGTATGACCTTCAGCAAAGTTTATGTGTTCGTAGATTTCATCTGATACGATATATATATCCGGATATTTTCTGAGAACAGCTGCAAGAGACTCTAATTCTTCTTTGCTGTATACTGATCCTGACGGGTTGCACGGAGAACTGTACCAAAGCATTTTTGTTTTAGGAGTAATGGCAGCCTCAAGTTGTTCGGCTGTCATTTTGAAATCGTTCTCTATAGAAGTCGTAACCTCAACCGGCACTCCTTCTGCCAGTTTTACAATTTCTGAATAGCTTACCCAATACGGAGCCGGCAGAATAACCTCATCGCCGGGATTGATCATGGCGAGGGCCACATTGGCCAATGATTGTTTAGCTCCGGTAGAAACAACGATCTGGCTTGGTGTGTAGGTAAGATTGTTATCTCTTTTGAACTTTTTGATGATAGCCTCCTTCAGATCCCCATATCCGTCTACAGGAGGATAGGCACTATAGTTTTGGTCTATAGCATCTTTAGCAGCCTCTTTAATGAATTCAGGAATGTTGAAATCCGGTTCACCCAAACTTAAGCCGATAATGTCTTTGCCTTCTGCCTTAAGTTCTCTGGCTTTGGCAGCCATGGCCAACGTAGCTGATGTAGCCATATTGACTACACGCTCTGATAAATGTTGTTTCATTGTGTTGGTTGATTTCTTTAAATTAATGCTTTCGCTTAGTAAGCCATTTTGGGCTTTCTACCTAATTCTTTTAGGTGTTTAAAGTGCGAAATTACAGCTTTTCTGGTACTTCTGTATTCGTTATATGGCAAATTGAACTCTTTTGCTGTTTCTCTAACAATTTTAGAAATATTTGTATAATGGATATGACTGATGTTAGGGAAGATATGGTGTTCAACCTGATGGTTTAAGCCGCCTGTAAACCAGTTAACGATTTTGTTTTTTGTAGAAAAGTTAGCTGTAGTGAATAATTGGTGTATAGCCCAGGTATTTTGGATCGATCCGTCTTCTTCCGGTAGAGGGGTCTCGGTTTCTTCAACAACATGTGCCAACTGAAAAACGATGCTTAATATGAGTCCTGCGGTATAATGCATGGCAAAGAAACCAATCAGTACCTTCCACCATGCGATGTCCAAGACAAGCATGGGTAAAACGATCCAGATCGTTAAGTATATTAGTTTGGTAATTACGAGTACGCTCCATTCTTTGGCAGGGTTAGGGAACTTCCCGTAAGAAAGTTTCCTTTTCAAGTACCCATGCATTTGTTTGAAATCCGTAGTAATGGCCCAATTCAGCGTCAGTAGTCCGTAAAGGAAAACAGAATAATAATGCTGGAATTTATGAAAGCGTCTCCATTCAGCATGCTTTGTAAATCGAATGATCCTTCCTGCATCAAGGTCTTCATCATGACCATGAATGTTGGTGTAGGTATGGTGAAGTACATTGTGCTGGACTTTCCAGTTGTACACATTACCGGCCAGGATGTATATGCTGCTCCCCATTAATTTATTGAGCCATGGTTTCGAAGAGTACGAGCCGTGGTTTCCGTCGTGCATTACGTTCATTCCGACTCCGGCCATACCGACCCCGATAACAATGGTCAGCAATAATTGTAACCACTGGTTCATATCAATGGTTAAAATAAGGAAGTAAGGAGTCAAAAAGATGGAAAACATTACTATAGTTTTTAAGTATAGTTTCCAGTTTCCGGTCTTTTTCAGATTTTTTTCTTTGAAGTAATTATTTACTCTCTTGTTTAACGTTTTAAAAAACTGCGCGTTATCCTTTCTGGAAAATCTAATTGTTGGTGTATTCATGATAATAAGTTAATCTCAACTGCATTTTACTTTTTCTTATAACGTATTCATAAATCCATTATTGGATCGTATAAACACATTAAGGGCCAAAAATAAAAATTATAACTGGTTAATAAGTATATTTTATTCTAAACTTAAGCTAACAAAATGCTACTTTTGTTAAAATTCTAATGCATGTCTACAGAACTTATACTAAAATACTTTCCTGATATTACAGAAGAACAGCTAAACCGTTTCGATCAATTGGAGGGGCTTTACAAGGATTGGAACAGTAAGATCAACGTGATTTCCAGAAAAGATATCGATCAGCTGTACGAAAGGCATGTGTTACATTCTTTGGGTATCGCAAAGGTGCAGCCTTTTAATTCGGGCGCTAAAATACTCGATGTAGGTACGGGTGGGGGCTTTCCGGGAATCCCTTTGGCAATCCTTTTCCCGGAAACGGATTTCTGTCTTATCGATGCTATCGGTAAAAAAATAAAGGTAGTTCAGGGAGTTGCGGATTCTCTGGGGCTTAAGAACGTAAAAGCGGAGCATATCCGGGCCAATAAGGTAAAAGAAGAGTTTGATTTTATAGTCAGCAGAGCCGTAACAAATATGCCTGATTTTGTGAAATGGGTAAAAGGAAGGGTCGCTAAGCGGCAAAAGCACGATTTGAAAAACGGAATTCTTTATCTTAAAGGAGGAGATCTTTCAGAAGAATTGTCGGTTTATGAGACCATAAGGCTGTACGATTTAAAAGATTATTTTGAGGAACCTTTTTTTGATACAAAAAAGGTTGTCTATCTGCCTATGAAGTATAAATAGCCTGGTTAGATATTTAAAAGTTCATAGTATTCATGTTTCCACAGGTAAATATGTCTTCTCAGATACTTTTTTATCCTGGTGAATAAGGAATCTTCTTTCGATCTGATCCTGGTGTTCAGTATTTTTTCAAAAAGCTCAAGTTTGGTATCAATATCCTGTTTGTCATTTGAGATCAGGATCTTTTTGAATTTTTCGTCAATGTGAAAATCCTCTCCTTTTCCGTTTTTTTCAAAAAGGGTACATTTTATATTTATAAGACAATATGTTTCTTTTGTTTTCATTGGGATGGGTTTTGATCATCATTAAAGTTAGGTGATAAACATTAATTTTACAATTAATTAACGTTAAATTTACATTTGATGAAATTTAATGTAGTGTATTTTTTCTTTTTGTTTATTGATAATCAGTGTCTTATTGTTTTTATGCGAGGTATGCTCCTGCGGTTGTCGCTCGCGGGATAGACTAAGGTACGGGTCTTGTTTTAAAGGAGTCTGGTTTAAGAATTTCCCGGCAGCGCTCGAAGCATCCTTATATGAAACTATATCAGATTAAAGTATCAGTATCTCAACGTCTGTGTTGTGTAAGACTCACGTTAATGTGTGAAAAGGAACTAAAAAACCCGGCCTTGAAAAGCCGGGTTTTTTATAGGGATTTAATGTATTTGATTATTCTCCCAGGAATGGGTATCTGTAATCTTCAGGAGAGACAAAAGTCTCTTTTATCAATCTTGGAGAAACCCAACGTAGCAAGTTTAACGGAGAACCTGCTTTGTCATTGGTTCCGGAAGCTCTGGCTCCTCCAAATGGTTGTTGTCCTACGACGGCACCTGTTGGTTTGTCGTTGATATAGAAGTTACCGGCACAGTTTTGAAGTGCTTGTGTGGCTTCTTCTATCGTGTACCTGTCATTTGAAAAGATAGCCCCGGTTAATGCGTATTCTGAGGTTCTGTCGACAAGTTTTAGTGTCTCACTCCATTTTTGATCCTCATAAACATATACTGTTACAACTGGTCCGAAAAGCTCGGTAGTCATTGTTTCGTATTGAGGGTTGGTGGTTAAGATTACGGTAGGCTCAATAAAGTATCCGACAGATTTATCGCATTTACCACCTATGATAACATCGGCTTCATTGCTTTCTTTGGCTTTGTTGATATAGCTTTCAAGCTTATTGAAAGAACCTTCGTGGATTACGGCTGTTATAAAATTGCCCATATCTTCCGGAGACCCCATTTTGAAAGAAGCAACGTCTTCTTTAACAAAGTTTAATGTTTCTTCAGCTATTGATTTTGGAAGATATACTCTTGAGGCAGCACTGCATTTTTGTCCCTGGAACTCGAACGCCCCCCTTGAGATGGCAGTTGCAACCTGTTTGGGTTTTGCAGACGGGTGTGCAATAATAAAGTCTTTTCCACCGGTTTCACCAACAATTCTTGGATATGTTTTATAGTTGTGGATGTTGTTTCCGATCTTTTGCCAGATGTTTTTGAAAACTGTAGTAGAGCCTGTAAAGTGAATTCCTGAGAAATCAGGGCTGGCTAAAACAGTGTCCGTTATCATTGCCGGATCACCATAAACGACATTGATAACGCCATCAGGTACACCGGCTTCTTTGAATACGTCGACAATTACTTTTGCAGAGAAAATCTGGCTGTCGCTGGGTTTCCACACAACCACGTTGCCCATTAGTGCAGCACTGGCAGGCAGGTTGCCTGCTATGGCTGTAAAGTTAAAAGGGGAAACGGCATATACAAATCCTTCGAGCGGCCTGTATTCAACCCTGTTCCAGATTCCTTCTGATGAAATAGGTTGATCATTGTAAATTTGGGTCATGTACTGGACATTGAAACGCAAAAAATCTACGATCTCACAGGCAGAATCGATCTCAGCCTGAAATATATTTTTAGACTGCACAAGCATGGTGGCAGCATTCATTTTATCTCTGTATGGGCCGGCAATTAAATCGGCGGCACGTAAGAAAATGGCAGCTCTTTGTTCCCACGTAAGGGCAGCCCATTTTTCTCTGGCTTCAAGAGCAGTACTAATGGCTTTCTCAACATGTGATTTTTCAGCTAAGTGGTATTCACCTAAAACATGCTGGTGTTCATGTGGGGGAGACATCGTTCTTGTGTTTCCGGTTCTGATTTCTTCACCGTTTATATAAAGAGGAATGTCAACTTTGCTGTTGTAAAACTCTTTATATTGTCTTAGTACAGATTCTCTTTCTGGGGTTCCCGGAGCGTATGACTTTATAGGCTCGTTTACGGCCTTTGGAACGTGGAAAAAACCTTTTGACATAATTAACGCTATTTTACTGTTTATATAATTTGGGTCAAAGGTAATAAACCTCAAACGTTTGAAAAACAAAAAACAACCAAAAGGTTGTTCTTAATTTAACGCGAATGGAGCGTAGAGTTTAAAGGTCGGTATGTAGACCCTGAATTTTCTGGTTGTTGTGAAATTAATCATATCGTAATAACCTCTCATGGATCCGATTGGCGATATCAGGAGGCACCCTGAGCTGTATGTATGCGAATCCCCTGGCTTAAGAACCGGTTTCTTGCCGATAACGCCTTCGCCGTCTACCACTTCAATGTCGTTGAGGGAGTCGTATATTTGCCAGTGTCTTGCGGTGAGTTGGACCGTGTCTTTGCTTTGATTTTCGATGGTAATGTTGTAGCCAAAGGCAAAGTTGATGTGCTGGTTTTTGAAGAAGGTTCCTTCAAAACTAGTTTCAACAGAAATTTTTATGCCTTTTGTGATCTGTGTAACCATCGGTTTAGTATGTAATGGCGCTTGCTAAAAACAAGAATGTTAACGATATAACTGCTAAAATAAAAAAAAATGAGTTTAGAATGGCGAATTTAACAATTGTTTTAAATCGACTTTGTTGATAGAAATTACGCATTGCTTTATAGAGATATACGAGGAAAATAATTAAAGCGATGGATATGGCAGACAGGTTAAAATAGTTATCGATAACGAAAGCAATGGTGATCAGGATCGTAAAAGTGGTTTGTGTGTGGAAACTGAAAACCAGATGATCCATATAGCTGTAGTCTAGGCGCAAGTAGAGTACCCATATAAAAACGGCAAATACGGGGAGGAAAAAGAATATCATAAAAGGGATCCGAGATATGAGGGTGTTTACAAACGTTCCGGGCTGTCGCTCAATTTTAAAAATACTTCGTGCCACGTTGAAGGATAGTTTGTTTTCAAAACTGGATTTGGTTTTCAGGGTGTCCAATGCCTTCTGGTAAGAGTAAAAATGCCTGTTGTTCATTCCTCTTTCAAAAAAGCCTGCCTTGTAGACAAAACGATTCGTTAGCGATGTTATCCTGTTTATCGAATCGAAGGTTTTTCGCGGGTTTTTCAATGTGATAATATCGCTTTTCTGGATGTTTGAGGCAATTATTGAACCGATATCAGGCTTTTCTTCACCGGTGACAAAAAGAGAGTCGGTATTTTTGTCGTTAATGGCCAGGTTTCTCAGGTTCTGGTCTTCCATGGCCAGGTCTAACTCAGAAAAATCCCTGGTAAAGCTAAAAACAAAGGCGTAGATAATAGCAGCACTTAAAAAAAACCGAAATGGGTTGGCGTACCTCATTCTTTTCCCCGCAATATATTCGGTACTGATCTTTCCGGGTCTGAAGAGCAATGCCCCGATCGTTTTTCTGAACCTGGAATCGTATGAAATGATAGATCCGAAAAACTCTAGAATAAGATCTTTAAAAGTAATCTTCTTGGTCGAGTTGATTTGCGAACAGTTCGGGCAATACTTATCGCTTGCATCGAGAGGGTGGTTGCAGTTCAGGCATATGTCTCCTCTGTATTTTAATTGATATCTTCCTTTGTATGCTGATGGTGTGCTCATTATCGGGTGATATTGGTTGAGTTGCCGGATCCTATTCCGAGGATACTGTCGTAATTTTGCCCAAAATTACGATAATACACGATTATTAGATATTCATTTTCGGTTTCAGAGTGATTTCCGCTAAAATAATCGAGGTTGATATTCTTATTGTCTTCAGCCAGAATGTATTTGTAGTTATAAAAACCTTGTTTTAAAAGGATGCTGGTTTCCATTACACCGGACTCTTCATTGTATTTCAGCCTGTTTTCTTCATGTAGCCCATAGTTGTTGAATTTGCCATAAACATAAACTTTGTTTAAACCGAATTCATTACTGTAAGGAATGCTGAAGTGAACAAAAGCATAATCGGCTTGAAAAGCATTGTCGCTCTCCAGTGACGAGATTCTGAAATCCCCGTTAATATCCGGATTGTAGGTGTATAGTTTATCGCTTCTGTTCTCGTCAGTATATAGATGGTGTTCGTAGATGTTCTTCAGGTTGACATGTTTAATATGGTTTGTAGGGATTCGGATGTCCTTGTTTTCAAAGTAAAGGTATTCGTTTCCGCCGTTAAAAGCAGTTTCTTTATCGTATTTGTATGTGTACTGGTTGCCGGAAATAAATTGAGGTTTGATGTTTTTTACAGACGTATTCCAGTTGTAGTTCTGAAGGATGACGGTTTTTAGTTCTTTCTGAGGGTTGATGATGTTCAGGTTATTCGAGTTGATAGTGTACTGAACCACCTGTTGTGAGTTAAAGAGGTTCAGGTCGCGGGAAGTTTTTAAGTTGATGCCCACGCTTACTGCGTCCTGGTATATAACGAATCTTCTAGAAAAGACAAGTTCATCATGACTGTCGAATATTTTCAGGATGTAGTTCCCGCTTAACGTAAGCCTTGTCTGGTCGTTAGGTATTTTTAGTTCGTAGTGTGTATATGGTTGTAACGTTGCAACAGAATTTTGGTAATTTGTGATACGTTGGTTGTCGAGACCTTTAAGGTATTGTGATTTTACCATATCAGAAGGATTCCAGAGATAATCACAGTGCTCTATTTTGTAGTAGTAATCCGCTTCATCGGCATAGAGATCATCAAAAGAAAGCGTGATGTTCTCGTTGAGCCTGACAACAGGAAACTGACGGGTTTCGTCAGAACCTTTAAATACAATGGTTTTTATATAGTCGGGAGGTGCTGTTTCTTTTTGTTCCTGAGCTTGAATTGTAACATTCGTAAGGGTGTATAGTGAAAGTAAAATAAGGAGCTGTTTCATGTTTTAAACTTTATCCGTCAAATATAGTTAAAAACATTCCTTTGAAGGGAGGTGTTGATGAAGCCGAAAAATGTAGGTATTTATTATGGTAAGAATCTTTTAATTCATAAATTTGCAGCGATTTTGAATTAACCTGATTTCAATTAGACGAGTAGTATGTCAAATGACATTAAGATTAAGAAAGGCTTAAATTTAAAGCTTAAAGGCGAGGCAGAAAGACTGATTTCTGATGCGCCCAGATCTAAAACCTTCGCTATAAAACCTACCGATTTTCACAATGTAACTCCAAAAATGGTTGTAAAACCAGGTGATGCTGTTAAGGCAGGAGATGTGATTTTCTTTTCTAAGTATAGCGATACGGTAAAATTTGTATCTCCGGTAAGCGGAACAATCTCTGAAGTAAAAAGAGGAGCCAAAAGAAAAATTCTTGAGGTAACCATCGATGCCGATGCAAAAGATGATTACAAAGAATTTGGGGTGAAGAACCCGGCTGATCTTTCTTCGGAAGAGATTAAAAACCACTTGTTGGAAAGTGGTTGCTGGCCGTTTATTAAACAACGTCCTTACGATGTTATCGCAAATCCTGAAGACAGTCCGAAGGCTATCTTTATATCAGCGTATGCTTCTGCTCCTCTGGCAGCAGATATTGAGTTTATACTGAAAGATAGAAAGGAAGATTTTCAAGCGGGTATAGACGCCTTGTCAAAGCTAACATCCGGAAAAACCCATTTATCTGTCGATAAAAACTCAAACTCATTTTTAAATGAGTTAAGCGGGGTTGAGCTTCACAAGGTTTCAGGACCACACCCTGCGGGTAACGTTGGAGTGCAGATTCATCACATAGATCCTATTAACGCGGGAGAACGTGTATGGGTAATCAATCCTGAAGATGTGGCTGTTATAGGTTCTTTATTCAGAACCGGTAAGCTTGATGCTACCAGGGTTATTGCTGTTGCAGGTACTGAAGCTCCTAAGGCACAGTATTTCAAAGCTAAAATAGGGACTAGTGTAAAAGATATAATAGGGACTGTTCCTGCTTCGGTTAGGATTATCAGTGGCGATGTGCTGACGGGAGATAAAATAGGCAACGCTTCGGCTATTGGATACTACCACAATGTAGTTACCCTGATTCCGGAGGGGAATGAGTATCGTATGTTCGGTTGGTTGCCTTTTAAAGACAATAACATTCCGAGTATGTCGAGAACTTCATTTGCATGGTTGTTCCCGAACAAAAAGTACAAGGTGAATGCAAACCTGAATGGCGAGGAGAGAGCTTTGGTCGTTACCGGTGAAATGGAACAAGTAATGCCAATGGATATCTATCCGATGCAACTGATCAAAGAATGTATGATCGGAAATATCGAGAAAATGGAAAGTCTGGGTATTTATGAAGTTGCTCCTGAGGATTTTGCATTAATTGACTATACTTCTACATCTAAATTAGAAGCCCAGTCGATCATCCGTGTAGCGCTAGACATAATGATCAAAGAAGTTGGTTAAACAAATAAGTAACTATGAGTTTTTTAAGAAATAAATTAGATCAACTTAGAAAGCCTTTTGGAAAAGGTGAGAAGTGGGAGAAGTTTGCGCCTGCAATCAATGCATTCGATACTTTTCTTTTTGTACCTAATCATACAACAAAAAAAGGTGCTCATATCAGAGACGCAGTAGATTTAAAGCGAACAATGATTACCGTTGTTATCGCTTTGTTGCCGGCATTGATATATGGGATATATAATACAGGGTACCAGCATTTCACGCAGTTGGGAGAATCATTCACTTTTATGGATGCTTTCTTGCACGGAGCCGCTAAAATAGTACCGATGATAATCGTGTCGTATGCGGTAGGTCTGGCAATTGAATTTGCCTTCGCTGTATACAGAGGTCACGAGGTGAATGAAGGGTTCTTGGTAACGGGATTGTTGATTCCGATGATTATGCCTGTCGATATACCACTATGGATGGTAGCTATTTCTGTGGTATTTGCAGTTTTAATCGGTAAAGAAGCTTTCGGAGGTACAGGGATGAATATCCTGAACCCTGCCCTTACGGCAAGAGCATTTGCCTTCTTTGCGTATCCTACCTATATGTCAGGGAACAAAGTATGGGTTTCTGAAGCTACACATGTAGATGCTATCTCAGGAGAGACTATTTTGGGAAGTTTAGCAGCAGGAAGAGAAGCCGGATATGACATGTGGAGCATGTTTGCCGGTTCTATACCAGGTTCAATTGCAGAAACATCCACATTGTGGATATTGGTCGGAGCAGCTATTTTAATCCTTACAGGAGTTGGTAGCTGGAGAATTATGCTGGGAGGTGTAATTGGTGCAGCATTTATGGGATTCCTCTTTAATTTATGGGGTGTTAATGCACTAATGAGCTTTCCGTGGTATGAGCATTTATTAGTAGGAGGTTTTGCTTTTGGTATAGTGTTTATGGCAACAGATCCTGTTTCTGCGGCACAGACATTCAAAGGGAAATGGATTTACGGAATCTTAGTCGGAATTTTTTGTATTATGATTCGTGTGTTCAACCCGGCGTATCCGGAAGGAGTAATGCTTGCCATATTATTAATGAATGTATTTGCTCCTACAATTGATCACTATGTGGTTGAGGCAAACGTTAAAAGAAGAAAGAAACGTCTTGAGGCGGCAAAAGTTAAAACAGCATAACGATGAATAGAGATAGTAATATATATATATTTTCATTCGCTGCTATAATGGTTGTGATAGTTGCTTCGATACTATCGTTTACTGCAGTATCACTAAAACCACGTCAGCAGGAGAATGTCAGAAACGAAAAGATGCAAAGTATTTTGCATACCATCGGTATCGAAGTAGAAAGAGATGGAGCTCAGGCTAAATACGATGAGTATATTAAAGAGGAGCTTTCTCTTAAAGCAGATGGTACCGTTGATGAAAATGTAGATGCTTTTACATTAGAGCTTAATAAAGAGCTTAAAAAAACAGTTGATGAACAACGCTTTCCTTTGTTTGTTGCAGATGTAGACGGAGAAAAATATTATATAGTTCCGCTGAGAGGAGCAGGTCTTTGGAATGCCATCTGGGGATACATATCTTTAAAAGAAGATATGAATACTGTGAAAGGTACTATTTTCGATCACGCAGGTGAAACACCAGGTTTAGGAGCTGAAATTACGCAAGGATGGTTTCAGGAGCGTTTTGTAGATGAAAAAATATTTAGTCCTAATGGTGAGTTAGTAGGAATTGCGGTACAGAAGGGTTATGGCGGAGGAAATAACAAGGATGATAATGCGGTTGATGCGATTTCCGGAGCAACGATTACTGGTGATGGGGTTACGAATATGATAAAAGAGCGCTTATCGCACTATTTACCATATTTTGAAAAAAATAATACTAAACTGGCTTTAAATTAATTGTCATGGGAAAAGAAAAAAACAAGACTTCAAAATCGCCGGTGGTTCTTTTCGTAGGAGAAGAGAAGGAACCTCTTTTTTCGAAGAAAAACAGACAGCTTTTATCAGATCCTTTAAATGATAACAACCCGATTACGGTTCAGGTACTTGGTATTTGTTCTGCTTTGGCAATTACGGTTCAGTTAAAACCTTCGATAGTAATGGCAATTGCCGTTATGGCAGTAATGGCCTTTGGTAATGTTATTGTATCGCTTATCAGGAACTTGATCCCTAACCGAATCCGTATTATTGTTCAGCTGGTAGTGGTAGCTTCACTGGTAATCTTGGTAGACCAGGTATTGAAAGCATTTGCCTATGATGTAAGTAAACAGTTAGCGGTATTTGTTGGATTGATTATAACCAACTGTATTGTAATGGGACGTTTAGAAGCCTTTGCTTTAGGTAACGGCCTATGGAAATCGTTCCTGGATGGTATCGGTAATGCTGCCGGATACGGACTTATCCTTATTGCTGTAGCATTTTTCAGAGAGCTTTTGGGTTCTGGTAAGTTATTCGGGTACGAGGTGTTAGGACATAAAGGAGCGACCTTGGCTGAGTCTACAGGGCTATATGCTATGGGATATGAAAATAACGGTTTAATGTTGTTATCGCCGATGGCCCTTATCACTGTAGGGATCATTATATGGGTACAGCGTTCGAAGAACAGAAAGCTGATAGAAAAGAACTAAAAGTCTCAAGACATTAAAAATACATAGTAATGGATTACGTAAATTTATTTGTTAGGAGCATATTTATCGAAAACATGATTTTCGCCTATTTCTTAGGAATGTGTTCTTACTTGGCAGTATCTAAAACAGTTAAAACCGCAGTGGGTCTTGGGGCTGCTGTAATATTTGTATTGTTTGTAACTGTTCCGGCTAACTACTTGTTAGATAATTACCTGCTCAGACCGGGTGCTTTGGCATGGTTAGGAGAGGAATATGCAAATATAGATCTAAGCTTTTTGTCCCTGATTATGTTTATCGCAGTTGTTGCGTCGATGGTACAATTGGTTGAGATGATTGTAGAAAAGTTTGCTCCGGCACTTTACGGGGCTTTAGGTATATTTCTTCCACTTATCGCTGTAAACTGTGCTATCTTGGGAGGCTCTTTGTTTATGCAACAAAAAGACTTCAGCGCAGTATCAGAAGCGGCTGTATATGGTTTAGGATCAGGTATCGGATGGTTTTTAGCCATTTTGGCTATTGCTGCTATTCGTGAAAAAATCACTTATTCAAATGTACCGGCTCCTTTAAGAGGCCTTGGTATTACATTTATCATTACAGGGCTTATGGCACTTGGTTTCATGAGCTTTATGGGAATTAAATTATAAATCTGTTTATAGAAAGAAAATATGGATTATTCAGTAATCTTAGCCAGTTTAGTAGTATTCTTAGTATTGATCTTTGCTTTGGTGGCTATTCTTCTAGGGGCAAAGGCCAAATTGGTTCCTTCTGGTCCTGTAACATTAAAAATAAATGGCGAAAAGGATGTAGAGGTTTCTTCCGGAGGAACGCTACTGACTACGCTTGGAAATAATAAAATATTCTTACCGTCGGCTTGCGGTGGCGGGGGTACTTGTATCCAGTGTAAGTGTGTAGTAACTGAAGGTGGCGGAGAGCCGTTACCAACGGAAACTCCTCACTTTACCAGAAAAGAACTTGCTGAAGGATGGCGTTTGGGATGTCAGGTTAAAGTAAAACAGGACATGGTGATCGAAGTGCCGGAAGAAGTTTTTGGAATTAAGAAATGGGAAGCTGAGGTTGTTAGAAATTACAACGTAGCTTCATTTATTAAGGAGTTCGTAGTGCGTATTCCTGAAGATATGGATTACGAACCGGGAGGATATATCCAGATCGAGATTCCCCCATGTGAGGTTAAATACTCGGATATCGACATTACTGCCCACCCTGAAGAGCACGACGATCCTAAGAAATTCCAGATGGAATGGGACAAGTTCAACCTGTGGCCGTTGGCAATGAAGAATACCGAAAGTGTAGAGCGCGCATATTCAATGGCCTCTTACCCGGCAGAAGGTAGAGAGATCATGTTGAATGTACGTATTGCCACACCGCCGTGGGACAGAAATAAGAATGGCTGGATGGATGTAAATCCTGGTATAGCATCTTCTTATATCTTCTCAAAGAAACCGGGAGATAAAGTTGTTATTTCCGGACCTTATGGTGAGTTCTTTATCAATCCTAGTGATTCTGAGATGTTGTATGTAGGAGGTGGAGCCGGGATGGCGCCAATGCGTTCGCATTTATATCACCTGTTCAAAACATTAAAGACAGGAAGAAAGGTAACTTATTGGTATGGTGGTCGATCTAAGCGTGAATTATTTTACTTGGATCACTTCAAAGAGTTAGAAAATGAGTTTCCTAACTTTAAGTTCTATATTGTTCTTTCAGAACCATTAGAAGAAGATAACTGGAAAGTTAAAGATGGTATGGACGGAGAAGGTGATGGTTTTGTCGGGTTCGTTCACCAGGCAGTAATCGATAATTATTTAAATCATCATGACGCTCCTGAAGATATTGAATTCTATTTCTGCGGACCACCACTAATGAACAAAGCGGTAGAGAAAATGTGCGATGACTTTGGGGTGCCGCCGGAAAATGTTCGTTTCGACGACTTCGGAGGATAATAAAGTCACTGTTTATAAAACCAAAAGCCGATCTGAAAAGGATCGGCTTTTTCTATTTGGAATCGTCTCTTGGATCGTAATTGCAGTTTTTATAAGTCTTATAAATTCTACTGTATAAGTATCACGCCTTTCTCTTTATTGATTCTGCTTTTTGATTCGTTTTTGTAATACTTTTTTCAACTTCTTCTCTCTGTTTCCAAACCATTTTTCAATGATGGTACCTTTTTTATTAATTAAAAAGAAATAAGGCCAACCGTCAATTTTATAGATGTCGCAAATTTTTGATTTGTCCTTTGCTTCCCAGATTGATGTGCAGTTGAACTCAATTTTGGCTTTTTCAGCCATTTTAGCCCATTGTTCTTTTTCATTGTCCCAATGTAATGAAATTACTTTAAGTTCGTTTTGGTAAATTTCCTGGACTCTATTCATTTGACTGTATGTTCCCCAGCAAGGGCCACAATATGTTGCGGTAAAATTTAATAGAATGTATTTTTCATTTTTGTAATCTGAAATTTTAATTTCATTTCCTTTTTCATCAATACCAGTAAAATCATAGGCTTGATCGCCAATATCGACAGTTATATTTTGAGAGTAAATGCTGATGGATGTTGTTGCTAACCATATAAAAATTGTTTTCTTCATTTTTGTTTATTACGATGAATAGTTATATAATGCAGATTATGATAATTGAGTTATTTAGAATCGTCTTCTGGATTGTGATTGTAACTTTTTATAAGTCTTATAAATTCGGCTCTGTAGCCATCATTGTCTCTCCCTTTGTTGTGTTCTGCAAGTTTAATGATGTCTTCTTTAGAAGTCTTGTTAAGGTACGCAGAATTTCTTAAATACATGCCCCACATGGCAACCGCACTTGC
Organism: Zhouia spongiae; assembly: GCF_022760175.1. Taxonomy (GTDB): domain Bacteria; phylum Bacteroidota; class Bacteroidia; order Flavobacteriales; family Flavobacteriaceae; genus Zhouia; species Zhouia spongiae. The sequence goes on from NZ_CP094326.1 coordinate 2,199,626, forward strand.
AAAATTAAAGTCTTTAGAAGCAATTGTTTTGTGGTCTTTAACAACTTGTATGAGCTCTTTGCTTACTTCTCCATCAGGCTTTTTATATCTAAAGCGAACTGTTAATAATTCATCTGAATAGTTGTTTTTAGAAGTAGTTGTACTATACTTTAATGAATCTATGTCTTTAAGGTAATCACTTTTAATCCCGGCAGGGATAATCTCGTATAAGGCTGTAACCGTATGTCCGCTGCCAAGCTCGCCGGCATCTTTGGTGTCATCTTTAAAATCTTCATCGTTCAGCAATCTGTTTTCATAACCGATCAATCTGTATGCCTGCACTTTAGAAGGATTGAATTCAACCTGAATTTTTACATCTTTGGCTATGGTGTAAAGAGTGCCCCCGAATTCAGTGCCTAGGACACGCCGGGCTTCTTGCATGCTGTCTATATAGGCATGATTACCGTTACCTTTGTCAGCCAGTATTTCCAGTTTTGAGTCTTTGTAATTTCCCATCCCAAAACCTAAACAGGTTAAAAACACTCCGCTTTTACGTTTTTCTTCAATAAGCTCTTCCATTGCTTTGTCGCTTGAAGCCCCCACATTAAAGTCGCCGTCTGTTGCCAGGATTACCCGATTGTTTCCCTTCTTCAGGAAGTGCTCTTCAGCGGTTTTATAAGCCAGTTCTATTCCTGCGCCACCTGCCGTTGAGCCACCTGCCTCAAGTTTGTTTAAGGCTTCCATGATCTTGTTTTTGTGTTTCCCGGAAGTAGGTTCCAATACCAATCCAGCCGCTCCTGCATATACCACAATAGAAACTTTGTCCTGTGGCCTGAGTTGGTAGACAAGTAATTTGAAAGCTGATTTCAGTAAGGGCAGTTTATTGGGGCTGTTCATAGATCCGGATACATCTAATAAGAATACCAGATTTGAAGCAGGTACATTGTCAAGAGAGATATCTTTCCCTTGTAACCCGATCTTTACCAACCGGTGGTTCTCATTCCACGGAGCCGATGAAACTTCGGTGTCTATAGCAAAAGGATCGCCATTTTCAGGTTGAGGGTAAGCGTATTTAAAATAATTTATAAGTTCTTCTATTTTAATGGCATCCCCGGGTATTTCCTGACCGTTATTGATCATTCGTCTCATATTGCTGTATGAAGCCTTATCGACATCAATAGAGAAGGTGGAAAGAGGTTTGTATTTTGGTTGCAGGAAACCATTTTCTTTGATCTCGGCATATGATTCGGTATTTACAGACGCAGGCGGCGAACTTATCATTTTGTATCCCAAAGTAACTTCGCTCCTGCGAGTCGCTGCCTGTTTCATTTGAACGTCGTTTTCTACGGTAATTATTTCTTCGAGCACAGAATAATCGCTCTCCAGCACCACATCGATGACCGACTGCTTTTTTACCTTGATTTCCTTGGTTTTCATGCCGACATACGAAAATACGAGGATGTTCCCTGTTTCAGCTTTAATACTGTATTTTCCATCAAAACCGGTTGTGGTTCCGTTCTGAGTTCCTTTTATAATGATGTTTACACCAGGAAGTGCATGCCCTTCGTTAGTAACCGTTCCTGTTATAGTTCTTTGTTGGGCGAATGCGATTATCGCCATTAATGAGAAGAAAAAAGAGATTGCTGTTTTCATGATTGAAGTTTTTTACGTAGAAACAACTATCGTACCAAAGTAAGAAAATACGTTTGGCATGCATTTTTTTGCAATCATAGGTTTGATTATAATTGAATTAACAGCTGGTGAAAAGGTGAGATATTTTGTAATTTTGTGCACTTCAATTATAAAATACTGCAATGGCAGAAGAATTAACAGAACAAGACTTACATAATCTTGCGATGAATGTGGTAGGCAAGGATCTGGAGAAAAGGGGGTTCGAGTTTATGACGGTAAATAGCAAGCTGAGAAGGGATCCTCAGTTCGTTTGTTTAAAGAATAAAAAACTTCATTTTATTATTGTTAGAGCGATCAGTTATCCTGATAACCCATCCGAAGTAGATGATGTGTTTATGGAAACCGTAAAAGAACATGCCCTGAAATTTAAAGCCTTGACGTATTATGCAGGTGTGGGTATTGCCAATGCTTCAGATTATGAAAAACCAGTAAATAAACAACAAAATTATATTATAAAGTACGATGGCCTCATTGAGATTTAAACAAGTTATTTTAATTGCTGTTACGATCTTTAGCTTAGGTTGTAAGACAGATCGTAAAGACGATTTACAGGCTGTATTGCAATATGAAGAAGGATCAGCGTTGGGTACTACATATCATATACAATACGAGGTAGATCACGATTCTATCCGTTTAAGAAATGAAATAGAAAAGGTGTTTGAGAATGTTAACCGTTCGATGTCTACATATATTCCGACATCAGATATTTCTAAAATAAACAAAGGTGACAGTACTATAGTGGTTGACCCTTATTTTAAAGAAGTGTTCTTTAAAGCACAGGAAGTCTGGCGTAAAACCAACGGAATGTTTGATCCAACGGTCGGTGCATTGGTAAATGCATGGGGTTTCGGTCCTGACAAGGCATTAAAGAAAATAGGCCAGGAACAGGTAGACAGTATTCTGGAATTTACAGGTTTTGATAAGGTGTCGGTTAAAGAAAACGGATCTGTTCATAAAGACCATCCCTATGTGTATTTTGATTTTAATGCCCTGGCCAAGGGATACACCCTGGATCTGATCGGACGTATGTTCGATACACATGAAGTTGAAAATTATATCATAGAGATTGGTGGTGAGATTGTTGCGAAAGGGAAGAATGTTGTAAAAGATAAAGACTGGGTGGTGGCTATTGATAATCCGATGCAGCAAGAAGGGGAACGAACGCTGATAGCAAAGTTAAAGCTGAATAATCAGGCAATGGCTACCAGCGGTAACTACAGGAAGTTCAGAATAGATTCGGTTACGGGAGACCGCTATGTGCATACCATCAATCCTAAAACAGGATATACGCAAAAATCGGATGTGCTGAGTGTAACGGTTGTAGCCCCGACCTGTATGGAAGCAGATGCTTATGCTACAGCTTTTATGGCGATGCCTTTTGATGCTTCGAAAGCGTTGCTTGGGAAACTAAAGGATGTTGAGGCTTATTTTATAAGTGCCGGGGGAAAGGATTCTCTGAAAGAGTATAAAACAGAAGGCTTCCGGAAATTACTGGTAGAATAATTATTTATGACATACGGGAATGATTTCCTTTGCATCGATAGCATATCGCTCCACTAGTTCAGGAGCGATTTTTTTTGTGTAATCTTCTTCGTCAACCTTAAATCCTGCCTTTCTGAGCTTGTCAAAATAATCTCTTCCATACACTCGAACATGATCGTACTGGCCAAATATTCTGGCACGTTCCTTAGGATCTGTTATCGAATCATCTTCAAAGGTCGTTTCCCGGTTAAGGTCCTGCGGAATTTGAAATATTCCCCACCCCCCGGGTTTCATAACCCTGTATAGTTCTTGTATGGCTTTTTTATCGTTTTTGATGTGTTCTAGGACGTGGTTGCATAGGATCACGTCAAATTCATTATTCGCGAAAGGTAAATCACAGATATCGGCTTTTACATCAGCCAAAGGAGACTCAATATCTGTTGTGGTATAATCGAGGTTCTGAAGCTTTTTGAAGCGTTTGTAAAAAGCCTGCTCAGGAGCGAAGTGTAATACTTTTAGGTGGTCTTTAAAAAAGTTGGTTTCCCTTTTTAAATAAATCCAGAGCAACCGGTGTCGCTCTAGAGATAGCGTGCTCGGAGACAAGACATTGTTGCGTTGTGTGCCATAACCATACGGTAAGAAGCTTTTAAAGCTTTTACCATCAATAGGATCGGTGTATTTATCTCCTTTCAGATAAGCTGCCAATACCGGACGTACCCAGTAACTTATTCGAATGAGCCAGGGCCTCGGGATGGTATTTAAAATTATTTTGAAAAGCCTTTTCAAGAACTTAGCTTACCGTTAATGGGTTTTGTCTGAATTCGTCTTCTTCGTTACTTTCAATACCCAGTTCTTCATAAATATACTTGAATGTAGAAAGGATCTCAGGCTTGCCGTTTACCAGGGCAACGTCATGTTCGAAATGAGCACTTGGTTTACCATCGGCCGTCACAATTGTCCAGCCGTCTTTCAATTGTTTGATCCTGCGGGTTCCCATATTGATCATTGGTTCTATGGCAACCACCATTCCTTCAACGAATTTTTTACCACGTCCCCTCTTTCCGTAGTTAGGCATTTCCGGATCTTCGTGCATCTTCCGCCCTAATCCGTGACCGACGAGTTCCCTGACAACACCATAACCATGCCCCTCACAGAATTCCTGAATCGCAAAACCTACATCACCAACGCGGTTCCCTGCTTTAAATTCACGAATACCTATATACAAAGACTCTTTAGTTACGTCTAATAATTTTTTTGTTTCCGGATCGATCTCTCCAACTTCAAATGTGTAGGCATGATCTCCATAAAATTCATTCATCAATGCACCACAATCGATGGAAACGATATCGCCTTCTTTTAGCGGTTCATTGGTAGGCAATCCGTGTACAACAGCCATGTTGGTACTGGTTAAGAGGGTAGAAGGGCAGTCGTATAATCCCAAAAATCCAGGAATCGCACCATGATCGCGAATAAATGCTTCTGCCAGTTTGTCCAACTCTAAAGTAGTAACACCTGGTTTTACTTCTCCGGCCAGCATCCCTAATGTTTTGGAAACAATTAAGGCACTTTCTCTCATTAGTTCTATTTCTTCAGGTGATTTGATCTTTATCATGTTCTGTATGTTTAAAATCCTGCCGAATTATTGCTCATTCATTATGGCTGCAAAAGTAGCTAATATTTTTCAAAACAGGAGGGTTTCATGTTTCTGTCAAATATAAAGCCGCATAGATTTCTATGCGGCTTTACGAAGCATTGTTTTTAACCCGTTATTTTTTCTTTACCTCTTCCTTGAATTTATCAAATTCTGATTTGGTCTCTTTTTTAGGCCAGGCATTATTTGAGGTGTCTATATCGGCAGTTTCTTCTTTTGGATCTACCATAATAGTAGTAATCTTTTTCTCAGAAGCAATAACTTTTACAACTTCGGCGTCGTTTTTTCTCCATACCATAGCCGGATACTTGATGGTTTTGGTAGAGCCATCTTCATATGTAAACTGCGCAATGACCGGCATCGGCAATCCTCCCGGTTTTTCAAAAGTAATTTCATAGAAATACTTCGGACTTTTTAACTGGCTGCGCTCTGACGGTGAGAAGTTGTTCATGATGTACTCATTCAATGTTTTAAAATTTTCCGACTGAGAACTATTTACAACATCACTTTTATAATCGTCGCTGTCTTCTTCAACCAAATATACCAATGGAGGTAAATCAGCCTCACTGAGGTTCCTCGAAGTCATATATTCTTTCATCTGTTTGTTGGGCTTTGATGATACGTGTAATTTCTTTACATCTTTCACACCTATATCGACATAATCGGTAGTGAAGAACCACCCTCTCCAGAACCAATCGAGATCCATGGCCGAAGCGTCTTCCATGGTTCTGAAAAAATCTTCAGGGGTAGGATGTTTGAATTTCCAGCGTTGGGCATATGTCATGAATGCGTGATCGAAAAGCTCCGCTCCCATAATGGTCTCTCTGAGAATATTAAGACCTGTGGCCGGTTTGGCATAGGCATTGGCTCCGAATTGATAGATGTTTTCTGAGTTGGTCATTATTGGCGAAAGAAAATCCTGGTCACCTCCCATATAGCTAACTATATTCTTTGCGGGGCCCCTTCTGGAAGGATACACGTCTAATTCAGGTAAATATTTCTTCTGGAAATCCTGTTCAGCTAAATATTGCATAAAGGTATTTAATCCTTCATCCATCCATGTCCACTGTCGTTCATCCGAATTCACGATCATAGGGAAAAAGTTATGTCCAACCTCATGGATGATAACGCTTATCATGCCAAATTTTACGCGGTCGCTATAGGTGCCGTCTTCATCAGGCCTTCCGTAGTTCCAGCAGATCATCGGGTATTCCATTCCCTGATTTTTAGAATGTACAGAGATGGCTTTGTGATACGGGTAATCAAAAGTATATTTAGAATAAGATTTCAAAGTACTGGCAACTGCTTTAGTGGAGAATTCTTCCCATAAAGGGTTTCCTTCCTTAGGGTACATGGAAACAGCCATTACCTTACGACCGTTGATATCTACAGCCATGGCGTCGTAAATGAATTTTCTTGAAGAAGAAAAAGCAAAATCTCTTACCATTTCTGCTTCAAACTGCCATGTTTTGGTCTTTTTAGAAAATGACTTTTCTTTTTGTTCTGCTTCTTGCTGGGTTACAATAACAACAGGTTTATCATATGAGTTACGGGCTTTTTCCCAACGCGCATACTCTTCTTTACTGAAAAGGTCTTTACGGTTGGTAAGAACCCCGGTTCCATCCATGATGTGGTCTGCAGGTGCTGTAATGTTTACTTTGTAATTACCGAATGGTAGCGCAAATTCACCACGCCCGTAAAACTGGTTGTTCTGCCACCCTTCAACATCGCTGTATACGCACATTCTCGGGAAGAATTGTGCGATGATATAAAGATTGTTTCCGTCTTTTTCAAAATGCTCGAAACCACTTCTTGCCCGGTCTACAATATGGTTGTTAAGGTTGTACCACCATTTGATGCTGAAATCGATGCTCTCTCCTTGCTTTAGTGGCTTGGGGATGTCGATCCGCATCATGGTCTTGTTGATAGTGTGTTTTAAAGGGTTTCCTTTACTGTCTTTAACAGCTTCTATTTTAAAACCGCCATCAAATCTATCTTCAAAGTATTTTTTAACAAAACTTTCCGTCTGATCGGCAAAAGAAGTTCTGTCGCTATCTATTAGGTAACTATCGGAGTCTTTGGCTCTTACATTCTGATCCAGCTGAACCCATAAATACTCCAGCACATCGGGAGAATTGTTTGTATATGTAATGGTTTCGTTACCATATAATTTTTCATTTTCGTCATCGAGAACGATGTCCATTTTATAATCGGCTTGTTGCTGGTAATAAGCCGGTCCCGGAGCACCGGAAGCAGTTCTGAACATATTAGGAGTAGAGAACTCCTGGTAGAGCTGTCTGAATTTATTATTGTTGATATGTCCCGGTTTGCGCACTTGCTTATCATTTTCTTGTGCAGATATAAAAGAGGTACTTAGGAGAATGGCAGCAAGAAGATAATTTTTGATTTTTAGCATAGTAAATATTGGTTTTGAGCGGGTTAAAGTAATTAATTTTACAGGTAGGAGGAGGTTGTTGTTAAAATTTTAACAAAGCTTTATCATTTCCTTGAATAAGGGAAAAACTTTTCCGTAAATCGTTTATCTTGAAATGAACAATATTGTTTTGCTCTTCATACAATTCAAATAAAAAAGAATTTTCAATTTCAATGGATTTCAGGGTTCCGGCATTCACTCCGGATATTTCTATATAGCATTTAATAACATCGTTCTCATATTCTTTGCCTATGAACTCCAGGACTGCTTTTTTCTCATTCACCTTTATATTCATATGTTGCAAAAGATATCGCTCTATATAAAAGTCGATGTTTTTCAGTTCCTTGTTGCTCATTAATCCGGGTTCGATCTGATACCGTTCCTTAAGGGTGTTTTCAAAATCGTCTGTAAAGATCCGGCTGATGATTTGCAGGGATTTATTTTCTTCAGAATAATTTATATTGGTTACACTCACATAAAACTTGTGAAGAGTGGTAAATGCCACTAATGGAAGGATTAGGATCAGGGCTCCTTTTTTTATGGTACTCATAAATCAGTAACTTGAAAACAGCTGCGCCAAATTAAAAAAAAGAGTTTAGCTTTTTCTTTATAAAGCGTTAAAACTTTAAATACGAGCTTATTGACTGTTATTTGTTTTGTTCAGAAGAGTTAAACCGATGGAATTCAATGCTTTTTTGCTGTAAAAGCTCTAACATTAGCAGGGGTTGATTTTGTTTGATGCGTTTATGGAACTCCTCATCACCGGCACAAAAATAAATGAAAGCATCAATTTTATGTTCAGGTATTTTAAGGTGTTTGGTGTAAAAGGACTTTTCGAAAGTTCTTTTGGTCTTCATGGTTGCCTTTTCTTTTTCTTCCAGCTTGAGCTGGTTTTTTAAGCGTTTGATTCTTCCGGTTATGGTATTGATGATTAAATCCAAAGGAACAGGCCCTGCCGAAGTAGTGGCTGTATAATAACGCCTTTCTAGTTGAGTCGGAGGGGTTTTTTTAGCGTTGGGCAATCCCAGAGTGATTGCATTTACGGATTCTTTCAGTTTAATGTTGTTTAAATCGTTCCCTAAGTTTCCTGATAAGTTATAAGGTGTTACGACAACATCGTCTAACATATTGATGTCTGTTTCGAGTGTGACGATCATTTTTTCACTGTCAATATGGTCTGCATTAATGCTGATCGTTCGGTTTTTATACTCGACGGAAGAAAACTTCAAACTGTCGTTAACAGTTGCTTCAATTTCAAAAAAGCCCTGAATATTTGTTATCGTGGCGAATTGAGTGTTGAGGTTAATAACGTGTACGCCTTCTAAATTCCCCGGAGCATTTATTTTTCCCGAAATAAGTTTGGTCTGGGCATTGGAAGCCAATAGCCCAAATATGAGCAGGATTACGGCTGATTTAGTTTTGAGGGTCAATGTTTTGTTCTTGAAGATAAGATTTGCTTTGAGTTACTAAAAAGTCTATAAGCTGAAACTCGTTGTTTTTAGTCAAGAGGGTGTCTGATGGTAATTTATAATCACAGTAATAAAGAAAATCGTCAATTTTATCTTGAGGGATTTTAAGGTCGATGACAAAAAACCTGTCATTGTAGACCTGTCTGAGTAATTCGCTTGGCTTTAATCGCTTGCTGAAGTCCGGTTCTTTCTCTTTTTTAGATTTAAAGATCGCTTTAAATATTTTTACAAAGTCAGTTCCGTATTTTAAACCTTTTAAATGCTGTGGTAAAGCTTCATTTTCAACGGGGGTTGCTTCATCGACATCGTAAAAGACTTTTTTGAATTCTTCGTTTCTCAATTTAAGCGTTGCCTCGTTTTCTTTTTGAGAGAGCACAACTTCATCGAGTTCGGTTACTTTTTCTTTAAGCTCCACGACGAGCCTTTTATTGTTTAATATTTCTTTGGATATGGTAATGCTTTGAATTTCGTAACTCAAAGAAATAAATGCCAGAATATCATTTTCTTTCACCTCGATCTGAAAACCACCTTCAGAATTTGTTGCGGTAGCCTTTTCGGTTCTTGTATTAACCACATTAATTTCAGGGGTTCCTATATTATTGTGCAGTACGGTTCCTTTGAGTAAAACCTGTTCTTGTGCGGTTACAACAGTGTTTGCAAGTAAAAATAATATTAAGATGGAGGTATAAGATGCTTTCATACGATATATTTAATGACAATTTTAGTATTTAATGTGGGTTTGTAACCCAAAATTATGTTAAATCTGATTACTCGATCATCGAGATTTATCCTGTATAGTTATCGGGAGCTCCGATGTTTGTCCCTGCGAAATACTCCTAACGGAATTTCATAAGGACAAGCGTCGAAATGTTTTGCCATGTGCCGGCTGGCTCCATCGCTAAAAAGGTCTACCAGACTTTTTCTTTACGCTTGGCCCTCTCGTGGGCTTGCCCCGAGGTAGTTTACTTAAATTTACGAAAAAATAGTATGTAAAGTAGTTTACTGAATATCTTTGGTAAATAAAACCGTATAGTAAAAATGAAAAAGTTAATCATAGCAAGTACCTCTACTGTTCACGGCAGTAAATATCTGGAATACATTTTACCGGAATTAAAAAGCTTCTTTGCGGAGGTCGATGAGATTTTATTTGTACCATACGCAAGAGCCGGTGGTTTAACGCACGACGAATATACAGCCATAGCTCAGGAAGGTTTTAAGAAAATAAATAAAAAAGTAAGAGGAATACATACGTTTACCGATCCGGTTGTTGCTGTGCAAAATGCCGGAGCTATTTTTGTTGGCGGCGGTAATACATTTTTGTTGGTTACCATGTTGTACAATCATAATTTGATGGAGGTGATTCGGAGAGCCGTATTAGATGGCACGCCTTATCTGGGAACCAGTGCAGGATCTAATATAACAGGTCTTACAATGCAGACCACAAACGATATGCCGATCGTCTATCCGCCTAGTTTTAAGACATTGGGATTGGTTCCCTTTAATATAAATCCGCATTACCTGGATCCTGTTGAAGGAAGTAAACATATGGGAGAAACCAGGGAGATGAGGATTAAAGAGTTTCATAAAATAAATACACAGCCCGTAGTCGGGATACGCGAAGGTAGTTGGTTGGCTGTTGAAGGTGATAAAATTATTTTAAAAGGAGATCTTCCAGCAAGGATATTCGAATGCAACAATGCTCCGTATGAACTTAGTCCTGGATCTGAGGTGCGTTGTAAATAAAATAATATTGAACAGATAAGAAACAAAAAAAGCTCTTGAAGATTCAAGAGCTTTTTTTGTTGAGCGGGAGACGAGGGTCGAACTCGCGACATTCAGCTTGGAAGGCTGACGCTCTACCAACTGAGCTACTCCCGCAATTGCCCGGCAAATATAAATAAAGATTTAAATTAGATGCAAGAAAAAAATATAAATTCTTTTAAAAAAACAGGCGTGAATAAATGGAGGCAGCTGTCGGAATATGTACGGTTGTATGTAAGTGTTTAGTTTTGAGTAAGAACAGCTGGATTGGAGTGATGGCCGTTCCGGAAAAATATTTTCAGGGTTCCTGTCGTATCTTTTATGTCCGTGTATTTTTTACATTAAATTAGCATACATTATTCGTTGGGCACGATGGGTGAATTAAAAAAAATTACAGAAACAGAAAGAATCTATTTACGGGAGTTTATCCAGAAAGATGCTAAATATCTTTACTGCTTATACAACGACCGGGAAGTGATCCGTTACACCGGAGACAGCGCTTTTGCAAATGAAGAGGCCTCAGGCGATTTCATAGCAAACTATGAACAATACGGAAAATATGGTTTTGGAAGGTGGGCGGTAGTCAGAAAAGCAGACAATGAATTTCTGGGGTGGTGTGGGCTGAAATTTCGTTCGGATGAAGCTATTGTTGAAGTGGGGTGTCGTTTTTATAAAAAATATTGGGGACAGGGCTATGCTACTGAAGCTACCGGGGCTTCTTTGAGCTATGGATTTTATAAATTAAAATTAGCTAAAATTTATGCGCATGTCCATCAACTTAACAAAGCATCATTTAAGGTTGTCTCGAAGTGTGGCTTTCAATATGTAAAAGATTTTGACTATAATGGATTGCCGGCTTCTTTGTTTGTAAAAGTCAATCCCGGCCTGATGATAAAGAAAATACGTCCTGTAGAAACACATGCGGTCCGGCAACCGGTATTAAGACCCGGAAGACCGGCAGAAACCTGTTCTTTTGAAGGAGATAATTTAGGTACGACTTTCCATTTAGGGGCTTTTTTCGGGGAGAAGCTGGTCGGGGTTGTGACTATGATGAGAGCCGGGGGATACTCATATCAGTTACGGGGTATGGCTGTTTTAGAAGAATTTCGAAAGAAAGGGATAGGCGAAGAATTGGTTCGTCGGGCTGAAGAACATGTCCGTAATGGGCAAGGAAACCTTGTCTGGATGAATGCCCGGGAAGTAGCCCTTGATTTTTACAAAAGATTGGGCTATAAAAAGTACGGAAAGAAGTTTAATATTCCGTTAATTGGAAATCATTACAAAATGAAAAAGGAACTATGAAAAAACTGCTGATCTTGTTTATAATAGGAGGAATTACCGGTATGCAGGGGCAAACCCATGATATATCTGTAGATGAACTCCTTGGAAAAGGAAGTCCCGAGCTTTTTGGCGATGGGATTCATCTAAGGAAAGAAGCTTATGAATGTTTTCTTCAAATGCAGGAAGCTGCTGCCAAAGAAGGAATAATTATTGCCAACGCCTCAAGTTACAGGGGATATAGCCGTCAAAAACAGATTTGGGAAAGAAAGTTCAGAAAGTATACAGCCCAGGGGATGCCTCCCCGGCAAGCAATTGCCAGGATTATTGAATATTCTACAATTCCCGGAACATCAAGACATCATTGGGGAACCGATATTGATATCGTGGATGGTTCAAAAAAAGTGTCGGGAGATTTGTTGGATCCTGAAAAGTTTGCCCATGGAGGGCCGTATGAGCCATTGAAGAAATGGATGGATAAAAACGCCCATAAATATGGGTTTTATCTGGTTTATACAGACAATCCGGACAGAAAAGGGTTTAAATACGAGCCTTGGCACTTTAGTTACGCCCCTTTATCTATAGGGTACCTGCAACAATTTCGTAAGATTGACATCAAAGAAAAGTTGATGGCCGATCGATTGATGGGAGTAGAAGCTTTTAGTGAGTCTTTTATTGAACAATATATTAAAAATAATATCCTGGATATAAACCCCGAGTTGTTATGATAACTTTTGGTATCTTAGTATAAGATGATTAAAATTCTGTTGGTATGTTTAGAAGAGGAGGTAATTGGAAGGTAAGGATATTCATAGGGATCCTCATTGTCGGATTCGCAGTTGTTAAAAAATGTGGTAATACCGAAACGAATCCCTATACAGGCAGGGTGCAACATATAGATATGAGTGCAGAACAGGAAATTGCCATAGGGATACAAAGTGCACCGGAAATGGCCGGCAGACACGGGGGGTTGTATCCGGACGAAAGATATCAGCAACTTGTAGATGAGGTGGGAAATAAATTAGTCCGTAACAGTGTAGCAAATGACTCTCCATATCAGTTCGATTTTCATTTGCTGGCAGACGACAGGGTTGTTAATGCATTTGCATTGCCCGGCGGACAAGTGTTTATTACGTATGCTTTGTTCTCTAAATTGCAAAATGAAGATCAGTTGGCAGGGGTTTTAGGACATGAGATAGGTCATGTGATAGGAAGACATTCTGCCGAGCGGATAGCCGATAGTAATTATTGGCAAACAATTGCAGTAGGAGCCAATGTCGGAGCAGATGCCGGAGGTTTGATTGCCGGGATCGGAGAAAATGTTTTATTATCGAACGGAAGAGATGATGAATTAGAGAGTGATGTACTGGGAGTACGGTTATTAATAAAATCTGACTACAATCCGGAAGCATTGATCGGGGTGATGGAGATATTAAAATCTGCTTCGGGAGGAGCAAATGTTCCCGAATTCAGGAGTACTCATCCTGATCCTGATAATAGAATAGAAAGAATTAAAGAAGCGATCGCTAAATACCGTATGAATAACTAACAGAACTGGCAGCGCTTTTTTAGCTGGGATATAAAAAAACCCGCTCTATGCGGGTTTTTTCGATTGATTCATGAGGGCATATTTTTTAAGCTCTCAGTGCTTCTTTAATAATTTTATGGGCTTTGGTTGCATTAGACAGTTCAGCATACTTCAATGCTGTTCTTCCGTAAGTGGAGTCTTTAGCTTTTAAATTGGCTCCTTTGGCAATTAATAGTTGCAGAATATCACATCTGTTGTATCTGGCTGCATACATGGCAGGAGTCATCCCGTTCGATTTTTGATTGACGTCCGCACCAAGCTCAATAAGTTTTTTCACGGTCTCGATATCGCCTTTTACAATAGCCATGCAAAAAGGACTTACACTTGGTTTAACGGTAAATGTGGTTTTTTCTGAAGCTGGTTCTAACTTTGTAGTTTTGGCGTTGGATGTACATACCCCGATGAGTAATAGTGCGGTTGCTAAGGCTAACTTTTTCATAATTGTTGAAATTTTATAGGTTATACTCAATAGACGACAGAACCCAGAGCTTGTTTCACTTTTTAATTCCATTTAACAATTGTTTAACCTACTTATGATAATTTTAACAAACGGTTCCTGAAAACAAGGATCAGTTGTTAGGAATATAACTAAAGTAAAAGATAAGTTATGTAATAGGGAGAAAGCTTCTTATTTATGGGGTATAATAGTATCTTTGAGGATCATAATAAGTACTACATATGAATAAGAAAGTTTTACTCATGATATTAGATGGTTGGGGGAAGTCACCCGACCCGAAAATTTCAGCCATTGAATATGCAAATACACCATTTATAGATTCTTTATACGACAGATATCCTGATGCTAACCTGCTTACGGATGGCCTGAATGTAGGGTTGCCCGAAGGGCAAATGGGGAATAGTGAAGTGGGGCATATGAATCTTGGGGCAGGAAGGATCGTGTATCAGGATTTGGCAAAGATAAATCTTGCTGTTAAGAACCACGCGTTGGCAAAAGAAGCAGAACTGGAGAGGGCTTTTAAATACGCAAAAGAGAATGAAAAAGCTGTTCATTTTCTAGGGCTGGTAAGTGATGGAGGTGTGCATTCGCATATTAATCACTTAAAAGGACTTCTGGACGCGGCACAAGATTATGGCCTGGAAAAAGTATTTGTTCACGCATTTACAGATGGTCGGGATGTAGATCCAAAGAGTGGAAAAGGGTTTATAGAGGATGTTCAGTTGTATTGTACAAAAAGCAAGGCCAGATTGGCATCGGTTGTCGGGAGGTATTATGCGATGGACCGTGACCAGCGTTGGGAACGTGTGAAATTGGCATACGACCTGATAGTGAATGGACAAGGGGCGCCGCATAAAAATGCATTGGAAGCAATACAGGAAAGTTACGATGCCGGAGTTACAGATGAGTTTATAAAGCCTGTTGTAATACAGGATGTCGATAATCGGCCTATAGCGAGGATCAAAGAAGGTGATGTGGTTATGATGTTTAATTTTAGGACGGATAGGGGGCGCCAGCTGACACAAGCACTCACCCAGCGGGATTTTCACGAACAGAATATGCATAAGTTGAATTTGTATTATGTTACAATGACGAATTATGACGAAACTTTTAAGGGAGTTCACGTGGTGTATGACAAGGAGAATATCAATGAAACCTTGGGAGAGATATTGTCAAAAGCGGGAAAAAAACAGATACGGATTGCGGAAACTGAAAAATATCCCCATGTTACTTTTTTCTTCAACGGGGGAAGAGAAGAACCTTTTGAGGGGGAAAAAAGAATATTATGTCCGTCGCCAAAGGTTGCTACCTACGACTTGCAGCCCGAAATGAGTGCTTATGATATTAGAGATGCAATTGTTCCGGAACTGGAAAAAGGGGAGGTTGATTTTGTTTGCCTCAATTTTGCTAATCCCGATATGGTAGGCCATACAGGCGTGATGGAAGCGGCAATTAAAGCATGTGAAGTAGTCGATGAATGTGCAAGAGATGTAATTACGGCTGCTTCTGATAACGGGTATACCTCCATAGTGATAGCCGATCATGGAAATTGTGATACCATGATAAATCCTGATGGATCACCAAATACGGCACATACAACGAATCCGGTACCGGTTATTCTGGTTGATGGAGATATTAAAAAGATAAACGATGGTGTTTTAGGTGATATCGCACCAACAGTATTGAAACTGCTCGGTGTTGAACAGCCTGAATCCATGACCCGGCATGCATTGATATAGTTGTGTCAGAAAGAATTATTAAAAAGCGAATAAGGCGAATACGTGCTTTGTTCGCTTTTTATTTCGGGAACCGTTAAATTATAACATTTCATTTGAGGTATGACGCATAATGTTCTCTATATTTGCATAGAATAAGAAAGAATTATGATGTTTCTTTTTATAAGCGGAACGGAAATCGTTTTTATCCTCTTTATAGTGGTAATGGTCTTTGGGGCTGATAAAATACCGGAAATTGCCAGAGGGTTGGGGAAAGGTATGCGTCAGTTGAAAGATGCTACGAACGAAGTAAAGGCTGAAATCCAGAGAAGTGCTGAAAAGCAGGGGATTAATACCGATGAGATTACCGGGAATATTACCAGGGAAATAGAGGAAGTAAAAAAAGATATTGATGAGGTGACCGGATCTGTCAAGCGTCAGATGTAATAATGGTGTTTGATAAGCTAAAAGATCTGGATATCCGGTTGTTTTTATTCCTTAACAATCTCGGAACAGATAAATACGATGCTTTTTGGGTTGCGGTTACCCAGGTGTACTTCTGGATTCCATTATATATATATCTTGTTTTTTTAATAGTAAGGTTCTATGACAAAAAATCTGTTGGCAGGATTTTTTGGTATGCCATCTTTCTTTTGGTTTTTACACTTCTTTTAACCGAATCAACCAAGAATTTAGTGGGAAGGCTTCGTCCTAATAATTCAGATCTGGAGAAGGTAATCAGGTCGTTGCAAACCCCTGCAAATTTTAGTTTCTTCTCCGGGCATGCGGCTAATTCATTTGCAATGACGACTTATTTTGTGTCGGTCTTGTTTAGAAAGAGTCGATGGGTGTTGCTGTTTTATCTCTGGCCGGTATTGTTTAGTTACAGCAGGATATATGTAGGGGTGCATTATCCGTTGGATATTTTTGTAGGTGCCGTAACCGGAACATTCTTAGGAGCTATTGCGTATAAGATGCTGAAATTAAAAACTTTTAAATAACTCTGCACAAGGTTAATCCGTCCCGGACGGGTAAAAGCACAGTCTCAACCCTTGGGTCTTCTTTGAGTTTTTTGTTATATGCTTTTAAAGCGATGGTGCTTTTGTCGTTAGGTTTGGTCTCTTTGAGTATTTTACCGCTCCAGAGCACATTATCTGATAGGATAATACCGCCCGGATTCATTTTATCAATAACGAGGTCGAAGTAGTTTGTATAATTTTCTTTATCAGCATCAATAAAAACCAGGTCAAAATCAGGTTCGATACCCGGGATGATATCCAAGGCATTTCCAAGGTGCTGGATAATTTGTTCACCATACCCGCTTTTATCAAAATATCTGCGCTGAAGATCATAAAGCTCTTCATTATTGTCAATAGTATGAAGCTTTCCTCCTTTTTGGAGTCCCTCGGCGAGGCATATGGCAGAGTAGCCCGTATAGGTTCCGATTTCCAGTATGTTTTTAGGGTAAATCAGTTTAGATAAAATACTTAATACCCTGCCCTGAAAATGGCCGCTAAGCATTCTGGGTTGTAAGACTTTCAAATGTGTTTCACGATCCAGTTCTTGCAATAGTTTCGGCTCGTTCTCAGAGTGTTCGGCAATATAATTTTCAAGTTCGGCAGATATAAAATGCATCTTAAATGTTTTTTACAAATGTACTTAATTTTGATTGTTTATTTTTGGGGAAAAAAGGATCAGGATGCAATTTGAAAATACCAGAACGTTTGCAAGGAATTTAGACGAACAAGATAAGCTTTCTAAATACCGGGAAGAGTTCATATTTCCAAAAGTCAATAATAAAGATGTGATATATTTTACCGGAAACTCTTTGGGCTTGCAACCAAAAAATGCCCGGAAGTATGTCGACGAGGTGATGGAAGATTGGGCTGAGCTTGCTGTTGAAGGGCATTTTTATGCGGAAAAACCATGGTGGGATTACCATGAGAGACTTGCTGCACCATTGGCAAGAGTAGTGGGAGCCAGGGCAGAAGAGGTTACCGTGATGAATACGTTGACGGTCAACCTCCATTTGTTGATGGTTTCATTTTATCGGCCTGACAAAAAGAAGTTTAAGATTATATGTGAAGAGAAAGCCTTTCCGTCTGACCAGTACATGTTGGCAAGCCAGGTTAAATTTCATGGTTTTGACCCGAAGGAGGCTATTGTAGAGCTGAGAAAAAGGGATGGCGAGAATTACTGGAGAACGGAAGATGTCCTGTCTATGATCGAGGAGGTGGGTGATGAGCTGGCTCTGGTGTTAATAGGGGGGGTGAATTACTATAACGGACAGGTGTTTGATATGAAGGCCATAACTGCTGCAGGGCATAATGCCGGAGCGGTCGTGGGCTGGGATCTTGCACATGCGGCCGGCAATATAAAGTTGGAATTGCATGACTGGGATGTGGATTTTGCAGCTTGGTGTAGTTACAAGTATATGAATTCAGGGCCCGGGAATGCATCAGGAATCTATATCAATGAAAAATATTTAGGACGAAAAGATATTCCTCGTTTTGAGGGCTGGTGGGGGCATAATAAAGAACGTCGTTTTTTAATGGAGCCAACATTTGAACCGATGCCGAACGCAGAAGCATGGCATTTAAGTAATCCGTCTGTAATATCTTTTGCTCCTTATTTGGCTTCGTTGAAAATGTTTGATGAAGTGGGTATGGAAGCGTTGATAGAAAAAAGTAAAGTGCTTACGGCCTATTTGGAGTTTATTTTAAATGAGGTGGATAAAGAAGTTGAAGCTTCTTTTGAAATCCTGACCCCGAAGGAAAGGGGGTGCCAGTTATCTGTATTTCTGCATGGCGAGGGGCGTTCCATTTTTGAGTACCTAATGAAAAACGGAGTCGTGGTAGATTGGAGAGAGCCGAATGTAATACGATTGGCACCGGTACCACTGTATTGTTCTTTTGAGGACATGTATGAATTTGGCCAGGTATTAAAGCGGGGATTGTCTTAAGTGCTTTCCTCATTCACTGTAAAACCAAATAAAAATAGCCGGCTTGAACAAGCCGGCTATTTTTTTGTATAAACGTTTTGTTTTGGTTAAAAGTATTAGGCGGTAGCAACTTCTACTTCAACACTGTTTACGGTTTCAATAATTCTTCCGGCTACTTTATATGGATCGGCATTTGAAGCAGGTCTTCTGTCTTCTAACCATCCTTTGTATCCTTTTTCTACAGTGATGATAGGGATTCTTATTGAAGCTCCCCTGTCAGAAACTCCATAACTGAACTCGTTGATAGAGGCGGTTTCGTGGAGACCTGTCAAACGTTGGTCGTTGAATTCACCATAAACCTCAATATGCTCCTTGGTAACAGGTCGAAATGCTTCACATACTTTATCATAGATCTCTTTAGAACCACATGTTCTCAATAATGTGTTAGAGAAGTTTGCGTGCATACCTGATCCGTTCCAGTCGCCTTTTACCGGTTTAGGGTGGTATTCGATATAATATTGGTGTTTTTCGGCTAATCTGTCTAATAAATAACGTGCAACCCAGATTTGATCTCCTGCATTCTTGGCGCCTTTGGCAAAAACCTGGAATTCCCACTGTCCACAAGCTACTTCCTGGTTGATACCTTCAAAGTTTAACCCTGCTTCGATACACAGATCAGCATGTTCTTCTACAATGTCTCTTCCATGTGTGTTTTTGCCGCCTACAGAGCAATAATAAAGTCCTTGAGGGCCGGGATATCCACCTACAGGGAATCCCAAAGGTAGTTCTGTTTTGGTATCCATGATGAAATATTCTTGTTCGAAACCGAACCAGAAATCATCGTTCTCGTCATTAATTTTGGCTCTACCGTTAGATTCATGAGGAGTGCCATCGGCATTTAAAACTTCGGCCATTACAAGAAATCCGTTTTTTCTTGCAGGATCAGGATAGATCGCAACAGGCTTCAATAAGCAGTCAGAATCTCCTCCCTCAGCTTGTCTTGTTGACGATCCGTCAAAAGACCAAATAGGACAATCTTCTAATTTTCCACTAAAATTCTCTTCAATCTTTGTTTTACTTCTCATGTTTTGCGTTGGATAGTAGCCATCCAACCAAATGTATTCGAGTTTTGCTTTGCTCATAGTTTGGCGGTTTAAAATTGAACACTAAATACGATGCAAATATAGTTTTTGTATTTTATGTGTTCTTAAAATGAGGGGTGTTTTTTTAAATAATCATATATTTTTGTTATTACCCCATTTTTTATAGGGGTATATTTGGATTATTTATATTTTTACTGTGTCATTTTGAATATTTTTTAACAGGCATAATGTTAAATGATTGAAAAATTGTAACTTACTGCTGCTTTAATTGTAGGTTTTAAACGAAGAAATAAAACTTAATATAATATGTCAAACATCAGATTAGAGGCAATAAAAGAAACCTTTAACAGAAAACCGGTTTCAGTTGCCGAACAAGGAAAACGTTCTGACCTGTTTCAGCAGAATGTTTTTAATGAGATGGCTATGCGCCAATTTATGACCAAAGAGGCTTTTAAGTCTGTAATGGATGCCATTATAGACGGGAAAAAGATAGACAGGAAGATTGCAGATCAGGTGGCAACGGGAATGAAAGCCTGGGCTACCAGTAAAGGGGCTACGCACTATACGCATTGGTTTCAGCCTTTAACCGGAGCTACGGCAGAAAAGCATGATGCCTTTTTTGAGACTCAAAGCGACGGACATGCTATCGAGAAATTCGGAGGCGGACAATTGGTGCAGCAAGAACCCGATGCATCGAGCTTTCCGAGCGGAGGTATAAGAAATACTTTTGAGGCAAGAGGATATACGGCTTGGGATCCGACATCACCTGCTTTTATATACGGCACTACTTTGTGTGTTCCAACGGTATTTGTGTCGTATACAGGCGAGGCTTTGGATTATAAGGCTCCGCTACTTCGGGCGCTTCAGGCAGTCGATCAGGCGGCGACAAATGTTGCTAAATATTTTGATAAAAACGTTACGAAAGTTAATGCTACGCTGGGGTGGGAACAGGAGTATTTCCTGATAGATAAGGCATTGGCTTATTCAAGGCCGGACATAGTTTTGTCGGGAAGAACCCTTTTGGGGCATTCTCCTGCTAAAGGACAGCAATTGGATGATCATTATTTCGGATCTATACCCACAAGAGTGATGAGCTATATGAGGGAATTGGAAATGGAGTGTTTGAAATTGGGGATTCCTGTAAAAACACGGCATAATGAGGTGGCTCCGAATCAGTATGAGTTAGCTCCGATTTTTGAAGAAGCGAACCTTGCGGTAGACCATAATACCTTGCTGATGGATATTATGGATAAAATGGCAGATAAACACAACTTAAAAGTATTGTTTCACGAAAAGCCTTTTGCCGGTATTAACGGATCGGGTAAGCATAATAACTGGTCCCTGTCAACAAATACGGGGGTTAATTTATTGGCTCCGGGTTCAACCCCGATGAAGAACCTGCAGTTCCTTACTTTTTTTATTAATACGATAAAGGCGGTTAATGAGCATGAGGAGTTGTTGCGTGCATCCATAGCTTCGGCTACGAACGATCATAGGTTAGGGGCGAACGAAGCCCCTCCGGCTATTATTTCGGTTTTTATCGGGGAACAATTAACAAAGGTACTGGATGAATTAGAGGATGTTTCCAAGGGGAAGTTGTCGCCACAGGAAAAAACTGATCTTAAGCTTAATGTTGTGGGTAAGATTCCGGATGTTTTATTAGATAACACTGACAGGAACAGGACGTCTCCTTTTGCATTTACAGGTAATAAGTTCGAGTTTAGGGCTGTGGGGTCTAAAGCAAATTGCGCTAACCCGATGACGGTGCTGAATACTATTGTGGCAAAACAATTGGTGGAGTTTAAAAAAGAAGTGGATGTGCTGGTCGCGAAAAAGAGCCTGAAAAAGGATGAGGCCATATTTAATGTGTTGAGAGAATATATCAAGGCTTCAAAGAAAATACGGTTTGAAGGAGACGGGTATAGTTTGATATGGGAAAAAGAGGCTGGAAAAAGAGGTTTGAGCAACAATAGAAAAACCCCCGAGGCACTTAAGGCTTTGGTGAGTAAGAAAACAATGGCACTTTATGAAGAAATGGGGGTGATGAATAAGATAGAGTGTGACGCCCGTCATGAAATCGAACTGGAAGAGTATACACTAAAAGTGCAGATTGAAAGTCGTGTGCTGGGTGATATTGCCCGGAACCATGTGATTCCGATTGCTATCAGGTATCAGAATACTTTAATAGATAATGTCAGGGGCTTGAAAGATATTTTTAGCAATGAATACAAAAAGCTTGCTTCGGAGCAAATGGACCTTATAGAGCAGATATCTCACCATATAGCCGAGATCAATTCGAATGTCAGTGCTATGATCGAAGAACGCAAGAAGGCAAATAAATTAGAGAAATCCCAGATCAAAGCTGATGCGTATTGTGAAAAGGTGTTGCCGTTTTTTGACAAGATCAGGTACCATTGCGACAAACTTGAATTGATGGTGGATGATGATTTATGGCCATTAACCAAATATAGGGAGATGTTGTTTACCCGGTAATCAGGATTCGACATGTCTTGTGAGCATACTTCGTGGAGGTCTGTCAGGAGGCTAAAATGTTTGTATATCTGATTTTTTAAATTTTTTATCGATTAAGGAGTGGTTAATAGTTGTTGTGGGTGATGTTTTAGTATCTTTAGAGTGCTATTAATCAATGTAATATTGTGGTCAGGGATGTTTAACGTCCTAACCAAAAAAAGGGAATTAATTCCCGAAAGCACGTAAACTTTTGTTTGCGTGCTTTTTTTTAATACGTACTTTTGTGCAAACAATTCAACTATGAGTTCTGAAATAAGTAAAAGATATAGTCAAAGGGGAGTTTCTGCTTCCAAAGAGGATGTGCACAACGCGATTAAAAATGTAGATAAAGGGTTGTTTCCTAAAGCTTTCTGTAAAATAGTTCCTGATTATTTAACGGCAGATGAAGATTATTGTTTGATCATGCATGCTGATGGTGCCGGTACCAAAAGTTCGTTGGCATACTTGTATTGGAAGGAAACGGGAGATGTTTCTGTGTGGAAAGGAATTGCTCAGGATGCCTTAATAATGAATATTGATGATCTATTGTGTGTGGGTGCGGTTGATAATATCTTGCTTTCTTCAACGATTGGGAGGAATAAGAATTTAATCCCTGGAGAGGTGATCTCGGCAATAATCAATGGTACGGAAGAGTTGATAGCTGAGCTTAAGGGGTATGGAGTGGAGATTCATTCAACAGGAGGGGAAACGGCCGATGTGGGAGATCTCGTGCGTACAATTATAGTGGACTCAACGGTTACTGCCAGGATGAAACGAAAAGATGTTATAGATAACGCCAATATTAGAGAGGGAGATGTGATCGTTGGCCTGGCTTCATACGGAACAGCTTCATACGAAAAGGAATACAATGGAGGAATGGGGTCGAATGGTCTGACATCGGCAAGACACGATGTGTTTCATAAGTATTTGGCGGAAAAATACCCTGAAAGTTTTGATGCAGCTGTGCCGGGGAATCTGGTTTATTCAGGAGGTGTTAAGCTTACTGATACTGTTAAGGGTAGTCCGGTTGATGCAGGCAAATTGGTTCTGTCGCCGACCCGGACTTATGCTCCGATAATTAAAAAGATATTGTCTGAATATGATGCTGAAGATATTCATGGAATGATCCATTGTAGTGGTGGAGCACAAACTAAAATCCTTCACTTTATAGATAACCTGCATATTGTTAAAGATAATATGTTTGAAATGCCTCCTTTGTTTAAATTGATACAGGAACAGTCAAAAACTGACTGGAAAGAAATGTATCAGGTGTTTAACTGTGGGCACAGAATGGAGTTGTATGTAAAAGAATCGGTGGCCCGCAATCTTATTGATATCTCTGAATCTTTTGGGGTTGAAGCAAAAATTGTTGGGAGAGTGGAAGCATCGGATAGTAAAAAACTGACTATTAAAAGTGAGTATGGTATTTTCGAGTATTAGTTTCCGATGATATAGCCTTTATGAAGAGGCCGTCTAAAAAGATTCAGGCGGCCTTTTTATTTTCACTCCAATAGGTTTCATTTAAAAATAGAGGATAGTATTCGGCAGGCAGTATGCAGTCAATAAGCAAATAAAGTTGACTTACGTACTCAAGCCTGCTTTTCTAAGGTTGTGAGCCATGGCCACTAAGCCTGTTTCGGTGGTTACTTTATCAAGTCCCCTTAACATAAAACGCTTAAAGCCCATATTGTGTTTTATGTTTCCAAAAACAGCTTCCACATCCCAACACCTACGTTTTCGGTGGGCAATTCCTTCTTCGGAGAGTAACAGCTCTTTAGCCTTTGCCTTTAACCGTATCTGTTCGTGGTTGCGTTCAACAATCCGGTTGCCTTTGGCTTTATGACATAAGCCCCTTAATGGACGTCCTCTTTTTTTTAATCTATTTCTATTAAAAAAAATATTTTAATAAAAAAAATGTAAACTTTTTTAATGTCATATTTTTATAAAAATCTGATAATGAGTTTTTTAATGTATTTTTATTGTAAACTTTATGATATTTATCATGTTTGGGTTTTATTTTTTGTTTACTTTTATAGTGTGTAAATCAAATTAGTCTCACCTAAAACCTATTGCTATGAATACAACAAAGGCTGCTATGCCCGGTACCACCTATTCTCAAGATGAAGCATACCAGGCTTCGTTAAAATATTTTAAAGGAGATGATCTGGCTGCCCGGGTTTGGGTCAATAAGTATGCTTTAAAAGATTCACAGGGGAACATTTATGAATCAACCCCGGACGAAATGCATCGAAGAATTGCAAAGGAAATTGCAAGAATCGAATCGAAATATCCAAATCCGATGTCAGAGGACGAGGTCTATCAGCTTATTAAGGATTTTAAATATATAGTGCCACAAGGCAGTCCTATGGCAGGAATTGGTAATCCTTTTCAGATAGCATCCCTTTCTAATTGTTTTGTAATTGGTAATGAAGGAATGTCGGATTCCTATGGAGGAATAATGAAGGTTGATCAGGAACAGGTGCAATTGATGAAGCGCCGCGGGGGTGTAGGACACGATTTGTCTCATATTCGTCCGAAGGGTTCGCCTGTAAAAAATTCAGCTTTGACATCTACCGGTCTGGTCCCTTTTATGGAGCGTTTTTCGAACTCTACGCGTGAAGTGGCGCAAGATGGCAGGCGAGGTGCTTTGATGTTGTCCGTGGCTATAAACCATCCTGATGCTGAAGACTTTATTGATGCCAAAATGGAGCAGGGGAAAGTAACCGGAGCAAATGTGTCAGTCCGGATAGACGACAAATTTATGAAGGCAGTAGAGTCTGATGGTATCTATACGCAAAAGTTTCCGGTATATAGCGATGATCCGAAGGTAACCGTCAATATTAAAGCGAAGGTACTTTGGGATAAAATAGTACATAATGCATGGAAATCAGCGGAGCCGGGAATCTTGTTTTGGGATACGATTATCAGGGAGTCTGTTCCGGACTGTTATGAAGATTTGGGGTACAAGACGATCTCTACAAACCCATGCGGGGAAATACCGCTTTGTCCTTATGATTCTTGTCGCTTGCTGGCAATTAATTTGTTTTCATATGTGAAGCACCCGTTTACGAATAAAGCTTCCTTTGATTTTAAACTGTTTAAAAAACACGTGGCTTTTGCTCAACAGATTATGGATGATATTATTGATCTGGAGCTCGAGAAAATCGATGCTATTTTATCGAAAATTGATGCCGATCCGGAGAGTGATGAGGTGAAACTTGTTGAGCGAAATCTGTGGATGAATATCCGGACAAAAGCAAAAGAGGGAAGAAGAACGGGAATAGGAATCACGGCCGAAGGTGATATGCTGGCTGCACTCGGGTTGCAGTACGGGAGCGATAAGGCGGTAAATTTTTCTGTGGAAGTTCATAAAACCATAGCCATCGAGGCTTATAGAGCTTCTGTTATGACGGCCAAGGACCGCGGGGCATTCGGTATTTTTGATGCCGAAAGAGAAAAAGACAATCCGTTTATTTTGCGCCTGAAGCAGGCTGATGAAAAGCTGTATTATGAAATGTTGGAGTACGGAAGAAGAAATATCGCCTTGTTGACAATAGCTCCGACAGGCACAACAAGTTTAATGACCCAAACGTCTTCGGGAATAGAGCCGGTATTTTTGCCTGTATATAAAAGAAGGAGAAAAGTAAATCCGAACGACAAAGATGTTCGTGTGGATTTCGTGGATGAGGTCGGAGACTCCTGGGAAGAGTATACCGTATTCCATCACCGGTTTAAACAATGGATGGAGGTTAACAGGCATAGTACGGAAAAGAACTATACCCAGGAAGAATTGAACAAACTTGTAAAGAAATCGCCGTATTATAAAGCGACTTCTAATGATGTGGATTGGCTGAATAAGGTCCATCTGCAGGGAGCTGTTCAGAAATGGGTAGACCATTCCATCAGTGTTACGATCAATATGCCGAATGATGTTTCTGAAGAATTGGTGGGCAAGCTCTACCTGGAAGCCTGGAAGTCGGGCTGTAAGGGGGTAACGGTTTATAGAGACGGATCCCGTTCGGGGGTATTGATCTCTAATGATGAGAACAAGGAAGACGAACAAGATACATTGACTCATTTTCCGACAAAAAGACCGCAGACATTGGAGGCTGATGTAGTACGTTTTCAGAATAATAAAGAAAAATGGATAGCGTTCATGGGGCTTATTGATGAAAAACCCTATGAGATATTTACAGGATTGGCCGATGATGAAGATGGTATTCATATTCCAAGATGGGTTGAAGATGGTTTGATTATAAAGAACAAGGACGATCAGGGGAACTCCAGGTACGATTTCCAATACCAGAACAAAAGGGGGTACAAGACGACCATTGAAGGGTTGTCGCAAAAATTTGACCCAGAGTTTTGGAATTATGCAAAACTGATTTCCAGTACACTGAGGCATGGTATGCCTATAGAGAAAGTGGTCGATCTGATTAATAGTCTTCAGCTTGATAATGAGTCGATTAATACATGGAAGAACGGTGTGGCAAGAGCCTTGAAAAGATATGTGCCGGACGGAACCGAAATAAATGGGCAGAAATGTGCCAATTGCGGAGGCAAGAACTTGATATACCAGGAAGGTTGTTTAACATGTAAAGATTGTGGTTCTTCAAAGTGTGGATAAGTTTTAAGTGTTTATCAGATGTGTGATCCTCTCCGGTTACGGAGAGGATTTTTTTAGCTTGATCATATTTATTGTATTCTTAAAGAGAAATAAATGGTGTAATTTCGGGGTGATATAGTTTCTAAAAATATCGTACTTTTGCACCGCATTTAGAATTGCTTTTATGTTAGAAAGATTAAACATAGTTAAACAACGGTTTGATGAGGTTTCGGATCTCATTATTCAGCCGGATATCATAGCCGATCAAAAGCGTTATGTTCAACTGAATAAGGAATATAAAGACCTTAAGGAGATAGCGGATAAGCGTGAGGAATATATTTTGCTTACCGGAAATATTGAAGAAGCTAATGAAATTATCGAAGACGGCAGTGATCCTGAGATGATGGAAATGGCGAAAATGCAATTGGAAGAAGCTAAAGAAAGACTTCCTCAGCTGGAAGAAGAGGTAAAATATATGCTCATTCCGAAAGATCCTGAAGATGCTAAAAATGCAGTAGTGGAAATTCGTGCTGGAACAGGAGGAGATGAGGCATCAATTTTTGCAGGAGACCTTCACAGATTATATACCAAGTATTGCCAGAATAAAGGATGGAGTGTAAATGTAGTCGATTTTAATGAAGGAACATCAGGCGGGTTTAAAGAAGTGATCTTTGAGGTCAATGGAGAAGATGTGTATGGAACGCTCAAATTTGAGGCCGGGGTGCATCGTGTACAGCGTGTACCGCAGACGGAGACCCAGGGGAGGGTTCATACCAGTGCAGCAACCGTAATGGTATTGCCGGAAGCCGAAGAGTTTGATGTGGAACTCGATATGAGTGAAGTCCGGATTGAAAGAACTACATCAACCGGGCCGGGAGGGCAGAGTGTGAATACTACCTATTCGGCAATTAAGCTTCACCACGAGCCAACGGGGATTATCGTTAGTTGTCAGGATGAAAAATCCCAGCATAAGAACCTTGAAAAAGCAATGAAGGTCTTACGTTCAAGATTGTATGAGCGTGAGCTTCAAAAGAAAATGGAGGCCGATTCCGCCAAACGTAAAAGTATGGTATCCAGTGGAGACAGAAGTGCCAAGATCAGGACTTATAACTATCCGCAGGGACGAGTTACCGATCACCGAATCGGTTTGACACTGTACGACCTCTCTAATATTATGGACGGGGATATACAGAAGTTTATCGATGAGCTGCAATTGGTAGAAAACACAGAAAAACTAAAAGAATCAGACGTTTTTTAAATAAACAGAACCTTGAATAATTTTCAAGGTTTTTTTATAATATTGATTGAATGACAACAGAGCAACTTGTTAAACAGATAAAGAGTAAAAAATCATTTTTGTGTGTAGGGCTGGATGCAGATCTTACCAAGATCCCGCAGCATCTATTAAATGCAGAAGATCCTGTTTTTGAATTCAACAAAGCAATAGTCGATGCCACCCATCATGTAGCTGTTTCCTATAAGCCGAATATTGCATTTTTCGAAGCCTATGGGATCGAAGGGTGGAAGTCCTTAAAAAAGACGATAGATTATATAAATGAAAAATATCCTGAAATATTTACCATAGCTGATGCGAAGCGGGGCGACATAGGCAATACGTCTAAGATGTATGCAAAGGCTTTTTTTGAAGATCTTGACTTTGACAGTATTACAGTGGCGCCTTATATGGGGAAGGATTCTGTAGAGCCTTTTTTGGGTTTTGAGGAAAAACATACCATATTGCTGGCATTAACATCGAATGAAGGGGCTTTCGATTTTCAGACAAAAACAGTAGATGGAAAGGAGTTGTACAAACAGGTATTGGAAATATCTAAGACCTGGGTTAACAGTCAAAATTTAATGTATGTTGTCGGGGCAACCAAGGCTGAATATTTAGCTGACATACGAAGTATAGTCCCAGACAGTTTTTTGCTGGTTCCCGGTGTAGGGGCGCAAGGAGGCAGTTTGTTAGAGGTCTGTAAATATGGAATGACAGGCAATGTTGGACTATTGGTGAATTCGTCAAGAGGGATCATCTATGCTTCAAATGAGAGTGATTTTGCTGAAGCAGCGAAAGCTGAAGCGGAACGACTTCAAAAGCAAATGCAGGATATTATGATCGATGCAGGTATTTAAAGATCAGATCGGAAGGACAATTTCGCTTGAGCGAACCCCGGATCGTATAGTTTCTCTGGTGCCGTCTCAAACAGAATTGCTTTGTGACCTGGGGCTTGCAAACCAGATCGTCGGGCTGACAAGGTTTTGTGTACATCCCTCATATATAAAAAGTAAAAAAACGATAGTCGGAGGGACCAAACAAATACGGATAAAAAAAATAGCTGCTCTTGATCCGGATATAATTTGCTGTAATAAGGAGGAAAATACCAGAGAAATGGTACTGGGGTTAGAGCAAATAGCTCCGGTGCACGTATCAGATATTTATACAGTTTCAGATAGTCTGGCACTAATGAAGCAATACGGAGAAATATTTGATCGTATTGAAGTGGCTGCCGGATTGGTAGAAGAGATAGAGCAGGAATACAATAACTTTCTTTCTTTTGCGTCATCACAGCCGGTGCTAAAAGTGGGTTATTTTATATGGAAAGACCCGTGGATGGTTGCCGCAGGCAATACATTCATAAATCATCTTCTTGAAGTAAACAATTTTCAGAATGTGTTCTCCGGCCTTGAGAGGTACCCTGAGATCAGTATTGAAGATTTTAAAAAGGCTGAAACCCCCGATATTATTTTTCTTTCTTCAGAGCCATATCCCTTTAAAGAAGAGCATTTGGCAGAGATGGAAAAAACATTCCCAGAAAGCAAGGTAATGCTGGTTGATGGGGAGTATTTCTCGTGGTACGGATCGAGGTTGAAAAAAGCATTTGGTTATTTCAGAGATTTGCGTAGTGAGATCTAAAATAGCATAGAAAAAGGGCGCCAGGCGCCCTTTTTTCATAACTAGCTAACTCTAAATAATTATAAATGTGAGAACAAATTATTTACTCTGCAAATATCCGGTATAAAATCCAAGCCGATGTTAATTATTCGTTAGTTCTGTATTAAAAATACTTAAAAACAAAACGATTATATTTATACTGTTAAAGCTGTATGAAAATACAGGTATTATATGCAACGGGAGTTTTATTTTATTATTGTGAGAAAATGAAAAAAATATTGATATTTTTTGCAGTTGTTCTCTTTCCGGCACTCTTTTTTGCTCAAAATGATTGTAAGTGCTGTGCAGATGAGAACAGACAATTTGATTTCTGGATAGGCCATTGGAATGTTTATAATCCTGATGGTGAACTGATAGGTACAAATAAGATTGAAAAAATCCAAGCCGGATGTGTGTTACAGGAAAGCTGGGAGAGTAATAAAAGTAATTTTACAGGAACCAGTTATAATTATTACAACGAAAAGACCAGGCTGTGGGAACAATTATGGCTTGATAATAAGGGAGGTGTCCTTAAGCTTTCCGGAAATAGGCAGGGCAATGAAATGGTATTGAGTTCAAAGCCAGATAAAAATAATGTAAGTAGTGTGATAAACAGGATAACGTGGACACTTAATAGGGATGGGACGGTAAGACAGCATTGGGAGACCTCCAAAGACAGTCTTGATTGGAAAACTGTCTTTGACGGTCTGTATAAAAAACAATCCGATTAATCTTGTAAAGCAAATACTTGTTGCAGTACAGCTGTTGATCTTGAAGAAACATTTTTTCTGATTTTATTTTCTTCAAAAGCAATCATGGTAAAAACCCCATCCATAGCTTCATTGGTTACATAATCAGGAAGATCAGGGTTAACAGGGGTGGTTAAAGGAAGAGAGTTGTATTTGTCGATGATCTTGCTCCAGATCTGAGTAGCACCAACATTGTCTAGAGAGCTTTTTATTACGGGGTTGAATTTACCGTATAACTCGCTGCTTGTTTTGTTTTCGAGATAAAGGGTAGCGGCGTTGTCAGCGCCCAGCAGTATGTTCTTAGCATCGTTGAAAGTCATTTCTTTTACAGCATCAACGAAAATAGGGGTAGCCTCTTTCACAGCATTTTCAGCGGCACGGTTTAATACTTTTAATCCTTCGTCGGCAAGGCCGGACAATCCTATTTTACGTAAAGTGTTATCAACTTTCTGCAGTTCGTCAGGAAGGACGATCTTTACCAGCTCATTTTTAAAAAAACCGTCTTTTTCAGTAAGCCTGGAAACCTGTCTGTCTATTCCCTGGTTCAAAGCCTCCTTAAGTCCAAGGGCAATTTGATCATTGCTCAAGCCGGTGCCGGGAAGTTGATTGACTACTTGTTGCAGTTCGGCACAACTATATGTTGTCAGAAGTAAAAATACAGCGATTAGTTTTTTCATGAGAATTAAGAGTTTTTAAAATGAGGGTCAAAGATAGATAAATCTAAGTTTTGTCAGGAGCACAAACGGAGCCTCTTTTTAGGGTGTTTAAGAAGGGGATAAAAAAGTTCGGTCGCCCTGTAACGTTTCTGATGTTGTTTTATACCTGTCCGTTTCTGTAATTGTTAACTAGATTTTAAATAAGGGGGTGTTTTTTTGCAATTTCCGTAAATTGCAACGTTCTAAAACATATTTTATAACAAATGACACACACTAAAAAACCATATCAACCTAAGAATAAAATACGGATTGTAACTGCTGCTTCACTTTTTGACGGGCACGATGCTGCTATTAATGTGATGCGAAGGATCATTCAGGCTACTGGTGTAGAGGTGATTCATCTTGGGCATGACCGGAGTGTAGAAGAAGTGGTAAATACAGCGATACAGGAAGATGCCAATGCAATAGCAATGACATCATATCAGGGTGGCCATAATGAATATTTTAAATATATGTTTGACCTGCTCCGGGAAAAAGGAGCGGGACATATTAAGATATTCGGAGGCGGAGGCGGTGTAATTCTTCCGGAAGAGATTAAAGAGCTGATGGATTATGGGATTACAAGGATATATGCGCCTGATGATGGTAGAGAAATGGGCTTGCAGGGAATGATTAATGATCTTATAGAAAAGGCAGATTATCCCATAGGAGATAAATTAAACGGAGAGATCAACAGGCTTGATGAAAAAGATATCAAATCCATAGCCCGATTAATTTCATCGGCAGAAAACTTTCCGGATATAGCGAAGGAAACCATAAATGAGATCCATAAAATAAATGAGGATGTAAATATTCCGGTTCTTGGTATAACCGGTACCGGAGGGGCAGGGAAGTCTTCATTAGTAGACGAATTAGTAAGGAGATTTTTACTCGATTTTCCGGATAGGACGATAGGAATAATTTCTGTTGACCCGTCTAAAAGAAAAACAGGAGGGGCGCTATTGGGCGACCGGATCAGGATGAATGCGATCAATGACCCCAGGGTTTATATGCGTTCCCTGGCTACCCGGCAATCAAATCTGGCATTGTCTAGACATGTGGCAGAAGCTGTAGAGGTATTAAAAGCAGCCAAATACGATCTGATCATTTTGGAAACATCAGGGATCGGGCAAAGCGATACTGAAATATTAGACCATTCCGATGTATCGCTTTATGTAATGACTCCTGAATTTGGGGCGGCTACACAACTTGAAAAAATAGACATGCTTGATTTTGCCGATCTGGTGGCAATCAACAAGTTTGATAAAAGAGGTGCGTTGGATGCTATCAGGGATGTTAAAAAGCAGTATCAGAGAAATCATAATCAATGGGAGGCCAAGGCAGACGACATGCCTGTTTTCGGTACGATCGCTTCTCAGTTTAACGATCCGGGTACCAATACGCTTTACAGGGCTATAATGGATAAGATTGTTGAAAAAACAAAAGCTGATCTTACTTCCTCTTTCGAGATATCTGAAGAAATGTCCGAAAAGATATTTGTGATTCCGCCAAACCGTACACGTTACCTCTCGGAGATTTCGGAAAGCAACAGAAGTTACGATAGCGCCGTAAGAATGCAGGTAGCGGTTGCGCAAAAACTTTACGGCGTCTTTATGACGATAGCCACGGTTTTGGATACTAAAGAAATATCCGGACTGTTGCATAAGAACGGGTTGGACGAAGAAGCTATTATAGAAAGATCTGCTGATACTGACCAGAGATTTATAAATCTGTTGATAGCACAGTTCAACAAAACCAAAATGGATCTCGACCCATATAATTGGGAAGTGATTACAGGCTGGAACCAGAAAGTGAACAGGTACAAAGATCCGGTATATTCGTTTAAAGTAAGGGGTAAGGAAATTAAGATCGATACACATACAGAATCGCTTTCGCATACACAAATTCCCAAAGTAGCTCTCCCGAAGTATTCTGCCTGGGGGGATATTCTGCAATGGGTAATGCAGGAGAATGTTCCTGGTGAATTTCCTTATACATCGGGTTTGTACCCGTTTAAGCGGACCGGAGAAGATCCTACAAGGATGTTTGCCGGGGAAGGAAGTCCGGAGCGGACCAACCGTCGTTTTCACTACGTAAGTTTAGGAATGCCTGCCAAGCGGTTGTCAACGGCTTTCGATTCCGTTACGCTTTACGGTAATGACCCGGGCCTGCGACCTGATATTTATGGAAAGATAGGGAATTCAGGAGTTTCGATATGTTGTTTGGATGATGCTAAGAAACTTTACTCGGGTTTTGACCTGAGTGATCCGCTGACATCGGTAAGTATGACTATAAACGGGCCTGCGCCGATGTTGCTGGGGTTCTTTATGAATGCAGCCATAGACCAGAATTGTGAAAAGTACATCAAAGCGAATGGGCTTGAAAAGGAAACAGAAGCTAAGATAAAATCAATATATAAGGATAGGGATCTGGAAAGACCTCAATACAACGGAGCCTTGCCGGAAGGGAATGATGGCCTTGGTTTGATGCTTTTAGGGGTAACAGGCGATGAGGTTTTACCGCCAGAAGTATATAATAAAATAAAAGTCGAGACCTTGTCTAAGGTCAGAGGAACTGTACAGGCGGATATACTTAAAGAAGACCAGGCTCAAAATACGTGTATCTTCTCTACCGAATTTGCCTTAAGGTTAATGGGGGATGTCCAGGAATATTTTATAGAGCAAAACGTCCGAAATTTTTACTCCGTATCTATATCAGGATATCATATTGCCGAGGCCGGGGCTAACCCGATAACGCAATTGGCATTTACATTAGCAAACGGATTTACCTATGTAGAGTATTATCTGAGCCGAGGGATGGATATTAATAAATTCGGCCCGAATCTGTCGTTCTTTTTCTCTAACGGGATCGATCCGGAATATGCGGTCATAGGAAGGGTAGCCCGAAGAATATGGGCAAAGGCCTTAAAGTTGAAATATGGAGCTAATGAACGCGCCCAGATGTTGAAGTATCATATTCAGACATCTGGAAGGTCGTTACATGCACAGGAAATAGACTTTAACGATATCCGTACCACGTTGCAGGCTCTGTACGCTATTTATGATAATTGTAATTCGCTGCATACCAATGCTTACGATGAGGCTATAACGACCCCGACGGAAGAATCGGTTAGAAGGGCCATGGCGATACAGCTGATCATTAATAAAGAGTTGGGGCTGGCTAAGAACGAAAATCCGATTCAGGGTTCGTTTATTATTGAAGAGCTTACCGACCTGGTGGAAGAAGCTGTATTGGCGGAATTTGACAGGATAACAGAAAGAGGAGGCGTGTTAGGGGCTATGGAAACGATGTACCAACGTTCCAAAATTCAGGAGGAAAGTTTGTACTATGAAACGCTTAAGCACACCGGGGAGTATCCGATTATCGGAGTTAATACTTTCTTGAGTTCAAAAGGATCGCCTACGGTTACACCGGCAGAGGTTATCAGGGCAACAGAAAAAGAAAAACAACATCAGATAAAAACGATGGAAGGTTTGCACGCAGCCAGGGGAGATATGGCTGCCAAAGCCTTGAAAAATGTTCAGGAATCGGCCGTTCAGAATAAGAACATTTTTGAGGAACTGATGGAAGCCAGTAAGGTTTGTTCACTTGGACAAATAACAAAGGCTTTATTTGAAGTTGGAGGGCAGTACAGAAGGAATATGTAGGGCCGCAAAAAAAAATGAATGAGTGAAAAAGGCAGTTTCGGAGGGCTTTTGCTACTGTTTGTCCGTAACAACTTAAAAGGTTTCTTGGTACCCGATAATTAAAAGAGGCGGGCAAGCCCTTTTTTGTATATCCTTTTTTAAACAGCCAAATCTTGTAAGAAATACACTAGATTTTGTGCAATGGAATAATATTTGATGTAATTTTATTCAGAAAATTCCGGTTACATGAAAAAACAGGTACTTTTTTTTATCAGCGCGTTAGTCTTTTTTGGTGCAGAAGCCCAGACTTCTAAATATATAAAAGGGGGCGTTCTGGACGCTGTTGAAATAACTTCTTCTTCAACGGAAACTTATGCTTCGTATGTTCCGGCTAATTATGATGAAAGGAAAAAATGGCCTGTGGTTTATGTTTTCGATCCCAAGGCAGCCGGAGCAGAAGCGATCAAGGGATTTATTTCGGGGGCGGAAGATTACGGATATGTTGTGATTGCTTCCAATATTGCAAAAAATGGGGATTATCAGACAAACTTCAGGCATATAAGCAGGTTGATGAATGAGGTGAATGACCATTTTTCGATTGACCCCAACCGGATCATTTTATCCGGGTTTTCCGGGGCGGCACGGTTGGCAGCAGCATCGGCTGTTCTTTCAAAGAATATATCGGCCGTTATAGGTTGTGGAGCTTCTTTTGACGTGGGTGGTAGTTATATGCCGGTAAAAAACACCTTTATGTATGTCGGGGTTATAGGAGATGAAGACTTTAATTATATAGAAATGCTTGAAGGGGTAAACTACCTTGACATGCGGAAGTTTGATACTGAGCTTATTGTGTTTAAAGGCGGGCATGAGTGGCCGGAGGAAGAATATATATCGAAGGCACTGAGAAGTCTTTCGGTAAAATATATGGCTAAAGGGTTGCAAAAGAGGGACGACGTGCTTTTAGAAAGATATTATCAGGTTGATTATGAAGAAGCGGACCGGCTATTGAAAAAAGGAGATCTGTTATATAGTTATGATGCTTTTGAAACCATGATCGAAAATTTTAGGTTCTTTAAAGATGTAGATCCTGTTAAAGATAAATTAAAAGAAATAAAGAGAAGCAATCTGTATAAAGCACAATTGAGCGAGTATAGGAGAATTGTTCAGGCAGAATCTTTATACCGGGATGAATACTACTCGTTCTTACCCGGAGATATCGAATTGGGAGACACCCGTAACCTTACTTATTGGTCTGAAGAAATTGAAAAAATCAATGACCTGGCTAACAGTCCTAAAATGGAGAATAAAAAGATGGCAAAAAGATTGAGAGGTTTGTTGGCAGGTCTGGCAGGTGCTTATGAGAAACAGTTGATTCCTGAAACACATGCTCAAAATTTATTGTTTGTCAATATTCTATATACAATCCTATTGCCCGAAGAGCCTGCTCCTTACCTTAAAACTGTTCAGTTCGCTACGATGATGGGAAAATATGATATGGCCTTGTATTATCTTGAAGATCTCTTGAAGAGCGGCTATAAGAACATTAAAGAGTTAGATAATTTAGAAGGGATAGCCCTGTTACGAATAAGTACGGAGTATAATGATCTTTTAACTAAATACGATCTGAAGACCAGGTATTGATTATTGATTAAGGAGTTCTTTTTCCCATTTAAATTTTTCTTTAGAGAAGAGACGGAGCTCTTTCCTGAGTATTCCGATGTAGTCTTTAGATTGAGTGTAGTTGTACTCCAGGTATTCGCAATAAGCATTTAATTTATGAACGGCCTTTTCCAGTGATCTCAGGTGTTTTCTTTTATTTTGATGTCCTTCGGATGTGTACGACCTAACAATTTTTTGCGAAAGTGACATAGATTCCATTACCAGGCTGGCAGAATAATTATCTGTTTTTTTTGAGGAATGATGCAGGTGTAAAATAGATTTGTCATTGCCAATGTAATTTGCAATAGCTCTGCTTAGACCAAATATATTTAGGGCCTTTTTATATATTTCCTGCTGCGTAATGCTTTTTGAGTTGTAACCTGACATAAGTGCCTTGTTTTTATCAAAATTACTATGCTTTGATCGTATTTATCCTTAAATTCGAAGGTCTAAAATTAGATTATGTTTAATTTTTAAATAAAAAATGATATAAATATTTAAATGATAAAGGATGATATAAACTGGTCCATCCTGATGTTACTTCAGGAGGATGCGAGGCTGTCAAATGCAGAAATCGGCCGGCGTGTGGGGCTTTCTTCCCCGGCTGTAGCGGAGCGAATAAAAAAGATGGAAGATTTGGGAATCATCAAAGGTTACAGGGCTGATATAACACATACCACCACAGGGCACAGGTTGAAAGCAATCGTTACATTAAAAGTGTTTACAGGGAGGTTAAAACCATTTCTTGAAGTAGTGAAGGGGTATAAAGAAGTTATTAATTGCTACAGGATCACCGGAGTGGAAAATATTATTATGGAGGTAATATTGTATGATCAGCAACATCTGGAAGAGTTTATAGACCGGGTAATTCAATACGGGGAGACAAAAACGCATATTATATTGTCTAACGTAATCGAAAACCGGCCTATATCTGGTAGAAGAAGGGTGTTAAAGTGATTTTAGCTTAACGACCTTTTCTGCTGTTGTCTCTTCTTCCGATCTGATCTTTTTTCTTAAGATGAAGAGTAACATACAACACACTATCCCAAGTCCGGTCATGACGTACCAGGTAACTTCAAATCCGAACGATTCTATTAGCTGTAAGCCCGAGTTATGCCCGAAAATATGGGAAAAAGAAAAGGCAATACTATACAGGGCCATATACTCCCCGGCGTTCCCCTTTTTTGCTCTTTTGAGGGCAAATGCATTTGAAAAAGGAAAAGCTATCATTTCACCTATAGTCATGAACAGCATCCCAAAAACAAGGATGCCGACCCATTCGCCCATATTTAATACGAGCATGCTGATGGTTGTCAGAAAAACCCCGAATAGCATGTTGGCGATATGAGACCATCCCTTAGTTTCAAAATACTTCACTAATGGCATTTCGAGTAAAAATATAACAAACCCATTCATGCCGAGCAACAGCCCTATTTCATACTCTGAAAGGCCGTGTACTTTTTCATAAAATATAGGAACCGTAGAAAAGTATTGTAAAAAAATAAAACCAAACAAGCCCATTGCAAAGAAAAAGATCCAGTAAGGAAAATCGCTGTAAGCAGATTGGGGATCGTCTACAGTTTTAACCTCATCAATGATTCTGGCCTTTTTAGGGTTCAGGATATACAGGAGTAACAGGCCGGCAAAAAAGCAGGTAATCCCATCTATCCAGAATAGACCTGAATAATCCAAAGTGGTTATAATAATCCCGCCAACAGCCGGTCCTACAGAAAACCCCAGGTTGATAGCTAAACGGATCAATGTCAGGGATCGCGTTTTGTTTTTTGGTTTGCTGTACGCATTCAATGCTACAAATATGGCAGGCCTGAACGTATCTGCTACCAGTATGGTTAAAAACACACCGAAACAGATACTCCAGAAAGATTGATAGAACTGCAAAGAAATAAACATTAAACTAGATAAAATAAGACTGCCTGCCATGACCTTGTAATAGCCAATAGTATCTGTCAGTTTCCCGCCCAGCCATGAGCCGACTACAGAGCCAAGCCCAAATGCTGTCATAATCCACCCGACATCACCCAGAGTAAAATTCAGGCTTTTGGTCAGATATAAGGAGAGAAAGGGTATCACCATGGTTCCGGCCCTGTTTATAAGTGTGATCAAGGCCAGCCACCAAACTTCTTTCGATAGACCTTCAAAGGAGGATATGTATCCCTGGTAAATCTTTTTCATGGTTCTTTAGTTCTTTTGAGTTAAATAAAAAAAAGCCCGGCAATTTTGCCGGGCTTTCATGTTTTTATAATGAGTTTTTTCAACACAGATCAGCACCGACATATCCATATCGTAGATACACAAGTTTGCTTATATGTTGAAAAAATCTTCATTTTTATGCTTTTGATGTGAACAAAGCTAAATAAAAAATGTATTCGTTGTACATTTGAATTTGAAAAAAATAAAAATGAGAGCGATATTCATTACACTTATGGTTTTGGTTACTGCATGTAAGTCTGATAAGAAGTATCATAATGTGACGGACAGGCCGGATGCGATTTCGGAAGTATCGGATGTTATAAGTAATATCCGAGAGTTTCAAAAAAAGTTAAACGAAGAATTCCATAATCCGGAAACATCGCCCTTATCGGATAAGGACAGAAGTGGTTTTTCAGGACTGGACTTTTTTCCAGTTGATACATCGTATACCGTTACTGCAAAACTGGTTTTTACGCCGGATGCTGAATCATTTTTTATGCCTACGACCACTGATAGGAAAACGGAGGAAAAACTATATGCCGTAGCTTATTTTAAAGTTAACGGACTTTCATACAGTTTAAATATTTATCAGAGTATGGAGTTGCTCAGGACCGATGAATATAAAGATTATCTGTTTCTCCCTTTTGCCGATCAGACCAATGGAAGAACTACATACGGAGGAGGACGGTATATAGACTTAAGGGTTCCTGAGGGTGATGAGATTGTGATCGATTTTAACAAGGCGTATAATCCTTATTGTGCTTATAATAAAAAGTATTCGTGTCCCATTGTTCCTAAAGAGAACAGTTTGCCTTTAGCTGTCATGGCCGGGGTTAAAAAATTTAAGTAAACTATCTCGGGGCAAGCCCACGAGAGGGCCAAGCGTAAAGAAAAGGTCTGGTAGACCTTTTAGCGATAGAGCCGGCTGGCGCTTGGCAAAACATTTCGACGCAAGCCCTGTGAAATTCCGTCAGGACTATTTCACAAGGGCAAGTCCAATGAAATTCCATGAGGAACATTTTACAGAGACAAGTGTAGGATCTCCGGATGGTTATACAGGGGAAATCTCGATGATCGGGTAAACCCGGAGCGTGATGCGCCGGGTTTTGGTTTTTGAAAACCCTCGAAAATATTAAATACGGATCAGAAACTGAATATAGCAGCAACTAAGAAGGATGATAAGCTTTTTGCCGGTTCCAGGTCACTGTTTAAAAAGGAGTCTTCGGAAGCTGTATCTATTCTTAGTTCAGGTTTTAGACGCAAGTTCCCCAAGGTGTAATTTCCGGTTATTGTTGCTGTGAAAACATGACCATCACCTTCATTATCAAGGCCTATGACTTCGTCGAGGCCATTACCGAAGACCGAAAAATATTCACCTCTCAGGCCTAGGCTAAAGTTTTCTGAAGTTTTGTATTGAGGATAAAGTGCCAAGCCGTAAAAACCGGCTCCGTCTGTAATATTGTAAGAGGTGTTTAGACCGAGGTAAAACAGATCTGTAAGATCGAACCCTCCGGTATAGTCTATTTGGAAAGTAGGCTCAGTACCTGCAATAAGAGTTCCGGTGTTATCGTATGATGGTTGTTTTCCGTAAAGTACATTTAAAAACTGACCTTTATAGCCTAGTTGTAAACCTGCCGTGTATTTACCGTCCGGATTGAATTCGGTGAAGTCTGTGCTATTCATTACGGCGAGCATCAGGCTGAGTTCTTCATTAAGTTGAAAATCGGCCTTTATGCCTGTATGTGAGAACGGTCCGTATGAAAACATATAGGAGGTGCTGTAGTTAAAATTTGCAACAGGAGAAATAACCTCGTAACCTAAAAAGGTGTTGAAATTACCTAGTGTAAAAGTGATATTTTCAGAGACATTCCAATAGGCGTATAGTTGGTTGACGATTCGACTTGATCCCCCTTCCGGGGTGTATAAAGGAGAGTTAAATACAGCGTCTTCACCTCTGGGGCCAAAGACCAGGTCGGCTACAAAACCAATCTTTTTACTTTCGTAGCCGGCTACAAGATTGGCCATTCCCAGGGCAAAACCATTCAGGTTGGCAAAAGATGTTGCGGGGGCAATGGCATCGCTACCATTCGGTCCCCCGATATTTTGCCTGAAATAGGCATCTATGCTTCCGCTGAATGTGAATTTTTTACTTACCTGTGCAGTGGTGTTAAAAGTTCCGGCAAATAGCATAGAGAAAAATAGAATTTTTCCGAAATTTGCATTAAGCATTGCTTTCATAATAAAAATAGTTAGTTGTATAGTTTTGGTGATTTATAAGTGGATTGTCAAATAACAGAAGCTAATTGTTAGATTGAGAGCATTAGGAATCGGAGCGTTCCGCCAAACGCTCCGATTTTCTCCCATCTAACCCATTAGCTATTCATCATAAGTGATGACTTGACCTCTGTGGAGGTCGTACTCATTTCCGGGTAGGCTTCCATGCCGTGTTCAAAATTGTCCAGTCCTTCAAGTTCCTCTTCTTTGCTAACCCTTATGCCGACAGTTTTCTTGAGGGTATAAAGGATGATGAATGCTGTTGAGCAGCAAAATGCAGCATAAACGGCTGCTCCTTCAAGTTGTACAAAAAACTGGGTGAAACCGGCTTTACTACCAAAAATGCCTACTGCCAGGGTTCCCCAGATCCCGCAAATTAAATGAACAGCTACGGCACCAACAGGATCATCTAGTTTTAATTTATCAATGAGGGCAACGCCAAAAACTATAATGGCACCGGCGATTAAACCTATGAGAATGGCATCAGTAGGGTTCATGAGATCAGCTCCGGCAGTGATACCAACGAGCCCACCCAAAATACCATTTAAAAACATGGTCAGGTCATATTTTTTATACAGTGCGGTTGATACTAAGAAAGAGGCAACTCCGCCGGCTGCTGCGGCCAAACAGGTAGTGACCAATACCAGTGATGTTAGCGCGGGATCAGCAGAAAGTACTGACCCGCCGTTAAATCCAAACCACCCCAGCCACAAGATGAGGACCCCCCCCATGGCTAATGGGATGTTGTGACCGGGTATGGCTCCGGGTTTGCCATCTTCTTTGAATTTTCCGATTCGGGCTCCCAAAAGCGCAATGGCTATTATTGCGGCCCATCCACCAACGGAATGAACCAACGTAGACCCGGCAAAATCATAAAAACCCATTTTGTCAAGAAAGCCACCTCCCCACTTCCAGGAACCGGCAATCGGGTATACCAATCCTACGTAAATAACGGTGAATATCATGAAGGGGACAATCTTGATACGTTCGGCTACCGCTCCGGAAACTATAGTGGCTGCAGTAGCGGCAAACATTCCCTGAAAGAGAAAATCTGTCCAGTACGTATAACCTTCATTATAGCTTAGGTCCAGGCCTTCTGCGGTTATAGGGGATTGAAGTCCTATCCCGGCAAATCCTAAAAACCCGTTGAATTCTCCCGGATACATTAAATTAAATCCGACAAGGCAGTATAATAATAGCCCGACAGTTAGTATGAATATGTTTTTAAATAAAATGTTAATCGTATTCTTTTGTCTGGTAAGCCCGATTTCTAAAAATCCAAATCCCAGATGCATAATAAATACAAGTCCTGTGCAGATCATCATCCAGACATTGTTCGTTGTTAGTAATGTTTCCATGTTATTTTCAGTTAATTGATTGTTGTTTTAATTTAATGACATTTCGCCCGACTCCTTGGTTCTGATCCGATAGGTATTATCTATCGGAGAGATGAAAATTTTACCATCTCCTACACTTCCTGTATAAGCTGATTGAAGGATGGTCTCGACAGTTTTTTCAACGAAGTCGTCAGAAACGACGATGGAGAGAAATCTTCTTTGTATGTCGGAAGTGCTATAAGATACTCCCCGATAGACATGTCCGTGTTTTTCATTGCCGACCCCGGTGACGTCCCAATAGCTAAAGAAGTTTACTTCGATCTGATGCAAAGCATCTC
Source organism: Zhouia spongiae (assembly GCF_022760175.1). Taxonomy (GTDB): domain Bacteria; phylum Bacteroidota; class Bacteroidia; order Flavobacteriales; family Flavobacteriaceae; genus Zhouia; species Zhouia spongiae. The sequence goes on from NZ_CP094326.1 coordinate 2,242,135, forward strand.
TGACTTCATCAAATTTCGATTTCCGGATAATTGCTTCTATTTTTTTCATAATTATATAAGTTAGATGTGTAAATCTATATATAATATAATTTTACCCCTATTTTTTTATGGGGTTATCGTGTATTTTTTTGTTATTTATAATTTTCAACCCTATATATTTTAGGGTTGTTAATTATTTATTCATTTTTTGAAAAATATAGAACAGGGGTGGGTGACAGATCTGGTTAAAATATAACCATCTGGTTGGTAGGGTATTGTGTGTTTTTTTTGGGGTGTTGGTGAATCAGGAGGAAATAAGGAAGGTACGGCTTAGAAGGCTTTTGTGATGACAAAACCCAGAAGTACAGCCAGCAATCCGCTTATGATTGATCCAATACTATACAGGAAAAAATTGAAATAGTCACCTTCCCTCAGTAATGATACATTTTCGAGGGCAAAGGTAGAGAAGGTGGTAAAGCCGCCGCAGAACCCGGTAACGGCAAACAGCAGTAAATTATGAGAAATACTGGTCTGCTTAGCAGCCAGACCTGTAATAAGTCCGATGATTAAACTTCCGATTATATTAACTGAAAAAGTGGAGAGGGGAAAATTATGACTGGAAGTATAAACTAATTTGCTAACAATGTACCTGGCCATACTGCCAAGTCCGCCACCTAAAAAAATCCATAAAAATTCTCTCATGTTACAAATATATAACTTCCGGTTGTTAAAAGGTTTTTTGCAGCGTTAATGTCTTTTTTACAGGGACATATATTTCAGTGATCCAATCAGCAGGATTGGGAATCTTGTTCGGATCACTCAGGTAAACCTCCATAAGATCTCTTTCAGGGTCTTCTGTTAACCTGTTGGTTTTAACAGCCAGGGAGGCTCTGTTCCATGCTTCTTTCAGGTTTTTGTGGTTTCCTTTCAAAACAGTTTTAAAGTACCGTCCCGGTTCAATATACCCACAAAGTACTTCGTTTTCTGAGCTTGGGATTACTTTTTCTCTTATAGGGATACATACTGAAAATATGGTTGTTTTATTAAGGTCATCCCATTCGTGATAGAGGGTAAAGGGAGGGCCGGCGATCGAAAGGTCGTTCTTGGTTGCATATTGTCTGATCTTGGGAAACAGCTCTTCCATTTTTACAGCGGCCTCACTTTGTTTTGTTACTGTGGTCAGATATAAATAGTATCCTCCGCCATATTCAGAAATACCTTTTGGGATTATATTGTATTCTTCTATTGCCAAGTTGCTCAGACTGTCGATTTTTTCCAGGCCTTTTTCCAGATCCGGAGCCAAAATTTTCTCCATGCCTCCTTTATAAAGCATATAGGCTTTTTCCGTAAAACTCAACTCCCCCTTCATTCCCCATACTACTTTAGACTGGGAAGGATTGAGCGGGGATAGTTGCCAATATACATCGCCATTGGAAGCTCTTGGTTTTATAAATTTAATTTTTTGGAGAATAGAATCCTTATTGCTGAATATTGTTTTTATCGAGCCTTCGCCCAGGATATCTCCTTTCCAGTGATAAAAGGCATTAACACCTGCTGTTGTATCGCTGAAGGTGATTTTGGCATTAGGTTCCTGTGCCAGCCATGGCGACCATTCAGGCCATTTTTTATAATCATTAATCAAATTGTAAACAACCTCACGAGGAGCTTCTATCACCTTTTCCCTGTATACGTTAAAATGACCATGCCTTGTCGCGATATATAAAGACGCACCAATAATTACGATGACGGCTAAAAAGAATAAGTACTTAATGATTTTCATTATAAAAGGTTGGGTTTTGAATTAACAAAGTACAAAAAATAACACGAAATAAAACAGTCACTCCGATTCGATATAAAGGAGTTGTTAACCTCTTATAAAATACTTCAACAACGATAAAACAGCAATAAACAAAATGAATCCGATTAATACCCACAAAGCACCTTTGTAATATTTTGAATGCAATTTTTTGTCTTTAGCATACGTGTACACTATAATTCCTACGAAAGCAATAAAAAAGAGTATTGCGAAAATGATTTGTCCTTTACTGAGCATTATTCTATTTTTATGCAAAACTAAATAAAAATAAGCGATGAAAAGAAAATTAGAAGCTGTTGCTGAATTTCATAATGCGTTTGGGTTAGGTATTTCGGATGAACCCATAGCTGATCTGGGAGAAGGAAAGCTGGATTTACGCTATAAACTAATGGCTGAAGAAAATGAAGAATACCTGGAAGCAGCTAAAAATAATGATCTGGTGGAGGTGGCTGATGCTTTGGGAGATATGTTATATATATTATGCGGAACTATTCTGGAGCATGGCATGCAACATAAGATCGAAGAGGTTTTTGAAGAGATACAAAGAAGTAATATGAGTAAATTGGATGAAAATGGAAAGCCTATCTACCGGGAAGACGGAAAAGTAATGAAAGGGCCTCATTACTTTAAACCGGATATTGAAAAAATACTGGTTAAATAAAAATACCCCCAAATTGTGTCTGACATTTTGGGGGTATTTCTTTTTCGTTTTTTTATTGGCACCGTCAAAGGGTATAATACCCCGAGGCTTGCCTCGAAATTAAAATTTGTTTCCGACCAATGCCTCGTGTGCTTGCACCGAGGTAGTTTACTTAAATTTATTCAGAAACTTTATATCGCCAACCGAACTTGTCTTCGGCTTTGTTGGACTGTATGTCTGATATACGTTTTTTAAATAAATCAGCATATTTGTTTTCTACCTCAGGGAGGTCAAAATGTTCACCTTTATACCCAAATCCGGAGATCGGGCTGATAACGGCAGCCGTACCTGAACCGAACATTTCTTTTAATGTGCCTGCTTTGGCAGCTTCAATAATTTCGTGAACTGTTACGGTGCGAATTTCTACTTCAATGCCTTCGTCTTCAGCAATTTCAATGACGCTTTTACGGGTTACCCCGTCAAGAATTCTATCGGAGGTCGGAGCTGTTAACAATTTGTCTCCAACCCTGAAAAACACATTCATAACTCCTGCTTCTTCAAGGTTCTCATGTGAGCTGGCGTCCGTCCATAAAACCTGGTGATATCCCTCTTCATTTGCAAGGTGGGTAGGATAGAACTGACCTGCATAATTACCTGCACATTTTGCAAAACCAACTCCTCCGTTGGCAGCTCTGCTATATTTCTCAGCAAATAATACTTTAACACCGCTCATCCCTTTTTTAAAGTACGATTGAGCCGGTGAGCAAATAATTAAAAATTTGTATTCCAGTGAAGGGGATGCGGAAACACAACTTTCTGTGGCAATCATAAAAGGACGGATGTAAAGAGAGTTTCCTTCTCCTTTCTTGATCCAATCCTTATCCAGTTTAAGAAGCGTTTCAAGTCCGTCAAAAAATATTTCCTTGGGTATTTCCGGCATTTGTAAACGCACACAAGATTTATTCATTCTTGTGTGGTTCTCATCCGGCCTGAATAACCAAATACTGTCGTCGTCAGCCTTGTAGGCTTTTAAACCTTCAAAAATGGCTTGTCCGTAATGAAAAACTTTAGCAGAAGGATCCATGCTGAGAGGGCCATATGGCTCAACTCTTGGCGTTTCCCAAGCTCCATTTTTATAATCACATACTAGCATGTGGTCTGTAAAAATCGAACCGAATATCAAATTGTCAAAATCAACTTGTCCTATTTTAGAAGTAGTGGCTTTTTCAACTTCAATTTTTATTGTAGTACTGCTCATCGGTCAAAAAATCTTTTGCGCTAATTTACGGAAATATGTTTCATGGTTGAACATAATCTTGTTCAAAAAAGCTTAATTTGCACTAATTATACGGGAATATGACTTAAAAGCATTAAAAAATGAAAAAAGTAATTTTTTTAGCGGCGTTTAGCCTGTTTATTGCATGTAAGGATAATGAACAAAGGAAGAATGTTGAAGCAGCAAAAAGTGAAGCAGAAAAAGTGGTTTATAATTCTTTTGGGAAAGAGATAGGTGCTGAAAGGGCTTTTGATATATCAGCTATGGCTGCTGAGTATGATAAAATGAAGACAGGAGATACCTTACCTTTGAAGTTTAAAGGAAAAGTGAAGGAAGTTTGTATAAAGAAGGGGTGTTGGATGAAACTTGACCTTGAAAACGGACAGGAGGCGATGGTTAAGTTTAAAGATTATGGTTTTTTCGTTCCAAAAGATATTGTTGGCAGTGAAGTAATAGTTAATGGTGCTGCATATATAGAAGAGATGTCTGTTGAAGATCAGAAACATTATGCTGCAGATGGGGGAGAAAGCGAAAGTGAGATAGCCAAAATAGAAACTCCGAAGAAAACAAATCTGTTTATGGCCGATGGAGTTTTGATAAAAACCAAGTAGGTTGAAACGAAAAATAATACAGACTGCAGACGGTTCATCGACGATCTTCATTGAAGACTGGGATGAACATTATCATTCAAAACACGGTGCAATTCAAGAGGCTTACCATGTTTTTATTAAGATGGGGTTATACCATTATATTGAAAGTCAGAAACCTGAAAACGAGGTTAATGTTCTGGAAATCGGATTTGGTACCGGCCTCAATGCTTTTATTACCTTTTTAGAGGCCGAAAAAAATAACTTATCGATTCAATATGACGGAGTCGAGGGATATCCGGTGTCGTCAGACGAAGTGTCGCAGCTTAACTATGTAGAGTTGCTTGAGAATAAAGGTTTTAAAGAACAGTTTCAGGCAATGCATGACGGGCCCTGGGAGAAGTACATTCAGCTAAGTGAGGCATTCAGGTTAAAAAAAAGAAAGCAGTTTTTTAATGAGATTGATGACAACGAAGTCTTTGATCTCATCTATTTTGATGCTTTTGGAGCAAGAGTTCAGCCTGAATTGTGGACAGAAGAAATATTTCAACGGATGCACAATGCATTAAAGCCTGGTGGGGTTCTGGTTACTTATGCTGCGAAGGGGAGTGTCAGAAGGGCAATGATAGCATCGGGTTTTTCGGTAGAAAAGCTTCCCGGACCGCCGGGAAAAAGGGAAATGCTGCGTGCAACCAGATAGGCGCCCATCGGAGGTTTTAAAAGGTTTGTTCAGTTGGTTAAAGATGTTCTTGATATAGACTGATAAAGGAATACACTATTTCTTCATTCTTATCTTATAATGTCAGGGTAAAATTGTTAAACCTTATCTAAATACCGATCTTTCTTAGAATAAATCTCGTAAATTGATAAAAAGCTTACAGATGCGTATATTGATTACAGGGGCCACAGGACTGATCGGTCGGGAAATAGTAAAGCTTTGCAGACAGCAAGGAATAGCTGTCCATTACCTTACTACAGACAGCTCTAAGATTGTTTCCAGGGAAAATTACAGAGGGTTTTACTGGGATACGAACCGTTTTGAGATAGATGAAGCCTGTTTTAAGGGGGTGGATGCTATTATCAATCTGGCCGGTAGTTCTATTGCTAAGCGTTGGACGAGTTCATACAAGAAAGTAATACTGGGTAGCAGGGTTAATAGTATTTTGACACTTAAAAAAGGTTTGGTTCAGGCTGATGTAAAAGTAAGGACTATTGTTTCTTCATCCGCTATAGGCATATATCCTGATTCAGGTGTTAATTATTATGAAGAAAGTTTTTCGGGAATAGACCAGTCTTTTTTAGGGACTATAGTAGAAAAGTGGGAGGCAACAGCTGAGGAGTTAAAGGAATGTACTGATAGTCTGGCTGTCATTAGAACAGGTTTGGTGCTTTCGGGTGATGGAGGGGCTTTACCTAAAATGGTGCGGCCGGTAAATAATTATGTAGGGTCACCATTTGGGAATGGACAACAGTGGCAAAGCTGGATTCATATAACCGATCTTGCCCGTATTTTTTTATTTGCTATCAAGCATCAAATGTCAGGTGTTTATAATGGAGTAGCCCCTAATCCGGTGACTAATGAAAAATTAATCAGAAGTATTGCTGAGGTTTTAGAGAAGCCAATTCTTTTTCCAAAAGTTCCAGCGTTTATATTGCAGTTTGTTTTAGGGGAAATGTCTCATGCAGTTCTTGCAAGTCAGCGGGTAAGTTCAAAAAAGATTCAAGAAGAAGGTTTTGGGTTTAAGTATCCTAATTTGCAGGGGGCATTAAGAGAGATCATTCTGGGGTATAAAAAAAGCCAATTCAACGAAGAATTGGCCTGATTTTCTATGTCCGGTATATGTTACGCTTTGTTAGCTTTGATAGAGATTTTTAATTCAATATCATCGTTGATAAATTTATCGCCTAAGTTCTCAAAAACAGATTTAGAGCCATAGTTAACTCCCCAATCAGTTCTGTTGATCGTAAAAGTTTCACTTGTAACAACAACTTCATTACCGTTTACAGCAACATTTACAGGAAAAGAGATATTCTTTTTAATCCCTTTTAGGGTAAGGTTTCCTTCTAAAACGGTCTGTCCTTCTTTTTCAGAAACGCCTGTGATCTCAAATGCAGCTGTTGGATGTTCTTTTACATTAAAGAAGTGATCTTCTTTACCTTCGGCATCCCCTTTTAAATGTGCTTCAAGGTTTTCTTTCCCGTCACCAGACTCAAGATCAGTTACGGTAATTGAATTCATATCGATTAAAAAGCTTCCGCTTTCGATAATGTTATTCTTTACATTGAACACACCGGATTCTATAGCAATGGTACCTGTATGTGAACCTGTAGGTTTAGAACCCTTCCATTCGATCGTGCTTTCAGCAGGGATAGCTTTGAATTTAAGAGCTTCTTCCGAAGCAGTTGCAGCAGTTTCTGCCTCCCCAGCCTGGTTTTCATTTTTCTTATCGTTCTTACATGCAATCGTTACGGTAGCAAAAACAGCTACCATAGCAAGTTTTAAAGAATGTTTTTTCATCAGATATGTAGTTTTTTAAATTTCGTTAACAAATGTATAAGATATCATTTTATGAAAATGATAAAATTGTATTAAATATTTTGGTGACATTTTGACATTTTACACGAATTGGCAGTACTTTTGCCGTGAAAAGAAGGGCAATAAAATTATGTTTAAAATGAGCAAAAAACCGAAAGAAACGAAAAGTACTGTGGAAGATAAAGATACAACACAAGTTCAGGATCAGGCGCAACAGGTAAATGGTGAGCAAGCAGCAGGAAAGGAAGAAGCTGTGACTGAAGTTTCTGAAACAGATGGATTGAAAGAAGATCTGGCTAAAGAGAAAGATAAGTTTTTACGTCTTTTTGCAGAATTTGAAAATTATAAAAAGAGAACTTCCAAAGAACGCATAGAATTGTTTAAAACGGCAGGCCAGGATGTTATGCAGGCCATGTTGCCCGTTTTGGATGATTTTGACAGGGCGATGGTCGAAATAGCAAAGTCTGAAGACAAGGAACTGTTAAAAGGAGTTGAGCTCATTAGCAACAAACTTCGAAATGTATTGGAAGGGAAGGGGCTCGAAGTTATAGAAACAAAAGCAGGAGATACTTTTGATGCAGAGGTTCATGACGCAGTGACCCAAATACCGGCACCTTCAGATGATCTTAAAGGGAAGATCGTAGATGTAATTGAAAAAGGCTATAAGTTGGGGGATAAAATTATCCGCCATCCGAAAGTTGTATTTGGACAATAAAACTGATTCCAGAAGCTATTAAAAATCGAAACCCAGAGTTTAAGAAATGAAGCAAGATTATTACGAAATATTAGGAATAAGTAAAGGTGCATCTGACGCTGAAATAAAAAAAGCTTACCGTAAAAAAGCCATTCAATATCACCCAGATAAGAATCCGGGTGATAAAGAGGCCGAGGAGAATTTTAAGAAAGCGGCAGAAGCTTATGAAGTGCTGAGTGATCCTGAGAAGAAAGCACGCTATGACCAGTACGGGCATGCTGCTTTTGACGGTGCCGGTGGTTTTGGCGGTGGCGGGATGAATATGGAAGATATCTTCAGTCAGTTCGGGGATATTTTCGGAGGTGCTTTTGGAGGAGGCTTCGGTGGTTTCGGCGGTTTCGGCGGAGGCGGAAGAACCCGGGTTAAAGGAAGCAACCTTCGTATCCGGGTGAAGTTGTCTTTAGAAGAAATAGCCAAAGGCGTAGAGAAAAAAGTAAAGGTACGTCGTAAAGTCAAAGCTGAAGGGGTTACATATAAAACGTGTTCAACGTGTAATGGTACTGGTCAGATCACACGGATAACCAATACGATTTTAGGGAGAATGCAAACAGCATCTGCCTGTAATGTCTGTGGAGGTTCCGGTCAGGTAATAGATCACAGACCTTCAGATGCCGATGCCCAAGGGTTAAAAGCAGGGGAAGAGACAGTGTCGATCAAGATACCCGCAGGAGTTGTGGAAGGCATGCAACTAAAAGTGGCCGGTAAAGGAAATGAAGCACCGGGAAACAGCATTCCGGGCGATTTACTGGTAGTGATAGAAGAGCAAGAGCATCCAACGCTCAAACGCGAAGGCGATAACTTACACTTTGATCTTTATATCAGTTTTGCCGAGGCGGCATTAGGAACCTCGAAAGAAATAGATACAGTAAGCGGAAAGGTTAGAATTAAGCTTGAAGACGGAATACAATCTGGAAAAATTTTAAGACTTAAGGGGAAAGGTATTCCGAGTATTAATGGTTATGGAAGCGGTGACCTTTTAGTGCATGTAAATGTCTGGACCCCAAAAACATTGAATAAAGAACAAAAAGAATTCTTTGAAAAGATGTTGCACGACAACAACTTTGAACCCAAACCGGAGAAGTCCGACAAATCTTTCTTTGAAAAGGTTAAAGACATGTTTTCTTAAATTAATCTAAAAAAATTATATTTGTTATTAACTAAACACTGTTTAGTGAAATTTTTTCTTTTTCATAGCAATTTTTCCCATCCTTAGCTTTAGCCAAAGGGTGGGTTTTTTGTTTTGTTTAAGTAATGCATATAAAGGGTAGTTTTAGTGAGTTGTTTTACTATTTCTATATCTTTGGAAAATTCAATTAGTAGGTATGAGCAATTTATTGGTAGCACAGAATGTGACCAAACGATTTGGTGACTTTACCGCACTTAACAATGTGTCGTTAGAAATTCCGGAAGGAAGTATTTTCGGGTTGCTGGGACCTAACGGAGCGGGGAAGACCACTTTTATCAGAATTATCAATCAGATTACATATCCCGATCAGGGAACCGTTACCCTGAACGGAGAACCCTTACAGGCGAAACATATTTCCCAGATAGGGTATCTGCCTGAGGAAAGAGGACTTTACAAAAGTATGAAGGTGGGAGAACAGGCATTGTACCTGGCGCAGTTGAAGGGACTTAACAAGGCAGAGGCCAAAAAAAGATTAAGATACTGGTTTGATCGTCTTGAAATCGGCGACTGGTGGAATAAAAAAGTGCAAGAGTTGTCAAAAGGGATGGCACAGAAAATACAGTTCGTAGTAACCGTTTTGCACGAACCGAAGCTGCTTATTTTTGATGAACCTTTTAGTGGATTTGATCCTATTAATGCCAATTTAATTAAAGACGAAATTCTTCAGTTGAAAGCGAAAGGAGCCACCGTTATTTTCTCAACCCACAGAATGGAATCTGTAGAGGAACTATGTGATCATATAGCTTTGATCCATAAATCAAATAAAATATTGGACGGGAAACTTATCGATATCAAACGGGCTTACCGGACAAATACGTTTGAAGTGGGGATAGAGACCGAAAACAAAACAGGCTTACAGCAGGAATTGTCGGAGAAATTTATCACTACCGAGGCATTTTTTAAAACGGTAAATGATGAATTGAAACTCAAGATCCGGTTGGAAAACGGAACTTCTCCGGCCGAGTTGATCAATTACTTGAATCAGCGGGGAATGATCACCCATTTTGTGGAAGAAATACCAAGTGCAAACGATATTTTTATTCAGGCGGTTAAAAACAATTAGAATGAATCATTTATTATTAGTTATAAAGAGAGAATATATTAATAAAGTACGTAACAAATCGTTTATTGTTATGACCTTTGTGAGTCCTCTGATATTTGTCGGCCTGGCAGCTTTGGTAGCATATCTTTCTCAGCTCAATAGCGACAGCACGAAGACAATTGCAGTATTGGACGAATCAGGTTATTTCGAAGGAGAATTTTTATCTGACGGGAACCTGAATTATCATGTTCTGGAAAATACAGCTTTAGCAGATGCGCAAAAGATCGTAAAAGAAGGTAATGCTTCCGGTTTACTGTATATCCCCTCAGGGTCACTAAATGAACTGTCAAATGCTATTGAATTCTTTTCGGAAGAATCGCCTAGTTTCAGTTTGGTAGAAGGGCTGACAGATAAGCTGGAAAAGAAGATGTTTAAGCTTAATTTGCAGGAGAAAAATGTCGATGCCACCAAGATAGAAGCTTCACGGGTGGATGTAGATATTACTTTAGAAAACTTTGCGGGTGAAAAAACGTCTAAGTTGGGGAATGTCCTGAAATTGGTTTTTGGAGGGGTGGCCGGTTATCTGTTGATGATGTTTATCATTATTTATGGCAATATGATCATGCGGAGTGTAATTGAAGAAAAAACAAACCGTATTATCGAAATAATAATATCGTCCGTAAAACCGATTCAGCTTATGATGGGAAAGATCATAGGAACTTCACTGGCCGGTATCACCCAGTTCTTTATGTGGTTATTGGTAGGGGGGCTGTTGTTGGGAATGACTTCAGTAATATTTGATGTAAATCTGGTTCAGGCGAGAATGGAACAGCCGCAGATGCTTTTGGAGAATGCTACCCAGCAGGAAAATATGGAATTGATTGCGCAGTCACTTGTTTCCGAGTTGTTTCACCTGCCTCTGGGAACGCTCATAGCAGGTTTTATAATTTACTTTCTTGGAGGCTATCTTTTGTATAGCTCTTTATATGCAGCGATAGGAGCTGCTGTAGATAACGAAACCGATACCCAGCAATTTATGCTGCCTATTATTATGCCTTTGATGCTCGGTATTTATGTAGGTTTTTTTACTGTGATGGAAGACCCGCACGGGACTGTGTCTACGGTCTTTTCATTTATACCGTTTACCTCGCCTATAGTAATGTTAATGCGAATTCCGTTTGGAGTGCCTGTATGGCAAATTATTTTATCCATTCTGATTCTGTATCTTACCTTTGTTTTTACGGTCTGGTTTGCAGCAAAAATATACAGGGTCGGTATATTGATGTATGGTAAAAAACCAAGCTATAAAGAGATCTTTAAATGGATTAAATATTCTTAAATGGAATTACTGAAAAGCATCATCAAGGAGATAAAAGAGTTTTTAAACCTTACATTAATAGGAGGAGATAACAAGCAATATGCAATTACTGTCGGAACACTGTTAATAATGATGATAGGGTGCATAATGGCTTATTATGTGCTGCGACTTATTAAAAATTTAATTACATCAAGATTATCGAAAGGTGACAAGCGCAAGTTTACCAGCATTTTTACATTCGTTCATTATATAGTATATATTATTGTAATAGTGGTGGTCTTGAGCTCTTCGGGGGTAGATCTTACGGTATTATTGACTGCCTCTGCAGCCTTGTTTGTAGGTTTGGGCTTTGCCTTGCAATATCTTTTTCAGGATATAATTTCGGGGATATTAATCATTATGGATCAATCTTTGCATCAGGGAGATATAATACAGATTAATGATAAAGTAGTAAAGATTTATGATATAAGATTAAGGAGTACCAGAGGGATCACAAAGAATGAGAAGGTAATGATCATTCCGAACCATAAGTTCTTGACAGAAAACATTTTTAATTTTACTCAAAACTCCAGGCTGAACAGAGAGTTTGTTAAGATAGGAGTAGCTTATGGAAGTGATGTTGAACTGGTAACAAGGCTGTTGAAAAATAGCGTAGAGGAGGTTGAAGGCGTTTTGGAAAAACCGGAACCACAGGTGTTTTTTGAAGATTTTGGAGATTCGGCATTGATGTTCGGTTTGTATTTTTATACGGATGACACCTTCAATGAACCAAAAATTAAGAGTGATATACGATATAGGATCGATAAACTTTTCAGGGAGAATAAGGTAACGATACCATTCCCGCAACGAGATGTTCATCTGTTCCAGGAAAAATAAACAGATATGGCTAAAATATTAATCATAGAAGATGAAGCTGCCATCCGTAGGGTCTTGGTCAAGATCCTGGCTGAAGAAAACGGAGAATACCAGGTTGAAGAAGCTGAAGACGGGCTTTCAGGAATTGAAAAGATTAAAAAAGAAGATTACGATTTAGTGCTTTGCGATATTAAAATGCCCAAAATGGATGGTGTGGAAGTGCTGGAAGCAGTAAAGAAAGTAAAACCTGAGGTTCCTTTTGTGATGATTTCCGGACATGGCGACCTGGAAACAGCAGTAAACACCATGAAGATGGGAGCTTATGATTATATCTCGAAACCGCCGGACCTTAACAGGTTACTCAATACGGTGCGTAATGCCCTCGATAAAAAAGAGCTTGTACAGGAGAATAAGCTCTTAAAGAAAAAGGTTAGTAAGCACTATGAGATGATAGGCCGGAGCGAACCTATCAATCTGGTGAAAGACATGATTGAAAAAGTGGCATCGACAGATGCCAGGGTTCTTATTACCGGGCCTAATGGTACGGGTAAGGAATTGGTAGCACATTGGTTACATGAAAAAAGCGAACGCTCCAAAAAACCGATGATAGAGGTAAACTGTGCTGCTATTCCGTCAGAACTGATAGAGAGCGAACTCTTCGGGCATGTTAAGGGAGCATTTACCTCGGCTGTAAAGGACAGGGCAGGTAAGTTTGAAACAGCGAATGGAGGGACGATCTTTTTAGATGAGATCGGAGACATGAGCCTTTCGGCACAAGCCAAAGTATTAAGAGCATTACAGGAGAATAAAATATCAAGAGTAGGGAGCGATAAGGACATCAAGGTAGATGTAAGGGTAATAGCCGCAACCAATAAGGATCTCGGGAAAGAGATAGAAGAGGGGAAGTTCAGGGAAGATCTATACCACAGGCTTGCCGTAATTCTTATAAAGGTACCGGCTTTAAATGACCGAAGAGAAGATATCCCGCTTCTTATTGAACATTTTGCTAATAAAGTTGCTGAAGAACAAGGTATGGCTGCCAAGGCATTTTCTGATAAAGCAGTGAAACTTCTTCAGGAGTATGACTGGACCGGAAATATTAGGGAGTTGAGAAATGTGGTGGAGAGACTTATAATTTTAGGCGATAAGGAAGTTTCCGAATCTGATGTTAAGTTGTTTGCAAGTAAATGATTATAAAAATACCCCCAAATTGTGTATGACATTTTGGGGGCTTTAATTAAGTTTTTTAATTACAGTTTTGTATGGCCGACAGGGCTTCCTGCTGAACTTTTATCAGTAAGTTCTGATAATACTTTTTGGTTTCTGCCAGGCTTTCATGTTGTAATGAAGCCTCACTTTTGTTATAGATAAAGGCATCTAATACCTGTTGGGCTTTAGGGCATTCCATGGTTTTCAGGAGTTGTTTCATGGCATTTTTATAATCTGCAATAGCCTGGTCGGCTTCCGTTTTTAGTTGTATTTGTACAGCTAATTCTGCCTGCCGCTCTTTTTTAATCTCTTCTTTCAGAGCCTGTTGCCTGGCTATTTGTTCCTGAAGTTTGCGCTGTTCTTCCAGAAGTTTTTGCTGTTTGGCCTCCAGTGCTTTTTGGGCTTCAAGAAGATTGTCCTGATTCTCATCAATACCAGCCACTTCGGCAGTATAGGTATTTACGGATGAGGTTGTATTTGTGCTTGCCGGTGATGAGGTGCATATCTCCAATGCATTCATCATAGCTTCAGCATCTTCAAGTGCCTTTTTGGTAAAAAAGTTTCCTGTTTTCCAATCCACCGGATCAACCGCTTTTTTTAGGTCGATCAATGCTTCTTCAATAGCCTTACCGGCTTCAGCGCAGTCGCAACCCTGCATCTTTTGCTGTGTTTTTTCAAAAGCATCAACAGCACGCTCAGCATAGTAACGCTGATGATCAAAATTGTCCGATTTTAAGGCTCTTTTGGTATGCATTAGTGCATAGCTAGCCGATGAATGTGCATCTAAACAATCTGCCATTACCACAGTAGACAGCATAAAACACGATAGGGTAAGTAGTATAATTTTCTTCATAAGGTTAAGTATAAGTAAGAATTTTTGGGTATTACAATAATACAATTTTCAATTGTTTTATTAAAGTGTTTTAGTAACTTACCTCTTTAAATTCATAAAATGAAAAAGATAAAAACCTCTAGTTACAGGGTAGACACTCCTGTAAATCTTAAAGATATTTCTACTCTTGACGATTTAAATGCAACTGAAGAAGAGCTAAAGGATGAACTTGAAGATGTCAGGGAAAAACTCGGAAAGTTTCAGGATGTTTTATATGCACATGGGAAATATGCAGTTCTGATTTGTATTCAGGGGATGGATACAGCAGGGAAAGACAGTATGATCAGGGAAGTGTTCAAAGATTTTAATACCAGGGGTATTGTAGTACATAGTTTTAAGGTACCAACCCCATTAGAGTTGAATCACGACTTTTTATGGCGGCATTACATCGCCTTGCCGGCCAGGGGTAAGTTCTCGGTTTTTAACAGAACCCATTATGAAAATGTATTGGTAACACGGGTACATCCGGAGTATGTGCTGAATGAGAATATCCCGGGAATCGATACTGTTGAAGATGTTAACGAAGCATTCTGGCATAACAGGTTCGAGCAGATTAAGAGTTTTGAAAAGCATATTGTAGAAAACGGTACCATTATTTTTAAGTTCTTTTTACATCTGTCAAAGCATGAACAACGGAACAGGTTGCTCCGAAGGATGGATAATAAAGAAAAGAACTGGAAGTTTTCGCCGGGCGATCTGAAAGAGCGCCAGCTATGGGATACTTATCAGACGTATTACGAGGATGCTCTTAACAGAACATCGACATCTTATGCACCGTGGTATGTCATTCCAGCCGATAACAAAGAAGCCGCGAGGGTTATAGTTGCCGATATCTTATATGATGAGCTTAAAGCGTATAAGGATATCGAAGAGCCTGAACTGGAGCCGGAAGTTCAGGCCAACCTTGATGAATACCGTAAACAATTAGAATCCGAAATATAAATGAAAAAGATATTGGTATTATTCAGTTTGATACCGGTTTTGTGTCATACAAATCAGAGGCGAAGAGCAATTAGAAAAAATATACAAAACGGCTTTAACAGAAGCAAAAGCAAAGGCTTATGATTGGTTAGATTATTTGTCGAATCAGATGGGGGAAGATTGTCGGGTTCATTGAATGCGGAAAAGGGCTGTTGAGTATCTAACTAAGGAAGAAATAAAGAAATTCGGGGGAGGCAGCGTTTACCCGATCATCGAGATTTATCCCGTATAGAAATCGGGAGTTCCGACGCAAATGTTTTTTAGGTTTTCCTTTTAATACCTTACGGGCTTGTTTCTGGGTGTTGCCTATGAGCCTTTTTTATCTTCCTCAGGAAGTAAGTCGCAGAACCAGAACCCATGTTCAAAAGGCTTGGTTTCCTGATCTTTTTGGGAGCAATTGTCGTTATCGTCTTTAGCGGGTTTATATTTTTTATAAACTATTTCTCCTTTCGTAAAGGATACGGGAGTTTTAAAAATCGGGCCGTCAAAAACAAAAGTATGAAACTCCCCGTTTTCGCCACAGGGATCTACATTGTCGGGCAGATCGGCTATAAAACCCTTATCGATAACCCTCCCTGCAAAACTTTTATCTAAATACTTTTCGTTAACGCATACAACGATGGCTCTGAACCCTAGCGAAAGGAATTCGTTTATCAATGTATCGGTAGGAATATCCCATAAAGGAAAGAATGCCTTAAAGCCACTTGCCTTTAATTTTTCTTCACGGTAGGCCCTGAGGTCTTTTAGAAAGATATCTCCAAAAACAGAAACTTCATTCCCCTCTTCTTTTAAAGAAGCCATGGTTTCTGCCATTATTGTTTCATATACCGCCATGGAAGGCATTTCAGGCAGTAGAATCTTTTTTAACGGAAGCCCGATGTTCTGTGCTTGTAACTCTAATAATGCTTCATGAACCCCATGCATGGAAACCCTGTTATAGGTTTTGTTTACACTGGTTAAAAGGCAAGAAACATCGTATTGATCTTGTTGCAGTATTTTGTATAAGGCCATAGCAGAGTCTTTTCCGCTGCTCCAGTTAAAAATAGCTTTGCTCTTTTTCGACATGGTAAAAAATTAAGATGTAAAGATTGTAAAATTATCTGCTATTTGATCTATAAGAGGGGGTTTTCTTTGTCGTAAAATGATAATCCTTTACAGAGCCGGTCCATCATGGCAATGATGCGTTGCGCTTTGGTGTCTTCTGTTTTAGCACTATATATCCAGTCCAGATAAACTTTTCGTTTGGTTTCTTCCAGTTGTATAAAGGTATTGTATGCTTTTTTAGGCTCGTTATGAAAACAATCCAGAATTTCATCAGGGATGTACAAAGGAGAGCAGTCTTCATATAAAGTGATATTCACATAATCGCCTGCTTCTTTTTTTATGACTTTACGGATGGCAGCTTTTACAGCCAGAAAGAGCAGGCCATTCCCTTTAGGCATTAGCTTTACTTTTTTTAGCGGGTAATGGTCAATATATCCGCTGACGATAACCCATCCGAACGGACGTTTCGGGTTTTGGGGTATTTCCGGGATAAGGGCATAGGTCCAGCTTCCTTTTCCTTCAAATTTTTCAAGCAGGTATTTTTTATCGCGAACGATTGGTTGGGGTTCTTGTTGCCGGTTCATTTTTTTACAGACATAAGTGATAGATTGTCAAAGATAACAATACCCTTATTTCGAGGAAAAAACCCTGTTAAGTATTATCTTTGCACCACAATTAAAAACATATATCATGCAAGACGGAATTTACGCTAAGTTTCACACCTCTAAAGGTGATATACTGGTAAAACTTACACACGATAAAACTCCCGGAACTGTGGGCAACTTTATTGCTTTGGCAGAGGGAAATATGGAAAATGATGCAAAACCACAGGGTAACCCTTATTATGACGGATTAAAATTCCACAGGGTCATAGCTGATTTTATGATCCAGGGTGGGTGCCCTCAGGGTAGCGGAATGGGTGGACCCGGTTATCAGTTTGATGACGAGATCCATCCGGAATTAAAACACAACAGACCAGGGGTTTTGTCAATGGCGAATGCCGGGCCCGGTACAAACGGAAGCCAGTTTTTTATAACACATGTTGAAACACCCTGGTTGGATGGAAAGCATACTGTATTCGGACTGGTAGAAAGCGGACAGGATATAGTAGATATGATTGCCCAAGACGATCAGATAGATAAAGTAGAGATCATCAGGGTTGGTGATGAGGCGAAAAACTGGAATGCCATTGAGGCTTTCAGAACTTTTGAAGGCGAACGCGAAAAACGTATTGCTGCTGAAAAAGCTCAAAGAGAAGAAGAACTGGAGAAAGTATCAGCCGGTTTCGACAAAACGGAAAGTGGTTTACGTTATAAAATCATCGAAAAAGGAAATGGGCCTAAGGCAGAGAAAGGGCAAACAGTTTCGGTTCACTATGAAGGAGCTCTTACTAGCGGACAGGTTTTCGATTCATCATTTAAAAGAAAGCAACCTATAGAATTCACCCTAGGGATCGGACAGGTAATTGCCGGCTGGGATGAAGGTATCGGGTTATTGAATGTTGGTGATAAGGCCCGTTTTGTTATACCGTCTGAGCTGGGTTATGGCAGCCGCGGAGCAGGAGGGGTAATACCTCCGGATGCTGTCTTGGTTTTTGATGTGAAACTTGTTGATGTCAAGTAAGTTAAAAAATCTTAGATTATATATTTTTTTATTATAAACGTTCCTGCTTCAGGAGCGTTTTTTTTATCTTTGAATATGACAACTGCAGCACAATTAGAATTGTTAAAGTATCCTATCGGGAAGTACAATCCGCCAACAGAAGTAACCGGTGCCAAACTCTCTGAATGGATAGGAGATATAGAAGCGTTACCTTCCAGATTAAGAAGTTTGATTGCTGATTTTACCGAAGAACAGTTAGCTACATCATACAGGGCAGATGGCTGGACGGTTAGGCAGGTAGTGCACCACCTGGCAGATAGCCATATAAATAGTTATGCACGCTATAAGTGGACCCTGACCGAAGACAAGCCTACCATTAAGACATATTACGAAGATCGTTGGGCAGAGCTCGATGATTATGAAGCTCCGGTAGAGATGTCATTACAGCTTTTGGAAACCCTGCATGCACGTTGGGTGTATTTATTGAAAAGGCTGACTGAAAAAGAAATGGCAAGGACTTTTATACATCCGGAACACAATAGAGAAATATCACTTGCCGTGCTTACGAGCCTGTACTCATGGCATAGCAGGCACCATTATGCGCATATAGAACATCTTGCAAAAAGAAAAGGGTGGATTTAATTAAATGAATGCCAGCCACGGCTTGTCGATGGAAAAGGATAGGATGGTATTACAACAAGCCAAGCTTGACATTCATTTAAAATATCTTCGGCTTAATCCAAATCCGGTTGTGGCGTAAGGCGTAAATACGGTCTTACCTCTTTAAAGCCTTTCGTAAATAATTTTTTGGCCTCTTCGTTTGATACAGAAGGGCTGATAACAACTTCGTCGCCATGTTTCCAATTGGCAGGCGTAGCCACTTTTTGGTATGCTGTCAGTTGTAACGAATCAATGACCCGTAACAGCTCTTCAAAATTCCTTCCTGTAGATGCAGGGTAGGTGATTATAAGTTTGATGGTTTTATCGCTGCCTATAACGTAAACAGACCTAACGGTGAAAGTTTCGCTTGCATTAGGGTGAATCATGTCATACAGAGAAGAAACCTTCCGGTCTTCGTCGGCTATAATCGGAAAGTTCACCGTAGTATGCTGGGTATCGTTGATATCGCTTACCCAGCCTTTATGCGATTCTAATCCATCTACACTAAGAGCCAATACCTTGGTATTTCGTTTAGCAAATTCATCTTTATACTTAGCAACAGCCCCCAGTTCGGTAGTACATACCGGAGTGTAATCGGCAGGGTGCGAAAATAGCACTCCCCATCCGTCGCCCAGATAATCATAGAAGTTAATTTCACCTTCGGTAGTCTGAGCGGTAAAGTCGGGAGCTTTGTCTCCTAATCGTAGTGTTGCCATAATATTGCTTTTTTAGATTTCTCTATATAGTCTACAAAATTAGTAGATTAATAGAATAAATCACTTTAATCCTGAAATAATTTCATGTTAATTTTATACTAATAGGTGCTAAGTGACTGTAAAAAAGGTGTTTATGATGTTATTTCCATTTGATGTTACAGCCCAAACTCGGTTTTTGATCGATCTTGAGAGAGACTTCTGTAAGCAAACTGTTAATGGCTGTACGCAAGTCTTTTCCTGTTACGGGTAAATCATTACCAGGTCTGGAATTGTCGATCTGCCCTCTGTAAATCAGATCCATACGACCGTTAAACACATAAAAATCCGGGGTGCAGGCGGCATCGTATGCTTTGGCTACTTTCTGACTTTCATCATAGAGGTAAGGGAATATAAAATCCTGTTCTTTGGCATTGATTTTCATTTTATCCGGAGCATCATCGGGGTAATTCTCAACATCGTTACTTGAAATGGCAATAAAACTGATTCCCACCGGCGTGTATTGTTTTGCTATTCGCGATATTTCGTTATTGACATGTTTTACAAAGGGGCAATGATTGCATATAAACATGACAACGGTACCTTTTTCGCCTTTCAGGTCATCTAATGAAAGCATCTTATCAGATATGGTATCGTAGAGTGTGAAATCAGGGGCTTTGGTACCAAGTGGTAACATATTACTTTCGGTTCTGGCCATATGAGTTGGTATTTAAATGAATCTACAAAATATAAAAATCTCATGAAATTTCAACATAATTGTTTAAACGAATAAATTTTGATGCTATATCATTAAGTTGTAAATTAATGTGAAAAACAGGAAGTTATGGAAAGGTCGTATGAAACATTGTCTGAAGCTATAAATTCGTTAAAGTTAGATGGTTATGTGGAAGATTTTAATCTTTGCGATGCAGGGGTTGAGAATAAGCATAAAAAAACCATTCACAATTCAGATGAATTAATCGTGATTACCTATTACCGGTTTGAGGGAACAACAAATCCGGACGACAGTTCTGTTCTTTATGTTATAGAAACGACTTCGGGAGAAAAGGGACTATTGGTCGATGCTTATGGTATGTATTCGGGGAATGTATCGCAAGAGCTTATGGATAAACTAAAAATGCGGTAGTAATTTTTGTTTCTTTATTTTATGATATTAAAAGTATCGTCCTTTTCAACCAGCAATTTTCCCCAGTTATTGAGTTTCCATAAAATATCAACAAGTTTTCGGCCTAAGTCTGTCAATTGGTATTCAACTCTTGGAGGAATTTCGTTATAGGATTTTTTGGTTAAGAGTCCGTCGGAAACCATTTCAGAAAGTTGCTGATTGAGTACTCTTCGGTCTACATTTTTAATGCCTCTCAAAAATTCACTTGGTCGTTTTTTTCCTTCATTGATTTGCCAAACAATGGCAATTTTCCATTTTCCACTGATGGTATTTACTGCTTTTTCTAAAGGACAGACTTTTTCTTCTATTGCTATGGCCTTTGTGCTCATAATATTGACTTTTTTATCCCCTACTGATAAAATTATGCGGTATTGATTGCCTTGTATCAAGATTGTAAATTTGAAGGAGAATTAAATGCCAAATTTAAAAATTTATTAAAGACAGATTCTAATGTGAGGGTTTAAAAGTCGTACTAAAACAGGCTTTTATTGAAGTGTGAAAATGTCGGATATAACTTTATTAATAATCAATCAGAATATCTTAGAAAGGGAGCGTCAAAAGAAATTGGTTTTGACTGCCCCGGAAAATTATTGGATTAAAAGATTAGTGTAACTATGATGAACGAGCAGATTAACAACAGAAAAGGAGCGAGGAAAGTACAGGATATTCCTAAAGAAGTTTTGGATTTACTTAACAACGGAAACATTGAGACCGTTAATTTAACAGAATGGTTAGCGGTAAATCATATCGAACTTATTAAAGCTAATTTTGTCGATATCGGTATTCCAGGTGATGGAATTCAGAAGGTACTGGATGAAGTTCGGAAACAGAAGAAGCCATCGGTAATGAACACGATAAAAGTTGTTGGTGAATCGATTTATCGACACTTAAATGGAAGGGCGGAATTTTTAGCTGTTTTTGAAAAACTTAAAGCACATAAGTCGGATTCAATCCGCTGTTATGCACCTTATTTGGTTTCGTTAAACGACGAATCAGATATAGAAGAGAAACTAAATGAAGTAAAGGATTTGATAGCTGACAGGCATTTTGGAGTGAGGGAAGTTGTATGGATGGCCTTGCGACCCGAAATAGCTAAAGATTTAGAAAAATCAATACGGATATTAACGGAATGGACAACCCATGAGCACGAATATATCAGAAGGTTTACAACAGAGTCGACCCGACCACGAGGGGTTTGGTGTAGACATATTGACAAACTAAAGGAAAATCCGGAAGTTGCTTTGCCTATTCTTGAAAATTTAAAATCCGATTCATCCAAATACGTTCAAGACAGTGTTGGAAACTGGTTAAACGATGCCAGCAAGTCACGCCCCGATTTCGTTATAGAACTCTGCGACAGGTGGAAAAAAGAGTCACCCGTTAAAGAAACCGAAAAGATCATCAAAAAAGCAAGAAGAACCATTGATAAATAAAACAAGTCGATTGGTTAAAAGAGATGAGTGTTCGGTAGTTTGATTTTAAGTGAAGCCAGATGCCTTTGGCCGGCTGAAATCTTTTTTGATCATCGTATACGAAGTTGTATTTTTTATATGTTGCCCGATAATCGCTATCCGGAACCACACTCAGGGTGAACCATTAGTTTGTCTTATAGCGAAACCTATCTTCATTTTTTTGTAACAAATGTTTACGGCGCATACTTACTTGGTGTAATGACTAAAACTTTAAAAAATGAAGAATATTAAAAAAATGATTACTGTATGTGTTTTATGTGTTTCTTTTGTTATCTCTGCACAGGAAAAAGGGGATGTGGAAAATTCCGTTCTTTGGAAAATAGAACATCCTGATCTCAAACAGTCTTCTTATTTGTTTGGTACTTTGCATATGATTTGTGAAGATGAATTCTCTATCCCTGAAAAGGTGTTGAACAGTTTGAACAATGTTGACGAATTGGTGTTAGAGGTGAATCTTTCCGACTCCGAAGAAATGATAGCTTTGCAAAAAGAAATGATTAAGGGGAACAAAATTTCAGAAGATTTGACAGCAAAACAATTCTCTGATCTGGATGCTTTTATTCAGAAGGTCATGGGGCTTCCATTACAAAATTTTGATGCTTATGGTATTTCGACGCTTTACAGTATGATGACGAGTAAAATGCTGTCGTGTACCAATATCAAGTTTATGGAGATTGAGTTGGCACAAATAGCTGCAAAAAAGAATGTTAAGGTTGTTGCTTTGGAGAAAGTCTCAGAACAGTTCGGTTATATTAAAATGGCATATCCGCCTTTAGAATGTTACCGGCTTATATTTCTATTTGAAGAATACAAAGAAGATTTTAATAAGGCTGTTCGGCTCTATAAGCAAGAAGATATTACCGAAACTACTCGTTTAATAAGTCAGGATAAATATATGAATGCCCATTCAAGGCGATATCTGCTAGAAAACCGGAATATTAATTGGGTCGAAAAAATGGCGGTAATGATGAAAGAGAAAAGTAATCTTTTTGCCGTAGGCGCAGCACATTTGACAAGTAAGGATGGTTTAATTCAACTTTTAAAGGAAAAAGGGTACATCGTAACCCCTGTTCTATAAACTAATAACCTGTGAAAATAACGGAAAAAGAATTTTTAGATAAGATAAACGAGCATAAGGGGATTCTTTATAAAGTAACAAGGATGTATTGTGATGAACCTGAAGATCGGGAAGATCTATCTCAGGAGATTACCCTGCAACTCTGGAAATCGATAGATACCTTTAAAGGAAATAGTCAATTTTCTTCCTGGATGTATCGTGTGGCATTGAACACTGCCATCGTCTTTTTCAAAAAAGACAAAAAGAGAAAGAATACGACGGCTGATATAAAGATAGACCCTGTAGCTCATAAAGACTATGATCGTGATAAAGATAAGCAACTCGACTGTTTTTATAAAGCGATAAAGGAGTTGAACAAATTAGACAAAGCACTCATATTACTCTACATTGACGGGTATTCAGGAAAGGAGATTGCCGAAAACCTGGGGATTACTGAAGTTAACGCAAGAGTAAAAATTAATAGGGCAAAAAAACAATTAAAACGAATTATAAAAGCACAAGGCTATGAATTTTGAAGATATTAAACAAAAGATGGATATGCAGAACATGGATGACCTGGTGATTCCCAATCGTATCAAAGCATTGAAAAAAACACAACTTCCTATTCAAAAAATAAGGAAGAATATAAAAAGCGAGCTTATTACCCAGGTATCAATTATTTTATTCTTATTTGCTATACCTCATTTCATCGAAATAAATCCGGTGGCTAAAGGGATGTATTTCATCCTTGTATTTATTACCTCAATGATCACTACTACTTATTTGATTAGGATGAACGATTTTATGAAGCAAACCTCCAAATTGTCTTTAAGTACAAAGGAAGTTTTGCTTAAAACCGTGTTTGAATTGAGGTTGACACTAGAAGTGTACAAAACGGCCATTATATCAGGAAGTTTATTGCTTCCTGTCATTGCTTTTTTATTGATAAAAGGAAGAAAGAGCGTTGATGAGTCTGCTTTTTTAGCGATTATAACATTCGATATTCCTTTTGAAAAGATCGTCCTTTACATCATCGGTTATGTGCTCATCGCAGTGCTGATCTTCATTATTACCGGGTGGTGGTCTGATGCTTTGTACGGAACATATGCAAAAGACCTTAAAAACACCCTGGAAAAGATGGAAGACTAAAAAAACACTTACCAATGACCAAATTTATAGAAAGCAGTTATTTATATGGCCCTGTGAGGGATGCTGTATAAGCAACCATATAAATCTGACAAAATGCTCCTGTCTCCACAAGTTAGCTTGTGGAGTTTTGGTCAATCGAAGCTTTTCGGTTTTGCTTCTTTAGACCTGTATTGTTGTTTTAATACATTCTCCTGTTGTTTTATCCGGATTCAGAACAATTTGGGACTTTAATTCCATTAAGCAGGTAAGGTGTTGAAATTGACGATAGAATAACAGATAAAGTTGATACTAACACTAAATGGCTCCATTTTTCAGATTGTATGAATAATGGGGATCCCTCACAGTTGTTTAAAAACCTACTCTCTTTATGTATTGTATTAACTGAAAACGGGGAATGAAAAATGGCGGAAAACAGGGGTTTATTATCTTCTGATGTTATCTAATTTTGTTATCTATACCTAAATGTTATTAAAAAAAAGCAATATGATTTTTTTACCCCAAAGTATTAACAATACGGTACAAGACCTAATGGTCGATGCTTTTGAAACACTTAAAAATCCTAATAATTCGGAATTGAAAATTAGCGAGCTATTGGCTACAAAGCCTATTTTAGAGCAGGTTTTTAACTTGGTGAAAACAACAGGTTTTTATGAAGTAGAAGATAACCTTAACCTCATAAAAGCTTTAACAATAGATTTAGAGAACGATAATGCTGAGGATGCTTTATACCATACCTGGGCGACTATGGTAAACAATATGAATACAGTGCAAAGTCAAGAAAAATTTAATGCTAAGTTTGCTTTGTTTGTACCTGTTGTTCTAAAAAAATGATGTTAATTTCTAAATCTGAATCGTAAATCTCTACTTCCATGACGCTTGATATTCACAATATTGAAATTGAATTTAACCGTTTAAAACTCCAAAAACAATATACTTCTGATGATTTATATGCCTTATTTATTATTGGGAAAATCAGCAGAGATAAAACCATAATTTCTGAAGTAACCGAATTGTTACAGCAGTTTGGTACCGAAGCTATAAACCAAGCTTTTAAAACCAGAAATAAGCTACCTCAACAAGATGGGGATAGAAATAAAATATTAAGTTCCTTAATCTCCTACGCTATTAAAGATGCTTATTTTCCTGTAGGAGAAGCTTACAAATTATTTGATTTTATCGAAATCCGTTTAGATGACGAGGAAATTCTAAAAAAGCTGAATAAAAACCTTTCGGTTATTACCCAGTTTAATAGTATAACGCACATACATATTTATGAGGGTTTTACCAATGGTATTCCTGCTGAAATTGGAGAAATAACATCACTAACAAACCTTGAAATAGAGGGTGGTTACACGCGTTTACCAGATACCATCGGGAATTTAGCAGGGTTAGAAGAACTAGAAATTGATTGTGAGGGATTACAAGAAATTCCAAAGAGTATTATCAAGTTGTCAGCTCTGAAAGAGCTGGATATTATGGTAGCTTCGAAAACGGAAGAACCCATAAAAATGCCTTTTAATTTATCAGCACTTAAGCAATTAGAGCGTTTAACTTTCTATAAAATAAATGTTGAAAACCTTACGAAACTTCAACTGCCAGAGTCATTAAAGAAAATAGGTTTTTATCGTTTACCTAAGCTCAGGGCATTACCGCAATCTGTTGCTAAGTTAAAAAACCTTGAGAGACTCGAGGTTTATAATTGTCCGCTTTTAGAAACCATTCCAGATGAAATAAGTGAGCTTGAACAATTAACCTATATCAGACTTCAGGCAGTTCCGCTTATAAAGCAAATAAAAGACACGATTATATTTGCTCCAAGTATAACTTCCTTAACTTTAGATGATACTATAGAAATAACAACAACACAAACCTATTTTAAAAATACCGAGTTAAGTATTAGAGATACACGCATGTTAAGTTACGTGTTAACCCATGCTAAATATTTTTCCAACCTTAGGCGTTTAAGTTTAGGCAATTTTAGTGATTTTGACACCGTAAAAGTAGGATTAGAACACCTTACAAATCTAGAAGAAATATCGGCGAGTTCGCTTCATAACAGTGATGTTTTATGGAAAAAACTAGCAGCTTGTAAGCATTTAAAAAAATTAAGTTTTAACTATGTAGATTTAGAAGGGATTCCTAATTTAAGTACGCTTCAAAACCTTAAAACTGTTAGTATAGGACGAAGTAATAATTTTGTTTTAGATACAGACCATTTACCTAAAGATTTAGAAAAATTAGATCTGTCATTTATAAAAGGGATACAAGCAGGTGAAAACAGTATAAATTCCGCTTCGATAAAATTAGAAGGACTAACATTAGAAGATCCTAAAGCTCTATACCGAAAAATAATAACTCCTTATCTATTCTTTTACCCAAAATTAGAAGAAGATTATACTCCTGAAGATTTAATACCTTATTTACAAAAACCAGAAGTTTTAAAAACGTTATACACTTCTTGTCCTATAGGTTCTTTTGAATCAATATTTAAATACTGTACCCAATTAGAACGTTTATCGATAGACAATAAAACTGAAGACAAGACAGAATTACAAAGCCATCCTACTACGCAGCTTAAGATATTAAGACTAACAAATTACAAGGGAAGTAACCTAAAAGAGATAGTAACCAATACACCAAACTTAGAATTACTTTTTATTAATGATTATTATTCTCTAGATACTTTCCCTGAGGTGGATTTGCCTAAGCTAGAAAATTTATTTTTGGTGAGTACGTCATTTGAGGGGCTTCAAAATTTAAAAGCAGCAAAACTCGACCGACTCCATATATTTATGTGTTATGAATTTACACCAGAAGCTTATGCGGCTATACAACAATTTACATCATTAAAAAAGTTAAGTTTTTCAGGATCAGACAACATAACTACTATTCCAAAAGAAATTACGACCCTACATCTTACAGAGTTTTTGATGGAGCATGATGTAGATGAGTTTCCTGATTACATAAAAAGTATGACTACTTTGGAAACGCTCTCGCTTGGTGCTAATGCTTTTGAAAACTTGCCTTTATGGATTGCAGATTTGCCTAATCTAACCCGTTTATGCATTAATCATTGCAGATTTGAAAATCCTGTTTCAGACTATTTTAAAAAACTAAAATTAGTTGAGTTAAAGTATTACACCAATAAGTTCTCAGGTTATAATATGCCTTATGATAATTACAGAAATTTGATAACTCCAAATTATACCAAGCAAGTAGCAGAGTTCAGCAATAATTTTAATGTATATGCAAAAGATTCTTAGTTAAAAAATCTGTCTGAATACCAAGTATTAAATGATATCTTAAAAGAAAATGAAAAGACCCAATACAGTACCCAAAGAAGCAATATGGAATGAAGATGACTATGAGTGGGAATTAGGAGAAAGAAATAAAGCTGGTGAATGAAAGTGGAGGGAAGCTTCGAAAGGTTCTACATGCTTTTTTTTAATGACAACGGAAATCTAATAAGTGCTAAAAGGTTTCATCCTAACGGTGAGGTTTCTCCAGAGGTTTCTTATGATGAAGAAAGGAATGAATTATCTACTTATTATGCATCAGTGGGAGATATGATGGAGTATTTCCATGAAAACAGCTTTAAAAACGCTTGGAAAGTAGAAAGAATAGTTGAAAGCTCTCCTAGCTTATGATTTTTATAATAAAGCAGGAAGACCGCTATCTATACAAGGAGATAGTGTTTCTGAATTAGAAAAATTGAAAACGAAACTGTCAAACAAGCCATTAAATGTTTAAACAAGGTAATTACTCTTCTAAAAGAGAGCAAAGATCTCGATGAAAAAATTATAGAAGAGTCAGATATTCTTCATAAACCACACTATACACAAACAGTTTCTGAAAAATTTTCGGGCGTAGTTGCCTTTGGAGTTTCAATCCAACGAAATACTTAAGATGTTTTATAATAACCGAGGTTAAAATATCCTAATAATTAGCGTATTTTATTTGATATATCAAATATTTGCAATAAGTTTGTTTGATATATCAAATAAGAATGAAATTTAATACACCTACGTCAACGATACTCTACTCAATCGAAGAGTCGATTAAGGCCTACAGAAAATTATGTGCTAAAAATATATCAGAAGTAATTCCGGATATAACGGTCGATCAGGCTCTGATACTGGTAATCTTAAGTGAAAATGGAGGTTATACGCAAATGGAAATCGCCGATATGGTTTTTAAGGATTATGCTTCCATTACTCGCATATTAAAATTAATGGAGGATAAGGACTATTTAAAAAAGGAGGTAAATGTACATGACAGAAGACGATCGTTAATGACTTTAACAGCGAGAGGAAAAAAAGCGATCACTTTATTACATCCGATCATAAAGCTCAACAGAAGTACCGCATTAAAAGGATTTACAGAAGTAGAGCTTGTTCAATTGTTCGACTTGCTAAAAAGGATAACCAAAAACTGTACTCTTTAAAATGAAAAAAGTAATTTATTTATGGTCTACCGTATTTATTTTCTCCTGCACAGGAAGTACTACGATTTCTCATCAAGATAATAAAGTAATTGAAATCAGTAATTACCTGGACTCGCTGGATGGTTTTAGCGGAGCTGTGTTAATAGCCAGGAATGACAGTGTTCTGTTTAAAAAAGCTTATGGATATGCTCATTTGGGGCATAAGGTTAAAAATAATACAGCCACCAAATTTTCATATGCATCAATTGGTAAATCGTTTACGGCCGTGGCCGTTTTTCAATTGATCCAGGAAGGGAAATTATCATTAAGCGATCCCATGGGAAAGTTTCTTCCCGATTATCCTAACCAGGCTGCCGGAGATTCGATCACGATCAAACAGCTGTTAATGCATAGAAGCGGGTTGCCTAATTATTTCCAATCGGAAAAATTTATAAATACTTCAAAGGAGCAATACAGGGATATGAAAAGCCTGGCTTCATTATATGAAGAAGAGCCTCTGGAATTTAAACCTGATGAAGATTTTGCTTACCGGAATACAAACTATATCGTACTGGGCAGAATTATAGAAGCTGTTTCGCAAATGCCATATGAGGAGTTTGTTCGTAAAAACATTTTTGCTGTGGCTAAAATGGAAAACACCGGTAACCCGGACTCTGATCACCCCGTTGAAAATGCAGCCGAGAGCTATATGCTGTCGGAGATATATCCGAATCAGCTTCAAAAGACATTTTTTATGAGTGCAGTAAAGGGAGGGCCTGCGGGCGGTGGACGTTCGACCCTGGATGACCTGTATAAATTTGCCACTGCGTTTAAAAATGGCAGGTTGCTGAATGCTACTTATACCGATATGATGAAAACAGCCCCCGTAAACGGGTGGTATGGCTACGGAATGCAATTTGCAGGGGCTAAAGGTTCAGGTATTTATGGGCATAGCGGCGGGCATTTTGGCGTGGGTGCTGAATGGCGCATTTTTGATAAACAAGGCTATACGG
The DNA here is from genome assembly GCF_022760175.1 of Zhouia spongiae. Taxonomy (GTDB): domain Bacteria; phylum Bacteroidota; class Bacteroidia; order Flavobacteriales; family Flavobacteriaceae; genus Zhouia; species Zhouia spongiae. The sequence goes on from NZ_CP094326.1 coordinate 2,271,504, forward strand.
TAATTCTGTTAACCAATAAAGACCTGGACCAGGGCTTTTTTGATGCCCGCTTTTTTATTGAAAAAGTTATTGCGGGAGCTACGCCAAAGCTGGATAGTTACTTCTTTACGAAGAAGGTCATACATGCTTATATGGAGAAAGGTGCTGAGAATGCGGAAAAGATGATCGTAGGAGCTAAAAACGAATTGTCAGAAATAAATATGAATGCCAAGGGGTATGAGATGATCAAGAGAGGGTTTTATGAGAAAGCAATCGGTCTGTTTCAACTCGAGGTTCTTGCATTTCCCGAATCTTACGATGCGTATGACTCATTGGGAGAAGCTTATATGATGAATGGTGATACCGAGAAAGCAATAAAAAATTACGAAAAAAGTCTGGCTTTGAATCCTGAAAATGACAATGCCAAAGAAAAATTAGAAATGTTGGAGGGAAAATAAAAACTTTATATAACTCAAGATGCCTGTTTAAACTTTATAACCAATACTTTATGTTGGTTTTTAGGGATGTTCCGAAGCGTTCTGAAGGAACGGTCGGGGAGGGTACACCTTTATTGTATACGAATCATTAGGTTAAAATGCTGAAAAAGTGTATCTTGGTGAGAAAATTATTGTAGCATGCTGTTGTAACACTTACAAGCGTAGTAATCTAACTATCTAGAAAAATGAGTTTCGGAGCCGGACATATACAGGATATGATTAATCGGATAAGGCAAAACCGGGCACAACGACCGTCTGCCAAAGCCAAATTTAAGGAACACAACAGGGAGGTGATCTATTCCGATGTTCATACGACACAACTTCGGTTTAAAAATGTTTCATTAGAAGAACTTACCAAAATCAAAAAACAGATACAAGTCCGTGCGAGACAGGAGAGAAGGACCGAGTCTATTATTTATATTACAGTAACCGGAGTTTTAGCGATAGCATTTTTCTTCTTTTTAGGAATCTGATAAGGCACAATTTTTGACCGAAAGTTGTAAACCTTTCCTATGAAAACATTTCTGAGGTTATTTCCTCGATCATCGAGATTTAATGCTCCGACGCTTGTCCTTGTGAAATGTTCCTGAAGGAATTTCATTGGGTCTGCATCGAAATGTTTTGCCATGCGCCAGCTGGTTCCATCGCAAAAAAGGGCTACCAGGCCTTTTCTTTACGCTTGGCCCTCTCGTGGGCTTGCTCCGAGGTAGTTTACTTTTCTTATTGTTTCATCTTGCATGCCTTAGCTTTGCACCTAAAATTGATTCTTACAAAGTGGTTAAGGCCAATAAGATAAAGAGAAAGATCAGTCAGAACCATGTTCTGGTTTTTGAAGGTTTAAAGAAATCTGATGAATTCTGTCACTATATAAACATAATATACAGGAAAAACGATTTGTAGGTTGACCAAAATTTGGTGTTCCGAATAGATGGCAGGCAATATTATATGTCGTTTTACGAATGTGAACGAAGCACGAATACAATCAATTTATTACCTATGGCCATTGATGGTGTTTTGGAGTCTAAAGAGATGGGACCGCTGTTAGAAGATAGTTATACGTCGCGGTACGGAAAGTGGTACATCCTGATAGAAGTTCACGATGAAGAATTTAACGATTGCCTTTCGCCACGATACGAATACAGGGATCAGGTGGAAGGTTTCCTGAACGATCTGTACGATCCAGAACTATAATGAGTTGTTATTAAAACAATAATTTTACCGCCGTCAGGAACAAAACATATATCTTTATCTGGCCATAGAAGCTTGTATAATGAAGCATGAGAATAAACTAGTTGAGGTAGCCGGTGTTTTTTTTAAACTCGGGTGTGTTGCCTTTGGAGGTCCTGCCGCACATATCGCTATGATGGAAGAGGAGATCGTGAATAAACGCAGGTGGATAGACCGGCAACATTTTCTAGATCTTGTGGGGGCTACGAATTTAATTCCGGGTCCGAATTCAACAGAAATGACTATGCACTGCGGCCATGAACGAGCAGGTATTCCGGGTTTGTTTGTAGCAGGACTGTGCTTTATATGTCCGGCGGTAGTTATAACAGGAGTGTTTGCGTGGTTATACGGTGCGTATGGGGAACTGCCTGAAGTAGCACCTCTTGTATTCGGTATAAAACCTGCTGTACTGACGATTATAGCTGCGGCTATTTTAAAACTGGGTAAGAAAGCGTTGAAGAATTGGGAGTTGGGGTTGTTAGGTACGTTGGTACTTCTGGTCAGTTTGCTTGGGGTCAATGAAATTGCAGCATTGTTGGCTGGTGGTATGCTGGGGACTTTCTATTTTTATATCAAAAGCAAACGTGCAGTAAGTTTAAACTCGGTTTTTCCGTTTTTGTTCATGCAGGTGCCCGCAGCTGCTGTTTCAGGAATTACCGGTTTAAAGGTTTTTTGGGTTTTTCTGAAAGTCGGTGCTGTATTGTACGGCAGTGGCTATGTATTATTTGCTTATCTTGATGCGGAGCTGGTTGTCAGCGGGTGGTTAAGCCGTCAGGAGCTTATAGATGCGGTGGCAGTGGGGCAGTTTACTCCCGGACCGGTTTTATCGACAGCAACGTTTATCGGTTATCAGCTGGCAGGAATATGGGGAGCTGTTGCGGCTACTTTAGGAATCTTTCTCCCTTCTTTTTTGTTTGTGCTTATACTGAATCCGCTAGTGCCGAAAATGAGAAAGTCAAAATCCTTAGGTTATTTTCTCGATTGTGTGAATATAGCAGCAGTGGCAGTAATGGTAGCGGTACTTTTTAAAATGGGTGCGGAAACCTTAACAAATTGGCGCGGTGTTGTGATAGCAATAATCAGTTTTGCATTCACTTTTGGAGTGAAGAAAATCAATGCCATGTGGACCGTAACTGGCGGAGCCTTGTTAGGGTATGTTCTTTATATGTTTTAACTGCAATTAAACTGATTTCAGAAAGTTTATTTCTCAGCAATCAGTTTATCCATAAAATTGTTGAACTCCTTTTTAAACGTTTCGTATTTCTCAGCTGTGGCAGGACCGTTAAACCCGGTATGGATTTTACGGACTTTTCCTTTTTTGTCGATAAAAATACTTGTTGGGTACGATATAATATGATTGAGCATGGGGAGTTTTTCCTGTGCTTTTTTCTTGCTTGTCGTTCCGTATTGGGCCAATAAAACGGGATATTCAATTCCTGTACGCTCTTTTAACCTGTTAATAGCTTTAAATGCTAAAGTATCTGATTTCACATACTCAAATGCTAATGCCACAAATTCGACGGGTTTGTTTTTGTTGGCTTTGTAATAGTTACTGAAATAACGGGTTTCATCAAGGCAGTTAGGGCACCAGGTTCCCATAATTTGTACCACCACTACTTTATTTTTAAAGCGGTCATCATCTAAAGAAACCATATTGCCGTTCTCGTCAGGAAAAGAAAAAGTCAGTTTGTCATAACCTTTTTTTAAGGATGTAAGTGTATCGGGGTCAGCTAATTCAAATGTTTCATCTCTTTGTGCTGCAAAAGGTTCTTTATAATGATTTCCGGAATAAAAGTTTCCGGTCATGCTACTGTCAGTAACGGAAGCCGTAAATAAATAGGCGTGGGCTCCATCGAATGTAGATAGTTTAAGCAGATCGCCTTCTACAACACCTTCAAGATACCGGTAGTCGCCGGTAGTTGTCCTGAAAGTTCCTGTCAGCTTGTTTCCATGCTGCTTAAAAATGCCTTTTGCCACAGTAGGATTATCGCTGTCGGGGCTAAATTCAACTTTCCAATTCCCGGTAACATTAAAGTCCGCATCAGCTGTAATATCAAACCTTTCAGTACCCGGTTTGGCATAAAAAGGCACCGTCCTGTTTAAATTGGGTTTAATATAATAACCTGAAAGGCTGCTGTCCGTTGCTATTTGTGCTTTTATGATACTCTCGAATACAGGCAATTTTATAACGATGGAATCATTTATATAGCTGATTTCATCAACTTCTATAATCTCATCGGCATTATAAATTTCAAGAGAAGTACCGGTTTTTGCTTTAAAGGTAAATGCAATTTCTTTATCGTCCTGAGCTTCAATAGTTCCTGTGTATGTGGTTAGTGGAAGTCTGGTTGTATGTTTTTTTTCTTTTACACAAGAAGATGTTATAAGTATCATAGAAAACATCACTAAGCTTAGGAATCTCATGTTTTTACTTTTAATTCAGAGATAAATATAAAAAGAATACTTTTGATGGGTAAAGTTGAATATGAATGAATGCTTTAAGAATTGCAATTGAGAAGAAATTTGGAGTTTCCCAACCTGTTATGGATGAATTTTTAAAATGTTGGGAACCGGTTGGTTATGCGAAGAACGATCTGATATCAAAGCAGGGTGAAATAACGTATTGATCAATGGCAGCAGCAGTGGTGGTGGGCATCTTGCGATTCAGATAGCCGAAGCCTGTGGGGCGGAAGTTACAAGTGTTTCAAGTACAAACAACTTGTCTCTGTGCAAAAAGCTGGTGGCTGATCATACTATTGATTATAGAAATGAAGATTTTACAAAATCAGATAAGAAGTTTGATGTAATCTTTGATGTTGTTTTGACAAAGTCTTATAAAGAAACAAGACGCCTCCTTAATCCGAAAGGGATTTACATCGGAAGACCCCCGCATTGAATATGATCAAAGAATTGTTATTGTACAGGCGGGCGAAATTTGTAGCCGTAAAACCTGAGAAGGAAGTGCTGTTGAATCTGGTGACACTGATGAGACAAGGAAAACTGCCTGTTTATATAGATAAAGTTTTTTCATTAAGTTTAATTACAGAAGCTCATGCCTATATGGAAAAGGGCAGGACCAGGGGAAAGTTTTAATTGGGATAGCGAAGGAAGAAGGATGTACCGAAGCGCTATAAGATGATCTTCTGCGTGAATAATCATATCCAAATTAATTGAATCGATTTTTTAAATAATCTAAAGAAGGCTATTTTTACAAAAAAAAGAGTATGGAAATAACCTGGAGTGATTTTGAAAAGGTAGAGATGCGTGTCGGAACCATATTGGAAATAAAAGACTTCCCCGAAGCGCGTAACCCGGCTTATCAGTTGTTTATAGATTTCGGTCCCGAAATAGGCCGGCGTAAAACGTCAGCACAAATAACCAGATTGTACGATAAGGAAAGCTTGTTGGGTAAACAGGTGGTTGCCGTTGTTAATTTTCCTAAAAAGCAGATTGCTAATTTTATGAGCGAATGCCTGGTGATAGGTGCTGTTCATGGAAAAGAGGTAACCTTGTTAAGTACGGATATGAAAGTAGAAAACGGTTTACGGGTGTTATAGAGGAGCTGACGGCCGGAAGAATACTAATATTCATAAATAGATATTGTTTCAGTTTTCTTCCTTACTTTTGCACTCCAAATAAAAAGCGATGAGAACCAAGTCTTTAAAAAAGAACAAGATAAATGTAGTTACCCTGGGTTGCTCCAAAAATGTGTACGACAGTGAAGTGCTTATGGGGCAATTGAAAGCCAATGGTAAAGAGGTGGTGCATGAAGAGGAAGGGAACATTGTTGTTATAAACACTTGTGGTTTTATAAACAATGCTAAGGAGGAAAGTGTTAACACGATACTCGAATATGTTCAGAAAAAAGAAGAGGGGATTGTAGATAAGGTATTTGTATCCGGGTGTTTAAGTGAACGTTACAAGCCTGATTTGGAAAAGGAAATTCCCGATGTAGATCAGTATTTCGGCACTTCAGACCTGCCTGTACTTTTAAAAGCACTCGGCGCTGATTACAAGCACGAATTGGTAGGGGAGCGTTTAACGACTACCCCTAAGAATTATGCATATCTTAAAATAGCTGAAGGATGTGACCGGCCGTGTAGTTTCTGTGCCATTCCTTTAATGCGGGGTGCACATAAAAGTACACCTGTTGAGGACCTGGTAAAGGAAGCGGAGAAATTGGCCCAAAAAGGAGTAAAAGAACTTATTCTTATAGCCCAGGATCTTACTTATTACGGATTAGATCTTTATAAAAAAAGATGTCTGGCCGATTTACTGAAAGCCTTGGTGAAGGTAGATGGTATCGAATGGATCCGTTTGCATTATGCATTCCCGACAGGATTCCCGATGGATGTATTGGAGGTGATGAAGGAAGAACCGAAAGTGTGTAACTATATCGATATACCCCTACAGCATATAGCAGACCCTATGTTAAAATCGATGCGCAGGGGGACTACGCAGGCCAAAACGACCAGGTTATTACAGGATTTTAGAGTTGCTGTACCGGAAATGGCAATTAGGACCACCTTGATTGTGGGATATCCCGGAGAGACAGAAGAAGATTTTCAGACGCTTAAGGACTGGGTGAAGGAAATGAGGTTTGAACGTTTGGGATGTTTTACTTACAGCCACGAAGAGAATACACATGCCTATAAGCTGACAGATGATGTTCCCGAGGAGGTTAAGCAGCAGCGGGCAGCAGAGATCATGGACATCCAATCGCAGATTTCCTGGGAACTGAACCAGGAGAAGATCGGAAAAACGTTCAGGTGTATTATCGATAGAAAAGAAGGAACCCATTTTGTCGGAAGAACAGCATTTGATTCACCTGATGTAGATAATGAGGTGCTTATTGATGCAACCAAACATTATGTTAGGGTGGGCGAGTTTATCGATGTGAAAATTGAGGAAGCTTCCGATTTCGACCTTTACGGAGCTCCCTTGAGTTAGCAATAAAAAATGTTATTCAGTATATAATTGTCCGCGATGAGGTTTTAAATCATCGCGGATTTTTTTCATATATGCTTCATCGACGGCAACATAAGCTGTTGAATGCATTTCAGAAAGCAACTCGGTAGCAGCTTTCAGAAAGGGGATGCTTTCGATGGCCAGGTATTCCTTTAGGTGAATAACATGGTGCTCGGCTGTTTTTTGTGCGGCCGGACCTTTAAAATCCCATATTAACTTTAGTGTTCGCATGTGTTTTATATCAGGGTTGCTTACAAATATCTAAAATCTTCAGAAGACTTGTGCGGAAGGTTTTAATTTTTAAATTTGTGAGCCCCCGGCCTGCTTAACTTTATCTTGTGTGATAGCGGCTTCGTTATTTAAGACAAATTTAAGTGTGTTAAATAGCATAAAGGGCTTAAAGTTACGATATTAGAGATAAAATTTTTGATGATGATGAACAGGTTAAAAGCCATAACGCTCTTTACAATTCTTTTGCTTACAGCCTCCTGTCAATTTTTACGGAAAGAAGAAGAAGGGACTATCATAGCCAAAGTAAATGATGATTATTTGCTGGAGAAGGATATCAGAGGTCTTGTAGGAGAGAACCTTTCCGCTGAGGATAGTATAAACATAGTAACGAATTATATTAATAACTGGGCAACGACAAAGCTGTTGTTACAGAAGGCCCGGATAAACCTCCCTGAAGATAAAACCCTAGCATTTGAAGAACTTGTTAACCAGTATCGGGCAGACCTGTATATAAACGCTTATAAGGAAGCTTTGGTGACCAAATCGATGGATACGGCAATAACCAAAGGAGAATTAGAGCAATATTATCAGCAGAACAAAGACAATTTTAAACTGAATGAAGAGCTGATACAACTACGTTATGTGAGCGTGCCAAATGATTATAACCAGATCGATGAACTAAAAGAGCGGTTTAACAGGTTTGATGCCGAAGACCGAAAACTTTTACACGGGCAGTCGCTCCAGTTCAAGTCATTTTCGTTAAATGACTCCGCATGGGTTAAGGTTTCGGATGTTATACAAAAAATTCCGGTGATAACTTCAGAAAACAAAAACGAATATTTAAAAAAATCACAAAAAATTCAGTTAACTGATTCTTTAGGGGTATATTTGGTGGCTGTGAACGATGTTCTTGAGCGTAACGATATGTCGCCGTTGAGTTATATAGAACCTACGTTAAGACAGATCCTTCTGAACAAAAGGAAACTGGAATTTATAAGAAGATTAGAAAAAGACCTTATCGATGAGGCCTATAAAAAGAAACAATATAAGATTTATGAGTAAGATACGTATTGCGCTTTTGGGAGTAATGATGATAGTGAGCCAGGGGTTATTGGCACAAGAAGACAGTTTACAAACCGAAAATAATGCTGGAACAAAAATATCAAGCGACAGTGTTAGCGTTCCTACGGTAAAAAACAAAAGGATCAAAATAGACGGTGTAGCTTCGGTGGTAGGAGATTTCGTTATTCTGGAATCTGATATTGATAAGAGTTTTATCGATATGGAAACACAGGGGATTCCTACGGATGGAATTACGAAGTGCCAGGTTTTAGGAAAACTGATGGAAGATAAGCTATATGCGCACCAGGCCATTCAGGATAGTATAGTTGTTTCTGATGCTGAAATAAGCCAGGAAGTGCAGGGTAAAATTGATTATCTGGTAAATGCCATCGGTTCGATGGATAAGTTGCTCAATTATTACAATATGGAAGATGAGCAGACTTTCCGTGATGAGCTGACTGAGATTACCAAAATGGGAATGCTTTCGCAAAGAATGCGTGCCAAGATTCTGGAGGAGATGGAAATTACCCCGGAAGAGGTTAGAATATGGTTTAACAGTATACCGGAAGATGAACGACCGGTTTTTGGAGATGAGGTAGAAGTAGCCCAGATAGTCAAGAAACCGAAACCAACCAGGGAATCGGTTCAAAAGGCTGTTAATCGCCTGAAAGAAATCAAAAGGGATATTGAAGAAAACGGGGCGAGTATGGCTATCAAGGCTACCTTGTATTCAGACGATCCTGGTAAGACCGAAAATCAGGGGTTTTATTCATTCTCTAAAAAAGATTCGTTTGTAAAGGAGTTTAAGGATGTAGCGTTCAGCACCCCCGAAGGAGAAATCTCAGAACCTTTTGAGTCGGAATTCGGATGGCATATTTTAAAGGTAGAAAAAATAAGGGGGCAGGTAGTAGATGCGCGTCATATTTTAATACGACCGGAAATATCGGACGATGCCAGAGAGGAGGCAAAAGCAGAATTAGACAGTATTCGCTCTAAGATATTAGACGGTGAATTTACTTTCCAGGATGCAGCAAGGAATTTTTCGGATGAGAAAGAAACCAGGTTTGATGGCGGGGTACTTAGAAACCCGGTTGATTTCAGTACGCGTTTTGAACTGACCAAGATGGATTCCAGGATATACAGCCAGATCGTTAATTTGCAAGGAGAAGAAATTTCACAGCCATTGATGGAAGACACCCGTTCGGGAATCGTATACAAACTGGTAAAAGTAATTAACCGCTATCCATCGCATACGGCTGATTTTTCACAAGACTATCTGAAGATACAGGATCTGGCCCTTAAAGATAAACAGCTGGAGACGATTAAGAAGTGGATGGATGAAAAGATAAAGGATACATATATAAGCGTAGGATCGGATTTTAAAGGCTGTGATTTTACAAACAATTGGCTTAAAAAATAAGGTTCTCTATGTCTGATACCATAGCAGTAAATAACTTAGTTGAGCGTCATCAGGTTCTGAAGGACGAGATTTCGAAGGTTATCGTCGGACAACGGCATGTAATAGATGAGATTTTACTGGCTATTTATTCAGGCGGGCATGTATTGCTTATAGGAGTTCCCGGTCTGGCGAAGACCCTGATGGTGAATACCATCGCTAAAACACTAGGATTAGATTTTAAACGTATTCAGTTCACTCCCGATTTAATGCCCAGCGATATTATCGGAAGTGAGATTCTTGACCATAACAGGACGTTTAAATTTATAAAGGGACCTGTCTTTGCCAATATTATTCTGGCAGACGAGATTAACAGGACTCCACCCAAAACACAATCGGCATTACTCGAGGCGATGCAGGAAAAAGCAGTGACGGTAGCAGGACAGCATTACGATCTTAAATTGCCATATTTTGTTTTAGCGACTCAGAACCCGATAGAACAGGAAGGTACTTATCCGCTGCCTGAAGCTCAGCTTGATCGTTTTATGTTTGCCATAGAGCTGAAGTATCCTTCTTATGAGGAAGAAGTAGCTGTTGTGAAATCTACTACGATAGATCAGAATGTTCATGTGAATACACTTTTTAATGCCGATGAAATTGTCGAAATACAACACCTGATCAGAAGGGTGCCGGTAGCCGATAATGTAATTGAATACGCCGTGAAACTGGTAGGGAAAACGCGTCCTGATTCTGAACTGGCTCCGGAGATAGTGAAAAATTATGTCGATTGGGGAGCAGGACCCAGGGCTTCTCAGAATTTAATTTTAGCGGCTAAGTCACATGCAGTGATCAATGGAAAGTACTCTCCCGATATTGAAAATGTTCAGGCGGTGGCTTTACCGATCTTAAGACACAGGGTGATTAAAAATTATAAAGCGGAGGCAGAAGGTTTGTCTGTAGATGAAATCGTAAGGTCGATTTTTTAATGGCTATAACGTTTTCGTTGCTCTTTTTTTACCATATTTTCCGTTAAATAGAATCCTTAAAAATTACACATTAACATTTGAAAGTGCTTATTTTATGTTTACCATAAAATAGCTGTATTGATTTTATTAAATTGATAAAAAAAAGCCTTAAAAATCACTTTTTATTGCATAAAAAATCATTTATTGAATGTTTTGTTTTAAACTTTAAAAACTCTGCTGTTTTTCGTATTTTTGCTACACTTTCAAACTAAAATTCAAGTATATATGGCTTTTGATATTGAAATGATTAAGAGCGTTTACGAGAACATGGCCGAGCGAGTTGATAAAGCTCGTGAGATAACAGGCAAGCCGTTAACGCTATCAGAAAAAATATTGTATTCACATTTGTGGGACGGGAAGCCGAACAAGGCTTTTGTTCGTGGTAAGGATTATGTTGATTTTGCACCTGATAGAATTGCATGTCAGGATGCTACAGCACAGATGGCGTTGTTGCAGTTTATGCATGCCGGAAAACCAAAGGTTGCTGTGCCGACAACAGTTCACTGTGATCACTTGATTCAGGCCAAAGTAGGGGCAGAAGCAGATTTAAAAAGAGCAAACGAGACCAGTAACGAGGTTTTTGACTTTCTGGAGTCAGTTTCAAATAAATATGGAATCGGTTTCTGGAAACCGGGAGCGGGGATCATTCACCAGGTCGTACTGGAAAACTACGCGTTCCCCGGAGGGATGATGATCGGTACCGATTCACATACGGTTAATGCAGGTGGATTAGGTATGGTAGCCATCGGTGTTGGTGGAGCAGATGCTGTAGATGTTATGGCCGGTATGCCGTGGGAATTAAAGTTTCCAAAATTAATAGGTGTTAAACTAACCGGTAAGTTGTCGGGATGGACCGCACCAAAAGACGTGATTCTTAAAGTTGCCGGGATATTAACTGTAAAAGGTGGTACCGGGGCAATTGTAGAATACTTTGGAGAAGGAGCTGAGTCTATGTCATGTACAGGTAAAGGTACTATCTGTAATATGGGGGCTGAAGTAGGAGCTACAACTTCAACTTTCGGGTACGACGATTCAATGGATCGTTACCTGCGTTCTACAGGCAGATCAGATGTTGCCGATGCAGCAAATGCGGTTAAAGATTATCTAACAGCAGACCCTGAAGTGCATGCGAACCCCGAACAATATTTCGATCAGGTGATCGAAATTAACCTTTCTGAGTTAGAGCCGCATTTAAACGGACCGTTTACTCCGGATTTGGCGACTCCTATATCGGAGATGAAAAATGCTGCTAAAGCGAATGACTGGCCTTTAAGGGTTGAATACGGTCTTATAGGGTCTTGTACAAACTCTTCGTATGAAGATATATCAAGAGCAGCGTCTTTGGCGAAACAGGTTGCAGATAAAAAGTTGAAAACAAAATCAAACTTTACTATTACTCCGGGTTCTGAGCAGGTTCGCTATACTATAGAACGCGATGGTTTTATTGATACTTTCGACAAGATCGGAGCTACTGTATTTGCTAATGCATGCGGGCCATGTATAGGTATGTGGGACCGTTATGGCGGTAGCAGTGAAGATAAGGACAGAAACACCATCGTTCACTCTTTTAACAGAAACTTTGCCAAGAGAGCAGACGGTAATCCAAATACATTGGCTTTTGTCGGTTCCCCTGAACTGGTAACGGCAATAGCGATTTCCGGAAGACTGGACTTTAATCCGCTTACAGATAAGCTTATTAATGAAGATGGAGAAGAGGTAATGCTTGATGAGCCAAGAGGGTATGAACTGCCTCCTGAAGGTTTTGCGGTGGAAGATGCCGGATATATCCAGCCCGCCGAAGATGGAAGCGGAGTTCAGGTAGCTGTAAGCCCGTCATCTGAGCGTTTACAGTTATTGTCTCCTTTCAAGCCGTGGGATGGTAAAAATATCACAGGAGCGAAGCTGTTGATCAAAGCATTCGGGAAGTGTACTACAGATCATATTTCTATGGCCGGACCTTGGTTGCGTTTCCGTGGTCACCTGGATAATATTGCCAATAACACCTTGATAGGGGCCGTGAATGCTTTTAACCAGAAGACTAATTTTGTAAAGAATCAGTTAACTGGTGAGTATGGCGGAGTTCCGGACGTACAACGTGAATACAAGGCTGCCGGAGTGCCGACTTTGGTTGTGGGAGATCATAACTACGGAGAAGGTTCATCGAGAGAGCATGCCGCAATGCAGCCGCGTCATTTAGGGGTTCGTGCAGTATTAGTAAAGTCTTTTGCACGTATTCACGAAACAAACCTTAAGAAACAAGGGATGTTGGCTCTGACATTTGCTAATGAAGCAGATTACGATAAGATCCAGGAAGATGATACGTTCAACTTTGTAGATCTTGAAAGTTTTGCTCCTGAAACACCACTTACTCTTGAAGTGGTTCACGCAGACGGAACAAAAGATACGATTATTGCTAATCATACTTATAACGATAGTCAGATTGAATGGTTTAAAGCCGGTTCTGCGCTTAACTTAATTGCTGCAGGCGAAGCTTAATAAATATATTTTTAAATACAAGACTCCTTGTTATGTAATGTAGCAAGGAGTTTTTTTATTCATACTGATACAAATTGGTTTGTCTTTAAGTTTTCGGTTATAATTTTTCATCTTTTCCGGGCCTTCTTAATACGTGATATGCAGGGAAAGTTTTAAGATAAATTTTAATATGACTGTAAGCTTAAAAGTGTACTTTCGAACAATTAGAATATATGTTTTTAATGGTAAAGTAATGAAGTTAAAGAAGGGACAGGTTTCGAACCTGGTATTTTTGGTTGTTATAGTTGTAATATTGTTTACACCTGTGGGTACTGCTGTTAAAGTGTGGGTGAATCGTTTCATAGCATTTAGTCCGGGTATTATAGATGCAGATGACAGAAAATTACTTACCGATTACAACTGGAGGCTGGAGGATGCGGTGACCGGCGATATTGAAAATCTCGAACAAATGAAAGGAGAAGTTGTTTTGGTGAATCTCTGGGCAACCTGGTGTCCGCCCTGTATAGCCGAAATGCCCAGCATGCAGGCTCTCTATGATTCGTATGGCGATAAGGTGAACTTTTTGTTTGTTACCAGTGATAAGAAAGCATCCGTAGAAAATTTTATGTCAGAGCATAAATATACGTTTCCCGTATATTATGAACGTTCTTCGATACCGGCCGAATTATTTTCGAGATCAATACCTGCAACCTATTTGATCGATAAGGAAGGCAGGATCGTGATCGATAAAACCGGTGCTGCTGATTGGAATAGTCAGCAGGTCAGAGATCAATTAGATTTTTTACTGAAGCAGTGAACAGGGAGATAGCAGGTGAGTAGCATGGTAAATGCATACATACTGTCTTCTACCGGGATGGTAAACATCCTGATTCCCATATTCTCAGCATTGTCATACCAGACTATAGGCGTTTCAATCATACTTCCGGTTAACAATCCGTTTACAATAAAAAACGGGATCAGGATCACTAAAAAGGTAAGATAGAATTGTTGGAGTATTTCAGGATATTTTATAAGCGTAAAGCCAATAAGTAGAACGGCATAACTGTAGTTTACTATTGTGTATGAGCGGTTAAAATAGATAAGGCATAAGATCATGGATATTAATATGATCAGGAAAGAGATGTATCTGGTTGTTTTTATACCCAGTTTAACTGATGGGTAGAATTTAGTCAGGCAAAAATGTGTGAAGATACAGGCAAATGGTATACAGATAAAAAACAGCCATTCTTCTATAGGAAGCCCTATTAATTCAGGACCGGTTAAATAATCCGGATTAAAGCCCCAGTACCCTGATTTTGTGAAATAAACATCCCACGGAATAAAGACTAATAAGGTTAGCAGGATTCCGGTTAGAAGCGGCTTGAATTTTTTAAAGAATTTGATTTTCGGATGGAAGCTAAAAATAAACGGCACGGAAACCGATGCCAGATCGACAATCAGATATAAACTTTTCATAATCTATTTCGCTTCTTTATAGTATTTAAAAGGAACCCATAGCATTCCGAAACATTCACCGTCTTCTTTATTAATGTGTTTATGGTGTGTTTTATGAGCTCTCCGAATAGCTTTAGTGTATCTGTTGCTGGCTTTTTTGAAAATTTTAAATCGTTGATGTATGAATATATCGTGTACCAGAAAGTAGGCTAATCCGTAGCAGAAAATACCCAGTCCGATGGGGAGTCCTATCCATAACCCTTTGTAGCTCCATAAGTAAAATAAAATGATACTGATGGCTGCATAAAAAAGAAAAAAAGAGTCGTTGCGTTCAAACCATGAATCGTGGTCTTTTTTATGATGATCCTTATGCAGCGACCATAGGAAACCATGCATGATATATTTGTGTGTAAACCAGGCCATGAATTCCATGATACAAAAAGTGGCTAAAAACACTCCGATCCAAATAAGTGTATGCATGATGTATTTTTTTAGAAAAGGTTCAGTTTATAATTTACATAAGATTTGGCTAATAAGCCAAATTTTTGATAGTTAGGAACCCGGATCCTTCCGGATTGAATTTGAGTAACCGGAGCTTTTTTTAATTTGTCGAGTAGCTTTTTATAATATCGATAAGCGGTGTATACCCCAAACTTAGCTTCTTTTGGAAGCAGTAATATCCCTTTGTAGGCTTTTAAAAAATCGACTTCGATCTCTTCTATGATCCCGTTTTTTACAATATTGTTAAAAGAGTTATTGGCTTCTGGAAAGTATGAGCGGTTTAGTATTTCAGTGTCTTCCTTTAAGTCTCTCAGGAAGTTTACTTTTTGAAAAGCGGAACCCAGGGATTGAGCTGCATCTTTAAGTCGGTTGTATTTATCTTCATTCCCTTTTACAAATACTTTTAAGCACATCAGTCCGACTACATCTGCCGATCCGTATATGTAGGCGTTGTATTCTTGTCGATGATTATATGTCTGCTTTGTCAGGTCTAAGCGCATACTGTTCATAAATGCATCGATGAGTTTATAACCGATATTGTATTTATGTACGGTATGCTGAAAAGCATTCAGGATGGGATTTAGGCTTATTCTGTTTTCGAGGGCTTTGTTTAAATCGGTTTCAAATCTATTGAATAGAGATTCTTTATCGTAACTATGGAAAGAATCTACAATTTCATCGGCAAACCTGACAAACCCATAAATATTGTATATATCCTGTCGGATAGAAGGGGCCAACATTTTTACGGCTAATGAGAAAGAGGTGCTGTATGTTTGCGTAACCTGTTTACTACATGCATATGAAACGGTATCAAAAAGGGCTTTCATTGTAAATTATTTATGATGTTTGTTTATGAGATCTGCCGCCAGTTTCCCTGAAATGAGCGAAGGAGGTACTCCCGGCCCGGGAACTGTTAATTGTCCTGTAAAATATAAGTTCTTTATTTTTTTGCTTTTTAGTTTAGGTCTGAGAAAAGCGGTTTGTGTCAGCGTATTTGCCAGTCCATAGGCATTGCCCTTGTATGAATTGTAATCTTTAATAAAATCATTAACACAGAATGATTCTTTGAACAGGATGTCGTTTTTTACATTTTGCCCGGTTACACTTTCAAAACGGGACATTATAATTTCAAAATAATATGCTCTTAATTCGTCGGTATCGTTTAAACCCGGGGCAAGGGGAACCAGAAAAGTACCCGATTCTTTGCCTTCGGGGGCAAAGCTATTGTCTGTCACCGAAGGGAAGCTGGCATAGAACAATGGATTTTCGGGCCATTTGGGATCATCGTATATAGCTTTGGCATGCAGATCGAAGTCTACATCAAAAAAGAGTGTGTGATGGGCAATGTTTTTCAGCTTTTTGTTAAATCCTACATAGAATAACAAAGATGAAGGAGCAAAGGTCTTTTTTTGCCAAAAACCTTCTGAGTACCCTCTGTGTTCTTTTCGGAGGAGTGTTTCTGTATGATGGTAATCTGCTCCGCTTAAGATGATATCGGCTGCTGTAAAATCTTTATCAAAGAAAAGTCCCCCGGCTACCTGATCCTTTACATGGATTGAAGTTACTTTTTTATTCAGATGTATTTCGACACCCAATGATACGGCCAAATTTACCATGGCTTCAATGACACTGTACATGCCTTTTTCCGGATGCCAGGTGCCAAGTCCGAAATCAGCGTAATTCATAAAATTATAGAAACCGGGTGTGGCCGATGGTTTGGCGCCCAGAAATAATACAGGGAATTCCAGAATCTGTATTAGCTGTTTGTTTTTAAATTCTTTCCTTACCATTGATTTAATGGTATTGAAAAACTGGCCGATATTTTTTATTGTTTCAGGAGTTATGAGTTCGAGTGGAGATACTCCGGGGTTGTAGACAAGGTCTGTGATGGCCACTTTGTAGTTTTCTTCAGCCCGTTTGATGAACTTTTTTAATTTCCCGGCACTTCCTTTTTCTTGTCGCTCAAAAGCTTCACATATTTTCTCCAGCGTATTTCCGATGCTGATGGATTCATACTTGTTAAAATAAACCTGGTATGCAGGGTCAAGTTTATCGAGTGAATAATAATCGGAAGGTTTTTTACCAAAATCACCAAAAAAACGTTCGAATACATCAGGCATCCAATACCATGTAGGTCCCATATCGAAGGTGAATCCTTCTTTTTTTAATTGTCTTGCTCTTCCCCCTAAATGAGCATTCTTCTCAAAAACAGAAACATTATACCCTGCTTTGGCTAGATAACAGGATGCAGCCAAAGAGGAAAATCCAGAGCCTATAATTGCAATTTTTTTATTCATGTCTAACAAATATAGTAAAAAGTTAAACAAAAATAAACACGATAAAAAAATTATAGTATGGACAACAGGTCTTTGATAGTTTTATAGGTTTTGATGTTAACTGGCAATTTACTTTGATTGATGTTCAGGATTTGCTTTCCCAGCAACCATAGTTCCGGTTTGTTTTCGAGTATTTTATTAAACCTTTTGAGGTATTCATTTAGCTTTTCGGCTTTGGGTTCAACGGTAAAATAAGATATAAAAGTAACTTCGCTATAGCTGTCGGTAATGTCTTTCAGGCTTTCAAGAGGTACCGTTTGCCCGAGATAGATAGATTTATACCCGTGTAAATTCAGTTCGTAATTAAGATATAACAACCCGATTTCGTGGATCTCATTCTCAGGCAGATAAAGGACAAAGATTTGATCGTTCGCCGGTTGCTCCTGATAAAGCTTTTCAGTATTGACCAGGATTTTATGTTTAATAAGGTTCGATATAAAATGCTCCTGAGCAGGTGTTATTGTATTGGTTTGCCATAACAGGCCGATTTCATTCAGAAGAGGGATGAAAATGTCGTTAAAGATCTCTCTAAAGCTTTTTTGGTTGAGTAGACTGTTATAGGCATGATAAAAAAGAGACTGGTCGAAATTGATCATGGCCAGTTTAAATTTATTCATATAGTCATTTGCCGATCTGTCATTGTTGAGGATCTCCTTAACCAGGACAGGTATTTTTTCTTCATTGATATCGGCAATTTTGGAGATTTTATACCCGTTGTTATATAAAAAAGATACGTTAAGTAGTTTTTGCAGGCTTTCCAAAGTGTAGTACCTGATATTGGTTCCGGTGCGTTTAGGAGATAATAGCTTATATCTTTTTTCCCAAATACGAATGGTATGAGCCTTAATACCGGAAAGGTTTTCAAGGTCTTTGATGCTGAAAGTTTGTTTAGTACCGTTCATTATTTTTATACAAAAGTCAAACAAAATTAATAAATTACAATGTTTTGATAAAATGTTATGTTGGTATACAGGTTAGTCCGGTTTGCGGGCTACAGATGATGTATGTCGTATGTTGATATAACTTTATATTATAAAAATGTTATCTGATTGTTTTTTTAGTCGATTGTTTTTTGTGTTAAACGCTGTTTTATAGATGTTTATGACCTGTGGTGATTGCTGTGGGTACTAAAAAGATCAATGTTAACACTTTTATTTTATTACATTTATAAGGAACAAATATGATCTGTAAAGGTTCGTAGGTGTTTCGGATTCATCTAATCGGAATCTTTTAACTTAAACGATGATCTTTTTATGAATGTTATACATGTAAGTGCAGAATGCTATCCTGTAGCTAAAGTTGGTGGTCTTGCAGATGTGGTAGGAGCCTTGCCAAAATATCAGAAAGAGCTTGGGGTCGATGCTAAAGTGGTGATGCCGTTTTATAGCAATAAATTTACCTCTGAGCACAAATTCGAATCTGTTTACAAGGATGTATTATCGATGGGAGGTCAGGTGTATGATTATGAGATATTCAAATTAAAAAGAAACTTCCTGGGCTTTGAAGTCCTTTTCATAGATATCCCGGTATTGTTGTATAGAGACTATGTGTATTCTTATGATGATACAGACCGCTTTTTGGCTTTTCAAATAGCATTTATGGACTGGATGCTAACATTCAGTGAAAGGCCGTCAGTTATTCATTGCCATGATCATCACACAGGATTGATCCCTTTTATGGCACAGGAAAGTTATAAGTACAAGAAACTGAATAAGATTCCCATAGTGTTAACGATCCATAATGCCCAGTACCAGGGTTGGTTCTCTCATGATAAAGTAGGTCATATTCCTTCTTTTGATTTTTCAAAAGTTGGGTTATTGGATTGGAATGGACAAATAAATCCTTTGGCGGCCGGTATTAAGTGTGCATGGAAGGTAACAACGGTATCGCCGAGCTATATGGAAGAATTGCAGCGTTCGGCCAATGGCCTGGAAAGCCTCCTCAGCCATGAACATCAAAAATGTATGGGAATATTAAACGGGATCGATACGGAGGTATGGAACCCTGAAACAGATGAATTCATCGTTAAGAATTATGTGTCGAGAATAGTACAATCAGGAAAAAAGGATAATAAAAGATGGCTTTGCAGGGAATTCGGGCTGAATATTTCAAAGCCGTTATTTGCTTTTATAGGAAGACTGGTAGGTGAAAAGGGAGCTGATCTCTTGCCTGAGGTTATTGATGCTGTATTGCCTGAAAATAATTGTAATTTTCTTATTTTAGGATCCGGGCATCAGGAAACAGAAGACAGGTTGAATGCTCTGAAGGAAAAGTATGATGGAAGTTACAATGCTTTTATTGGTTACGATGAAAAGTTGTCTCATATCATTTATGCAGGTGCAGATTTCCTTTTGATGCCGTCGCGGGTAGAGCCCTGTGGCCTGAACCAGATGTATTCACTCCGGTATGGTACTATTCCGATAGTAAGAAGCATAGGAGGGTTAAAGGATACGGTAATCGATATAGATGATGGAGGTTTTGGTTTTTGTCACGATCGGGTGTCCTTGCCTGAAATCACTGATGTTATTGCACGTGCTGTGAGATTTTATAATGAGCAGCCGATGGTATATAAAAAGAACAGGAAGCAGCTTATGCGGATTGACCATTCGTGGGATATGTCTGCCAGGCAATACCTCGATTTGTATAATTCACTAAATCCAGAATAATTATGTTCAACGAAAAAGTATTATCCGTTATTTTAGGAGGTGGTCAGGGAACCAGGCTTTATCCGCTAACTGGGAGTAGATCTAAACCGGCTGTGCCAATAGCAGGTAAATACCGTTTGGTGGATATCCCTATTTCAAACTGTATTAATTCAAACATCAAAAGGATGTATGTGTTAACTCAGTTTAATTCAGCATCGTTGAACAGGCACATAAAAAACACATATCATTTTAGTTTTTTCAGCTCTGCGTTTGTAGATATTTTAGCTGCTGAGCAGACCCCGGATAATAAAACCTGGTATCAGGGTACTGCTGATGCGGTAAGACAGGGAATGCATCATTTTCTTAAAAATGAGTTTGATTATTTTTTGATATTATCAGGCGATCAGTTGTATCATATGGACTATAATTTAATGGTGAAGCAGCATATAGATACAGGAGCGGATATTACTATCGGGACAGTTCCGGTTAATGCTAAAGAAGCTCCGGGCTTTGGAATAATGAAGACGGATGCCACTAATAATATCACTTCCTTTATTGAAAAACCCAATTCCGGATTATTGCCTGAATGGACATCCCCTACGGGAGCCGAAATGGAAGCGGAAGGGAGGCATTATCTGGGATCGATGGGGATCTATGTTTTCAACAGGCAATTGCTGGTCGATTTGATGGCGGATAAGTCTACAGTTGATTTCGGTAAAGAAATAATTCCTCAGGCAATCGGAAAGCGCAAGGTATGTAGTTACCAGTTTGAAGGGTATTGGACCGATATAGGGAACATTGAATCTTTTTTTGAAGCCAATATAGGACTGACCGACGACCTTCCAAAATTTAATTTGTATGATGTAGCACAAAGGGTTTATACCAGGGCCAGAATTCTTCCGACCTCAAAGATTTCAGGAACGAGTCTTGTTAAATCGGTAGTCGCCGAAGGATGCATTATCAAAGCGGACAAAATTGAATCGTCGGTAATAGGAATAAGGTCGAGGATCGGGAAAGGATCTGTAATTACAAAGACCTATATGATGGGAACCGATTTTTATGAGTCTTTAGAAGAAATAGAAAAGAGGAACATCTCCATTTTAGCAGGGATAGGCGAAAATTGTAAAATAACGAACACGATCATTGAAAAGAACTGTAGGATCGGAGATAATGTTACTATCAACGGGGGGGAACATTTGGAAGACCAGGAGACAGAATCATATGTAGTAAAAGAGGGGATCGTAGTTCTTAAAAAAGAAGCTGTCATTCCTCATGGCACAGTAATAGGATAATATGGCAAGAGTTACACCCTATAGTTTATTTACAGAATTCGATATAAATTTATTCAAGGCCGGGAAACATTATCGGTTGTATGAGAAATTCGGATCTCATAGCATAACCGTTGATGGTATAACGGGTACATATTTTTCGGTTTGGGCACCGGGAGCACTGAAAGTTTCTGTTATTGGAGATTTCAATTTCTGGCAAGACACAGCGCATCAGCTTCACGTTCGCTGGGATGGTAGTGGTATTTGGGAAGGTTTTGTGCCTGGTGTCGGGAAAGGAAATCTATACAAGTACAAGATATATGGTCCTAATAATGGTACAGTTACTGAAAAGGCAGACCCTTATGCCAGAAGGTGTGAGCATCCGCCGAAAACAGCATCGGTAGTTTGGGATGATGATTACAAATGGAATGATGCTGCCTGGTTGACAAAACGAAAAGATCATAATGCGTTACAGGCACCGTTTTCGGTTTATGAGGTGCATTTGGGATCGTGGAAGAAAAAGGTATCCGAGAACAGGGCGCTTTCTTATTTTGAATTGGCTGAAGAGTTGGTTGCCTATGTAAAGGAAATGGGCTTTACCCATGTAGAAATGATGCCTGTTATGGAGTATCCGTTTGACCCGAGTTGGGGATATCAGGTAACAGGGTATTTTGCACCCACATCGCGGTTTGGCTATCCGGAAGAATTTAAATATTTGGTTGATGAGCTTCATAAGAACGATATAGGGGTTATCCTGGATTGGGTACCTTCTCATTTTCCTGAAGATGACCATGGTCTGGGGCTTTTTGACGGGACTCATGTTTATGAACATCCCGATAAGCGTAAAGGATATCATCCGGACTGGAAAAGCCTGATCTTTAATTACGGTAGAAATGAAGTGAGGTCGTTTCTTATCAGCAACGCTATCTTTTGGTTGGACCATTATCATGTAGACGGTTTGCGGGTCGATGCCGTGGCTTCAATGCTCTATCTTGATTACTCGCGTAACGAGGGTGAATGGGAACCCAATATTTATGGGGAAAATAAAAATCTGGAAGCTATTTCATTTCTGGAAGAATTAAACAAAGAGGTTTATGCTTCTTTTCCGGATGTACAGACCATAGCAGAAGAATCAACAGCTTATCAGGGTGTTTCCAAACCTGTATTTTTAGGAGGACTGGGTTTTGGAATGAAGTGGATGATGGGGTGGATGCACGATACATTGCAATATTTTGCCAAAGATCCGATCCACAGGAGTTATCATCAAAATAATATAACATTTTCGATGACCTATGCATTTACAGAGAACTTTATGCTTCCCTTGTCGCATGATGAGGTGGTGCATGGAAAACGTTCTATTCTGGGGAGGATGCCGGGTGATGAATGGCAGCGGTTCGCGAACCTCAGGCTTTTATATAGTTATATGTTTATGCATCCGGGTACCAAGCTTATGTTTCAGGGAGACGAGTTCGGTCAGAATGATGAATGGGACTTTCAGAAAAGTATTGACTGGCATTTGTTGCAGTACGATGTGCATAAAGGTATTCAGAAATTGGTAAAAGGATTGAACCGGTTATACACAAGTGAACCGGCCTTATATCAGAAACAATTTTCGAATGAAGGCTTTGAATGGATAGATTACGGAGATGCTGAAAATTCAGTGATTTCTTTTATAAGAAAAGGAGACTGTCAGGAAGAAAATGTGATCGTTGTTTGCAATTTTACGCCTACTCCCCATGAGCACTACCGTATAGGATTGCCGGTAATGGGAAGGATTTCGGAAATTTTTAATTCTGATTCTGAAGTTTATTCGGGAACAGGAGCGTATAAGAATGGATTATTAGTGGCTGAAAAGGTTGCCTGGCATCATAGGGAATGTTCTGTAAAAATAAAATTGCCGCCATTGGCAATGGTAGCTTTTAAATATTCGGATTAACTAAAACGTTTTAGCTGTACAATAGAGGAATATATTCATTTATAATGTTTTAAATGTCATTGCTATTGTGTTCCTTTACTCGGTCATTGAGATTTATCCCGTATTGCTACCGGGAGCTCCGGGACTTGCTTTAGTGAAATACTCCTGACGGAATTTCACAGAGCTTGCATCGAAATGTTTTGCCAAGCGCGGGCCGGCTCCATCGCTAAAAAGGTCTACCAGACCTTTTCTTTACGCTTGACCCTCTCGCGGGCTTTCCCCGAGGTGATTGGTTTTGTAATAGAGGTTTAAATGATAAGTCCGGATAATTATCTGGTTGTGTCGAAATGTTTTTAGTTTTTCAGGTACTTTGTGAACTCGTCCTTATGAAATATTTTCAAAAGAAATTTCACCGGGCAGGTTCAGGGATGGTTTATCTGGAGTAATATGATTTTATATGATAACAAATACTGAATTAGAATATAAAGGGAATGTCTTCCCTTCAAAAATAGTATCTCTGGACAAGGATGTTGATACACTTCTTTTTACTACAGAGAATGATGTAGCGCTTCAGATTAAAGTTATAAGAGATAGTGTTTTGCGATTTAGATATTCCACTACCGGAATTTTTGCCAACGATTTTTCGTATGCTATTACCAAATATGCAAATAGGGGGTACAACAAGCTGGAAATAGATGAAAAGGAAGGGGTTTTTGTGATTTCTACTGCAAAGTTAATTTGTGAAGTATCTAAGGTGGACCTGAAGATCCGGTTGTTTGATGCCGCTACACAAGAGTTGATAAATGAAGATGAATTGGGTTTTCACTGGGAGGAGAGTTACGAACATGGCGGCGATATAGTGAAAATGAGCAAGGTTTCTCAGGATGGTGAGAGTTATTATGGATTGGGAGATAAACCGAATCATTTAAACCTTAAAGGGAAAAGGTATGAGAACTGGGTAACCGATTCCTATGCATATGGAAAGAATACAGATCCAATTTATAAGGCTATTCCTTTTTATACCGGTTTGATAAATAAGAAGGCTTATGGTGTTTTTTTCGATAATACGTTCAGGTCCTTTTTCGATTTCGCTCAGGAGCGAAGAAATGTAACCAGTTTTTGGGCACAGGGAGGAGAAATGAACTATTACTTCATTTACGGACCTAAAATGACTGATGTGGTTGAGTATTATACGGATCTGACCGGAAAACCCCATCAGTTACCGCCGCTATGGGCATTAGGATTTCATCAGTGTAAATGGAGTTATTATCCAGAAAGTAAAGTAAAGGAGATTACAGGCACATTCCGGAAGCTACAGATTCCTTGTGATGCTATTTACCTGGATATAGATTATATGGATGGATTTCGGTGTTTTACATGGAATAAAGAGTATTTTCCCGATCCGAAGCGGATGGTTAGGGAACTGGAGGAGGAAGGCTTTAAAACCGTTGCTATTATAGACCCGGGAATTAAGATAGATAAAGATTACTGGGTATTTAAGGAAGGTCTGGAAAATGATTATTTCTGTAAAAGGGCAGACGGGCCTTATATGAAGGGTAAGGTTTGGCCGGGTGAATGTTATTTTCCGGATTTTACAAATCCAAAAGTCAGGGAGTGGTGGTCTGATCTGTTTAAGGGACTTATTGAAGATATAGGGATCAAGGGGGTTTGGAATGACATGAACGAGCCTGCAGTTATGGAGGTTCCGAATAAGACCTTTCCGAATGATGTAAGGCATAATTATGATGGTAACTATTGCAGTCACCGCAAAGCTCATAATGTTTATGGGATGCAGATGGCCAGGGCTACCTATCAGGGATTAAAAAAGTTCTCGTACCCTAAACGGCCTTTTGTGATTACCAGGGCAGCTTATTCGGGTACTCAAAGATATACTTCAACGTGGACAGGCGATAATATAGCTAACTGGGAGCATCTGTGGATTGCCAATATCCAGGTGCAGCGAATGGCTATGTCCGGGTTTTCGTTTGCCGGAAGTGATATTGGAGGATTTGCAGAACAACCGCATGGGGAGTTGTTTACAAGATGGATACAGCTGGGAATCTTTCATCCGTTTTTCAGGGTGCATTCTTCAGGAGATCACGGGCATCAGGAGCCTTGGGCTTTTGATGAGGATGTTACGGTAATCGTGAAGAAATTTATCGAACTCCGTTATCAGTTGTTGCCATATCTCTATACAGCATTCTGGAACTATGTTGAAAAAGGAACGCCATTGGTTAAGTCGTTGGTGATGTTTGACCAGGAAGATATGCATACTCATTATCGTACGGATGAATTTATATTCGGGGAGCATATTCTGGCTTGTCCGGTTTTGGAACCTAATGCAAAGGGAAGGCGGATGTACGTACCCCGGGGTAAATGGTATGATTTCTGGACAGATGAGATTGTTAAAGGAGGGAAAGAGATGTGGGTAGATGCAGACATAGACAGCATGCCGATTTTTGTTAAGGAAGGGGCTGTTATCCCGAAATATCCGGTTCAGCAATATGTGGGAGAAAAAGACATCGAGGAGGTTACCTTGGATATTTATTATAAGAAAGGAAAAGAGAATTCACAGTTTTTTGATGATGCTCACGACGGATATGATTATACGAAAGGACGATTCAGTTTAAGAACCTTTAAGCTGACGGGCCGAAAAGACCAGCTGATCATTCAGCAGCATAAGGAAGGAACTTTTAAGGCAGCTTATAAGCGCTTTAAGATTCAGATTCATGGATTGCCGTTTGAGATCAGGAATATCCAGTTGGACAATCAGACCATACAGCTCGACCATTTAAAAATTAACGGGTGGCAAACAATGGTTATTGACGAGAATTTTACCGAATTGGATTTAAGCGGAAGTTTATAAACAAAAAAATCTTGAGCTTTTGCTCAAGATTTTTTAGTGTGCCCACGACTGGATTCGAACCAGCACGTCCTTACGGACACCACCCCCTCAAGATGGCGTGTCTACCAATTTCACCACATGGGCAATTCAAGCATATCAAAAATAAAAAAAGTTAAGCATTAGCTCAACTTTTTTAGTGACCCGACTGGGGCTCGAACCCAGGACCCCAACATTAAAAGTGTTGTGCTCTACCAACTGAGCTATCGAGTCTGAAAAGTGTCAGTAATAACTGACACTAAAAAAAACTTAGTGACCCGGCTGGGGCTCGAACCCAGGACCCCAACATTAAAAGTGTTGTGCTCTACCAACTGAGCTACCGAGTCATTAAAAGCATTCCCTGAATGCGGGTGCAAATATAAGACGTATAATTTATTTTTCAAGCCATTTTTAATATAAATTTGCTTTTTTTTGCAGGCGTAATATTTAAAGTACTGTATTTTAATTAATTGTTGTAGAAATGAATATTGTATTACTTGGATATATGGGATCGGGGAAATCTGCTGTGGGTAAATTTTTGGCAAAAGATACCACCTTGGAATTTTTGGACCTCGATGATTTTATCGAAAAAAAAGAAGGAATGTCTATTCCTGAAATTTTTTCAACCAAAGGAGAAATCTATTTTAGAAAGAAAGAAGGGGATTATCTGAAAGAGGTACTGGAGTGTCAAAAAAACAAGGTCATTTCGTTAGGCGGAGGGACACCATGTTATGGCCGCAATATGGATGTGATATCTGATGCTACGGAAAATGTTTATTATTTAAAGGCCTCTGTCGATATACTGGTAGACAGGTTGATGAAAGAAAAGGATCATAGACCCCTGATAAAAGATCTGGATGAGGAAGAATTGCCCGAGTTTATAAAAAAGCATTTGTTTGAGCGTAATTTTTATTATTTACGGGCAAAACATATTGTTGCTGTAGATGGTAAATCTGTAGCAGGAGTTTCCGGAGAAATCCGGAAAACCTTAGTGTAGGCATACAGCGTCGTCCCCTTCTTTAAAAAGCACCTCTACATGTTCTTGTAGAGAGGTAGAAAGGGATATGCCTTTAAAATCAGCCTTTATTGGATACTTTTTATGATTCCGGTCAACTAAAACCACGGTTTTGAATTTTTTTAACGGAACCTCTAAAAAGTGTTTAACACCATAGATGAGGGTGCCTCCGGTGTTTAAGACATCATCGGCTAATACCAGGGCTTTATTTTCATAAGCTGATTTGTCCAAACTTGTAGAAATAGGGGCAAGCAGGTTCTGTTTGTCTATTTTTACCTCGCATAATGTTGTTTTTATATCGGCAATATCATTGAAAGTATGCTGTATTTTTCTGGCAAATTCTAAACCGCCATTGGCAATACCGGCAATAACGATCTCATCCTCTTCAACAAATGTTTCGTATATCTGGTATGCGATACGTTTGATTTTATGCTGAATTTCGTCGTGTCCTAATATTTTATTCTGAGTAGTTGTCATATGTCATTATTATTATGGGCTGCTATTTTTTTTCAAAAATAAAAAACAGTTCGTTACCCAAACGTGGTTTTACCGAGTTAAAACATGTTTCAAGTGTTTTTATCTTGAAATATGGAGAAAAGACAGTTCTGTATTCTTTTTCACTTCCACCAAAGGGTGGCCCGTCACCGGTTAGCGGAAAGGCGAAAAGCAATCCGGCTATTTTACCTTCAGGTGTTAAAAGTTCATGCATTTTCCTGGCATATGATTTTCTGTATTCCGGAGCGAGGGCACAAAAAAATGTTTGCTCCAGAACCAGATCGAATTTTAAGTCGAGGTCGAAAAAATCAATACAGATCAGTTGTTCTGAACGGATTTTTTTTACCCGTTTTTGGATGTTTTGGAGCGGGGTTTCAGCGATATCGACTACATACACATTCTTAAATCCTTTGTTTAACAGGTACTCGGCTTCATAGCCATTTCCGGCTCCGGGAATCAGGATGCTGAGATTCTTGTCTGTTAACTGATCTATATATGTTTGTAGTGGAGTGGAAATGTATCCGATATCCCATTGTGTTGCCTTAGTCTGGTAGCGGTTTTCCCAATAATCCTTATTCAGTTTCATGTCCTGTATCAGTATTAACGTAACCTTCTATATCCCTGCGGTCTTTTTTGGTAGGCCTTCCGGCACCTTTTTTACGGTAATGCTCTTTAGCATGTTTGAGTAGTTCTACGTGTTCGAAGGCTTCTTTCGGAGTGGTATCGTGCCGGTAAATGTCTACGAGTTTAGCCCCGACCCTGTTGGGAGGGATATCCAGAACAGTAAGCTGATATGCGATCTGATTTTTCCGGACGATCAGTTTGTCGGTAGGAAAAACTTCCCTGGAAGGCTTTACAGGCTGTCCGTTAATTCTGATATGCCCTTTTTTACATGCTTCGGTGGCTTGATTTCTTGTTTTGTAATACCGTGTACACCATAAAAACTTGTCAATCCTCATAGGAAACAAAAAATTTCGTTAATGCTTCAAGCAAAAATACAAGAAAATACTATCTTGCGAGCTTTAAAATATCGAAGAATATGAAGATACGTAAACTATCTGTTTTACTAATACTTTCAGCCATTATATTTTCATGTAATAAGGATGACGACGGGGGAACTGATGTTGAGTTAAGAGACCCTCAGGAAGTAGCTGATGAGAATGATGCAGCCATAGTGGCTTTTCTGGAGACACACTTTTATAATTATGAGGAGTTTGCAAATCCGCCTGCAGGCTTCGATTATAAGGTTAAGATCGATACAATAGCCGGTGAGAATGCCGATAAAACTCCTATGATGGAGATGACGGAGAAGCTAAAAATAAAGATTGTAGAGCATGCTCCGGATCCGGATGAAGCAGCTGTCGCTCACAAGTTATATACTCTGATAGTAAGAAAAGGAGCAGCGGTTGAGGAGACTTTAACAGTAGCAGATTCTGCATTGGTAAGGTATGATGGAAAGCTTCTAAATGGAAGCAGATTTGACTCGAGAGATGTGCCCACCTGGCAAAGTTTGCCAAATTTGGTAAGAGGATATTATAGTGGTGCTGTAGAGTTGAAAAAAGGGTCTGGATTTACCGAAAATGGAGACGGAACCATTACTTTTAATAATGATTATGGTATCGGACTTGTCATTATGCCGTCAGGACTCGCCTATTTTGGAAGCGCCCGAGCCGCTATACCTGCTTACAGCCCTATTATGTTCCAGATAGATATGTTGGGGATGAGGTTGGCCGTTGATCACGATGGGGACGGAATTCCGTCTTCTTTAGAAGATCTGAACGAGAATGAATATTTGTATGATGATAATACCGACCTTGAATGGGAGTTGAAAAACGGGTATACACGATTGAGTGCTAGCCCTAATTTTATGGATCCGGATGATGATGGTGATGGTACATTAACCAAGAATGAATACGATGTTAGGAACAATGAGACCGGTGCTTTCGGGCCGGATGGAGAAGTAGATGATACAGATGGGGATGGGATTCCTGATTATCTCGATAACGATTGATAAAATATAAAATAAAGAATGATAATGGAAGGCGCTTCGGTTACAGAGGCGCTTTTTTTGTTTGTAAGAGTAGTCGATGAGGAATTGATGTGACAGAGCCGGCTTGTCCTAAATGAGTAAAAGTCCACGAGAGGGCCAAGCGTAAGGAAAAGGTCTGGTAGCCCTTTTTAGCGATGGAGCCGGCGGTGCATGGCAAAACATTTCGACGCAAGCCCTGTGAAATTCCGTCAGGACTATTTCACAAGGGCACAAGTCCAATGAAATTCCTTTAGGAACATTTCACAAGGGCAAGCGTCGGAGCATATAAATTTCGATTATCGAGTAAAGGATCTTGTATGAAAGAGTGCAACTGCTGGTGTGTTGAGAGTATCGTGGGCTTATCCGGGAACCTAGCCTGTAAGTATAAAAAAACGCCTTTCTGTCAGCAGAAAGGCGTTTTTGTTTTTGTTATAAAGAGAGGTGTTAGAGTCTTAAAGAAACCCCTAATACCAGCTGTTCTGGTCTGGTTTCAACATGGTGTTGAAAACCATCAACAATATTGTTGTTGATATAGGTGGCTTCATTATCAGAAAAACCTCTGTCGTATCTCAGGTCAATACCTATATTACCCAGGCTTACACCAATACCGATATTCATTCCGACAGTAAAATCACTTTCGATATCATTCATGGAGATGCCGTCAAATTCTGTCTCGAGAACATACTGGAATGCAGGTCCTGCAAATACTTCAATAGGTCCGAAAACCTTATATCCGAGAAGAACCGGCAAGTCTAGTTTGCTCATGTCAAACTTATCGCCGTCGTAATCACTTTTTACCTTGGTGTAAACCAATTCAGGTTTGATGTAAAGGGTTTCGGTAAGGTTCCCTTTGCCGAAAAAACCAAAATGATACCCTACGTTACCATCTGGGTTTTTTATAATTTCTCCGGCATCATCAAAATACTTACCATTTGAGTTGTAATTAAGTCCTGCCTTGATACCCCATCCTGAATTAGTTTGGGCCATAATTGATGTACTTGCTAGTACGAAAAACAATAAAAGTGTTTTTTTCATAATGATTTCTTTGAGTTTGAATTTATAACAGGCAGGGTTACAAAAACCCTACCAATTATTTATTTTCTTTTCATCACTTTTATAACGGCCTCTTCAATAGCTTTATTGTTAAGTCCGTATTTTTCCATAAGCTGAGCCGGAGTACCACTTTCTCCAAAAGTATCGTTCGTAGCTACAAACTCCTGAGGTACAGGGTTGTTTTGAACCAATACTCTGGAAACGCTTTCTCCTAATCCGCCGAGGAAATTGTGTTCTTCACAAGTAACTACACAGCCTGTTTTCGCTACAGAGGCTAGAATGGCTTCATCGTCTAAAGGTTTGATTGTATGTATGTTGATAACCTCTGCTGAAATTCCTTTGGCTTCCAACGCTTCAGCAGCCGATAGAGCTTCCCATACTAGATGACCGGTAGCAATAATGGTTACATCGGTACCTTCAGTTAACTGCAATGCTTTACCTATCTCAAACTTTTGATCTTCCGGAGTAAAGTTGGCTACGGCCGGACGTCCGAAACGTAAATACACAGGGCCATTGTGTTCTGCAATCGCAATAGTGGCTGCTTTTGTCTGGTTGTAATCACATGGATTGATCACTGTCATGCCCGGAAGCATTTTCATTAGTCCGATGTCTTCCAGGATCTGGTGTGTAGCACCGTCTTCACCTAAAGTGATCCCGGCGTGGGAAGCACATATTTTTACATTTTTACCTGAATAGGCGATAGACTGACGGATCTGGTCGTATACCCTTCCTGTGGAAAAGTTTGCAAAGGTTCCGGTAAAAGGGATTTTTCCTCCAATGGTCAAACCGGCTGCAACCCCCATCATATTGGCTTCTGCGATACCAACCTGAAAAAAACGCTCCGGATTTTCTTTAATGAATTCATCCATTTTTAAAGAGCCTATCAGGTCTGCACATAGGGCGACCACATTTGGGTTGGTTCTTCCTAATTCTGCTAAACCGGCACCAAAGCCACTACGGGTATCTTTCTTCCCTGTGTCTATATATTTTTTCATTGTTGCTTGTGTCATTGTTAAAAAATAAGAGGGTTAGTAATTAGTAATCACCCAAGGTTTCAGGGTTTTGCCCCAATGCGATGGCTAATTGTTCGTCGTTAGGAGCTTTTCCGTGCCACGCGTGTGTGTGCATCATAAAATCTACTCCGTTCCCCATTTCCGTATGTAGTAAAATACAAACCGGTTTTCCTTTTCCGGTACGTGTTTTGGCTTCTTTTAATCCTGTGATGACTGCTTCGAGATTGTTCCCTTCTTTGATCTCCAGTACGTCCCATCCGAAAGCTTCAAACTTGGCCTTCACGCTTCCCATCGGGAGTACATCGTCAGTAGCACCATCGATCTGCTTTCCGTTAAGATCGACCGTAGCTATTATATTGTCAACTTTCTTTGCAGAGGCATACATGATAGCTTCCCAGTTCTGGCCTTCCTGAAGCTCGCCGTCGCCGTGCAGGCTATATACGATATGGTTATCGTTGTTTAATTTTTTAGCTTCTGCCGCCCCCAAAGCAACAGACATACCCTGTCCGAGGGAACCACTGGCGATTCTGATCCCAGGGAGGCCTTCGTGTGTTGTAGGGTGTCCTTGTAAACGAGAATCAATCAAACGGAAAGTGTTCAGCTCATCAATAGGGAAATAACCTTTTCTGGCTAAAACGCTATAGTAAACAGGAGAGATATGTCCGTTAGACAGGAAGAAGAGATCTTCTCCGATACCATCCATATCAAATTCGTCGTTTAACTCCATGATTTCGTTGTACAGGGCTACAAAAAACTCAGTACATCCTAAAGAGCCACCTGGGTGACCCGAATTTACTTTGTGGACCATGCGCAAAATGTCTCTGCGAACCTGGATCACTAGATCGTTTAGTTGTTGTGTATCAGGCATTTTTATTCAAAAATTTTTTCGGGGCAAAAGTAAGTTTTTATTAAAGGTGAACAAAGCTAAAGCCTTATCATTTTTTAACTTTAATATTTGTTTGTGAAATATTTTACAAATTAATAGCGGTTTATATAACTGTCAGTTGTTTATCTTTGCCGGCATTGAAGGATTGTTTATGAAATTTGATTTAAAAGGAAAAGACCAGGGAAGTAAGGCCAGGGCTGGGGTCATCACTACCGATCACGGTACCATAGAGACCCCGATTTTTATGCCTGTGGGAACCGTAGCATCCGTAAAAGGGGTTCACCAGCGTGAGTTAAAGGAAGATATTGATCCGGATATTATTTTAGGCAACACCTATCATTTATACCTGAGGCCCAAAACGGAGATTCTGGAAAAGGCCGGCGGACTGCACAAATTTATGAACTGGGACCGGAACATCCTGACCGATAGTGGGGGGTTTCAGGTCTATTCACTTTCCGGAAGAAGAAAAATAAAGGAAGAGGGAGTCAGGTTTAAAAGTCATATCGACGGTTCGTACCATGTTTTTACCCCGGAAAACGTAATGGATATACAGCGTACTATAGGAGCCGATATCATAATGGCTTTTGATGAGTGTACTCCTTATCCTTGTGATTACAGTTACGCGAAGAATTCGATGCACAGAACGCACAGATGGTTAGACAGATGTGTAAGTCATTTTAATAATACACTTCCCAAATATGGTTATGGGCAAAGTTTGTTTCCGATTGTACAAGGTTCCACCTTTAAGGACTTGCGATTGCAATCTGCAGAATATATTGCAAATATAGGAGCAGAAGGAAATGCAATCGGAGGCCTGTCCGTCGGCGAACCTGCTGAGGATATGTACGAGATGACCGATATTGTATGTGGCGTATTGCCGGAAGATAAACCGAGATATTTAATGGGCGTCGGAACCCCTATCAATATATTAGAGAATATAGCACTCGGGGTCGATATGTTTGATTGTGTAATGCCTACCCGTAATGCCCGAAACGGGATGTTGTTTACAGCTCACGGAACCATTAATATCAAAAATAAAAAATGGGAAGATGATTTTTCCCCGATCGATGAAATGGGAATAACTTATGTAGACACCTATTACAGTAAGGCTTACCTTCGGCATTTGTTTGCGGCCAACGAGTATTTAGGAAAACAAATAGCAACCATCCATAATTTAGGTTTTTATCTGTGGCTGGTAAGGGAAGCAAGGAAACATATATTGGCAGGAGATTTTTATGAGTGGAAAAATATAATGGTAAAGCAAATGGACAAAAGACTGTAGTATGAAAATTATAGACTGGTACATATTAAAAAGGTATTTAGTAACATTTTTTGTGATGCTGCTTCTTTTTGTACCTATCGGTATCATGGTCGATGTTTCTGAAAAGGTGGATAAAATGATCGCCAAAGAGGTGCCTTTTGATGAAATCGTTAATTACTATATAGACTTTACTTTTTATTTTGCCAGTCTGCTTTTCCCGATATTTCTTTTTTTATCCATTATCTGGTTTACATCCAAACTGGCGAACAATACGGAGATCGTGGCTATTTTAAGTTCCGGGATTTCTTTTACGAGGTTTTTGCGCCCGTACCTGATGGGAGCTTCTATTATTGCTGTGATAACATTTATTATGGGGATGTTTATTGTGCCTAGTGCCAGTAAAGGATACAATGACTTTAGGTATGAATATCTTAAAAAGAACAAGAACGTCCGAAAAACCACAAATTTATACAATCAGGTAAGTGATAACGATTTTATATATCTGAGCCATTTTGAGCCTTTAAATAAAATAGGCAGGGATTTTACGTTAGAGCATTTTGAAGGGAATGAATTAAAGTATAAGATCTCGGCCTCCAGTATTAAATGGATGCCGAAAGACTCCGTATACAGATTACGGAGTTATGTTAAAAGAACCATAGGTGAAATGGGAGAGGAGGATCGTTTTGTTGAAGAGCGTAAAATAGATACTTTATTTTCTTTTAATCTCGATGACCTGACACCCGTATCGTATATAGCGGAAACGAAAAACCTTTTTGAGTTAAATAAATTCATAGAGAAGGAACGTAAAAAGGGCTCTCCCAATATTAACAGGTATCTGGTGGTGAAATATAAACGTTGGGGGCTGCCGGTATCGGCCTTTATCCTTACGATTATTGCAGTTGCTGTATCTTCGAAGAAGCGGAGAGGCGGAATGGGGATCAATCTGGCATTGGGGATTTCGTTAGCGTTTATCTATATCTTTTTTGATAAAATATTCGGTACCATGGCTGAACAATCGGGGTTTCCGCCGTTATTGGCTGTATCGATACCTAATATAATGTTCGGGCTTTTGGCTGTATATCTTCTTAAAAATGCTAAACGATAACTTAAAGAATTACCTGCATCTCCATTTGATCGTTTTTATTTGGGGGTTTACAGCTGTTATTGGTGCGTTGATATCACTTGATGCTGCTCCGTTGGTTTGGTACCGTATGTTGCTGGCCGCAGGTTTTATCGGAATCTATATATGGTTTAAAAAGATAAACTGGCGAATTTCCGGAAAAACCTTGTTTGGGTTTATAATGGCAGGTACAGTCATAGCATTACACTGGGTTACTTTTTTTAAGGCGATCAAGGTTTCTAATGTGTCGGTTACATTAGCGATGTTGTCTACCGGCTCATTTTTTACAGCAATTTTAGAACCTCTGTGGTACAAGCGGAAAGTAATCTGGTATGAGATATTCTTTGGTTTAATTGTGATATCTGGTCTTTATATAATATTTGAAGTTGAAACAGCATATGTTCAGGGCATCATACTGGCTTTAACATCTGCTTTGCTATCTGCTGTCTTTACGCTGGTCAACGGGAAGTTTATCCAGGTGTACAAACCCTCCGTTATTTCATTTTACGAACTCACGAGCGGGGTTGTTTTCCTGACACTTTATTTGTGGGTTACAGACAGCTTTTCTTCCGGTTTTTTTGATGTATCGGTATCCGATTGGGTGTATTTGGGGGTTTTGGCATCAGTTTGTACAGCTTATGCTTTAATAGCCTCTGTTAAAATTATGAAGTTTATCAGCCCGTATACAGTGATGTTGACGATTAATATGGAGCCGGTTTACGGAATCATTTTAGCCTATCTGGTCTTTGGGGAGAACGAAAGAATGAGTCCCCAATTTTATATAGGGGCAGCCGTAATTTTAATGACAGTCATAGCTAACGGGATTTTAAAAAATAAAAGGAAAAGAAAAAGTACATTGTTTTAGGCAATCGCATTAAAGTTTTATATTTGTGGGCTGACTAAAACCAATATTTATATTTAATAATGGAATATTTAGATTTCGAATTACCTATTAAAGAGCTTGAAGAGCAGTTAGATAAATGCAGAGTGATAGGCTCAGAGAGTGATATAGATGTTACAGATACCTGTAAACAGATAGAAAAGAAACTTAACGATACCAAGAAGGAAATATATAAAAATTTAACTGCCTGGCAACGGGTTCAGCTTTCAAGACATCCTTCGAGACCTTACACCTTAGATTACATCAAAGCCCTTTTCGGAGAAACATTTCTAGAACTGCATGGTGACAGAACTGTTAAGGATGACAAGGCTATGATTGGTGGTATGGGAAAAATCGGCGACCAGTCCTTTATGGTCATAGGTACGCAAAAAGGGTACAATACCAAAACACGTCAGTACCGGAATTTTGGAATGGCGAATCCGGAAGGATATCGAAAGGCATTACGCTTAATGAAAATGGCTGAAAAATTTGGAATCCCGGTTATTTCATTAATTGATACGCCGGGCGCATATCCGGGGATAGAAGCCGAAGAACGCGGTCAGGGTGAGGCCATTGCAAGAAACATTCTTGAAATGACCCGTTTAAAAGTTCCTGTAATTGTTGTCATAATTGGAGAAGGTGCTTCAGGCGGGGCATTAGGGATAGGTGTAGGAGATAAGGTAATGATGCTTGAAAATACCTGGTATTCCGTTATTTCTCCTGAATCGTGCTCATCTATACTTTGGAGAAGCTGGGAATATAAAGAGCAGGCGGCAGAGGCTTTAAAGCTGACAGCTCCTGATATGAAGAAGCTTAAGTTGGTTGATGAAATTATAAAAGAACCGCTTGGGGGGGCACATTCAAATAGAGAAGCAACCTATAAAACCATAGAGAAAACAATTTTGAAAGTTTACGATGAACTTAAAAAGTTATCACCAGAAGAACTGGTAAATAATCGTATGGATAAATATGCCGGTATGGGAGTCTTTAAGGGCTAAACGGGTTTATACATAATAATATCAGAAAACCGAAGTAAGTTGCTTCGGTTTTTTTTAACTTTATTAACAAAGAACAGGAGTTATTAACAAGTAGTCAACAGTTAGTGTGTTAATTGTTAGTCGTTTAAAATTAAAATTGTAATAGATCATTTCTCTACATTCGCAACTATGGAAAAAGTAAACCCCATCACTGGAGTTAAATTAGACAAGACGAATATTATCCATCTTGAAAAAGGGAAAATTCCGCCTCAAGCCATTGATTTAGAGGAGGCTGTGTTAGGGGCTATGATGATCGACAAGAAAGGGGTCGATGAGGTTATTGATATTTTATCATCAGATGCATTTTACAAGGAATCGCATCGTCATATATTCGAAGCTGTGGTTCAGTTGTTTGAATCTTCCGAACCCATAGACTTATTAACAGTTTCTGCCCAATTAAAGAAAAATGGAAAGCTGGATGTAGCCGGCGGCGATTTTTACCTGATTCAACTCACTAAAAAAGTCTCTTCTTCTGCACATATAGAGTTTCATGCCAGAATTATTTTACAGAAATTTATTCAGCGTTCATTAATAAAAATATCAAGCGAAATCATCGAAGAATCATATGATGAAACGACAGATGTTTTTGACCTGCTGGATAGCGCTGAAGCTAAACTATACGAAGTTACCCAGGGAAATATTAAGAAATCGTCTGAAAGTGCCCAAAGCCTCGTAATGCAAGCTAAAAAGAAAATTGAGGAGATCTCTAATAAGGAAGGGCTGAGTGGTATTCCGACAGGTTTTGACAAGCTGGATAAACTAACATCGGGATGGCAACCCAGTGATCTGATCATAGTAGCAGCTCGTCCGGGTATGGGTAAAACGGCCTTCAACCTGTCTATGGCGAGGAACATGGCTGTAAACTCCAATATACCGGTAGCGTTTTTCTCTTTGGAGATGTCGTCTGTGCAGCTTATTACCAGATTGATCTCATCGGAAACGGGACTTTCTTCCGAAAAGCTGAGAACAGGAAAATTAGCTGATCATGAGTGGAAACAACTGAATGTAAAGGTTAAAAACCTTGAAAAAGCCCCGCTTTATATTGATGATACA
The DNA here is from genome assembly GCF_022760175.1 of Zhouia spongiae. Taxonomy (GTDB): domain Bacteria; phylum Bacteroidota; class Bacteroidia; order Flavobacteriales; family Flavobacteriaceae; genus Zhouia; species Zhouia spongiae. The sequence continues at coordinate 2,309,207 of NZ_CP094326.1, forward strand.
CCATCGTTATCCATTTTTGATTTGCGGGCAAAAGCAAGACGTCTTGCCTCTCAGTTTGGAATAAGGCTTATTATTATTGACTATTTGCAATTGATGACTGCGGGAGGAACCTCAAAAAACGGTAACCGTGAACAAGAAATATCAATGATATCGCGTAACCTCAAAGCTTTGGCAAAAGAACTGGATGTGCCGGTTATTGCATTATCACAGCTATCGAGGGCCGTAGAAACAAGGGGAGGGAGTAAAAGGCCTTTGCTGTCGGATCTTCGTGAATCTGGTGCGATTGAGCAGGATGCGGATATCGTTTCCTTTATATATCGTCCCGAATATTATAAAATTGAAGAGTGGGATGACGAAGACCGAAGCCCTACTCAGGGACAGGCAGAATTTATTGTGGCAAAACACCGTAATGGTGGATTAGACAACATTAGGTTAAAATTTATTGGAGAACTAGGTAAATTTGATAACTTAGATGACTTTGATACGCCTTTCGAGATTCCTTCTAAAATGAACGAAGATGAAGAGAATCCATTTGCTACACAACATTTACCAAGCGCTGATGAAGCCTTTGGAAGTAGTATGAATGAAGGGTTTAATCCTAACGATGATGACGTTCCGTTCTAAAAATAGCAATGTACTGACTTCTTTTCTTAACAAGAAGCAGTGCCTTTTTCTTCTTTTTTTATTTTTTTTCTCTTTTAAATCATTTGCCTCTTATATTCTGATCCCGATGGATGCCGACCATCAGCAGAATCATCTAAAGGCTTATGGTATAACATATTGGGTGCTTGCCAAAGAAGTTAAGGTGAAGTGGCTCTTGAATTACAGGGGAGGAGCATTTTTAATTCCCGACTTTGAAGAATTGCAGAAAGAATGCAAAATACGGGGTGTTTCTTATGAATTATTATCAAACAATAAGGCAGAACTGCTATTGAATGAAGTTTCTAGTCCCGCCGTTAATCAGGAATCCATTGTTCTGGAGAAGGCACCTAAAGTAGCGGTTTATTCCCCAAAAGGAAATCAGCCTTGGGATGATGCAGTAACCATGGTGCTTACCTATGCAGAGATTCCGTATGATGTGGTTTACGATGAGGAAGTTTTGGGAAATAAGCTCTTGTTGTACGATTGGCTACATTTGCATCATGAAGATTTTACCGGACAGTATGGTAAGTTTTATGGGGCTTTCAGGGCTACACCGTGGTATATTGAGCAAAAAAAAGAAGCGGAAGCCCTGGCTGACAAGTTGGGGTATACTAAAGTTGCAGAAGAAAAATTAGCTGTAGCTATCGCCATAAGGGATTATGTGGTTGGAGGGGGCTTTATGTTTGCCATGTGCTCTGCTACCGATAGTTTTGATATCGCCTTGTCTGCCGAAGGAGTAGATATATGTGAAACCATGTTTGACGGAGATCCATCAGATCCGAATTATCAGAGTAAGATAAACTATGATAAAACGTTCGCATTTACAAACTATACATTGGAGAGAAATCCGTTGGTATATGAGTTTTCATCTATTGATATGACTTCCAAAAGACATGTTTCTTTTGAAAGTGATTATTTTACATTAATGGATTTTTCGGCCAAATGGGATCCCATACCTACCATGCTTTGCCAGAATCACACTTCTCTGGTTAAAGGGTTTATGGGGCAGACAACTGCTTTTAAACGCGATGAGATCAAACCTACGGTTTTAATTATGGGAGCGAACAAAATCAATGGAGAAGCGAGGTACATACATGGAATAAAAGGAAAGGGGTTCTTTACCTTTTATGGGGGGCACGACCCGGAAGATTACCGGCATCGGGTGGGCGATCCCAAGACAGAGTTGGAGTTACATCCGAATTCACCAGGGTACAGGCTTATTCTGAATAATATCCTATTCCCCGCGGCAAAGAAAAAAGAGCAAAAAACATGATGCTTTCCAGGCCGTTAGCCAGAAGTTTTCGGATGGTATAGATTCATAACCCTTTTTCTTTTTCCGGATAACAGTACGGGGATTTCATTAACGTATTCGACAGTTATTTTTGCATCACTCCCCAACAGGTCTTTAAAATGCTCTTTAAATTCTGTTTCTTTTAGAAAGTCTTTTTTGTAGTTCAGTTTAATGAGGTATTCTTTCACTCCTGTTTGTATAAACTGATATTGGTTAAAATAATCAAAATAATCCTGCATTCTGGGATAGATCGCATATGGAGACAATAACTCACCCGAAGTTGTATAAACAGCATCCATTTTTCTTCCTTCCACTTTTGTCAGTACCATCTCACCATTTAATATTTTATAACAGCCTAGATCTCCGGTGTCATATCTGATCAGTGGCATGGCGTAATTAAACAGATCAGTTACAACAATTCTTCCGGTTTCTCCTTCTTTTGCCGGAGCATCATCGTGAAAATTCAGGATTTCGACAAAATATGAAGCCCAATTGATCTTAAAAATATCGTCACTGTTAATTTCCTGTTGGGCTATAATTCCTTGTTCCTCATTAGAGTATCTGGAAACTATCGGGGCATTGAAATATTTTTTAATTGATTTTTTAGTGAAGGGACTTAAACCGTCTGAATTACCTATAAAGAAATTGGCATTTATATTCATTTTCGGTGCATTGGCGTCTTTAAGATAATGACAGATCGTTTCAAAAGACGAAGCAATACCTATAAAGCTTTTAAAAGAAGGATCTTTTTTGATGGTATTGAGAATAGAAGCAATGTTTTCATCCGTAAGCTTATAGACGTCAATTTTGACAATATTTTGTGTCAGGGTTTTAAAAAAGCTTTTGGTTTCTCCACTCCACATACGTAAATAATACAGGCGTTCTCCCACTTTATAACCGTTCTTTTCCAGAAAGTAAATGGTTTCGGCAGTATTTCTGTATTTTTTTTCCTTGTTATGATAAATGGTAAAAGGTATTCCGGTAGAACCACTTGTAGACACTTTGTAATTCCTGGAATTTAAAAATAAACGTGATTTGAAATCATCAAATAAGTTAATGACCTCGCTTTTTTTGATTACCGGAAAATCTCGCAGACCGGAATGGTTTTTATAGCGAAAATAAAAAGGTGTTGTAGTTGCGGCATGCTTCATCACTTGTTTTAGGAGCTGGGATCTGCGCACCATAGAGCCGTTTGAGTTGATGTCTTCTAAAATAAGCCTGATATCGTTAAGATGCTTTTTTATCAGGTTACCTTTCAAAGAATCAAGCCCCCAGAATATCCTGTTCCTTATAATGCTTTCAACCCTCATTTCGCGATGGCTTATCAATATAAATGTACGAAAAGTATTAAACAGGACTGCGTTTTATTGGGTAAATGCAATTTTTTTCGATGTTTACGATATCGATTCACTTGTGCATCGAAATTCAGTTGTATTTATGTTGCCCGTGCCGGCCGGAATGATCCCCGGCGGGAAGGTATTGAGAGGGGAGCTTCTAAGCTTGTCCTGTGAAACATATCCGTAAAGATTTCTCAGAGACGGCTCGGAGGTGGTTTACGAAAAAAAAACTCTTAATATCTGATGGTTTTGTTCCGGTATCCGCTGGGAGAAACGCCCTTTATTTTTTTGAATGTCCGGTTAAAATAAGAAAGGCTGTTGAAACCTGATTGGTAGCATGCTTCAGAGATAGTTTTAGCAGGTTCAGCTTCATTCAGGACCTTACTGGCATATGTAACTCTTAGTTCATTTACGAAAGTAACGAACGACTTTCCTGTTTTATTTTTAAAATAGCGGCAAAAAGCAGCTTTATTCATACCGGTCATCGAAGCTACTTCATCCAGGGGCAGTTGATTTTTAAAATTTTCCATGATATGCTGAATAACCCTGTTAAGTCTCAGGTCTTTAACCTCGTAACCGGATAGCCAATGATCACTGCTCAGTACAGTCTTATTTTCTATATTGCTCAGCAGATAGAACACGTTAAGTAGAGCGATGCCGTTCTCATGGAGTGAATCATGCCCCATTTTGTCTAATATTTGCCTTATTTCCTTGTTTTTATTACTTCTGAAAAGAATACCTCTTTTCCCAAAGTCCTGAAGTTTCTTGACATAAGAGAAAGGGGATTCAGAAGCAGTATCCGCAGGCAGGATTGTTTCCCTGGCATGAACTACATAAGCAACAGAACTCTTTGGAGTACCTTCTTTTTGGCTATTGGAATCAAACATGTGGGGTACATTACTTCCGATATAAAAAATATCATCCTGTTTGAATGTTCCGATATAATCGCCTGCATACAGGGTACCGTTCCCTTTTACAATGTAAACGATCTCTATTTCAGGATGATAATGCCAAAGCTTGAGAAATTCCTTTTCCTCATTTTTTGATACTTTTATATCACGATCAAGATTCTTTTGAAGATAATGCAGTTTCATAAAGCAAATTGTTTCTGATTCTAAAAATCAGATGCATTTAATGAATGATTCTGAGATTATGCAAATATTGTACAAGTATAAGCAAATTTCGTATAATCGAGATATTTACCTTAAACTTAATTTTGAGTTTCCAGAATTTTAAGAAGAATTACATTGAAAAATTACTTGAAAATATCGGCAGAAGATAATGTGGCTGTTGCATTAGAGAATATGAATGCAGGTGAGGTGATAGACCGTGCTGTCATGTCAATTACAATAAAAGAGACCATCCCTGTAAAGCATAAGTTCGCCTTACAGGATTTTGATAAGAACGATACCATTGTCATGTATGGTGTTCCGGTGGGTAAAGTTGTAAAGCCTATTGCGAAAGGTGAATTAATAAGTACGGAAAATATTATACACGTAGCGGCTTCGTATGCATATAAGGAAAAAGCATATAAAAATCCTCTGGTTAAAATTGAGAATCTGGAGGAAAAAACATTTTTAGGTTATCACAGAACCGACGGACAGGTAGGTACGGGCAATTATTGGATTTTTGTCCCAATGGTGTTTTGTCAGAACAGGAATCTGAAAGTCCTGAGAGAAGCCTTTGAAGCAGAGCTGGGTTACAAAAAAGAGAACCCGTATAAGCTACAGCTGCGGAAATTAGTTTCCGGTGAGAGCGAAGAAGTGTTCATTGAAGATGTGGAAAGCAAGTCTGAAAAAGTTTTTGAAAATATAGACGGGATTAAGTTTTTAACTCATGAAGGAGGTTGCGGCGGCACCAGAGACGACGCACAGGCACTTGTGAATTTATTGTCAGGTTATATTAAAAACCCAAATGTTGCCGGGGCAACAGTTTTAAGTCTGGGGTGTCAGCATGCCCAAATTAGCCTGATTCAGGAAGCCCTTGATCGTCATTTTAAAACAGATAAAGAGGTACTGTATTTCGAGCAGCAGCAATATAGTTCGGAGAATGAAATGTTAGTATCGGCTGTAAACCAGACATACAAGGCCTTGAAAGCAGCTAATGAAATATCCCGAAAACCAGCTCCATTAAGTAAATTGAGTATAGGATTGGAATGTGGGGGATCAGATGGGTTTTCAGGAATAACGGCAAATCCGCTCATAGGCCTCGTTGCCGATAAAATCAATGCACTTGGAGGGAGAAGCATTCTGTCGGAGTTCCCGGAACTATGTGGTGTTGAGCAGGATTTAATAGACAGAAGCCCAAACAAAGATGTGGCCGGTAAGTTCATTGACCTGATGGAGCGCTATAATAAAAAGGCACATGAAGTCGGATCCGGGTTTGATATGAACCCTTCCCCCGGGAACATTAAGGATGGCTTAATTACCGACGCCATAAAATCGGCTGGTGCAGCCACGAAAGGCGGAAGAAGTGCTATAGCAGATGTACTCGATTATGCTGAATACGCAACCAAACCGGGACTTAATTTATTATGTACACCCGGAAATGATGTTGAATCAACAACAGGATTGGCCGGCTCCGGCGCTAATATGATTTTGTTCTCAACCGGCTTGGGTACCCCGACAGGCAATCCCATTTGTCCGGTAATAAAAATAGCGTCGAATTCGATGCTCCCCGCTAAAATGAAAGATATTATAGATTTTGATGCGGGAAGGCTCATATCGGAGGGGCTGCCTCAGGAGGCATTGGCTGACGAGTTGATAGATTTAATTATTGAAATTGCCAGCGGAAAAAAGAAAACATGCGCAGACCGGTTGGGTCAGGATGATTTCATTCCCTGGAAAAGAGGAGTATCCCTTTAAAAAACCTTATATATCATGAAAAAAATATTCACTGCGTTATTAGTAGTACTCATGTTCGGTAGTGTACTATCTGCACAAGAAAAATATATACCGACGAAAAAAAACCTGGAAGCCCGTGAATGGTTTCAGGATGCTCGGTTCGGGATGTTTATTCACTGGGGAGTGTATAGTGTTTTAGGAGATGGTGAATGGGTAATGAACAATCAGAATATCCCTGTCGACCGTTATGAATTACTTCCCGGTTTTTTCAATCCGGAACAATTTGATGCCAAAAAAATTGTCGACCTGGCAAAAAAGGCAGGGATGAAATACATAACGATTACAACAAAACACCACGATGGGTTCGCCATGTACGATTCTAAGGTCTCTGATTATAATGTGGTGAAAGCAACCCCTTACGGAAAAGATATTTTCAGGATGCTGGAAGAAGAATGTGAAAAGCAGGGAATCAAGCTTTTTGCGTATTATTCTCAGCTTGACTGGCGCCACCCGGATTATTTTCCTCGCGGAAGAACAGGTAATAAAACCGGAAGACCGGAATCAGGAGCTTGGGAACAATACCTTCAATTTCAGGATGCACAGATTAAAGAACTGGCAGAAAATTATAACATAGCCGGGTTTTGGTTTGACGGATGGTGGGATCAACAGGATAAGAGCGATAAGGACAACCCTAAAAAAACAAAAGTAAACTGGGATCTGTCTCATACCTATAAGATGATACACGATGTGAATTCGGCTTTACTGGTCGGAAATAATCACCATGTTTTGCCTTTTGAAGGAGAAGATTTTCAGATGTTTGAAAAAGACCTTCCCGGAAAGAATACAACAGGCTTCGGGGGAACGAAAATCGGTTCACTTCCTTTGGAGACTTGTGAAACTATAAACCATTCCTGGGGCTTTAACCTTCAGGATGGTAAACATAAGTCGGTTAAGGAACTTATACAGTACATCGTAAAAGCAGCGGGCAACGATGCAAACTTTCTTCTGAATGTAGGTCCGATGCCAAATGGTAAAATTCAGGAAGAGCATAAGCAACGCTTGCTGGCCATGGGGGAATGGATGAAAAAAAACGGAGAAACGATTTATGGTACCCGGAAAGGGTCTGTATATATAGAGAACAAGGTGGTATCAACTCAGAAAGGGAAGAAGTTGTATATACATGTTTTAAATCCGGTTGATAACAAAATTGTTATTGACGGTTTTAATGAAAAAATAAAAGGAGCTGTATTGTTTGAAGATCGGACGAAAGTTGGTTACCGACTGAAAAATAAGCGGTTAGAGCTTACGGTTCCGACTGAAAAGATAAATGAAACAGATACTATAATAGAAATAACACTCAAGTAATATGTCGTTTAGTTTAGAAAATAAAGTAGCCATTGTCACCGGTGGAGCAAGTGGAATAGGAAAAGCAATTACCACCAGATTTGCGGAGGCAAAAGCAAAAGTCCATATTTTAGAATTTAATGAGGAGCATGGGAAACAAGCGGTTGCCGAAATTGAAGCTAACGGCGGGAGTGCGTTTTTTCATCAGTGTGATGTGTCTGATCACGATCAGGTGAAATCAATTATCGATTCGATAGCTTTGGACAATAAGATTGATATTTTGGTGAACAATGCGGGTATTGCCCATGTGGGGAATGTTGAAAATACTACCGAGGAAGATTTGGACAGGGTATACAGTGTGAATGTAAAAGGAGTATACAATTGTATTTATGCCGTAGTACCACATTTAAAAAGTAACGGAGGAATTATCCTGAATATGGCCTCAATAGCCTCTTCCGTAGGAATTTCGGACCGATTCGCTTACTCCATGTCTAAAGGAGCAGTTTTAACTATGACGTATTCTGTAGCAAAAGATTATCTAGATGATGGTATTCGATGCAATTGTATTTCACCGGCCCGGGTGCATACTCCGTTTGTTGATGGCTTTATCAATAAGAATTATCCCGGAAAAGAAGCAGAGATGTTCGATAAGCTGTCTAAAACACAACCCATAGGCAGAATGGGGAAACCTGAAGAGGTAGCAAACCTTGCACTTTATTTGTGTTCGGATGAAGCTTCTTTTATTACGGGTACAGACTTTCCAATTGATGGCGGATTTATAAAACTTAACGGATAATGATAAAAAAAATCACATGTCTTTTAGCTGTTGTTCTCTTTACTTTAACCGGAATAACAGCCCAAAACAATAACTCTTCGGATGCATTAATAAAGAAGCTCGAGGAGCGCCCTTATCCACAATGGTTCAAGGATGCCAAGCTTGGAATTTTTATCCATTGGGGGTTATATTCCGTACCGGCCTACGGCGGGAAAGAATCGTATTCTGAGTGGTTTTTAAGAGGATTACAAACAGGAAGTCCGCTGAGAACAGAATATATGAAAAAGAATTTCGGCCCTGATGCTACTTATAAAGATCTGGCACCTCATTTTAAAGCAGAACTATGGGATCCGCAGGAGTGGGCACAATTCTTTAAGAAATCGGGAGCTAAATATGTAGTACTGGTTTCAAAACACCATGACGGCTATGCACTGTGGCCAAGCAAATACAATCGAAACTGGAACAGTGTCGATGTTGGTCCAAAACGTGATATTGTAGGTGAATTAACGGAGGCAGTTAAGGAAGAAGGTCTTAAAATGGGACTTTATTATTCATTGTCAGAATGGAACCATCCACTACACCGATGGTATACCGATCCGCATGACAGTATCGGAAGGTATGTGAAAGAATATATGGTGCCCCAGTTTAAAGAGGTTATTGGAACATATAAGCCTTCATTGATATTCTCGGATGGGGAGTGGTTTAATACTGCCGAGCAATGGCAGGCCGCAGAGCTTATCGATTGGTATTACAATCTGGTGGGTGATGATGCAATCGTAAATAACCGATGGGGACATGGATTGGATATTGGTTTTTTAACTCCTGAATACAGTGCCGGTATTAAAGTAACCGACAGGCCTTGGGCTGAAGTCAGGGGGATAGGGCGTTCGTTCGGATTGAACCGGAATGAGAACCTCGAGGCTTATGGAACATCTGCAGAATTGATTCACAGATTTGCCCAGACAGTCGCTAATGGCGGAGGAATGATTATTAATGTAGGTCCAAAGGCAGACGGACAGATCCCGCTTATTCAGCAAGAAAGGCTTATCGATTTAGGTAAATGGCTGGCATTAAACGGGGAAGCTATTTATGGAGCACAACCTTATCAGGTACAGGAACAAGAAAAAGATGTTCAGATAACACGTATAGATTCTGTTATTAATTTTAATTGGGTTAGAAACTCTCCGGTAAAAGGAATTAAAGAAGATTATTTTACAGCTGATTGGAATGGTTTTATTGTGGCTCCGCAATCGGGTAAGTTCGATTTTGAGGTAAAGGCAGATGATGAAGCAGCAGTCTGGATAGATGGCAAAGTGGTAATTAATCAAAATTTCACATCCGCAGGAAGCGATTCAGAGGTGATGGGAGCTAAAACGGGAGCTTCTACCCAGGGAAGTATAAAACTGAAGAAAGGGATGTTATATCCGATCAGGATCCAGTATCGTGAAAAGAAACAAAATGCCCATTTATCTCTATTCTGGAGTACAAAAGGAAAGGAGAAAGAAGTCGTGCCGGCTTCAGCCCTGTTTACAGATAAAGATAAGAACAAACATGGATTGGCAGGAGTATATGCTTCTAAGAAAACTTATTTATGTTATACGCAAAACAACAGCAATATTTATGCAATAAGTTTTGAATGGCCGGATGATGAGTTGCTTTTAAATATTCCTGACCCCGGAAACGGAGCAAAGATCCGGCTAATCGGTTTGGACCGCGATTTGCCGTGGACTTACCAGAACGGAAAATTAAAGGTAGATACCGGCGGAATAAAATATTCGGAATTGCCGTCTCATATGGCATGGACCTTTAAAATAGCGAAATAAAAACACCGGAAAAATGATAAATAAAACGACACTGTTTGGATGCTTTATCCCATTGCTTTTAATAATACTGGTCTCCTGCTCAGGTAAGGATGAAGGAGTTAAAATGCCTGTAAACAATACCATCGTTGTAGATGCAGATGACACCAAAGATTCCATTGTCCTAAAAGCAGCCCATGTTGTCCCGACTGCCAATCAGATGAAGGCGCTGGAAGATGAATTTATTGCATTTATTCATTTTGGTCCAAATACGTTTACGCGTAAGGAATGGGGAGACGGAATGGAAGATCCGAAGATTTTCGATTTAAAAGAACTGGATACAGACCAGTGGTGTAAGGCTATGAAATCTGCGGGGATGACAAAAGTCATCCTGACGGTTAAACATCATGATGGTTTTTGTTTATGGCAAAGCAGGTATACCGATCATGGAATTATGTCTACAGGATTTCAGGAGGGTAAAGGAGATATTTTAAAAGAATTGTCTGAATCATGTGAAAAGTATGGTTTGAAATTAGGAATTTACTTGTCTCCTGCCGACTTGTATCAGATTGAAAGCCCGGAGGGGCTATATGGGAATTTGAGTAAAGCTACTGAAAGGACAATTCCAAGAACTGTTGATGGTCGTCCGTTTGAAAACAAAACTACATTTGAGTTTGAGGTGGATGATTACAATGAGTATTTTTTAAATCAGCTTTTTGAGCTGCTTACCGAATACGGTCCCGTTCATGAAGTATGGTTCGACGGTGCCCATCCAAAGCGTAAAGGAGGGCAACAGTACAATTATATGGCATGGAAGGAATTAATTCAGAAACTCGCTCCTGAAGCAGTGGTTTTTGGTAAGCAGGATATTCGCTGGTGTGGTAATGAAGCAGGTGCTACACGAGATACAGAGTGGAATGTTATTCCCTATCAGGAAGATCCGAATGCGATGAACAGGTTTGGTGATTTAACAGTTAAAGATATAGGAAGCAGAGAAAAATTATACGAAGGGAAGTTTTTACATTATCAACCGGCAGAAACCAATACATCAATTCGCGAAGGTTGGTTTTACAGAGATGATACCGATCAGGAAGTTAGAAGTGTAGATGATGTATTCGATATTTATGAACGCTCTGTGGGGGGGAATTCTGTTTTCCTGTTGAATATCCCGCCAAACCGCGAAGGTAGGTTCTCGGCGAGAGATGTGGAAGTTTTAGAAGAAACCGGAGCCCGGATTAAAGAAACTTACACCAGTAACCTGTTATCGGACGCTAGCGAAATAAAAGATTTAACAGATGAAGATAAAAGGGATTATGTGTTATTGGATACAAACAACAGTATTGAGTTTACCTCAGAGGCGCCAATCACCATCAACAGGTTTGTTATTCAGGAAAAAATAGATACGCATGGTGAACGTATAGAAGAACATGTTTTAGAAGCTTTTATCGATGGAGTGTGGAAGGAAATTAAGAGAGCCACTAATGTGGGGTATAAAAGAATATTAAGATTCCCGGAGGTAACAGCCCGGAAATTCCGCTTTAAGGTATTGCAATCAAGATACCGGCCTGCAATTTCATTTATTGGGGCTTATTATTATGAATCTCGTCCTCCTCAGCTGGATATTACCAGAGATCGAAACGGAAGCGTAACAATTATTCCTGAAAAGGATGAGTTCGGATGGAAGCCCCATGGTGCCAATTCGCAGGATGTCATGAAGGCAAATATGGAAATCAGGTATACAACCGACGGAACAGTTCCTTCTAAAGAATCTGAATTATATACCAGGCCCTTTGAATTTGATCACGGTGATATCAAGGCTGTGGCATTCATTAAGGCTAACAAGGGGAGTGTTGCTATAGAGACGTTCGGTATCAGGAAAAATGCATGGAAAGTAATCAAAACAGATAGCCGTCACGGAGAACACCTTGCTGAAATGGCAATTGATGCCGATCCTGATACTTACTGGCAGTCTGGGAAATCAGGGGAGTCACACTATATTATAATCGATCTGGGTAAAACAGAAGAGTTTAACGGATTTGCATACACGCCACAAAAGGAAAACGCTGAGGGAATGATGGAAAAAGGTGCATTTCTGGTTAGTGCAGATGGTAATACCTGGAAAAAAGTATCAGACTTCGAGTTTGGTAATCTGATCAACGATCCGGTGACGAGAAAACATACATTCAATACATCAGCTAAAGGAAGGTTTGTAAAAATATCGTCGACAAGAATTGCCGGGGGACATAGTGGTTTGAGTATTGCCGAAATAGCAATATTGAAGTAAGAATAGCGTATGAAAAGAGCAGCTGTATATTTGGTCATAACTCTGGTAGCCGTTTTCGTTTTGTGGCTGGTTTCGTGTAAATCGGAAACAAAAGAAAATACAGGCACCGAAAAAGCAGAGGAGTTGCCGAATATCATTTATGTATTGGCAGATGACCTGGGGTATGGAGACTTACAGGCATTCAACCCCAATGGTAAGATATTAACTCCACATCTTGATCAACTGGCATCAGAGGGGATGATGTTTACAGATGCACATACATCTTCTGCCGTTTGTACTCCTACACGATACGGGATTCTTACCGGCAGATACAATTGGAGAAGTCCGCTTAAAAGCGGAGTGTTAACGGGGACTTCTGAAGCTTTAATACCCAATAACAGGGCAACGGTAGCTTCGTTGCTCAAAAAAAAGGGATATACGACAGCCTATATTGGCAAATGGCATTTAGGATGGAACTGGGCCAGAAAGGATTCATTAAAAGGTCTTGGTCCCGGCTGGAATGATACCGATTATGACAATATTGATTTTACGGCTTCGGTTTCTAATTCCCCGAACGATTTAGGGTTTGATTATGCATATGGACATTCAGGCTCTTTAGACATGGCACCTTATGTTTATGTGGAAAACGAACAGGTAACAGCGCAACCGGATAGAGTTACAGTAGATACAAGCAAATATGGTTGGTGGAGAAAAGGGCCTACCGGAGCCGATTTTCACCACGATGATGTTACACCTAATTTTTTCAGAAAGACCTTTAAGTATATCCGGCAGCAAGCTAAAAAAGAACAGCCTTTTTTCTTGTATCTGCCTTTACCATCGCCACACACACCGGTTTTGCCAACCAAAGAGTGGCAGGGTAAAAGCGGGATGAATCCGTATGCAGATTTTATGATGATGATAGATGATTATATGGGGCAACTTGCAAAGGCGATCAGAGAGGCGGGAATTGAAGAAAATACCCTTGTCGTGTTTACGAGTGACAACGGATGCTCGCCACAGGCTGATTTTGAGCTGTTAGCGAAGTATGGTCATAATCCGGGCTATGTTTACAGAGGGCATAAGGCAGATATCTATGAGGGAGGGCACCGGGTTCCGTTCATTGTAAAGTGGCCTGGAGTAATTAAGCCAGGAACCGTTTCTGATGCAACGATATGTACGACCGATTTCTTTGCAACCTGTAGCGATATTATCAACATTAATTTAACGAATAACGGGGGAGAAGATAGTTTTTCCATGTACCCTTTGTTTAAAGACCCGAATACTACAGAATATAAGAGAGACTTTACTGTTCATCATTCCATTAATGGGAGTTTTGCAATAAGAAAAGGAAGGTGGAAGTTGATTTTTTGTTCCGGATCCGGTGGGTGGAGCTACCCAAAACCGAATACCGGGGATGTAGAAGGCCTTCCCGATTATCAGTTATACGATATCATTAGCGACCCTTCTGAAAAAAACAACGTAATAGAGAAATACCCTGAAGTTGTTAATGAATTAGAAAGTTTAATGGCTGCAGCCGTTAAAAACGGAAGAACGACTCCGGGAACACAACAAGAGAATGATGCACCTATGAATGGAAAGGCATGGAAACAAATTGAAATATTTAATGAGTAAATATAGCTAATAATGAAATTAATAAGATTTGGAGAGCCTGGAAGAGAAAAGCCAGGCGTAATTGTAGAAGGAAAAAGATTAGACGTATCGGGTTTCGGTTCAGATTATACGGAACAGTTTTTTGAAACAGACGGTTTAGAGCGTTTAAATAAATGGCTGGAGATACACCAGGGCGATTGTCCGGTTGTAGATGAAGGAGCACGTTTGGGAGCTCCAATTAGCCGTCCGTCGAAAATTGTTTGTGTTGGTTTAAATTATGCCAAACATGCAGAAGAAAGTGGAATGGCTATTCCTAAAGAACCGGTATTGTTTTTTAAAGCAACAACGGCAATTGTGGGCCCGAATGACGATTTGATCATTCCACGTGGGAGTGAGAAAACAGATTGGGAGGTAGAGTTGGCTGTAATTATCGGCAAAAAAGCATCTTATGTTACAGAAGAAGAAGCTATGGATTATGTAGCCGGGTACGCATTGCATAACGATTATAGTGAAAGAGCCTATCAACTGGAAAGAGAAGGACAGTGGGTTAAAGGAAAAAGTAATGATACGTTTGCTCCGTTAGGCCCTTTTTTAGCAACCAAAGAGGAAATCGAAAATCCACATAACTTGAACTTGTGGTTAAAACTTAATGGGGAAATGATGCAGAACAGCAATACCTCAGATTTTGTTTTTGATATCCCGAAACTGGTAAGTTATATCAGCGAGTTTATGACCTTGTTACCGGGGGATGTTATTTCAACAGGAACACCTTTTGGCGTTGGACTCGGATTAGATCCGCAACGCTATCTGAAACCCGGAGATGTTGTAGAGTTGGGAATAGAAGGCCTAGGAAGCGCAAAACAAGTAGCCAGGGCATATCAATAGTGAAATATTAATTTTTAATATGAGATTAAGAAGGAAAATAGGATTAGCAAGCATGTTGTTTTTAAGCCTTTCTTGTAAAAGGGAAAAGTTTGTAGAAGCACATGCCAGACCTAATATTATTTTCCTTTTTACTGACGATCAGAGCTATAAGGATGTGCACGCCCTGGGTAATCCGGAAGTAATTACCCCAACCATGGATGCTTTAGTAGAAAGAGGAATTACATTTACGAATGCCTATAATATGGGAGGATGGAACGGAGCCATTTGTGTAGCATCAAGAGCCATGATTATTAGTGGCCGGACTGTTTGGAATGCGCAGGAAATTTCAAAGTCTTACAGTCAAAATAAGGAATTGGATAAAACCTGGCCCAGATTAATGGAAAAAGCCGGCTATGAAACCTATATGACCGGGAAATGGCATGTTCAGGCTAAACCTGAGGCCGTTTTTAATCATGTAGGGCATGTGTTAAGGGGGATGCCTTTCGATACGCCTGAAGGCTATAACCGACCTCAGAATGAAAATGATACCGCCTGGCAACCCTGGAAGAAAGAATATGGCGGCTATTGGAAAGGAGGGAAACATTGGAGTGAATTGGTAAGAGACGATGCGCTATCTTTTCTCGACAGTGCAAATGTTAAAAGAAACCCTTTTTTTATGTATATAGCTTTTAACGCTCCCCATGACCCCAGGCAATCGCCCAAAGAATATGTAGATATGTACTCTTTGGATAGCCTCAAAATACCGGAAAGTTTTTTACCCGAGTACCCTTATGATGAAGCCATGGGGGCGGGAAAAAACCTTAGAGATGAAAAACTGGCTCCTTTCCCCCGGACCGAGTACTCGGTAAAAGTCAACCGCCAGGAGTATTATGCTATTACGACCCATCTTGACGATCAGTTTAAAATAATTTTGGATAAGCTTAAAGCAACGGGACTCGATAAAAATACATATATCTTTTTTACTTCAGATCACGGTCTGTCTGTGGGTGAACATGGACTGATGGGGAAACAGAGCATGTACGATCATAGCGTAAGAGTGCCTTTAGTTATTGTAGGGCCGGACATCCCTAAGGGTAAAAAAATCGAGCATGATGTTTATTTACAAGATCTAATGGCGACGACTCTTGATCTTGCCGATGTCCGTAAGCCGGAGTATGTGGAGTTCAGTAGTTTGCTTCCATTTATAAATAATGAAAAAGATAAAGGAAATTACGAAGCCATTTATGGATGTTATGAGAAGTCGTCCCAGAGAATGATTAGAAAGGATGGATATAAATTAATAGTATATCCTAAAATCAGTAAAATTCTCTTATATGATTTAAAGAGTGATCCGCAGGAATTGTTAAATATTGCAGACGACCCTGATGAAAAAGGCCGGATAGAATTTTTGCTGAAAGATTTGATACAACTGCAACTCGAAATGAAAGATACGCTTAACCTTCAGGCTCTTTTGGATAAATGGACTGAGGCGTAAAACATAATTAATTTAACACAGCAAATTTAAAAGGTTTTTATAAGCATATGGATATAGGTTTTAGTGATTCAAAGAGGCATTTGATCTTTATTATATTTCTTCTGATGTGTTTATCGGTTAATGCCAAAATATGGCTTCCTTCGATATTATCCGATCATATGGTTCTTCAGCAGCAAAGCGAAGCTACTATTTGGGGGTGGACTACCCAATCGGCCGAAACAATAACGATTACCACTACCTGGACAGATAGCATTTATACAACCAAAGCATATCAAGGAAAATGGTCACTAAAAGTTCCGACACCCAAGGCAGGAGGGCCATACATAATTGCTGTTAAAGGTCACGAAACTGTTATCCTGAAAGATGTTTTAATAGGCGAGGTTTGGTTTTGTTCCGGACAGTCTAATATGGAATGGTCGCCATTGAAAGGCCTGGAGAATGCAGAACAGGAAATTAACGCGGCTCATTATCCGAAGATCAGGTTTTTTACGGTAAACAAGAAAAAGGCAGCTTACAAACAAGACGATACAAATGGCGATTGGGAGGTTTGTATGCCTGAAACTATGAAAAATTTTAGTTCTGTGGCCTATTTTTTCGGCCGTGAACTATACACTAAACTCGGTGTCCCGGTGGGATTGATTAATTCGAGCTGGGGGGGCACACCGGTTGAACCATGGATAGAAAAAGAAATAATAGAATCGGATCCAGATTTAAAACGGTCTGCTGAACAAATTACAGATCAAGTTTGGTGGCCAAGAGATCCGGGGACTACCTATAATAGTATGGTTCATCCATTCTTAAACTTTACGATTGCCGGAACTATTTGGTATCAGGGAGAATCTAACAGGGGAATTGCCAATTCATATTACAAATCGTTTCCACTGTTAATCAAAACATGGCGTAATGCTTGGCATAATGATTTCCCGTTTTACTTCGTACAGATAGCTCCTTTTAAGTATGGTGATTCTAAAACAAATAGAGAGGCGGCATTTATCAGAGATGCTCAGTTAAACACGCTAAAAACAGTAAGTAATACCGGAATGGTGGTTACTAATGATATAGGAGACTTAAACAACATCCATCCCACCAACAAACAAGACGTAGGTAAGAGGTTAGCCCTTTGGGCCCTGGCTAAAACCTATGGCGTTAAAGAGATTGACTACAGCGGACCTGTATATAAAGGCCATCAGATTCGAGGTAGCAGGATACTGGTGAGTTTTGATTATGCTGAAAAATTAACTGCCGGAGAAAGAACAATAAGTAGTTTTGAGATAGCAGGGAACGATAAAGTTTTTTATCCTGCCAAAGCAGAAATTAAAGGAAACAAAGTGCAGGTATGGTCCAAGGAAGTACCAAACCCGGTTTCTGTCAGATTCGGCTTCACAAATGATGCCTTACCGGACTTATTTAATGAATCCGGTCTTCCGGCATCTGCTTTCAGGACAGATAACTGGAAATCGAATTAACTCATATGAGATTTGAGATCATCTATATGAATATGACTTTTAAAAAAGTATTGGTCGGTGTGTTTATACTCTTTACACATATATGCGGGTATGGGCAAAAAGCGAATACCGGGCCCGTTAAAATTGCTTGTGTCGGTAATAGTATCACATACGGAATGAATATAGCCAACAGAGTGCATAATTCGTATCCGGCTCAATTACAAGAGATGTTAGGCGACGATTACCAGGTTGAGAATTTCGGTGTAAGCAGCAAGACCTTAACAAAAAAAGGAAATGATCCCTACTGGAAAGAAGAAGCCTTTAAAAGAGCATTAGATTTTAAGGCCGATATTGTATTTATAAAGTTAGGATCAAATGATGCCAAAGCGATTAATCGCGTTCATTTAGACGAATATGAAAGCGATTACAAATCGTTGATACAAGAGTTTAAAACCGCTAATCCTGAATCCCGTATCGTTCTGATATATCCTTTGCCTTCTTTTCATACGGATACTACCTATATATGGGAACCTGTAATAAAGGACCGGCTTATTCCGAAAATTAAAAAGGTAGCCTATGAGACAGGGATAGAAACGGTAGATATGCACCAGCTGTTTCTGGATAAATCAGGTATGGTGCCTGATAAAATTCATCCCAATTCTTTGGGAGCGACTTTAATAGCCAGGCGTTTGTATGAAGTTGTAAAGCAAAGGTCTATTGAAGGAATAAAACTTGTGGAGTCTTTGGACGTAAAGAATATTAACACTTCCAACTTTCACGGCTACATACAGTATAATTTTGAATACAGGGGAAATACAGTAAAAATTGTGTGCCCTAAAAAACCTGCAATGGGCAGACCATGGGTTTGGAGAGCCCGTTTTTTCGGACATGAACCCCAGACGGACATAGCGCTTCTGGAGAGAGGGTTTTATGTCGTTTATAGTGATGTGTCTGACCTGTATGGAGCTAAAGAGGCTGTAAAACGCTGGAATCTCTTTTATGATTTTCTTCAGCAGAGAGGTCTTGCAAAAAAAGCTGCGATTGAAGCGATGAGCAGGGGAGGACTCATAGCATATAATTGGGCAGCAGAAAATCCGGATAAGGTGGCTTGTATTTATGCAGATGCACCTGTATTAGATATATTGAGCTGGCCCGTTGGAAATGGAAAATATGAAGGGAGTCCGCATGACACAGAACAGCTCAAAAAAGTATATGGACTGGAGACCAACGAGGATCTGCTCAAATTCAAGGGGAGTCCAATTAATAAAGTAAAGAAAGTTGTACGGGGAAAATATCCAATCCTGCATATTGGCGGAGAAGACGATACAGTAGTACCGATTGACGAAAACACCGGGCCTTTCGTTGACGCAATAAGGAAATCCGGGGGGACGGTACAGACCATTTATAAAGAGAATAACGGACACCATCCTCATAGTTTGAAGAATCCGGGTTTAATTGTAAATTTTATTCTGGAGGCTACCAAGCAAAAGGTTAACCTGGCTGTTGTCCCGGCACCGTCAGGAGAGTACAGATCTGGTGCAGGGTGGACAACAGATGCTGATTGGTGGAAGCAAGCGGCCGACATAGACTCCATTTGTGTTAATACAGCTGATGCTGATATTTTACTCATAGGGAACTCCTTAACTCAGGGCTGGGGAGGGAACCGCCCTCATGTAACATATAAGCCGGGTAAACAAATATTAGATGCTTTATTTCCAGGTAAAAAAAATATCAATGCCGGTATTTCCGGAGACCGAACTCAGAATGTATTATACCGCTTAAAAAACGGGACTTATGAAAAGTGTAATCCAAAATATGTTGTTCTTACTATTGGCGTTAATAATTTCCTTGACAATGATAGTGCAGGTGAAATAGCAGGAGGCATAGAACGCATTATGGATATGGCCCGGTTAAAATTTTCACCAGATACAACCTTTTTACTCTTCGGACCTCTTCCGACCGGTACGGAGATACACTCGGATCGCAGAATAAAATATAACACTATTCATAATCACCTGAAGAAGCTGTCATTGCCTGACAATGTTATTTATTGTAATCCGATTGAGAAGCTAACAGATGCCGAAGGAAGCTTAAATATGGATTTATACAGTAATGACGGGATTCACCTGAAAACGAGAGGTTATAAAGTTTGGGGAACATTCATTAAAAATATAATAGCAAATATAGAAGTTAAATGAGAATAGATGCCCATCAACATTTTTGGAAGTTCGATCCGGTAAGAGATGCATGGATCGATGAGAGTATGCAGGTAATCAGAAAAGATTTTCTGCCTTCTGATCTTGAACCAATATTAAAAAAGAATAATGTTGACGGATGTATAGCTGTTCAGGCCGATCAGTCAGAAGCTGAAACTAAGTTCTTGTTAGACATGGCCCAAAACAATAGTTTTATTAAAGGAGTAGTAGGCTGGGTCGATCTTATGTCGGATAGTGTAGAAGACCGGTTAGCCCACTTTTCAAAAGATAAGAACCTTAAAGGGATCCGCCACATAGTTCAGGCAGAACCCAATGACTTTATGCTGAGATCCGATTTTCAAAACGGAATCAGTAAGCTCAGACAATTTAACCTTACCTATGATATCCTGGTCTTTGCAGAGCAATTACCGGCAGCGATCGAACTTGTTGAAAAGTTCCCAGAGCAGCCCTTTGTATTAGACCATATAGCCAAGCCGAAAATATCGGAAGGATTGGATAAAAAATGGAAAGCGCATATTCAGGAACTGGCAAAATATGAGAATGTTTCTTGTAAGTTATCCGGTATGGTAACTGAAACAAAAGATTTTAAATGGAATGGCGAAGCGTTTACCCCTTTCCTGGATGTCGTTTTTAACAGTTTCGGGGAAGATCGGTTATTGTACGGATCCGATTGGCCGGTATGTTTGCTGTCTTCACCATATGAGAGTGTCATAAAGATTATTGAAGATTATGTGCCGAAAGAATACCATACCAGGATATTTTACCAGAATACAGTTAATTTTTACAGTCTAGATGAAAACTTATAAATTTTTAATTTTTACGGTCATAGGGTTTTCCCTTATGGGATGCAATAAAGAAACTGATACCGGCATAGCGGAAACCAGTTTATGGTATAAACAACCGGCTTCGAAATGGATGGAGGCATTACCTGTAGGGAATGGCCGTTTGGGAGCAATGATCTTTGGAGATACTAATCAGGAAAGGATTCAGTTAAACGAAGATTCTATGTGGTCAGGAGGTCCTGATTGGGGGAATTCGAAAGGAACAAAAGAAGACCTGGAATATTTGAGAAAGCTTGTCAGCGAAGGGAGAGTACATGAGGCTGACAGCGAAATTGTGAAGAGGTTTTCCTATAAATCCGTACTTCGCTCCCATCAGACTATGGGAGACTTATTTATTGATTTTATCAACAGGGACAGTCTTGTCGAAAATTATAAAAGAGAGCTTAGTTTGGATGATGCCATAGCTTCTGTAAGCTACATTACCGGAGGTAATCAATACAGTGAAAAAGTATTTGCTTCAAATCCGGATGATGTGTTGGTCATACAACTGGAAACAACTGCCGGCGACGGAATGGATTTTAACCTCCGGTTAGACAGGCCAAAAGATAAAGGACGTCCCACTGTTACAGTTTCAAATCCGGAAGAGAATGAAATTAGTATGAAGGGAGTAGTAACCCAGTTTGGAGGTAAGAAATTCTCTAACCCTTTTCCGCTTGATTACGGGGTAAAATTCGAAACGAGGTTAAAAGTTGATAACACTTCAGGGACTGTGACTCCTAAAAGCGGTTCCCTCGAACTTAAAGGAGTTAAAAAAGCTACCATATATATAGTTTGTAATACTTCGTTTTACGAAGAGGATTATGTTGCTAAGAATAACGAGCAGCTTGCTTCAATCCGGAAAAAATCATTTAACGAACTTTTAAATAATCACCTCCGGGATTATCATGCAGTATACAATCGGATGTCACTGAATTTAGGCGGTAATGAATTAGACTCATTGCCTACAGACGAGCGTTTAACAAGGGTAAAGAAAGGTGCTGTTGATAATGATCTTGCAGAAACAATGTTCCAATACGGAAGATATTTGCTAATAGGTTCTTCAAGGCCAGGGACTAACCCTGCGAACTTACAGGGGGTATGGAACCAACATATCGAGGCTCCCTGGAATGCAGATTATCACCTGAATGTGAATTTACAGATGAATTACTGGCCGGCCGGTGTTACCAATCTGAGCGAATGCCAGGAACCTCTTTTCGATTTTGTCGACAGACTGATAGAAAGGGGAAAGGTTGCTGCAAGAGAACAATATGGAATAAACAGAGGTGCTGTAATTCACCATACAAGCGATTTATGGGCTACCCCATGGATGAGGGCAGCAACTCCATACTGGGGTGCATGGATTCATGGCGGAGGTTGGATTGTTCAGCATCATTGGGAGCATTACAGGTTTACACAAGACAAGGGCTTTTTAAAGGAACAGGGATATCCTGCCATGAAAGAAATAGCTTTGTTTTATCTGGACTGGTTGCAAAAAGATCCTGCTACGGGTAAATGGATTTCGTACCCTGAAACATCTCCTGAAAATTCATATTTGGCTGAAGACGGTAAGCCGGCTGCGGTTTCGTATGGAGCTGCTATGGGGCATCAGATCATCTCAGAAGTTTTTGATAATGTGCTGAGTTCGGCGAAAATCCTGAATATCGAAGATGAATTTATCAAGGAAGTAAGAGAAAAAAGAGCAAATATATATCCGGGGATCGTGATTGGGGAAGATGGAAGAATCTTAGAGTGGAATGAACCTTATGAAGAACCCGAAAAAGGACACAGGCATATGTCTCATTTGTATGCTTTGCACCCCGGGGATGATATTACCGAAAAAGATGAAGCGATATTTAAGGCGGCACAAAAAACAATTGATAATCGTTTACAGCATGGCGGTGCAGGTACAGGGTGGAGCAGAGCCTGGATGATTAATTTTAATGCCCGGCTATTAAACGCACAAGCGGCTCAGGAGAATATCCAGAAATTCTTCGAAATCTCTGTGGCAGATAATTTGTTTGATGAACATCCGCCATTTCAGATTGATGGTAATTTTGGGTATACGGCCGGTGTAGCAGAGTTGCTGATGCAGTCGCATGAAGGTTTTATCAGGATTCTCCCTGCCTTACCGGAGAACTGGACTGAAGGTAAGGTAAAAGGACTGAAAGCAAGAGGCAATGTTGAGCTGGCCATAGAATGGGAGACAGGCAAGCTCAAACAAATGATTTTGAATGCCGGTCAGAACAAATCGGTTAAAATACAATACAACGGAAAACAAGTTGAAGTGAGCCTGACAGCAAATGAGGACTTGCGGTTGGATCAGAATTTAGAGATAATCCTTTAATAGAGAACAAATGGTTAGAAAATTAGCAATAATAATACTGGGGCTTTTTATGATGCCCGTAAGTGCGCAGGACAAGCATACAGAGTCCTCAAAAATGCAGTGGTTTAAGGACGCCAAACTGGGAATCTTTATTCATTGGGGGTTATATGCCGTAAATGGAATCGATGAATCATGGTCTTTTTTCAATGGGTATATTTCCCATCCTGATTATCTGAAACAGACAAAAGGCTTTACCGCAAAAAAATACGATCCTGAACAATGGGTTAGGCTTATAAAGAATAGTGGCGCCAGGTATTCAGTAATAACATCTAAGCATCATGATGGATTCGCCTTATGGGATACTGAATTTGGCAGCTTTAACGCGGTTAAGGGCTCAGCAGCCAAAAAAGACGTTTTAACGCCTTTTGTAAACGAATTGAGAAAGAATGATTTAAAAGTAGGAATTTATTATTCACTCCCTGACTGGTCGTATCGTGACTATACTCATTTTACAAGAGATTCGCTGCGGTATAATATTAAAGAAGAGCCGAAGCGCTGGGAACGGTTTTTAAACTATTACCAGGGACAATTAAAAGAGTTGTCAGATACGTACAATCCTGACTTATATTGGTTTGATGGTGACTGGGAGCATAATTCCGAGGAATGGCAGGCACCCAAAGTAAGAAAAATGCTTTTAGACAGAAATCCGAATACGATCTTAAATTCAAGATTAAGGGAAGAAGGGGATTATGCCACACCGGAGCAGGGCATGCCTATCACCAGACCTGAAAGCAAATACTGGGAATTATGTATCACAATGAACAACTCATGGGGGTTTCAGAAGAATGATCATGACTATAAGACGACAGACCAGATTATCGGAATATTTTCGGACGTAATTGGAAACGGGGGTAATATGCTGTTGGATATCGGGCCGAAAGCCGATGGAACAATTCCACAAGAACAAGTAAAAATATTAGAAGGTCTGGGAAGATGGACAAATAAGCATAAGGAAGCTATTTATGGTACTGTAGCAGGCATTCCGAAAGAACATTTTTACGGTGCGACGACCTTGTCAAAAGACCGAAAGATATTATATCTTTTCGTAAAAGGAAATCCGGGAGGTGAAGTGGTATTAAGAGGTTTGAAAAATAACATAAACCGTATATGGGTAGTTGGGAATGGAACAAAACTTTCGCACCAGGTGGTCGGAAAGGTATATTGGAGTCATTATCCGGGAATTAAATACATCAAGGTTCCTGATGATGTGTTAGATGAGAACATGACCGTTATAGCTGTCCTTTTAGATGGAGAAGTAGATCTGTATAGGGAAGATGGTGCCGTAATTGAAAGTAATTAAAAAGAGATGTTAGGAAAAAAAGGATTTTTATTGGTTTTGTTGCTCGTAATTGTTTCGTGCAAATCTACGAAATCGACGGAAGGTGCGAATCGCAAACCATTGGCAAAACATGTGATACTGATAGGTTCTGACGGATTTGGAGCATATGCTTTTAAAAAAGCTAAATTGCCCAACCTCCGAAAAATGATGAACGGTGGTGTATATTCATTACAGGCAAGGTCGGTATTGCCATCTTCAAGTGCCGTTAATTGGGCTTCTATGATTATGGGATCAGGACCCGAATTACACGGTTATACCGAATGGGGCAGTAAAACTCCTGAATTGCCATCGAGAATTATAGGAGAAGGAGGAATTTATCCATCTGTTTTCAGTTTAATAGATAAACAATTGCCAAAGGCTAAAAAAGGGGTTTCCTATACCTGGTCTGGTATAGGGTACCTGTTTGAAAAAAACATGGTGGATCTCGATTTTAACGGGAGTGAGGATCCTCAAACAGTTGACAAGGCATTAGAATTTATCATAAAAGACAAACCGGCTTTTACTTTTATACACCTTACCCATCCTGATAACGAAGGTCATGAAATCGGGCATGATACTCCCCGGTATTATAAAGCTACGGAGAAAGTAGATGAACTGGTAGGTACCATTGTTGAAACATTGAAAAAAAACGATATGTTAGATGAAACGGTACTGATATTCAGCTCAGACCATGGAGGAATAGGAAAAGGACATGGAGGTAAAACGTTAGAAGAAGTGGAAATTCCTTGGATTGTATATGGTAAAAATATTCAGCCCAAAGGAAAACTGACTTCTACAATAATGACGTACGACACCGGTGCTACCATAGCTTATCTGTTAGGGTTGGAAATTCCTGAGTTCTGGAGGGGGAAACCGATAACTGAAATTGTAAAGTAGATGATACCGCTATGGTTGTTTTAACGATCAAAGGTATATATGACTGATAAAAAGATAAAAATAGACACATGAAAATTAAAGGTTTATTTGTTTGTACACTTTTGATGAGTGTACTGGGCTCTTGCACAACAGTAGCAGAAAAAAAGAAGGAAGAAAACAGGCCAAATATTGTAATGTTCTTAGTTGATGATATGGGATGGCAAGATACTTCTGTACCATTTTGGGATCGTAAGACGCCGTTCAACGACAGGTACCATACCCCCAATATGGAACGATTGGCTATAGCAGGGATGAAGTTTACACAGGCATATGCTACGCCTGTATGTTCTCCGACAAGGGTGAGTTTCTTAACAGGAATGAATGCAGCCAGGCACAAGGTTACAAACTGGACATTAAGAAAGAACGCTTCGAATGATGCGAAAGACGATCTATTGGAATTTCCGCAATGGAATGTAAATGGCTTGTCTCCAGAAGAAGGGACAGAGCGTACTGTATATGCAACACCTTTACCGCAGGTATTACAAGATAACGGATATTTCACTGTTCATGCCGGTAAAGCACATTTTGGAGCTATAGGAACCCCGGGAGAGAATCCTTTAAACCTCGGATTCAATGTGAATATTGCCGGTCATGCAGCAGGAGCTCCTGAAAGTTACCTTGGCACTGAAAATTTTGGTAATGGAAAAGAAGGGAAAGCGATCTGGGCAGTACCGGGATTGGAAAAGTATCACGGACAAGACATATTTTTAACAGAAGCGCTTACCAGAGAGGCCTTATCTTCATTAGATACCGTTCCTGAGAACAAGCCGTTCTTTTTGTATATGTCTCACTATGCCGTACACACTCCATTGTATGGAGATAAACGGTTCATGCAGAAATATATCGATATGGGGCTTGATGAAAGAGAGGCTAAATATGCAAGCATGATTGAAGGAATGGATAAGAGCCTGGGAGATATTATGGATTACCTGGAAAAAACAGGGAAAACAGACAACACCATTATTTTATTTATGTCTGATAATGGAGGATTAAGTGCCCATGCCAGGGGAGGGGAACCGAATACGCACAACAAGCCTTTAGCGAGTGGTAAAGGCTCTATGTATGAAGGCGGTATCAGAGAACCGATGCTGGTAAGCTGGCCGGGCAAGGTAAGAGCCGGATCAGTAACAGATGAGAAAGTGATTATAGAAGACTTTTACCCTACCATTATAGAAATGGCAGGAATAAAAAACCCTGAAGTGATACAGAAAATAGACGGTATAAGTTTCACATCTGTATTAGAAGAAAAAGAAGGGCTAAATAAAGAGCGGGCTTTCTATTGGCACTATCCCAATAAATGGGGAGGGCGCGGGCCAGGAATTGGTACTGCAAGCGCAGTTAGGAAAGGCGATTGGAAATTGATTTATTTTTACAAAGATCAATCCTTTGAATTGTATCATATTTCAGAAGATATCGGAGAGCTAAATAACCTGGCAGAAAAAAATCCGGAAAAAGCCAAAGAATTAGCTACATTGCTTTCTGATTATCTGAGAGAAGTAGGGGCACAGTTACCGATTAATAAGGAAACTCAGGAAACAATGGCTTATCCCGATCAAGGTATTTAATCTAAAAAAAGATGATAACAAGTGGTTATAAATGGTATGGAACAGCCAATGTGTTTTTAACACTATTGTGTTCTTTTTTATCATATGCTCAAAATTCAACCGATAATTTGAATTTCGGAGCTGACCTGGAACCTATTACTGAAGAAAATTTCTTTAAAACGGCAGATTATTATAATTGGGGTGTTTCAATAATTAAAGGGAATGACGGATTGTACCATAATTTTTATTCCCGTTGGCCTAAGAAATATGGTTTTTTAAGTTGGTTGACACACTCGGAAATTGCCCATGCCACTTCAACTGATCCCTGGGGTCCGTGGACATATAAAGAAACGGTTTTAAAATCGGGCGGTTCATCACATTGGGATGCAGTAACTGCTCACAATCCAAAAATAAAGTTCTTTGATGGAAAATATTATTTGTATTATATTTCAACCAACTATGGGGAAGGAGCCATTTCTGAAAAAGAACTCATAGAAACGGCAAAAACAGGATATCGGCATCCGAATTGGTCAATCCTTAGAAACAATCAAAGGACAGGTGTAGCTGAAGCAGCAACTATAGATGGACCATGGCAAAGGAAGTCTTCGGCACTGATAGAACCTTCAGGTCCTGTTACAACCCTGACGGTAAATCCTGCCATAGCGGAAGGAGCTGATGGTTTGTATTACCTGATTATCAAGGGAGACAAACCTAATGAAAAGCGATTCATCAGAAATCAGGCAGTAGCCATAAGCAAGAAGCCGACAGGACCATTTGAAATTCAGGATAAACCGGTAATAGACTATCTTGATACGGAAGATGTTTCGATATGGTTTGATAAAATAAGAAATAGGTTTTACGGCATTTTCCACACTCCGGAAGGATTTATTGGTTTGATTACATCTGAAGACGGTAAGAACTGGAATAAGGCGAAACATTACCGTTTGATGCCGAAAGAGATACAGATGAAAAACGGGAGTGTTTTTAAAGCAGACAGGCTGGAACGGCCTTTTGTATATACGGATAGCAACGGACAGCCCGTTGTATTGTGTTTGGCAGCAAAGAAAGGCGCTGATGCTTATTCAGTATTCATCCCTGTCAGAAATGATTAATTTAAGGTAAGAACAATCTAAAATATTTATGAATTTAGAATTAAAAGATAAAATCATAGTGGTTACCGGAGGTTCCAAGGGTATAGGAAACGGGATCGTAAATGTACTGGCTTCAGAAGGCGCCATCCCTGTAATTGTAGGACGTAAAAAAGAGGATGCTATAAAAGCTGTCGAGCAAGTTGAGAACGATGGAGGGAAAGCAGATTATGTACTGGCCGAACTAACCGACCCGGAACAATGTAAAAAGGCTATTCAGCAAATAACAGAAAAGCACGGACGGATAGAAGGACTGGTAAATAATGCAGGGGTAAACGATGGCGTCGGACTTGAAAACGGGAATTATGAAGATTTTGTACGTTCCATTAACCGAAACCTGACCCACTATTATCTAATGGCTCATTATGCACTCCCCGAATTAAAAAAACACAAGGGAGCCATTGTGAACATCGGTTCTAAAACCGCTGAAACAGGCCAGGGAGGAACATCGGGCTATGCATCGGCCAATGGAGGACGAAATGCAGCCACCAGGGAGTGGGCCGTAGAATTACTACCTTATGGTATTCGCGTAAATGCGGTTATTGTTGCCGAATGTTACACACCCTTATACGACAGATGGATCAAAACTTTTGATAATCCGGAAGAAAAACTGAAATCAATAACAAGTAAGATACCTTTGGAAAAAAGAATGACCACAGCAGAGGAAATTGCCAATATGGTAACCTTTTTGTTATCACCGAAATCAAGTCACACCACCGGTCAGTTAATTTATGTAGATGGTGGATACACACATTTAGACAGATCTTTAACCTAAACGATTTACAATGGAAATTAAACAAGCTACTCAAACACAAACTAACCGGGAGACAGGGAAAATACCTGTAGTTTCAAAAAAGGTACTCGTGCCTTTTATACTGATCACATCATTATTTGCTTTATGGGGTTTCGCCAATGCGGTAACAGATCCTATGGTACAGGCTTTCAAAAAAATATTGGAACTGTCTAATTCACAAGCTGCATGGGTTCAAATGGCATTTTATGGAGGATATTTTTGTATGGCATTGCCTGCGGCTATGTTTATGCGTAAATATTCATATAAGGTTGGGGTTTTAATAGGGTTGGCTCTCTACGCTACAGGAGCTCTTCTGTTCTATCCTGCGGCACAAACCGAAAGTTTTGTGTTTTTCTGTGTGGGATTGTATATACTGACCTTCGGACTGGCTTTTTTGGAAACGGCAGCCAATCCGTATGCACTGGCTATGGGGGCAAAAGAAACTGCTACACAGCGCTTAAACCTGGCACAGGCATTCAATCCCGTTGGCTTGATTGCAGGGTTGTTTGTGGCTCAGCAATTTGTATTAAAGAAACTACAATCGGATGACGAAGGCTTCAGTGCCCTGGACGAAGCTTCAAAAGCTTTAAAAAGAACTACAGATCTATTAGTGATCCGCGATGCCTATGTTATTCTGGGATTGGTTATCATAGGAGTCTTTGTTTTATTCCTGGTGAGTAAGATGCCTCAGGCGAAAGATGAAAACGGAATGCCAAGTATATGGAATACGTTTGCTGCCCTTTTTGGAAATAAAAAATATGTATTGGGAGTGTTGTCCCAGATATTGTATGTCGGGGCGCAAATTATGTGCTGGACCTATATTTATCAGTATGCAGAGGCCATTGGAATGGATAGTGTTACAGCAGGTTATTACCAGATGGGAGCCTTTATTATATTTACCGTCGGACGTGCTGTCGGTACGTATTTACTCAGATTTATAAGTTCAGGACAGCTTTTAATGTACTTCGCCTTGTTTGCTTTGGCCTGCGTATTTGGTACTATTTGGATTCACGGGGTGATAGGTCTGTACTGCTTGGTTGGGGTTTCATTCTTTATGTCACTAATGTTCCCGACCATTTATGGTATTGCTCTGGGCGATCTTACTGAAGAACAATCCAAAGTAGGTTCTGCCGGATTGGTTATGGCCATTGTGGGAGGAGCTTTAATGCCGAAATTACAAGGTATTATTATAGATGCAGGAGGAACAGGAGTGGCAGATACTACCATAGCCGGAGTGTCCGAAGTGAATTTCTCATTTATCTTACCTGCCATCTGTTTTGTGTTTATAGCTTATTATGGACGATTGGTACATTTAAAATATAATGACTAAAAGTATGAAACTGAAACGATACTGTCTCGCACTTGATCTTATAGACGATCCGGAGCTCATTGCGGCTTATAGGAAATATCATGAAAATGTATGGCCTGAAATCATAGCAAGTATTAAAACTTCGGGTATTGCCGAAATGGAAATATACAATACCGGTAATCGGCTTTTTATGATCATGGATGTTGATAAGACATTTTCATTTGAACAAAAGGCTGCGAAGGATTCAAGCAACAAAAGAGTACAGGAATGGGAAAACCTTATGTGGAAATACCAAAAAGCAATACCTGTAGCAAAGCCCGGAGAGAAGTGGGTTTTGATGGATAAGATCTTTAAATTAACCAGTCAATAATACAATTCAAAGTAAAGTAAATTATGAAGAAGTTAGCAGTTTTATTAATAACCATGATAGTGGCTTCTTGTACCAATAAGTACAAAGAAGCCAAAAATACGGCATCTGATTATCAGATCATACCAAAACCGGTAACGGTAAGTTCTAAGGATGGTAAATTTTTAGTTGATTCCGGAACTATTGTAACGGGAGATGAAACATTAAGAAACGAAGGAGAATATCTGGCACAATTGCTTACCCAGGCCGGTGGAAACCAGGTTTCTTTTGTTCCGGAAAAAACAGGGGGAAGTATTGTATATCTTAATCTGGATGATAGTATTGAAAACGAAGAAGGATACAAGATAAATGTAACTTATAAGGAAGTTAGCGTTAGTGCAAAATCTCCGAAAGGTATTTTTTACGGAATCCAGACACTAAGACAGCTATTACCTGCGAATGCTGAAAAGCAAGCGGTTGCCGGATTGACTATTCCGGCCGTGGAGATCGTGGATAATCCGGTATATGGGTACAGGGGAATGCACTTGGATGTTGCCCGTCATTTTTTCCCGACAGACTTTATAAAGAAGTATATCGATATCCTTGCAATGCATAAAATGAATACGTTTCACTGGCACCTAACCGAAGACCAGGGATGGAGGATAGAAATTAAAAAATACCCGAAATTAACAGAGGTGGGTGGCTATAGGAATGGAACCATAGTAGGCCATTACCCGGGAACTGAAAATGACAATAAAAAATACGGAGGTTTTTATACTCAGGAAGAAGTAAAGGAGATCGTAAAATATGCAGCAGACAGGCATATAACCGTAATCCCGGAAATTGAGTTGCCGGGCCATAGTTCAGCTGCCATTGCTGCTTATCCGGAATTGAGTTGTTTTCCGGAAGAACCGACAGAGGTACCCAATGGTATGATGTCTGAAAAAAGTAAAGAATTGCAGGCGAACGGCACTCCCAAAGTCGTTCAGGAATCCTGGGGAGTGTATAACGATGTGTATTGTGCCGGAAAAGAAAGAACTTTTGAATTTCTCCAGGACGTACTGGATGAGGTAATTCCTTTATTTCCTGCCAAATATGTGCATATTGGTGGCGATGAATGCCCGAAAGCCAATTGGGAACGTTGTCCGAACTGCCAGAAAAGGATTAAAGAAGAAGGCCTTGAAAACGAACATGAACTACAATCGTATTTTATTCAACGCATTGAGAAATACCTAAATTCAAAAGGAAAGAGTATTATCGGATGGGATGAGATTTTGGAAGGCGGATTGGCTCCGAATGCAACGGTAATGTCGTGGAGAGGAGAAAAAGGAGGAATAGAATCGGCCAAGCAACACCACGATGTTATTATGACACCAAATCATTCTTGTTATTTCGATCATTATCAATCAAAAGACAAAGAGAATGAGCCTTTGGCAATAGGAGGATTGACAACCGTACAGGATGTATACAATTATAACCCTCACCCGAAAGAACTGACAGCCGAAGAATCAAAGTATATTTTGGGAGCACAGGCAAATGTGTGGACTGAGTATATCGGAACTACCGATTACGTTGAGTATATGATATTACCACGGATGACCGCGTTGGCTGAGGTCGTTTGGAGTAGTAATGAAAATAAAGATTGGAAAGATTTTCATTCAAGATTAGTAAACATGAAAAGCCGGTACGATGCACTTGGGTTAAATTATGCAAAGCATGTTTTTGAAGATAATGAAAATAAAGATGAGACTGCCTCTACAGAAGAATAACAGCTATTAAATTATTTGAAGGTTGGTATAAAGACCGTTTACAAGTCTTTGTACCAACCTGTTTTTATTTACTGATATTATGGGAATTAATAAAGAGATTAAAATAGATACCAGGTATCCGTCTATAGACGATTTAAGAAATCGGGCAAAACAAAAGATTCCAAAATTTGCTTTTGAATACTTAGACGGCGGATGTAATGAAGATGTAAATCTGCATAAAAACACATCAGAGATAAGAGATGTTGAACTATCGCCCTATTATTTGAACAAGCATACGAATTCAAATATGAAAACCGAGTTGTTCGGCCATGTTTATGATGCCCCGTTCGGAATAGCACCTGTGGGCTTACAAGGATTGATGTGGCCGAATGCACCCGAGATTCTGGCAAAATCTGCTTTCGAACATAATATTCCTTTCATCTTAAGTACCGTAACAACGAGTAGCATTGAACGAATAGGAGAAATCACCGAAGGAAATGCCTGGTTTCAATTATACCATCCGGCTGAAAACA
Organism: Zhouia spongiae; assembly: GCF_022760175.1. Lineage (GTDB taxonomy): Bacteria > Bacteroidota > Bacteroidia > Flavobacteriales > Flavobacteriaceae > Zhouia > Zhouia spongiae. The sequence goes on from NZ_CP094326.1 coordinate 2,342,011, forward strand.
GATTGAGAGACGATATTTTCAAGCGGCTGGAAGCAGCAGAATACCCGGTCTTGGTGATCCTCTGCGATGTGCCTACCTTTGGTTTCAGGCCCAGGGATATAAGGAATGGTTTGGCAATGCCCCCGAAAATGTCCGTTAAAAATATTCTTCAAATACTAAAGCGCCCCCATTGGGCATACGAAACCCTCAAACACGGACAACCTAACTTTGAAACGTTAAGACCCTATATGCCAAAAGGATTAGACTTAAAGCAGTTGGGAAAGTTTATGGATCAAACCTTTTCAGGAAGGCTGAATGAGGAAAAAATAAAACCGATCCGCGATATGTGGAAAGGAAAACTGGTTATAAAAGGTATCGCTAATGAGGAAGATGCCGAAAAGGCTATAAAGCTGGGATTAGACGGAATTATAGTGTCAAATCACGGGGGAAGACAATTAGATGCGGGCGAATCTACCATAAAGCCGTTAACGCGTATTGCTGCCAGGTATAAAGACCAGATTAAGGTGATGATGGATAGCGGATTACGTTCAGGTCCCGACATTGCACGAACTTTAGCCAGCGGAGCTGAGTTTACTTTCCTTGGGCGGTCATTTATGTATGGAGTCTCGGCCCTGGGTCAAAGAGGAGGGGATCACACTATTTCCCTTTTAAAAACAGAATTACAACAGGTGATGGAACAGGTTTGCTGTGAAAGCGTAACAGATTTCCCTAATCACCTTATTAAATAAATAGAATTGCTATATGATGAAGAAAAAAATTAATTTGATCGTTACCGGATTAGCATTGATCTGTTCAGTAACAATGATTTATGCGCAACGTACCGGAAATATTGTAGCGTACTTTGGTAAAGAAAAAGTAAACGAAATTAGTGAAGGCGAGCTGCTCCATGTGTTTAAAAAAGGACTGGCCCTGCAGGTACCTGGTATTGGTTTTAATTCATCTTCATTTCCTGAAGATCGGGTGTTTAACCGCTTTTTGATGAATGCGGATGTTCTGGTTAAGGCCGGCGATGTTTTTGATGTAGATTATCTGGGTAATGAAATGGTATGGCAAAAAATAGAAGTAGACAGTGCCAGCACTTTTTCTGACAGGAATTTAAGATCTTCCTATGTATATCTTCAATATAGATCTGACAGAGAACAAATCGTACTTTTTGAAGCTTCAGGACATTCGCTGGTAACGATTAACGGTATGCCCCATGAAGGAGATCATTATGATTTTGGATACAACCTGATCCCTGTAAAGCTAAAAAAAGGAAATAATGTATTTGTTTTAAAAGTAGGGAGGTTTCCCCGGGTGAGGGCGCGTATTCTGAAACCTCATAGCATGTTGCAGTTTACGACAAGGGATATGACCATGCCTGATTTTTTAAAGGAAGAAGAAGGCAAGACCTACGATGGAGCTATCCGGATCATAAATGCTTCCGAAAAATGGGTTAAAGGCCTTCAGGTACATGCTACCGTTCGAGGCGGATCTGAGTCCGTAGACGTTTTAAACTTACCTCCTTTGAGTGTTTATAAAATTCCGGTAAAGATACCGGGAGTCTCCCCGTCTGCTCAGACAGATAAGGAAGATGTGAAATTAGAGCTTAATGACGAAAAAGGAAACCTGATAGCAACACAACTGATAACACTTAACATTAAATCTAAATACAAGCACCATAAAAAGACGTTTGTAAGTAACGTTGACGGGAGTGTTCAGTATTATAGTGTTGCTCCATCGACAAGTAAAGACAGTGAACAGGCATTGTTCCTGTCGGTTCATGGTGCATCGGTGGAAGCCGTAAATCAGGCCAATGCATATCAGCAAAAAGACTGGGGGAACTTAATAGCGCCTACAAACAGACGTCCATTTGGCTTTGCGTGGGAAGATTGGGGAAGACTGGATGCACTGGAGGTGTTAAACGATGCAAAGCAGATATACAACCCCGATTCGCAACGAATATACCTGACGGGGCACTCAATGGGAGGGCACGGAACCTGGTACCTAGGAGCCACATATCCGGATCATTTTGCGGCTATCGCCCCTTGTGCCGGATATCCGGACCTGCTGGCGTACCGAGACAGTTTTAAGGAACGTATGAAATCACGTTTGGACGAAAATGATGAACGTTTTAAGCGGTTGTTCTTTGAGCCGACCCCGACCGATGTGGAGTTGATGCTGGACAGAGCAGGAACACCGAGCAGAACCCTTAAGTTAATTCGTAACTATTTACATCATGGGGTGTACATTTTACATGGTGAAATTGATAATGTGGTACCGACTTTTATTGCCAGGGACATGAGAAAGCGACTTGGTGAATTTCATAATGATTTTACGTATTATGAATACCCTGACGGAACCCACTGGTATGGAAACCATAGCGTTGATTGGGATCCTATTTTTAATTTCTTTAAACGCAGGACAATAAAAAATGATGATGAGGTAAAGCGAATAGAATTCAGTACAGGATCTCCCGGAGTATCAGCTTCTTCCCATTATGTTACTATTCATCAACAGCTAAAGCCGTTTGAGGTCAGTACATTTGAGTTGGAGAGAAATGATAGCCTGACAGTTACGACAGCCAATATAGCTTTGATAAGCTTCAACCTGAAAAAACTGAATTCAACAGTTGATAAGCTCAACATTGACGGGCAGGGATTTGAATTGACCGATAACGAAGAAGTCTATTTTAGAAAAGACAAAAGTACCTGGAGGGTAACAAATAAACCTGCACGTTCAGAAAAAGGACCGCACAGAAACGGAGGGTTTAAAGATGCATTTAGAAATCATGTTGTCTTTGTGTATGCTACCGGAGGAACATCAATAGCGAATGAGTGGTATTTTAACAAGGCACGATTTGATGCGGAGACTTTTTGGTATAAAGCAAACGGAAAGGTCGAGTTGATACCGGACACCGATTTTAATTTGAAAAAATATGCCGATCGCAATGTAGTTTTATATGGAAATCATGATAATAACAGTGCCTGGAAAAAACTTTTAAAAGATAGTCCGATCCAGGTGTACAATGGGAAAATTGTTATTGATGAGAAAGAATTACCAGGAAATCAGTGGGGGAGTTATTATGTGACTTCAAGAAGGGATAGTGATTTTGCCAGTGTGGGAGTTGTAGCAGCTACCGGACAAAAAGGTATGAAGGCCATATACGAGAACCACTACCTGGTAAACGGAACTACCTTCCCGGATGTAGTCATTTTTGATGATACCGTTTTAGAATCTGGTACTAAAGGGATTAAATGTACCGGTTTTTTCGGAAATGACTGGTCTGTTAAAAACGGGGACTTTGAATGGAAATAGTTAAATAAGAACATTAAAAAAACCGGAGCAGGAAGCTCCGGTTTTTTTGTGACTATAAAATTATCTGATCTCAATTGTAAGTGGATGATTTATCTTTTTAGCAAAGTCTTCAAGGTAATCTAACCATGCTTCTTCATTTTTGAACTGATCGCTTTTTTTCCATCCGAACCCGGCAAAATAGGTTACTTCTCCATTGATCACTTTCAGATGACCATATAAATTACTGGAGTCTTTTTCTTCTGTAAGAAACTCTTCGTATCCGACAAGCTGTCTATTGGGGACAACAATACCGGTTCCCAGCTCTGAATCTCCATGATCTTCCCAATAGCTAAGCCAGCCTTCCTCCAAATCAGCGCTTACGGATCCGTCTTTTTCGTGCAATGTGAGCCCAACCGATAAGGTGTCAGTTCCTTTAACCTTAATATTAAACCTGGATAAATTACTCCCATAATCCAATGAGATGTGTTTTTCCTCCGTTATCAGATTTCCGTTAACATCCCAGTTTTTATATTTTAACACAAAAGAAGTCCTGATAGGGCCGGAGGTAATAGTTTCCCATTCCGTAAAATTTTTTGAGATATAATAAGAACTGTCTTTTTTTACAGCAATGCCTCCAACCCCTCTGCTGGCACCTACATGAAAATTGTCAAGGCCTTCGCCGGTATCCTGATGGTATGATCCGTCCGTTTTAAGCTCTTTGTGATACCATTTGTTGATGATCGGGTAGTCTACTCTTTTTAACCATGCGTCAATTCCACTGGAGAGTGTACCCCCGGGAATGTTTTCTTCGATCATTTTTTGCGCAGTCGGACCATAGGTTCTGAAAGCCACCCGATTGTTTTCCCATGCATAATCGTCAGTCCTTTCAGGTACAAAACGTGAATAACAGCCAGGGATGCTGTCTGTGGTAACCGGTATATCGGATTTAATCAAAACATACGATTTGCTGGTGTTGGCAGGAATTTCAGGTTGAAATAATATTTCATCACTTGTACCGTCGCCATCAATATCGACATACTGAACGGTCATTATTTCACCACTTTCTTTATCTTTTAAAGTATACCCGTCAATTAAATGGTCTGAAAATGGTATTAACTGATCTTTCCCTAGTGCTACTGTTTCGTATTGGCGTTTAACATCCAGGGTGTTTTTAACGATAACAACGGTTTGTTTTGTGCAGCCGGTAACGAATAATATGCCGACTGTAAGAATCGTAAAGAGGTTCCTTTTTTTCATGTTAATCTTCGTTTGAAGGTTTCCCGATAGTAGCGAGGATACCACCGTCAACATATACAATCTGACCATTAACAAAGTTACTGGCTTTAGAGCTCAAAAAGATGGCCGTACCCTGTAGATCATCCGGATCACCCCAACGCCCGGCCGGAGTTCTGCCAACTATAAAGTCGTTAAAAGGATGCCCGTCAACTCTGATGGGTGCGGTCTGACTGGTGGCAAAGTATCCCGGTCCGATACCATTTACCTGTATGTTATGTTTAGCCCATTCAGTGGCCATATTCCTGGTAAGCATTTTGAGTCCGCCTTTGGCAGCAGCATAGGCACCAACGGTATTTCGGCCCAATTCGCTCATCATGGAGCACATGTTGATAATCTTACCTTCACCGCGTTTTATCATGCCCTTTACAACATGTTTTGCCATAATGAAGGGCGCTACCAGGTCTATTTTTAATACCTGTTCAAAATCTTCTACTTCCATTTCGATCATGGGAGTTCTTTTGATAATCCCGGCATTATTGACCAGGATGTCTATCGGAGCTACTTCTTTCTCTATCTGGTTTAGAGCCTTTATGACTTCAGTTTCGTCAGAGACGTCAAACTTATATCCATAAGCTTCAATACCATGCTCTTTATAATAGGCTACCGCCTCATCAATTTTTTGCTGTGATGAATTCCCGTTTATAATTAAAGTAGCACCGGCACTGCCAATTCCAGTAGCTATCGCCATTCCCAGGCCATGGGTTCCTCCGGTAATTAATGCCGTTTTTCCTTTTAAATCGAATAAATCCATGAGGCTCTTATTTTAAATCTTTAATAGCAGCCATGTCCATGTCTCCGTAATCTAAATTTTCACCTGCCATTCCCCAGATGAACGTATAACTACTTGTTCCCGATCCTGCATGGATAGACCACGGAGGCGAAATAACAGCTTCGTTATTTTTCATCCAGACATGCCTGGTTTCATCAGGTTGTCCCATAAAATGACATACGGCCTGATCTTCCGGTACTTCAAAGTAAAAATAAACTTCCATTCTTCTGTCGTGAACATGTGCAGGCATTGTGTTCCATACGCTGCCGGTTTTTAGTTCTGTCATTCCCATCTGAAGCTGGCACGTTTGAACCACACTCTGAACGATCAGTTTGTTTATAGTTCTGGCGTTAGAAGTTTCTAAAGCTCCCAACTCTACTATTTCTGCGTTTTCCCTGGTGATTTTTTTAGTAGGGTATCCTTTATGGGCAGGAGCAGAGTTAAGATAGAATTTGGCCGGATTTTGAGTGTCCTCACTCTTAAAAATAATCTCTTTTTTCCCTCTGCCGACATACAGGGCCTCTTTATAACCTAAAGTAAAGCTTTCACCGTCAACTATTATCGTACCCTCTGATCCCACATTAATGATCCCTAATTCTCTTCTTTCAAGAAAGTAATCGGCTTTCAAAGGTTCGATGGCTTCTAGTTTTAACGATTCACTACCCGGTACCGCGCCGCCTGCAATATATCTGTCAAAATGAGTATAGGTGAGGTTTATTTCTCCTTTTTTCATTAAACCCTGAATGAGGAACTCATTTCTGAGTTCTTGCGTGTCTAATTTTTTTACCTCTTTTGGGGAGGAGGCATATCGTGTTTGGTAATGTGTACTCATTATATCAATTTTATGCGTTATTGTAGTATTGAGATGTAAAATTATAAAATTTTGTACAATCGATTGTATTATATTTGATTTTTTTTATATTTGTATCAGGTTAGTTAGACATAAGATTGGCTTTAAGCTAGTTTGGTTGATTAAAAGGGTTGCTTAATGTAACCCTTTTTGAATGTTCACACACTTTCCGGTGCCCACATTTAAAATTCAATTTTTTATATTAAATAACGGACTTTAAAAAATGAAAATGAAAACTAAATTACCATTGTATCTCTTGTGTGCTGTTTTGATAACGGCTTGTAAGGATAAAGCAGAAAAAGAAGAAACCAGGTACTCGACGGTGGAGTTGGCAGCAATGCAATATGATAACGCATATAATAATGTTGTAGCTCATGTAAATAATAAACGGTTTATGCCCCGGACCACTAAAAACGATACGTTAAGATACGTTGGAGCTTATGACTGGACCAGTGGGTTTTATCCCGGGACATTATGGAATCTCTATGCCTTGACTAAAGATGAAAAATGGAAGGAAAGAGCCGTTCTGTATACAGAAAAATTAGATACGATCCAGTACTGGGAAGATAACCACGATGTAGGATTCATGATCGAATGCAGTTATGGGAGCGGATTGAAATATATGAATTCGTTTGAATATGATTCAGTAATAGTCCGGACTGCTAAATCACTTTCAACAAGGTTTAAGCCTAATGCCGGTGTTATTCAATCATGGGAGTGGAATAAAAAATGGGAGTGTCCGGTAATTATAGATAATATGATGAATCTGGAATTGCTTTTTCATGCCACCCGTATTACAGGAGATTCTGTTTATTATAAAATAGCAACATCACATGCCGATACGACTATAAAAAATCATTTCAGGGAAGATAATAGTTCGTATCATGTTGTCGACTACAATAAGGAAACAGGAGAAGTTATTCAAAAGAATACCCATCAGGGATTAAGTGATGATTCGGCCTGGTCGAGGGGACAAGCCTGGGGATTGTATGGCTATACATTGTGCTATAGAGAAACCAAGGATGATAAATATTTGGATCAGGCAGTAAAAATAGCTGAGTTCATTAAAAACCACCCTAATTTACCTGCCGATAAGGTTCCTTACTGGGATTATAATGCTCCTGCTGCAGACGATACACCCAGAGATGCTTCTGCTGCTGCTATAGCCGCTTCAGCATTGTATGAATTAAGTCAGTATGTTGATGATGCCAAAAAAGAAGATTATGTTAGTTTTGCCAATGCTATTGTAGAAAGTTTGAGTTCGCCAAAATATCTGGCAGAAACCGGAACCAATGCAGGATTTATTTTAAAACATTCCGTTGGAAGTAAACCACACGATGTAGAGGTAGATGTACCTTTAAATTATGCAGATTATTATTTTCTAGAAGCCCTGATCAGACAAGAGAAAATAAAATAATTACAACAAGTATATATTATTTAAAGTCTGTAATTGACCTTGTAATTATTTTTTAGGTCTAATTACAGACTTTTTTTATTACTTTGACACACAGTTGAATTTACGATTTAGATATAAATGAAAAAAGGAAATGCAACGATACACGAAATAGCAAAAGCCCTGGGGATTGATAGTAGTACGGTTTCCAGAGCTTTGAATAATAGTGATCGGGTAACTCAAAAAACCAAAGAAAAAGTGCTGGCCAAGGCAAAGGAATTAGGATATCGAAGAAACCTGATCGCATCTAATCTTAGGAGAAACAAATCAAATACTATTGGTGTTATAGTACCCAGGATTTCACGTCATTTCTTTTCTTCAACGATAGCAGGGATAGAAGAAGCAGCCTTTGTAGCTGGATACAATGTGATTATCTGCCAGTCGATGGAAAAATTAGATCGGGAAAAAAGCATCCTTAATAATTTGTGGTCGAACAGGGTAGACGGGGTTTTGATCTCCGTATCTATGGAAACAGTAGCGTGTGATCACCTGAAATTTTTAAAAGATAACAATGTCCCGTTGGTATTTTTTGATCGCCATTGTTCAGCTATGGAACAAAGTAGTAAAGTGCTTATTGATGATACCCGGGCTTCCTATGAAGCAGTATCTCATTTGATCGAAAAAGGATGTAGGAAAATAGTACATTTCTCCGGTCCGCAGTCTTTGGAGATATATAAGAACAGGCTTAGAGGATATAAAGAGGCTCTTGAGGATCATGGGATCGGATTCAATGATGACCTGGTGGTTTCGTCTACCCTGATGGAGGTCGACGGGAAGGAGATGATACAGGATTTGCTACATAAGCATAGCGATATAGACGGTGTTTTTTCTGCCAATGATGTGGCGGCCATAGGAGCTATGAAATATTTGAAAAAGAAAGGGAAACGGATCCCGGATGATATTGCTATTGTAGGCTTTAGTAATGAACCAATATCCGAAGCTATAGAACCTTCGCTAACAACCATAGACCAGTCTGGATTTGAGATAGGGAGAACTGCCTGCAACCTTTTGATCGAGAATATAAATTCTAAAGAGAAAGTTCTGGACAGGACGCTTATTTTAAACCCGACATTGATTAAAAGAGACTCAACCAACAGGTAAACATCCAAAAATGGGAAAATATAATGGCGGTATGGATTCTTGTCGTCATTCTGAATTTCTGATTTGAATTCTTTTTACATTTTCTTACCGATAAGCCAAAAATGATGGTATAATGCTAATAATTCCCACTCATGTATAGAATTAATTATGAAAATATACATACAAACGATTGTATTTTTGTAAAATCTTTTTTAATATTGTCCTAATGAATTAACCAATTTTAACTAAATAACTTAATAAATTATGAATTACAGGCATTATGCAAATGAAAAGACAACTAGAATTGGTTGCTTTTTACTTCTGTTTTGTCTTCTGACAACAAGCGTTTTTGCTAATTCGCTTTTTGAAGACAAAATACAATCGATTGTAAAAGGAAAGGTGACTGATGAAACAGGCGCCCCCATTCCCGGAGTGAATGTATTGCTGCAGGGAACAAGCAGCGGAGTTGCAACAGATTTTGACGGGATATACGAAATCCAGGTGAGTGGTGGCAATCCGATATTAGAATTCAGCTATGTAGGCTTTGTTAAGCAAACTGTAACAGTATCAGGAAAAAGTACCATTAATGTCGTTCTTAAAGAGGACGTATCACAATTAGACGAAGTTGTAGTTGTCGGGTACGGAACTCAAAAGAAGGCTAATTTAACTGGAGCGGTTTCAATAGTATCTTCTGAGGCTTTAGAAGACAGGCCTGTAACAAATTTTACTTCAGCATTGCAAGGTACAACTTCTGGTTTAAGTATAACAAGAGCTTCTGGTCAACCAGGAGAAGAATCTCTGAATATTCAAATAAGGGGGCTTAGTTCTGCAAATGGAAATGTTGATCCCTTAATTATTATTGATGGAGTTCCATCTTCCACATTAACATTAAGTCAAACGTTAAATCCGAATGATATAGAGTCAGTTTCAGTGTTAAAAGATGCAGCAGCTGCAGCCATTTATGGAGTACAAGCTGCCGGAGGAGTTATATTGATAAAAACAAAAGGCGGTAAAGCAGGTAAAACAAAGATTGATTTTTCAAGTCAGGTGTCAGGTTCTTGGGCTATAAATTTGCCTGAGAGGTTAAGTTTGTTGGAAGAAGCTGAATACTCCAATTTAGCGAGGGCAAATGCAGGGGTAGGTCCTGAATACAGCGAATTGGATATCGAGCGTATTAAAGCAGGTGTTCAATATGTAGTAAACCCTAATGACCCAAATCGTTATATCTATTATAATACTACAGATACAAGAGATGTGCTTTTGAGAGATGTTTCTTTTATGCAGACACATAACTTAAGAGCTAGTGGCGGGTCGGAAAAAATTAAATATCTGGCTTCAATGGGATATATTGAACAGGATGGGGTGTTTAAAGTTGGTCCCGATAAATTTAGAAGGTATAATACAAGAATTAATTTAAATGCAGAATTAACTAAACATTTAAATCTAGACACTAAAGTCTCATATGCAGTTCACAACCGAGACCAACCTTCCCAGGGGACAAATGACTATAGCTTTTTTCAGTATATAAATCAAGACAGAGGGAGATATCCTATTTTTACTCCTGAAGGAAGAATTGCAGGAGGAGCATCCAGAGCTTATGGTACATTAAAAGAAGGAGGCTATACTGATAAGGAAGTAAATGAACTGGATGGGATAGTAACTTTAACGGCAAAAGATTTTGTGAAAGGATTACAGATCCGTTCTATATATGGTAGAAAATTTAGAACATACGATTATGAAAATTTTAAAAGGACTGTAGCCCTCTGGGGTAGATTTGAACCAATTTCCTATTTGAATAATCCTAACAGTCTAACTTTATACAGAGAGATTATAGAGCATGAGAATTTTCAGTTTTTAACGGATTATGATTTAAATATTAATAAACATAATTTTCATGCACTTCTAGGTTATCAGTGGGAAGATTACAGAAAGGATGGTATTAATGCTTTTGCTAATAACCTAGTAATTAATGATCTTCCGACATTAAACATAGGAGAGCGAACAAGTTATAATAATACTCAAAATGTTATAACGTATGCTACTCAGTCTGTTTTTGGGAGACTGAACTATAATTTTGATGGTAAATATTTGTTAGAAGGAACAATTAGAATGGATGAGACTTCCAGATTGGCTCCGGACTCTAGAGTTAAATGGTTCCCGTCTGCTTCTTTTGGATGGAATATGCACAAGGAAAATTGGTTCTCAAGTGTTCTTCCATATTTTAATGAATTTAAACCAAGGGTTTCGTGGGGACAGTTGGGGAATGCAAATGCTGATATTATTGGTTATTACGATTATTTGCCAATTCTTCAAACAGGTTCGGGATTGGTTCTTGGGGCCGATGAAGGACGAGCGACCTATTTTTATCAGAATGGAGTGCCTTCCTCAACTTTAGCATGGGAAACTGTAGAAACTACAAATTTTGGTATTGATCTGGGATTTTTAAAGAATAGATTTAATATAACCTTTGACTATTATACTAAGAAAAATGAAAATATGCTGATTCCCCTTGATCTACCAGGGACATTTGGGGTAAATGCTCCACGGGTGAATCAAGGTAAGTTAGAAACCAAGGGGTGGGAGTTAACCATGAATTATAAAGATCAAATCGGAGATCACTTTAATTTTAATATAGGTTTTAATCTTTCTGATAGCCAAAATGAACTTGTTGACTATGGAGAAGGGAGAAGTATTGTTAGGGCTGGAAATAATAGTTTAATTCAAGGATATTCGGTAAATACTATTTGGGGATATGAAACTGTAGATGGTTATATTGAAACACAGGCACAATTAGATAATGCTCCTTTTCATAATAACAGGACAGGCATAGGTGATATAGAATACGTAGACCAAAATGGAGATGGTGTAATAAATCAAGGTGGAGGTACCACGGATGATCCAGGTGATCTTGTGATGCTGGGCTCAACTCAACCAAGATATTTTTATGGAGTTAATCTTGCCGCGGATTATAAAAATTTAGATTTCAGTTTATTTATTCAAGGAGTAGGAAAGAGAAGCTTCATGCCATTAAGGGATATGATTATGCCTTATGCTCAATCATGGTTCACTGCTCAAAAACATCATGCTGACTACTGGACTCCCGATAATTCAGATGCAGCATTCCCTCGCCCTTATCTAGGAGGAACTCATAATTATGTTCCCTCCGATAGATGGGTGCTAGATGGTAGTTATGTAAGAATTAAAAATATACAATTAGGGTATTCATTGTCGAAAAAGACCCTAGAGACGGTCGGGATAAGTAGATTCAGGGTGTATGCATCTGCAGAAAACATACTAACTTTCACTAAACTGGGAGTTTTTGAGGGAGTTTTTGATCCGGAACAAAGAAATAATGTAAGAGCCGATTATCCGGTATTTGCCTTTGCAGCTTTCGGCGTTAATTTGTCATTTTAAATTTTAAAAATATCATCATGAATAAATATAAATATAAAATATTTTTAACCCTGATAGCTATAGGGTTTTTATCCTGTGAGGTGGATCGGATACCTGAAACAAGTATTTCAGATCCTTCTTTTTGGAATACAGAGTCTGATCTTAAAGCGGCAGCTAACTACATGTATACTTTTTTACCCGGACTTCCTGTTACATCGGATGTATGGTCTGATGATGCCACGGGAAGAGGAACTAATGGAATAAGTGATGGGAGCAGACTGGTTCCGGGTTCTGATGGGTTTTATAGTAGTAGCTATAGGTTGATCAGAGCGGCTAATAATATTATTGAAAAATCAGGTCTAGTAGTTGAAAAAGGAATATCTCAAGAAGTTGTAAATATTTATGTAGCCGAAGCTAAATTTTTTAGGGCCTGGGCTTATTTTGGATTAATGCAACGATATGGAGGGGTGCCGCTTATTTTAAAGACTCTTAATGAAAATGCGGAAGAGTTGCAAGCGCCACAGGCTTCCCGAGAAGAAGTCTTGGATGCCATTTATGAAGATCTTGATTTTTCAGGAGTTAATTTACAGTTGCCAAGCCAGATGAATGGTTCTGACTTTGGACGAATCACAAAAACTACTGCTTGGGCCTTAAAATCACGTGTAGCGCTTTTTGAAGGTACCAGATCAAAATTTCATGGTTATGGAAACCCAAACCAACATTTAAGCTTGGCAAAGGAAGCAGCTCTGAAAGTGATTAATTCGAATGAACACGAATTATTAGACTCTTATTATGATCTCTTTCAATATGAAGGTGACGGACCTGATAATAAAGAGAATATATTAGTCAGGATTTATGGACAGAGTATGGATAATATAATAGTATCCCATAATTCACAGCGAAATTTAGAGCAAGGAGCGGCTAATCCTACGAAGGCTTTAGCAGATGCATACTTAATGGTTGATGGATTGCCAATTGATGTTTCCCCTATGTATAATACACCACAAAGCATTATAGAGGTCTTTGAAAATAGAGATCCAAGAATGGATTATACATTCTTGAAAGAAGGAAATGAATATATAGGAACTCAGCCGGAGTTTACAATTCCAGCATTACAATTTCAAGTTACAGGATTTGCAAATCGTAGGTATATCAGTACTGAAGACTGGACTAATCAAAGATCTTTTATAGATTATGCAATAATAAGATATGCAGAGGTCTTATTAAATTACGCCGAAGCTTCATTTGAACTTGATGATCAGATATCGGAAGCTGACTTGAATATTTCAATTAATCAATTAAGAAAAAGACCAAGCGTAAACATGCCTGATTTAACCAATACTTTCGTTTCATCAAACGGTTTGAACATGCGGGAAGAAATAAGAAGAGAGCGTAGAGTAGAATTGGCATTGGAAGGCTTCAGGTACTGGGATCTGATCAGGTGGAAAACAGCCGAAATCGAATTGCCTAAACCAATATTGGGTAATTATTATTTCGCTGAGTTTGGAAGTGAGGTAGTGCCTCCGACCGATGAGAACAATTATATCCTATTTCAGTCAGCTGATACTCGTTCTTTTGATCCGAACAAAGATTATTTATGGCCATTTGCAACCGAAGAGATTGCTTTGAATCCAAATCTGGAACAAAACCCGAATTGGTAGCGACATTACAAATTTACAAAACCTACCGGTTAATGGTTTCTGTTTAATAATCGGTAATTTGCTTACATTTAATTAAAGTGAAACATCAGGACCAGAAGTTCTGATGTTTTACTATTCGTATTTAAGAGCATCTTTTATGAAAAAGGATTTAAGCATTTTCAGCATTCTTTTCATTTCAGTTTTTACTTTGGTTGCACAGCAACCTGAATTTTCGACGGCCGGTTTTTATGAACTTGAAAACTCAGGCAGAACGGTATCTTCAATGAATGTGGCATGGCGTTTTTACAAGGGAAGAGTAAAGGATGGATATAGAAAAGGCCTTGACGATTCCGGTTGGACAGTTGTAAATCTTCCGAATGGTATAGAATACCTGCCTGAAGAAGCAAGCGGAGGTATAAATTATCAGGGAGAGGTATGGTACAGAAAACACTTTACCCCGGACGATAAACTTAAAGGGAAAAAAATATTCCTTCACTTCGAAGCCATTATGGGGAAATCTGAAATATGGATAAACGGAAAATCCGTTAAAGAGCATTTTGGAGGGTATCTCCCCGTTGTTATTGATATTTCTGATTATTTAGAATGGAATAAAGACAATGTTATAGCCGTGTGGGCCGATAATAGTGACGATCCTTCTTATCCTCCCGGGAAAGAACAAAGCGTATTGGATTTTGCGTATTTTGGTGGGATCTACAGAGATTGTTGGTTGGTAGCCCATAATCATGTTTATATCACAGACCCTAATTTTGAAAATGAGGTTGCCGGAGGCGGGGTTGTTGTAGCATACGATAATGTGAAGGAAACCGCGGCCGATATATTGCTGAAACTTCATTTGAAAAATGACCGTAAGAAGTCCTTTAAAGGGAATGTGATATACCGGTTTTTAGATGATAAAAATAATCCGGTTGAAGAACTTAAAAAAGAACTGAAGATAAACCGGAACAATGCTGTTTTTTCTTATTCCCGATTTACACTCAATACCCCAAAGCTTTGGTCGCCTGAAAATCCTTATTTGTATAAACTACAAATAGAACTACACGACGAAGATGGAAAGATTATAGATGGTTATACCAGGCGGATAGGAATAAGAAGCATAGAATTTAAAGGGAAGGAAGGTTTTTACCTCAATGGAAAACCTTATCCGAAGCCACTGATCGGTGCTAACCGACATCAGGATTTTGCGATTGTAGGTAATGCCGTTTCTAACAATATCCACTGGCGGGATGCCAAAAAATTGAGAGATGCCGGACTAAAAGTAATCAGGAATGCCCATTATCCGCAGGATCCTGCTTTTATGGATGCTTGCGATGAACTCGGATTGTTTGTAATAGTCAATACCCCCGGATGGCAATTCTGGAATAAAGATCCCGGCTTCGAGAAAAGAGTGTACGACGATATACGGAATATGGTTCGCAGAGACAGGAACCGGGCATCATTATTCCTGTGGGAACCCATTTTGAATGAAACCTGGTATCCCGATTATTTTGCGAAAAGGGCCAAAGAAATAGTAGAAGAAGAATTTCCGTATAAAAATTCATATACCGCTTGTGATAATCACGCAAAAGGAAGTAATTATTATTCCGTGCAGTTTGCACACCCAAAAGCAGGCAACGAAGGCTGGGGAGCCGAAGATATTGATGAAACCAAAACATATTTTACAAGAGAATGGGGAGATAATGTAGATGACTGGAATTCGCATAACTCTACAAGCAGGGTATACCGCGGATGGGGGGAAAAACCAATGTTAGTACAGGCAAAACACTATGCAAATCCTTCTTACCCTTTTACCTCGTACGACGTTCTCTATAAAACGGGCAGGCAACATGTGGGAGGAGCCCTGTGGCATTCGTTCGATCATCAGCGGGGTTACCATCCCGATCCTTTTTACGGAGGCCTTATGGATAGTTACCGGCAACCTAAATATGCCTATTATATGTTTATGGCCCAGCGGGATCCTGAAGAAAAAAATAAAATTGCAGCGTCTGGACCTATGGTATATATAGCCAATGAAATGACCCCTTTCTCGGAAGGAGATGTTACGGTGTATTCTAATTGTGATGAGGTACGGTTAACGGCATTTAAAGATGGTAATACGATGGTGTATAAAAAAGAAAAAGAAGAAAGAGGAATGCCGTCACCTCCTGTCGTTTTTGAGGATGTGTATCATTTTATGGAAATAAAACAACAGACCCGCAAAAGAAAACACGCCGAAGTGTATTTACTGGCTGAAGGTTATATAAATGGTAAGCTGGCTGCTACCGATACTGTTTTCCCTGCATACCGTCCGGAGAAAATAAGATTGTGGCTGGATAATGAAGGTACTGACCTCGTAGCCGATGGTTCGGATTTTGTGACCCTTGTAGCTGCTGTGACCGACCGGAAAGGAACAGTCAAACATTTAAACAACAGTACAATTCAGTTTGAAATAGAAGGTGAAGGTGAAATTATAGGAGACTCTTCTTTAATAGAAAACCCCCGAAAGGTAACGTGGGGAACTGCTCCCGTTTTGATCCGGGCCACGACCAATCCGGGCAGGATTACCGTGAAGGCATACGTAACGCCACAGGCAACACAAAGGCCGATGGAAGCTGAGCTTACATTTAATAGTATCCCGCCGAAGACCGAACAGTTGTATGCTGATACTGAATTAGCGGATTATGGTCTGAAAGACAAGCATACATCCAAAAAGAAAGAATCCGAAGCCGACCTTCAAAAAGAAATTGCAAAACTGAGGAAAGAACTGAATCAGTTGAAGTTGAAACAAGTGGAAAAACAACAGGAGCAGTTTGGAGAAAAACAAAAAAACCGGAAAGAATGAAAGTACATTTTAAAAAAACAGGGGTCGTCGCTCTGTGTACGATATTAAATTTGGTATGTATCCAAAGAGTGGTATCTCAAGACCATAAAGGGAAGCCGAATGTAATCATTGTTTTGGTAGATGACATGGGGTATAAAGATGTGGGCTTTAATGGTTGTGAAGACATTCCGACACCAAATATAGACCGGATTGCTGCGAATGGAGTCAAATTTACCAACGGATATGTAACCAATCCGGTTTGCGGGCCAAGCCGGGCCGGTTTGATAACCGGAAGATATCAGGACAGGTTTGGTTTCGGCAGAAATCCGCTTTTTGCCCCAAACGATATCAAACAAGGACTGCCGCTTTCAGAAGAAACCCTGGCTACAGTACTGAAGCGCGAGGGATATCAAAGCATGGCCATTGGAAAATGGCATTTGGGAGGCCACAAAGAACTCAGGCCGTTAAAGCGTGGGTTTGATGAATTTTTTGGGTTCTTGACAGGAGGCCATTACTATTTTCCTGAAGATTGGATTTTAAATGATCTGTCGGAACTGACGAGTCAATATTCGGCCTACAAGACAAAGTTGTTGAGAAATGATACCAGGGTTAACGAAACCGAATACTTAACCGATGCCCTGTCGAGGGAAGCCGTGAGTTTTATAAGTACTAAAAGAGAAACGCCGTTTTTTCTATATTTAGCTTATAATGCACCTCATGCCCCTTTGCAGGCTACAGAAAAGTACTTAAACAGATTTAGGCATATTGAGAATAAGAAAAGAAGAACCTATGCTGCAATGGTGAGTGCCGTCGATGACGGGGTGGGCTTATTGTTGAATGCATTAGAAAGTAGCGGGTTGGATAAAAATACGATCGTGTATTTCCTTTCGGATAATGGCGGGCCTGAAGTTCATAACGGATCTGATAACGGGCCATTACGAGAAGGTAAAGGATGGTTGTATGAAGGAGGTCTCAGGGTACCGTTCGCCATGCAATGGAAAGGGACAATTCCATCAGGAATAACATACCATGACCCGATAATTTCTCTCGATATTTTTGCAACCGTTTCCGCTGTTTCAGGCGCTGAACCAAAAAATAAATTAGATGGAGTTAACCTGCTCCCTTTTCTAACAGGCAAAAAGCGATCTGTTCCCCATCAGGCTTTATATTGGAGACAATTTGATAAAGGAAGTTATGCAATAAGGACCAACGATCTTAAACTTGTTAATGCCACCGGTAAATTAGATGAATTATTTAATCTGGACCGCGATATCAGTGAAAATGAGAATATCATAGATAGGCAGGTACGGATGAAAAAGAAGTGTGAAAGATTGTTAGAAGACTGGATGTCAGACTTGAAAGAACCGATCTTTCTCGGACTTTCGCATGATAAACAATATAACCAATTGCATCCTGACCGGTACGACATAGAAAAGTACTGATTTTTTCAGGACCGTTCATCAGATAAAAGAACTGCATTAAGAGAAGTTTTTAGGGCGTTTGTATAAAAAAATAGCAAACGATTGGATGAATGACTCTTTTTTAGTAGTATTGTTTAAGGTTACGACATGAAATTGTATATTAAAATAGTATGTTGGTTTTAACGGTGGACTTCTTCGCAGGAAGTACTTTTTCCACCTGAACCGATGATTTCTAAGATAGTTATGTTTTGTTTTGAGTTTTTAAATGAAAAAGGGACCGGGTTATCTGGTCTCTTTTTTAATTAACTTATACAATATGTTTAGGAAATATCAACATAGCATATTTTTTGGTCTGATAACAGTATTCATGTCCGCCTGTAACTTAGAACCTGGCCAAAAATTGCCGTTAAACAAGCCTAATATTCTTTTCATTGCAGTAGATGACCTGAGGCCGGAATTAGGGTGTTACGGGAATCCGTTGATCCGGAGCCCCCATATTGATGCTTTGGCAAAAGAAGGAACCCTTTTTAAAAACCATTATACAACCGTACCGACTTGTGGCGCTTCCCGTTATGCCCTTCTTTCAGGAAAACTGCCTTATTCTCCGGAAGACATAAGTAATCATGTGTTCGTGAAAAAGAACACCTATCAACCTGAGAAAGAGACTCCTGAAACCTTTATTCATCACCTGAAAAGAAATGGATATCATACAGTGGGGATCGGGAAAATAAGTCACCATCCGGACGGTTTGGTATATAATCAGGCTAAAGGTACCGACAGTATCTCTCCGGAACTGCCATATAGCTGGGACGAGATGATATTCAATCCCGGGAAATGGGGGAACGGACAGAAAGCTTTTTTCGGATATGCGGACGGTTCGAACCGTAATGACCTGAAAAAAGAGGTCGAACCCTATGAACAGGCAGATGTTTCAGACGAAGGATATGTAGATGGGCTATCTGCAAACCTGGCTTCGCAAAAACTGAAAGAGCTCAGACAAAATAAGAAACCTTTCTTTTTGGCTGTTGGTTTTTTTAAACCTCATTTGCCTTTCAATGCCCCGAAAAAATACTGGGATCTTTACGATGAAGATAAGATTCCCCTGTCGAATGGAAGCGAACTTCCAAGAGGTGTACATCTGTCGAGCTTGAATAATAACGGGGAGTTTAATCAGTATAAACTGGGAAAAGAAAAGCCTACGTTGCTTAAGCCCGCTTCAGAACAGTATGCCCGTAAATTAAAGCATGCTTATTATGCGAGTGTAAGCTATGTTGATGCTCAGGTAGGGAAAGTACTGAAAACATTAAAAGAAGAAGGTCTTGCCGATAACACCATTGTTATTTTGTGGGGAGATCACGGCTGGCAACTCGGAGATCACAGAATGTGGGGAAAACACACCTGTTTCGAAAAAGCACTGCATAGTCCGCTTATTATCAGGACTCCTTCAAATCTATCCACTAAAAATGCAACCATAAACAGGAATGTGGTAAGCACGGTCGATATTTACCCTACAATAATGGATTTGACAGGACTTGAAATGCCATATAAGACAAAAGGAAAGAGTCTGAAAGAGCTTCTCAGTGTTAACCATGATGGCAACAGAAAGGACATAGCTTATAGTTATTTCAATAAGGGGATTTCTCTCAGGACTGAATGGTACCGTTTAACCAGGTATCAAAGACAAGAAAAACCGGCAATAGAGTTGTTTGATTATAAAAAAGACCCCTATGAAATGTTTAATGTAGCCGGAGAACAAAAAACATTGGTCGATAGCCTGATGCCTCTCCTGGAAGATGGTAATACAGGGTTGTACGACGTAAAAATAAAAAACTGAAAACCATGAAGAAAATACGATTTAAAAAATTCCTGAGCTTGTTATTCCTATGTGTCATCGTTGGCCATAGTCAAAATCAAACCAAAAATAGCAACCAGACATTGAAGTATGGAGCCGAACGGATAGGGAAACGTACCGACAGGCATATGGAGCATTGGCGTAACTATGGTTTAGGACAGTTTATCCATTGGGGTGTTTATGCAATACCGGGAGGGCACTGGAAAGGAAAATATTATCCCGGAGCTGCCGAATGGATTCGATCGTGGAAAGAAATGCCGAAAGAGGCATATGACGAGCTGTATAAGCAATTTAACCCGAAACAGTTTAACGCAAAAGCATGGGCAAGACAGGCAAAAGACATGGGAGCTAAATACGTTATCATAACCACAAAGCATCACGACGGCTTCTGTTTATGGCCAAGTGAATTTACCGATTATACCATAGCAAATACGCCTTATAAAAGAGATATTATAAAACAGCTGGTCGAGGCTTATGATGAAGCAGGAGTAGATGTGTATCTTTACTTTTCAATAATTGATTGGAATCACCCGGGTTATCGGGCGAAAATTGAAACGGAAGAAGATAGAGTAGCATATGATGGTTTTAAAGAATTTACCAGAAAGCAGTTGTTGGAACTGCTCGAATTATATCCCCAAACCAAAGGTTTGTGGTTCGACGGTACCTGGGATAGTGCATGGAAAGAACAGGCAGCCTATGTGTCGGATCTGGATAAAGAACTGAGGGCAATGATCCCGGGGCTAATTATTGGCAGCCGTTTTCGTCCGGATGATTTTGGGAACAGGCATTTTGATGCTAATGGCAATATGATGGGAGATTATGAGCAGGGATGGGAGCGAAAAATGCCAAATACTATCGAAGAAGTACACGGAAATGATTGGGATTGTGTGATGACAGTCCCGGAAAATCAATGGGGATATCATTCCGATTGGCGGGGACATGTAAAAACAAGTAATGAGCTTATAGAGATGCTGGTAAAAGCAGTCTCCCTGGGAGGGAATTTTGTCCTGAACTTCGGCCCGGATGGAAATGGAAGTATAAGAGAAGAGGAAACAACGATAGCGGCAGAAATAGGAGAGTGGATGAACAGCAATGCAACAGTGATATATAACTGTGGTCACCTTCCGTGGGAAAAGCAGGATTGGGGATATTATACCGTCAACAGGAAAACGAATGAAAAATATATGGTGATATTTAATCATCCCATATCGGGAATGTATAAAATACAGACACCTGATAAAATAAAAATCCGGAAAGCCTATTTGCTTGAAAACCCTTCCGGGGAACTAAATATAGAGGCCTGTGGAGAGAATAAGTTTATAGTTCATTACCGATCCTCTCAAAAACAGACGAAACCCGTAGTTATAGTCATTAAAACGGATGACAATTCCGGAGATCCGGGTATCAGATATCAAAAACCTAAAATCTAGATAAGGAAATGAAAAAGTATACCTTTTATCTTTTAATATTCATATTATTAACCGGTCTTAGCTGTTCTGAAAAAGTCGGAAAAAATGAAGGCGATCAACAGCCAAATATCGTATTTATTATGAGTGACGATCATTCATATCAGACATTAAGTGCCTATGACGATCGTTATATCCATACTCCGAACCTCGATAGAATAGCAGAAGAAGGAGTTGTTTTTACCAATAGTTTTGTCAGTAATTCTATTTGCGGGCCCAGCCGGGCTGTGATGCTAACGGGAAAACACAGTCATATGAACGGGCAGATAGATAATTTTACAACTTTTGACAACACCCAGCCAAATTTTGCCAAGTACCTGCAAAGTGCAGGATATCAAACGTCTCTTGTGGGGAAGTGGCATCTAAAAAGTAATCCGACCGGTTTCGATAATTGGGAAGTTCTTATCGGTCAGGGGAATTACTATAATTCTACCTTTATTGAAAATGGGGTTAAAAAAGCTTCACAGGGTTATGTAACGGATGTGATTACTGATAAGGCTATCAAATGGCTGGATAACAGAAAAAAAGATCAACCCTTTTGTTTGCTGGTACACCATAAAGCAGCTCACAGAATATGGCAGCCTAATATAACAATGCTTGATTCTTTATCAGAAAATGAATATGAAATTCCGGAAAACTTCTTTGATGACTATAAGGGGAGGAAAGCTGCCAAACTGAATAAGATGAGTATTATTAAAGACATGGATCTTGTTTATGATCTTAAAATGAATGACGATTCCATACAGAGTAAGTACAGGAAAGGGTATCTCAATATGTATAATTTGATGACTCCCGAACAAAAAGAAATTTGGGATGCTTATTATACACCCATATTAAAACAATTTAAAGAAGCAGGTTTAACAGACGATGAACTGGCTATTTGGAAATATCAGCGCTATATGAATGATTATCTGAAAGTTATCCGTTCGCTGGATGATAATGTAGGAAGGTTGTTGGATTATTTAGATAAACAGGAACTCAAAGATAATACATTGGTTGTCTATACTTCCGATCAGGGGTTTTATATGGGCGAACACGGTTGGTTCGATAAAAGGTATATGTATGAGCAATCGTTGCGAACTCCTTTATTGATGCGTTTTCCCGAAAGAATTAAAACCTCAGGAACTGTGACTCAAATGGTACAGAATATAGACTATGCACCTACCTTTTTAGATTTTGCAGGAATAGATATTCCGGATGATATGCAGGGAATGTCCGTAAAACCTCTGTTAACCGGAAAAGAAATAAACTGGAGGGATGCTATTTATTATCAATACTACGAATCACCAAACGAACACGGAGTAAAAAAACATTACGGAATCCGGACAGACAGATATAAATTAATTCATTTTTATGAAGATATGGATGAATGGGAGCTATATGACTTACAAACAGATCCGGATGAAATGAAAAACTTATACGGAAATGAGAAACACCAATCATTAATCAAAGATTTAAAAGAGAGGCTTGAGAATTTGCAAAAGCAGTATAAAGTCAATACTTACTAAGGCTATATTTATGAGAAAGCAAATAAATATAAAAGCATATATTCTTTTTACAGGGATCGTTGCGATGGCTTTAAGCATGGGGTGCAAGACAGAAAGTAAAAAAAAGCAAATAAAAGAAGTTTTAGAAGTAGATGTAAATCTCGGAGCAATGATCCAGCCTATACCCGAATATGCTGTACATAAAGACTCCGGGTACAATGTATGGGGAGGGAGTGTAGTAAAGTCTGAAGATGGCACCTACCATATGTTCTATGCACGCTGGCCGTATAGAACCGGATTTCAGGGATGGTTGAAAGATTCGGATATAGCGTATGCAACCGCAGCTTCTGCAACGGGACCTTATACTTTCAAAAAAGTTTTACTGACGGGTTTTGGAAAAGGGCATTGGAATGAAGAAGCTGCACATAACCCGCATATAAAGAAGTTTGATAATAAATATTACCTTTATTTTATATCTCATAAAAAAGAAGACTTGGGGCTCAGCGATTGGATGAACCATATATTTACACAGCGAATTGGTGTGGCCATAGCCGATAACCCGGCCGGACCATGGGAGGTGCTTCCTGAACCGTTAATAGATTATCAGGAGGGAAAACCTGCTCATGGATATATGGTGAATCCGAGTGTGGTGAAAACTCCTGAAGGTAAGTATTTAATGATGTTTAAAGCACGTAAACCCGGGGCTGAAAAATCAGGAAAGTTTGATCCTATCCATTGTTTGGCTGTATCCGACAGCCCTGCCGGACCATTTACCATAGCAGAGGAGACCCTGCTTACAGAAGCAACAGCTGAAGACCCCTATGTCTGGTATCAAAACCGGAAGTATTATGCCGTGGTTAAAGATATGTACGCGAAATATACTGGGCATAAATCATTGGCGCTGTTTCAGTCTGAAGATGGACTGAATTGGAAGCCGTCAGAGAATATACTGGTGTCAAAAACGGAAATCGTTTGGGAAGGAGGAGACACTACAAAAGTAAAGAACTTGGAACGCCCGCAAATTTTGTTTGATGAAAAAGGAAACCCTGAAGTCCTTTTTTGTGCAGTAAGAGAGTTTGATACAGAAGGAAATGACCCGAAGCCAACATACAATGTACATATACCACTTAAAAACGAGCTAAAACAATAAGAATGAAATTAAAACGAAGGTTACTGGTTTTTTCCCTTTTTATAATCGTTTTGGAAGCGGGTTTTATAATTCATTTACAATCGGAAATCATTTAAAATTTAAACACGTGAAAGATTCAAAAAAAGGAACAGACAGAAGGAATTTTATAAAGAATGTTACTACTGTTTCAATAGCCGGTGCTGCATTTACGTTCGTTCCTTTATGGAGCAATACAGGAAATACGGAAGAAAGTGAAGATGAAGTAGGGTTTAAATCGCCACCTTTATTAACCAATATAGATTCGGATAGAATAGAAATAGTGGTTGTTCCAAAAGGATATTCAACAGCCTGGGTAGAATATGGAACGACAAGTAAGCTCGGATTTCGTTCAACCGGGGCTCATAATGGTATGTTGCCTGCATCGGACCGCGTGTTAAGATTTAAATTAATAGATCTGGAACCAGGAGTGACCTATTTTTTCAGGGTACATCTAAGTAAGATTACCTATAAGAACAATTATGCTCACAAGCAGGTAGACAGCATTAAAAGTGAACTATTGCATTTTAAAACCCTTAACAGTGAAGCAGAAACAGCTACTTTTGCTTGTTGGAACGACACGCATGAGAACGAAGAAACCCTGCTACGTTTGGTAGCGATGTTAAAAGAACAGCAGCCGGACTTTCTTTTATGGAATGGAGACATTACCAACAATATATTTAACGAAGAACAGATTATAGACCAGTTTTTTAAGCATGGAAGTCAGGCTTCTTCATTGGCTGTACCCTTAATGCTTTCAAGGGGTAATCACGATGTCAGGGGTAGGGATGCCAGGTGTTTGGAAAGCTACTTGGCCGGGCCTGGCGGCAGTTATTATTACGGATTTCGTCAAGGGCCACTTTCGTGTATTGTATTGGATACGGGAGAAGATAAACCCGACAATCATGATGCCTATGCAGGATTACTCGATTTTGAAAAATTCAGGACAGAACAAGCACAATGGCTGGAAAAAACAATAAGTGAATCGTGGTTTGCCGATGCCCCTTTTAGAATTGTGTTTACACATATCCCATTGGTATGGGATGCTGAAGTTCCTGAGCAATGGCCTGCCATATGGGGTGTAGAGGGACATAAGGGCTGGATCTGCCAAGACGGGTATGATAAGTGGAACGATCTCCTGGTTAAAGGAAAAGTACAACTTGTTATTTCAGGACATACCCATAGGCATGCCTACTTTCCGCCCAATAACATGCATCCATATGGACAACTGATAGGCGGTGGTCCCAAGCCTGAAGCGGCAACGTGTATACTCGGACAGGTTACCGATAGTAAGTTAACCGTAAAAATGCTTGGTTTGGATGGTAGTGTCTTGGAAAAGTTGGAGTTTGATTCGTTTTAATATCCGATGCTTATTCTTGTGAAATATTCCTTAAGAATTTCATCCGGGGACTTGTATCTTTTTTAGAATTTGTACCTCATATGTAAATATTGAGGTAATTCCTTCAACTTTTTAAGTTAATCAAGACCCCGGAATTATCGGGGTTTTCCCATTAATTTTAATTATTAATAGCTAATATTATTTTAATTTAACAATACAATCGTTTGTATTATTGGGTTAGTTTTATTAACATTGTATGAATCATTAATTTTTTATTAACCAAAATTGAATAGATTATGAAAAAAGGGAGTACAAATTTTTCAAAATCCACATCTAAACCCATTATTAATAGTGATAATGTTTTTTATACAAACAGGCATCTTTTATTTGAAACATAAATACAATCGATTGTATTTATGGATGATTCATTATTAATTGTACACAATAAAATTAACCAACTAACAATTATGAGAAAAATTTTAATGAATAGCTTGAGCTTGTCTCAAAGCCGGGGCTTATTATTTGTTCTGTTTTTGAGTGTATTCATTGTGCCTCTTTGGAGTATGAAGGTTTTAGCTCAAGAGGTAGTTACCGGAGTTGTCACTTCGCCTGACGGTGTGCCGTTAGTAGGAGTTTCTGTAGTTGCTTTAGGAACCTCTACGGGAACTTCTACCGATTTTGACGGTAATTATAGCATACAGTTAACAACTAATAATAGTGTCCTGGAGTTTTCATACATCGGGATGAAGACCAAAAAAATTACAGTGGGAGAACGAAGAGTCCTGAATGTCCAGTTGGAAGAAGACATGGGCGCATTGGATGAAGTTGTTGTTGTCGGGTTTGGCACTCAAAAGAAAGAGAGTATGGTATCTTCTATTACAACCATAGATCCGGAAGAACTTAAAGTACCTTCGAGCAATTTAACTACAGCACTTTCAGGACGAGTAGCCGGAATGATAGCATACCAACGCAGTGGAGAACCCGGTTTGGACAATGCAGAATTCTTTATCAGAGGGGTAACTACATTCGGCTATAAGGTTGATCCTTTAATTTTAATAGATAATGTGGAGGTTACAACAACCGATCTGGCCCGTTTGGTACCCGATGATATAGCGAGCTTTTCCATCTTAAAAGATGCAACGGCTACGGCAATTTATGGGGCCCGAGGAGCCAATGGAGTTATTTTAATAACAACCAAACAAGGGAAAGAGGGACCGGCAAAACTTAATTTCAGATATGAAACTTCGGTTTCCGCACCAATACGTGAAGTAGAATTAGCAGATGCCGTAACATATATGCGTTTGCATAGAGAAGCAACTTCTACGAGAGATCCATTAGCTGATCAGGCATATTCACTTTCTAAAATTGAAGGAACAATAGCCGGAACAGACCCGTATTTATATCCTTCCGTAGATTGGAGAGATGACCTTATTAACGACGTAACTATCAATCAGAGAATAAATATGAGTATTTCGGGAGGTGGTAAAATAGCGCGGTATATGGTTTCTGGAGCATTCAACCACGATAGCGGAATACTGAAAGTACCGAAAGAGAATGATTTTAATAACAATATCAGTCTTAAAACATATTCGTTACGTTCAAACGTTAATATTGATCTGAGCAGTACTACAGAAATGATCGTAAGGCTTAACGGATCTTTCGATGATTATATAGGACCTTTAAGCGGAGGGCAACAGGTGTATAGGAATATAATGAGAACTTCTCCTGCACGTTTTGCTCCTTTTTATCCGAAAGGGACAGATCAAAGGTATATAAATCATATACTGTTTGGTAACGACGGTACAGGTGATTACCTGAATCCGTATGCAGACCTTGTAAAAGGATATCGTGAATATTCAAGATCAAGAATGCTGGCTCAGTTAGAATTGAAACAAGATCTTGGTTTTATTACTGAAGGGTTAAACTTTAGGGGGCTTATAAACACAACGCGAAACTCATTTTTTGATGTTCGAAGAGAATACATTCCGTTTTATTATAAAATGTTGGGAACAGATTTCTTCACCGGAGAGTACGTTTATGAAACTTTAAATAAGGAAGAAGGAAGAGAGTATCTGGATTATAACAGGGGAGGGACAGAAGTTGGAACGACTACATATATGGAAGCGGCACTTAATTACGAAAGAACATTTAACAAGAAGCATACGCTAAGTGGTTTGTTAGTGTATATACTGAGAAACCGGCTTAGCAATCAAGGGTCGACGTTGCAGGAATCACTGCCTTTTAGAAACTTAGGGCTTTCAGGAAGAGCTACTTACGGATACGACAATCGTTATTTTGCTGAATTCAATTTTGGATATAACGGGTCAGAACGCTTCCATAAAGACAACCGATTTGGTTTTTTTCCGTCGGTAGGGGCAGCATGGAGTGTATCTAATGAATCATTTTGGGAACCGGTTAAGCCCTATATTGATAAGTTAAAGGTAAGAGGAAGTTACGGAATCGTTGGAAATGATGCTGTCGGCGGTAATAATGACCGTTTTCAATACATATCGGAAGTTAATATGAATAATTCTGGTAGGGGGTTTACCTTTGGAACCGATAGAGGGAACTATAAAAGCGGAATTACGGTAAACAGATATCCTAATCCTAGTATTACCTGGGAAAAGGCATATAAAAGTAATTTGGCTTTAGAACTGGGGTTTTTTAACAAGGTCGATATTACTGCAGAAGTATTTAAAGAGCATAGAAAGAATATCTTCATGCGAAGGGGGGATGTGCCTGCCACCATGGGTTTGTCTGCAAGCATATTTGCAAATATTGGGGAAGCGACCTCAGAAGGTGTAGACATACAATTTAATTATGACCATGCTTTTGGAAATGGATTATGGATTCAGGGGATGGGGAATTTCACCTATGCTACAAGTGAATTTAAGGTTTATGAAGAGCCTGTTTATGCCAACGAACCATGGAAAAGCAGGGTAGGACTTAGTTTAAGACAGCAGTGGGGTTATATAGCCGAACGCCTGTTTATAGATGATGAGGAAGTATTGAATTCTCCGGAACAAATTTTTGGTAATCAAATAGATGTGGCTAGAGGCGGTGATATCAAGTATTTTGATGTTAATAACGATGGAAGGATAACAGAACTCGACCAGGTCCCTATCGGATATCCTACTACTCCTGAAATAATATACGGTTTCGGGTTATCTTCCGGATATAAAGGATTTGATTTTTCCGTATTCTTTCAGGGGTCGGCCAGATCTTCATTCTGGATAGATCCTTCTGCAACCTCTCCTTTTGCTTCATATCAGTATAATAATTCGGATAATTCAGGAAAAGTGCTCGAAAACCAATTGCTACAGGTGTATGCAGATAGTCATTGGTCTGAGGATAATAAGGACCTATATGCGCTTTGGCCGCGATTGAGTACGACACACGTAATAAATAACGAACAGCGCAGTACCTGGTTTATGAGGGACGGCCAATTTTTAAGGTTGAAACAACTGGAGTTTGGATATTCTATTCCTGAAAATGCCATAGAGAAGATAGGGCTTAAAAGTTTACGTTTTTATGCTAATGGGACTAACCTGCTAACCTTCTCTAAATTTAAATTATGGGATGTGGAAATGGCCGGAAATGGTTTGGGATATCCGATTCAAAGGGTAATTAATTTTGGTGTTAATGCTTCATTATAAAATAACTGGAATGAGAAAAAGAATTTTTTTAGTGCTGTTACTAACAGCATTGTGGTCTTGCGATGAATATCTGGATTTGATTCCTGATAATGTTGCTACATTAGATGATGCATTTGCATTACGAGATACAGCTGAAGGGTATTTGTTCACGTGTTATTCATGGATACCTAGGCAGGGAAGTGTGTTTAATAATCCGGGAATGCTGTCCGGAGGTGAATTATGGGGAGTGCCCAGCAATAGCGCTACCGGCCTTTCCCTGGCGAAAGGTTTTCAAAATATAGTTAACCCTTTATTTAATTATTGGGAAGGTGGCAATAATGCCGGCGACCTATACGGAGGTATTCGCGATTGTAATATTTTTTTGGAAAATGTACATAAAGTTCCAGATATAGAAGAAAGCGAACGAAGCAGATGGATTGCTGAAGTTAAGTTCTTAAAGGCTTTTTACCATTATTGGTTAATGAGGTCTTATGGCCCTATTCCGGTAATCCGTGAAAGTTTGCCGATAGATGTTAGTCCGGACGATGCAAAAGTACCTCGAGAACCTGTTGAGGATGTGGTAAACTATATAGTGGAATTGCTGGATGAAGCTATAGGAAGTCTACCTGAAGTAATAGAGAATCCGGTTAATGAGGCAGGAAGGATTACTAAGCCGATAGCAGCAATGTTGAAAGCCCAGGTATTAACTTTGGGAGCAAGTCCTTTATTTAATGGAAATACCGATTATGCTTCCATGTTGAATAATGAAGGTACACCACTAATAAGCCAGACCTATAGTGAAGACAAATGGAAACTTGCAGCCCAGGCCTGTAAAGAAGCCATAGAAGTAGCACATTCGGCAGGCCATTCTTTATATCAATTCGATCCTAATTCCGTGCCGTCTTCACAAGCCATTCTTTCCGATACTACAATTACACAAATGAATATTAGGAATAGTATAACGGAGCGATGGAATAGTGAAATTATTTGGTCGAATGCTTCAAGTGTTCTTGACCAGTCGGTAGTAACGCCTCGTACATGGAATCCTTCAAGAAGCCATGCCGGAATGGAGGGGGCTTATGCGCCACCATTGGCAATTGCTGAAATGTTCTATTCGGATAATGGTGTTCCCATTGAAGAAGATATAGAGTATGATTATCAAAACAGGTATGATTTAAAAACAGCTGGAGAAGATGATAAGTACAATATTAAGAAAGGATACACTACTGCTGCATTACATTTCAATAGAGAAAACAGGTTTTATGCGACTTTAGGCTTCGACGGCGGAATATGGTATGGGCAGGGACGATACGAAGACGATGCCAGCAATCTATTTTACATACAGGGAAAACTCGGACAGGCTGCCGGAGTGTTGGTAATAACCGATTATTCCGCTACCGGGTACTGGCCTAAGAAGCTTATTAATTATCAGAATGTTATTGAAACTAATTCCTATACTCAAAATTGGTACCCTTGGCCTATGATGCGATTAGCAGACTTATATTTATTATACGCCGAAGCTGAAAATGAAGCTAACGGGCCTACAACAGAAGCTTATGAATATATAAATAGAGTAAGGAATAGGGCCGGATTGACCTCAGTACAGGAATCCTGGTCCAATTATTCCAGTAGCCCTAACAAATACACTACAAAAGAAGGATTAAGGGAAATCATTCACAAGGAAAGAATGATCGAGTTGGCATTGGAAGGGAATAGGTATTGGGATGTAAAAAGATGGAAAACAGCTCATGTCGAATTAAATAAAGCGATACAAGGATGGGATGTTTTTCAGGAAAGTGAAGAAGGCTATTATAGAGTGCAAAATGTATTTAATCCTGTTTTTAGGCAGCGAGATTATTTATGGCCTCTTAGCGAAGATGTTTTAATCCGTAATAATCAATTGATTCAAAATACAGGTTGGTAATATAAATTTGAGGAAAATGAAAAGAAAAGTATTTTTTAAAAAACAGATTTTCGTAGTGATGATGGGTATTGTCGCGACTGTTTGCATTATTTCTTGTGATGAAGAAATAGTTAATGAACCTCCTGTAACCGGAAAAGAGCCTCAACCCGTAACTAATGTGAATTTTACGGCTAAACCCGGAGGAGTGATACTGAATTACAATATTCAGGATGATGCAACAGACTATGTATTGGCAGAATATGAGATTAGATCAGGAGTAATACGACAAGAAAAAGTGTCTAAATATAAGAATACAATGTCCTTGCAGGGTTTTGCTTCTGAAGGAATCCACAAGGTTACATTATATTCGGTTAATATTTCAGAAAAAAGGTCGGAACCTACCACTATAGATGTTGAGGTTATGGAGCCTCCTTATGTTACGGCTTTCGAAACATTAAACATTAAAGAAGACTTTGGAGGATTAAACGTATCGTTGTCAAACCAGGCTAAAGAAGTGTTGTCCATAGAAATTTTGACTACGGATGAAAACGGTGAACAGTATTCCCGTATAGTTCATAACACATCACAACAAGTAGTTAATTTTTCTGAGAGAGGATTTGAGCCTGAAGAACGAAAATTTTGGGTTACAATGAGAGATAATTATGGAAACACTACAGATACGGTTGCTGTAAAATTAACTCCATTGTTCGAAAAATTACTGGATCGTACCTTAATGGGAGAACATGTTTTACCTTCAGATTACGGATACGATCATGCCTGGCATACCTGGAGCGGCATATCTCCGCGGGCACCTCGCTTTTTATTCGATGGCGTAAGTACCCATACAGACAATGTTCTTCACAGTATTCCGGGGAGCGGCATACCGATGCATTTTACTATAGACCTGGGAGTTACCTCGGCACTAAGCCGGTTCAGGATTTGGCAAAGAAATAGATCTGTAGAATATTATGCAGGAGGAAATCCAAGAGCGTTTGAATTGTGGGGAAGTGCCAATCCGGATCCTGACGGGTCTTGGGATAGTTGGACTAAAATAGGCACCTATACCATAGAGAAACCTTCAGGAGCTCCATTAGGTACCAATACTTCGGAAGATCTTGAAGTGCTAAGGGCAGGACATGAGTTCAATGTGCCGATAGAAGTTGGACCTGTCCGTTACATCAGGTTTAAGACTTTGGAAACATGGGGGAAAATAGAACATGTATCTTTTGCTGAGCTAGCCTTCTGGGGGTCTGAAGAATAGTGTTAACCTTTATCAAATTAAGAAATGAAAAATATTAGAAAAGTCAATAAATTAATATGGGTCATGACCGTGCTGTTTATTTTGGGATTGGCCGGTTGTTCTGACGATAAGCCATATTCAGATTATTTTACATACTCACCAATAGAATATATAGGTAAAGTTGACTCGGTTTCATACCTGTCGGGAGTCAATAAAGTCAGGTTGACATGGAAAGTTTCTACGGACCCGTCGGTTAAGTCATTGGAAATAAGCTGGCTGGAAGATGGTGGCGACAAAGAAATGAGTGTAGACGTCGATGAAAACCAGATAGGAGAATATATGAATGTAGAAATAACAGACCTTTCAGCAGGGTCTTATACGTTCTTTCTTGTATCTAGCGATGGTAAAGGGAACAGCTCGGTTCCCGTTGAGTTGTTTGCTTCTGTTTTAGACCCTAGTTATCTGGATTTGATCCAGCCTGTTTTAGCTTCCGGTGAATATGTCGATAATTCGCTGATCATAACTTTGAGCAATGAAGAGGAAGGTTATATAGGTTCGGAAGTGTTTTATACGAATACCAATAATGAAGAAGTAAGTGTTCTTGTAGACGAGGAAAATGCCGAGTTTATAATAGAAGATTATAAATTAGGTACTGGGGTAACCTATTTGTCCAACTTTAACGATCCTGAAGTATTAGGTACATTATCGTCAAAAGAAACCAACTTGCAGGTAAGGCTCGAGTTTTCCAAAGAAGAATGGATAGCTTCTGCAGATTATGATGAACCGTCTAACCGTGGATCGTGGAATGTTATAGATGCAAATCCTTCTACAGTATGGCATATGAGTAAGTTAATGCAATATCCGCACCCTTTGGATATTGATATGGGAACAGTCCAAACTGTTAGCGGATTGACCTTTTTACAAAGACAAGACAATATCAATTACGGGCTCGTTAAGTTGGTCGAAATTCAAACAGGTAGCGATGATGTTAATTGGATTTCACAAAAGGAAGTGGAACTACCATTTACGCAAGATCCGATTTCTATACCATTGGAAGCTTCTGTTGAAGCCAGATATTTGCGAATCATATTTAAATCAGATTATAAGGGAGGGGATTTTACCGCAATATCAGAAGTGGGAGCATATGCTATATATTGATAAAGCTGGAGATATCCCTATTTAAAATTTTAACTTGATCTTATTTTTTGTAAGTTATTTAAGTTAATTTGGTTGTTACGAGATGGCAGGCCTTAAAATTTTGGGTCTGCCATTTTTATTTCAGATTATTATAATGAAATTTGCTTTTATCTCCTTAAGAGGAGTATTAAGTAACCAATTCCTAAAATAATGACACAAAAACCGACAATACTATTCACCCTTGCTTTTATCAGCCTTTTTTCTATTCAATGTAAGAATAACGATAAAAAGGGTAAGATTCCAGAAGAAACCGGAGTAGAAAGCCCCAATATATTATTTATCCTTTCCGACGACCACACATCAAAGGCATGGGGGATCTATGGAGGACAGCTGCAAGACTATGTGAAGAATGATAACATTAAACGATTAGCCAATGAAGGTGTTGTACTGGACAATGCTTTTTGTACCAACTCCATTTGCTCTCCGAGCAGAGCCAGCATATTAACAGGGCAGTATAGCCATTTAAATCAGGTATATACGCTAAGGGAACCTTTGCCTGCCGGGCATCCGAATATAGCGAGATCCTTGGGAGAGAACGGATATCAGACAGCGATAATCGGAAAGTGGCACTTAGACAAACAACCTGAGGGTTTTGATTATTTTAATGTATTGCCGGGCCAGGGTCGTTATTGGAATCCCATTCTGAAAACCAGGGAGACCTGGACGGACGGGGCTGACGGAAGCAAGGGAAAGGTATATAAAGGTTTTTCTACTGATGTGATAACCGATTTAACAGTCGAACACCTCAAAAAAAGAGATACATCAAAACCTTTCTTTATGATATGCAGTTTTAAAGCTACACATGAGCCGTTCGATTATCCTAAAAGATATGATAGCCTCTATGCCGATATAGATATCCCGGAACCCGAATCATTATACGATTTTGGAAAAGGGCAAGGAGGAAGAACCTTTGTCGGACAAAAATTAGAAAACCTGGCAAAAAGATGGAAGCAGGCTACCGATGACCCGGAAAACTTTTGGACATCATATCCCGGACTTCCTTATCCGCTGGATGGATTCGATAGTATGCAGCTAAGAAGCAAGATTTATCAAAAGCTGGTTAAAGACTTTATGCGAAGTGGGGCAGCCATAGACGATAATATTGGAAAACTTTTAGATTATCTGAAAGCAGAAGGGATCGAAAATAATACTATTGTGGTTTACACCGCCGATCAGGGATATTTTCTCGGAGAACACGGATTTTTTGATAAGCGTTTAATTTATGAGGAATCGTTACGAATGCCTTTTGTTATCAGGTTTCCCAAAGAACTAAAGGGAGGCAAACGTATTGATGATATTATTTTAAATATTGATTTTGCAGCTCTTCTGGCCGATTATGCAGGTATCAAAAAACCTGATTACATACAAGGAGAAAGTTTCAGAGAGAATTTAAAAGGAAATACACCTGAAAATTGGAGAGAGGAGATGTATTACAGGTACTGGTTGCACCATCCCGACCGTCCGTCCCATTTTGGTATCAGGAACGAGAGGTATAAATTGGCATTCTTTTATGGGCAGGGACTAGGGATGTACGGTTCTGAAGAGGATAAACCAACTGAGCCGGTTTGGGAGTTTTACGATTTGGAAAAAGACCCTAAAGAGTTGTATAACTTAATCAATGATCCGCAGTATGCCGATATTATTACCGAAATGAAAACCGAACTGATTAAACTGAGGGAGCAATATAAAGATGAGGATGCAGACAAGCCCGTTATGGAAAGAATAATGAAAGACAACTGGCAGTGATTAAAATGATTTGACTTTAAACTTATGTTAAAGTTTAAAGTCTTGTTAGGTATTATGGTAAAACTCAATACATTTATCAAATAATCTAATACGGAAATAATGAAGAAATTAGTTGTTGTTTTATTTTTATTTGCAGCTGCAGTAACAAAAGCTCAGATATTAGAGCCGGTTAAATGGTCAACCTCTGTGGAGAAGATCAGTAAAACAGAAGCTTATTTAGTAGCTACAGCTACAATAGATGAGGGATGGCATTTGTATTCGCAGGATGTTCCGGAAGGAGGACCTGTAGCTACAACATTTACTTATGACGACTCATCTAAAAAATTTAAGCTGGTAGATAAAACCGAGGAGGGCAAAGGGCATGTGGTAAATGATAAGATTTTTGAAATGAAGATCAAGTACTTTGATGGCAAGGCAGTATTCAAGCAAAAGATCAAGCTTGCACCAAATCAAAAATTAACGATCAATGGCTCTGTAGAGTTTATGGTTTGTGACGATGGCAGATGTTTACCGCCTACAACCGAAGATCTTAAATTTGAATTATAACTGATAAGATCAAATAAAATCAACCCTGAATTCTTTCAGGGTTTTTTTATGGTTAAAATAAAAATACAATCGTTTGTATTTTTTAAATAATAATAGTATTATTGATAAAAATTAAACATTAGAACCAACCAATGAAAAAATATGTAGTTATATTACTGCTGGCATTATTCTTATCTTTAACATCATTTGCCCAAAAAAAGGAAAATATCTTTGATAAACTTGATTTAAACAGGCCGGAACTGATCAGTGTAAAGGAGTTGTATGATCAAGGAGACATAGATGGAGCGAAAAAAGCACTGCTCGGTTATTACAGGAAAAAAGAAAATTTATATCTAAGAATCTCAGAAAAGGATGTAGCTTATATCAAAAGTGCATTTAAAGATGAGGTTGAAACTTCTGTTCGGGTAGCCGATGAGGTGAGAAATAAATATTTTCTTTTCAGGTATGAATGGGATATGGAAAAAACCACAGTTCCGTACGAGTTTAAAGGAGAAATAGACTGGCAGGCAAATCCTTTTGGTGATCCCGAATGGACGTTTATGTTAAGTCGCCATCGGTTCTGGCTGGATCTTGGTA
The DNA here is from genome assembly GCF_022760175.1 of Zhouia spongiae. Classification (GTDB taxonomy): domain Bacteria; phylum Bacteroidota; class Bacteroidia; order Flavobacteriales; family Flavobacteriaceae; genus Zhouia; species Zhouia spongiae. The sequence continues at coordinate 2,378,159 of NZ_CP094326.1, forward strand.
AATCTTATATGCTCACCGGAAAGGAAAAATATGCAAAAGAATTTATAGATCAAGCTAAGCATTGGATTGATAATAACACCATAACGGATAAAACAAAATGGACTACATGGAGACGAATAGAGGCAGGTATCCGTATGGAAAACTGGATCAAGAGTTTTGAGTACATGAAAAACTCAAAATACGTTACCCCGGAGTTTCTTGAAAAGTTCTTACTCAGTATTGCAGCACACGCAGATTACCTGGATTCACAATTTAATGGACATTCGCGCACTAGCAACTGGGGTGTTATTGAATTTAGCGGATTGTTTAGTGCAGCTGTTTTTTTGTCTGAATTCAAGAACGGGAAAAAATGGCAGGAGAGTGCCGCTGATAAACTTCATGAGTGTATACAAAACCAGATATTGGAAGACGGAACCCAATGGGAACAATCGCCGATGTATCACAATGAAGTAATGCATTGTTTTATGAATACAGTCCTCTTGGCAAAGCGGGCAAATATTAAATTAACCGACAGGCTTATAAACAGGACAAAACAAATGGCCTATGCCAACCTCGATTGGCAAAAGCCTAATTATAACGAGCCTTTGCTGGGTGATAGTGATGATAACGATTTAAGAGATATGCTTACCACCGCAGCTGTTTTATATAACGACCGGACATTGAAGTCCAGGGCTTATGATGAATTGAATTACGAAAACTATTTCTTGTTCGGGAACGAAACGAATACCACCTACAAAGCTCTAGGAGAAAAATTACCGGAATTCTTGTCAGCTTACCAGTCTAATGCAGGCGATCTTTATTCGAGATCTTCTTGGGGCGAAGATGCATTTTACAGTAGCTTTCACATGAGAAGAATTGGTGGAGGGCATTCACACGATAATTTGTTACATTTTACCTTATTTGCCTATGGACAGGATTACTTGGTCGATACCGGTCGGTATACTTATATGTATAACAAGTGGAGACAATATTTTAAAGAGAATACTGCTCACAACACTTTGGGAGTAGATAACTTAACAAACTCAATATATAACGGTTCGTGGAGTAATAAATTCGAAGCAAAATCTGAAGGCCCTTATGCAATAATGGAAGATAGCTTTGATTATGCCGAGGCAATTAACAAAGCCTACCTTCGTCTGGAAGACCCTGTTTTAATGAAGCGCCGGATGTTGTATCTGAAACCAGATGTCTGGTTGCTGGTAGACAGTTTCGAAGCAGAAAAGGACCATGTGTATTCTCAATACTTCAATTTTGCCGATAAGAAAGTAAAAATAGAAGAAGGAAGTCTTATTACAACCCATGATGAAAACAACCTCAGAATTCAGCCCTTAAAAGAAGTTGAAGCTCAATTGACGGATGCATGGTACTCCCCGGATTATAATTATAAAGAAGAAATAACAAGAGCAGAGTTATCGAAAAAAGCGAGTGGGTTTAATTCTTTCATAACTTTATTGTATTTCCCTGAACATAATAATGTTGAATATGAAAAGATTCCGGTTTTTAACAGGGGAGGAAAAGAGCTCGCAGAGAACCAGGCAGAGGCGGTTCGGTTAAAAATAGACGAAAGAGAATATATACTGGTAGTATCACATGATATTTCAACATCTTTGGTCCCTCATAAATTAGTAGATAATGTAGTGGTAATGGGAGAAGTGGTGCTGATAGAAAGAAACAACGGAATTCAGAAAATAAAAGTCCTTAAGTAAAATGAAAGGCGGGAAGGTTAAAATAATCACATTCGGAGAAATAATGATGCGGTTATCGCCCCCTGGTCAGCGGAGGTTTTCTCAGGCCACTGCTTTCGACCTTCATTTTGGAGGCAGTGAGGCCAATGTGGCAGTATCATTGGCTAATTATGGGCTGGAGGCATCCTTTGTGACAAAACTTCCTGATAACGAATTGTCGGGAACGATGGTATCCGACCTTAAAAAAAGGGCTGTCAATACAGAAGATATCGTATATGGCGGCGATCGTATAGGAACCTATTTTTTAGAAACCGGAGCCTCGGGCAGGGGGAGTAAAGTGATCTACGACCGAAAGTATTCATCTTTCGATCAAATGAATCCGGGAGAAATCGACTGGAGTGATATATTTAAAGATGCTACCTGGTTTCATTGGTCGGGTGTTACTCCGGCCGTTTCCGAGAATGCAGCAAAAGCATGTTTATTGGCGGTACAGGAGGCCTCTAAGATGGGTTTAAGGATATCGACAGACCTTAATATGCGTCATAAGCTCTGGAATTGGGGGAAGATGCCTCAGGAAATAATGCCCGAACTGGTATCTTATAGCGATGTCCTGTTTGGCGATATGGCAGCATTTAAAACCATGTTGGGTATAGCCACGGAATATATCGATCTGGGAGAAGAAGGCATAGATCCCGGTCAGTGCCGGCCAACGGTTTTGAAACTGAGGACTGTATACCCGAAGTTGAATGAAATTATAGTAAGTTTTAGAAATTCAGCTAGTAGCAGTACCAACCTATACGCCGGAGTACTGTTTTCAGCCAATGAAGTGTTTAAAAGTCAGGTATATAAGATCACAGATATTGTAGATAGGGTAGGCACCGGAGATGCTTTTGTAGGAGGAGTAATATATGGGATCAATAAATTCAATGATCTGGAAAAGGCTATTGAGTTCGGGGTGTCTGCAGCTTCCTTAAAGCACAGTATCCTGGGAGACTTTAACCTGATTACCGCTCAGGAGGTGATCGATGGTATGAGTTTAAAAAAGAGGACGAACATATCGAGATAAATACTATGAAAGAAAAGATCAATACAATACTGAAATTAAGGGAAACAAAAATAGTCCCCGTATTTTATCATCCTGATGTGTTTGTGTGCAAGGAAGTTATAAAGACTTGTTATGAAGCAGGGATCAGGGTGTTTGAATACACCAACAGGGGAGCATATGCACACGAAGACTTTATCATCCTTAGTAAGTATGTAAAGGAAGAATTTCCGGGGATGGTTCTTGGAGCAGGTTCGGTAGTCGATGCCCCAACGGCAGCCTTGTTTATACAAAACGGAGCCTCTTTTATTGTATCACCTTTATTAAATCCGGAGATAGGCAGGGTTTGTAACCGGAGAAAAATAGTCTGGATACCGGGCTGTGCCACTTTAACGGAGATAGGCAATGCACATGAATTGGGAGCCGATATAATTAAATTATTCCCAGCCGCTCAGCTGGGAGGTCCGACTTTTGTAAAAGCGGTTAAAGGGCCGTGTCCCTGGACAGAGATCATGGTTACAGGAGGGATCGAGCCAACGGAAGAAGACCTGAAATCCTGGTTTAGTGCAGGTGTAAGCAGCGTAGGTATCGGTTCGTCTTTATTTAAGAAGGAATGGATCGAACAAGGAGATTACGAAAAAATTAAAGTGATGCTTGAGCAAGCTTTGTCATTGATCAAATAAATAAGAATGTTAAAAAAAGTCCTCCATATAATCCTCATTTGTATTTGTTTGCTCAATGTCAGTTGTAAAAACCAGTCTGATATAAAAGTACTCAAATGCGCACACGGTTTAGATGTAACCCATCCGGTGCACAAAGCAATGGTGTTTATGGCCGATGAGTTGAAGAAAAAATCAGAAGGAAAACTTACCATTGAGATATATGCTAACCAGCAGTTGGGATCAGAAAGGGAATGCCTTGAATTATTACAGATAGGAGGATTGGATATGACCAAGGTTTCAGCAGCTGTCTTGGCAAATTTTGCGCCTCAGTATGAAGTATTCGGTCTTCCTTATATTTTTAAAAATAAAGAGCATCAGTTCAGGGTTTTAGACGGAGACATAGGGCAGGAGATCTTGTCTTCCAGTGATAAGTTTTTATTACACGGTCTGGCTTTCTACGATTCAGGCAGCAGAAGTTTTTATACAAAAGAGCATCCAATCAAAGATCCCTCAGACTTAAAAGGAAAAAAAATACGTACCATGGAAAGCCCTATGGCTATGAACATGATTACCGCTATGGGAGGGGCAGCAACCCCAATATCAGCAGGAGAATTATATACAGCCCTGCAAGCAGGAGTTGTAGATGGAGCTGAAAATAATCCCCCGGTATTTTACCTCTCAAGACAATATGAAGTTTGCAAATACTTTTCCATAGATGAGCATACCTCAATACCCGATGTGTTATTGATAGGAACACAAACATTAGATGAGTTAACTGAAGAAGAAAAAAAATGGCTGAAAGAAGCAGTCCAAGCTTCCGTGAAACATCAGCGAAAACTATGGAAAGAAGCCGAAGACGAAGCATTAGAAGGATTAAAAGAAGTTGGAGTATCTATAATTTATCCGGATAAAGAACCTTTTGCTCAGAGGGTACAGGAATTATACCAAGAAGCTGCCGAAGATGAAATGATGAAGAAAATGATTAACGAGATAAAAAGTCAGGAATAATGAAAAATAAAATTGACAATATGCTGGAAAAACTTCTCATAGTACTGATGTCTGTCATGACCTTAAATGTCTTGTGGCAGGTTGTTTCACGTTATGTCCTGAATGCTCCAAGTTCTTTTACCGATGAATTAGCGCGTTATCTTCTCATATGGATAGGTATGTTGGGAGCGGCATATGCTACCGGAAAAAGAATGCATCTGGCAATTTCGCTGATCCCTTCAAAATGGATGAATATGTACAGAGAGCGCATTCTGGGGAAGATTTCAGCTTTCTGTGTGGCCTTATTTGCACTTTTGGTTTTGGTGATTGGAGGAGGGAGATTGGTGTATCTTACTTACTATCTGGAACAAAAATCCCCTGCTCTTGAAATTTCATTGGCTTATATATACATGGTTTTACCCATCAGCGGAATTTTGATGATTATATATAGTATAGGTCATTTTAAAAATACACCAAGTCATTCAGAATATAGCTCTTAAACAAAATAAGATGGAAATATTAATACTCATTATAAGTTTTCTGATATTTTTAATTTTGCGGATTCCAATAGCATATAGCATAGGGCTGTCTGCATTAGTTACCTTGTGTTTTAGTATTCCGTCTTTAGCATCTTTTACTGTTGTAGCCCAACGAATGGCCACAGGCCTTGACAGCTTTTCTCTAATAGCCATTCCTTTCTTCATTTTTGCAGGTGAGTTAATGAATAAGGGAGGAATAGCAAAACGATTAATCGATCTGGCAAAGTCGCTGGTGGGAAGCTTTCCCGGGGGGCTGGCTTATGTAAACATAATAGCGTGCATGCTTTTTGGTGCCGTTTCAGGATCGGCTGTAGCCGCTGCCTCAGCCATTGGGGGAATCATGGGAGGAAGGATGAAAAAAGAAGGATATGATGAAGGGTATAGTGCTGCCGTAAATATTACATCGTCGACAACAGGATTGCTGATTCCGCCAAGTAATGTCTTAATAGTATATTCACTGGCCAGTGGAGGGACTTCGATAGCAGCCCTGTTTATTGCCGGATATTTACCCGGAATATTAATAGGTTTTTTGCTCATGTTAGTGGCAGGGATTTATGCATATAAAAAAAAGTACCCTACCGGAGCAAAGGCAAAAATCAGGGAAATAATAAAACACTTCTTCAAGGCGCTACCAAGCTTATTATTGCTGGTGGTTGTGGTAGGAGGCATAGTGGCAGGTATTTTTACAGCCACGGAAGCATCGGCGGTAGCTGTATTGTATGCACTGATCTTGTCATTTATCTACAAGGAAATCACACTGCAGGAACTGCCTGAAATTATTTTAAAATCGGTAGGAACGACTTCGATCGTCATGCTGTTGGTGGCTGCATCAATGTCGATGAGCTGGACGATGTCATATGAGAATTTACCACAGGCAGTTACAGAGATGTTGATGACGATATCCGATAATAAGATCGTAGTATTATTAGTGATCAATCTTATTTTATTGGGGGTTGGTATTTTTATGGACATAACCCCTGCAGTACTCATTTTTACACCGATATTCTTGCCTATAGTTACAGCCTTGGGTATTGATCCTGTGCATTTTGGGATTATAATGATTTTAAATCTGAGTATAGGCTTGTGTACGCCACCCGTAGGTTCCGTTTTGTTTGTAGGGTGTAGTGTGGCGGAATTGAGTATTTCGAGAGTAATAAAGCCATTGATGCCTTTGTTTTTAATAATGATTTTCGGGTTGTTACTGATAACCTATATCCCTGAAATAACATTATGGTTGCCTGAGTGGTTTGGTTTTTAAAGAATCGATTAGTTAAAAAATAATATGGAAAGAAGAAAGTTTATTGGAACAGCTTCAATTGCCGGAGCTATGGCCGCACTATTGCCTGGTGAAACAGTAGCATCTACTACACAATCGAATGGCAATTTATATGCAGCTAATGGATCGAAAGACAGAGCGTATTGGGCCGATTTGTTGTATCAAATGATGAATCCGGTATTTACCAATTTAGCCAATAATACATTGGTTAAGAATATGCCGGTTGAAGCATCACCGACGTATGACGGAAGAAAAAATGTAACATATCTTGAAGCGGTCGGAAGAGCTGCTGCAGGAATGGCTCCCTGGTTGGCTTTGCCGGATGATGATACGAAAGAAGGTAAAATGAGAAAGGATCTGAAACAAAAATTTCTCAAGGGGATTGCTAATGGAGTAAACCCTTCAAGTCCTGATTATTTAAATTTTACGAAAGAATATCAGCCAATTGTAGATGCTGCTTATTTGGCCCATGCTTTTTTAAGAGCCCCGGAGGCTTTATGGGAACCGCTTGATGATGTTACCAAGAAACGCGTAATCAAAGAATTCAAGGCATTAAGAACACGCAAACCATGGAATAATAACTGGCAACTTTTTACAGCGCTGACCGAGGCCTTTCTTTTGAATATTGGCGAAGAATGGGATAAAGAAGCCGTGAATAAGGCCTTGGGTAAGTTTAAAGAATGGTATGTCGGAGATGGCTGGTATAGCGATGGACCTCGATTTTCTTTTGATTATTATAACTCTTTTGTAATTCATCCTATGTTGGTCGATACACTTGAAATATTGGCTAGCAAAGGAGTCGTTCCAAAAGAGAATTATGACTTAGCATTAAAGCGAATGATCAGGCAAGTGGTGCATCAGGAGCGAATGATTTCACCCGAAGGTACATTCCCGGTTATAGGTCGCTCCATCACCTATAGAAATGGTGCTTTTCAGGCTTTGGCTCAAGCGGCGTTAATGCATCAGCTTCCCGAAGGAGTTAGCCCGTCACAAGTAAGGTGTGCGCTTACCGCTATTAAAAAGAATATTCTGGGTAGAGATACATTCAATAAGGAAGGTTGGTTAACCCTGGGCTTTTGCGGACATCAACCGGATGTAGCCGATTATTATTCTTCAACAGGCAGCATGTATATGGCATCATTAAGCTTTTTGCCTTTAGGGCTACCGGCAGATGACGATTTTTGGATGGGTAAGCCTGAAGACTGGACAGCCAAAAAAGCATGGAACGGGAAGAACTTTAAGAAAGACTATCATGTAGATTATTAAAAAAATCAGCCCCTAAGTATTTTTACTTAGGGGCTGATTGGGAAATAATTGGTTTGGGATAGATTAGTTTGTTGGTTAGATTTTATATCGATTATTATTTCCCGGATAAGTTATAACCCCATACGAAAGACAATTATCAAGGAAGTATTCAGGTTTGGATGGTTTTTTCCTTGTCCTATTATCTGTGATCACTACAGTTATTGATAATTTTATTCAAGGTTGTTTCTACTTGTTTTATTTCATTGTCGGTAACTCCTTTTAAAGCTTTATTTCTATTCGATATTATAATACCCTTCATTTTATCGAGTACTTGTACTCCCATTTCAGTGAGACGTAAAGAATACCGTCTTTTATCTTTATGGTTTACGGATCTGCTCAGGTACCCGTTTTTAGTCATCAGTTCGATGGTGCGCGTAACAGAAGCAGCATCTTTAAAAACTAATTCTGCTATTTCCTTTTGCGACAGGTCAGGATACTTTTTCAAGAAGATAAGCACCATGGCCTGGTCAATTGTTATGGTAGGGATCTCAATGCTGATATTCTTTTGTGCCAATCTGCGGTATTCCTTGATCGCCCTCTCTATAGAATAGAAAATAGTTTCATTAGGTAATTTCACCTATGTGATGCTTTTGTCTTACGTAAATATAATTGATATATCAACTATATACAATTATTTTTTTATCTAAATCAGATAAAGGCTATTTTTATCTTTAAAGAATAAAGCCGTGAAAATATTTCAGAAAGAAATAGCATTGCCTCAAATGAACAGAGGTTTTCATTTGATAACAGACAATATAGAATGTGCCGTTCCGGAAATGAAACAGTTATCCTTCGGACAAATGCAGGTATTTATCAAGCATACTTCGGCCGGTTTAACGATTAACGAAAATGCCGATCCGACAGTTCGTGAAGATTTTGAATCTCATTTCAATGTAATGGTGCCCGAAAATCAGGCCTATTATCACCATACATATGAAGGATCCGATGATATGCCTGCACACATTAAAGCATCGTTATTAGGAACATCTGTCACAGTACCCATTACCGATGGAAAGTTAAACCTGGGGATATGGCAGGGTATATACTTGTGTGAGCACAGAAACAAGGGGGGATGCAGAAAACTGGTAATTACGGTTTTTGGTTCTTAGCCTTTACAAGTTGTTCCAGAATTTGTACAACACCATCGTCATTATTACTGGCAGTTTCAAATCGAGCACTTTTTTTGATATTCGGATGGGCATTAGCCATAGCAAAGCTAAAGTAGGCTTCATGGATCATTTCAAGATCATTGTTATAATCGCCAAAAACCATAGTTTCTTCTTTGGAAATACCTAATCGATTTTGTAGAAATCGTAATGCCGTACCCTTATTGGCATCCGGATGAGATAGATCTAACCAGTTTTGCCCGGAAACCTTAACCTGCATTTCATTTTCAAGATGCTTTACTACCGGATAAATATGTTCTTCAGAGCTTTCAAAATGAAAGACTGCAATTTTAAGAATATCCTTATGGTCAACTAGCGTAAGGTCGTCTACAATCTCGTAAGCAGCATAATATTCATTAAACAGGTCAATAAACGATATTTCTTTGGTTTCTATATACGATTTGTCTTTCCCGCACAGTACAATGTAAACCCCGTCTACCTCCCTCAGTAAGCTGATAAGGTACTCAATTTTTTCTTTCGGAAGATGAGTTACCAGTAATTCATTTCCATTCTGTTTGGCAACACCTCCATTTTCGGCTATAATAGTGATATCCTCAGCTATTTTAGCCAGCTTGTCTGTAATGCTGTGGTACTGACGGCCACTGGCGGCGGCAAAGTGAATATTATGTTTTTTTAATTCGTGATACAATTCAAAAAAACGTTCACTTACTTTCCCCTCAGAATTAAGTAATGTTCCGTCCATATCACTAACAACAAGTCTGACTCCAGATAAATCCATAAGCATTAAAATTAAGTGACAAAAGTAACCATATGGGCTTTATGTATGTGTTAATTGCCAGTTATATTATTGCGGTCTTGATAAATAAAAAATCCGGTTCAGGTGAACCGGATTTATAAACGAGATAATATATTGTTAGACGTTTATTTTACTTTTTCAACGATTGCTTTGAAAGCATCAGGGTGATTCATAGCTAAGTCTGCAAGAACCTTTCTGTTAAGTTCTATGTTGTTAGCTTTAATCTGTCCCATAAACTGAGAATAAGACATACCGTGTAATCTCGCACCTGCATTAATACGGGTAATCCAAAGAGCACGGAATGTTCTTTTCTTATTTCTACGGTCTCTGTATGCATATTGCATCGCTTTATCAACCGCATTCTTGGCAACTGTCCAAACGTTTTTACGTCTTCCGTAGTAACCTTTGGCTTGTTTTAAAACCTTTTTTCTTCGAGCTCTTTTAGCTACTGAATTTACTGATCTTGGCATAATTTTAATGTTTTTGTAGCAGGCGGCCGGTAACGGGCACTTTTATAAAGCCTGACTCCAGGGTTATACAATTTATTTAACCGAAGGAACGATTACTTTAAACGTAGTTGTTCCTTAATGCTGTTCTCATCAGACTTGTCAACAAGTGTTGAATGAGTAAGCGCTAGCTTACGCTTTTTAGACTTCTTGGTTAAGATGTGACTTTTAAAAGCGTGCTTTCTTTTAATTTTACCAGTACCTGTAAGCTTGAAACGCTTTTTAGCACTAGATTTTGTTTTTTGTTTAGGCATTTCTCCTAGTATTTACTTAATTATCTCGCTTATCTTATTTAGACTTTTTAGGAGCTATGAACATAGTCATACGCTTACCCTCAAGTTTAGGCATCTGTTCTACTTTCCCCAGCTCTTCTAATTCAGAAGCCAGACGTAAAAGTAAAATTTCACCTTGATCTTTATATACAATAGAACGTCCTTTAAAGAACACATAAGCTTTTAATTTAGCCCCGTCTTTTAAGAACTTCTCTGCGTGTTTCTTTTTAAATTGGTAGTCGTGGTCATCAGTTTGCGGACCAAAACGAATTTCTTTAACGATAACTTTAGTTGCTTTGGATTTTAAAGCTTTATCGCGTTTCTTCTGTTCGTAAAGAAACTTTTTGTAATCCATTATTTTACAAACGGGAGGCTTTGCATTTGGAGAAATCTCTACCAAATCTAATTCCAGTTCCTGAGCTTTCGCAAAAGCTTCTTTGGTTGGGTAAACTCCCATTTCAACATTATCGCCTACCAATCTCACTTCAGGTACACGAATTTTATCGTTAATTCTGTGTAGTTCCTGAACTTGTCTCTGTTGTGGACGACGATTATTTCTTCTAATTGCTATGGCTTATAATTTTTTAGTTAAACTTTATTTTTATTTAAACGGTTTTAAGTTACTACTGATTTCTTTATTAACCAAATCCGTAAACAATTTTACAGGCATGCTACCCAAATCCCCTTCTCCATGTTTTCTGACCGATACGGTAGCTTCCTTTTCCTCATTTTCTCCGACAATAAGCATAAAAGGAATTTTATTCATCTCAGCCTCTCTTATTTTTTTCCCTATGGTCTCGTTGCGGTTATCAACGAGGGCGCGAATTTCGGCATTTTCTAATAAATTTAAAACTTTTTCAGCATATTTTTCGTATTTCTCGCTGAGAGAGAGTATGATAGCCTGTTCTGGCATTAACCACAAAGGGAAGTTTCCTCCGGTATGTTCAAGCAATATGGCTACAAAACGTTCCATACTGCCAAAAGGAGCTCTGTGTATCATGACCGGTCTGTGTAATTTATCATCACTTCCTTTATATGATAAGTCAAACCGTTCCGGTAAGTTATAATCCACCTGGATTGTACCCAGCTGCCATTTTCTTCCCAGGGCATCTTTTACCATGAAGTCTAGTTTTGGCCCATAGAAAGCAGCTTCTCCTGTTTCTACAACATAGTTCAGCCCTTTTTCATTGGCTGCATTGATAATAGCGTTTTCTGCCTTTTCCCAGTTATCCGTACTGCCGATGTATTTATCAGGATTTTCAGGATCTCTTAATGAAACCTGAGCCGTAAAATCTTCAAAGCCTAATGACCCGAACACATAAAGAACCAGGTCGATCACATTCTTAAACTCTTCGTCTAATTGTTCGGGAGTACAGAATATATGAGCATCGTCCTGAGTAAACCCTCTTACTCTGGTCAGGCCGTGTAGTTCGCCACTTTGCTCGTACCTGTATACTGTTCCGAACTCTGCGTAGCGTTTAGGTAAATCTTTATAGCTCCATGGTTTTGCGTTATAGATCTCACAGTGATGAGGACAGTTCATCGGTTTTAATAAAAACTCTTCATCTTCTTTTGGAGTATGGATCGGCTGAAAGCTGTCTTCCCCGTATTTAGCATAATGACCCGAAGTAACATATAGTTCTTTTTGTCCGATATGAGGAGACACTACTTGTTCATAACCTGCTTTTTGCTGGGCTTTTTTTAAGAATTGTTCAAGACGCTCACGCAAGGCAGCTCCTTTTGGAAGCCATAGCGGAAGTCCTTGTCCTACTTTCGGAGAAAAAGTAAATAAATCCAGCTCTTTGCCAAGCTTTCTGTGGTCTCTTTTCTTTGCTTCCTCGAGTAGTTCCAGATATTCTTTTAATTCTTTTTGTTTAGGGAATGAAATACCATATACCCTTGTCAATTGTGGGTTTTTCTCATCGCCTCTCCAATAAGCTCCGGCAGCAGACAATAATTTAACTGCTTTTATATGTCCTGTGTTGGGTATATGTCCGCCACGACATAAATCTGTAAAAGTAGCGTGGTCACAAAAAGTAATAGTACCATCTTCTAAATGATCGATAAGTTCAACCTTAAACTCATTGCCTTGTTCCTTATAATAGGCCAGGGCATCAGCTTTGCTTACGGATCTCATTTTAAATTCATACTTCCCTCTTGCTATCTCCAGCATCCTTTTCTCAATCTCGACAAAATCCTTTTCGGAAATTGTTCTATCTCCGAAGTCAACATCGTAGTAAAAACCATTATCTATAGCCGGACCAATAGTTAACTTGATGCCTGGGTATAGTTCTTCCAGAGCCTGGGCTAAAACGTGAGCACTCGAATGCCAGAAGGCTTTTTTACCCTCATCGTTGTTCCAGGTATAAAGAACAAGACTACCATCGGTGGTTAAAGGGGTTGCTGTTTCTATTGTCTCTCCATTAAAACTAGCTGAAATAACGTTTCTGGCCAAGCCTTCACTGATACTCTTGGCAACATCCATTGGAGTTGAGTTTACTTCAAACTCCTTTACCGAACCATCTGGTAATGTAATCTTGATCATTAATTATGATTTTAAATTTCGAGATGCAAAGATAATAGGAAGTTGTAAAGCATACAATAGTATAATGTCTTTATATAAGGTGCTCCTTAAAGGATGTCGTGCCATTCGGCATGCTTGTTTATCGTTGCTTTGGCAAAAGGGCATAAGGGAATGATCTTAACTCTTTTATCTCTGGCAAAAGCTATGGCCCTTTCAACGAGTTTCAATCCTACGCCTTGTCCTTTTAATATAGGGTTTACATCAGTGTGATCAATAATAAACTTGTCACTACCGGCCCAGGTATAGGTCATATGTGCTACATCTTTGTCCTCTTCTGTGATATAGAACTTTCCGTGTTTCCCGTCGTCTTGTTGGAGTATTTCAGTCATTAGTATATATATAATGTTTCTTATTTATTTAAAGATAGTATATCTTAATGAGTTGAAAGCTTAAAATGTCCTTTTATACTTTATTTCTGTTAACACGATAAAGGATAACCTATCAGTACTGACTATCCCTATCGCGATTTCGTGATACGCTTTGGTCTGGTATGGAATTTCTTTTCTTAATATATATAATATATAAGGTATTCATATGCATTTGAGATAAAGTCGGGGTATACTACTATTGTATAATAGTGTTGTTCCGGTGTATCTGCTATTTAAAATGATGTTTAGCTCAGGGTTTCGGTTGCTTTAAAGTTGTTCAGGCCCGGTGTTGGCCCGGTTATACTTTATATATAAGGTAGGGCAGATAGATGATTGTGCTAAAGGAGATCGGATTGTCTGCGTTGTTTTGAAAATAATTTTGGAGTTAAAGAGCTAGAAATAAACGGGGTATAAAAAAACTTTAAAAAAACTTGAGAATGATGTTTGGAAAAGTGGATAAAAGAGTTTTATATTTGCACCCGCTTTGAGAGAGAGACGATGCGTTGGGATAAGCGAAGTTCATAGACATAGTGCGGGATATAGAAGATTAAGGCGATAAAATTTTCAGAAAAAAAACTGAAAAAAAAGTTTGCTGAAAAGAAAAAGAGTTTTTACATTTGCACCCGCTTTGAGAGGCACGAAATTAACGGGTTTTGAGGAGTGAGTTCATTGAGATGGAGCGGTGTAAAAATGGTTTAAAACCGGCCGAAAATTTTTTTAAAAAAAAGCAAAAAAAGATTTGGTTTAAATGAAAAAGAGTTTTTATATTTGCACCCGCTTTACGAAAGGGTAGAGCGACACAAAAAGAGAGAGAACGTAAGTTTCTTTATATAATAAGAGAAGTTCATTGATATATTGTTGACAGCACAATTTTTGGTAAGACAAGAATTAAAACAAAAAAGACAACGTCATACTTGAGTAAGGACTTATAGTTGGGAATAATATTTAAAGATTAACAACGAAGAGTTTGATCCTGGCTCAGGATGAACGCTAGCGGCAGGCCTAACACATGCAAGTCGAGGGGTAGAGATCAGCTTGCTGATTTTGAGACCGGCGCACGGGTGCGTAACGCGTATGCAACCTACCTTTTACAGGGGGATAGCCCAGAGAAATTTGGATTAATACCCCATAAGATTATTTAATGGCATCATATAGATAATTAAAGCTACGGCGGTAAAAGATGGGCATGCGTCCTATTAGCTAGATGGAGTGGTAACGGCACCCCATGGCGACGATAGGTAGGGGTCCTGAGAGGAGATCCCCCACACTGGTACTGAGACACGGACCAGACTCCTACGGGAGGCAGCAGTGAGGAATATTGGACAATGGTCGGAAGACTGATCCAGCCATGCCGCGTGCAGGAAGACTGCCCTATGGGTTGTAAACTGCTTTTATACAGGAAGAATAAGCTCTACGAGTAGAGTGATGACGGTACTGTAAGAATAAGCATCGGCTAACTCCGTGCCAGCAGCCGCGGTAATACGGAGGATGCAAGCGTTATCCGGAATCATTGGGTTTAAAGGGTCCGTAGGCGGGCTAATAAGTCAGAGGTGAAAGTTTGCCGCTCAACGGTAAAATTGCCTTTGATACTGTTAGTCTTGAATGGTTGTGAAGTGGTTAGAATAAGTAGTGTAGCGGTGAAATGCATAGATATTACTTAGAATACCAATTGCGAAGGCAGATCACTAACAACTGATTGACGCTGATGGACGAAAGCGTGGGGAGCGAACAGGATTAGATACCCTGGTAGTCCACGCCGTAAACGATGGATACTAGCTGTTTGCCTTTCGGGGTGAGTGGCTAAGCGAAAGTGATAAGTATCCCACCTGGGGAGTACGCTCGCAAGAGTGAAACTCAAAGGAATTGACGGGGGCCCGCACAAGCGGTGGAGCATGTGGTTTAATTCGATGATACGCGAGGAACCTTACCAGGGCTTAAATGTAGATTGACAGGTTTAGAGATAGACTTTTCTTCGGACAATTTACAAGGTGCTGCATGGTTGTCGTCAGCTCGTGCCGTGAGGTGTCAGGTTAAGTCCTATAACGAGCGCAACCCTTGCCGTTAGTTGCCATCAGGTTATGCTGGGGACTCTAACGGGACTGCCGGTGCAAACCGCGAGGAAGGTGGGGATGACGTCAAATCATCACGGCCCTTACGTCCTGGGCTACACACGTGCTACAATGGTAGGTACAGAGAGCAGCCACTTGGTGACAAGGAGCGAATCTATAAAGCCTATCACAGTTCGGATCGTAGTCTGCAACTCGACTACGTGAAGCTGGAATCGCTAGTAATCGGATATCAGCCATGATCCGGTGAATACGTTCCCGGGCCTTGTACACACCGCCCGTCAAGCCATGGAAGCTGGGGGTACCTGAAGTCGGTCACCGCAAGGAGCTGCCTAGGGTAAAACTAGTGACTGGGGCTAAGTCGTAACAAGGTAGCCGTACCGGAAGGTGCGGCTGGAACACCTCCTTTCTAGAGAAAACTGACTGAGGTTTTTATAAGGGTTTGATGTTGTTTTTTAGCTGTCAATAAGAAGATTGAGGATGATAAATTAAGAATAGTAATAAGATTTATTCATTTATGAAGTTTTTTATTAGTTTTTAATTACTCATTATTAATTGATAAAGTCTCGTAGCTCAGCTGGTTAGAGCGCTACACTGATAATGTAGAGGTCGGCAGTTCGAGTCTGCCCGAGACTACGGAAGTAGTTCAAGGGAATTACGATTAAAAGTTCATTGATTGAAATATTGGAAATTTTAGAAGTTGAGCACTAGTTTACAGTACACGGTTTACAGTACGCAGTACCTGAATACTGTTATACTGCCGACTGATTAAGGGGAATTAGCTCAGCTGGCTAGAGCGCCTGCCTTGCACGCAGGAGGTCATCGGTTCGACTCCGATATTCTCCACAAGGCAATGCCTTGAGATGTTAAGTTTCAAGGGTATTGCGACAGAGTTGGTTACTGACTTATGGTCGGTGTCGGCTCTTTATAAAGTTCATTGACATATTGAGATAAAGATATACGAGAAAAGCAAACAAGTAGAATAGAATCAAAGAATACGGTATTGCATTAATGATAATGTGATACAGCAAAAGTACAATAAGCTAAATAAGGGCGTATGGGGGATGCCTAGGCTCTCAGAGGCGAAGAAGGACGTGGTAAGCTGCGAAAAGTTGCGGGGAATGGCACACACATATTGATCCGCAAATGTCCGAATGGGGCAACCCGGCTGGTTGAAGGCCAGTCACATCGTAAGATGAGCAAACCCGGAGAACTGAAACATCTAAGTACCCGGAGGAGAAGAAAACAAAAGTGATTCCGTTAGTAGTGGCGAGCGAACGCGGATTAGCCCAAACCAATGCGGTTACGGCTGTATTGGGGTTGTAGGACTGCGCTATCTGGTGCATATTGAATGAGAACACTTTGGAAAGAGTGACCATAGAGGGTGATAGTCCCGTATTGGTAAGATATGTTACTGGTAGCAGTATCCTGAGTAAGGCGGGGCACGTGAAACCCTGTTTGAATTTGGCGGGACCATCCGCTAAGGCTAAATACTCCTGAGAGACCGATAGTGAACCAGTACCGTGAGGGAAAGGTGAAAAGCACCCTGAATAAGGGAGTGAAAGAGAACCTGAAACCATACGCTTACAAGCGGTCGGAGCCCCATTAGGGGTGACGGCGTGCCTTTTGCATAATGAGCCTACGAGTTACTGTTACTAGCGAGGTTAAGTACTTCAGGTACGGATCCGTAGCGAAAGCGAGTCTGAATAGGGCGCTATAGTTAGTAGTAGTAGACGCGAAACCGAGTGATCTACCCATGGGCAGGGTGAAGCTGTGGTAACACACAGTGGAGGCCCGAACCCGTTGACGTTGAAAAGTCTTGGGATGACCTGTGGGTAGGGGTGAAAGGCCAATCAAACTCGGAAATAGCTCGTACTCCCCGAAATGCATTTAGGTGCAGCGTTAGTATAGTTATATAGAGGTAGAGCTACTGATTGGATGCGGGGGCTTCACCGCCTACCAATTCCTGACAAACTCCGAATGCTATATAATGTTTACTAGCAGTGAGGGCTAGGGTGCTAAGGTCCTAGTCCGAAAGGGAAAGAACCCGGACCATCAGCTAAGGTCCCCAAGTGTATACTAAGTTGAATAAACGCGGTCTGATTGCTTAGACAGCTAGGATGTTGGCTTGGAAGCAGCCATTCATTTAAAGAGTGCGTAACAGCTCACTAGTCGAGCGATCGGGCATGGATAATAATCGGGCATAAGTATACCACCGAAGCTATGGATTTGTATTAATACAAGTGGTAGGGGAGCATTCTATGGGCGTTGAAGGTTTACTGTGAGGTATGCTGGAGCGCATAGAAAAGAAAATGTAGGCATAAGTAACGATAATGCGGGCGAGAAACCCGCACGCCGAAAAACCAAGGTTTCCTCAGCTATGCTAATCAGCTGAGGGTTAGTCAGGGCCTAACGCGAACCCGAAGGGGGTAGTGGATGGACAACAGGTTAATATTCCTGTACCTGCATAACAATAAAAGTGACGAAGGTGAGTGGTTGGTGCGTACTGATGGAATAGTACGTTGAAGGACTTGAAAGGGTCCGATAGTACACTAAGGCTACGGCCGCGGTGATAATCCAGCGAATCGACTTCCAAGAAAAGCGAGTTATGCAGCCTGTACCGTAAACCGACACAGGTGGTTGGGATGAGTATTCTAAGGCGCTCGAGAGATTCATGGCTAAGGAACTAGGCAAAATCGACCTGTAACTTCGGGAGAAAGGTCGCCCCACTCCGGTGGGGCCGCAGTGAAAAGGTCCAGGCGACTGTTTATCAAAAACACAGGGCTCTGCGAAATCGAAAGATGAAGTATAGGGCCTGACACCTGCCCGGTGCTGGAAGGTTAAGAGGAGATGTTATCTTCGGAGAAGCATTGAATTGAAGCCCCAGTAAACGGCGGCCGTAACTATAACGGTCCTAAGGTAGCGAAATTCCTTGTCGGGTAAGTTCCGACCTGCACGAATGGTGTAACGATCTGGACACTGTCTCGGCCATGAGCTCGGTGAAATTGTAGTATCGGTGAAGATGCCGATTACCCGCAGTGGGACGAAAAGACCCCGTGAACCTTTACTATAGCTTCGTATTGACTTTGGATAAGTGATGTGTAGGATAGGTGGGAGACTTTGAAGCAGCATCGCCAGGTGTTGTGGAGTCATTGTTGAAATACCACCCTTCGCTTATTCGGAGCCTAACCCCATGTATATGGGGGACAGTTCGTGGTGGGTAGTTTGACTGGGGTGGTCGCCTCCAAAAGCGTAACGGAGGCTTCTAAAGGTTCCCTCAGCACGCTTGGTAACCGTGCGTAGAGTGCAATGGCATAAGGGAGCTTGACTGAGAGACCTACAAGTCGATCAGGTGCGAAAGCAGAGCATAGTGATCCGGTGGTTCCGAATGGAAGGGCCATCGCTCAAAGGATAAAAGGTACTCCGGGGATAACAGGCTGATCTCCCCAAGAGCTCACATCGACGGGGGGTTTGGCACCTCGATGTCGGCTCGTCACATCCTGGGGCTGGAGAAGGTCCCAAGGGTTGGGCTGTTCGCCCATTAAAGTGGCACGCGAGCTGGGTTCAGAACGTCGTGAGACAGTTCGGTCTCTATCTACTGTGGGCGTTAGAAATTTGAGTGGACCTGACTCTAGTACGAGAGGACCGAGTTGGACTAACCTCTGGTGTAGCTGTTGTTCTGCCAAGAGCATTGCAGCGTAGCTATGTTGGGAAGGGATAAGCGCTGAAAGCATATAAGCGCGAAACCCGCCACAAGATGAGATTTCTTTAAAGGGTCGTTGGAGATGACAACGTTGATAGGCTATAGGTGGAAGTGCAGTAATGTATGGAGCCGAGTAGTACTAATTACCCGTAAGCTTATGTACTGATTCTTTTTCTTGTTAAAATCTTATAAATTTTTATCTCAATATGTTACCTTATTAAAGTAGGCATTAAGTCACTTAAAGACTTAAGGTGGTTACAGCGGTGGGGCTCACCTCTTCCCATTCCGAACAGAGCAGTTAAGCCCACCAGCGCAGATGGTACTACGAAAGTGGGAGAGTATGTCGCCGCCTTCTTTGAAAACCCTTTATCATAACGATAAAGGGTTTTTTGTTTTTTATACTTCCCTTTTTTTACCTTTTCTGCCGGAGGCTATGCAGAAAATTACGGATCATACCCAATTGTTGTGTTTATGCAAAAATTGTAGTTAATCTATAAAGGAAGAATTCTACATTTTTCACTCCTCTAAACTGTGCTCTGAACGCTTTTATTTTAGCATTGAAAGATTCAGCCGAAGCATTGGTGCTCCTGTTTATAAAATAATTCAAGATCGATTTATAGTTCATAGTTATCGTATTAGCTATGGTGTTAAAAGCTTTAAACCCTGTTTGTTCTACATCCTTATACCAGTGTGCTAACTTGGTGTAAGCAGTTTGTATAGAGGTAGCTGTATTGAATATGTTTCTTAATCCTTGTACTAAATCATATGCTTTTTTGATGTCGGGGTATTGTTCAAAGAGGATTTTGGATCGTATGTGTTGATTTTGTGTCCAATTGTTGGGTGCTTTATAGAGTAGATACCTACTTCTAGCCAAGAGTTGTTTTCTGGTATCCCCATTAGGAAAGGTTTTTGGAATGAACACTTTTTGTGTACTCTTACTTTGTTTAATTTGTTCATTTTCTAGGTCAATAGCTTCCCATCGATGTTTGATTCTAATATCTTGTAGTGCTTCTAGGGCTAGTTTTTGTACATGAAATCGATCTGTTACCTGTATGGCTTTAGGGAAGCATTTTTTGACAATCATTTTCATTGAATGTGCCATATCCAAAGTAATCTCTTTTACCTTATCTCTAAGTGTCTTTGGGATTTTAAGCAGTTGTTCTATAATAGGTTCAGCTTTGGTTCCCGCAAGTATAGCTACAATAGCACCTTTCTTACCTTTAGCTTTTTTATTAGTAATAATAGTGTAGAGTTCTCCTTTGGATAGAGCGGTCTCATCAATAGATAAATACTTACCCATATTCTCAGGAAAGATTAACCAGTCTTTAGCGTGGGACTTTTGCCTCCACTCTTTAAAATTACTTAGATAATCTCGATAGTGTCGTTGTAACTTCTTGCCATTAACTCCATAAAACCCACCTATGGTGTGGCAATCATTAGTCTTGGTACTGACCAAGTGCTTTTAAAAAAGCAGCGAACTCTACGGTCATACGAGTTCCCTGCGCTACCAAATCCCAATTTCGATGCACAGCTTGCCCTGTGGTTTTGTCTAGCCATCGACGGCGCTTGATATGTAAATAAACATGCTTGCCACGAACGGGGAAATCCTGAATGGTGATTGCTTTATGAAAACCGTGTGAAATAAGTATCTCAGAGGAAAGTTCTTTTGGAATATCATTCTTCTCCTCAAAATAAAGATGAAGAACATCTTTGTTTATTTCATGCTTAGCAATATCGAAATGAGTAATTAATAGTTCAGGTAAGAGAACCTTTAGTAAGTCAATGTATGGATCCAATAAAGTCAGTTTTTAAAACAAAGATCATACTATAAATTCAATTTACACACAACTTTTGAGATTGATCCCATAACTCCATAACTCCATAACAACATAACAAGATAACTTCATAACAAGAACTCCGTACTAGCGATTCATATTGATTTATTAAATTGCAGTTTAATTTTATACTGATGAAAACAGCTTCAGGAGTATTTTATTTTTTATTTCTCGCTCATTTTATTACTTCTGCCCAGTCATATAAACAAGATCAGGCTCAGTTGAAAGATACAAACGTTTTGTCTTATGGGTTTCCTGAAGATCAAGGTTTGAACGCAGCGTATATAAACCGTAAGGTGGACTCAATAATGACAAGAGGAATCCAAGAGAGGGCTTTTCCGGGAGCACAGCTTTTGGTAGCTAAAAACAGTACGATTATTTATCATAAGGCATTCGGATTTCATACATATGACAGTATAGAGCCGGTAAGTAAAAAAGATCTGTACGATTTGGCATCAGTAACAAAGATTGCAGGACCATTACCTGTTTTAATGCAGCTTCACGACCAAGGTAAATTCAACTTAGATGAAAAATTCAGCCGTTATTGGAAGCCATGGCGCCGTAAAAAAGATAAAAAAGATCTGACTGTCAGAGAAGTCTTGGCGCATCAGGCAGGCTTGAAGCCTTATATTGTATTTGTTAAGGAAGTAATGAAGCATAATAAATATAAAAAGAGGTTTGTCAGAAGCAAAAAAAATAGTAAATATTCGATACAGGTTTATGACAGCCTGTTCTTAAACAGACATTTTTATAATAAAATGAAACGGATGATCAACAGGTCTGAAGTATCATCAGAGAAAAAATATAAGTATTCGGGCCTGAGTTTTCTTTTGTATCCTGAAATTATAGAGCATATCACAGGAGAGCGTTACGAAAAGTATGTGACAGATCGTATTTATCATCCTTTGGGAGCCTGTAACCTGATATTCAATCCCAACGGGAAATATCCTGACAGCCTGATTGTACCAACAGAAATTGATACAGTTTTCAGAAAGCATCTGGTAAAAAAATGGGTGCACGATGAAAATGCGGCTTTAATGGGAGGCGTCTCCGGAAATGCCGGTTTATTTGGTACTGCAAACGACCTTGCCAGGCTGATGCAAATGTATCTGAATATGGGAACATATGGAGGCAAACGTTATATTTCTGAAGCCACCATGAGAGAATTTACCAGGGTGCAGTTTTCAGCTAATGATAATAAAAGGGGATTGGGCTTTGATAAACCGTTACTAGATAACCATGAATTAGATATCACTAAGGCTTCGCCGGCACCGGAGGCAAGTATGAACAGTTTCGGGCACGGCGGGTTTACCGGAACTTATGTCTGGGCTGATCCTGATAACGGGTTGTTATTTATATTTTTATCAAACAGGGTGTATCCGGACAGGAGTCATAGAAATTTATATAGTTTAAATATTCGGCCTTCTTTACAACAAGTGTTCTACCTTGCGCACAAAGATTAAGTATCTTTGTGGTGTTATGGATCAGACAAAAAAGGAAGAATTATGGAATGCTGTTTCCCACAGTATAGGAATTATATTGGGGGTGATAGGATTCGTGTTTTTATTGATTTTTGATACTCAGAAAACGGCATATAGTACATTGAGTATCGTCTTGTATGCTTCTACGGTTATCATATTATTTTCCGCATCTACCATTTATCATGCGATCAGTGATATTGAGCTTAAAACCATTTGGCGTAAGATCGATCATATCAGTATCTATTTATTGATAGCGGGAACATACACGCCTGTATCTTTAATAACATTAGAGAAAGGAAGCGGTTGGCTTATATTTTGGATTGTTTGGGGGATTGCTGTGATGGGAACGATTCTTAAAATATTTTTTACAGGGAGATTTGAGGTAATCTCGCTTGTACTGTACCTCGCTATGGGATGGTTGATCGTTTTTGATTTAAAAGATTTAGTTGCCAACATATCGGCAGATGGCCTCGGTTTATTAATGTTGGGAGGCGCATTCTACACCATTGGGGCATTATTTTACGCCGTAAAAAAAATACCATATAATCACGTTATATGGCATTTTTTTGTTTTAGGCGGAGCCGTATCACACTACTTTTTTATTTTATTTGAGGTTATTTAAGATTTTATAAAATCTTCAAAATCGGTATAGAACTCTTCAAACTTTTGCATTTTTTCATTTAAGAAGACCATGGTTTCCTGCCAGGTATTCTTATTATGGACACAGACACCGTTCAGTTGAACATATACCCTTGAGATTTCCTTTCCGTTTTCCAGAAAATAAATGTCTTCATAAATCACATCCGGAAGATAGTTTTCTGTCAGAACCGTTTTTAGCGATTCCATCTTCTCATAGTATTTGATCCTGTTTTCCAGATTGTCGTCTTCAATATCAATTGAGACAATAGCCCTTTTCGTGTCGAAATGGAATTTAAATGAAAAATCCTTTATTTTGGTATGATATAAGATCCATTTTCGTGGAAATGACTTGCCGAACGAAATCCAGAATTCCTGCCGTATTTTTTTTGACTCTTCCCTGCTAAACATAAACGATCAGATAATATAGGCGGTTAAGATTCCCATAATGATTACGAAAAGTTTACTGGCATTAAATTTGTGTCCTTCAGAACTTTCAAAAAGAATAGTGGTAGAAATGTGAAGAAAGATTCCGATGACTATTGCAGAAACTTCCACATAGAATGTTTTAAAAAGCGGTATAATATCGGCCAGCAAAGTACCTAATGGTGTCATCAGGGAAAATAATATTAAAAATGCAGCAACTTTGGGTTTTGAGATATTTGCTTCCAGAAAGAAAGTAGTCAGAATAATGGCAATAGGGAGTTTATGCACAATGATTCCATAAATCAGGCTATCGTGACTATGAATAGGGAACCCTTCTAAAATAGCATGTATGCTTAAACTGATGAACAAAAGCCATGGAAAATGTAATTTTTCAGAATGGTGATGCATATGGCCGTGTTCTGCTCCTTTGGAGAAGAATTCTAAAAAAATCTGGAGTAATATCCCCATCATTATACATATACCTGTCGTTCTGGCATTTCCGTGGTGATATACTTCCGGTAGTAAATGAAAGACAGTAAGTGAAAGTAAAAAAGCACCGCTGAATGCTAATAATAACTTAAGCGATAACTTTATTTGAGGTTTTAAAAGTATAACGATACCGAAACCGGCAATAACAGTAATAATAGGTAAAATGTAGTTCATTATATCAACAGGCCTTAGATAATCATAATTATTCTTCAATAAATAGAAAGTAAAAACAAACTATTTTATGAGAAATAAAATAAGCAGCTAAATTAATGTATTTTTGTCTTTTTATAGACGATATCAATGGGTAATAATTACAAAATGGTAGCCAAAACTCTTTTTGGCTTTGAAGACCTGCTCGAAAGGGAACTTCTTAATCTGGGGGCAATCAATGTAAAGAAGGGGGTGAGGAGTGTTTATTTTGAAGGTGATAAAGGTTTTATGTATAAAGCTAACTTATGTTTAAGAACAGCCCTTAAAATACTAAAGCCCATAAAGTCTTTCAGGGTTTTCAACGAAAAAGATTTATATAAAAAAGTATATAATATGGATTGGGGAGCCTATTTAACCCCACAAAATACTTTTGCGGTAAATGCTTCCGTAAATTCTGAAATATTTAAACATTCTCATTATATAGCCCTGAAAGTTAAAGATGCTGTCGTCGACGGGTTTAGAGAAAAGCAGGATATAAGACCCAGTATAGATCTTAAACATCCGGATCTTAGGATTAATATTCATATCCAGGATAAAGAATGTTCCGTTTCTTTAGATAGTTCCGGGGCATCTTTGCATCATAGGGGGTACAGGATGGCTACCAACTTAGCTCCTATTAGTGAAGTTTTAGCAGCAGGTATAATATTAATGAGTGGCTGGGATGGTCAGTCAGATTTTTATGATCCGATGTGTGGAAGCGGAACTTTAGCTATCGAAGCAGCTATGATTGCGTGTAATATACCGGCAAATATAAACAGAAGGGAGTTCGGATTTGAAAAGTGGAAAGATTTTGATGCAGAGCTATTCGATAAAATAACCGAGAGCTGCCTTAATAAAACACGTGAGTTTTACCATAAAATATATGCTTCAGATCAATCGGCTTCTACGTTATTAAAAGCTAAAAACAATGCTAAGAATGCGAATCTTAGTGAGTATATTACTTTCGACAGAAAAGACTTCTTTAATTCGGATAAGCCTACTGAAGAGAAACTGCATATAGTTTTTAATCCGCCATATGATGAGCGACTGGATATCGATATTACGACATTTTATAAAAGTATAGGAGACACCTTAAAGCAAAATTACTCTAATACTGATGCCTGGTTTATTACCGGAAATATAGAAGCCCTCAAGCACGTAGGTTTACGACCATCAAAAAAGATAAAACTCTTTAATGGTAAACTGGAAAGTCGCCTTGTTAAATATGCGATCTATGAAGGCAGTAAAAAAGCGAAGTACAATAATTAATACACACTATGAAACTAAAGAATAAAGCACTCGTATATAATTTTACCGGATTCTTGATTTTTTTCCTGATTATACGATTTTCACTTCATGCTTTAACGGAATTAAATTACATAATCATAGCATTGGTTTCCGGGTTCGGAGCTATGTTCCTGGCACCTAAATTTGCCGTGGTAAAAAGCGGAACCGAAGAAAAAATAATGATGAAATGGATATTTTTAAAAGGCGTTAAAGAAATAAAATAGACAATTCCTTTATTTCTTGTCTTCCTGATCTTTTTTCTTTTTAGCTTTTTTAAAAATTGGGATAAAATAAGTTAGGGTGTAGTTATAGCCAATACCAAAGTTACTGTCATCTGTTACTTTATTATATCCCGGGATATATAAGTTCGGAAAATGACTGGCTTCTGTATGATTTACCAGGTAGTTTAGCCGGACGCTTGCCCCTAAGTATATATTTTTAATTATTTCTGCTTTAATCCCCAATACAAACTCAACCCACTGAGCCGTAAGGCCATCGTATTTTCCAATAAGTTTATCTCCTGAAGTGTTTCCTTCGTTCCAGTACTGGTCAGAATTATAAATTCGATATTCCAGTAACTCCTGGCTGAAAGAACCTACTCCCACGCGTAAGCCGGCATGAATAAGATTCTGCATTCCGTACCAGTTTTCATAGGTGTTGTAATCGATACCTCCTTTGATGTAGGAACCTTTGGTATTGAACTTGTATAAATCTTCTTCGGAATATTTTTCTTCAGAGCCAATTTCTGCTGCAATATAAAATTTCCTGGAAATTCTGATGTCACCTGCCAATTCCAGCCCTTTATAGTTTTCGTCAAGCATGGCACGTATCGGTTTGCTCAAATCCACACCAACGCGAATCCCATATTTATCTTTATGAACTATTGAGTCTTTTTGGAGTGTTTGAGATTCCTGGGAGAATGCCAAAACACAACACAATAAAAAAGAAAGACTAATGAAATATTTGTACATGTGCTTGATTTTGGTTTTCTACATCTGTTAAAATGATATTTAATTGAGATATCCAATTATCCGAATCACTATCCAGGGTAAACCCTAAATTGTTGTAATAAGAAACATATCCACAACCTCTGGAAATAAAAACTTCTTCAGTTCCGTAGTTAAAGGTCAGGATGTCTGTATTTCCTGTTTCTGCTCCTGAATCATCAATCCCGGAATCAGTAATAAAAGTAAATGAAGTATTATTCTCAAATGATTTTAGAGGAATAGCTACAGAATCTGTAGAGCTCAATGGCCATGCATTGGTTTCTTGCCCAACTCCAATAATTCTTAGGTTATTTACTAGTTTGGTTTCCTGCGGATTGTCTTTATCATAGAAACGGATAATCAATTTAGGGGTTATAGCTGAATCCGGCGGACATATATCATCTTTTTCACAACCGGATACTCCAAAAAAGAGCATAAGTATGGCAAAGACTGGAATGAAAGTTTTTTTCATTTAAAAGGTTTTAGATTTGATGCCTTTTTTCCAAAAGTACAACTTTTTTAATATGATCTCTTCATACAAAATACAGGCGTCCCTAATTAGATTATCCTTTCAGGTTCTGCCTTTTTTCAAGCAATACAACATTTTCGACATGATGTGTTTGTGGAAACATATCTACAGCCTGAACCCTGGTAACCTTATACATTTCATCCATAAGAGCCAGATCTCTGGCCTGCGTAGCACTGTTACAACTTACATAGACCACCTTTTCAGGAGCTATATTTAATATTTGCTGTACAACATCTTTGTGCATACCATCCCTTGGGGGATCAGTTATGATTACATCCGGGGTACCGTGCGAATCAATGAAATCGCTGTTAAAAACGGTTTTCATATCTCCCACAAAAAAGTCAACGTTTTCTATGCCGTTTAATTGTGCATTTGCTTTGGCATCTTCGATAGCTTCTGGTACTGCCTCAACACCAATTACTTTTTTAGCTTCTCTGGCAACAAATTGAGCAATGGTTCCGGTTCCTGTATACAGGTCATAAACAAGCTCATTCCCTGAAAGGTCGGCGAAATCTCTTGCTACTTTATAAAGTTCATAAGCCTGATCAGAATTGGTTTGATAAAATGATTTGGCATTGATTTTAAATTTCAAACCTTCCATTTCTTCAAAAATATGATCTCGTCCGTGGTAGCAAACCACTTCCTGATCGTAAATGGTGTCGTTTGCTTTTTGATTAACAACGTATTGAAGAGAAGTAATTGCAGGAAATTCGTTTATCAGGAAGTCCAAAAGCATTTCTCTTTGCTCTTTATCGTCTTCATAAAACTGAATTACAATCATAATTTCACCTGTAGAGACAATGCGTAGCATTAACGATCTTAATAAGCCGGAATGTTCTCTAGGGTTAAAAAAAGTGAATCCGTTTTTGTTGGCAAAATGTTTTACCGCGAGTCTGATAGCATTAGAAGGGGCTGCTTGCAGATGACATTTTTTTATATCTAAAATTTTGTCCCATGCCCCGGGTATATGGAACCCTAATGCGTTGCGGCTATCAATGTCTTCACCACTTTCAATTTCCTTTCTGGTTAACCAACGTGCATTGCTAAAAGCAAATTCCATTTTATTTCTGTAAAAATATTGTTTTTCAGAACCCAGTATCGGAGTAACTTCAGGCAATTCAATATGCCCCAAACGCCTTAGATTGTTTTCAACTTCTTTTTGTTTGAAATATAATTGGGATTCATACCCCATGTGTTGCCATTTACATCCTCCGCATACACCAAAGTGTTCACATACAGGTTCGACCCTTCTATCAGAAAAAGAATGGAATTTAATAGCTTCTCCTTCCAAAAAACCACGACGTTTCTTAAAAATATTTACATCAACTACATCACCAGGCACAGCATTTTTAAAATAAATAACGCGACAAATAACGCGACCTTCTTCAGTGCGAGCAACGGCTTTACCTTTAGCCCCGGCATCAATAACCTCTATGTGCTCAAAAACAACGTTTTTGTTTTTCTTTTTACCCATGCCGCAAAAATAGCAAAGTTTCTATGAAATTTTGAATTACTTCATATAGCTTTTCGTCCATAGAAAGCTGTATTAATTTATATCTTTGGTAGTTTATGAACAGATTTGACAGAATTACGGCTATTCTTATCCAGCTTCAATCAAAAAAAGTGGTTAAGGCTCAAGACCTCTCAGATAGATTTGAGGTAAGTTTACGAACTATATACAGGGATATACGAACTCTGGAAGAAGCCGGGGTACCGCTTTACGGCGAGGCAGGTATCGGCTATTCGCTTGTAGACGGTTATCGTTTGCCTCCGGTGATGTTTACTAAAGAAGAAGCCACGGCTTTTGTAGCTGCAGAAAAATTGATGGAGAAATTTTCTGACGAGACCATAAAGAACCATTTTCAATCTTCGATGTTTAAGGTAAAAGCAGTATTGAGAGGTAGTGAAAAGGATCTCGTTCAAAATTTGGAAAACCACATTTTGGTCAAGCGGCAAAACGAGCAAAAATTATTAGTTAATAATGCATTAGAATTATTGTTTAAGGCAATTACGGAAGCCAGATCACTGAAAGTTTCTTATGCAGGATTTGGCAAAAATAAATTTATTGAACGGTTTATAGAGCCGGTAGGTGTATATTATGAACATACCCATTGGTACACGATAGCCTATTGCCAGTTAAGAAAGGATTACAGAAACTTTAGGATAGACAGGATAAAGGAGATAGAAATAACCAGCCAGCCACGTACTTCAAAACAGATTACCCTAAAGGAATATCAAGAGCTTTACTCGCAGCAGACGAAGCATAAGAATATTCAGAAAGTGGTTATCAATGTAGAAAAAAAGGCAGTACCTTATATCCGGGAGCATAGATGTTTTTACGGGTTTACCGAAGAAAAGGATCATGGAAATTTCGTGCAAATGACATTCCTTACCCCCTGGGTAAAAGAAGGTTTTTCAAGATGGTATCTGATGTTTGCCGATCATGCTGAGATTTTAGAGCCTGAATCATTAAAGAAAGAAGTTAAGGGAACCATAAACAAAATTTTAGAAAAGTTAGGATAGTTATTGTTTAACACGCTAAAGGTAACTTAAAATTGAATTAAAGGATATGGTGTTTCGGATTAGATTTACTAATTTGCACCCACTACAAAGGATGATTTCTCTCCGGAAGAAGGAATTGCTAAAGTATCACATTAAAAAATGAATCAAGTAATGGCAGTAATGGAAAAATTAACCTCTCAAGATGCAATTGCTTTAGAAAATCAGTACGGAGCTCATAATTATCACCCATTACCGGTTGTATTAAGCCGGGGAGAAGGTGTTTTTATGTGGGATGTCGAAGGAAAAAAATATTACGACTTTTTATCTGCATATTCTGCGGTAAACCAAGGGCATTGTAACCCGAGGATTGTCGGAGCGATGGTGAAACAGGCTCAAAAATTAACCCTTACTTCAAGAGCTTTTCATAATGACGTGTTGGGAAAATTTGAAAAATATGCTTCTGAATACTTCGGATTTGATAAGTTGTTACCGATGAATACAGGGGCAGAAGGTGTAGAGACCGCAATTAAGATTTGTAGAAAATGGGCTTACGAAAAGAAAGGAATTCCCGAACATGAAGCGAAAATTGTCGTATGTGAAAATAATTTTCACGGAAGAACGACCACAATTATATCTTTTTCTAACGATGAGGATGCCCGCAAAAACTTTGGACCATACACTCCTGGATTTGTTAAAATACCATATAATGATATTGAAGCGTTAAAAGCCGCATTGGAAAATGAAGATAATATAGCCGGATTCCTGGTAGAACCTATTCAGGGCGAAGCCGGTGTTAATGTTCCTTCAGAAGGATACTTGACCAGGGCCAAGGAGTTATGTTCAGAAAATGAAGTGTTATTCATAGCCGACGAGATCCAGACAGGGATAGCCCGTACAGGAAAATTATTGGCAGTAGACCATGAGAATGTGAAACCGGACATGCTCATACTCGGAAAAGCTTTAAGTGGTGGCGTGTATCCTGTAAGTGCAGTCTTGGCCAATGACGAGATAATGGACGTTATTAAGCCTGGTCAGCATGGAAGTACCTTTGGGGGTAATCCTGTGGCAGCAGCCGTAGCCATGGAGGCACTTGAGGTCGTTAAAGATGAAAAGTTAGCTGAAAAAGCAGAAAGTTTAGGGAAGCTTTTCAGAGAAGAATTGAACAAGTATATAGCAGACAGCAATATTGTAAAACTTGTTAGAGGAAAGGGGCTTTTAAATGCGATTATTATTAATGATACACCTGAGAGTTCTACAGCCTGGGATATCTGTGTGGCTCTAAAAGAGAATGGATTGCTGGCAAAACCTACCCATGGTAATATCATTAGGTTCGCTCCCCCCTTGGTAATGACTAAAGAAGAACTTCTGGATTGCGTAAATATTATTACAACAACATTGAAGTCTTTTGAAAAATAAGAAATAACCGCTGAAAGGCGGTTTTTTTATGGGGCTAAATAACAAAACGGGACTGTAGGGATGTTACGGAGTATCCAGAAGGATAAAACAAGAACAAGAACGATCAGAGATAATTTAGAATATTCAAGAATATTGTTTTCGGGTTCCCTGTTATAAAGTTTCTTAAACAAATAAACGTAACATTTGTAGAGGATTAGGAACACCACAACCGGAACCAGCAGATTGTGTTTAATCCCATCTATGATATTGCCGTTTAAATAATCGTGTATGGCTCTTTGGGTACCGCAACCCGGACAGTGTAATCCTGTTAGGGCATGAAACGGACATTCAGGGAAAATATCGATTTGTGAAGTGCCCGGATCTATAAAAAAATATAGGGATAATCCACTTAAGCAGATGATCCCTATAATGCAATATATAAATATTTTAAACCTAGTAGTTGCCATTTGATAGTGCAGCAAAGAATGCAAATCCGAATATAGCAATGTATATTATTAAGAAAAGAACGGCTGCCGCAATAGCTACAATAGCCCAGGTTTTAGCATTTTTTGAAGCTTTTTCTGCACGTTCGTATTCTCCCATTGCATACGCTGAATCTACTTTTGAAGCATAAACAATACTTACAATACCTGCTGGAAGACAGCATAATACGGTACTGATAATAGCAAGAACTAAATAATTTTTTGGTTTTTCAGGTTTATTTTCCATAAAGATAGGTTTGTGTTTGTAAATACTGACGCAATATTAAGAATATTATTCCTAATTAAACAGAAGAATGAGCTTTAAAAGTTGGTGTTGCGGAGAATAAAAACCGATAAGTCAAAATACTGCTTATCAGTTAAAAATCAGCCTGATTTTGAGACAGGTAAATCTTTTCTTTTAAAAATTTCTGTTAGAGCAGAAAAAGCAGTAACTTTTAAACTATAAATAAAAACTTATGAGATTTCTGATACTCTTGCTGATTTTTGTTTCTTCTAATGCTTTTTATGAAGAAAAGGCTTCTTTTGAAGTGGTTCATAGAGGAAAATCTATAGGGGTACTGGAAGCAGTCAAGGAAGTTGTATATAAAAAAACGGTATATAGGAATCAAACGAATATAGATACCAGGGTTATTACAAAAATAGAGGTCAATTACGGGTATAATGTAACTTTTGACCGATTGGGACTGGTTGAAGCCTCTGCCCGTATAAAGTTTAACGGTAAACAGCGAACCAATGCCTTTACCGAGCGAAAGGGAGAAGGCTATACTTTTGTAAGGGATAATGAAAAACCAGAGGAGTTAAACCAGGATATAAAGTACAGTACTGTAAAGCTAATATTTGAAGAACCTAAAAATATTTCAAATGTATATGCCGAAGAACATGGTGAATTCCATACCATAAAGCAAATAGCCTCGAATACATACAGGAAGACGAGCCCTGATGGTAAAGAAAATACATATTACTACAAAAATGGAATTTTAGAAAAAGCCGAAATTGATGGAGGTGTCATAAAATTTCAGATACAGAGGGTAGACAACGAATAATCCGGACATGTTTTTAGTACCCTCACTGCATGAGATATAAAATGCTTTGCCCCGATAATTTAGGGAAGCATCGAAATTTGTTTTTAGGGTTTTCTGATCAACCTGTGTGTTTCCGGCCAGAACACCCCTTTATGGGTTGCACTTATCTCAATATCAGTGATTTACGCAACTGGAGCGTTTCTGTAAAATGACAAGAATCCGGTTTCGGAACAGCCCGTTGGCAAGGATCAGCATTTTGTTAGGGATTTATTTCATTATTTTTCTCAATTCGAACAGATCGGTTCTGCGGTCTTTTAAATTGCGGACACTACCGAATTGATTGAGCTCTCTTAACAGGTCAATATCTACATCGGCTATTAAAATCATTTCTGTATTCGGAGTAGCTTCAGCCTTGATACCATTGGTTGGAAAAGCAAAATCACAAGGTGTAAAAACCATTGATTGTGCAAACTGGATGTCCATATTATGTACATTGGGGAGGTTGCCCACACTTCCGGTTATGGCTACGTAGCATTCATTTTCAATGGCCCGGGCCTGAGCGCAGTGTCTTACCCTTGAAAAACCGTTTTGAGTATCTGTCAAAAAAGGTATAAAAAGAATATCCATACCATCGTCGGCCAGAATTCTGCTTAATTCGGGGAATTCTGAATCATAACAAATCAAAATTCCGATTTTGCCACAGTCCGTATCAAATGTTCTTAATTCAGAACCGCCCTGCATCCCCCACACTTTTGCTTCATCGGGGGTGACATGTAATTTTTCATACCTTTCAATAGTTCCGTCCCGTTTACACAAATACCCTACATTGTATAATCTTTCATTGTTTATTTCAGGCATGCTCCCCGAAATGATATTGATATTATATGTTATGGAGAGTTCCGAAAATTTCTGGATGATGATCTGGGTGTGTTTAGCCAGTTCGCGGATAGCGTCAGGTTCCGACAAATGATTATTCTCTGCCATTAACGGTGCGTTAAAGAATTCGGGAAACATAGCAAAATCAGACCTGTATCCTGAAACGGCATCAATAAAATATTCTGCCTGCTGCATCAGTTCGTCGAGGTTTTTATATGGGCGCATTTGCCATTGTATTAATCCTAACCTGACAACTTTTTTATTGGTTGTGGCTTTTTTAGACGGCTTTTCATAATAAATATTATCCCATTCCAATAGGACGGCAAATTCACTGGAGGCTTCATCGCCTTCCAGGTAATCTTTTAAAACCTTGGTAGGATGGAAGTCATTAGATATTTGAAAGTTCAGTACCGGATCGTTGATCTCTTTCCTCTTAACCTTTTCGATATAC
This sequence comes from Zhouia spongiae, assembly GCF_022760175.1. Classification (GTDB taxonomy): domain Bacteria; phylum Bacteroidota; class Bacteroidia; order Flavobacteriales; family Flavobacteriaceae; genus Zhouia; species Zhouia spongiae. The sequence goes on from NZ_CP094326.1 coordinate 2,411,684, forward strand.
TCCTTGGGGGTCAATTCTTTTTGATATTTGTGATAGTTAGGGATTCTTCCTCCGAAAACGATCCCTTTTAAGTTCAGTTTTTCACAAAGTTCTTTTCGATAATCGTAAAGCCTTCTCCCTAAACGCATCCCTCTGAATTCGGACTTGATAAAGACATCGATCCCATAGAGGATATCACCATCTGCCGTATGTGTGTCGAATGTGTAATTGTGCGTAATCTCTTTATACGTATGATTGTCTTCCAGCTGATTGGAATCAATAATGATCGATAAGGCGCACCCGGCCAGTTGTCCGTTAATCTTTATAACTACCTGACCTTCCGGAAATTTGTTTATCAGCGATTGGATGTGATGCTCTTTCCAGTACGAATCGGGCATGGTTTTATATGCTTCGATCATAGCTTCTTTAAGCTCCTGATAATCAGAAAGGCTTAAATACTTCAATTCTACATTTTCAATTTCCTGCATTTTCATATTTGGTACGATCTAAAATGAGAGTAACTAAAATAAGCAAATTTTAATATCTTTTAAGTAAGCGGATATTATTATATAAAGCAAAAACCAACAATAATGGTATAGCCGGCTTTCATTGAGCTGCTCTTCATATCTTTATTAGTAAATGTTCCCGGTGAGTAAAATATACCTGCCGATATCTATAATATATAACCGGAATGATTTATTGTGTGTCAATTGTTCTGAATGTGAGGTTTATTCTTGGACGTAGTTCCTTTTTGGTAGGGGGTAACCTGTGGAGCCAGTTTTTTTGGGTGACATCTTTCATAACCAGTATGCTGCCATGTTCGAGAAGAAGAGAAACCTTTTCCCCGGAATTTTTATGCTTGAATGAAAATCTTCTTTCTGCACCAAAACTTAAGGAAGCAATTGCGGCATTTTCTTTTAAGTCTCTTTCGTTATCGCTATGCCATGCCATCCCTTCATTGCCGTCGTGATAGAGATTTGCCAGGCAGGAATTGTAACGTACCCCGGTTATTAGTTCAGTAAGATTTTTCAATTCCAGTAAGACATCATTCCATGGTAAAGCCAGTTTAGTGTTTTTGGAATATGTATATTCGTATGCTTTATCGCCGTACCATGCTACTTTTCTTTTAGTTTCTATACGTTTGCCAAATATGATGGCGATATCCTTTTCCCAACGGACATTGTTCATCAGCCTGGAGTAATATTCATTGGCTTTTTCTAAATGAATACAGACACCATAATAGTTCACGGTTCCATCATAGGGTAAGATATTTTCTTCAGGATTTCTGAATGCAGAAAATAAATCCATGCTTAAATTATATCAGGATATGCAAATGTTACAAAAGATAAGAAACAGGTTGTCTCCTACATTTGCACGCAACAAACATAGGAGACAACCTGTTGTTATGGTAAAAGTTTATTATTGTAATTGCTCTAATTGCTCCATATATCTTTCCATCCACTCTTCATATATTCCCGTCGATTTCGCATAAATATATACGGCAATAAGGATAAGACTTAAAACAATTCCGATGATCGACAAGATCTTTCCGGTTTTCAATTGTCCGTGATTAGAGTAGTTTTCAGGGTTTTTACGATATAATTTTTCATCTTTATTAGCTAGGAACAAGCTGATTCCCCCAAGAACCAGGCCTGCAAAACCATTGGTACAGCAACAGCCAATAAATGATAAGATACCCAAAACTAGAACGATGGTTGCATTAGGTAATTTTGTTTGTTCCATAAAGATAAGTTTAAAAGGTTATTAGATAAATTTTAAGATATAGTTTGTAATTATAATTACAGCATTTATAATTGCCAAAGGAATAATTAATTTAGAAAAGTCTTTCTTTTTTGTAACGATATCTATTCCGATCAGCAAAAACATTATAATAAGCGTATAAATAGCCGGGTACATCTTGAATGCACCAACCAGATCTCCGTCCCAAATAAGAGCCACAGACCTTTGAATCCCGCATCCGGGACATTCAATGCCAAAAAGTTTCTTGTTTAAACAAGGTAGCATTAGTTGTTCTGAGACCAACAAAAAAGCTTTCATCTGCAATGATAAAGGTGTTTAATCAGGCTAAAGGTACTATTTTAATAAGAAAATAAGACAAAGCAGTTTATTAAATATGATGATATGATTAAATTTGTTTCGTTAATTTTTTGAGGAACTTAATTTTTATTTCATGAAGTTTGATGTCGGCGATAAGGTAGAGGTTATTGATGATGCTATAAAGGGAACTGTACTTTTTGTACAGGGGAATAAAGTAACAATAGAAACAGAGGAAGGTTTCGAAATGAACGTCGATACAGATGAACTGATAAAAATAGCACCGGATACTTATACAGTTTCAAATATAGAGGCTTACAGGGCGATCAGTGAAAAAGAGTTACCCAAAAAAAGAAAACCAAAAACTGTTAAAAGAGAAAAACAGCAACCCCCTATGGAAGTCGACCTGCATATTCATCAGTTAATATCTTCAACCAAGGGGTTGACGAACCACGATATGCTCACTTTGCAGGTTGAAACTGCTAAACGCCAATTAAACTATGCAATCGGTAAAAGGATACAGCGGGTTGTCTTTATCCACGGAGTAGGTGAAGGGGTGTTACGTACCGAATTAGAATATGTATTCGGGCGTTATGATAATATTACTTTTTATGACGCCGATTACCAAAAATACGGATTAGGAGCCACTGAAGTTTATATCCGTCAGAATGCTTAATTGCCAGTTGTATCAGTGGGATTTTCTTCTGTAGCGTCCGACTCTTCTATAAGTTCCCACGTTCCTCCGAAGGTTCCATAGAGGTAATTGTCCACATCAAATTTAATTTCCTGATTCTGATTTTCCAGCTTGAAACCATTTACTAGGTTTATCTGGTTGGTATACCTGCGTCTCCAGTTATGTGTTATGCGCTTTGTAGGTTGAATTTCTTCTGTTGAGGTAGTTGTCAGGTATCTCGCTACTTCCACACCTTCAATAATTACAACATCATTACCGGGATTACCGTCGTCGTTAAGGTCTTCATTTTTGGTTAGAACACCATCGCCATCATCATCGGGGTCTAAATAGTCAGGAATTCCATCGCCATCAGTATCTCTATAGTTGTCCCCATCCATTACCGCTTCAATTTTGGTAGGTACATTATCGCCATCATCATCGATATCTTTATAATCGGGAATCCCATCGCCATCTGTGTCGGTTGACAGTTCAGGGTTCGAGGCATCAAACCCTTCATCTTCAGCACTTATACCGTCTTCATCGTCTTCTTCAAGAGTGTTTTTTATTTGGATGGTTCCTGAAGGGGCTGTCCATTCGTCAACTACTGTAGGTTCTGTAGGAGGAATGTCATTACAAAAATAGCTCGATCCGGTAACACTGGAATTAAAGACGCGATATACAACCCTGTTCGTGCTGTTGTTGATGTCGAATTCCTGTACTTTTTCAGTATTGCTTAAGATATCTTCATTGGAACTGATCTCAACAATCAAAGCTTCTTTACTGCTGTTTGCCAGTTGGTAAAATACATAATTATTACAAAGTTGGACAGTAGCATCTTCAAAATTCATGTCTTCAGTAATAAAATCACCATCGCTACAGGCTGCTAAATACAGGCCTGAAATGAGTAAAAAGATCAACTTTGTTTTCGAAGAACTATAGGTCATAGTAAAAATGTTCAATATTTTCATCTTCAGCAAAAGTAACATTTTAAGGAATATTTATAACGTAATTGGTTGCTAATAATTTTGTAATAATTAATTTTGGCGACCATGGAAAAGGTATATTTAGATAGTGCAGCAACAACTCAGGTTAGGAATGAGGTGATTGCTAAAATACAAGATTGTCTCGTAAATTGTTACGGGAATCCATCTTCGACGCATAGTTTTGGAAGATCGGCTAAAACCCGTATCGAGAAAGCCAGAAAGACTATTGCAAAACAATTGAACGCTAAACCATCGGAAATTATTTTCACCTCAGGGGGAACAGAAGCCGATAATATGATTCTTCGATGTGCAGTTCGGGATTTGGGGGTAAAGACATTGATTACTTCTAAAATTGAACATCATGCTGTATTGCATACAGCAGAAGAGCTGGCAGAGGAGTATAGCTTGAATTTGCAGTTTGTCGAACTGGATGAAGAAGGGACACCAAGGTTAGAACACCTGGAAGCTTTGTTAAAAGCCGATGACTCCAAGAAACTGGTTAGTCTGATGCATGTGAACAATGAGATCGGTAATATGATCGATATCGATGCATTTGCCCAGTTATGTAAAGAACACGAGGCTTTGTTTCATTCGGATACAGTACAGTCTGTAGGTCATTGGGAGTGGGACGTACAAAAAACCCCGGTTGATTTTCTAACAGCTGCCGCCCATAAGTTTCATGGGCCTAAAGGTGTCGGGTTTGCATATATAAGACAAGATTCCGGATTGAGACCTCTGATTTTTGGAGGAGGACAAGAGCGCGGATCACGTGCAGGAACTGAGTCTTTGCATAATATTGTAGGGCTTGAGGAAGCGTTTATACTGGCATACGAACATCTTGATAAAGAGCGTCGGTATGTATCGGAACTGAAATATTATTTTATAGAAAGATTAAAACAATTGTTTCCTGATGTTAAGTTCAATGGTGCTTCAGCACTTGAAAACAAAAGTACATACACATTAGTGAATGTTTGTTTGCCTTTTTCAGTTGAAAAGGCACAACTATTGCTATTTCAGTTAGATATCAAGGGGATTGCCTGTTCTAAGGGAAGTGCTTGTCAAAGTGGGAGCAGTGCCGGGTCGCATGTACTTACCGAAGTTCTTTGTGAAGAAGATTTACAAAAGCCGTCACTGCGTTTTTCTTTCTCTATGTACAACACGAAAGAGGAATTAGATTATGTAGTGGATGTTCTTAAAGAATATGCCCTGAGTTAAATTTTTAAAAATACTAAATGAGATAGAGCGAGGAGTTTTCCTCGCTTTTTTATTTCCTCAACATTCAGGGTGTCATGGTCAAGCGATTCCGGATGTGGATATAGCACTCCTGATATGAGAATGTCTGGATTTGGCGAGGTGTTCATAACAAATATCTTATTAAAGACGTACGGGGGTATTTATTTTAGAGATGACCGGGATTAATATTTCCGAAACAGCGGTACAACTATAGGTTATGATCCGTTTTTATATGGTAATCAATTGCCTGTAAAGACTTTCTGTAAAAAAAAATGCTTGGATAGGAATCGGAGCAAGGGGAAACACTACTAATGCAAGCTATGCACTAATAAAAATAATTTAAAAATTGATGCTGAAAGGATATATCAGTTCAAAGGCATAAAAAGTACTTTGAAATACCTTTTAGTTTTTATCGTACGGGAACTTTCGGGCTGCTTTTTTCATCATGCTTTCGATAATGGCAATCGTATTTTTCCCGGATTTCCGGGTAATGGTGTTTTCATATTTCCATATGAGTTTCCCCGTAGTTCCGTCACTGATCTTGATTGCTATTTTCCCATAATCCGATTTGCCGGTGATAAAAGACATGAAGTCGTACGTGGTTGAAACGCCTTCAGAGATTAAAGCATTGATTCTGAGATTTCCATTGATGATCCCGTCAACCCCCAGTATCTCGGCAAGTTCCTTTGTCGTATAGATATCAATATTTTTGTAGGTGATACCGTTTTTTTCTAATATGGCATTGGTGTTTTTTATATTTTGAAATTCGACACTTAATTTTTTCTTCTTTTTACGTTTCAGAAAGTAAGTTTCCAGGGCATTTTGTACTGCATATGCTTCTTTTTCCCGCAGACCGGCTGTTTCTTCAGCAGATAAATCGTCAAAATCAGCAATATCTAGAAGCGTATCGAAGGGCAGTATCGCCAAAACCTTGTGATTTTCACTTAAATCGTTAAAAGTAGCACTCTGATAAATAGTTTTCTGGCTGAAAGAGGATACTGAAAATGTGAAGACAAGTAAGTATATGAATCTTTTCAAGGTTTCTGCTTTTTAAACTGCTGTATTACAGGCAGCGAATCTACTACATCTTTTTATTTTATCTTGTTAATTCGCTATTAAATTTAGCTCATTATTCTTTTCTGAAAAAAGGAGTCTCCAGGACTGTTGTGTTCCCTGCATTGTCTGTTACTTCAACTTTGAGCAGGTGTTGGGATCCTTCCAGCTTACGATCACTGAAATCATAAGTAAGCAGGTTTTTTTTATACTCGTATTCCGTTAATATCCATTTTCCGTCAATAGTAGCTTTATAACTTTTGATGCCGCTCAGGTCGTCATGAATTTTAATCTTGAGAAAACGGAAATTGGAAAGCCATTGTCCTTCTTTAAAATTATTAGGTACTATAACCGGTGCGATAGTATCTCTTAAAACAGTAAAATTTCCCAGGTTTCTTGTTTTTGTACTCAATACATTTCCTTTTCTATAGGTGGTTTGATAATTAGGATTTCCCTTTTTATTGAGATTTACAATAATCAAATCACTTTTGTCAGCATCCGGATGGTTGCTGATGTCAAAGCTCAACGTGTAATTTTTTCTAACAGGAACCTGATTGTTGTGAATCTGAACGATGCCGTTTTCTTCTTTTAAATCAAGAAAAAAATTATGATAGAAAGTGTTTTGAGGAAAGAAAATCTTTGCGGTGCCTGTCTCGTATATGTTATCTCTGCCGGAAATTAAATAATGATCCGTCTGATCGTTCCCTGCTTTATCCGTTATTTCCTGGTTTTTACCTTCAACGGGAATCTTTATAATACTGGTATTGTTTTTAAAATCCTTTACTGATATTTCTATCGTATAATTCATTCCTTCTTCAATGTTAAGGATACCGTCATTTATACTTTTATTGAAAATACTGAGTTTTGTATAAGGTTTTAAGAAACATTGTTGTACCCTTTGGCTATGAGTTGCATATCTGGCATAGTCTATAAAAGTATTTATATAGCGTGTTTCACTAAAAGAGAAAGTCTCAAAGTCATAACCAAAGTAAGAATTTCCGTTTACTTTTACCTCGACGGCAAAAACGCCATTTTGATTATATGTTTTGTCTTGTCTGTCATACGCATTAAAGCCAAAACCGATTTTGCCCAAGGCAGTTACCTTATCGGCCAAAAAGCTGCCGTCTGCTTGTTCTTTGTAGTTTAATTGAACAGTTTTGTTAGACTGGTTGATATGGCTTTTGGTATCCAGGTTATAGCCAAACAGACCGAGTATGGTAGGAGGCTGATGGTCTTCGACTTCTATTCCGAAATACATGGGATTTATTGGTTTTTGTGAAGCGTCCCTTATTTCGAAATGTAAATGTGGTCCGCCACTACTGCCTGAATTTCCGCTTAATCCTATAAGATCCCCTTTTTCTAATTTTAACTCAGAAGGTCTCGGAAATGTTTCAACTTCATAAGACTGTCGGTGATATTGCAGCTTTTTGATATAAGTTTCTATTTCGGGAGAAAACTTTTGCAAATGAGCGTATACCGAAGTATACCCGTTCGGGTGTTGGACGTAAATGGCTTTTCCGTATCCGTAATGCTGGATTTTTATTCTTGAAACATAACCTTCTGCTGTAGCGTGAACGGTTACCCCTTCACGGCCTTGTGTCTTAATGTCCATTCCGGAATGAAAATGGTTGGAACGGAGTTCTCCGAAGGTGCCGGACAAAAGTAAAGGAATGTCTAGGGGAGACCTGAAATACGTTGAAGGGTATTTGTCCTGAGCCGTAACGATTTGAGTCAGCAAAATGAAAATGAAAAGTTTAAAACGCATAAAATTTGTAATTAGGCAGCTAAAATAAATAAACGGTGTTAATTCGAAAAGACGAACGAGTTAAAACCTCATTTAGTTTACAATAGTTAATAAAAATTCCAATTCCTATTGCGAAGTATCAGCAGGTATGTTAACTTTGTAAAGTTGCGTATTGAAATTTGTGTGCATGAGTGAGCTTATCGAAATAGTTGATTCTCTTGAAAATAAGGTCAGTAAACTACTTCATAAAATGGAATTTTTGAAGCAGGAAAACCGATTGTTAAAAGACGAATTAGCTTTGGTAGAACAATCAAAGAACTCCTTAGAGGAAACGATTAAGGTCTGGGAGGAAAAATACGACTCACTTAAATTAGCAAGTTCAATGCTTGGCAGTAATGAACATAAAACAGAAACGAAACATAAGATAAATACTCTAATTCGGGAAATAGACCATTGTATAGCCCAGCTTTCCGAATAACGTTCAAAGTATAATGAATGAAAAACTTAAAATTAAGTTGACTATAGCAGACAGGGTTTATCCGCTTACTATTGATGTAGATCAGGAAGAAGGATTAAGAAAGGCTGCAAAACATATAGAAAGCCTGATTAAAAAGTTTGAAAAGAATTATGCTGTAAGAGATAAGCAAGATGTATTAGCGATGTGCGCATTGCAGTTTGCATCACAGTTAGAGCAACAGAGTATTGATGAAGATAATGATAATGTTGAAGCTATAGAACGCTTAAAATCGCTAAATCAGGTATTACTTCAGCATTTCAATTCATAAGAATGTTCTTTTAAATAAAAGTATTGTTACTGCCTACATTGGAGATTAATTTTTTGACAAACTCAACACTATACAATTAAAAGAGGTGAGTTTCTGTTGTAAAAGCATGCCGTCTTTGTCACGGATCCTTGATCAGCAGGTTAGCCTTAAACCTGTTATACGGGAGTTTGTACCAAAACATTCTGATGTAGGCTTTTTTTTTAAAACTAAAATAAAGATGGATAGCACGTTAACACTCGCAATTATAGGCGTAGTAGCACTAGTATTAGGATTCGCAGTAGCTAAGATGATGGAAAAAAGTAATGCTTCAAAAACCTTAAGCAATGCAAGAAGTGAAGCAAAAGCAATAATTAAGGAAGCTACGACAGAGGGAGAGAGTATAAAAAAGGATAAAATACTACAGGCCAAAGAAAAGTTCCTGGAACTGAAGTCAGAACACGAGAAGGTAATTATTACCAAGGATAAGAAAATAGCAGAAGCTGAAAAAAGAATCAGAGACAAGGAGTCGCAGGTTTCCAATGAAATCGCCAAGAATAAGAAGTTGACTGATGAATTACAACAAAAGTCGAATGATTATGATTACAGGATAAACCTTCTTGACAAAAGACAGGCGGAAGTTGAAAAATTGCATAAAAGTCAGGTAGAACAACTGGAAGTGATCTCAGGTTTATCTGCTGAGGATGCCAAGGCACAGCTTATGGAATCTCTTAAGACCGATGCCAAGAGTGATGCAATGACTTTTATCCAGAATACCATGGAAGAAGCTAAGCTCACTGCCCAGCAAGAGGCAAAGAAGATCATTGTAAATACGATACAGCGTGTCGGAACCGAAGAGGCCATTGAAAATTGTGTATCCGTATTCAACCTGGAGTCTGATGACGTTAAAGGTAGGATTATAGGACGTGAGGGAAGAAATATCAGGGCTTTAGAATCGGCTACCGGTGTAGAAATTATAGTTGACGATACCCCTGAGGCTATTATTCTTTCATGTTTTGATTCAGTAAGACGCGAGATTGCAAGATTGTCATTACACAGACTGGTAACTGACGGACGTATTCACCCTGCAAGAATCGAAGAGGTAGTTAATAAAGTAACGAAGCAGATAGAAGAAGAGATAATAGAAGTAGGGAAGCGTACTGTTATAGATCTTGGAATTCATGGTTTGCATCCTGAACTGATTAAGGCCGTTGGTAGAATGAGATATCGTTCATCATATGGACAAAATTTATTACAGCATTCCAGAGAAGTAGCTAAATTATGTGGTGTGATGGCGGCTGAACTGGGACTGAATCCAAAATTAGCCAAGAGAGCCGGCTTGCTACATGATATTGGTAAAGTGCCGGAAAATGAAACAGAAGTACCTCACGCTATTTTAGGAATGGAATGGGCCGAAAAATACGGTGAAAAACCGGATGTTTGTAACGCCATAGGCGCACACCATGATGAAATAGAAATGAAATCATTAATAGCACCGATCGTTCAGGTCTGTGATGCTATAAGCGGAGCCAGACCGGGTGCCAGACGTCAGATCCTGGATTCATATATCCAGCGATTGAAAGAACTGGAGGATACAGCATTTACGTTTAACGGAGTTAAAAAGGCCTACGCAATTCAGGCGGGTAGGGAATTGCGTGTAATTGTTGAAAGTGAAAAAGTGTCAGATGACAGAGCATCTCAGTTGTCGTTCGAAATTTCACAAAAAATCCAGACGGATATGACTTATCCGGGACAGGTAAAGGTTACTGTTATTAGAGAAACCAGGGCTGTTAATATAGCGAAGTAGTAAGTAGCTACAGCATAGATAAAAACACCGGAAATAATAAAAAAGCATCGATATTATCGATGCTTTTTTATTGGCACCGCCAAAGGGTATAATACCCCGAGGCTTGCCTCGAAATTAAAATTTGTTTCCGACCAATGCCTCGTGTGCTTGCACCGAGGTAGTTTACTGCCTGATTTTTTCAGTAAACTACTCCGGAGCTCCTGATAGCTATACGGGATAAATCCCGATTATCAGGCAGGAACCACTATAAAGGGAAAAGCAAAGAAATTGGTTGTAGAGAGCCCGTTCAGTAGGTTTTTTTAAAAAATTACGTTAAATAATTGTTAAGAAGCAAGTATTTGGTATATTCGCATAAGCTGTTGTTAGTGCTAATAAGTTTAATGTGAGAAAGAATTTTTTAGACATCAATAACCAATGTTTTATTAATCTGCTCAGGGAAGGTGATGATGAAGCTCATGAGTTGTTGTATCGTTTGTATTATGATAAACTTCTTTTGGTAGCCAATTCGTACCTTAACAACAAAGAAGATGCGGAGGAGATAATTCATGATGTTTTTGTGAAATTATGGAGAAAAAAAAATGAGCTCACCATTAAATCTTCTGTAAATTCTTATCTCTATTCGATGACTAAAAACTTTTGTCTGGATCATTTGAGAAAAAACAAAAGGAGGCTTTCTGCTACAGATAATATAATACAGTCTGAAGCATATATAAACTTCAAAGCCCTTTCGGATGATATTTCTACAAAAATTATAGAAGAAGAGTTAGAGCACCATATTCAGCAGGCAATAGCATCTCTTCCGGAAAAATGCCGTGAGGTATTTACAAAAAGCAAGGTCTATGGATTAAGGCATAAGGAAATATCTGAAGAATTGGATATATCCATTAAGACTGTCGAAAACCATATGACCAAGGCACTAAAGCATATGCGTCTGTATTTAAGAGAGTATTTACCGTTTCTTTAAAAAAATAAATAAGTAAGTAGGGGGTAATTTTTTTTTATACGTCTTAATAATAAAAGGCGTATAACAATGCATCGACTTATAGAGAAATATATTAAAGGAACTGTTTCTGACGAAGAACGCAAGAGCGTAATTAAATGGCTTCGTGAACATCCGGAAAACCAACGCGTATATAATAGGTTAAAGGCTGCTCATGTATCTTCCCGTATTAAGGATAGTAAAGATATTTCTGATACTGACAGTTATAGTCTGATTGTCAGGAAAAAAATCAAAAATCAGGAAAAAAAGAAAAGATATAGCTATGGGGCCATTGGGGTTATAGCTCTTCTTATTCCGGTTCTGATCTTATTTTATCAATATGGCAACGATCATTTCACAAACAGTTCGTTTGCTTTAATTACAGAGCGAACAAGTATTGGTGAGCAAAAGGAGATAGTGTTGCCTGATGGAACTCAGGTAGTCTTGAATTCTGGAAGTATATTGAAATATCCCAGTCATTTTAGAGGTGTAAACAGGGAAGTGGTACTAAGAGGAGAAGCTCTTTTTGATGTTACCCATAATGAGGAGAAGCCTTTTATTGTTAAGGCAAATGAAATCGATATTAGAGTTTTAGGCACTTCATTTAATGTTAAGTCCTATAAAGAAGATGATAATATAGAAACGACATTAATAACAGGGAAAGTAGAGATTTTAGAAGACAATAAAAGACCTGTGCTATTAAGGCCTTCTCAAAAAGCAACATTTAATAAGAAATCTACAGAATTGGTCGTCGATGCAGTTAAATCAGAAGAAATTGTTGCATGGCAAAAAGGAGTGTTGATTTTTAATGAAACTCCAATGAGGCAGATCGTTTTGGATATGGAAAGGAAATATGATGTGAAATTTAATATAGAGTCTAAAGAGTTATTGCACTATAAATACACAGGAACTTTTAATGATCTGACAATAGAAGAGGTAATGAGAATCCTCAAATTTTCCTCTCCGATTAACTATAAAATAAAAGGAAAACAAATATCATTATATATGGAGAAATAACTTAGTAAGCTAACTTAAAAATCATTAAACTATTAAACAAAAAAGAGCGTGCTCCACACACGCTCCGCTTTTAACGATTATCTAAAAAAGTTAAAAACCATTAAACTATGTAAAATTATGAAAAAAAACCGTTCTATTGGATTTATATCCAAAATCCCAATCATTAGGATTATGAAAATTTATACCGTCCTTCTGTGTTTGACTATGGTGAAAATTTTTGCATTGGATGCTAATGCTCAAAGTATTTCATTAAATGTGCAAAATGAAGAGTTAAGAAATGTTATAACGGAAATTGAAAGTAAAAGTAATTTCAGCTTTTTTTATAATAATAATTTGATAGATGTATCAAAAAAAATATCGATTAAAGCGAGCAATGAAAACATCAAAAATGTTCTAAAAGTGATATTTTCAGGTACTGAAATTGACTTTAGAGTAGTAAAGAAGCATATTGTTCTGTTTCCAAAAAATGAGAAGTCTGCCTATCTGAAACTAAAGGCCTTTTTAAATGAAGAACAAAGAAGTAAAACAACTATTATCGAAACTCCTTCAGCTCGGGAAATAGAAGAAGCAGTAGCTTCTGTAATCCAGGATAATGTTACCGGAACTGTGATTGATGAAGTAGGAATGCCTTTGCCGGGGGTGTCTGTATTAATAAAAGGAACTACGATAGGTACACAAACAGATTTTGACGGGAACTATTCTATTAAAGCGCAAACAGGAGAAACCCTGGTCTTCTCATATGTTGGCCAAAAAACTGAAGAAAGAGTGGTGGGAACATCAAAAATTATCGATATACAGATGGTAATTGATGCACAAGATCTTGATGAAGTAATTGTTGTGGCATACGGAACAGCCAAAAAGGGCGATTATACCGGAGCTGCTACACAAATTAATGCAGAGACAATAGAGAATCGATCCATATCAAATATATCTTCTGTCATTGAAGGAGCTTCAGCCGGTGTAACAGTCAACTCAGGAAGCGGGCAACCTGGTTCGGGTCAGAGTATAAGGATAAGAGGGTTTGGTTCGGTGAGCGCATCCAGTGCTCCTTTATATGTTGTTGATGGAGCACCATTTTACGGATCTGTTAATTCTATAAATCCTAATGATATTGAGAGCGTGACAATTTTGAAAGATGCAGCTTCGACATCATTATATGGGAATAAAGCGGCAAATGGTGTTGTAATGATAACCACTAAAAGAGGAAAAAATAAAAAAGGGCAGTTATCTCTTAATGTATCTTCCAGTATTATTTCAAGATCAATACCGGAGTATGATAGGCTAGGACCGGATACATATTATGAGTTGATGTGGGAATCGATGAGAAACGGCAGGGCCATACCAGGTGTTGATGATGTGGCCGATGTTAATGATGCTAATGTATATGCTTCCGATAATATTATTGGAGAATTAGGAAATAACCCATATAATGTTGCTGATGATAATATTGTAGGCCAGGACGGGAAGATTAATCCAAATGCCAGACTGCTTTATCCTGATGATCTTGATTGGACCGATGCAATTATGAGACTAGGGTTTCGCCAGAACTATAACTTAAGTTACCGGGGAGGCATGGAAAAGGTAGACTATTATGTGTCTATGGGGTATTTGGATGAAGATGGATATATAAATAAATCTGATTATAACAGATTTACCGGTAGAGCGAATGTTAACTTTCAGGCAACAAGATGGTTAAAATCAGGGCTTAATATAGCTGCTTCAACGTCTAAAGGAAATCAGGCTCAGGCTACCAGTGCACAGTCCAGCTCTTTTGTAAATCCGATTAGGTTTACGAGAAATATGGGACCTATTTATAATATATATCAGCACGACCCTGTAACCGGCGAATATCTATTAGATGAAAATGGCAACAGAATGTATTATCTAAATGATAACAGGCCAAGTGGAGCTAGTGGCGGAAGGCATATAGTGGCTGAAATTGATTATAATACAGATTTAGATGAAATTACTTCCTTGAATGCCAAGACCTTTTTTGATATAACCTTTACAGAAGGGTTAGTGTTAACAGTGAATGCTAATATCGATCAACGCCAGTGGTATACTACCGAATTTGAAAATAAATTGGTTGGTGACGGAGCACCTGGGGGTAGAGCATCAAGAACATATAACAGAAGAACTACGGTTGGTTTCAACCAATTATTGAATTATTCCAAATCTTTTGGTAATCATAATATAAAGCTATTGGCTGCTCATGAATCAGTTGAATTGAAGGTGAACGATTTTGAAGGAACCAAAACCGAAATCATCGCTGACGGAAATGACGAGCTGGTAAATTTTGTAACAATAACAGATCTTGATTCAGAAACAGACCTTCTAAGAGACGAAAGTTATTTCGGAAGAGCGAATTATGATTACGACGGAAAGTATTTCCTGAGCGCTTCATATAGAACAGATGGAACTTCCAAGTTTTCAAAAAATAAGAGATGGGGCGAGTTTTGGTCGCTTGGTGGTGCCTGGCGATTAGATAAGGAAGCGTTTTTAGATATGGATTGGATAAACTTGCTGAAAGTTCGCGCTTCATATGGAGAAGTTGGTAATAACGTAGGAATAGGATTTTATGCATATCAGGGATTGTATGAATTAGGATATAATAATCAGTCTGAGTCAGGGTATTATCAGGATTCTTTGGAGGCTCCGAATTTGTTTTGGGAAACAAGTGCTAGCTATGATATTGCTTTAGAATTTGGTTTGTTTGACAGGTTGAATGGAAGTATAGAGTACTATGACAGGGAATCTGATAATCTTTTATTTGATGTGCCTTTACCATTGTCAAGCGGTACAGAAGATATTCCAATGAATATAGGGACAATGTTTAATAAAGGAATAGAGATCAGCCTGGATTATGATATAGTTAGAAATGAGAATTTTAGTTGGAACCTTGGTGTAGTGGCAGCAACAATTAATAATGAGTTTACCAAATTGCCACAGGAAGAAATTATTGATGGTTCTAAAAAATTAATGGTTGGACATTCTATTTATGATTATTGGTTAAAGCAATGGTACGGGGTGGATCCGGCAGATGGATCAGCATTATATGTGCCAACCCAGGAAGCCCTGGATAATGATTCTGATATTAGAGAGGTAGACGGCATTTTTTTAACGACTAATCAGGCAAATGCCGAGTATCATTATGCCGGAACTGCAATTCCGGACCTTACCGGAGCTTTTACAAATTCATTTAGATATAAGGATTTTGGATTTAATTTTATGTTTACCTACCAATTAGGTGGAGAAATATTAGATTATAATTATCGTTCACTGATGAGTTCCGGCGATTACGGAAATGCTTTGCATAGAGATATTTTGAGACGTTGGCAGGCACCAGGAGATATTACGGACGTTCCCAGAATGGATGCTTCCCAGACTACAAATTTTGATGCGACATCAGATAGGTGGCTAGTTGATGCGGATTACTTGAATTTAAAACAAGTTAACTTTTCATATAATTTACCTATGGAAGTTAGTGAAAAATTAGGCATTTCTAGTGCTCAGTTATTTTTGAATGCAGAAAACCTTTTTGCTATAAACAAAAGAAAAGGAATGGATATTCAGCAAAATTTTAACGGGACAACATCAAATGTTTATACACCGTCGAGAATCATCACTATGGGTATTAACGTTAAATTCTAAAGAAAATGAAAAAGTATATAATTATATTGATAGGGGTTTTGTTTCTCAATTCGATATTAACATCATGTGAAAAAGATTATTTAGAAACATACCCTACAGATAGTGTTTCCTCAGGTACAGTATTGGCTACTACGGGGAATGCGATGACAGCTTTAAATGGAATTCACAGAGCCTTGTATATTAGATATGGAAGTCAGGGCCGTGGAGGTTTGGGAGCATTTTATATTCATATTGACGAAGCGGGTGAAGACCATGTATTTAACAGAAGTAACTGGACCTCAAGTTACAGATGGTTACCCAATGCAGATCCGACCAATGCCTACAACAGAGAAAATTGGTATATGTTTTATCAGTGGATATCAAATGCTAATGTATTAATTAATGGTGTTGAGAATGCTGATGGTCCTAACGACGAAAAAGATGTAATCAAAGGACAGGCATTGCTTTACAGGGCTTTTTCTCACTATCAGCTTGTTCAGCTTTACGGGGCCAGATATGAGCCTGGCACATCTAATAGTCAACTGGGAATTCCAATAAAACTTGATAATGCTACGGATCCCATAGCTCGTTCAACTGTAGAAGAGGTCTACATGCAAATCAATAGTGATATTGATGAGGCAATGGTGTTATTGGAAGGGAAGTCCCGCGAAAATAAATCGCATTTAGACGTAAGCGTTGCAAAAGGATTAAAAGCACGAGTGGCATTAACTCAGGGTAATTGGAGTATTGCCGTTAATTATGCCAAACAAGCAAGAGCAGGATATGAATTAATGGATCAAGAAACATACAGGCAAGGATTCCAAATCTTTTCCCAGGCGAACCCTGAATTTATGTGGGCCAGTCATATTGTAGAAGATCAAACGGACCAATTTGGTAATTATGGGGCTTATATTTCAAGAAATTTTAGCTCTTCTGCCATTAGAGGTAACCCTCGATCAATCAGTAATCTTCTATATGACGAAATATCTGATACAGATATACGAAAAACATTGTGGGATCCTACAGGAGAACATGATAATTTACCCGATGGAGTCTCTTTGTTAGATTCTCATAGTAGATTTCCTTATACCAATCAGAAGTTTATTGCAGTGAGCAATGGCGACAGTAGGGTAGATGTACCGCATATGCGCGCTGCCGAAATGTATTTAATAGAAGCTGAGGCTCTTGCCAGGTCCGGAAATGATGCTAATGCTGCGCAGGTTTTGTATGAGTTGGTTATTTCAAGAGATTCTGATTATGTGCTTTCTGCTAATACAGGAATGAGCCTTATTGATGAAATAATGGTCCAAAGGCGAGTAGAGTTGTGGGGCGAAGGCTTTAGATGGTATGATTTGAAGCGTTTAAACCAACCGTTAGACAGAACCGGATCAAATCAGAATTCTACCTATGCCGGTGGTGTAATGGAGGTTTCTGTTGATGATAACAGATGGGTATGGCCAATTCCGCAAGACGAGATTGATGCCAATCCGTTGATTGTACAGAATCCAATATAATGATTGTGTATAGATGTTGAATATAAAAGCCACCTTTTTTTGAGGTGGCTTTTTTTTTTATACTTCGTTTTTTATTCTTTATCGGAGTCTTCTTCTGAGGCTTCTGGATTACTACTGTTAGAATCGTCATCTAAATTAATACTTCGTATTTCTTTTAATTTAGCTTTCCAGATATCCAGGGATTCTTTGTGCTTGTCGATATTATCTACAACATCTTTAACAATAGGGTTCTTTTTATCTGTATTGAAGAAAGCAAGGTTGTTTTCCAGCTGTCTTATTTCAGCTTTGAGCTCGTCAATTTTTCTTCTGATAAAACGTTTTTCGTCATAGATAAGATTCTCATCATTAGCCTGCTCCAATTGATCTATTTTATTACCATACTTGATAAGCTCTGCTTCTTGCTTATCGATGTTCAGTTTTCTGAATAAGGCATCAATGATTTTAAAGAATTTGGCCTCAACGCCTCTTTTGTTAAATGGAACTTTTCCAATAGCATTCCATTCACCGATAAACTCTTTAATGGCGTTAAGATCCTTATCTGAATCGTCGCTTAGTTCAAATGTTTTCAGTTTATCTAAGAACGTTTTTTTCTTGTCTAGTGCATCAAATTCTACTTTGTTGGCTTTATTCTGATGTGCATGATACCTGTCGAAGTATTTATTACAAGCTGCTTTAAACTCATCCCAGATCTTATCAGAATATTTTCTTGGAACGTGTCCGATTTTTTTCCATTCTGCCTGTATCTTTTTCATGACAGGGGTCGTCTCGGTCCAATCTTCACTGTCTTGCAAAGACTGTGCTGTTTCTACCAGCTTAAGTTTTTTCTCTAAGTTAACGTGTTGTTCTTTTTTCAGCGATTTGTAAAAGGCATTTTTATTCCTGTTAAATCGCCTGACAGCTTCCTTAAATGCAGACCAGGTCTCTTCGTTATTTTTCTGAGGAACTTTCCCCGCATTAAAAAACGATTCGCGCAGTGCTTCTATTTCTTTGATCTTCTTTTGCCACTCTGAATGTGATTTAAAAGATTGCGAGGCGGTCTCGTGGATACCGGCTATAATGTTTCTTTTCTTTTCCAGGTTTTGCTCACTGAGCTCATCCAGCTTTTTATAGTATTCCTGTCTTCTTTTATGGATTTCTTTTGTGGCTTCGCTGAAGCGATTCCAGATGTCTTCTCTATGTTCCCTGTCAACAGGCCCTATATCTTCTTTCCAGATTTTATGAAGCATTTGTAGTTCTCTAAATGCTTTTACAACATCCTTTTCGTCTTTTAAGGATTCTGCCTTTTCAACAAGTTTTTCCTTTTCATCCAGGTTGTGTTTGAAGTCCAGATCTCTTAAATCCCTGTTGAGATCAAGGAAATCATAAAATCTTTCCACATGGTGGTGATATGTACGCCATACGTCGTTGTAACTTACACGAGGAACGGGGCCGGCATGCCGCCATATATCCTGGATTTCTTTAAAGCGCTTAAAAGTATCATTGATATTTTCATCGACATTAATGAGGCCTTTAAGCTCTTCTATAAGTTGAAGACGTTTTTCGAGATTTCCCTTTAAAGTCTGTTCGAGGTTCTTGTAGTATGCATTCCTTTTGGAACGATACGCTCCATATATCTCATCGTATTTTTTCTTAATAGGGGAGGTGTATGAAAAATCTATTTCATTACCGCCATCATTGATGAAGTCCTCTTTCTTTTGTTCAAGCTGCTCCTGATATTTTAATTCGAATTCATACTTAATTCCATCGACATGATTCTTGATTGCCTGAATTTTATGGTGATTCACAAGCTTCTCAAGTTCATCCACCAACTTTTCCATGGTCAGGGCATGGTAATCGAGCATTGGAATACTATGACGTTGCTGGTTCTCTTCATCTTCTGCATCTTCTGCATTCGATTTCTCTATCTCGTCAATAGCTTCATCTTCAGTGTTCTGATCTTCAACCTGTCCGTTATCGTCTGAAACTTTTTCTTCTTGTTCCCCGGCATTATTAATTTCAACAGTTTCTTCGATCTGTCCGTCTGCATTCTGCAGGTTATCCTTTTTTTCTTCGTCTAACATTTCAGGAATGTTTAAGGTTCATCACTACTTTAAAGTCTGAAAGATACTAACAAGTCTTAAAATAGCCAAGTATTTTAGTAAACACCCTTTAAATTAATTGCTTAGCAGTTAATTTTTATCCGTTCCATATTTTCCATGCTTTTTCTGCCTGAAACTCTAACATTTTAAGTCCATTGCAGATGCCGGCTCCTTTTTCTTTTCCTGATTTGAGGAAAGCAGTTTCCCCTGGATTATAGATCAGATCGTACAGCAAATGCTTTTTAGTAATGTATTGGTATGGGATGGGCGGTTTTTCACTGATGTTTGGATGGGTCCCTAAGGGCGTGCAATTAATAATAATAGAGTGGTCTTCTATGATGTTCCTGGTCAGTATTTTGTAACTGAAATCGGCATTGGCAGAAGATCTTGAAACAAAATTATAATCGATGCCTAATTTAGTCAAGGCAAACGCAATAGCTTTAGAAGCACCACCAGTTCCCAGAATAAGCGCTTTGGTATGGTTGGGTTTCAAATGCGGCGTGATTGATTTCTTAAATCCATAAAAATCAGTATTGTACCCTTTTAGCTTTCCTTTTTTGGTCACTTTAATGGTGTTTACAGCGCCGATGGCCTTTGCATTTTTATTTAAACTATCCAAAAAAGGGATCACTGCTTGTTTATACGGAATAGTAACATTCATGCCTTTGACCCGAGGATGTTCTTTTAATATTTTTGAAAAATGCGAGATGTCCTCAATGTCGAAGTTTACATATGAGTAATCCGTGAGCCCTAGATCACTGAATTTTTTTGAAAAATATCCTCTGGAGAAGGAATAAGAAATATTTCTGCCAACAAGTCCAAAAAGACCGGACTTATTTTTTTGTGTGTTTTCCATACCAATCTAATGCTAATACAATTAAAATACCAATCAGTACAAACCCCATTGCGATCCAGGTTTCACTCAATTCAAAGTCGGGTATGTAGCGCTGGTAGTTCAAAATTACTTTTTCTCCTTCACTGTCAAGAAGAAAACCTCCGTTTTCGTTTAATTTATATATGGTTTGTTTCCATGGCCAAACGACTCCTAATGAACCGGAAATAAAACCGATAATTACGGCGGTGGTAATGTACTTATAATGTTTCAGAACGTAATTTAATAAATGGGAAAGGGTTACCAGACCGGTGGCAGACCCAAGGGTAAATACAGCCAGGATCTTTAGTGTGTGTAACCGTTCGGTATTGTTTATAAAATTAAAATCCCCTCTGAAAGTTTCCGCCAATGTATTGTACAAAGCATTAACAGAATCAACCAATAATAATACATAATTGCCCAAAAGGATTAAGATGAATGATCCGGAGAGACCGGGTAATGTCATTCCCGAAACACTTATGATACCGCAGAGGAAGATGAAAAACAAGTTGTCGTTTTCTCTGGCAGGATTAAGAAAGCTTATGGAAATTCCTAAAGCCAACCCTATAGCGGCAGACAAAACGGTATTTCTTTTCCAATGGTGGAAATCTTTTGAAATATAGTAGATTGAACCTACGATCATTCCAAAGAAAGTTGCCCAAACGTATAGTTCTTTTCGTTCTAAAAAATAATCAAGAATTTTAGAAACGCTAAAATAGCTTGTCAGCATCCCTAAAATAAGCAACCCGAGGAATCGGCCATTGATATACCGGTAAAAACTTTTAAAGCCCCTTTTGAATAATAAGGTGAATGCCTTTCCATTGATTCGCTGGAGGGAAAATATAAATTCTTCGTAGAAACCGGCAACAAAAGCAACAATCCCCCCTGAAACGCCGGGGACTTTGTTGGCCGCACCCATAGCCAACCCTTTGATAAAAAGGAAAACCTTGTCTTGGATGGTACGGGTTTTTTGTTGCATGTGCTAAGCTTTTTTTACGGCTAATTTTTCTAATATATAGATACTGAGAAATCCGCTAATAGCCAACAGGACTGACCAGGTTAATTGGGGGTCTCCTGCATAATCTCCGGGGAGGATACTTTGTTCCAATAATGGTACTTCATGTCCCTTAGAGTTTGTATACCAAGTAAGGGTTTCTTTCCAAGGCCATATCTTATTCAGAGAACCTAGTATGAATCCGGTTAAAATAGCCAGGGTGAGACTTTTATAATGATTAAACATCCATTTTAATAACCTGGCGAAGCTCAAAAGGCCGAAAACGGCTCCAATCCCCAGGATACCTATAATTTTTATATTTTTCTCATCAATAGCTTCTAGCACTACTTTATATGCTCCTAGTAAAACAAGAATAAAAGCCCCTGAAATTCCGGGTAGTATCATGGCACAAATGGCAATTGCCCCGGCAAAAAATAAAAACAGGTTATTCTCTGTATTCTGCATCGGAGGGATGGTTGTAATATAATACGCAGTAATGGCACCTATGATGAAGAAGAGTACGGTACTTAACTGCCACTTTTTGATTTCCTTTGCTACAAACAACACGCTTGCCAATACCAAACCAAAAAAGAAGGACCATAAGAGTACCGGTTCGTTTTCTAACAGCCATTTGATTCCTTTCGCAAGCGATAGCACACTAATGGCAATACCGGTTAATAAGGCCGCAAAGAAATTACCGTTTATTTGTTTCCAGGCTTTGGCAATCCCTTCTTTTCTCAGGGTATTTAATGCGGAAAGGTTAATGTTATTTATGGAAGTGATCAACTCTTCGTAAATTCCGGAAATAAAAGCGATGGTGCCTCCGGAAACCCCGGGAACAACATCCGCAGCTCCCATGGCAATTCCTTTCAGGGTAATAATCAGATAGTCTAAAAATGATCTTCGCATACTATGTTCTTAAGCTCGAACAAAAGTATTGAATTTTAATTTGAGGCCTTTTGAAAATTTGTTATAATATTCTTAACAGTATTTCTGGAAAAAACAGAAGGGAAAGATTCTGTCATATTCTTTAAATGGCGATAGCCGGTCTTTAAGGCCACCTTTAAATGCTGGCTTCCCTCAATAGCATCTCCAAGCATATAGTATATGGCTGACAGACGGTATTCGAGTACGGCTTCTGACGGATAGAATTCCAGTGCTTGCTTTAGGCATTGGATGGCGGAGTTGTATTCCCCCAGTTTGATCAAAACATCAGTCCATGCAGTCCAGGTGTCCAGCTCATAATTACCAAGCTCAACTGTTTTTTTATAGGCCAGATCGGCTTCTTCATAGAAGTGAAGTTTCAGATGAATGAATGCACTACGTTTCCAGTAATGTACATTTTCAGTGTCTATATTGATAGCCTTGTTAATGTAGTATAGAGCTTTGCGGTAGTTATCCTGCCGTACATAAAAATCAGTGATTGCAATCCAGCCTTTATCCAGTAAAGGATCTTCATGAACAGTCTTGTAGAAATACTCTTTGGCAAGGTCGAGATTTCCTAATTTTTCATGGCATTTACCAATGCGTAACAAAGCAAAAGAGGTAGGGTCTTCCAGCTGAAGGGTGACTTCATAATTCTCTATAGCCTCATTATAGCGTTTTATTTTTTCAAGTACTTTTCCTTTCTCAATATATGCGCCAATAAAGGTGTCGTCAGAATAGATGGCGAAATCAAAAGCAGCGATAGCTTCTTTATACCTTTTTTCGGTAAAGAACTGTTTCCCTATTTGGTGCCAAGCCACTTCACAATAAGGATTTTTATCCAGGTATTTATTTAAAAAATCGATGGCTCCTTGTGTGTCCTCCAGGTTGTCAAAACAATAGATCGCATTATAAAGGGCAGGATAATCTTCGGGATCCTGCTCTATACATTTAATAAAATTATCTTTTGCCAGAACGTAATTGTCCAAAAATAAATACTCCATTCCGAGCAAGGAATAGATGTCCGAACCATCATCTGTATAAGATAGTGCTAGTTTTAGCATTTCGATAGCTGACGAATGATCTTCTTTTTTTGAATATATATTGGCTTTCTGAATGTATACTTCTTCATTTGTTATTTCTATAGAAGCAATTTCAGAGAGCAATTGTTCAGCGTCATCAAGCCGGTTTTCAAATACCATCACCTCCACTTTCAGGAGTTTAAGCTCAGATGAGGTCGGATGTTGTTCCAAACCGATATTGATTGCTTTTTTTGCTAAACTAATTTTACCATTATTGAGATAGTGGTGAATAATGTCTTCAAAGTCTTCTGTGTCAAAGAAATAGACATCGTTGGTTTTTAGCATGGACTCGAATTTTTCGAGTGGGAGGTTTTGTTCATTGTGAGCACTAAATTGCATAAGCGATGCTGTTTTAGATTTCTACATTTATAAAGTTAGGGCTTGATAGCTATTCTTTGTGGTAAAACATTGATTGTTATCAACAAATTAGTTAACAGTTTAGACGCTATACCTGTTCAATACTTTCAAAATGATGTTACATCCTTTTTCTATTTCTTCGTTACTAATGGTTAGAGGAGGTGTTATTCTTACAGCTTTGGTTTCCACTAACAGCCAGAATAGTATAAGGCCTTCTTTAAGTGATTCCAGAATAATATGGTTTGCAACATTTTCATCTTTCATTATAAGAGCCAGCATCAATCCTTTCCCCCTGATTTCAGTAATCAGCGGATGAATTAATAACTTTCTGATTAGTTGTTCTTTTTCGAGTGTCTGTCTTTGGAGATCTGTTTCTATGATCTCTTTTAATGTGGCCAGACTGGCAGCAGCTATTACAGGGTGTCCGCCAAAGGTTGTTATATGACCTTGTTTCGGATTGTCTTTCAGCAGGCTCATCAGGTCGGTTGAAGCTGTAAAGGCCCCTACGGGCATACCTCCCCCCATGCCTTTGCCCATCACCAGGATATCAGGAACAATATCGTAGTTCATAAAACCGAAAAGTTTTCCGGTTCTGCCAAAACCAGGTTGAATTTCGTCAAGGATTAAAAGAGTGCCTGTTTCATCGCAACGTTTACGGACTGCTTTTAGGTAATCGTTTTTAGGCTCTATAAATCCGGCACCACCCTGGATGGTTTCTAAAATAACAGCGGCTGTTTTTTCCGAAATCGTATGGAGATCTTTTTTATTGTTGAATTCAATATGCTTAGTGCCTGGAATAAGAGGTCTGAAAGCTCTTTTTCGGTTTTCAATACCCATAACGCTCATTGATCCCATCGTGTTCCCATGATAGGCATTTTTGGCTGCAATAATTTCCGAGCGTCCAGTAGCTCTCTTAGCAAGCTTTAATGCTCCTTCAATGGCTTCAGTGCCCGAATTTACCAAATAGGTACATTCAAGGGGAGCAGGGAGTTCTTCGGCCAGTAACCTGGTGAGTTCCACAGCCGGTTGTTGAATATACTCGCCATATACCATTACGTGCATATATTTATCAACTTGGTTTTTTATGGCATTCACAAGCCTGGGGTGATTGTGACCGAGTGTATTGGCTGATACCCCTGCAACAAAGTCTAAATAAGCAGTATTTCCGGTGTCGTATATATATGAACCATCAGCCCTTGCGATTTCCATAGACAAGGGATGAGGTGATGTTTGTGCCTGATATTTAAAAAAATCGTCTTTCAGAGACATGAAATTATTCTTTTTTTGCAGTTTTTTTTGACTGAATCGTGTCCTTTTGTTTAACGGGGACGGCCTTAGGCTTAGGTGGTGCTTGTTTCGGTTTATGGGGCGGAGGCACGTTTCCGTTTTCATCTGGCTTAATTTCAATCTGCTCTTCGCCAGGGGCTAGATTCGGGTTGTCAAAATCTATGGGACTTGAAACTCCTTTTATGACCGGCAGAATAATATTGTTGTCGTCTTCGTCAAAAATGTCATCTTTTGTTAAGATCATCTCATCGCCATACCATTTTAACCCTCTTAATTTCCTTCCGTTGGGAGGGAGGTCTTTATCCGGATATATATTTCCGTCTACCTCATTTCTTGATATAACATCGTCTATTTCATTTTCTGAGAACATAAACTCAATGCTTCCGCATTTTCGTTTGTCAATTCCTATAAATTCCCTTTCATTCCACAGGTAATAAATTAATTCGGCATTTTTTACAACATCGACCTGTGTCAGTTTATTATCTATAAATTTTCCAAACAGATCTTTTCCTTTTATCTGGTTGAAGGCATTATCGCCTAGAGTGTCTTTTTGTACTATAAATGCATTATTAAGCACTTTCAGAGAATCAAGTTTTTCGGTTTTGAGATCAGAAGTAATTAAAATACTGTCTCCGGTCATTTGAGTTTCCCCACTCCATAGTATCGGATTCCTGATCAATCGTGTAATGCCTGTTTTTTCATCAGATGTTATAGAGTCGCATTTTCCGCTAAGGTCACTTTTGTAGAATTTGGCATTGTGAAATGCTCTGATGATCCGTTCGGATTCTTTACCTGTTACCATGAGGGTATCTCCGTGGATGTACATAGAATCTTTTTCTACCATACTTATGGCAACAGCTCTTTTGGTAACGAACACGGAGTCTCTGGCTTTGTATACTTCGGCATAATGCCCTTTAACCACTCCATCGCTAACCGTGTCGATGACTTTAATATTATTGGTGGCAGAAGCAAATTCTTTTGCTTTGTCAAAATATACACTGTCTCCCCTGATGATCCGGTTATTATAGTGTATCCGAGTGTTTTTAATTCCGTATCCATGCTCTGTCTTGGTGTCATAAAAACCTCTTTCGCAATACAATTTGTAGTCGTCCCCGGTAATGGTAGAGGGGCCGTACATGTATGCATTTCTGGAGTTCGTGTAATAATCTAGGCGAGACGATTCGACTATGTAATTCGGGTTTACGATTTTTACATCACTTTTGAACTCATATTTTTTTATGGTTATATAGTAACGTCCCTTGTTGCTTGTAAGTGTATTGGCACTATCTTTCACTGTTCCGAAAGTGTCGTAATATGCTTCCTGGATATTTCTGTCGAACCATACTTTCTCTGAAGTTAGCTCCATGGAGTTGTTTCGGAGGTTCACCTCACCTTCGGCCAGAGCCAGTTTAGTATCCCCGTCATACTCAATCCTTTTACTGTTCATTTTGATGGAATCGCCTTGCTGAAAGAAAACTTCGCCATATGCCTTTATAGTGTTTTCTTCCTGATAGTATACGGCTACATCGCACCAAAGGTCTACGCCCTCATGTTCAAACTGAACTTGCCTGTCTCCGGCTTTACTGAATATGGCCGCACCGGGATATTTAGCTTCATCTTTTGAAAAATCACCTCCGTAAACAATATTAATGCGTTTGCCCTCTTGAGCATAAGAAGAGAGGCTGAAAAAAATAAAAAGGCAAAAAAGGATATGTATTGTAAACTTCAATTCTCTAAAATTTGTTTTAAAATTAAAAAAAAAATGTGCACTAACTAAGAATTAAAATGCTCTGGTTTTAGTGTTCAGTTTTTTTGATTTTTATTAAACCTGCTTGTTTCATCCAGACAGTTGTAAAACTTATAAATATATGTTTGGAAGGATGTCTATGGAACTGTATCGAGGTAGTTTACGATGTTGATATATAATGTTTTTAACGGAACTTCAGTACAAATAAAAACGCTTTGGTTCCGGAACCAAAGCGTTTCTATTTTTATAGATGTATGGTTTGAGTTCTATCCGGGCCGACCGAAACAATTTTAATAGGTACTTCTAGTTCTTTTTCAAGGAAGCTGATATATTCATGAAGCTCTTTCGGAAAATCTTCCGCAGATGAAAGTCCGGTAAGGTCTTTAGACCACCCTTTCATTTCTATATATACCGGTGCTACATTTTCAGGTTCTATATTATAGGGAAGGTGGTTGATGGTTTCACCATTGTATTTATATCCGGTACAAACCTTTAATGTCTCAAAACCGCTAAGAACGTCGGCTTTCATCATCATTAGCCGTGTAACCCCGTTTACCTGTACGGCATAGCGTAAAGCAACCAGATCTAACCAACCACAACGTCTTTTTCTGCCTGTAGTGGCTCCGAATTCGTTTCCTACACGACCCAGGGTTTCCCCATCTTCATCAAACAACTCCGTTGGGAAAGGGCCGCTACCCACACGTGTGGTATAAGCTTTGAAAATTCCCAGGACTTCTTCGATTTTATTCGGGGCAACTCCAAGTCCTGTACATGCGCCTGCAGCAGTTGTATTGGATGAGGTTACAAATGGGTATGTACCGAAATCGATGTCTAATAAAGAGCCCTGTGCACCTTCGGCCAGGATCGTTTTACCTGATTTCATAGCCTGGAAGATATATTCTTCGCTATCGATAAAGGTTAATGCTTTTAAAGCATCGATAGCCTCAAAAAATTCTTTTTCCAGTTCTGCCAGATCGTATTGAATATCAACATTAAAGAAATTAATCATTTCTTCATGCTTATTGGCTAATGTTCTGTAGCGTTCTTTCCAGTCGTCCAACTCCAAATCTCCAACACGGATACCGTTTCTTCCTGTTTTGTCCATATATGTCGGTCCGATGCCTTTTAACGTAGAGCCGATCTTGGCTTTTCCTTTAGAAGCTTCGGAAGCCGCATCAAGCAAACGGTGTGTCGGTAAGATAAGGTGAGCTTTCCTGGAAATAAGAAGCTTTTCTTTTATATTGATATTGAACTGGCTCAGGTTGTCTATTTCTTTTTTGAAGATAACAGGGTCAATCACAACCCCGTTTCCAACAACATTGATAGCATTTTTATGAAAAATTCCGGAAGGAATTGTATGTAATACATGTTTGATGCCATCAAACTCTAATGTATGCCCTGCATTTGGTCCGCCCTGAAAACGTGCGATAATGTCGTAATCTTTGGTGAGAACGTCAACAATTTTTCCTTTTCCTTCGTCTCCCCATTGTAATCCTAGTAGTAAATCTACCGCCATTGTGTTATTTATGTGTAGTTAATTAATTGTCTTTATTTTTTGTGCCGTAAAAATACAACGAATGGTTTTGAATTTTAATATCAAAAACCTCTTCAATTGTTTTTTTGATAGTCTGAATGCGCGGATCGCAGAATTCCAATACTTCTCCAGTATCTGTTAAAATAACATGATCATGTTGTTTGTCGAAGAATGACTTTTCGTAATGAGCCTGATTTTGTCCGAATTGGTGTTTCCGTACCAAACTGCACTCCAGTAATAACTCGATGGTGTTGTAGAGGGTGGCACGGCTCACACGATAATTTTTGTTTTTCATTTTGATATACAGGCTTTCTATATCGAAATGCTCGTCGTTATCGTAGATTTCCTGAAGGATGGCATATCTTTCAGGGGTTTTTCGGTGTCCGTTGTCTTCTAAAAACTTAGTAAAAACTGTTTTTACAATCTCTTGATTTTTATTACCACTCATTATCGAAAATTCAAAATCAGCTACAAATGTACGGTTAAATATTAAATTCGGGTTACTTTATCTATCCCGTTAACTTTTTTTAGGTTTTCTATTAGTTTTTTAAGGATGATGTTGTTTTTTACTTCTAAGGTTATATTTCCGGAGAATACACCATCGTTTGTATCGAATTTGATGTTCTTCATGTTCACATGCATATTATTGGAGATGATTTTGGTTACATTACTCACCAATCCCATTTTATCGATTCCGGTTAACCTGATATTTGCAGTAAAGTTTTGTTGTGTAGAATCTACCCATTTGGCCTGAATGATGCGATAGGCAAAGTTAGACTGTAACGCCAGGGCATTAGGACAGTCTTTTTTATGAATTTTAATACCTTCGTTTACGGTTACAAACCCGAAAACATCATCGCCCGGTATCGGGTTACAGCAATTCGCTATCTTATAATCCAACTTTTCTTCTTCCTTTCCAAAGACTAAAAGATCGTATTTGTTTGTAATTTCATCTTTGTGGATCTCTTCTGCAGAAGAACCCTTTCTCATTCTGTTTTTAAAGAAATTGATGAATGTGTTGTTACGAGATGCCGCAAAATCTTTGAGCATCTGGTTATCTATTTTACCAATGCCAACCCTGTAGAAAAGATCCAGGCTTGTTTTGAGTTTAAAGTAAACAACAAGCTGGTTTACGGTTTTTTCATTTAATGTTATTTTGAGTTGCTTGAGTTTACGCCTGAGAATTTCTTTACCATCTTCGGCAATATCTTTTTTCTCCTCCCGAAGTGCTGATTTAATTTTTGAACGTGCCCTGGCCGTGGTGGCGTAATCTAGCCAGTTGGCATTAGGCTTTGAACTGTCGGAAGTAATGACCTCTACCTGATCGCCGCTTTTTAACTGATGACTTAGAGGTACCAGCTTTCCGTTTACTTTGGCTCCTCTCGTGTGTAAACCGACCTCTGTATGGATGCTGAAAGCAAAATCAAGTGGGGTGGCGTCTTTCGGTAATGATTTTAAATCGCCCTTGGGAGTAAAGACGAAGATTTCTTTTGCGTAAAGGTTTAGTTTAAACTCTTCTACAAAATCAACAGCATTCATCTCCGGGTTTTCCAGAGCTTCCTGTAATCTGTTAAGCCAGACTTCGATTCCCTGTTCCTGCTGGTTTCCATGTTTATACTTAAAGTGAGCAGCGTATCCTTTTTCGGCAATTTCATGCATACGTTCACTTCTTATTTGTACTTCCACCCATTTTCCTTTAGGTCCCATTACAGTAATATGCAATGCTTCATATCCGGTTGATTTTGGGGAGGAGATCCAGTCGCGTAGGCGTACAGGGTTAGGTCTGAAGTGATCGGTTACGATCGAATATATTTTCCAGGCCAAAAATTTTTCATTGGCATAATCACTTTTATAAATAATCCGGATTGCAAATTTGTCATAGACTTCATCGAAGCTTACATTTTGAGCAAGCATCTTGCGCCGGATGGAATATATGGACTTTGGCCTGCCTTTTATAGTATAGTTAAGCCCTTCATTATCCAGGGCTTCTTTAATGACATTGCTAAAAGTTTCTATATATTCGTTCTGCTCTTCCTTACTTTCTTCAATCTTACTTAAGATATCATTATAAACATCGGATTCGGTATATTTTAATCCGAGATCTTCAAGTTCGGTCTTAATGTTATATAAGCCGATGCGATGGGCAAGGGGAGCATATATATATAGTGTTTCCGATGCAATCTTAACCTGTTTGTGTTCAGGCATGGACTCCATGGTCTGCATATTGTGTAAGCGATCGGCAATCTTTATCAGGATAACACGTACATCATCATTAAGTGTTAATAGCATTTTACGAAAGTTCTCCGCTTGTAATGATATATCCTGCTCTGAACTGATCATGGATATTTTAGTAAGGCCGTCTACAATTTTAGCAATGGTCTCACCGAAGAGCCGTTCAATATCCTCAAGGGTATATGCTGTGTCTTCAACCACGTCGTGGAGTAGCGCCGCTGCAATAGCAGTTGCATCCAATCCGATCTCACGTGCAACAATTTTTGCGACAGCAATCGGGTGAAAAATATATGCTTCCCCACTTTTACGACGTTGCTCCTTATGGGCATCAACAGCCGTATCAAAAGCCTTTCTGATCAGTTTTTTATCATCGTCAGAAAGGGCCTGATAGCTTATGCGCAACAGCTCTTTATACTGCTTGGCAATTTGCTTGTTCTCTAATTCCGTATCAATTACAGCCATATATTAAAATTAACACAATCTTTATTATTTAACAACAAAATCTATGCCTTTAGTGCTCTTATCCTTTGTAAAAGGGTAGGATGGGAGTAGTGGACGAAAACATAAGCAGGGTGGGGTGTCAGGTTGCTCAGATTGTTTTTTGAAAGTTTCTTCAGAGATGTTATTAACGGTGCTGCATCGAAAGTCTTTTTGGCATAATCGTCTGCCTGATATTCGAATTTTCTTGATATATAGTTCATTATGAGTCCGGTAAGTTCCGATATCGGGGTGTAGAGGATCCCGAATGTTATGAGTCCGGCATGAAAACTTGGTTGATCCACGCCAATAGCCATTGAAAATTCCGGGATATTGATAAAGAGGGACAGTAGATATAAGGTAACGCCTGTAAGGAGGATCGAAGCGCTTAAATTAAAAATAATGTGTTTGTGTTTGTAATGACCGACCTCATGGGCTAATACTGCCAAAATTTCATCCTCGTCCAAGTCGTTTATGAGCGTATCGTAAAGCGTTACTTGTTTTTGACTGCCGAATCCGGAAAAATAAGCATTCGCTTTTGTTGATCTTTTAGATCCGTCAATAACAAAAATATTTTCGAGATTGAATCCTGCTTTTGCTGCATAAGTTTCAATTTTGGTTTTTAAAGAACCTTCCTCCAGAGGACTTTGTTTGTTGAATATGGGAACAATCAGTTTTGTGTAGAACATATTCATAAATATGGTAAATACAGCTACAAAACCCCATGCATAGAGCCAAAAATGTTTGCCTGTAATCTGATAGAACCAGATGATCAATGCAAGGATACCTCCACCGAGGATGACAGACATCACCCAGCCTTTGATTTTATCAGTAAAGAAGGTCTTTTTGGTAGTTTTATTGAAACCAAACTCTTCCTCGATCACAAAAGTGTGGTAATAAGAGAACGGGGTACTGAGAATATCAGAAGCAAACATGATGATCCCAAAGAAGATAAGTGCAATTATGATATTATTATCTGAAAGTTGTCTTGCAATATTGTCTACATACTCAAACCCGTCTAAAAAGAAAAAAGTCAGGGTTGCTATGATGGAAATGCCTGAAGTTAGTGTTGAGAATTTATAGTTGGTTTTTTTATACTGTTGAGATTTTAGATATTCTTTCTCATCGTAAACATCTATTAGCTCATCGGGAACAGGATCATTAAAATGTTTGGCATTGAAACGATCGAGCACTTTATCGAAAATAAAGTCGACGATTAAGATGCTTATGATAATATAGAAGAGTGTGTTTGGATTCATTTAATAAAAAATTAAACTTTAGAAAAAAAATAAAGAATCATCAGTCAAAAGAACGTTGTCTTTTTGCTTCATAAATAATAATTGCGGCTGATACAGAAACGTTCATAGAATCGATTTCGCCTTGCATTGGAATAATA
The DNA here is from genome assembly GCF_022760175.1 of Zhouia spongiae. Classification (GTDB taxonomy): domain Bacteria; phylum Bacteroidota; class Bacteroidia; order Flavobacteriales; family Flavobacteriaceae; genus Zhouia; species Zhouia spongiae. The sequence continues at coordinate 2,444,091 of NZ_CP094326.1, forward strand.
ATGTTTTGGGTTGAATTACGAAGCCAATCATTGCTCAGTCCGGTAGCTTCGGTGCCTACTACAATCGCTGTGGGTTTTTTATAATCTACTTTATGATAGTTAACGGAAGCAGTCAGCGCTGCACAGTTAATTTTAATGCCATTAGCTTTTAAAAAAACAATAATGTCTTCTGTAGAACCTGTAGCTATATTATTCGTGAAAACACATCCGACGCTGGAGCGTATAATATTTGGATTGTACATATCTGTTTTCGGGTTTGCTATAATCACTGCATCCAGGCCGGCGGCATCTGCGGTTCTTAATAGTGCTCCAATATTTCCAGGTTTTTCAGGTGCTTCTGCTATAAGTATCAGCGGGTTCACACGTTTGAAATTCAGGGAGCTCAGTGTATGCTCCTTGGCGGCGGCTATAGCCAGTATACCTTCAGTTGTTTCTCGGTAGGCAACTTTATGATAAACCTCTTTTGAGATTTCGATAAGTTCAGGGTCGATATCGTTTACTGAGGTTAATTCGTTAATGTCAGCAGCTGTAATGATCCCGCTGTAAAACAAGAGGGTTTTTATTTTGTATCCTCCTTTGACGGCGAGCTGTATTTCGCGTTGCCCTTCAATAATAAAATTGCCGGTTTTTTTTCGTTCTCTTGACTTTTCTTTTAAGAGGACAATTTGTTTTACAAGCGTGTTTTGTGTACTCGTTATGTTTTTCAAGCTTTGGAATTTTAAGCAAAATTAAATAAAAAAGCGCGCCTTTTGGCGCGCTTTCCGGCTTATATTTTTAGGATCCCCCGATAATTAAAATACTCTGGCACATGCGTCGAAATATTTTCCAGGTTTTCTTCCTGAATATTTTATGAACCGGCTCCGGTTTATTTACCGTTGATCTTTTTGTTGTAACGTTCGTACAGTTCCGTATGATGGCTTTTAAGGTTGATGTCCCTTCCTTGTATGTAAGCTTTAGAGATTACATTGGTTCTCATATCCAGCGCATCACCTTCGCTAATAAACAGGGTAGCATCCTTGCCTACTTCCAGAGAGCCGGTAAATTTATCGATTCCTAATATTTTTGCAGCATTGACAGTTAAAAGCGATACGGCCTTTTCTTTATCTAAACCATATGCGGCAAAAGTACCTGCATAGAATGGTAAGTTTCTGGTATTCATACGTTCCATATCCCCGCTGGGGTCTATGCTGACTAAAACGCCCTTGCTGTCGAGTAGCCCGGCTAATTTATATGGTTGTTTAACATTGGTATCTTCGCCTGAAGGCAGGCTGTGGGGACGTCCAACCAGCACAGGAACCTTATTGACGGCTAACAGATCGGCAACCTTATAGGCGTCGCGGCCTCCGACAATAACGATATCAATATTGTTTTTCTTTGAAAAATTGACAGCATCAGTTATTTCTTTTTCCCCATCAACATGTATATACAGTTTTTGTGAGCCGTCGAACAAACCGGCCAGGGCTTCGTAAGGTAAGTTTCTTGGTTTTTGATCTCCATTTAAGTAGGCTTTGGCCTCTTTGATAAATGAAATCACATCATCAATATCTTCAGGATATTTTTTATTAGGTTTCATTCCGGGATCTTCTCCCATCCACCAACGCCCTCTCGTAAAACTATTGGGCCAATTCAGGTGAATGGCATCATCAACTTTAATTGCAGCATCTTCCCAGTTCCAGGCATCTAGTTGGACTATCGAAGAGGTTCCCGAAATTCTCCCCCCGCGGGGAGTTATCTGAGCCAATAAGACTCCATTAGGTCTCATCGATTCTACAATCTGAGATTCTGCATTGTATGCAATCAAACTACGGATATTCGGTATCATGCCTCCGATCTCGTCTTCATCGTCTGTAGCCCGCACCGCATCGATCTCAACTAATCCCAGGGTAGAATTGCAAGCAATAAACCCTGGGTATACTTGCTTTCCGTTAGCATCGACGATAACATCATACGCATTGTCGTCTATTTTACTTGTTGTGGCATCGGCTACCAAAGTAAGTTTACCGTCTTTAAATCCGATAAGGCTGTTTTCAATAACTTTTCCATTACCAATATGAGCTGTTGCATTGGTAATGAGTATTGACCGGGTTTGTTTAGATGCCGGTGTTTGTTGAGCTGTTACAGAAGAAACAGCAAAAACACAAAGGCTTATATATGATATTATTTTTTTCATCTGTTTATTTTTCTATATTATTTAATTGGTCAGATGGAATTCACCATTAATGATACCGGTTGCAGTCAACCTTATTATTATGGTTCATTTCATGTTCTGTCTTTTTATAATGAATCACAATGAAAATGTTTTTCTTCTTTCTTTGTCGGCGCTTGTGTTTTCATCCCGTTGTTTTTGGCAGAAATCATCATGTTTATCAGTTCGTTTCGTTCGTTATTGATGCTTTCCTGCATATGCTGCATGGTCTCATAATCATAGTAGATAACACCTTCGATCATGGTCTTTTCTGCAACCGCGTAAATAGAGAGCGGATGATCACTCCAGAGCACCAGATCAGCATCCTTTCCTGCCTTAATACTACCTGTCTTATCGTCTAAATGAAGTAGCCTGGCCGGATTCAATGTTACGAATTTCCATGCATCTTCTTCTGAAACACCACCATATTTAATGGTTTTAGCAGCTTCCTGATTGAGTCTTCTCGACATTTCGGCATCATCGGAATTAATAGCTACTGTGACCCCGGCATCATGCATAATTGCAGCATTGTACGGAATAGCATCTTTAACCTCATATTTATATGCCCACCAGTCGGAAAATGTTGAGCCTCCAGCACCATGTTCAACCATCTTATCAGCAAGTTTGTAACCTTCGAGAATGTGGGTAAAAGTGTTAACATTAAAATTAAACTCGTCGGCTACCTTCATAAGCATGTTAATTTCGCTTTGAACATATGAATGACAGGAAATAAAACGTTCCTTGTTTATGATTTCTGAAATGGTTTCCATCTCCACATCATATCTTGGAGCTTTTGAATTGGATTTTGCTCTTTTGGAAAGTCCGTTATACTTATCCCATGCTTCCTGGTATTCTTTAGCTCTCTGGAAATAATCGGTAAATACTTGTTCAACTCCCATTCTGGTTTGAGGGAACCTTATGGTCTGCGTACTTCCCCAGTTTGATTGTTTTACATTTTCACCTAAAGCGAATTTGATAAACTTAGGGGCCTTATCGATTAACATATCTTCAGCATTTCTTCCCCATTTTAGCTTGATCAATGCTGAACGACCACCAATAGGATTGGCAGAACCGTGTAAGATCTGAATCGTAGTAACACCTCCGGACAAATTTCTATAGATATTGATATCGTCAGGATTCACAACATCGCTGATGGAAACTTCTGCTGAGGAGTTATGGCCTGATTCATTGATAGCATCAGCTGCAATGTGAGAGTGCTCGTCAATGATACCGGTAGTTAAATGTTTCCCGGTGGCATCGACGACTGTAGCTCCATTTGCCGACAAACCACTTCCGATTTGAGCAATTTTGCCATTTCGAACCAAAACATCAGTGTTTTTTAATATTCCACTATCTTCGTTTGTCCATACGGTAGCATTTTTGAACAGAACAGTTTGTTGTGATGGGACATTAGAGAAGCCGTAAGCTTTGTTAGGAAAAGTGACCGGAAATACTTTAGGAGTGTCTTCATCTTTTTCTTTCCCGTTCTTTTCTTTAAAATCTGATGTCCTGGTAGCGGTCCAGTCGATAGAAGTACCATTGGTTAAAGTGCCCGTACCATTCAGGTTGTTACTTTCTGTAACCCTGGCAGTTAATCTGTTATAAGATTTGCTTCCGTCTGTTTTGGGAGCAAAGAACAGGTTTATCCAGCCATTGCTGTAATCTAATTTTGAAGCGATTTTAAGCGTATCTTGCTTTAATTCTATAGACGGTTTTTCAATTTTACCTTTAATACTAAGATTGTATTTAGTTCCGGATACAGACAGGTCATAGTCGCCACGAATATCTTTAATATTCATATCATTGATTATGTTTTTATGGCCTTGAGTCCAGTTTTCATAAAGCGTGGTAGCTTTATCGAATATGGGTCCGGAGGTAATTAAAAAGTTGGCATAAGCTCCTTTTTTCAGGGTTCCGATTTTATCGCTTTTACCGAGGAGTTTTGCAGGTACCGTTGTTAAGGCTGCCAATGCGACTTCGGGATTCAGACCGTATTGTATGGCCTTTCTTAAGTGGTCGCTGAATTCAGAAATATTTTTATTGGCGGAGGCAGTCAGGGCAAAAGAAATTCCGCTGTTTGATAATGTAGCCAGATTAGCCGGTGCCTGATTCCAATGACGCATGTCCGACAGCGATACTTTTGAGGCCTGATACGGGTCAGTTACATCATATGCATCTGGAAAATCCAGAGGAATGATCAAAGAAGCATTGATCTTTTTTATTTCATCAATGTGTTCGTATTCGTATCCGCTTCCTTTAATAATGTAATTAACACCGAACTCATTACCGACATTATAGGCCCTGAGTACATTTAATTTATTATTTCCGGCATCAAAAATTTGAGGGAGCTTATTGTTTTTCAACAGGGCTTCAATAGCCATATCTTTATTGTCTGCATTTCCTTTGGCATACCAGTCCGCATCGTAATATAATTGTCTCAACAGGGCCATAGCCCCCATCAGCGAAGTAGGATATGCCTGAAGGGATACGGCACTTTTATCGAATGAGAAGAATTGGGCAGACCGCTGTTCTATGATTCTTTCGCTATTGTTTCCTTCCGGATTTAATGCTACGAGCATTCCCGTTCCCCTCACGATTCCGTCGGCTATATGGGTATTTACCAGACCAAATCCATTTTTAATAAGGTCATTGGCTTTGCTGTTATCGAATTTAAATTTATTTATGGCTTCCTGATCCGGTATGATATGGTCGTTCCAATAGTACCCTTCACGAGAAGCATCGTATTGGGGGCCGGATCCCCGGTTGTTCCCTTGTCTTTTCGGCTTTTCAATACCGAATTCAGAATAGATATCGATAAAAGAAGGGTAGATATATTTGCCGGCCAAATCTATTATTCTTGTGTTGGCGGGGATTTGAACAGAGGTTCCGGTAGCTACAACTTTTCCGTTTTGAATCAGGAGGGTAGCATTATCGGACACTTCAGTAGGGGTCAGGTAAATTTTTGCATTGGTAAACGCCGTGTAACTATTCTTAATGGTCTTTACACCATCATTTTTCGGGAAATATTCTTGGGAAAAGACCGAAAAACTCATCCATAGCATACAGAACGATAGTAGTTTTATTTTCATTTATGAATTAATTTAAATTAGCTTTTTAAAAATATAACAACTTTGAGAAGAAGCCGGAGTGTTAAGTTTTTTTTAACGTTTTAAAAGGGGTTGATTTTATAATAGTTTATGAGCAAAGCAACCACATAGCTATATGTTTTTATACCGTCTTTTTGGTTGTTGGCTTTAAGAAAAGTATTGAAGGTTTGTTTAAAGGCCGGTTCGGCCTTGGTTTTATGTTTTCTCCAAAAATTGGCGACTTCCAGATAGTTCTTGATAATTCCCGGATTGATCCTGGCATTGTATGCTTCAAATAATTCAGGGTCATTTCTTTTTATTTCGCCCAGAAAGTAGCGCATCACATATAAATAACCGGAGTATTGAAAGTAAATGTCTTCATTGTGGACCGCAGCCAGATAACCGACAAAATTAGCTTCATTTTCTGCTGAGTATCCTATTTGATGGGCTTCTTCGTGGCAACTCACGGTAGGGTATTTAAAATCGAGCTGAAGTCCGTTTACCTGCGCTTCATTGGTAAAAGGGTTTAAATAGCCGCTATATCCCATATATGTAAGGGCTGTGCTATACATGGAGGTTTTTATACTGCCGGGGCTATACTCCAATTCGGGTATTTTTTTTGCCAGGTTTCTATAACCATTACCGGTCATATTGTAAATTTCCCGTTTGGTATATGGTATTTTTACCATAACGGTGTCGTTTCCCGTAATTTTTAAGTGGAGGTTATTGCACCTGTCTACCAGTTTATCCGTAAATGAAATAAGCTCCTCGTAGGTGTATTCGTTAGCGATGTTTAACGATTGATGAATAGGTTGCCTGTAGTAATTCATTCCCCAAAAAAGATGGAAAGTGAAATACAGAAAAGAGATTAAAATGAACATTTCCCTGAAAAAGCTCCGGGTCTGTGCAAAAAACATTTTGCCTTTTAAGATCAGGAACCGAATAATCAGGATGGTGGTAATAGTATAAAAAATATCACCCATTGAAAAAGGGATCCATCCGAAAGCATATCGTAATGACTTCGACAACAGGGGATAAAAGCCATTACTGTAATAAGTCTCTATCCAATCAGGATGATTTCCCAGCCATTTCACGATTATGATCTGCGGGAAGATAGACAGGGCAAGAATTGTTTTTAATCTTTTAGACATGTATTCAAATTTAACCAAATTAATGACATTCTTGATAAGATGGTTACTTTTGTAGTTTAAAAAACACTGAAAACATGAGTAAAGAAATACGGGCATTAGAGCCACAGTCTGTCTGGAACAGTTTTGCTGATTTAAACGCAGTGCCTAGAGCCTCCAAAAAAGAAGAGCAGGTTATTGCTTTCATGATGGATTTCGGCAATAATTTAGGTTTAGAAACTATAAAAGATGAGGTAGGAAATGTAATTATCCGGAAGCCTGCCACCAAAGGTATGGAAAGCAGAACACCTATTGTGATGCAATCGCATCTAGATATGGTTCATCAAAAAAACGGTGATACAGATTTTGATTTTGCTACTCAGGGAATCGAGATGTTCATTGACGGTGAGTGGGTAAAAGCCAAAGGAACGACCCTGGGTGCAGACAACGGTATGGGAGTCGCTGCTATTATGGCAATTCTTCAGAGCCATGAAATTGCTCATCCTGCGCTCGAAGCTTTGTTTACGATTGATGAAGAAACGGGAATGACAGGTGCCATGGGGTTAAAAGGTGGATTGTTAAAAGGAGAAATCCTGTTAAACCTCGATACGGAAGAGGATGATGAGATTGATATAGGATGTGCCGGGGGAGTTGATGTAACTGCAAGCAGAACCTATAACGAAGAGGAAACACCGGAAGAAACCGTAGCATATAAAATTTTCGTGAAAGGCCTTCAAGGGGGGCATAGCGGAATGGATATCGATAAAGGATTGGGAAATGCAAACAAGATTATGAACAGGCTGTTGTTTGGAAGTTTTGAGAATTTTGGGTTAAGAATAGCGGAAATTGACGGAGGGGGACTAAGAAATGCGATTCCGAGAGAAAGCACAGCTGTTGTAGTAATAGATAAAGTACATGAGGGTGCTTTTGATTTTGAATTTGAAGCTTTGGTTGAGATCATTAAAACTGAGTTGAAAACGATGGAGCCGGAGTTATATATCAATAAGGAAGAAGTTGATTCGCCTGCCAGGGTGATGTCGTTAGGAGTTCAGGAGGGAGTCATAAAAGCTATTTATGCAGCGCATAACGGTGTTTACAGAATGAGTGCTGATATGGAAGACCTTGTAGAAACTTCTAATAATATAGCCAGGGTGACTATAAAAGACGGAAATGCCGAGGTAATGTGTCTGACGAGGTCGTCGGTTGAGTCTTCAAAAAATGATTTGGCCAATGCCTTGAGAGCCACTTTTGAGTTGGCCGGGTTTGATGTAGAATTGAGCGGGTCATATCCGGGATGGACACCAAATGTAAATTCCCCGATTCTTGAAGTTCTGAAGTCAAAGTATGAGGAGTTATTTCAGGAACAACCTGAGGTAGTTGCCTGTCATGCAGGATTGGAATGCGGGATTCTGGGGCAGAATTATCCTGAAATGGATATGATAAGTTTTGGTCCAACGATAAGAGGAGCCCACTCACCGGACGAACGCGTGAATATTGCATCCGTTCAGAAATTCTGGAAGTATACGTTGGAAATACTTAAAAATATTCCGAAACAAAAATAGCTATAAAAAAACCTCGCTTTTAGCGAGGTTTTTTTATAGGATAAATATTTCTCGAAAACCGAAATCTATACCGTATAGCTTATCGGGAGCTCCGGCATTTGGCCTTCTCGTGGGCTTGCCCCGAGGTAGTTTACTCTTGTGGTTTGCTGATTTGCAAGTCGAAAACCAGGTCGGTATCCGGAGGAATAGGCCCTGAACCTGTAGAACCATACCCTAGATGAGAAGGAATGAACAAACGTACTTTGGCTCCATAGTTTAATAAAAATAACCCTTCCTTGAACCCGGGAACCAATTGTGCATCCAGGCTAAGTGCCGTAGGGAATGGTTGGTATCCGTTGCGTCTTACTTTGCTTTGCTGAACAGCATTCATTTTTTCGGCAACATCTAACCAGCTTGTGTCAAAAAGAAGGCCGTCTGTGAAATAACCTGCATAGTTAACTAATACTGTTTCTCCTTCTTTAGGTTTGTCGTCATTCCCTTTTTCTAAAATCAGATATTTTAATCCGGATTCGGTTTCGGATGCTTTGGCTTTTTGTTCTTCAAATTCTTTAGCCAGATCTTCAGCAGCTTTTCTGGCATCTTCAGCTTTTTTATTGGCTTCTTCAAAATAGTTGCTAAACACCTTAACAGCGTCGAAGTTCTTGGCTTCTTTTCCGTTTCTGATGATCTTTATATTGTTCATAATCACATCTTCAAGCGGTCTGTCCTGCGGGTTGGTTTCGGTAGCAGCAATTGAATCAACAACTTCCAGGCCTTTAACTACTTCGCCAAAAACTGCATGACAACTAACTCTTGGATTTTCGCAAGGTTTAAGGTTTCCATTTTGATCGTATGCATCCAGGAATTTTGTTGCTTTATGTGTAATGAAGAATTGACTTCCGTTAGTCCCAAATCCTGCATTAGCCATTGATAGGATCCCTTTTTTATCATGAGAGAGGTTCTTGTCGAATTCGTCTTTAAATTTATACCCGGGATTGCCGTTACCTTGTCCTGTAGGGTCTCCTGATTGTATCATGAAGTCTTCGATTACACGATGAAAGATAACACCGTCATAATACTTTTTGCCTTTTATAGAATCTGTTACAAATGGATTACTCCCCTCAGCCAGCGTTACAAAGTTTGCAACAGTAATAGGAGTTTTGTCGTAAGCAAGCTTAACTATGATTTCGCCTTTAGAGGTTTGAATATCTGCAAACAAGCCATCGCCAAGTTCACTGTATTTAGAAGAACAGCCGGCAGCAAGAAATCCAAGCATTAAAACAAATAGATTGATTTTTTTCATGTTGTTAAATGTATTTATCGGTATGATTTAGTTCTCGTTATTTAATGAATCTTTAGCTATTTCGATTATATCTATGAGTTTGATAGTACTGATGAGTGGTTGGTTGGTTCCGATTTTATGATCATCGCCATGGTAACCATACCCCATCACGGAAGGAAATAAGAATGTGATCTCTTCTCCTTTTTTCATCAGTTTAATACCGGTTCTCAATCCTGGAAAATAATCTTCTTTATCGACCTTGAATTTTATGTTACCAATCTCTTCATTAGTATATATAGTGTCATTTTCCAGTGTTCGGATGTTGTAATTAATCATCACTACATCATCTGTTTTGGGTGTATATGATGAAAGGGTGTTTTTTACATTGTAATAATACCAGTATCCGTTTGAAGAATTTAAATACGTATGCGTGGTATCTTTGTCAATAATACTTTTAATAGAAGTCTCTTCTTTTCTTAACAGGTCTTTATTCCTTTCAATGGATTCCCGTAAAAACGAGCCTGTTTTACGAGAAACAGGTTTTCTGGGTTCGGGTTCATTGCAGGATACTGCAAGGATAGTTAAGAATAAAATTAATAAGATGCGTTTCATTTATTGTAAATCGTTTTTATACGATGGCAATATAGCTTCTAGCTTTTTTATAGTGTCAGACATATTTGCATCACTTCTTCCGCCTGCCGCATTTATATGCCCTCCGCCGTTAAAGTGTGTTCTGGCCATTTCATTAACCGAAAAGGAACCTTTGGAACGAAGCGATATTTTAATATAGTCTCCATCATTATTTTCGATAAATATAATAGAAAGTTTTACACCTTCAATAGAGAGACCATAGTTAACAAAGCCTTCGGTATCTCCTTTTTTAAAGTTATATTTATCAAGTTCTGTCTTTGTAAGGGTTATGTAAACCGTATTGTATTCTTTAAGGAATACAAGGTTGTTTAAGGCAACACCCAGTAAATGTAATTTATCAATAGAGTTACTATCGTAAATTGCATTGTGTATTTCTGTGTTTTTTGCGCCTCTCTCAATTAAATCTGCAATGATCCGATGGGTGGTGCTGGTAGTAGATGAGAACCGAAAAGAGCCTGTATCGGTCATAATTCCGGCATAAAGACATGTAGCAATATCCGCATCAATTTTATCAGTACCATCTAAGAATGAGATAAAATGATATATCATTTCACAAGTGGCGCTCATCGATACGTCAGAATACATATATTTGGCATATTCGTCAGGTTGTTGATGATGATCTATCATGGCAAAATCAACATCCAGATTTTCAAGAAAGGGTTTCATTTCCTCAATTCTGTTTAAAGAATTAAAGTCAAGTGTAAAGATAAGATCGGATTCCCGGAGTATTTTTTTTGCTAATTCTTCCTGGTAATCAAACTTAATGACTTCATCATTCCCGGGCATCCATTTTAAAAAGTTAGGATATTCATTGGGGGATATCACGCGAACAGAATGCTGCCCCTTTTTGAGGTAATGCATTAGCCCGAGTGATGATCCTATGGCATCACCGTCCGGGTTTTTATGTGGAATTATAGAAATTTTTTTAGGACTGGATAAAAACTTTTTAATGTCTTTAATTTGCTTCTCTTTCATGGGGCGCTAAGATACAATTTAATAATATAGCAATTTTAAAAAGGAATATTACTTTTGTAGCTGATCAATTACGTGTTTATGCTCAAACAGATTTGTGTCCTGGTTTTAATAAGTTTAATGCTGGGGTGTGGTACGGCCAAACAGAAAAATTCTAAAGTAAAGTTCGATAAAGAACTGGTCATTGCTTTTGGCTCTTGCGATAACCAGAAAATAGAAAACCTTTTATGGGATGATGTTTTAAAAAACAATCCTGATATCTGGATTTGGGGAGGAGATAATATTTATTCAGATCCTTATAACAAGTATAAAATGATCGGGGATTATGATATTCAGTCCCGCGGAGAGGATTATCGACAACTTATGAAATCGACAGATATATTAGGTGTCTGGGATGACCATGATTATGGATTAAATGACGGGGGAGAAGAATTTGAATTTAAAGATGAAGCTGAACAATTGTTTTATGATTTTTTAAACGAACCCAAGAACAGTGTTTTACGAAAAAGAAAGGGAACATATAATTCGAAAACCTACTTTAGCAGTGTTGGTTCGGTAAAAATTATATTGTTGGATACCCGCTATTTCAGGAGTCCGCTCACCAAAGATTTTGGTTCTTCAAAGCGATATATGCCAAACGCTTATGGAGATGGTACGTTATTAGGTGCCGAACAATGGAAATGGCTGGAATCTGAACTCATTAACAGTAAGGCCGACTTTAACATTATAGTAAGCAGCATTCAGATATTATCTAACAAGCATGGTTTTGAAATGTGGGGAAACTTCCCGCATGAAGTAGACAAATTGTTTAACTTGATAACTACGAGCCGGGCCAAAGGAGTGATTTTATTATCAGGAGACAGGCATATCTCTGAATTTTCAAAAATAAATATTAACGGCTTGGGATACCCTGTTTATGATTTTACTTCGAGCGGACTGACTCATAGCTACGAAGAATTTAATGGTGAAGAAAACCCATTCAGAGAGGGTGAAGTGATTAAAGAAAGGAGTTTTGGGGTATTAAGATTAAACCTTGAAACCAAAAAAGCAACCATGCAAATGATCGGGGATGGTAATATTTTGCTTCAAGAAGTAGATCAGGTGTATTAACTGCTTGTCAGAATAATTAAAAGCATTACTTTTGCACCCAAATTTAAAAAACGAATGGCAACAAACAGAACATTTACAATGATTAAGCCTGATGCTGTTGAAAACGGACACATCGGCGCTATCTTAGAAAAAATTACAGCTGCAGGGTTTAAAATTGTAGCGATGAAGTATACTCAGTTAAGCAAGCGTGATGCTGAAGAATTCTATGCGATTCATAGTGAGCGTCCATTTTTCGGGGAGTTGGTTGAATTTATGACCAGAGGACCGATAGTTGCGGCTATTTTAGAGAAAGGTAATGCAGTTGAAGATTTCAGGACTTTAATCGGTGCTACAAACCCGGAAGAAGCTGCAGAAGGAACTATTCGTAAATTATATGCTACTTCAATCGGAGAAAATGCAGTTCATGGTTCAGATAGTGATGAAAATGCAGTTATTGAAGGTGCTTTCCATTTTTCAGGAAGAGAGATTTTTTAACGATATCTATCCAAAATTTTAAAAGCCCCAAGCATTGGGGCTTTTTTTATATTCAATCTATAAGTTCTTCACAATAAAACCCGGCTTGAAGCAGCGGATGAATAATCTCTTCAGGTTTAATTGATTCTGATTCAATTCTAAGGATATTGTCCTGGTCTTCAAGGTCAAAGTTCCAGGAACGGGGATTGTCGGTTATTTCATTTAAAAGCTTCTTAATCCTATTTTTAATAGTTTTTTTGTTTTGGACGGATGTTTTAAAGACTAAAACAGTTTTCATGGGTATGAATTTAATTCCTGTCCCAGAACATAGGCGGTTCAATACCTAAGAATCTCAGGTATACATAGCCTTGTCCGCGATGATGAATTTCATTGTCTATAAAATAGAGTATGGTAGATTGTATGGTCCCATCGTACTGGCCAAAAGCAACAATTTCTTTCTGAAACTCGCTTTCTGAAATCCCATTCCAAAGTGTGTCTATTTTTACAGTGGTTTCATCCCATAATTTTAAGATATCCTCTTTAGTGCTTAATTTTAGATCTTCGTTAAACTCTTGCCATTTTTCAGTAACGATTCCTTCAATTCCCGGGCCTGCAATAGCAAGTAGTTCTTTTATCATTGTAGCAAACGGACGCATGCCACCGATGGTATAGTTGAAAAAATCTTTTTCGGGAAAAACCTCAATGGTTCTTCTGGTCAGGCTTCTATGGCCTTGCCAATGTGCTAACAGTTGTTCTGGGGTAATGATCTTACCGGAAGTGTTCGTCTGTTTGGTTTCAGTGCTCATAATGTAAATTTTAAAATGACTTTTTGTTATGAGCAAATTTAGAGAGGGCTAGTGACAGCCTTATGTCAGTAGGAAATAAAAAAACAAATTTCGTAGGGCAGGTGCTGAAGATCCGGTGTTTTGGAGTGCATTTCTATCGAATCATCTTCTTTTAAAAACTACAGGTCGCGCAGTCGGTCCCGGTACAGTTCAACACCGTTTTTATCCTGAAGACGTTTGAGTGTAATAGCCAGGTTCTTGTATAGGATAAAGGGTAGCTGTATGAGACAGAGCGGCCGAATGTTTTTGACCCGGTGCCGGTCTTTACTCGATAACCGAGTTTAATCCGTAAGAATACCGGGGACTCCGGGGCTTGTCCCTGTGAAATACTCCTGACGGAAAAGTTCACAGGGTTTGTCCCTATGAAATAGTCCTGACGGAATTTCATAGGACTTGCGTTGAAGTGTTTTGCCCATGTGCGAGCCGGCTCCGGGATAATTAACAGCATCATATGTTTAAACCGACGTGGCGATGCTATCCGTCTGCCGAGGTAACGGCAACATCTTTTCCGTAGGCGATAATTAATTCAAAGACCAAGAGGTTTACCATAAAGGTTTAGAGTCCGGTCGATGTCAAAAACTTTCAGATGTACATGCCTGATTCTGGTCTGGTATCTTGTATTTGTCACTCATCGTTTTTCAGGTTGGGTTTGCTTGTAATCCTTAGAACGATGTATCCCAGGATAGCAGATAACATGGAGCCGGTCAGGATTCCTATTTTAGCTGAATCTATGTAAACAGGACTATCGGCAAAAGCCAGACTGGCTACAAAAATAGCCATTGTAAAACCGATTCCAGCCAGGCATGCTACGCCCAGTATCTGTCCGTTATTAATATCTTCCGGTACTTCGATAATGCCCAGTTTTTTTGATAATAAAACAAGAGTGCTTATACCGATACTGTTACCGAAAATGAGGCATAGCGTAATATTAACGGCCAGAGCAGTATCGATACCTGAACCGCTGCTTAGTGAAACACCTGCATTTGCCAATGCAAAAATAGGGATGATAAAGTATGCAACCCAATCGTGTAGTTTATGCTCCAGGTGTTGAAGCGGAGACTGAAATTTATCGGTCCACTCTTCCAGGTTGTCTATTTCCGCAATTTGCTCTTTTGATAAGATGGGTTCGGATTTAATAACTCCTTGTTGTATTTTTTCGGTAATGCTGCCAAGATTCGAAACAAAGGTGCCTGTGTCTATGCGTTGTCTGATCGGTACCGCAAAGGCTAACAAGATGCCTGCTATTGTAGGGTGCACCCCTGATTTTAAAAATAATACCCAAACAATCACCCCGACCCCAAAAAGAAGGTATTTTGAGTAAAACCCTTTATAAGACAGGTAGTATAGTAATGCAAGCAAAGCAGTTGCAATCAAGATCATGTCGACTGCAATATTATGAGTGTAGAATATAGCAATAACAAGTACAGCCCCGATATCATCAACAATGGCAAAAGCAGTCAGAAAGATTTTCAGGCTTAATGGAATCCTGTTCCCCAGTAATTTAAGTACGGCCAGAGAAAAAGCAATATCCGTAGCCATCGGAATTCCCCAGCCGTTAGCAGTTTCAGGGTTTTTATTTAAAATGATAAAAACTGTCATAGGGATGAGCATACCCCCCAAGGCTGCCACGAAAGGAAAAGCCATTTTTTTTACCGAATTTAATTCGCCTATCAGGAGTTCCCGTTTTATTTCTAATCCGATCAGGAAGAAAAAAACAGCCATAAATCCGTCATTTACCCATAACAAAAGTGGTTTTTGGAGGGAAAATTTTTCAGAACTGATACCAATTTTATAATTCCACAGGTCTGCATAACTCTCTGAAAAAGGCGAGTTTGCCCAAATGATGGCAATTACTGCAGCACAGAATAATAGAATACCACTGAGGCTTTCTATTTTAACGAATCTTTGAAAGGGACTAATAAAAACTTTTTGGATCATAATCTGGTATAAATGCGGTTTATTCAGTTGAGAATATGAAAAGCACAGTGATTCGCAAACCGATTTAAAAACCTAATTTTTGCCGAATATATTAAAATCTGCTGAAATTTAAGAGGTGGTTATTAAGTAAACTATCTCGGGGCAAGCCCACGAGAGGGCCAAGCGTAAAGAAAAGGTCTGGTAGACCTTTTTAGCGATGGAGCCAGCTGGCGCATGGCAAAACACTTCAACGTAAGTCCTATGAAATTCCGTCAGGACTATTTCACAAGGGCAAGCCCAATGAAATTCCGTCAGGACTATTTCATAAGGGCAAGCGTCGGAGCATTTAAATCTCGATTATCGAGTAACAAAAGCTTAATCAAATATTTTTAGTTTAATTAATTGAGGTTTGTTACTTTTGCCTAGCTAAAATATACAACTGCTCATTATGAATTTACACGAATATCAAGGAAAAGAAATATTAGCAAGTTTTGGTGTAAAAGTTCAGCGTGGTATTGTAGCACACAATGCGCAAGAAGCTGTAGCTGGTGCCAAGCAATTAACTGAAGATACCGGAACCGGATGGCATGTTATTAAAGCCCAAATTCACGCAGGCGGCCGCGGAAAAGGTGGAGGAGTAAAGCTTGCTAAAAATCTTAAGGAAGTAGAAGAAATAGCAGATCAGATTATAGGTATGGATCTCGTAACTCCTCAAACTCCTAAAGAAGGAAAGCGAGTACATCAGGTATTAGTAGCTGAGGATGTCTATTATCCCGGTCCTAGCGAAACCTCTGAGTTTTATATGTCTGTACTTTTAGACAGAAGTAAAGGGCGTAATATGATTATGTACTCTACAGAGGGAGGAATGGATATAGAAGAAGTTGCTGAAACGACACCTCATTTGATTTTTACGGAAGAAATTGATCCTGCGATAGGCTTGATGCCTTTTCAGGCCAGGAGAGTGGCTTTTAACTTAGGGCTTTCGGGGAATGCTTTCAAGGAGATGGTGAAGTTTGTCAGTTCTCTGTACAATGCTTACGTGAAGTCAGATGCTTCGTTATTTGAAATCAACCCGGTTTTAAAGACTTCTGATGATAAGATTTTAGCAGTTGATGCTAAAGTTACTATCGACGACAATGCTTTATACCGTCATCCTGACTATGCTGAAATGAGAGACCTTCGTGAGGAAGACCCGATCGAGGTAGAAGCAAAAGCTGCCGGATTGAACTTTGTCAACCTTGATGGTAATGTAGGATGTATGGTAAACGGAGCCGGTTTGGCAATGGCTACCATGGATTTGATTAAAATGGCCGGCGGAGCACCTGCAAACTTTTTGGATGTTGGTGGTACTGCTGATGCCAAACGTGTTGAAACGGCTTTTCGCATCATCTTAAAAGATACAAATGTAAAAGCAATCCTGGTAAACATCTTTGGTGGTATTGTACGTTGTGACAGGGTAGCACAAGGTATTGTAGATGCATATAAGAATATGGGCGATGCTATTAATGTCCCTATCATTGTTCGTTTACAGGGAACAAATGCAGAGATTGCCAAGGAACTTATTGATAATTCAGGATTGGCTGTTCATTCAGCAATTGAATTCCAGGAGGCAGCAGATAAAGTTCAGGAGGTATTAAAATAACACTGTCAAATATAATGTATATGTCAAAGTCCGGCTTTTATGCCGGACTTTTTTGTTATTGGTATGTGAACAATATCCCTTTTGACACTTCGAATGTAAATCTATTGTTATCCGGGATGCTTGTTTAATATATCTTAATAATTGATGATCGTTGTTGATGATTAATTGTTTATTTGAACTTACTTTTGAATGTATTTCAGGCTTTTTAAGTTTTTGATGATAATGTCATTTTTTGATCTTTTTATGCGTTTTTACTGTAATTGACCGATGAGGGTTGAAGCTGCCTGAACCAGACAGGTTTTATTCTTTTAAGAGGATTGACGATACGTTTTTCATGTTTTTTAGTTTAATGTAAATTTTTTTAAATGTAGGTTAAGGATGACAGAAAAGGTGTGGGGTTAGGGTGTTGTGACGTAAATTTGTATCGAAATCAAAAAACAACACAAAAAACGATGAAAACATTAAAAAGAATTATTGTATTGACTGTTTTAGCTTTAACTGCTAACATAGCAACAGCGAATGTCGATCCGGAACCTTCTGTAAATGAGGTAACCAGGGAGTTGACCAGCTTATTGGGCAAGCCGGGGAATGTATTTAACGGACACGTCCTTACTGCCACAGTGTATTTTATGATCAACAAGTCAAATGAAATTGTCGTATCTGATGTGGAAGCAGATAACGAGCTTGTAGAATACTACATTAAGAGCAGGTTAAATTATAAAAAAGTGGAAACAGATAAGTTGGTCAAAGGGAAAAATTACAAAGTATCAGTTACAGTTAAAGGAGATAAGTAGCGAATTAAATCGCTTCATTGTTTTAAAAGACCTGTACCGATGCAGGTCTTTTATTTTTAATAACAGTCCTTTAGAAGCCATTTATAAGCCTTGGTAAACTCTTTTCCCCAGAAGGATTCATTGTGTTTCTGATTCTTTACAATATAATGTTTGATATTTTTTGATGGTAATTTTTTTTTCAATAGCAATGAGACCATTTTCTCCTGATCGGGTACCATGTTTTCACCTTCGTCTGCTCCTGTTGCAAGGTAGATCTTTACATCGGGTAGTGTTTTCAGGTTTTCGACCATCAAAAAAATTTTATCTGAATACCAAAAACTCGGAGAAAATACCCCCGCTTGTCCAAATGTATTGTTATATTCGAAAAGGGCATAAAAGGAAATAAGTCCGCCCAAAGAGCTGCCAAAGATAGTGGTATGTTTCCTGTCTGGAAGCGTTCTGAAAGCAAGATCGATATGGGGTTTTACGGTTTCTACGATAAAATCCAGGTAATCCTTGCCTTTCCCTCCTTTGTAATCAGGATGCTCGAAAGGTGTAAGCTCGTCTATCCTTTTTTTGTTACCGTGTTCGATACCAACAACGATAACCTCGGCATTTAGTTCGTCCAGGCTCTCGTCTATGTGCCATTCTCCAGCGTAAGAAGTATTGATGTCAAACAGGTTTTGTGCATCATGCATGTAAATAACAGGATATCTTTTATTTGAGTTCTTATAACTTTTAGGCAGATATATCCAAATCCTTTTACTCGTTTTTAGTTGGGGAGCTTCTATAATAAAAGTAGAAACCTGGACAGAAGCAGTTGTCTGTGCGTGAATTTGGACGAGAAATAATAATATAAAACCAAGAAAAAATAAACGCATCTTGAAACTTTTTATATTTTTAGTTACTAAATATAAGAAATATGAGTAACCATTCAGAAAAATTAAGTTTGTTATCCGATTTAGTCGCGCTTATTAAAGCCGATCATCAAATAACAGATAAAGAAATGGGGTTTTTACGAATGATCGCAGCCAGATTAGACGTGAATGATAACGATCTGAATAAGTTATTTAATTCTGATGTTCCGTTTACACCTCCCTCATCTGAAGCGCAGCGAATACTTCAATTTCATCGAATGGTATTACTGATGAATGTAGATCAAGATGAGCACCCTGACGAATTAAACAAGATCAGGGAGTTGGGGGTTCGGCTTGGGCTGAATCCGTTTGCTATAAACCAGGTGTTGAAGGTAATGGACCAGTTTGATGGCAAGGTTGTGCCTCCGGATGTCCTCATTAATATATTTAAGACGCAATACAATTAGACTTAATTGTTTTTCAGGTCATTATTCAGTTTGCATCATATTGTTTTGCTGATTACGAAAAGAGTAGTTGATTAGTTTATGAAGATTGTGTTTGTTGAAAGGTGTCTGTCCTTTTTGTGGGCATAATGGTTTGTTTTTATCAGTCATGGAATAGCCGGTAGTTTAAGTTACCCTATTTGCTACAGGCCAGGTAATGTATTGAACAAAATTCTAAAAGATGTTGTATTAAGATTATTGCAAGCGTTTTTTAGTGTTTTTTAAATGTTTCTTATGTTTGAAAAAAACAGAGATGTAAGCTTTTAAAAAGCCATATACTCTTCCGGACAGATATTAAAAAGTCCGTTCACCCTATATAGATGCTCCATATATTCTCTATGTGTTCTCCTATCATGCTGGTATTATGAGGTGTGTTTTTTTATGATTATGCCGAAACTTTATACCTTTTTTAAAGCTCAAACCTGCAATTCAATTCCTTATAATGTTTTATTCTATTGTTAAGAGTGTAAATGCGAATGATGTCATTTTGGCGTAAGTCGCCTTTAGTTTTGCGCCATAATGTCACCAAATGATGTTTGGAATCAAATTTGACTATTACATTCTGAATTTTTAAAAGAAGTTGAATCAAAAAGCTATAGAAATGAACTTAGTAAAAAGAAACCCGAATGTGTTATTTCCATCTTTTATCGATGAATTGTTCAACAATGATTGGTACGGAGGGAAAGAGGTAAGGAACTTTAATGCCCCGGCTGTTAATATCAAAGAAAATGACGATAGTTATTCTTTAGAACTGGCAGCACCCGGATTAAAGAAGGAGGACATAAATGTTTCGGTAGACGAAAACATTTTATCAATTTCATCGGAGGTAAAAACAGAAAAAGAGGAAACGCAGGAAGGAGGCAGGTATACCCGAAAAGAATTTAATTATTCTTCTTTCAGAAGGTCTTTCACTTTGCCCGAAACCGCAAATGAGGATCAGATTGACGCATCCTATGCCGATGGTGTTTTAAAGGTAACAATACCTAAAAAAGAAGAAGCATTACCGAAGCAGAAAAGAATGATTTCAATTTCTTAATAAGAAGTAGTGTAGTTTTTTCATAATTAGATTTATTTGGTTAGTTAGTTGAGGAAGCGCCCTTTTTACGGGCGCTTTTTATATAATAAATCCGGCTCTTTCGATACTACTTTCTGTTGGGGCGGTTCAGATATTTTTTCAGAGCGGTTTAGGAAGTCTTGCTTTCTTCCTGAAGTTTTTTAATCTCATCCCTAAGTTTAGCAGCCTGAATAAAATCAAGTTCTTTAGCCGCTTTTTCCATTTCCTTTCGTTTATTTCTTATAAGTTTATCAATATCATCCTTGGACATATAAGCAGTATCCGGTTCTGCCGCTGCCATTAGACTATGATTCATTTCGTAGTCCGAAGTTTTAGATTTAATAAGAATACTTTCAAGGCTTTTCTTTAAAGCAGTGGGGGTAATATTGTTCTCTGTGTTGTATCTAACCTGCTTTTCTCTTCTGTAGTTTGTCTCATCAATAGTCTTTTGCATGCTGTTCGTTATTTTATCAGCATACATTATAGCTTTCCCATTTAAATTCCGGGCAGCTCTGCCGACTGTCTGGGTCAGCGATCTGGCACTGCGTAAAAAACCTTCCTTATCGGCATCAAGAATGGCGACCAGAGAAACTTCAGGCAGATCAAGGCCTTCCCTTAGTAAATTAACCCCAACCAGTACATCGAAGAGCCCTTTTCTTAAATCCTGCATTATCTCCACCCTTTCAAGGGTGTCAATATCTGAGTGTATATAGCGGCATCTGATACCGGTTCTGGTCAGGTATTTTGTCAGCTCTTCTGCCATTCGCTTTGTCAGCGTGGTTACCAAAACACGTTCGTCTTTTTCAACCCGTAACTGTATTTCCTCCATGAGGTCATCAATCTGGTTTTCACTTGGTCTCACTTCAATTTCGGGATCCAGAAGACCTGTAGGACGGATAACCTGTTCAACATAAACCCCTCCACTTAGTCCGAGTTCATAATCAGCCGGTGTAGCAGATACGTATATTACCTGGTTTTGCAAAGCTTCAAATTCTTCAAATTTTAACGGGCGGTTATCCATAGCGGCAGGAAGGCGAAAACCATAGTCCACTAGGGTTTCTTTACGGCTTCTGTCCCCGCCATACATGGCGTGTACCTGAGGTATGGTTACATGGCTTTCATCGACAACCATAAGGTAGTCGTCCGGAAAATAGTCCAGTAGGCAGAAAGGTCTGGTTCCGGGTTCGCGACCGTCCAGGTATCTTGAATAATTTTCAATTCCAGAACAATAGCCCAGTTCCCGTATCATTTCCAGGTCAAAATTTGTACGTTCTTCGAGCCGTTTTGCTTCCAGGTGTTTTCCTGTTTCCTTAAAATAGTCAATTTGCCTGACCAGATCATCCTGAATATCCCTGATGGCATTTTGCAGGACATCGGGTGAAGTAACGAACATATTGGCCGGATAAATATTCAACCTGTCATATTTTTCAATAATAGCATTGTTTGCCGGGTCGAAAGCTTCAATTTCTTCTATTTCATCACCGAAGAAATGGATTCGGTATGCATGATCGGCATAGCTGGGAAAAACATCTACCACATCTCCCTTAACCCTGAAATTTCCGTTCATAAATTCGGCCGTTGTCCTGGAATATAAACTTTGTACCAGTTGGTGAAGGAACTTGGTTCTGGATATTACCTGGTCCCTTTCGATCTTTATTACATTTTTTTGAAATTCCACCGGATTTCCGATACCATATAAACAAGATACGGATGCTACCACTAATACGTCCCTGCGTCCGGATAACAAAGCCGAAGTAGCACTCAGTCTTAATTTTTCTATTTCATCATTAATAGAAAGATCTTTTTCGATATATGTTCCCGTAACGGGAAGGTAAGCTTCAGGTTGGTAATAATCGTAATATGATACGAAGTATTCCACCGCGTTATCAGGAAAGAATTGTTTGAATTCAGAGTAAAGTTGGGCAGCAAGAGTTTTGTTATGTGCCAATACCAATGTCGGTCTTTGTACTTCTTGCACGACATTCGCCACGGTAAAGGTTTTGCCCGAACCGGTTACCCCCAGTAATGTTTGATACCTTTCATCTGTTTCAATACCGGAGGCCAGTTGTTTAATTGCTTCCGGTTGATCTCCGGTAGGTTTGTATTCTGATTCGATTTTAAATTTCATAACGGCTAATAAGAATACAAAGCTAACAAACTAAACAAGAACTTCCATAGGCAAATTGATTACGAAAGCGTAAACAGCTTACAGATCTCTTCTTTTTAAAAGAACATACGACCAGTATACAAATATTGCCGTCCAGGCCAAAACAATCAATACTTCGTACCAGTGTACTCCAAAATCATAAGACACGTCTTCGCCTATTTGTTTTGCTACCGATTGTACGGCACCGAGTCTCGTGAAGGGTTCCTTAATAAGATTGCTCATGGCATTAAGCGGTAAAAAGGAAAGTACATTCGAAGCAAAATGTTCGTCGATTTTCCAGCGTAGGATCAGGTAGATCATCCCTTCGATAAATTGCCAGAGAATAAGAAACCCTAATGCAAAGGCCGACCGTTTTACCAACATTCCCAGGAACAGACAAAAGGCAAAGAAACCGATGAGTTTAATAAAAAAGGCCAGGAGAAATTCAAGGTCCGAAAAAATAATAGAAAGCTCATTGAAGTCTGAATAAGTGAGACCCAGAATCAGGGATACTACAAATATAAAAGCCGTTGATATGGCCGAAAAACCAATAACTGTCAGGAATTTGGACAATACAAACTCTTTTTTACTCAAGCCGTCAATGAGATTTTGTTTTATGGTTTTGTTGCTGTACTCATTAGCCATCATCGATACAATTACGATAGCTAAAAAGAGTTTGAAGAATGCGGCAATAAAGGTATTAAAATGCCAGATGTACGGGAAATTAAAGATGCCTTCTTTGGCCAGGTGGAATTTTATAGGTCCGATATCGAACTTTATAGCGGCAATTAATGCAATTGAGGTCAGCAATACGAAATAAGCTATAATTAAAAACTTGCTTACCCTGCTATTCCAAAGTTTTATAAATTCTATTTCTAAAAGACGTAACATAAATTTCGATTGATGATGATTAATTTGATTGATTGTTGGTAAGTGCCAGAAATTGTTCCTCTAAGCTTTCTTTTCTTTTTACCAGATGAGATAAGACAAACCCTTCTTTAAACATGCATTCATTAAATGTAGCGGCATCCATAGGTTCATTAAGAAAAGCAGTGACAGTACCATTTTTAGCAATCACATCTTTAAAAGCTGTATGGTTTTTCAGAAAAGCGATAAGGTTTTCGTTATTATTTGCTTTTAATTCGAAGAAGCCGTGGCTGGCAATCATTTCATCTACCCGGCCTGAATATAATTTAACACCCTTTCTGAGTACAACGACATGGCTACATACTTTTTCAACTTCATCTAATAAATGGGAAGCCAATAGTATGGTGGTGCCTTTGCCCGCGATCCTGGTAATCAGTTCCCGGATTTGATGAATACCCTGGGGGTCCAGACCATTTGTAGGTTCGTCCAGAATAAGTATTTCCGGATCGTTGAGTAATGCGGAAGCTATTGCCAGACGTTGTTTCATACCCAGCGAATAGGTGCTGAACTTACTGTCTTTTCTGTCCCAAAGTCCAACCAGTTCAAGTTTTTCTCTAATGTTATGGGAGCTGACACCTTTAATTTTACATACGAGCTTTAGGTTTTTTTCGGCACTCATATATGGGTAAAAATTGGGGCGCTCTATAATGGCTCCGACTTTTTTCAATGCTTCATGGGTGCTTGTTTTTCCATCAAACCAACTAAAGTCGCCACTCGTTTTATTAACTACGTTTAATACAATTCCAAGCGTTGTGGATTTACCGCTCCCGTTGGGGCCTAAAAGTCCGTATACGTTGCCTTTTTCGATAGTAAAAGAAAGATCGTTGACCGCGGTAAGTGCCCCGAATTTTTTAGTAAGGTTGTTTATTCTGAGTATAGTATTCAAAAGAAAAATGTTTTTTGATTGTATTTACTTGACGAACCAAGATACGTTTTGTTACAATATAATGTAAATTTGATGAAAATGATTTTAGATGAGTGAGAAATTAATGTCCAGAAAGAAGCCTGCATTTCCGATTTCTGATAAGTTGCATGAATATTTGAATGAATACAGCAGAAATACGAAAATACCCATCTTCTATGAAGATCTGTTAAGGTTTGCAGGATCGACAGTACTTTACGATAATAATGACGAAGACACTTTGTGGATCCGGGTTTTTTATAATGAGTTTGACAGGCAGGAAATAGACCTGAGCTTAAAGCGGGTATATTCGAGCTTGCACTCCGATGGTAGTGACCGGATACTTCAATTTTTGAACGTCGACGCCATTGATTTCTGTACGTTTGGAAACTCGCAGCCTTTTAGAGTGAAGGTACGGAATATCCTAAACGATAACTATACATATTTCTATGTGAAGAAAGCAGATGCATCCAGAATTTATGGTTTGGAGCTGGAGCATATGTTATCGCCTTACAACCTTAACTTTCTGGTTTATAAAGATACACTGATAGAAGAACATATATCGGGTATACCGGGTGATGTATTTATAAAAGAAATGCTGCCGGAATGTACAGAACCTGAAAAAGCGCAAATCGCCAAGGAATTTGTAAAATTCAACGAACGTTGCATGATACGTTTGTTGGGAGACATGCGGTCTTATAATTATGTGATTGTACCGACACATGATTTCGACCATGTAGTATATAGAATCCGGGCTATTGATTTTGATCAACAGTGCTTCGAAGGAAAGTTTAAGGTCTACAGGCCGCAATTTTTTAAGGAGAACAGGATTATGGTCGATATGGTGAGGGATAAGTTGCAACGGAGTTCCGTCGATCAGTACAAGATAGAAGAACGATCTATAGTAGCCAAAAGGCTGATAGGGTATCATGAGCGGATTGAAGAACTTTTGGATTGCGCTAAATCGGATACCATATCGTATGAAGAAAATGTTGAAAATCTGAAAATGGAACTTTTAGAGTTTGTACAGGATATAGAGTTTAAAAAGGCCGGAAATATGGGAGAAGTGCTGGAAGCTGCCCTCGATTTTGTGAAACGCAATTATGAAGACGTAAGTATGAAACGTTTATTGCATGGCCCTAATAAAGGTTTGTGAAATTATAGCAAGCGCAAGGAGTACTGATATAAAAAAAAACCGGACTGAAAGGCCCGGTTTTATATGAAGAAGGTTAACTTTTCTGTTCTTTATTGAAATATACCAGATAATAATACATCTGTTTTTCTTCATCCCAACCTTTCTCAACAAATTTTTCAGCGGATTCCGGATTAATAAAATCCATTTTGATCTGGATGTTTGTATCGAGCTGGATCAAATTCTTCACCTTTTTTCTTGCATCGGAAACGGCTTTATTGGCGATCGGGAAGTTTGAAACGTCTTCAATACTGTATTTAGGTCCCTTTTCTACTTTATAATGTTTGAATTCAGGGATCAGATCCGGGTTGTCGATAACCTCGTTCAGGAAGTTGGTTTCTTCAAAATCATCATTTTTTGCAAAGTAGTTCATCGATCTGTTCATAAACATCACCTCTTCTTTTTTGTCTTCTGCAGGCAGAACCACATCTTTGGCAAAGTCCTGGCAGAATTTCAGGTATTTTTTTGTGAAGAAGTTCTCATCGGCAAGAACATCCACTCCTAAAAAGTTCTCCAGCCAGTATTTGGTGTCGTATTTATTGCTGTCTACCGACAGAATCTTATAACCTTCTTCTTTCTTGACATTAAAGATCATACATCCTTTATCCAGCTTGTTGATATTGATCCCCTGCTGGATTAGGATGTCCAGGTTGCTGCCTTTTTCTTCAAATTGCAGGAAGTCGTGTTTTAATTCCGATTTAAAGATCCCTACGGCATCTACTTTTTCATTGTCCAGCATTACATTAGATAAGTATGCAACATACAGCTCTCCGCTTTTAATATGGGGGTGACTGCTTTGGTCGAACAGGTGGGTGGCAATTCTTTTTGAATTGGCATGCACGGATGAAGGGTCTGAAAAGATGTCAGAAACAATTTTATATAGTTCGTTGAACTCTACGTCTACTTCATTATGAAAACGGTAATAGCTTTCTTCTTTTTCCCTGAAAGGCTTAAAAAAGTACTCTTTTAAAATGGCTGTGATTTCATCATTGAGTTTATAGGGCTCTTCAGATAAAAAAGCTCCTTCATTCTTACTTTTATTACCTACACGGTGTATGGAGAGGCTATCTAATTGTGTTGGATATAAATTGATCATTTTTTGTGAGTTCTATAGTTGAGGTTTGTAAAATAAAGAAGGTTAGATGTTTAGTGTCTGTTTTGTACAGGGATACTTTGTGATCTTAACCTTATGCGATTCACTTTGCACTTCGTTTAATTCCAATTTTCATCAAAATCCAGGTCGTCCA
The DNA here is from genome assembly GCF_022760175.1 of Zhouia spongiae. GTDB lineage: Bacteria > Bacteroidota > Bacteroidia > Flavobacteriales > Flavobacteriaceae > Zhouia > Zhouia spongiae. The sequence goes on from NZ_CP094326.1 coordinate 2,470,502, forward strand.
AATCTTCGATATCAAGACCAAAATCATCAGGGTCATTGTCAAATGTTTCCCCTTCAAATTCTTTTTCAGGCGGGGCATCCGGCAGCTGACCATGTGCAAAAAGGAGGTTAGGATATATTCTGGCTTCTTCCTTTCCTGCAATTTCTGCAAGTTCCACAAAAAAGGTCCACATACTCAAAAAGTCATATATATAGATAAGCTTGGTATTGTTCTCATCGAGGATGCTGTCGAGGGATGTTTCATTCATTAATCTTACATCAGAACTTCCGTCACTCATATCGAATAACGATATTTCTTCTCCCTGATTCCATTCTTCATCACTTATGTAAAAAGAGGCCATTTCGCTTCCGTCAAACCCGAATGCCTGAGTAATAGCGTTATGGAGTTCTTCTAAAGTGTTTTCTGCTTCAATTTCGATATCTCTGAATATATCTTCTTCGGCATCTAAAATTATCCTAAACTTATAAATCATCTTTAGTTTTTTAAAAAAGGGGTTCAAAAGTACAATTATTTACTCGATAATCGAGTTTTAAAAGCTTTGGTGTCTGCCCTGCCCATTTGCAGACTCACCTGCCATGTCTTCTAATGCTTCCTGGTACGGGCTTGTCATCACAAAATTTCACAAGACTGGCTCAGGGGGTTTATCTGAAACGATGCAATGTAAATGTCATTGCACTCAGTAAAAAGAATGCACCTACCTGATGAACTACGCCAAGCCATACAGGGACAGCCAATATGAGGGTGAAGACACCAAGGATGAATTGTAAAATCACCAATGTTACCAAGGCGTTGATACCGTTCTTTTGTGGTGTTGTTAAATTCATTTTATATGCTTTATAGGCAATAATACCTACGATCAGTACTACGATATACGCAAGATACCTGTGAACAAACTGAACCCCGCTTCTTCCTTCGGTTAAGTTTTTCCATAGTGTTTCCTGTTCAATATAAACGGTTTCATGAATTAATTTTCCTTCGGACATCAATGGCCAGTGATTATGTACCCACCCGGCATCCAGGCCAGCTACAAAAGCTCCCCAAACAATCTGAAGGATTAAAATTGCCATCCCTAAGATAACTAAATTTCTAAAGGGCTTTGAAACTGTTTTCCGGGTCGGGTATATTATATCAAGAGCTACCCAAAAAGTGGCAGCAAATGTAATGAAGGCTGCTATCAGATGGATGGCCAGTCGATAGTGGCTAACATCAGGCCGGTCAATAAGCCCGCTTTTGACCATATACCATCCTAAAAAGCCCTGAAAACCGCCTAAAAGCATCAAAATCATTGATTTGTAGGTGGTTTTTCTGGTTAGTTGTTTGGTGAGTAAGAAATAGATAAAGGGGATGAAGAATACAATCCCTATAACTCTTCCGATTAACCGGTGAAGCCATTCCCAGAAGTAGATGTCTTTAAAGTCTTCGAGGGTAAAATGATTATTTAGCTTTTGGTATTCAGGAAACTGTTTGTAAACTTCAAATGCATCGTGCCACTGTTGTTCATTCATAGGAGGTAGCATGTCTGTGACTAATTTATATTCAGACATAGACAGCCCTGAGTGGGTGAGTCGGGTAATTCCTCCAACAATAACCATAATAAATATTAAAAAACAACCGATTAATAACCAGTAAACTACTTTTTTAGAATCTTTTTGCATAATAGATCTTGTTTTAGAATGGGATGTTAGGTTGGTGTTGCAATATATGTTTTCAGGTGTTTGCTTTGAGTCCTAGTTTTTCCCCTTTCTTAAGCATAAATTCACGGGCAGCTTCATATTCATTTGGTATTTCACCTTCTAAAATAGCTTCTTTAATAGCTTCCTTGATGATGCCGATTTCTTTTGAAGGCTTCAGGTTAAAGGTTTCCATGATTTCTTGTCCGTCAACAGGAGGTTGGAAATTACGGATATGATCGCGTTCTTCAACTTCGGTGATCTTGGTACGGACAATTTGAAAATTATTATGGTATTTTTTAAATTTTTTAGGGTTTTTAGTTGTGATATCGGCTTCACACAATGTCATTAAATCCTCTATATGGTCGCCGGCATCAAATACAAGCCTTCTTACGGCCGAATCTGTAGCAATGTCCTGGGCCAAAACGATAGGCCTTGAACTTAAAAGCACCATTTTTTGAACAAATTTCATTTTGTCGTTCAATGGCATTCGCAATCGCTTAAAAAGTTTATATACCATTTTTGATCCGACAAATTCGTGTCCGTGAAAGGTCCACCCGACCTTCTTGCCGAATTTTTTTGTGGGTGCTTTACCTATATCGTGCAATAGCGCTGCCCAGCGTAACCATAAGTTATCGGTATGTTCACTGATATTGTCGACCACCTCCAGTGTATGCCAGAAATTATCTTTATGCCGCTGCCCTTCAATTTCTTCGATGCCTAGTAAATTTGTAAGTTCAGGCATGATATAATAAAGCAGTTCCGTTTTTAGTAAAAGTTTAAAACCGACAGAGGGTGTCGGGGATAGTAGTATTTTATGTAATTCGTCTACGATACGCTCTTTAGATATGATCTTTATCCGGTCTTTGTTTCTCTGAATTGCATCCAGGGATTCACTTTCAATGTGAAAGTTTAACTGAGTAGCGAATCTGACGGCCCGCATCATTCGAAGCGGATCATCTGAATATGTGATATCCGGATCTAAAGGAGTTTTTATAATCTGGTTTTTTAAATCGTCAATTCCGTTAAACGGATCGAGTAGTTCCCCAAAATTCTCTTTCGACAACGACAGGGCTAAAGCATTGATTGTGAAATCGCGACGATTCTGGTCGTCTTCCAGGCTTCCGTTTTCAACTATAGGTTTGCGGCTGTCTTCATTATAGCTTTCTTTCCGGGCTCCCACAAACTCAATTTCCAGGTCGTCAGTCTTGATCATTGCCGTTCCGAAATTTTTAAAAACTGAAACTTGGGGTTTTTTCGGAAGTTTTTGAGCAACAGCTCTGGCTAATTCAATACCACTGCCAATTGTAACGATATCGATATCTTTTGGAGTGCCTCTTTTTAAAAGGTAATCTCTTACAAAGCCTCCGATTACATAGCTGTTAAGCTTTAATTCTTCAGAAGTTTGCGAAATAAGCTCGAAGATAGGATGTTCAATTGCCTGTTTATGGTTTTCTATTGTCACTAAGTAATTTTTTTCAGAAATCTTGATCATGTATCAAGACGAATTTTCATCTTAATTATTTTCGGATAATTTTAAAAACCCCGTTATTCCCGATTTTAATAATGGTAGAGGGTTTATTACATTTTTTATCGCGGTGCAAATTTACTACATAGTCTACACCTTTTAAAATTTCCGGATTTATTTCTGAGTAGGATTGAGGAGTTGGCCGACCGCTGATGTTTGCAGAGGTAGAAACCAACGGACGTTTGAATTGCCTGATCATTCGTTGGCAAAATTCGTCAGAAGCCACCCGGACCGCCAATGTACGATCAGGAGCTATGAGGTTATCAGCTATATTAATGGGTTTGTCGTATATAATGGTCGTAGGTTTATCGGTAGCCTCAATGAGCTGATAAGCAACTTCAGGAACTTCGAAAATGAACTTTTCGAGCATACGGATGTCGGAAACCAAACAAATAAGAGCTTTAGAGTCTTCCCGCTGTTTTAATTCGTATACTTTTTTAACAGCCTCAGGGTTGGTGGCATCGCAACCGATACCCCATACGGTATCAGTAGGGTAGAGAATGAGTCCCCCATTGTTAAGAGCTTCCAGTGCTTGTTGAATTTCGTTCTTCATTGATGTCTATTTTAAAATAAGAAGTAAGTTGTTCCCATTGAACTCTGTTTAAGTCCTTACCGATGTTTTGTTTTTTTAGCGATATTTTTTGGGTCCCTGCAATAGAGGTCGGTGGCTTAGGGGGATTTAGCGATTGTATTGTTTGAGTGCCGTTCAAAAAAGACATCCCCTTAAACCATAAATCATCAGCTTTGGGAGTTAAAGAAAGAAACAGTTCTTCATCAAAAACAGTTTTGTCGAGTTTGTTGGGAGGGTATAAAACACCCCCTGCACCAATAGCTAAAACAGGATTTTGACTGTGGTTTGTGTTCTTGGGGTACTTCCATAATTTATATGAAAGAGGCTCATTTTTTTCGTTATGGCAAATATATCTTGTCTGATTAGCGATGATACAATTTGGAAGACGGAGATGTTCTTTATACAGCAATTCCAGCCAGTACTTGTCATAAATAAAGTCATCATCACATGTTACAATAATATCTTCCGGAAAATATTTAAGGGTATGGATCAGCTTTTTATGCGAGCAAGTCAGATGCGAGTATCTTATCTCAAAAAAATCACCTTCCAGGATTTTTAATGATCTGGGGATATCGTTTTTTATTTCTTCATGTAGCCATAGTATAATCTTTTTAGGCTTTTTAGTCTGAGAAAGAAGACTTCTTATCGTTATATGTACTTTGTTTAATCTTGAGGGAATAGAAGTAAGTGAAACTATAACGGGAACTATTGTATCCCGGTTATGAGAATAAAGCCTTTCAACAGACAAACTTTTTAGTCTAAGTGTATGGTATACAGAGACGGGGATTTCTTTTAACTTCATGCGTGATTTGAAAAATTGTGTAAAAGTACAGATAAATAATTCAACATGGAAAATTGAAGGAGAGGTTAATTTTTAGAGATTAATTGATCGTATCTAGTGTAGCATTCATATTTTTGCCGTTGTAATCATTAGTTGGATCATGATAAATATAAGCGTAATCATAAGTACCTATAATTCTGAATCATGGCTTGAAAAAGTTTTATGGGGATATCAAACCCAGACTTTCAGGAATTTTGAAGTGGTGATAGCAGACGATGGCTCCGGGCCCAAGACAAGAGAATTGATCGAAAAAATGCAAGAGGAGGTAAAGTACCCTATAGTACATGTCTGGCAGAAAGATGATGGTTTTCAGAAATCAAGGATTCTAAACAAGGCTATTGAAGCCAGCAGGGGAGGTTATATTCTTATGAGTGATGGCGACTGTATACCCAGGGCCGATTTTTTAGAGGTACACGATAATTACAAGGAGGAAGGATATTTTTTGTCAGGAGGGTATTTTAAGCTGCCAATGAATGTTTCTGAAATGATTTCGAAAGAAGACATTCTTACAGGGAAATGTTTTGATATGGATTGGCTGAAAAAACACGGTATTAAATCATCCTTTAAAAATAATAAACTGACATCTCAGGGCATGAAGTCTAAGTTTTTAAATTTCGTTACGCCTACGAATGCCAGTTGGAATGGACATAACTCATCAGGTTGGAAGAAGGACATTCTGGCTGTTAACGGAATGGATGAACGAATGCAATACGGAGGACAGGACAGGGAATTAGGGGAGCGTTTGTTTAACTATGGTATTAAATCAAAACAAATCAGGTATAGTGCCGTATGTGTGCATTTGGACCATAAACGTGGGTATAAAAGTCAGGAATCTATAGACAAGAATAATGCGATTAGAAAGCATACCCGCGATTCGAAACAAACATGGACTCCATATGGGATTGAAAAAAGAGAAAAGCAGCAATCATAAAAACACCCCAAATTGCACTTCGCATTTTTGGGGTGTTTTCAATATATTAAAATTAAACAGCTACATCGTATTCACGAAGGGCATCATTTAACGAGGTTTTCTTGTCGGTACTGGGTTTTCTCTTTCCAATGATCAGGGCACAAGGAACCTGGTATTCGCCGGCCGCAAACTTTTTTGTGTAACTTCCGGGGATTACAACCGACCTTGCAGGAACCCTGCCTTTCATTTCTACAGGTTCATCACCGGTTACATCAATAATTTTAGTAGATGCAGTAAGTACAACATTGGCTCCAAGTACCGCTTCAGTTTCTACGCGAACACCTTCCACAACGATACATCTCGATCCGATAAAAGCATTGTCCTCAATAATAACAGGAGCGGCTTGTAAAGGTTCTAAAACCCCTCCAATTCCTACTCCGCCGCTGAGATGCACGTTTTTACCAATCTGGGCACAACTTCCTACAGTAGCCCATGTGTCTACCATTGTCCCTTCATCAACATAAGCTCCGATATTTACATAACTAGGCATCATGATAACACCTGAAGAGACGTAGGCCCCATGTCTGGCAACAGCATGAGGAACCACCCTGATCCCTTTTTCGGCATAATTCTTCTTTAAAGGAATCTTATCGTGAAACTCTAACGGACCACATTCGATCGTCTCCATTTTTTGTATCGGAAAGTATAAAACCACCGCTTTTTTAACCCATTCGTTTACTTGCCAGCCGTTGGTTGCAGGTTCGGCTACGCGTAAGTTTCCTTCATCCAGAAGAGAAACTACTTTTCTGATGGCAGAAGTAGTGGCTTCTTCCTTAAGCAACTCTCGGTTATCCCAGGCTTGTTCTATGATTTCTTGCAATTCTTTCATCTCGGTATAATTTTTCACAAAGATAATTTCTTCTAATCAATAAACCTTTCAAATTTACAGGTGTAACATTTTATACCGTATTTTTGCCAAAAATGAAAGGAATGGCGAGGATAATAGCGCTCGATTACGGAACCAAAAGAACAGGGATTGCAGTTACGGATGAACTACAAATAATAGCTTCAGGCTTAACAACGGTAAATACTCTTGACCTGATCCCTTTTTTAACAGATTATGTGTCTAAGGAAAAAGTAGAGCTTATAGTGGTAGGAGAGCCTAAACGATTACACAATGAAGCATCGGAAGTAGAAACTCAAATAGAAAAATTTTTAGGCAAACTCAGGGGAGTACTTCCAAAAATGCCAATAAAACGCATTGATGAACGTTTTACATCCAAAATAGCCTTTCAAAGTCTATTGGATACCGGACAAAAGAAAAAAGTAAGAAAAAACAAGGCATTGATAGATGAAATCAGTGCCACTATTATTTTACAAGATTATTTGGCCGGTCAGCAATAAAAATTAGTTTGTATTTTTGCACCTTAAAATAAAAAAAGATGATTATACCTATCCGAGCCTACGGAGATCCGGTACTGAAGAAGGAAGCTGTAGATATAGATGAGAACTATCCGAACCTTCAAGAACTTCTAGATAATATGTTTGAAACCATGTACAATGCATATGGTGTTGGACTTGCAGCTCCTCAAATAGGGTTGTCCATACGTTTGTTTATTGTAGATGCATCTCCTTTTGCAGAAGATGATGATCTGACAAAAGAAGAGCAGGAAGAGCTTCAGGAATTTAAAAAAGTATTCATTAATGCCCGCATGATTGAAGAGACAGGCGAAGAATGGGCATTTAACGAGGGCTGTTTAAGTATTCCTGATGTGAGAGAAGACGTAAACCGAAATGAAAAGATCAGAATAGAATACTACGACGAGAATTTCGAGAAACATATTGAAGAGTTTGAAGGATTGGCAGCAAGGGTTATCCAGCATGAGTACGATCATATTGACGGAGTATTATTCACGGATAAATTATCATCGTTGAAAAAGCGTCTTATTAAAGGGAGATTGGCCAATATTTCCAAGGGAAAAGTGAAAGTGGATTATAAAATGCGTTTTCCCCTAGCTAAAAAAGCACGTTAATTTTTTGAAATAATACGGAAAGAATCCATATTTGCGGCGATAAAAAAATAGAAAATGAGTTTAGACAAAATATTATCAATTTCAGGAAAACCAGGGTTATATGAATTAAAGACCCAAACCAGAACAGGTTTTGTGGCCGAATCATTATTAGACGGTAAAAAAATAACAGTAGGATTGAGAAACAATGTTAGTTTGCTGTCTGAAATAGCTATTTATACCACTACCGAGGAAGTACCTCTTAGAGACGTTTTTAAAAAAATCCAGGAAAAAGAGAACGGAGAAGCAACTTCTGTAAGCCATAAGGATGATAAAATTAAGCTGGAAGAGTATTTCTTTGAAGTGTTGCCTGAATATGATGAGGACAGGGTATATGCAAGCGATATTAAAAAGGTGATTATGTGGTACAATATTTTGCAGGGAAAAGGTATTACGGACTTTGAATCTCCTGCGGAAGAAGCTTCTGACGAACAAGCTGAGTAATATATATGCAAAATATTTTGATTTAAAACCCTCACATTGTTGAGGGTTTTTCTTTTTTGCTAATTTTATAAGCGTAAGGAATTAAAAAAACAACGTCTATTTAGATGTAATAACTTGTTATGATAATAGAAACCACCTGCCATAACCTGACCAAATTAAAAGAAAGAATAGCTGCTTTGTCAGAAGAAGAATATGCAAGACCTCTAGAAGTTTTAAACCAGTCCACCATAGGAATGCATGTCAGGCATGTTTTAGAGTTTTACGAATGTTTGTTGGAAAGTAAGAGTTCAAAAGTTGTCAATTACGATTTGAGAAAAAGAGATATTACACTTGAAATGCAATTAGATGCCTGTCTCAAAACGATAGAAAAGATTGTAGACGTTATTTCTGAAGAAAAAGACGATTTTTCTATTGTCCTTGAAGCTGATTATTGTGAAACAGAAGTAGCAGCTCCTATCTCATTACCGACGACCTATTTTCGCGAATTGCTATATAATATTGAGCATGGAGTTCATCATATGGCTATCATTAAAATCGGGATGAGGGCGTTAGGAAAGCCTGAAACAGATGAAAATTTTGGCGTGGCAGCCTCCACTATCAGAAATAAAAAAATATGTGCACAGTAAGCTATATACCGAAAGGTTCCGGTTACATTTTAACCTCTAACAGGGACGAAAGCCCACTTCGTGTAACATACTCCCCCGAAGAGAAGGAATTGAAAAACGGAACTAAAATAATAGCACCGATAGATTCGGAAAAAGGAGGAACGTGGATTGCAACAGACGGTGCGAATAAAACAGCTTGTATTATGAATGGTGGTTTTATAAAGCATAAACGGCAATTGCCTTATCGTAAAAGCCGGGGACATATCATTTATGAAGCCTTTTCTTCTGAGACTTTTGGAACTTTTGCCGATAATACAGACCTCTGTAACATAGAACCTTTTACATTGGTGCTTGTCGATGAAAATAAATTGTCAGTGCTGATCTGGGACGGAAAAGAAAAACATATTCAATCTTTAGACAGCTCAAAAAAACATTTGTGGTCTTCAAGTACATTGTATACAAGAGAAGATCATGCAAAAAAGATGAACTATTTTCAAGAGTTTTTACGACTGAATGAATCTGATCCCGAGAATTTACTGAAACTGCACGGGTTATATAATGACAATTTGTTTGTGCTGGACCAGCCCCATGTTAAGACTGTAAGTACCACTCAGGTTGTAGTCAGTAATGGAGAAAGCGATTTATGCTACCGTGAAAAAGTGTACGATCATGAAAAAAAAGAATTATTATATTGAGCGGATTGCGGCTTTTGTAGCAGCGATTATACTGTTGCAGACCTTGTATTACAAATTTACCGGGCATCCGGACAGCATTAAATTATTCACAGAACTCGGAGTAGAACCTTATGGCAGGATAGGACTTGGAGTTGTAGAATTAATGGCCGCGTTATTGTTAATTGTTCCGAAAACTGCTCATATAGGAGCATTATTGTCAATTGGGATTATGCTTGGTGCCATTGCATCTCATGTGTTTGTTATAGGGATAAATTACAATAATGACGGAGGTGTTCTGTTCAGTCTGGCGTTGGTAACATTGCTGTGTTCTGCCATTGTTTTAAGCAAGAATAAGAACAGGGTATTTTCTTTTCTGAAAAGACCTTAACTTAGTGGTTATGTTTAAGACGAGTACATTCTTAATAAAGATCAGTAATTCGGAATATTGGCCTATGTGGGTTCTTTACGTTCCTGTTTTTATCCAGCATTTCTGGTTGTCGCTGAAGGCTAAAAGCCTTTTTTTCTTTTTAAAGACCAATCCGGGCATAGACGGATTTATCTTAAGTGATTCGAAATTTAAAACCCTGCAATTGGTGCCTGATGATTATTTGCCTAAAACTATTTCCGTGCCAAAAGATTCAGTATATGATGACATAAGCAGGAAACTAAAAAATAAAGAAATAAGCTATCCGATAGTACTTAAGCCTGATATAGGCTACAGAGGTCTTTTGGTGTCCAAAATAGATGATGAAGCAGAATTAAGATTAAGGTTGGAAAAACTTCCTATCGATTATATTATTCAGGAGTATGTTGATTATCCCGTCGAGATAGGGGTGTTTTATTACCGGTTTCCAAATAGTAAAAAAGGAGTAATCCCATCTGTGACCCTGAAAGATTTTTTGAGTCTTACGGGTGACGGAAAAAAAACATTTCAGCAACTTGTTTATAACAATCCAAGGGCTTACTTACAAAAAGAGAAGTTAAGCAGGACCTTTGAAAATGAGTGGGATAAAGTAGTGCCTCAGGGAAAAGTATTACTGCTGGAAGCTATCGGAAACCATAACAGGGGAACAAAGTTTTTAAACGGAAATCATTTAATAGACAGCCAATTGGTAAAGGTTTTTGATGACCTGTGTGCTGCAATGCCTGAATTCTATTATGGCAGATTTGATATTAGAACGAGATCGGTAGAAGATCTACGACAGGGAAAGAGATTTAAAATCCTTGAAGTGAACGGGGTTGGGGCCGAACCTACACATATTTACGATCCAGGTTATAAATTAACCGACGGATGGAAAGATATGCTCCATATCTGGAAAGTGACTTATAAGATTGCTATGCAAAACAAAGAAAAAGGAGAGGTGTTTCCTAAGTATGCCGAAGCAAAACGTCGTTGGAACCTTTATCGCGATTATAAGAGAGTGGCTTTTTAAAGCTGTAAAACTGATTTTTTTTAAAAACTTCCCAGAACAAAATATCGAATTGTACTTTTGTTCGAATAAAATTGCTACAATGTATTCAAGAGAAAAACAATTGAAAGCTTTTGACAGGCTACTAACGATAATGGATGAGCTTCGGGAGCAATGTCCGTGGGATAGAAAGCAGACCATGCAGTCCCTACGGCATTTAACCATCGAAGAAACATATGAACTGGGGGACGCTATTTTAGATAACGATCTGGATGAAGTAAAAAAAGAACTTGGGGACTTATTGCTCCATATTGTTTTCTACGCTAAAATAGGTAGTGAAAAAAGTAGTTTCGATATTGCTGATGTGGCAGATTCCATATGTGACAAGCTGGTAGACAGACATCCGCATATTTATGGAGATGTTGAGGTGAAAGATGAAGAGGAGGTAAAGAGAAATTGGGAAAGCCTAAAGCTTAAGGAAGGGAAAAAAAGTGTCCTGGAAGGGGTCCCTAAAAGCCTTCCTGCCTTGGTAAAAGCCAACCGGATTCAGGATAAGGTTGCCGGTGTTGGCTTTGATTGGGAAAAGCCGGAACAGGTGTGGGAAAAATTAAAAGAAGAATTATCCGAGTTTGAAGAAGAGGTGAAGGTTGGCGACAAAGATAAGATAGAAGCCGAATTTGGAGATGTTATGTTTAGCATGATCAATTATGCCAGGTTCCTTGATGTAAACCCGGAAAATGCCTTGGAACGAACCAATAAAAAGTTTATAAAACGGTTCCGGTATCTGGAGCAGAAATCGGCGGAAATAAATAAACAGTTAAAGGATATGACCTTGGCCGAAATGGATGTATTTTGGGAAGAAGCCAAGAAATTATAATCTGCCCTGAATTACTATATTAAGGATATTTTACCATTTTAGATAAGTCACAACGGAGTGCTTTTTCTATCTTTGCGCACTTAATTGCAAGTGTCTCATGCTAAAAGATTACACCAAAGAATTTGCATATAATTTAAAACTCGCCTCTCCGGTGATGTTAGGAATGCTAGGGCATACCTTTGTTGCCTTTGCAGATAATATTATGGTAGGTCAATTGGGAACAGCCGAGTTGGCAGCCGTTTCACTAGGAAACAGTTTCATTTTTGTGGCAATGTCTTTGGGGATTGGTTTCTCCACCGCGATTACTCCTTTAATTGCGGAGGCCGATGCAGCCGGAAATATACAGCAAGGAAAGTCTTCTTTTAAACACGGGTTAGTGTTGTGTACTACGTTGGGAGTGCTATTATTTCTGTTATTGCTGCCGGCAAAACCGTTGATGTATTTAATGGATCAGCCGGCAGAAGTGGTAGAACTTGCCATGCCTTATCTTGATTTAGTAGCTTTTTCGTTGGTGCCTCTTGTAATTTTTCAGGCGTTAAAGCAATTTTCAGATGGTTTGTCACAGACAAAATATCCCATGTATGCTACTTTGGTCGCTAATATTGTGAATATATCCCTTAACTACCTGTTGATTTTTGGTCATTTTGGTTTTCCGGAGTTAGGGATTATAGGAGCTGCGATCGGAACCCTCGTCTCAAGAGCGATAATGGTGTTGTATCTCTGGTGGTTGCTGAAAAGGAACCAAAAAAGCAGCCCTTATATCTCGAACCTCAATTTTAGGATATTACATAAAGGTACTATTAAAAAGATACTTAACCTGGGATTACCTTCATCTATGCAGATGTTATTTGAGGTAGCTGTTTTTACAGCGGCAGTCTGGGTAAGCGGTGTATTGGGGAAAAATCCTCAGGCAGCAAATCAAATAGCCCTTAACTTATCGAGTATGACCTACATGGTTGCAACGGGCTTAAGTGTTGCCTCGATGATCCGGGTAGGAAATCAAAAAGGATTAAAAAGGTTCAGGGACCTGAGAAGGATAGCCTATTCGATCTTTTTACTGACCTTAATAGTGGATATTATTTTTGCATCTGGATTTATGTTGCTGCGAGACTGGTTGCCTACCATATACCTCGATGAAAAAGACCTGGTGAATCAAGCAGATAATTTTGAAGTGATCTCAACAGCTTCAAGCTTGTTGTTGATAGCAGCTTTTTTTCAGATATCAGACGGAATTCAAATTGCTGTCTTAGGTGCGTTGAGAGGGTTGCAGGACGTGAAGATACCGACTGCAATTACATTTGTGGCTTACTGGATAATCGGGTTCCCTATTTCTTATTACCTCGGACTTAAAACTGATCTGGGAGGAATGGGAATCTGGATCGGATTATTGGCGGGACTCACCACGGCAGCCATATTTTTGTATATTAGATTTAATTATCTCACTAAAAAGCTGATTGTGGAAAATGAGATAAGTACCAATCAAATAAACCCGGTTTCAGCACCATCGATTGATAGATGATTTTAAATTTTTTAAATTGATATTTTATGGAATTACCAAGGTTTTTACTGGGAGACAATACTGATCATCCTGACGATATATTTATTATCCATACGGAGTACCCCAGATTTATAATTAATCTTGTGAATGATGAGGTGGAATGGCTTGAAGAGTTCAGTAGAGAAGATGAAAGTGATTTACAGTCAGAAATGGGAAGTTTGATAGAGGCGGCCTCTGAGTTCTATGACCGCGAAGTAAGTCGATACGAAGAATAATTCACAGATCAACGAACCAACCAGCCGGACACTATGCTTGATAAACTTATTCATTTAGACCAGCAGTTATTCTTATATCTTAATAATTTAGGCTCCCCGCAATGGGATGGTTTCTGGATGTTTATAACTGATAAATGGTCTTCCATACCACTTTATATAGCTTTGCTGGGATTATGTGTTTGGCGTTTTGGCTGGAAAAAGACCTTTTTGGTTCTGGGGTCAGTTGCTTTGATGATTGCTGCAACGGATCAGTTAGCAAACTTATTTAAATATGGTTTTGAACGGCTAAGACCCTGCCATGATGCTGTTGTATATGATTATATGCGATTAGTGAAAACATCATGTGGAGGAAAGTTTGGCTATTTTTCTGCCCACGCGGCAAATTCTTTTGCGGTAGCGACCTTTTTCAGTATATTATTTCGTAATTCTTTAAAATGGATTCCGGTTTTACTACTGGTATGGGCATTGGTTGTTGCCTATAGCAGGATTTATATAGGTGTGCATTACCCGCTTGATGTCATCACGGGCATTAGTATAGGGTTGCTAACGGGATGGTTTTTTCAAGTTGTTTTTCAAAAAGTAAGCAATAAACTTAACTTTTCTTAAATAGAATATTATTTAGCGGGTTCAGGAAGATAAGCAAAAAGATAACTCCAAAAGCTAATTCATAAACTTCCCACTTTCTACTGGCAGGTATTACATTAACCAGAATTGTACAAGTAATAAATGCGATAGTATGATGCCATTTAACAACAGGGACAGCAAACTTTTTAGTTAGTTTAACTACCCATTCTTTTTTTCTGTATAGAAGCGGAACGATTAACAGATAGGTAACCATGGCTATCATTAAAAGTTGACTAAAAACAATTTTATTGACTTTTTTTCCGCCAACTACAAGGTTGTGTAAATTAGTTTCTTTCTGAGCGTTATTTTGGAGAAAGAAATCACTCGATTCAATTCCGAAAATTCTTTGACCCCATGAAACTTCCTCACCGGCTCCGAAGAAGAATAACAATGCAAAAATAGCAACACCGACTTTCCATAAATGAGGTTTAGAGCCTCCAAGGGTAATTAATCTGTAGATGCATAATATGCTAATTGATAATAACATGATCGCTGTACCATATTCAACGGTACCGTCTTCTGCTGCAAAAACATTATTAAAATAGTCTGGGTCGGTAAATCCAAAATACAACGAAAGTATAAAGACAAAAATTAAAAATATATAGCCGATTTTATCTGTTCTTGTTAATTGATCCATTTTGGTAAAAAAATTAATTTAGCGTCAAATCTAGTAATAATTTTAGTCATTAACTATTCTCTTTCTTTCTTAGATGAAAGAATATAGTACTTGGCAACCAACCTTTTTTTATGACTTTTTTTATCAGGTGACGCAGTATAGTTAACATCGTATTTAGTAATGTGTTTTATATGAAAAGAGGAAGAATAGAAGTTTTTAAAAGCCTCTTCCTGACCGAGGGTCACCAATACCCCAAAATCTTTATCTGATGGGGTTTTGATATGTCCATGAATGTCCAGTCGGGGAACTTCTTTTCCGAATAACCAAACCATTTCCGGTGCAAGCTCTCCGAATGAATAAATATTAAAGTTCTGATAGTCAGATGAAGCAGCAAGTGTATCGACATTCTTAAAAGCAGTATTACTGTTAAAAGTCTTAGACAGCGGAAAACCAAAAGTCATTACGGTCATTATAAACCCGACGGTTAATAAAAACACATTAGATAGGTTTTTACGTTTTAACCCTTTAAGCATGTATATGCCGATAATTAGCAGGATGATGGCAGTAACTATAAAGTAAGCCCAAAGAGTACCGGTAATTTTATCTTTTAGAAAGAAATAGCCTCCAACAGGAAAAATGATTGCGATAGTGGCTATCAGACCAAAGTTAAAATATACAGGGATAGTTTCTTTTTTGTCTTTCAGCTCTTTAAAATGGCTGATAAGGTATTCTATATAAAAAGCAGTGTTCATCGCCATTGGTATAAGTACCGGCAATAAATATCTCGACTTTTTCTCGGGGATTACAGAAAGAAGGATAACAGCACTGATAGTCCACCAGAAACTAAACTTGTATGCTCTTTTATCACTCACTTTGTTTTTTAAATAAGGGTACAGCAATGCTATAAAAGCAGGAACTGTCCAGATACCGCTTTGGGTAAAGAAACTCCAATAATAGTAAAAAGGCCTTACGTTATAACTGCTCCAGTTTGCAGTTTCTTCTGTGGTTATAGCAAGAAAAGCTTCGGGGTCGGCCAAACGGACGTATATAAACCATGAGACGCCCAGTCCTAATCCAAGGAACAGAAAAATAAAAAACGGTACTGCTTTCTTTTTAAAACCTTCAAATTTGTATGTAATACCATAGGCAATGATAAAAGGCAACCATAATGCATAAAGAGAAACCGGACCCTTGCTTAAAAAGGAAGCACCGAAAAAGAGAGCGGCAAGAAGCGTATTTGTCCATAGTTTCTCTTTGTTTTGAAAAATCTGGAATAGGTGATAAACAGCGGCAACCATAAAACCGTGGGTATAAATATCCCATTGTCCGTTTCTGCCCGAAAAAATAATATAAAAGGAAGTGGCCAGCATTAAACTAGCAATAAAACTTAACTTTTTATTTTGATGTATTTTGATGCCTAACCTGTAAAACATCCAGATTAAGAATGACGCTATTAAGGCCGCAGACAATCTTAATCCGAACAGGCTTTTCATGCCGAAAATGCTACCGGTGATTGCTGTCATCCAGGTCGGTAACGGAGGTTTCTCATAACGGGGCAGACCATTCATGGTTGTTAAAAACCATTCATTGTTTTGTATGATTTCACGGGCAGTGATAAAATTTCTGGCTTCCATGATATTAATGTACAACGTTCCCAGATGAGAGAAGAAGATAGATGCACATACTAATAAAATAAGAATCGGATAGTTATTTTTCAGCGCGTTGAGCATGTTCTTTTTTTAAGATGAATAAGTTTCGAGTATAAATAAAAGTTCCTGCCAGGTGGCCAACTAACAATACGGGGTCTTTCCTTAAAATTGCGTAGGTGAGGATTAGCAGCCCCCCCGTCAAACTTAATATCCAAAAGCCTTTAGGGAGGGTAGATTTTTTTCGTCTTTCGCTATAGATCCATTGATAGATAAATCGGAACATAAAAACAACCTGGGCAATACTTCCTAGTAATAATAGCCATAAAGGAATATTGTCATTTTTAAAAAAATCGTTTAAATCGTATGCGTTGTTATTATATCCGTAAAGAACAACCAGCAAAGGGAAAAACCATAGAAAAATACGGAATGGTTTTGGAAATCGTATCCATTCTCCCTGCAATTGCATATTTCTGATATAAATGAAATAAGTAAGAACTTGTCCCAGAATGATAGCAAAATCATCACGAAGCCAACCATAAACAAAAAGTAAGAATGAGGCCAACAGACTTAATTGCCAGAATAATTTTGGGGTTAGGATTTTTTGGTGTTTTTCAGAAAGAATCCATTGCAGAATCATTCTGCCGGAAAAAAGCATTTGCGCAACGAAACCTATGGAGTATATTACCCAATCTTCCATTACCCTTGTTTAGCAACGCGATAGTTTATATACTTTTTCTTCATCCACAAATAGGCAAAACAATCCATCAATGGTCCTAACAAGCGGTTCCATAGGCCGAATTTAGCAGTTCCGGCTATTCTCGGAAAGTGCCTTACCGGAACTTGTTTCACTTTGCCATTTTGCAAAAGTATCATTGCCGGTAAAAACCTATGGAGTCCTTTAAACATAGGAATGCGTTTAGCAAAATCAGTTTTAATCACTTTTAACGGACAACCTGTATCGTCCATGCCGTCTGAAGTGAATGCTCGTCGGATACTGTTGGCTATGGTTGAAGACATGTTTTTTACGAAAGAATCTTTTCTGTCTGCTCTGACGCCTGTAACGAGATCGAATTCACCAATTTCTGCCAGTAATAAATCGAAATCCTCGGGAGTTGTTTGTAGATCGGAATCAATATACCCTACCAATGCAGTATCAGTATAGTCAAATCCAGCTTTAATAGCTGCACTCAGCCCCCTGTTTTCTTCAAATAAGATATATGAAAAATCAGTATTGCGCTTGCAAATTGATTCGATTAATTGTTGACTTTTATCTTTGGAGCCGTCATTAACAAAAAGAATTTTAGTCTTTTTTGCTGACTTTGCCATGTATTCGGAAAGTTCTTTTTCTACTCGTTCCAGATTGTCTTCTTCATTGTACACCGGAACAATAATAGTAAATTCGTAACTCATCAATTTGGTGCATTAATATGCAAATGTATCATTTTTCAAGCAGGTACCGGCAAGTTAAGTCCGATTATATAATTTGAATAAATAATCGGCAGCTGCAAAAGGTGAGATTTTGTTTTGTTCAATGAGCTCCAGTTGTTGCGTCAGGGATGTTTTAATTTCTTGATGGTTGTAAAAATTTGATTTAAGGCGTTCGTTAATGGTTTGCACTAACCATTGTTTGTTCTGTTGAATGCGTTTATGTTCAAAAAAGCGGTTCTTTATTGTCAGATCAAGGTATTGGAGGACCAATTCCCAGGTTGCTGCGATTCCTGTTTTTTCATAAGCAGAAGCAGTAATGACTTTAGGTGTCCAATCGTTTTCTTTAGGAGGATAGAGATGTAAAGCCCTTGTAAAGTCAACTTTGGCCTGTTTAGCCCTGTTTATATTATCGCCATCAGCTTTGTTGATGATAATGGCATCAGCCATTTCCATAATACCACGTTTTATACCTTGTAGTTCATCTCCGGCACCGGCAAGTTTTAAAAGAAGAAAGAAATCTACCATACTGTGAACAGCTGTTTCACTTTGGCCAACACCTACTGTTTCAATAATTATGGTATCAAAACCACAGGCTTCGCAGAGCGTAATGGTTTCCCTTGTTTTTCGCGCAACCCCTCCAAGTGAATCACCGGATGGGGACGGACGGATAAAGGCGTTATCGTTTTTTACCAGACTTTCCATTCTGGTTTTATCCCCGAGAATACTCCCTTTAGAAATGGAGCTACTCGGGTCAACGGCCAGAACGGCTACTTTTTTACCAATGGAAGTGAGGTAAGAACCAAAACTCTCGATAAATGTACTTTTACCAACTCCCGGAACCCCGGTGATGCCTATTCTGATCGAATTGTTGGCAGAAGGTAAACACGCTTCGATAATTTTATTGGCTTTATGCGTATGTTCTGGATTTATACTTTCTATTAAAGTGATGGCACGACTTAAAGCTACTTTGTCCCCTTTTAAAATGGCATCCGAAAGTTCTTCAGAGGAAGGCTGTTTTTTTCTTTTGTTTTTTAATTTAGATATAGAGTCCCTACTGGTGCTTTTTGGTTGAGAAACACCATCCTTTTCTGATAATGCCGATTTTTTTTTAGGTTTTGTCATGATCTGATATCAAACTCAAAGATACTACGATTCATGTATTTTTCATCTTTTTTTAAGAGTGTAGAAGGAAAATCAACTTGATTTGGGGCATCCGGATAACCTTGGGCCTCGAAGCAAATGGAAGAGAAATCGGCGATTTCCTGATTATAATTTCCTTTTGGCAGGTTTAAAGGGGTATAAATAACTATAGCCGGTTGGTTTGTTTTTACTTTCATTTCGATCCCGGAAGATTCCGAATATAAGGAGGCAACACATTGATCCGTTTCAACAGGGAAGCAATTATCGACCCCGTTAAAATGTTTAATATCAGATAGTTTTGATTCTTTTGTGAAGTTATATGGTGTATCCGCAACATTTAAAACTTTACCAGAAGGCAGTTTATCGGAATTGAATTCAAGAAAATGAGCAGTGTTAACCTTTAAACTGTGATCGATTACCGAGCCTTTGCCATCAAGGTTGTAGTAATTATGATTGGTAAGATTAACATGGGTAGACCGATCTGTTTCTGCTTCATAAACAATAGAGAATAAATTTTCTTCCAGTTTATATGTAACAGTAACTTTTAGATTGCCGGGGTATCCCTCTTCACCATCCTTGCTTAAATAGGAATATTTAATGTATGGAACTTCTCCATCATGAATATCTTCGATTTCCCATATTTTAGATGAAAAACCTGTTTGCCCTCCATGTAAGTGAACGCCATGTTCGTTATGTAGTGGGTAAAAAGATTCATCAATATAAAATCCTTCTTTAATACGGCCGGCATATCTACCAATGCTATTGCCTATATAAGCAGGATTATTCATATAGTCATCAGGGTTCTTAAATCCGATGACTACATTGGTTTCCTGATTGTTTCTGTCTTTAAAAAAAAGCTTTTGAACTGTAGCACCGTAGTTAATAGTTACTAATTTTAGATGCTTATTGGAGATGGTATGTTGTTGTATCAAGGTGAAAAAATTTAATCGAAATTAAAAAAATCTTATCTTTTTGCAACACTGGTAGGTTTTTATCGTCTTTAAGATGAATAACAATTGTAACCAGCAACCAAACCGAAACTAGCCGGCATGTTTCAGATTGACCTCGTTGAGAAGTGTAAAAAAAACGACAGAAAAGCGCAACTGCATTTGTACAGGCAGTATTGCGATGCCATGTTCTGTGTATCGATGCGGTATTTAAAGAATATCGATGATGCCCAGGATGTAACACAAGAAGCTTTTATAAGAGCTTTCCAGAAAATAGATCAATTCAAAGCTGAAGTTGCCTTCGGGGCATGGTTAAAAAAAATCGTAGTAAATAAGTGTATCGATTTTTTAAAAAGCAGACATGAGCATTATTTATCATTAGATGAAAATATTTTAAATGTGGTAGATGATGATAATTGGAAAATTGAAGATGATGTCAGTGTAGACGAGGTAAAGCTGGCAATAGAGCATCTTCCGGAAAAATATAAGTATGTAGTCATGTTGTATTTAATAGAAGGATATGATCATTCTGAAATATCGGAGATACTCGGCATTACTCAAACAGCCTCAAGGACGCAATTATTAAGAGGTAAAAATCAATTAAAAGAACTATTAATGAACAAAGGTTATGGCGCAAGATCTTAGAGAGTTGTTTAAAGGCGATAAGAGTTTTAACAAGCATGAAATGCCTTCTGATCACGAAGAACGCTTTTTGAAACTGCTTGATAAGAAACTGCCGCAGAAACGTAAGGGAAACTCATTTTTTATATTAAAGATAGCTGCTTCATTGCTGGTGCTTGTAAGCTTAGGAACTGTTTTTTATAATTCGTTTAAAAATCAGGGAAACACTACGGTAGTAAATGTTCTGGAAGCGATTAAAAATCAGAACAGCAAGATAACATTAGGCGATATATCTCCCGATCTTAAAAAAATAGAAAATTACTATTTGGCTAATATTAATGTGGAATTAGCTGAAATGGAGATTACCGATGATAACAAAAAGTTGTTTGATGGTTATGTGAACCGGTTAGAGGAGTTAAATTCGGAATATCAAAGACTGACAAATGAGCTTAACGAAGTAGGGCCAAACGAGCAAACAGTATCTGCGTTAATAGATAATTTACAATTACGGTTGCAATTGTTGTATAGGTTAAAAGATAAATTAGAAGAACTTAAACAAACTGAAAATGAAAAGTTTAATGACCAACAAGTGTAATTTTTTTCTAGCTGCTTTTTTAATTACAGCTTTCATTGCTCATGCTCAAAAGCAAAGCAAGAACTACAAAGAAACCTTTAGTGTAAGTCCGGAGGTGTCGATTAACATCAATACGAGTTATGCCGATGTAGAGTTTGATACCTGGAATAAGAATACAGTAGAGGTAACGGCAGAAATAGAAGTTGAGGGCGTATCGAGAGATGAGGCCGAAAAAATATTTAATAACTGGAACTTTGAGGCTATAGGGAATAGCGGGGAAGTTACCATCTCTACCAAACCTGCAATGCATTTCAGACCCGGTAATGTAATGGTTTTTGGTGATGACCATGAATTTGAATTTGTGGTGCCTGAACTGCCCGAGATCCCAGAGATTCCAGAGATTCCGGAAGTACAGTCTTTTCCTTTTAAAATGCCCCCAATGCCTCCAATGCCAATGAATTTTAATAATTTAAATTTTGACTATGAGGCATATAAAAAAGACGGAGATAAATACTTAAAAGAGTGGAAGGAAGAATTCAATAAGAATTTCGATGAAGATTTTAAAAAGAATTTGGAAGAATGGAAGAATGATATGGAGCGGTATAAGGCAGACAAAGAGAAAATGAAGTTGGAACTTCAGGAACATCGTAAAGAAATGGGCAAGGTAAAGGAAGAAGTAAGAAAACAGTTAGTGATACAGAGAAAAGAAATTGCCAAAGTCAGGTCTGAAGCTCATAAAGCTCGTAAAGAGGTTTTAGTAGAATGGAAAAGAAAAGAGGAAAAATCTGATGATGGGACCAACGTCTTTTTTATTAAATCCAAAGAGGGGGATGAAAACTTAAAAGTGAAGAAAACCATTAAGGTCAAAATGCCGAAAGGAGCCAAGCTTAAGATGAATGTCAGGCATGGAGAGGTTAAAATTGTAGATGCTACAAAAAATATAAATGCAACCTTGTCACATACAAGGTTGCATGCCCATCAGGTTGATGGTGAAGGTACTTTTATAAAGGCTTCATATTCACCGGTTATTGTCGATAACTGGAATTATGGTGAACTGAGCTTAAATTATGTTAAGGAAGTGGAACTGAAAAACGTAAAGAGTGTTAAACTTAATTCCAAATCATCCGATGTGGTTATTGGTACAATTTTAGGGAATGCTATTATTGACGGTAGCTTTGGAGATCTTTTAATAGCTGATGTAGCTCCGGAGTTTAAGAATATTTCGATCAATTTAGACAATACCGATGCTGTTCTTACTCTTCCCAAGGCAGCCTTTAATTTTTATTGTAATGCCGTCGATTCCAAAGTGACCTATCCTACAGATATGGTTTTAGATGTATCCAAGAACTATAATTCGAAAACGTTAAACGGCTATCGAAACAATAAAAATGGCAATAAAACAATAAATATTGTAGCGGTATACAGCGATGTAGAAGTGCAGTGATTAATGTTTGTTATTCGTTTCTTTTAACAGGAACGGACATTGTTTTTTAAATTTATTCAACCTGGGAACAGAAACGTTTTTAATATATGGATTGTTCGGATTTTTGGTTTCATAATCCTGATGATATGCTTCAGCCGGCCAAAACTTTTCAAACCTCAGGACTTCGGTAACAATCGGCTTTAAATACCTGCCGCTGATTTCTAATTTTTGAATGTATGATTCAATAGCCTTCTTTTCTTTGTCGTTCTGATAGAAAGCTATAGATCTGTATTGTTTCCCTATATCCGGGCCCTGACCATTAAGGATGGTAGGATCGTGTGATTCGAAAAATGCCTGTACTAATTGCTCGAATTTTACTTTCTCAGGATCGTAATATATTTCTACTGCTTCAGCATGTCCTGTATTGCCTTTACTGATTTCGTAATAGGTAGGTTTTTTGGTGTTACCTCCCGAATACCCGCTGATAACTTCAGAGACCCCGTCTATACTTTCAAAAATGGCTTCAACACACCAAAAGCATCCGCTTGCAAAATAGGCTTTTTGCATTCCTTTATGCTCTTGGATTTCGCTGCTTACCATTGTTGTTACCTTTCTTTCTTTTTTAGTAAACGAATTACAACTCAAAGAAAAAAAGATTATAAAAAATAAGGAACTTAGTTTTAAACCTTTCATAACAAACAGATTTGTTTAATAGGTCTTAAGATAGCTAAATTCCTTACAATCTTTACATGTGGTTGGTTATATAGACGAGATTTATCCCGTAATAAATCGGGAGCTTCGGCGCTTGTCCCGGTGAAACGTTTCTGAAAGAAGTTTACGGGGCTTTCCCTTGTGAAATATTCCTAACGCAATTTCATGGGGCTTGTGTCGAAATGTTATGTCCATGCGCGAGCTGGCTCCAAGATTGTTTACTCTAGTTTTTCTGCAATTTTGAATCCTGTTAATAGACCAAGACCGCCAAATATAAAAATACCACCAATAATTATGGGTTCATTACTGTATGGTACCAAGGGGCTGATTAGCATGCCAAGAACGACACCTATGCCAATCCCTGTAGATAAACATCCGATATTGATTACAATTATTTTCCAGATAGGAGTGATACGCTTTTTAGCACTGTAAAAAATAGACGCATCGGCACCTTTGTCGATTAAGGACATACGCTCCTTATTTCTTGCGGTAATGAATAAGTAATACATTCCGAATACAGTTGCGAAAAGAAGACCGAAAAAAATAACTACTTCCATAATGGTTTTAATTTTTAGGTTAATTGTTTTTTTTTGACAGGGAACGAACCCGTTTGTTGTTAAGACTGCCGTTATTTTGTTTTGGTTACAAAAAAGGTTAAAATATTTTTTTATCAAAAATTGTAACCACCCCAGTAGTTTGACAGTCATATATAACGAATGACGAACCAATCTGACCATACTTATATACAACAGGCATTAAAGGGGGATACAAATGCCTTTTCGTTTCTGGTAAGAAAGTACCAGGATATGGTATTTTCGATCGCCTTAAAAATGCTTCAGAACAGAGAGGAAGCTGAAGATGTAGCCCAGGAGGTGTTTGTTAAGTGTTATCATTCCTTAGGGAAGTATAAAGGAAAGGCTAAATTTGGTTCCTGGCTATATAGAATAACATATAATGCCTGCTTGGACAACATTAAGAGCTATAGCCGTAATTTTAATACTACCGAGCTTATTGAGCATGTTCATGAAGGAGAAGTAGGGATGCTGGAAAATGGGATAGATGTATTAGAACAAAAAGAACGGAATGCTACAATACAAAACGCGATTAAGCAATTATCGTCAGATGAGCAGGTTATAATACTTTTATATTACTTTGAAGAATTGCCGCTTAAAGATATCGCTGAAATAGTAGATGTTTCGTTGGATAATATAAAAATAAAGCTGTTCAGAAGCCGAAAAAAGCTTTTTAAGTTGCTTAAAAACGAGGTAGAATCTTTAAAAAGAACCGTATGAGTGCAGATGAAGAAAAGAAGTTAGATGACTTTACAAGAAAAGTAATTTATGAAGTGGGTTTGGATAAACCCTCTAATGAATTTATGGATCGTTTAATGATAAAAATACAGAAAGAACAGTCATATATTTACACTCCTTTGATAAAAAAACGGGGATGGGGTGTAATAGCCTCTTTTTTAACTGTTTCTATAGTTCTTTTGATAAAGTTTTCGCAGCGGGATTCTGTTTTAAAAGGGTATGGGATATCTGATAAAATAGAATTAGGGGAGATCAATCTTTTTGAAAAGTTTCACTTTTCTGATACAACCACTATAATATTAATGGTAGCATTAGCCTTTATTTTGATTCAGATTCCATTGATGAAAAGGATGTATTTTAATCAGTTTAAATAGTTGCATGGGTGTGTTGTTTTCTGTTAAAAGACGAAAAATACCATCCGCCTATAATGGTCACAGCAAAATATACAGTCACGTATAAGCTCCCACCTGCAATATGTTCATCAATACCGAACCAATCTTTTGTGTAAAGGATGAACATAATACCGGCCAAACCTCTTGTATATTCAATATACTTGGCATAATTTTTATGATCCATTAGTGATGTATATCCGAAAATACCGGTAAAAACAAAGCCCCCGTATAACAGCAAACCTTTTAACCCTATGTTCGTATAGTTGTAAAACATAAACATCATCAATGCTGTGCAGACCAATAGCTGGAAAGCAGCATAGCTAATGAAGCTGCGGTTAGATTTAGTTTCATATTTATGAAAGCTGTATACATTTTCTATGATGCTGTATGGATACTTTTCTTTTACATCTTCGGGTCTCCATCCTGTGGGCATAAACCATATTCTAAGCTTATCGACCCAGCTTTTCGCGTGCCAGGCATCTTTTATCAGTCGCCATAAATGCTGAAAATTAATAAGGATAGGATTCCAGGTTTGAGCCGGTTTAAGCACGCCGTAAACAGGAGGTATATCGTTTAGTTCTTCCTGAAAAGTACCAAACAATCTATCCCATATACTAAATATCTGCCCGAGGTTTTTATCAATATATTCCGGGTTGATAGCATGATGAACCCGGTGTTGAGATGGCGTAACAATGATGTATTCCAACCAACCTAATTTACCAATATATTTGGTATGATACCAGAATTGTAAAAATAAATGAATAGGAGCCAGGATGTTTATTACCTTAGCCGGTACTCCCATTACTGCAGCAGGAATCAATAATAGGGGGAAGTACCCCAGGATATTTGATATAGACTGCCTCAATGCACAGGCCAGGTTGAATTCTTCACTGCTATGGTGTATTACATGTTGATTCCAAAAGAAGTTAATTCGGTGACTTAATCTGTGATTCCAGTAGCCTGCAAAGTCCAAAGCCACAAAACCTATGGCGTAGGTTATCCAGGTTGTTTCGATTCTAAATAGGGAGAGGTGTTTTAAAAGAGTAGGGTAAGAGACAAAAATGAGAATAAGGGGCAACGAGTCTTTTACAATGTTAGTGAGCCCGGAACTTAGGCTTGATATGGTATCGAGAGGTTTGTGGGTATGTTTTTTTATGAGATATCCGTACAATATTTCGATCAGTACCAAAATCACAAAAACAGGGATGGCGAATAATAATGCTTTGGCGTAGGTTTCCATAATTAGTTTTAAGTGTGTTATAAAAATAAAAAAATCCTGCATATAGCAGGATTTTAACTAATTATAGATGAAATGTTTATTCATGTTCAACCAAAACCCATTCTCCTTTTTCAATCAGGGGAATAGCTTGCTTGTACTTAAGTTCTTTGCTCTCGCCGCTCATTACATTTTTTATGGTAACCCGTTCGTTTCTTCCGATTTTAGGTTTATCCCTGGTGATGGTCTCAGTAACCTGGGGTCTTTGGGTTTGCCCTGCCGCCCTGCTTTCTGCTGCTCTTTCGTCAAGGTTGGGAATTTCTTCTTTAGAGGTTTTATAGCTTTCTTTTCTCTTTACGTCCCTGGCTTCACTAATATTGCTGGAATCCTGAGTCGGGAGCTCACCTTTGAACAAGAAGGAGATTACATCTTTATTAACCTTGTCTACTATTGTTTTAAAAAGTTCAAAGGCTTCAAACTTGTATATTAACAGCGGATCTTTTTGTTCGTGAACAGCCAGCTGAACAGATTGTTTGAGCTCATCCATTTTACGCAAATGATTTTTCCAGGCATCATCGATGATAGCTAAAGATATGTTCTTTTCAAAATCGGCAACCAATTTCCTTCCTCCGGAATTATATGCTTCCTCCAGATTGGTAACCACGTTTAAGGTTTTTATACCATCTGTAAAAGGAACCACAATGCGTTCGAACTTATCGGATTGATTTTCATACACATTTTTGATAACCGGGAAGGCGGTAGCAGCAGTACGCTCTATTTTTTCGGTATAATGCTGGTATGTTGCTTTATATACTTTAGAAGCTATCTCCATATAGGAGAGCTTTTTAAATTCTTCTTCAGAAATCGGAGATGTTAAAGAAAAATATTTAATAAGCTCAAATTCAAAATTTTTATAATCATCGGCTTGTTTATTGGTTTCGGCAATAACCTCACAAGTATCGTACATCATGTTAGCGATATCTACCTTAAGACGCTCTCCTTCCAATGCATGGCGACGTCGTTTATAGACTACTTCCCGTTGAGCGTTCATGACATCGTCGTATTCCAATAGACGTTTCCGTATTCCGAAGTTATTTTCTTCTACTTTCTTCTGGGCTCTTTCAATAGATTTGGTCATCATAGAGTGCTGAATAACCTCTCCCTCTTCAAGTCCCATCTTATCCATTAGTTTGGCTACTCTGTCTGAACCAAACAAACGCATTAAATTATCTTCAAGCGACACATAGAACTGTGAGCTCCCTGGATCTCCCTGACGTCCGGAACGCCCCCTCAACTGCCTGTCTACCCTTCGCGAATCGTGCCTTTCTGTTCCGATAATAGCCAGACCTCCCGCTTCTTTTACTTCTTTGATTAATTTAATATCAGTACCCCGACCTGCCATGTTGGTAGCGATAGTCACGACTCCGGGTTGGCCGGCTTCAGCAACAATATCAGCCTCTTTTTTGTGAAGTTTGGCATTCAGTACATTGTGTTTTATTTTTCTTATATGAAGCATCCTGCTCAATAATTCTGAGATCTCAACAGAGGTCGTACCTACCAGTACAGGTCTTCCTTCTCCTACCAAGCGAACCACTTCATCTATAATAGCATTGTACTTTTCTCTTTTGGTTTTGTAGATAAGGTCTTCTTTGTCTTTACGGGCAATCGGACGGTTCGTCGGAATTTCAACCACGTCCAGTTTATAAATTTCCCAGAATTCACCTGCTTCTGTAATGGCGGTACCTGTCATACCGGCAAGTTTGTTGTACATACGGAAATAATTCTGGAGCGTTACCGTAGCAAAAGTTTGTGTTGCAGCCTCTATTTTTACATTCTCCTTAGCCTCTATTGCCTGATGGAGACCATCTGAGTATCGACGACCATCCATAATACGTCCGGTTTGTTCATCGACGATCATAACCTTGTTATCCATCACTACATACTCAACATCTTTTTCAAAAAGAGCATAGGCTTTAAGCAGCTGATTCATAGTGTGAATACGTTCGCTCTTAACACCAAAATCTTTAAACAGTTCTTCTTTAAGCTCTGCTTCTTCTTCAACAGGAAGGTTTTGTTTTTCAATCTTGGCAATCTCAGTTCCGATGTCAGGCATTACAAAGAATTCAGAATCGTCAGTATCTTTCGAAAGGTACTCGACTCCTTTGTCTGTAAGTTCTATTTGATTGTTCTTTTCATCAATTACAAATAACAACTCCTCATCAATCTTTGGCATTTCACGGTTGTTGTCCTGCATGTAGAAGTTTTCAGTTTTTTGAAGCAATTGCTTGATTCCTTCTTCACTTAAAAACTTAATCAAAGCTTTATTTTTTGGGAGTCCCCTGTGTACTCTTAACAATAAGACCCCACCGTCTTTAGCATTTCCTTCTGCAATTAGTTTTTTAGCTTCGGCGAGCACGCCGTTCAGGTACTGTCGTTGTTTACTTACCAGATCGTTTACAACTGGTTTTAATTCATTAAATTCATGTCTGTCTCCCTGAGGAACAGGCCCTGAAATGATTAAAGGAGTACGGGCATCATCGATTAGAACAGAATCGACCTCATCGACAATGGCGAAGTTATGTGGCCGCTGAACCAGGTCTTTCGGAGAATGCGCCATATTATCACGAAGGTAGTCAAAACCAAATTCGTTGTTAGTACCATAAGTGATATCAGCTTTATATGCATTTCTACGTGATTCCGAATTGGGCTGGTGGTTGTCGATACAATCTACGGACAATCCGTGAAACTGGAAAATCGGAGCCATCCAGGTGCTATCCCTTCTTGCCAGGTAATCGTTTACAGTAACCAGATGAACCCCCTTGCCTGTAAGCGCATTTAAATATACAGGAAGCGTAGCCACCAATGTTTTACCTTCTCCTGTTTGCATCTCGGCAATCTTACCCTGGTGAAGTGTAATACCGCCGATCAACTGTACATCGTAATGGATCATATCCCAGGTTACTTCTTTTCCGGCAGCATCCCATGAGTTTTTCCAAATTGCTTTTTCATTATCAAGGGTAATATAATCTTTAGATGCCGATAGTTCACGATCATAAGAGGAAGCAGTAACAGTAATAGTCTCGTTATTAGCAAAACGTTTTGCAGTTTCTTTCACGACCGCAAAAGCATCAGGCAGTATCTCATTGAGTGTTTTTTCATCAATCTGATTTCCCTCTTCAAGGAGTTGATCGATCTGGTTATAAAGTTCTTCACGTTTGTCTATATCTTCAGTGGTATCAGCTTCTTGCTGTAGATTTTCAATCTGTTGGTCGATCGAAGCGCGGGCATCTTTTATTTGCTCCTTAAAGGCTTCCGTCTTTGCTCTCAGTTCGTCATGTGATAATTCAGAAAGTGTATTTTCAATAGATTTTATTTTATCTACGATGGGTTGTATTTCTTTAACGTCTTTCTTCGCCTTATCTCCAACAAAGACCTTAATTAGGGAATTCATTAAACTCATAACTGCTTCTATATGTTTTAGTTCAAAATTACGCAAAAAAAAAGCCTCTAGTGAGACTTTTTGCGTTTAATAATAATAATGTTTGTTAATATTCATCTTCATTCCAGAGGTAATCTTCCTCTGTAGGGTAATCTGGCCAAATCTCTTCAATCGATTCGTACATATCTCCTTCATCTTCAATTGCTTGTAGATTTTCGACCACTTCGAGAGGTGCACCGGTTCTGATGGCGAAGTCTATCAATTCGTCTTTGGTAGCAGGCCAAGGCGCATCATCTAAATAAGATGCTAATTCTAAAGTCCAATACATCTTTCAATATTAATTTTAATTTCTTGCAAAAATAAATTTTAAATGTAAAAAGTCAAGTAAAAAATGCACGAATTACATAATTTTTAAGAACGTAATCATTTTTCTATGAAAAAATCGACTTTTGAATGTTAAAATCTTATTAAAACAAGATTAGCTTTCCTTTTCAGGAATCCATTTTACTTCATCAATTTGAAGATCATATGACAACTTTCGTGCCAGTACAAACAGATAGTCGGATAGTCTGTTGAGGTATTGGATGATTTTTTCGTCAAAAGGTTCATTTTCAAATAAATGGGAGGCACATCTTTCTGCCCGTCTGCACACGGTTCTTGCGATGTGACAATATGACACGGATTGATGGCCGCCGGGGAGTACAAAATGGGTCATTGCGGGTAATGAGCCGTTCATTTGATCTATTTCATTTTCAAGTAAAATGATATCTTTTTCAGTTATTTTAGGAATGTTAAGTCTTGGTTTGCCGCTTTTTAATATCTCTTTTTCAGGGGGTGTTGCCAATATGGCACCTAAGGTAAATAAACGATCCTGAATCCTGATCAATACCCTTTTTGTGTTTTGATCAGTCTTTTGATCACGAAGCAAACCAATCCATGAATTTAATTCATCAACAGTACCATAACTGTCTATACGTATATGATGTTTGGGAACCCTGGTGCCTCCAAATAATGAGGTCTTGCCTTTATCTCCTGTTTTAGTGTAGATTTTCATAGTATTTTCTTTGTTGATAGCTAAGGTACAAACAGCTTTTATTAAACCCTAATGCAGAAATGTTCTTTTTGTTGCCCTTGTCTTTTGAATAGCAGCCCGCAGTGATAAAGGTCGATAGTTACATTAAAAGAAAGGTTGTTCTTGAGCTCTAGCCATTTTTTGTTTGTGCTTTCGGAGCTGTGGATACGATCCAGGATAATAGCAGTTCCATCGTGGGTGTTTTTTTCTGATAAAGTATAAAGGTCTTCCGGATTTATGAAATTAAGTGCTTCTGTACTGATAAAAATGACATCGAAGATTTGTTGCTGTTCTTGTTTCGTGTTAGAAACGTAAGCCGGCACGTTCTTGTCATTGAGGGATGTTATTTTATGAATTTTTGAAATATCTGCGGCAAGAGTGAAGATAGTTTGTGGTGTGGATGCAATCGTTAAGATATGTTTTGCATCGAAATAGTGTATGATTTTGTAAAAAAGCCGGGCCTTCTTTAATGATGAAAAACTGTTTTTCCCCGACCGTTTCAATGCTGATTTTAGCTTTTTTGAGATATCAGTTTCTGTTTTCGTGTAAAATGCTTTGGTTGTAAGATGATAAACGAAGGGAGAATGCACTCCGTGTTGATTCGTTGATTCAATGAAGAATTTAAAATATTTAAACAAGAACAAGCGGATTTTTGATTGTTTACGAATTACAAAAATAAGCGAAAAAACTTCACTGTTTACAGTGAAGTCTCCACATGTGTAAAATCAAAATAAGAATATAGCTGCTGTTAGTTACGGCAATCGGTACGGTTATCTTTAATAATCTCAGTTCCGTAATTTGATTCCAAATCACATATTTTTTGAGGGATGGACCATAAAAAGTTTCTTTGGATGTTGAGTGTTTTCAATTTGTTTAAGTCGCCCAGTTCTTCCGGTAATACAGACAATCTGTTGCGGTAAAATGATGCAATTTCCAGATTTGTCATATTACCCAATTCAGACGGAACGGTCCTTAAGCGATTGCCATCAAAAAGAATGTTCTTCAGATTCTGCATCTCAATCAGCTGGGACGGGAATTCTCTGAAGTTGTTGTATCCCAGATCCACTGTTTCTATTTGGGGCATTTCGGCAATAGAATTATTTAATTCTATCAACGAATTTGTTCTTAGCCTGAGAACTTTTAGAGCCTGTAAATTCCCAATCCCTTCGGGGAGTTCAAGTAAACGGTTATTATTCAGGAAAAGCTCGGTTAAGTTAGATAAATTACCGATAGAACCAGGTAAATACTGGAGGCCATTGTCGTTTAGGATCAGCCATTTCAAATTGGTGAGGTTTCCGATTTCTTCCGGAAGTGACGAAAGTTTGTTTGAATTTAATGCCAATCGATCTAATTCAGCCAGGTTGCCTATGGATGAAGGGATGGTCTCAATGCTGTTGCCGTTTAGAAACAACGATCTGAGTTTTGTAAGATTTCCGATTTCTTGAGGAATGGAAGTCAATTTCAGGTCGCTATCGGTGTTCTGGACAACCAGATCGGTAAGCTCTGATAATTTGCCTACGTCCGCAGTTAAAGTTTCGATGTCCTTATTTGTAAAATCTATCTGATTAACGCGTTGGTCATATAGCGTTATCCCTTCCCATTCGGCAATATTGAGCGAGGTTATATCCCAGTTTAGCAGGTTGTTTTGATTGGCATGATATAGATCAATTAATATTTTACGTTCGTTGGGTATATAGTTATATATAATTTTATACGTGCTCGTGTCTCCGTTTTCAGCAGTTATAATATAATCTACCCCTTCAGTCAATGGGTTTTCTGCTGAAGGGCTGATTGTAGCTCCGGTTGAATATTCGACGGAAGGAATAAGGTCAGCATCCAAACTGCCTTCAGGAATGTGAAGCGTGATGGTCTTATTGGTTTCATCTATAGTTCCATATACATCAAAATAGATCTGGTTACTATTGGTGCCATCATTATTTATCGAAGTCAGAAGGTTAAAATCAGTGATCCTGGCTTCTGAGCTTTTGGCGACATCGACGTTTACCGTATAGATGGTTGATGTCTGGTCTTCTGCAATAACCCCATATTCTACAGCCTGTGAAAAATCAATACGGGTATCTGTAGTTGGTGTTACCTTTGACAATGCAGAGCTTTTGATTGTGGGTTTTAGCTTGGAGATGTCTGAACCGAAGGGCATGGTAGCCGTTATCTGCTTTGCGCTTTCATTGATAGAAGCTGTGACATCAACATCAAGCCCTTCATTTTCTGAAGCCAAAAATTTAAAGCTTTCAATTTGCTTCAGACTGCTTTTAGGGATGACATCTTCGGTTGAATCATCTTTACTACAGGAGATCATCATTACCGTAGCAACGAGTAGGTTAAGTAGTTGTCTCTTCATAAAAAGTCAACATTTAGGTTAATCTTGGTTGTTCTGTACTTTAAAAAAACTTGGGGCTATTCTAAAGTACTGTTTGGGGTTTAAAAGAGTAAGTGTTAACTTATTCTTAAGAACTAAACTAGTGATAAAATTCATTTTGTCGATAAAAAGACGTAAAAATTCGATGAAATACATTGTGTTTTTATTAACAAGGTTTGTTGATAGTTTATGTAGGAAAATAGAAGATTTATTGTTCTAATTTTGTAGAAAGATCGAACCAGCGTTCTGTCTTTTTTTCTATTTCGTTTATAATTTCTTGTAAATGAACGGATTGTTTGTTTATTTCTTCCCCCGAAAGGTCGGAGTTCAGGAAAGAAGCTTCTATTAAAGCTTTCTTTTCTTCTAATTTTTTAATGTCTTTTTCAAGTCTGTTGTATTCTTTTTGTTCGTTATAACTTAACCCGCTATTGGCATCTTTCTTCCAGCTTTTCTTTTCTTTCTTATCAGCAGATACGCTTTCTTCGACTGGGGTTGTGCTATCTTCATAAACCCTGAAATCGCTGTAATTTCCGGGAAAGTCTTCGATGATTCCATTGCCTCTGAAAACAAACAAGTGATCGACAATCTTATCCATAAAATACCGATCATGTGAAACTACAACAAGACAACCGGGGTAGTCTAACAGAAAATTTTCCAGCACATTGAGCGTTACAATGTCCAGGTCATTTGTCGGTTCATCAAGGATGAGGAAATTCGGGTTTTGTATTAATACGGTACAGAGGTAAAGTCTTTTTAATTCGCCTCCGCTTAACTTTTCGACAAAGTCATATTGTTTTTTTCTGTCAAAAAGAAAGCGTTCAAGTAACTGGGCGGCAGAAATCGTCCTTCCTTTTGTCAGGGGAATAAATTCACCAAAGTCTTTGATAACGTCTATTACCTTTTGTCCTGATTTGGCCTGGATACCACTTTGGGTGTAATAACCGAACTTAACGGTTTCGCCGACAACAATTTTTCCGGTATCAGGCTCTGAGGATTTTGTCAGGAGATTAAGAAAACTTGATTTACCGGTACCATTTTTACCAATGATCCCGATGCGTTCGCCTTTAGTGAAGTTGTAACTGAATTTATCAACGATCTTTTTTTCTTTGAATGACTTAGAAACGTTGTGAAGCTCTACTATTTTGCTTCCCAGGCGTTCCATGTTGATTTCCAGGGTAACCTGGTGCTCTTTTCTTCGTTCATTGGCCTTTTCTTTTATGAGGTAAAAATCGTCGATGCGGGATTTTGACTTGGTAGTACGGGCCTTTGGTTGCCTGCGCATCCAGTCGAGCTCTTTTCTATATAGGTTTTTAGCTTTTTCAACACTTGAGGCTTCCGATTCCATCCGGAGTTCTCTTTTTTCCAGATAATTAGAATAGCTGCCTTTGTATTGATACAATTGTCCGCTATCTAATTCAAGAATTTCGTTACAGACCCGTTCCAGGAAGTAACGATCGTGGGTTACCATGAAGAGGGTAATCTTTTCTTTAGCAAAATAAACTTCCAGCCATTCGATCATTTCAAGATCGAGGTGATTGGTGGGTTCGTCTAAAATTAATAAATCAGGTTTGTTGATAAGTATGGTGGCCAAAGCCAGCCTCTTTTTCTGCCCTCCTGATAAGGAAGATACTTTTTGCTCTAAATTGTCAAGCTTTAGTTTAAATAGTATCTGTTTATATTGAGTTTCAAAATCCCAGGCCTGGTGTATTTCCATTTGCTCGAAGGCCTTTTGATAGGCACTCTCGTTTTCAGGGTTTTTTAATGCTCTTTCGTAGTTGTGAATTACTTTAAGGATTTTGTTCTCTGATGCAAAAATGGTTTCTTCTATGGTTAACGAAGGAATGAGATCCGGTTCCTGAGAAAGAAAAGCAATGTTTAAACTGTTTCTTGTAACCACTTGCCCGCTATCGGGGATGTCTTTACCGGTAATAATATTTAATAACGAGGTTTTCCCGGTACCATTTTTAGCAATCAAAGCAATTTTTTGATCTTTATTAATACCAAAAGATATGTCAGAGAATAAGATGTGTTCTCCATACGATTTGGCGATATTTTCTACTGAAAGATAGTTCATTGAGATAAATTCAAAATTTTAGAAGTTAACACTTCAAGTACGAGGCAAGTTACGATCAAGATTTTTTACGGGCAATAGCAAATAAGACAATTAACCCCGCGATAAGTATGGCTGTCCTTGCAATAAAATCACCGTACTTAACATAAAAAGTCTTTTTGTCATTGATTGTTATCGTTCCTTTTAAGGAGCCTTTTGTATCATAGGGCAAAGTATCTCGTATTTCTCCTTTTTCGTTGATGAATGCAGAGATTCCTGTATTGGCACTTCGGGCAATGCTCTTCCTTGTTTCTATTGCTCTCAGTCTGGCGTAACTTAAGTGTTGTTGGTGTCCCTGTGTTTTATCCCACCAGGCATCATTGGTTATGATAGCCAGAAAATTTGCGCCATTTTCGACATATCCTGTTACGAACTCACCATATACGGATTCGTAACAGATAATCGGAGCGGCTTTTCCTTTTCTGTCCTTAGAAGTAAAAACACCTCTGTCCTTTTGTATGGTTTTGGTAGAGATTGTTCCTCCCAGATCTAATAGTATGTTCCCTAAAAGAGGTTCCAGGAGCGGCTTGAAAGGAAAATTTTCAACTCCTACCACCAGTTTTGATTTATAGTAAAACTGGGTACTGTCTGAATTGTTTACCTGCAGCGCTGCATTGTACTCGTCGTACCAATCTCCTTGCCTCGTTATATTCGCATACTTTGAAGGTTTTGGGCCTTTACCATACATATGGTATAAAACAGCACCGACAATGACGTTTAGGTTCTTGTTTTGCAAGCATAGTGATTGCAGGGCTTTACGCTGGGGACTTACATCGAATTGCTCAATTGGATACCATTCGGAAAGTACCGTCTCAGGGGCAATCACATAGTCTGTATTTTGGTCGATCTTTTCCGATGCCTGGGCAATGAGTCCTTTGGTTATCTGAACATTTTTTTGGTCGTATTTTTCAGTGTAGGGATCTACATTTGGCTGAATGAGGATAACGTCGACAGTGTTTTTCGATTCTTGATAGTTTTTAAGAATGAGAAAGGAAATAATAACGGGGATGGCTATTAATAAAATATTTTTACCAACCCCTGTCGATAATACTTTTTTGTTTTTTTCTTGAATGTATTTCTCATAGGTCTTAAAAAGACCAATATTTACGATCCAGATCCATAACGAACCACCGAAAGTACCTGTGTATTCATACCATTGTATCCAGGAAGTGTATTCAGAAAACAGATTCCCCAGGTTTAACCACGGCCAGGAAAAATCCCAGTTTAGATGAAATTTTTCGAAAGCCATCCAGATAGCAGGTAGAAAAACGAGATGTATTTTGGTGGGTAATTTATTGGCTACTTTGTGATAAATGAGGAATACCAAGGCCATTAGCAATGAATTTACCAGGATGGCGAAAAACATTCCGAAAGCACTCGAATACCATAACCACCAGGTCGTTATAGAATTCCATATTAAAAAACTGAGGTAAGCAGTCCCGAATACCTTTAACCCTTTTTTATTGCTGTCAGATTCCCGGATATTTTTCTCGGCGAACAGGAGGGGGACAAAAGCAATGAAGCCTAATACAGGTAATCCGTATGTTGGCCACGCCATAGCAAGTAATAAGCCGGTAAATGCAGCCAGCAGGTAATTTTTTTTCATTTGAATTTAAATTATCAACTCATTTAATGTATTTTGAAGAAAGTCGATTTTTTACAAATATCTCATATTTTTATAAATATATCTCATAATCTGTTCATGGAATAAAAAATCACATTAATTGTACTATTAATCATCGTTATAAAAACCTTATTTTTACACAAAATATTTTAAAAATGAAGAAACATATACCTAATCTCATTACTTTACTGAACCTTTTCTGTGGTTCTGTAGCAGCCATATTCGCTGTGAAAAACCAGCTGGAGGTAGCGGCATTTTTTGTGTTCATAGGTATTTTTTTCGATTTTTTTGATGGGTTTGCCGCAAGAATGCTTAATGTACAAAGTGATTTAGGAGTTCAGCTCGATTCGTTGGCTGATATGGTAACCAGTGGCTTGGTTCCCGGAATTGTAATGTTCCAGCTCCTAGGAATGGGAAATAGCTTGACCTCATGGGAAGTTGACAAAGAAACTGCCGATGGGGTGGTTTGGTTTTCTTCCGGTTTGGATGTATTGCCTTTTTTGGGATTATTGATCACTCTGGCATCTGCATATAGATTGGCTAAGTTTAATATCGATGAAGAACAGGTGTCGTCTTTTATTGGATTGCCGACACCGGCCAATGCACTTTTTGTTTTATCACTTCCTTTGATCTTGTTTTATCAGGGAAATGATATGGTAAATGAGCTTATCCTGAACAAATGGTTTTTGATTGCGGTAACATTGTTGAGTTCTTATATGCTGAATGCCCGGATTCCGCTATTCGCTTTAAAGTTCAAGAGCTGGAGATTAAAAGAGAATGCAACCAGGTATAGCTTTTTATCTTTGAGCTTGATTTTGCTGATGACCCTTCAGTATATGGCGATACCTGTTATTGTTGTGTTGTATGTCGTGATGTCGGGTATAGATAATATGATGAAAGCAACAAGGTAGGCAGTCCTTAAAGGAAGTTATTTTGCGTTAAAATCTAATTTCTTTTTACGTAGCTCGAAATTCTGTCCCAGGTATACTTTTCTAACCATTTCATCGGCAGCCAATTCTTCCGGTTCTCCTGCCTTTAAGATGCTTCCTTCAAACATGAGGTAAGATCGTTCTGTAATGGCAAGGGTTTCCTGAACGTTGTGGTCTGTAATAAGAATGCCAATATTTTTGTCTTTAAGATGGGCAACGATACGTTGTATGTCTTCAACAGCAACCGGATCGACCCCGGCAAAAGGCTCATCCAGTAATATAAAGCTGGGGTCAGTTGCCAGTGCACGGGCAATTTCGGTTCGCCTTCTTTCTCCTCCGGATAGTAAGTCGCCCCTGTTTTTACGGATATGCCCCAGGCTGAATTCATCAATAAGGGCCTCCATCTTCATATACTGCTCTTTTTTTGAGAGCTTTGTAAGCTGGAGTACACTCAGAATATTTTCTTCAATACTTAACTTTCTGAACACCGAAGCTTCTTGAGCCAGGTACCCTATCCCGTGCTGTGCACGTTTATACATGGGGAAATCTGTGATTTCAGTATTGTCCAGGTAAATTTTCCCTCCATTTGGTTTGATAAGGCCAACGATCATATAAAATGAAGTGGTTTTACCGGCTCCATTCGGGCCAAGCAAACCGACAATCTGGCCTCTGTTCACTTCCAGGGATATTCCCTTCACTACTTTTCGTCCTTTATAGGACTTCATTATATTTTCGGCTCTTAGCTTCATGTCTTGGAGTTCAGAATTTCAAAAATAGACAAATACTTATGAAAACAGCTGCTTTTAAAGAAACATTAAGAATTGTTGTTTGACTCTTCGAGCGCATCCCAAAATTCGTATGCCCTTCTCAAATGTGGGATAACAATAGTACCCCCAACCAACGTGGCTATACTCAATGCTTCAAAAACCTCTTCCTTTCTCAAACCTTCTTTGTGGCAGGTCTCTAAATGGTATTTTACACAATCGTCACAACGTAATACGGCAGATGCCACAAGGCCAAGTAATTCTTTGGTTTTTACATCCAATGCGCCCGGCATGTAAGCATTGGTATCTAAATTGAATATACGTTTCGTTACTTTGTCGGTATCCTCTAAAATGCGCTTGTTCATTTTAGCTCGATACGCGTTAAATTCTTCTACTTGATTAGGCATTTTTGGTCAATGAATTTTGTTCTTGTTCTCTTCTTTTTTCCCTTTTCAGTACAATTTTCGAGATAATGATACTCGCTTCATAGAGGATAGCAATCGGGATTGCAACGATAATTTGGCTAGCCACATCAGGAGGGGTTATTAATGCTGAAAGGATGAGCACAATAACCAAAGATATTTTTCGGTATTTCTTTAAGAATTCAGGTGTTACGACACCTATTTTCGTTAGGAAAAATATAAGAATTGGGAGTTCAAATATAATACCACAAGCTAGTACAGATGACCGGACTGTGGAAATATACGAGGCTAAATCTATATCGTTAAAAACTTCTTTGCTGACCGTGTAATTTGCCAGAAAATTAACCGATAAAGGAGAAATGATATAGTAACCGAAAAGCACACCGGTAAAGAATAAAAGGGAGGCTACAAAAATAAAACCCTTGGCATGCTTACGTTCATTTTCATATAAACCCGGACTTATAAACTTCCATAGTTCGTATAAGATGTAAGGGAAGCCCAGTATGATTCCTGCCCATATCGAGGTCCACATATGCGCAGAGAACTGTCCGGCCATAGTCCGGCTTTGAATTCTAAACTGGGGACCTTCGCAAAAGGATTCATTCAGACCTAAGGTTCTTGCAATATCGCAGAAAAATCGATATGTTATGAATTCTGGCTTTTTGGGGCCTAAAATAATTACATCAAAAATAAAATGCTTAGCAAAAAATGCAATAATTGCAATTATTAAAATAGCAGCTGTTGATCTTATTAAATGCCATCTTAGCTCTTCTAAGTGGTCAAGAAAAGACATTTCCTGAGCGTTTTTCTTTGCCATTATATAATTCCTTCTTTTATTAAATCGTGTAAGTGAATAACTCCTGCGTATTTCCCGTTTTCTTCCACAACGAGTTGAGAGATGCCGTTACTTTCCATAAGTTCAAGGGCATCGACAGCCATAGCATCGGCCTCTATGGTTTTTGGGTTTCCCGACATGATATCTGCGGCTTTCAAGCCGTTTATTTTATCGTGTTTGTTAAGCATTCTACGGATATCCCCATCAGTAATGATCCCTACAATTTTCCCATGATCAGTAACAGGGGCAACACCGAGCATCTTTTCAGTAATTTCAACAATGACATCTTTGACAGGGGTATTGGTGCCAACTTCAGGTTTCATGTTAGATGCAGAAATATCATGCACCCTTAAATACAGTTTTTTACCCAGGGCACCGCCGGGATGGTATTTAGCAAAATCTCTGCTTCCGAATTCTTTTAGTTCTAATAAACAGATGGCCAACGCATCTCCAATCACTAATTGAGCAGTTGTACTGGATGTTGGTGCAAGATTATTAGGGCAGGCTTCTTTCTCAACATAAGCATTTAAAACATAGTCGGCCTGCTGTCCTAAAAACGAATCTTTATTGGCTGTAATGGCAATAAGTTTGTTAGGGCCGTTTTTTAATAAAGGAACCAATACTTTTATTTCGGGGGTATTCCCGCTTTTTGAGATGCAAATAATAACATCGTCCTGTTGTATTGTTCCTAAATCTCCATGTATGGCATCGGCGGCATGCATAAAGATGGCAGGCGTTCCGGTAGAGTTTAAAGTGGCTACGATCTTAGTGGCTATGATCGCGCTTTTACCAATACCGGTTATAACTACGCGTCCTTTTGAATTGTAAATATATTCTATGGCATCTGCAAATTCTTCATCAACCAAACTACTAAGATGTTGAATTGCTTCACATTCTGTGTCAATAGCTTTTTTTGCTGTAGCTATGATTGTATCTTTGCGTTTCAAACTTTGTGTTTTATATGATTTGTAATAAATAAAGAATGTATTATCTTTAGTTGTGCAAATGTATGTAAAATAGTAAAACGATAGGATGGATACAGCTGAAATTGACTTACACGCGGCGCTGAAGCAGTAT
The DNA here is from genome assembly GCF_022760175.1 of Zhouia spongiae. Classification (GTDB taxonomy): domain Bacteria; phylum Bacteroidota; class Bacteroidia; order Flavobacteriales; family Flavobacteriaceae; genus Zhouia; species Zhouia spongiae. The sequence goes on from NZ_CP094326.1 coordinate 2,511,173, forward strand.
TTTGGATTTGGTCAGTTTAAGGGATTACAGGAAGGTGTTATAAAGAGCATCGTAAACAATAAGAATACTTTTGTTATTATGCCTACGGGAGGTGGGAAATCGTTGTGTTACCAGCTTCCGGCCTTAGTTAGTGAAGGCACGGCAATTGTGGTTTCCCCATTAATCGCATTAATGAAGAATCAGGTTGACGCCATTAGAGGTATCTCGGAAGATAGTGGCGTGGCTCATGTGTTAAATTCTTCATTGAATAAAACTGAAGTAAAAAAAGTAAAAAGTGATATTAAGAACGGTGTGACAAAATTGTTATATGTAGCACCGGAATCACTTACAAAAGAAGAGTATGTAGAATTTTTACGTTCTGTTGAACTTTCTTTTGTAGCTGTTGATGAAGCGCATTGTATTTCTGAATGGGGTCACGATTTTAGACCCGAATACAGAAATCTCCGTACCATAATCAAACGTTTAGGAGATGATATTCCGATCATTGCCCTAACAGCAACTGCTACCCCTAAAGTGCAGGAAGATATTATTAAAAACCTGCAAATGGGAGATGCGAAAGTTTTTAAAGCGTCGTTTAACAGACCGAACCTGTATTATGAGGTGCGACCTAAAACGAAAAATGTCGATGCAGATATTATCCGGTTTGTAAAACAGAATGCCGGAAAATCGGGTATTATCTATTGTCTAAGCCGTAAAAAGGTAGAAGAACTGGCACAAACATTACAGGTGAATGGAATTAAGGCGGTTCCATATCATGCCGGGCTGGATGCAAAAACGCGGGCGAAACATCAGGATATGTTCTTAATGGAAGATATTGATGTGGTTGTTGCCACGATTGCATTTGGAATGGGGATGAACAAGCCTGATGTTCGTTTTGTGATTCACCACGATATTCCGAAAAGTATTGAAAGCTATTATCAGGAAACCGGCAGGGCTGGCAGAGATGGAGGAGAAGGACATTGTCTGGCTTTCTATTCATATAAGGATATCGAGAAGCTCGAAAAATTTATGAGCGGCAAGCCTGTAGCAGAACAGGAAATTGGTTTTGCCTTGCTACAGGATATCGTGGCTTATGCAGAAACTTCAATGTCCAGAAGGAAATACATACTTCATTATTTCGGGGAGGAGTTTGACGAAGTAAATGGCGATGGGGCAGATATGGATGACAATGTCCGTCATCCCAAAAAGAAACACGAAGCAAAAAACGAGGTTGTAACACTTCTTAAAACAGTAAAAGATACCAAACAGAAATTTAAGAGCAAAGAAATTGTTAATACCTTAATAGGAAAGGTGAATGCCCTTATAAAATCTCATAAGACGGATGAAAAGCCTTTTTTCGGCCTCGGAAAGGACCGTGATAATAAATACTGGATGGCGTTAATACGTCAGGTACTGGTATCAGGATTGCTGAAAAAAGAAATAGAGCAATATGGAGTTTTGCAGTTAACCAGGGCCGGAAAAGAATTTATTGAAAAACCGAAGTCGTTTACGATGACGGAAGATCATGTATACGACGATGTTGAGGACGACTCTATTGTTACGGCATCAAAAGGTGGAGGTGTGGTAGCAGATGATAAATTGTTGGTAATGTTAAAGGACCTCCGCAAAAAAGAAGCCGTAAAGCACAATATCCCGCCATTTGCTGTTTTTCAGGACCCGTCATTAGAAGATATGGCTTTAAAATATCCTATCAGTATCGAGGAATTTGGCAATATACACGGGGTAGGAGAAGGAAAGGCAAAAAAATATGCCAAGCCTTTTGCAGACCTGATTAAAAGGTATGTGGATGATAACGACATAACAAGACCGGACGATCTGGTTGTGAAGTCAACCGGGGCCAATTCAACCCTTAAGCTGTATATCATTCAGAATATTGACAGAAAACTGGCTTTAGATGATATAGCTGATGCGAAAGGGCTTAGTATGGAAGAACTCATTAAAGAAATGGAACAGATAGTTTATATGGGAACGAAGCTCAATATAGATTACTGGATTAATGAGATATTGGATGAAGACCAGCAAGAAGAAATATACGAGTATTTCATCGATGCTGAAACAGATAAGATCTCTGATGCCATTGAAGAGTTTGACGGAGACTATGAAGATGACGAACTGAGATTATACCGGATAAAATTCATAAGCGAAGTCGCTAATTAAAAGAAGACCGTCTAAAAGGTGTCAAAATGTTATTCTGAATTTATTTCTGAATAACATCATGTTGGTTCACAGATTATGGTGAAAACCTGAAACGAATTCGGGTTGGCGGAAACAGACCTTTTAGACGGCCTCTTTTTAGATGTTACAAATTTCAAAAACCATATCCCAGCAATTATCTTTGTTATTCCAGTATGTACTTTTATAATTAAAGAGCTTTTCCAGAATTTTCACAGAACCGACATTCCTTTTGTCGACGTATGCTTTAAGTTGTTTTAACTGTAAATGACCAAAAGCATATTCAATTAACCCCTGGGTTATTTCCGTTCCGTATCCAACACCCCAAAAGTCTTCTATAAATCGATAACCTATTTCCCATTCTTTTTTATCATTAAAAATAATGGCACAGGTACCGATAAAGATATTGTTCTCATTTTCTATGGCCCAAACCCAAAAGTTATTATTGGTTTTACTGTACTTAGTTATCAAGTCCTTTAGGTCAGTAGTACATTCAGCGAGGTGTTGAGGCATAGATCCTGTATATTTCATCACCTTTTGACTGTTTTGTAGCCTGTAAAAAGAAGGAAGATCTTCTTTTTTTAATAAGCGGATAGTTAATCTTTTCGTTTTAAAAATCATTAAATTGTCTGCTATGTAAATAGATCATACGATTCATCACTTAAAAATAACAATTCAGTTATTCATTTTTTTATAAAATGCAATTTAGACAGATATTTGAATATCAAAAAAACAAAATATCATGATCCGCTTTGTACTCTTATTAGTATTGTTCCTTATAAGCAAGCTTCCGTTAAAGGCTCAAGAAACAGAAAAAGTAAACATAGTCGTAAAGATTACAAATTTTAAGAACGACGAAGGAAAAGCCATGGTAGCCCTTTACAATACAGAGGAGGCGTTTTTAAAGGTACCTTTCAGGGGAATGACAGGTAAAATTGATAAAGACACATCAACGGTAACTTTTAAGAACGTAGAAGCCGGCGTATATGCAATAGGGGTTTTTCATGATGAAGACGACGATAATAAACTTGATATGTTTATGGGGATGATCCCGAAAGAACCTGTAGCCTGTTCGAATAATGCACCTGCCAAGTTCGGCCCCCCTAAATGGAAGGACGCAAAATTTGTTGTAGCTACTAAAGATATTTATCAGCAAATAAGCTTTTAATCCAGGAAATCAAATGAAACTCATAAGAAATATAATCAGGGCTTTTGGTCTCGGAATTGTATTATTCATCATCCTGAAAGGAGTTCAGATACTTATGTATGATAACTTTCAGTTCGACGAAACATTATTAACGGATTTCTTGTTTAATCAGCTTTATGCAGTCGTGTTATACTTGACCAATGCTTATTTTTTTATATTCCTTCGCCGGTATTATCCGAATAATAATTATACGGTAAACAGGATACTTGTTGGAGGAACCGGTTCTGTCGTGATAACCATCATAGCAATTTTCCTGTTGCGTGTTTTTACGGAAATAGGCATTAATGCCGAATCATGGAATGAATTTATAAGGGGAGAAGAAGTCGGGTTTTATGTTGTGGCTTTTTTTATAACGATAACGGTAACGGTCTTTTTCCATGCCTTTTATTTTTATAAAGCCCTTCAGGAAAAAAGAGTAAAACAACAAAAGGTTATTGCAGGCACGGCAACTGCTCAGTTTGATGCATTAAAGAATCAGCTGGATCCGCATTTTCTGTTTAACAGCTTAAATGTTTTAACGAGTTTAATTGATGAAAACCCTAAAGCAGCACAGCAGTTTACCACGGCTTTATCTAAAATCTACAGGTACGTCCTCGAACAAAAAAATAAAGACCTGGTATCAGTTGAGGAAGAGCTGGCATTTGCAAAGACATATATAAGTTTGTTGAGAATGCGATTCGAGGATAGTATATTTTTTGAAATCCCTGATCATTTGTCAAATCCGGAAGCTAAACTGGTTCCCTTGTCGTTACAACTTTTGCTGGAGAATACGGTAAAACATAATGTTGTCAGTTCTTCAAATCCGCTTAAAATTAAAATATACGAAAAAAATAACAGCCTTGTTATTGAAAATAATCTCCAGCCTAAAGAAACACTGGGGAAAAAAGGCAGTGGGGTGGGATTAAGAAATATTCAACAACGATACAGTATATTATCCTCACGGGAGGTTATTATAGAGAAAAATCAGGAAGCATTTATTGTAAAGCTTCCATTATTAACCAAAATAATCAATATTATGAAATCTGAAAATATGAGTGATAGCTATTTAAGAGCCAGAAAAAAAGTAGATGAGTTAAAAGAATTCTATTCGAGTTTGGCTTCCTACGTAATTGTAATTCCATTTCTGGCATTTATAAATTACAAGGTTTATTGGAATTTCCAATGGTTTTGGTTTCCAGCAATAGGCTGGGGAATAGGGCTTGCTTTTCAGGCATTTAAAATATACGGTCCCGGGTTTTCCTGGGAAGAAAGAAAAATTCGGCAGTATATGGAAGAGGAAAAATCTAAATCTAAATGGCGTTAAAAAATAAATATTATGAATTCATTCGATCAAGAAGATGCATATTTAAGAGCAAAGAAAAAGGTAGAGAACCTGAAAGGGTTTTATTGGAACCTGATAACATACCTGATCGTCATACCGGTACTGGCCTATGTGAACTATATGACAACCTGGGATGAAATCAAATGGTTTTGGTTTCCGGCATTTGGTTGGGGTCTGGGGATTGCTTTTCATGCTTTTTCAGTATTCGGCGCCCATAAGGTGTTCGGTAGGGATTGGGAAGAGCAAAAGATAAAACAGTTTATGGAAAAAGAAAAAAGAAGTACTGGTATTAATTATGGACAGGACAATGATTAAAACGACCAAGATGGAAAACTACAAAGAACAGGAGCTCTATCACAGAGCCAAAAAAAGATTGGATAAAATTAAAGGTTTTTATGGTCATTTAGCGAGTTATGTGATTGTAAATATTTTTCTTATTATTTTGATAGGCTTTTACAGCGGAGATGGTTTCTGGAGTTTTGAAACATTTGCAACGGCTTTCTTTTGGGGGATAGGATTGGCATTTCATGCCGTAGCTGTGTTTGGAATTGATGCTCTTTTCGGAAAAGACTGGGAGCAGCGAAAATTACAGGAGTTCATAAATCAGGAAAAAAACGAAATCAATAAAAGCAGATCATATTAATGGAGGTAATTGTTATAGAAGACGAAGCACCTGCTGCCAGACGGCTCAGAAGGATTTTACAAGCATTAAATGTTAAGGTTAGTTGTGTTTTACATTCGGTAGAAGAATCGCTTAACTGGTTTGAGAATAACAAGCATCCGGATCTTATTTTTTTAGATATTCAATTGTCCGATGGCCTGTCTTTTGAAATCTTTGAAAATATAGAAGTAAAAAGTGCCGTCATTTTTACTACTGCGTATGATGAATATGCGCTACAGGCTTTTAAGCTGAACAGTATAGACTACCTGCTTAAACCAATCGATGAAGAGGAATTAGCAAAAGCGGTAGAAAAATACAAATGTTTTAAGCCTAACCCTATAGCCGAACACATAGATTTCAACGATATAAAAAAACTGTTGGTTAACCCGTTGGAAAGAATATATAAAAAGCGTTTTTCAGTAAAGGTTGGTACTCACATTAAATTGATTCTTGTCGATGATATCGAATGTTTTTATAGTCATGATAAAGCAACGTTTATACATGCCAAGAACGGACGGGACTACCTTATTGATTTTTCGTTAGAAGCCTTGGCCGATGGGCTCGCCCCTGAAAATTTTTTCCGCGTAAGCAGAAAGTTTTTTATTAATGTCGATGCGATCAAAGATATTTTGGATTATTCAAACAATAGGTTAGAGATTAAGCTTCATGATTTTAACGAACATCAGATCATAGTAAGTCGTGACAGGGTAAAGGACTTTAAGAACTGGATATCTTAATCCTTGAAATTAACCTTCAGGTGCGACCCGTCGCAGTATGGTTTATTGTTGGAAGCTCCGCATCTGCAAAATGCTGTGGTTTTATTTTTTACTTCAATATTCCCTTCTTTATCCTGAACCTTCAGGGTTCCGTATATTAATAATGGACCATTTGGCAATACTTCAACCCGGGTGTCTAAACTCTTAGATTCTTTATTGTTTTGATCGTTCATGTAATAGCTGAGAGCCCCCGATGGGCATTTGGCTATTTGATCTTTTAATTGCTGTGTATCCGTGTTTTTGATTCGGATCCAGGGTTTGTCTTTAGGATTGTATACCTCTGGAAGTAATTTAACACAAATCCCGGAATGAATACATTTCCCGGGTTTCCAAACGATGGTCAGTTCATCATTACTATATTCTTTTATTATTTCGTCCATTGTTATTTATTTGAGTACAATAAGTTACGAAAATTATTTATAAGCAATAGCAGCAGATGCCGGACCGGCAAGAGGAATAAAAGATGCATTTTTAAATCCCACATCTAGTATCCACCCTTCAAAGTCATTAAAGGTATAGTCAAAACCTGTTTTGGTTTCCAGGAGCATGTTTAAGCTCATTAACAAACCAAAGGAGTTTTTCCGCCTATCATTGTCGATCAGGTTTTCGATCGCTACAAAAACACCTTCTTTTGGTAATGCTTCATATGCTTTTTTTATAAGCTTTTGCTTGTTCTCTTCATCCCAGTCATGTAATATATTCCCCATGACAACAATATCGGCAGCAGGAATTGGGTCGTTAAAAAAGTTGCCGGAAGCTACAGATACCCGGTCCGTAAGGTTGAATTTGTCTATGGTACTTTTAGCAATTGACTCGACTTCAGGTAAGTCGAAACTTGTACATTTCATATGCGGCTGATGCGTAGCTACCATTATTGAAAGTAAACCGCTTGAACCGCCTGCATCTGTAAGAGTGTTATACCTCGTAAAATCAAAAGTATTGGTAAAAGCCATAAAATTGCCCATTTGGGCACCACTCATGGCATCTATAAATTCTTTTAGGCGGCTTTCGTCTTTATATAGGTCATCAAATAGGTTTTCAGATGGATTATTAAATTCAATTTGTGAATTTCCTGTAGAAAGGGCTTCTTGTAGATTTCCCCAATTGCTGTAAAGCCTGTTGTTCATCATCTTTAAAATACCACCGATATAGGCTTTTTTATTCATATCTAAAAAAGCATCAGTGTCTTTAGTATTAAAATAAAGAGCTGATGTTAAGTTGCCTTCTTTTTCTAATAGGTTTAAGGCTACCAAGGCATCCAAAAAATCATAGAGATGCCTGTCCGTACATTGAAAGTTGTATGTTTTTTTGATTTCAGCTGCAGACATCGACCTGTGTACCGCCAAATGAGTGAATAAATCTAAATTTACGGCAGTAAGCAATGTTTTGGAAGCCCAAAATCCTGTGCCTATTTGCATTATATGACCTGGTTCTGGTTGTGAGTGATCTTTCATAATATGTATAGTTTATGGATTGAAAAAATACGCAGTTATACCATGATCGATTATAATTAGGGTAATTACCCGGCAATCGATATTTAATCTCGTTAACTATCTATAGTTCCGAGACTTTCCCCTGTGAAATACTTCTGAATGATTTCAAAGGACCGGCCTCAAAACCAAAGTGTTTTTTATATGAATGCCTTGTGGGTTTACCACGGGGTTCTACTAAGGTAAGCTATTTTTAGTTGATCCTGATATTGAGATAAAAAATATAGCAGGGGTGTCAAAAGAAACTTTGGCGATCCTTTGCTTGATTTTTTCTTACACAGATTATACCAAATCTGTGTGATAAGAATCTACTGTGTTTTTTAAGGGAGTGTAAATCGATTATTCTTCAACGCGGTTATCATCAAAGGCGGAGGGTAATAACTTTGGGATAAGTTTGATAAACAGAGGCAATAATATTGCGCCACCTGGTAAGGCAAATATAGCTAGTGAAGGAATAGACTTAAAAATATCGAGTAGTTGCTCACGCACCTTTTTACGTTCATCGTCAGATAATTCCTGGCTTGTTGATTTGCTAAGTAAAAACAAGAGTTCTTTACTTTGCGAAAGTTCTTTCGATAGCCTTTTACTGTTTCGGGTTATAAGTTTTTTTACCGTCTGGTTGGCATTGTCGTAGAATTGTTTGGCGGGATTCGCAACTTTAAAAATGCTAATCTTTTCTTTATTGGTATTGAAAAAAACAGTAACATGCTCAAGAGATTCTTCAATAGCCGTTTCTTTGAGCCCCAAATCGTGACCGATACCGAAAATAAAATCAGATTCTTTATACTCGAAGGTTTTATCTTCCCAGGCAGCCATACAGGCGATGTCAATAAGATATTTTTGTTCGGCTTTGTTCAGCCCGGATTTTAGTTCGCTCAGGTATGTGCCGTCGAAGTCTTTTACTGAGGTGTTTTGATGATAAGATAAGGATGCTTCGAACAGATAGAGGAGCTGTTCGTCATTTTTAGTTTTTTCTTCTTTTGAAAGCAAGGTATGGTATGCAAGGTTTATAATGATGCGTTCTAATTTTTTGGCATATTCTTTTGGAGATTCCTTGGTTTTAAGATAGTGATCAAACGTTAAAACGTCGACATAAAGCAAAGAGTTCGTAATGATCTTATTAAAACTTTTCGTCAGGATATTTTCATCGATTTGTACTCTGGAATGCAGGTATTTTTCTAATTTGGAGTCCGTTTTAGCACCTCCGAAAAGCTTGTCTATAAATGAAAAGTTCTCGCCTTCTAATTCTTTATAAAAGTTTACCGCTTCATTGATAAAAACGTTAAAATCTGTTTTTTGGTGATGAAAGGTATAGGTAAAGAATAAGGCTGTGATTAGGTTTATTTTAGCTAATTCATCTTCACTGTAGTCCAGGTGATAATTCAAGAAAGGTAATACTTCTACATTTGCTCCATACACAAAACCGGAAGTCCTTAAAACAGTATATAAATCTTCTTCATTAGCAAAGAGTTCTTCTTTCTCTTTAATTAATGAGCCAAATTTATTTATCCAACCTTGCGTTGAGGGATTCATGTAAAGCTATTTGTATTTCAAAAGTAAGACATATTTCGAAAACTAATAACCGAAGATGTTTAGATATCGTACTTAAAAGGTTAAAAAAACAGCCCTATGATTTATAAAGCGGTTGTTTAAAAAGTCTATTTTCGTTAGCCTGAACTCGTTTCAGGTTCTCAAAAACAAAAAGATTTAAAAGGTGATGAGATCCTGAAATAAAATAAGTGTGACACCACTTTTAATACTTTTTAAACAACCTCTTTATATAAGTTTATTTTTCGGGGAAATTATTCGATAATGCCTCCGCAGCTTACTCTTGCTCCGGCAGCACCACTTGGTTGAGATGTGAAATCGTCTGTTCCCTGGTGAACGATGACTGCTTTACCAACAATGTTTTTAGTTTCATCTTCACATCCGATACACCATTCGTCTGTTTTGAAAGTGATGGTCCCGTTACCGTTTTCATCTGCAGTAAAGTTGCCGATATCACCTTTATGGTATCCGGTTTCATCACCCCATTTACCGTGTTGTTCAAAAGTAGGATTCCAATGACCTCCGGTAGATGTACCATCAGGAGAACTGCAATCTGCTTTCTCGTGAAGATGAATAGCGTGTTCGCCGGGTGTCAGGCCTTCAAACACAGCTGTCAGGCTTACTTCGCCATTCTCCTCCCTGAATACGGCGCTTCCTTTTACGGTTGATTCACTCTTGGGAGTTAATTCGATGGTGATCTTTTTAACTTCTTCGATTTTCTCTTCGATAGTTGTCGTTGTTTCTTCTATAACCTCTTCTTTCTTTTCTTTTTTGGTATCGGATTTACAAGATACGGTTAGAAAAAGAGCTGAAATAGCAACCAGAGATAACGATATTTTTTTCATATTACATGTTTTTTCTGTTTCGAAACTTAAAGGTAATTATATAATATTGTTATACAAAATTACAGCTTTTCATTTCCAGATAAATCTGCATTAATGAATACACCCAGTTGTAAACGGTCAAACTTTGTATTGCTAAAGTGATTTTTCAGATACCCTAGTTGTACACTTACATTATTGTTGATTTTTGCTCCCAGGGCCCCGTATAACCTGTTTTGTCCGAAAACCGTATCCTGAAGGTTCAGGAAAATTTCGTCATAGACATTCATAAAGAAGGTTTCAGATAGCGGGTATGTAATTTGTAGTCTGTATCGAACCCTGTTTTGAAAATCGCTGTTTCCAGCAGCACTCAAAAAGCGTTGTTCTAACCGGTATCGGTGATTTAACCTGAACTTACCCCAGTTGTCTTTTACGACCAATTGCTGGTAAATCCTGTTTTCGGAGGCATTTGGTTCGTTCTGAAATTCAGCATACAATGCATCAGTTTCAATATAACCATAGCCTGCTGTGACCATGAAACGATCATTGATATGGTAATTGATACCAGTTCGTAATAACATCTGGTTAAAATTATCAGTCACTTCATAATATCTGAACTGGGCTTCCGTATGAAGGCTGAATTTTTCAGAAAGTTTATAGTTTCCGAAATACATATACCATGCCCCCAGTTCGTCTTCTCCCTGATCCTGAGCTTTTACAAAAAGTGTAGTTAAGAAAATACAAACGACCAATAATCGGTTTTTCATCATTGCTTATAAATTATTTATGGATTAATATTAAATGTTTCGGTTTTTTTAAACCTGGAAAATTCCGCAGCTTTCATTTTTTCCCGGTAAGCAGCCCATTCTTTATGAAAGAAAGTGTTGGTAGTTTTCAGCGCTGCCTCTAAAGCTTCTTTTGCCTGGGCCATCAGTCTTTTTTCTGTTGCAGTAATACCTTCGGGTCTGCTGGCAACATAATATCGGGCACTTGAAATCCTGCTGCTGACAGTAGGATCGGTACTACGGGTTATTCCCTGTCTCTTATCTATTTTCCCCAAATAGATGTTTATTACTGAATCGATCTTTTTCGAAATTTCTTTCGAGGCTTTAATTTCTTCGATGTATTTTTTCTTGTCCAGTTTTTCAAGGTCTTTTTGATAATCGGATGCAGTATGCTTGCTTTCCACTAATTGTTTTACAGCATCGGCAGTTGTTTGCTGATAAGACTCTAGTGTTTTGTATGCAGTGTATTTTTCATTAATTCCAGCCAGCGAAATATTCAATCGCGGATCACTTTCTACTGTAACCGAGGTTTCCTTACAAAGATCGCCATAGATTATTTTTATCGTATACGTACCCGGTTTTACAGAAACACCACTCCTTTCTGTTTGAGCTGTATGGATGATTCTGCCTGGAGAGTCAGCTCCCTTTTCATCCATGTTCCAGAATATGCGATGTATTCCATTTTCTTTTGGCGTTTTATATTTTAATGTCCTGATAAGTCGATCTCCATCGTAAATTTTAAGTTTGACGGTATCTTTAGTTGTTTTTCTGTTTCCTTCGTTGGTTTTATCTTCTTCTGGAGCCTCTTTTTTATTCTTTTCTTCTTTTTTGTTAAGGTAGTATGTGATCATGGCTCCAGCCTGCCTGTTGTCTCCGCTGTACATGGCATGCCCGCCGAAACGGCTTCCTGTGGGTTGTTGATATGCGGCCTGATAAGCTGTCGGCGGGTCGAATAGTACGATCTCCTCTTGAAGTATGTTTATATTTTGAGCGATTTCCCGTAATGGTCTGATATCATCCAGTACCCAAGCGGCACGGCCGAAAGTTCCAATGATAAGGTCGTGTTCCCGGGGGTGAATAGCCAGATCGGCAGTAGGAACGGTAGGATACCCTTTTGTCCATTTCGTCCACTTGTGTCCGGCATCAAAAGAAATATATAGTCCATCATCGGTTCCTAAGAAAAGTAATCCAGGTTCCTTTATATCTTCAATAATACTTAATGTGAAACTTTCAACGTCTTTTTCGTCAACAATACGCTCCCAGGTTTTACCATAATTTTTAGTGCGGTATGCATACGGGGTATAGTTAAACCTTCTATAGTCGTTTGCAATCAGCAAGGCTTCTCCTTTATTTTTATTAGAGGCTTTAATTTGTGCAATCCAGCTTCCTTCAGGCAAGCCTTTCAGTCCTTTGGAAATATCTGTCCATGTATTACCGCCATCACGTGTGATGTGTACTTTCCCATCATCCGAGCCTGTCCATAGCGTACCTTTTTCAACAGGCGAAGGCTCGATAACCAAAATCGTACAATGGTTTTCAGCCCCGGTGGCATCCATTGTGAGTCCACCGCTTTCACTCTGTTTTTGTTTGTTCGGGTTGTTTGTAGTAAGATCCGGAGAAATAATTTCCCATGTTAGCCCCTTATCGGTGCTTTTATGTACAAACTGGCTTCCAAAATAAACGGAAGAACTATGAAACGGGTCCTGTGCTATGGCGGAGTTCCAGTTGAAACGTAGCTTCATGTCAGGATCGGGGTGCGTTGGCCTTACTGAATAGCTGTCGCCTGTTATCCAATCGTAGCGCTGTACATATCCCTGTTGGCTCATGGCATAGCCATATCGGGAATTGTCTTTGTCAGGAACAACGTCAAATCCGTCTCCAAAAGCGATTTCCTGCCAATAAGAATTCCTGATTCCCTGGGTTTTCCATACATAAGCAGGCCCTCTCCACGAACCATTATCCTGCATTCCCCCATACACATTGTACGGGAATTCATTATCGACAGAAATATGATAGAATTGAGCAACGGGAAGGTTTCCGATAAACCGCCATGTTTTACCGCCGTCCCGGGTAATCGCCATTCCCCCGTCGTTCCCGTCGATCATGAAATTGCCATCTTCAGGATGGATCCACCAGGCATGATGGTCCGGGTGGATGCCATATTCGGAACCATAAGCAGGCATTAACTGGGAAAAGTTTTTGCCTCCATCTTCGGAAACATTTACATAGGTAAAGATCGAAAATACCCGATTTTCATTTTCAGGATCTACATATATTTCTGAATAATAAAACGGTCGATTGCCTATATCTTGTTTTTCATTAATCTTCGACCATTTAACCCCCCCGTCTTCACTTTTATACAAGGCATTTTTTTCAGATTCTACCAATGCATAAACTATATCGGGCTTGTTTTTAGCAATGGCAATACCGATCCTTCCGAGTTCGCCTTTTGGCAAGCCGTTTTCATCGGTTAACTTTTTCCAGTTTTCACCACCGTCATGGGTCATATACAGGCCGCTTCCTTCACCCCCGGATTTAAAGAACCAGGGATCGCGTTTATGTTCCCACATGGCTGCAATGAGTTTATTAGGATTACCGGGATCCATTACCATATCAGCAACCCCCGATTTTTTATTGGTGTACAGTATTCTCTTCCATGTTTTTCCTCCGTCTGCTGTTTTATAAACGCCTCTTTCTTCGTGTTTCCCCCACGGAGAACCAATGGCTCCGGCATAAACGACATCGGGGTTGGTCGGGTCGATTATGATCCTGTGTATATGTCTTGTTTTTTCAAGTCCCATTGATGTCCATGTTTTGCCACCATCCAGGGATTTGTAAATTCCATATCCTCCGTTTAAACTGTTTCTTGGATTCCCTTCGCCCGTTCCAACCCAGATAACGGAAGGGTTTGACTGTTGAATGGCAACAGAACCGATAGAAGCAGTAACTTCATTATCAAAGACTGGTTCCCATTTGATGCCGCCTGAAGTAGATTTCCATAATCCTCCCGAGGCCGTACCGACGTACATGATATCCGGGGTGTTATGAACAACATCAATAGCTGTAACCCGGCCACTCATCCCTCCCGGGCCTATGTTCCTGGGCTTCATGTTTTTTATCAGCTCCATAGAAAATTCCTGGGCCGTAAGTGTTATAGATGAAAGGATTAAAAGAAAGTATAGAATTCTTTTCATAGTTGGGTTCATTTTGATTCAGAATGTAAAAAGCTAAAAATAATTAAAAGAGATTTTTTAATTCTTAAAGTCTTGTTAATGCCCTTTTGATTTGATCTTTTTAATCTTCTTTGGTAAGAACCATAAATAAAAACCGCTGACAGATAAAATGATAAGTCCTATGGAGGTTAATGTTGAGTATATCAATTTAGATTCATCATTGTTCGTGCCTACGAAAAAGTCGACGATGGAACCATCGTGGATCATTTCTATGATATCGGCGGTTCTTTGTTCGACAGAAATAACTTTTCCTGTATAGCAATCGATCTGCAATTCTGTGAAATGATCTTCAAACCGGATTTTGGCAATCCCTTTTGTTGGTCTGAAATCAATACGGTTGAGGGTTGATGAGAGGTGCAGGGAGTCTTTAATAAAATTTTTAGCAATAGCTTCAATTTCTCCCAGCGATCTATACGAAGTGGCCGATTTTTCAACTTTGGCAGAGGCTGGTTTAAAATTAAGAGGTTCTTTCCAGGCAAGCAGCAAACCGGTAACACCCATTACAAACATGAACAACATTAAGGGCACAGCGATCCATTTATGGATCTTTCTGTAGAATCGTGATCTTTGAGCTACTTTTTGCAATAATAAAGGAGTTTAGGAAAAATTTTGCCTAAAATAAAGAATACGGACTGAAAAATTCTTAAAGTGGTGTTAACGGTTATTTCTCGATTTAATATTTTGCTCACATAGTATAATTATTTCCTGAATGCGTTTTTGCCTTGTGATTTCTCTTTTGGCTTGATTTAACCAATACAGGTAACTCTTTTTGTAGGTCTTGCTAAATGAAGAATAGTTATTGAAGGCAATGACGTTTTTATCAAATTCACTTTGCAGATCAGGGGGGACTACCAGATTCTCAACATCATCTAAAGCTTTCCAACTTCCGTTTTGTTTGGCAATTTTAATTTTGGATAACCCGGCCTCATGCATTAAATCTGCTTTGATAAGTTGCTCGATATAGGTTTTATTAAGTTTGCTCCAGACACTTTTCTCTTTCCTTGGACAGAAATATTGTTTTCTTTTTTCAGTACCAATTTTTTTTACGGTGCTGTCGATCCATCCAAAACAAAGGGCTTCCTGTACAGCCTCTTCCCATCTCATACTTTCAAAATCACTGCCGACTGTATAAAAGATCAGATATACTCCTTCTGATATAGAATGATTTTCAAGTAGCCAGGCACGCCATGCCGACCTGTTTTTAAAATAATGTATGGGCTTATTCATCTTGTTCTCCTGTAGAGAGTCATATTAGGTTTCAAAATGCAAGTTAGGCATTTCAATGAAAATGTCAGTAACCGGTCTTGGAGTAAACTCATATGATGACAGTCTAACAAAGATCATTCAGGCGGTGTACGGACAGGTTATAGGAAAACCTAAATAATATTCCGGTATAGGCAGGGAGTATTAACATAGATTGTCAAATAATGAAATAGCTCCAGGTACTTGATTAATATTCAGGAAGGATGATTTTGTGCCTGATTATTATTTAAAAACGGCAGGAGAAGAATCGTTATTATTCTTCTCCTGCCGTTTTACCCGATAATCGGAGAATTTAAATGTTCCGGGACAGGTTACCGACACAATTGTTTTATGTTTTAGTCACATCTGTTGGATCCGGCTACCCCGGCTATTTTTCCGTTACTTTCCCAGGTTTTTATACATTTTCTGGCTCTATAGTTATACCAAACTTTATAATCTCGGCCATCATCACGAAAACCTCTTTGCTCCCGGTACCCCATATTTTCTAATTCTCTATATGCTTTATATCTGTCCCAACCTTTTACATGGTTAACATTGTTACATTCATTTGATCCTGCCACACCTTTGATATATCCACCGGATTCCCATGTTTTAATACATTTTTTTAAACGTGAATTATACCAGACAGTATAATCACGTCCGTCATCATGAAAGTTATGTTGACGGTCATACCCCATACGGTCTAGTGCGTTATATGCCTTCCAATCCAGCATACCTTTGATATCATCAAGGTTGTTTACCCTGTCGTTACGGTTATTGGAACGATCATTATAACGGTTGTCATGTCTATCAGATGATCCGTTCATTCGGTCATAGCAATTTTGGTTCTTGGTTTCTACTACAAAGCGGACTTTACCATCATTAATAGTGGCAGCAACACAGCTTCTCCGTCTATCATTATACCAATATTGAATAATGCTGGAGCTGCTTTTTTCTACTCCGGCTAATTTGTATCCCATCTCTTTGAATTGATATTCAGCTGAGCTGGCCCGCATGTCTCTAAATTTTGTGAAGTCGGAAGATCTACTTTGGGAATGCAATGTGCATATGCAGAATGCAAATAATACGAGAGTTAATAAATTTTTACACATGATTTTATGATGTTGGTTAATATAAGGTTCTGATTAATAAGATATTATAAAGTTAAGCATTTTGTGTTATATAATAAATAGTAATAAGGTTATTATCACCATTTTAATGTTTGTGAACTGAAAGAGCAATTGTCTGAAAGGGGTATAAAAGCAGAGGTGTAAACCTTATAAATATTATGAGGGGTGGCAGGTGTTTACCCTCCTATGGTAGTCATATTGCGGTTTTTAGTATGTAACTTCGGATTTTTCAGTTTTTCGAGGGTCTCCATACCGCCTCTCATTTTGTATTTAGCGAGTACATGTTTTTGAATAGTAGACTCTATAGATTTCCCTTCCCTGAGCGGTGTCAACAAATCAGTCTCGGTAGATGAGAATAAACAATTTTTCATTTTACCGTTTGCAGTCAACCGTAGCCTGTTACATGAATCGCAAAATGGATTTGTTACTGAACTGATAATAGCGAAAGAACCTTTGTAACCTTCTATGGCGTAATTTTTGGATGTATCATTGGGTGCATCCTTTAACCGAATCACTTCGTCAGCCTTAAAAGTAGTATAAACCCGATCCATGATGTTTTTGTAAGAGACCATTTTAGATATATCCCATTTATTCCCATCAAAGGGCATGAATTCAATAAAGCGGACGCAGATATCGTGAAGTCTGGTCAGGTTGATAAAGTCTGTAATTTCATCATCGTTGAAGTCTTTTATAAGTACTGTATTCATTTTTACATCAAAACCTTCTTTAATGAGCAAAAGGATATTATTATAGACTTTTTCAAAATAATTTCTTCTGGTAACAGTGTTGAATTTTTCTGGATTCAGAGAATCGAGGCTTACATTTATTTTTCGAATATTGCACGCTTTCAAAGTGTCAATGTGCCTTTCAACATTTACAGCGTTCGTAGTTATGGCCAATTCAACTTGAAGTGAAGCTAGTTTTTTAAGGATAATATCAGCATCTTTTCTTACCAACGGTTCACCACCGGTAATCCTTATTTTAGAAACACCATGCTTAACGAAGAGCCTGGCAATATCATAAATTTCCTCGAAGTTCATGATATGGGATTTAGGAGATAGCACAACCCCGTCTGCCGGCATGCAATATGTGCATCGTAAGTTGCAACGTTCAGTTAGTGAGATACGCAAATAAGTGTGTTCTCTGTTAAATTTGTCCGTTAATATGTTGTTGTCTTTCGCCATAACTTTTCTAATGACGTTTCTTCGCTTGTTATAATAGTATTATTTTATTCTCCTGGGTTGTCTCCATGATTTTACTCGGTCATCGAGATTTAAATGCTCCGACGCTTGCCCTTGTGAAATGTTCCTAAAGGAATTTCATAGGGCTTGCGTCGAAATGTTTTGCCATGCGCCGGCCGGCTCCATCGCTAAAAAGGGCTACCAGACCTTTTCTTTACGCTTGACCCTCTCGTGGACTTGCCCCGAGGTCGTTTACAATCAGTCGTGTCTGGCACCTTTAAAAATTCTGAACAGATGTAATACAAACGGGAATATGGCATCCATAGACTCTTTTGCTCCGTTTGTAGATCCCGGAAGCGCTAAAACCAGACTGTCTTTATAAGTTCCGGCCACACTTCTGGATAGCATGGCATATGGCATTCTGTTCTGTCCATAGCTTCTTATGGCTTCTTCAATACCTGGTATGCGCCTATCCAGCATGGAAGATAATGCTTCAGGTGTTACGTCGCGTATGGATAAGCCTGTCCCTCCTGTAAAAATAATGAGATCAGCACCTTGCGATTGATAATTTCTTAACTTTTCACGAATAAGATCTTGTTCGTCAGGGATTACAGTATAGTCTTGTATACCGACATTACAAGCTTCCAGCCTTGAGATGATGGCCTTTCCTGCTTTATCTTCTTTATCTCCTTTGAAAATAGTATCTGAGCAAACGACTACGGCAGCTTTGATATCTTTTCTAAAACGATCGGTATAATCTGATTTTCCGCCTTTTTTGCCAAGTAGTTTTACCTGATGTATTTCAATATCTTTATCAAGGGGCTTCAACATATCATACATATTTAAAGCAACGATACTTGCTCCGTGCATAGCTTCAACTTCTACGCCTGTTTTATAAATAGTTTTAACGGTGCACAGGACGGTAATTTCTAATCCGCTAATCTCATAATCGATGCCCGTAAATTCAATCGGCATAGGGTGGCAGTCGGGTAAAAGTTCCGGGGTTTTTTTTACACCCAGCAGTCCTGCAGCCTTGCTCATAGAAAAAACATCGCCTTTGGGAACAGTGCTGTTTTGAATGGCATCGATCGTTTCTTGTTTGCTTACTTTCACGATTGCCTGTGCAGTAGCAACTCTTAAGGTGTTTATTTTATATGTAATATCGACCATAGCTTAATTATTAACTTTCCATTGGTGTGTTTCGTCTTCAAAAATCTCTTTCCCAAAAATTGGAACTTTGGCTTTGATCTCTTCTACAAGGTATTCGATGGCTTTAAAGACTTCTTTTCTTCGGGGAGATGAAACAAAAACAAACAAACAGATTTCCCCGGCATTTACCTTTCCTAGACTATGATGAATATGCATACATGTTAAGTCGAATTTTTCGAAGGCAGCTTCACGTATCTCGTAAAATTTTTCATTAGCCATTTCTACATGTGCCGTGTAATCGATAGCTGTGACCGTTTTACCGTCTGATTCATCAGCACGAACCTGACCCAGAAAAATATCATGGGCTCCAATACTGGTTTTAGTCTGGTGCCTGGCAATGGAATTGGCTATAAAATCGGCACTTACGGCCCCTTCTGTAAATACGTTTTTAGGCTTATGCGTTTTCATGATGAATACTTTTTAAATGTTGTAACAGTTCATGAGCTCCTTCTTTTAAAGAAAAGCATGAACTTATCGTATTTTTTTGAGCTATTTCAAGGGCCTTTTTACTTCTGATTCCTGATTGACAAAAGAAAATTTTGGTTCCGGAGTCCGGTAATTTATCAACTTCCCCTGAAAGTTTAGTCAACGGAATTTCTATAACGTTGTGAGTTTTTAATTTTGGTTCTTCATGTGACTCTCTGACATCGATAAACCGGACATCATTTATAGCCGGAATATCTTTTATGGAAATGAGTGTGTTTGTTTCGCAAAAAACAGATAATTCCTTTTGTTCAAAAACGGATCTCTCCTGTAAAACTTTATCAATTTGTTCCTCGATACGGTTTACATTCAATGTAATGGTTTGATTGTTGAGAGCATTGTAACACAATAGTTTTCCGTTTAGAGGCTCTCC
The DNA here is from genome assembly GCF_022760175.1 of Zhouia spongiae. GTDB lineage: Bacteria > Bacteroidota > Bacteroidia > Flavobacteriales > Flavobacteriaceae > Zhouia > Zhouia spongiae. Next base: position 2,530,805 of record NZ_CP094326.1, read on the forward strand.
GATACCAAGAATAAGCTTCAGGGTTTCATTGGCTTGCAGTGTGCCTATAATGCCGGGTAATACTCCCAGTACTCCGATTTCAGAACAGTTAGGAACACTTCCTTCAGGTGGTCGGGTAGGGAACAGGCATCTGTAGCTGGGCCCGTTATTATAGTTAAAGACGGCTACCTGCCCTTCAAACTTGAATATGGCGCCGTAAACTAAAGGTTTCCTGGAGAGAATACAGGCGTCGTTTACCAAATACCGGGTCTCAAAATTATCACTGCCATCAACAATAATATCATATTGGGCAAAGAGAGGCAGCGCATTTTGAAACGTTAAAGTTTCCGGATAGGTATTGATTATAATCTGATCGTTGAGGTCTGCCAACCGCTTTTTGGCGGCTCGTGTTTTATTCATTCCAAGAGTGCTTTTGCCATATAGAATCTGACGTTGTAAATTAGTTTCATCTACGATATCAAAATCTATGATTCCAAGCGTACCTACGCCGGCTGCTGCCAAATATTGTAAAATAGGACAACCAAGTCCGCCGGCCCCAATAACAAGGACTTTGGCCTGATTTATCTTTTTTTGGCCCTCAGTACCAATTTCAGAAAGAATAATATGTCTGTTGTATCTATTAGTCATCGTATAAAATTTATCCGCCGGCAAAAGGCGGTAATAAAGCAATTTCACCGGTAATTACAGGAGATGATTCATCTACAATATCATTATTTTGAGCAAACTGATAATGCATTTCATTAAGTTTAGGATATTTAATCAAAAGTATAGATGAAAGTTCATGAACTGTTGTGCCGGAAAACACTATAAGTTCTTCGCTGCATTGAGTAACTTCTGCTAACATTCCAAAATAACGTACTTTGATCATGGACTGGATTTTTATAAATTCTTTTTTTGTGTTCACATTGGATAACAATTTCCAGTATTTTTTTTCTAATTCAACTGTTTTAACGTTTAATCGATTGAGCGCCATCCATACCCTTTTTTCATTGTTTTGTAACAATTCATAAATAATCGGCATACAGGATTTCTTGTATAAAGCTACCAGAGGCATGGTATCAGAGGCTATTTTAAACTGTACCACATCTGATCCGTCTGCATGACCGATCAGTTTTTTTAACACAGTTGGTGATATAAGCGGAACATCACAGCTTACAACCAAATTAAATACAGTTTCTGAATGATATAATCCGGTATAGATGGCTGCTAATGGTCCTGCATCCGGAAAAATGTCGTCATATCGTTTGATCCCTGATGTGTCATGTACCTGGCGACTGCTTATAAGCATAACATTATTTACAAGAGGCTGTATAGCATCGGCAATGACATTGATAAAGGATTTGTTGTTATAGTTTAAGAGTCCTTTATCTGTACCCATTCGGGTACTGTTGCCACCCGCAAGTATAATTCCTGTTATGTTATTTTTATGGATCATTTACACTAAAAATAATTTAATGGAAGCTAACACCAGTACAAAAGCAAGCAAGTATCTTAGATTATTATTGCTGAATTTTTTACTACCCAGAAAACCGCCCAGAAAACCGCCAATTATCGCTATGCCTACTAAAGCAAAAGATTGATAGTCCAGGGTAACACCTGTACTGATTTGGCCGATCAGTCCCGCTGCTGAATTTACCCAGATAAAAAGAGCTGAAACAGCGGCTGCTTCTTTCATTTTCCCCCAATGAAGCAATAGTATTACCGGACTGAGGATGATACCACCACCAATACCTATAAGTCCGGAAAAAAAACCGATAGCACCACCAACCAAGAGTCCCTGCCAGACTTTCACGTCTTTAATAATATCACTTTCTTTACCAAATACATTAAGCATTTTTAAAATGGCAAAGATTAATAATACTCCCAGGATTTTTTTGTAGATCGAGGCATCTAATTCAATTGTACCTCCAATAAAAGCCATAGGAACGGAGGCCAAAGAAAATAACAGAAAAAGTTTTTTATTAAAATAACCTTCTTTATAGTAATGATAAAAAGCAATTCCGGCTACAAACAAGTTTAACAGGAGCGCTGTAGGTTTCATTACTTCAGGCGCAAAAGAAAACAGGGCCATTAGTGCCAAATAGCCACTGGCACCGCCATGACCAACAGTAGCGTATAAAAACGATACTATGGGTAATGCCAGTAAAAAAGGCCATATCATAATAAGATTATCGATCATAAACTTTCAATCCGACTGGTTTGCTGATCTAAAAAATCCCAGCACTTTTTATTGATTTCTTCAAACGCTTCTATTAGCTTCTTTCCATATTTAGTAATGTTCGTACCTCCGCCATTTTTTCCTCCAATAGCAGTTTCGACAACAGGCTTTTCTGATGATTTGTTTATGGCGTCAATCAGATCCCAGGCCTTTTTATATGACATATTGAGTGATTTTGCGGCTTTAGAAAGAGAACCGTATTCTTCAATAGACTTTAATAGTTTAACCCTGCCATGCCCTAATAATACATGATCATCGGCCTCAATCCATATTCTGCTTTTTATTTTGTAATTCATCATTAAACTGGTAGAGGGATCACTTCAACAACATCACCCATATTAATTTTCTGTACTTCTTCAGGGATAAAAACCAAAGCATTGGCAATGGCAAATGTTTGTAACATAGCAGAGCTTTGACCTTCCAGTATTTCTACAGTATCTCCATTGAAGATAGCTTTTAAAAATTGAGGCCTGTCGCCTTTTTTAACAAACTCATTGACTGATGAGGCTTTAAATTCAGACAAGTGATGATTTTTATTCCCTGATATTAATTCTAAACATGTTCTGACATAGATATAAAAACAGCTTAAGGCGGCAGCCGGATTTCCCGGCAATCCGAAAACAGTGGTTTTGCCTTTTTTTCCATAATAAAGGGGTTTTCCGGGTTTTTGCTTTACTTTGTAGAATAATTCTTTAACCTTTAATTCTTTTAATGCTTTCCCTACAAAATCATAATCTCCGACAGATATTCCGCCGGTAATTATAACCATTTCATAGTCATTCATTAACTTATCGATAAGTTCGAGGGTGGCTTCATAATCATCTTTTACCCTAAAGGTTTCAATATCGTGAAAGTTAACAGAATTCAGTGCCGAATAGAGCATTGTTATATTGCTTTCATAGATTTTACCTCTTTCAAGCAATTCACCCGGAGCTATAAGTTCATTTCCTGTGCTCACAATAGCGATGCTTGGTTTTCGGGTAATATTAACTCTGGCGATTCCTAGTGAGCTTAAAAAACCAATCGCAGCCGGGGTTAACAGGGTTCCTTTTGGAAGCGCTATCTTTCCAAGTTGAACTTGTTCGCCGATGGGACGAATATTTTCTTGAGGAGAAATCCGGGACTCGATTTTGAGGCGATTTTCATCTACAACCACCTTCTCCTGCATAATTACGGCGTTGGCAGAATCTGGAACAGGAGCCCCTGTGAAAATCCTGACTGCGTCGCCCGGGTTTAATATTATTTGCCGGGAATCACCAGCTTTTATCTCTCCAATTAAATTATACTGTTCATTTTCGTGTAAATTTAGTGCATACCCGTCCATGGCAGATTGCCTGAATGGCGGCATATGGATGGGAGAAATTACATCTTCTGATAAATAATAGGATGTAGCCTTGTTAAGGTCTACAAACTGACTTGATAGAGAAACGGAATTCTTGATGATTTGATGATATGCCTCAGAAATACTAACCATAGGTTAATTAATGTTTTGTTTTTATATTATGAAAAAGGCTCAATACCGTTATTTACCTTCAAATATAGCGAAATTTAAAAAAAAGGTTTTGTGATAAATGTCATCTTTTAACATCAATATTTTTTTGTAATTTGTATGTGATTCAACCAAAACAACCTTTCTATAATGCCGATAATAAGCTATTTAGCTCATCCTTATGAAGGTAAAAAGGACAAATTGATCCAAGAATTATCTTGTATCGAAGGATGTGAAGTTATTCCTGCTCAAAATGAAGAGTTACTCATTATTGTAACAGATACTTCCAATAATCAAGAAGAAGAAATCCTTAAAAGCAGGCTGGATGCTATCTCCAGTTTAAAATTATTAACCATGGTCTCCGGTTTCGAAACTCCAAAAGAAAAAAATTAAGGCATATGTATACCTCTTTAACGAATAGAAGAAGTTTTATTAAAAAAATGGCCGTGTTGTCGGCAATGACCGCTGCGGCAACAATGTTTCCCGGTATTTTATTTGCCGAAGAACAAGAGAAAGGGCTACCAGATGGAAATTTAAATTGGAAAAAAGCACCATGCAGGTTTTGCGGTGTGGGATGTGGTGTTTTAGTAGGAGTAGAAAACGGAAAAGCCGTTGCGGTTAAAGGAGATCCGAAATCACCGGTAAATAAGGGTTTATGCTGTGTTAAGGGGTATCATTCTGTAATGGCTTTATATGGAAAAGACAGACTAACCAAGCCGCTGGTAAAACAAAATGGCCGTTATGTAGAGACTTCAATGGATGATGCCTTAGATCTTATAGCCGCTAAAATGAAGGAAACGATTAATGACCATGGCAAGGATGCTGTTTCAATATATGGTTCCGGTCAATGGACTATTCCTGACGGTTACGTGGCATCCAAATTGTTTAAGGGGTGTATAGGAACGAACAATGTCGAGGCTAATGCCCGTTTATGTATGGCGAGTGCCGTTACCGGTTTTATGACTTCTTTTGGTATTGATGAACCTATGGGGTGTTATGACGATATAGATCATGCAGATGTTTTTATCTTGTGGGGAAATAATATGGCAGAAATGCATCCGGTTTTGTTTTCCAGGTTATTAGACCAACGAATGAAGCGTGGTGCTAAAATTATTGATTTTGCTACGCGTACAACCCGGACCAGTATGGCAGCCGATAAGTCGATTTTATTTTTGCCGCAAACTGATTTAGCTGTAGCCAATGCTATTTGTTATGAAATTATCAATAACGGGTGGGTAAATAATGAATTCGTAGCCAGATATTGTAATATAAATAAAGGTCTGACCGATATCGGTTACGGACTGGAAGATATAAATAGCTTTAAAGACCAACCGGAAAAAATTGATTTTGAAGCTTACAAAAAGTTCCTGGAAGACTATACTCCGGAAAAAGTAGAAAAATATGCTGGTGTTTCTGCTAAAGATATTAAATATATGGCATCGTTTTATGGCGACCCTAATAAGAAAGTAATGTCATTATGGTGTATGGGAATGAACCAACACACCAGAGGAACCTGGATTAATAACCTTGTGTATAATATTCACTTGCTTACCGGAAAAATATCAACGCCGGGAAATAGTCCGTTCTCTCTAACCGGACAGCCAAGCGCATGTGGTACCGTTAGAGAGGTAGGTACTTTAACACATAAGCTGCCACATGGTGTTGTGACGAATAAAGAACACCGGGAATTTGCAGCTAAAATCTGGGATGTGCCTGTTGAGAACATCCCGGCAAAACCAACGTATCACACTGTTGAAATGTTCAGAGCTTTAGACAGGGGAGATATCCGCTTTATGTGGATACAGGTAACCAATCCCATGGTAACAATGCCAAAGCTGAAACGTTATCGCGATGGTGCTAAAAAGGAAGGGCGCTTTATAGTGGTTTCAGATGTTTATCCGACGCCGACAACAGACATAGCGGATGTTATATTGCCTTCGGCTATGTGGATTGAACGAGAGGGGATGTATGGAAATTCGGAACGCAGAACACAATATTTTGAACAGATGGTAGCACCTCCGGGTGAAGCCATGAGTGATACCTGGCAAATTGTTGAGGTTGCAAAACGAATGGGTTACGAAAAACAATTCTATTATAAAAAGGACACTCATATTGAGGAAATATATTCGGAGTATCGTAAGCATCACGATAATAAAAAGCATAATATGGCTCCGTTAGAAGTTTTGAAGGAAAATCCGGGAATGCAATGGCCGTACGTTGAAGGAAAACCAACCAAATGGCGTTTTAATGCTAAATACGATCCTGCGTGTACCAATGATGGAGAATTTCATTTTTACGGAAAGCCGGACGGCAAAGCTGTAATCTGGCAACGGCCTTATGAACCTGCACCTGAGGAGCCAGACAAAGAATATCCGTTCTGGCTAAATACCGGCAGGGTAGTTGAACACTGGCACACGGGATCAATGACCAGAAGAATACCGGTACTTCATAAAGCGATGCCGCATGCATACGTTGAATTAAACCCGGAAGACGCTGACCGAATGCAAATAAAGAACGGAGACAAAGTAAAACTGACAACAAGAAGAGGAGAGATTACTTTGCCTGCATCTGTTAAGCAGCGGGGTATCCCGGCTCCTATGCAGGTTTTTGTTCCGTTTTTTGATGAATCAATGCTTATAAATGATATTACACTGGATTCTTTTTGTCCGATCTCTAAAGAACCTGATTATAAAAAATGTGCTGTAAGAGTTGAAAAAGCTTAAAACCATGAGAAAACGTATAGGCATTATATCATTTTTTGTGTTACTTTTTTTAGCTTTTATTACGGTATGGAACCATAGCTATCAGGAGGGCTTAAAAGAGGCGTATATACCTTTGAATGGCGATAGGATTACTCCGGTAATTCCATCAGAGAGTGGCGTGTTCCAGCGCTCTCAATATGCACTTGATTACGCAAACATGCCTGTAGATGAAAATCATCAGAGATCATTGGGGACTTATTATAACAACAGAGCTTATCAAGGAGCACCTCCAAGTATCCCGCATCCGGTGAAAAACGAATTCAGCTTCGGTGAAAATACGTGCTTGCAATGTCATCAAAATGGTGGTTTCGTTCAAAAGTTTAATGCCTATGCTCCGGTAACACCACACCCTGAAATGATTAATTGTCGTCAGTGTCATGTTTCCCAAAACACAAACACTTTGTTTAAGAAAACCGATTTTGTTAAACTTTCCCCACCGGAAGTGGGCGTGAATAATGCCTTGCAGGGTAGCCCACCTGTTATTCCTCATCAGATTCAAATGAGAGAAAACTGTCTGGCTTGTCATGCCGGTCCTGCAGCGCCAAAAGAAATCAGAGTTACACATCCCGAACGAATTAATTGCAGACAGTGCCATGTGTTAAATAATAATGATGCTGAATCGATAGGTGTTTTTATAAGAAATAGCAATGAAAAATAATTATAAGTTCATATCCGGTGTATTATCTATCCTTTTTTCAGGTATTCTGTTACAATCTTGTAAACATAAGGAAGGTGAATATCATAGTATAAATGATAAAATTGAAGCTAAAAGCAAAAACTATCACGGCACTGTGATTTCATCTGAAGAGTTTACCGGAGATTTAAAAACAGTGGAAATTACAGAAGGATCTCACACTTTTTTGATTCCTGAACGAAAGTCTCAGATCAAATCCTATGCCTGCACCGAGTGTCATACCAAGCCACTCGATCAAATGCATGGGGTAGATTTAAATGATGGTCAAAAAGCACATTGGGATGTGAAGTTGATTCATGCTCAGGAGAATACCATGAATTGTGTTACTTGTCATGATGGGAAAAACACGAATGCCCTTAAAAGCATAACCGGTGCCGGTATTGATTTTAATAAGAGTTATCAACTCTGTAGTCAGTGTCACAGTAAACAATTTGAGGACTGGAAAGGCGGAGCTCATGGTAAACGTATTGGTGGTTGGGCTCCACCAAGAGTATCGATGACATGTGTTAATTGTCACAATCCTCATCAGCCGGCTATTCAGCCTAAATGGCCTGCCCGATTTAATACTCAAAAAGTACGAGAGCGAAAATAGTTGTAAAGAAAAACACTAATAAGGTATGAGCGATAAAAAATGGTTATCATTAAACATCGGAAAAAAGAATAAAGCTCCGTCATCGTGTAGTTGTGGAGGCACAACCGGAAGCTGTGGTTCAGGGAATACAACTAATAATACCGGAATCGGTGAGGAGCGCCATAAAGATGGCTTTGAACAGGTTTTTGATGTGAAAATGGATCGCAGAACGGCTTTCAGAAAACTAACGGCCAGTTTGATGATAGGAGCAGGTGCGGTTAGTACATCATGTAGTATGATGGCTGGTGATGAAAGTAAAGAAAAAGCACAGATAGACTGGGAAGAACAATTTAAGGGAAATTACAAGTTGATGACGGATGAGGAAAAGAAGGCAACGGTAGACAGGCTTGTTCGATCATACCAGTTACGTACAGGAAAAAATATAAGCATGTCTTCTAAAGATGCGGAAGAAAATGTGCTGTTCGGGTATGCTTTTAATATTTCCAAATGCCAGGGATATATGGATTGTGTTACGGCTTGTGTAAAAGAAAACAATCAAGACCGAAACTCTCAGATGGAATATATTCGAATTCATGAGATGAAAGATGGAAAAGGATTAAATTTTGGAGAGGCAGATGATAATTATTACCATGAAGTTCCGGCTGAAGGACATTTTTATCTAGGAACTCAGTGTTTTCATTGCGATAATCCTCCCTGTGTTGATGTATGTCCGGTACAGGCTACATGGCGTGAGGATGACGGCCTTGTGGTTGTAGATTATGATTGGTGTGTTGGGTGTAGGTACTGTATGGCTGCTTGTCCTTATGATGGAAGAAGGTTTAACTGGAGTACACCAGAGGTTCCTGAAGAAGAAATTAATAAAGACCAGCATTATTTAGGAAATCGGCTTCGCAAAAAAGGGGTAATGGAGAAATGCACTTTTTGCGTACAGCGATCAAGATCGGGTCAAAACCCTGCTTGTGTCGAGGCTTGTCCAACCGGGGCCAGAATTTTTGGAAACCTTTTGGATCCAGACAGTACTATAAGATGGGTGTTGGAAAATAAAAAAGTATTTCGATTGAAAGAAGACTTGGGAACTGAACCTAAGTTCTGGTATTTCATGGACTAGTTATTAATTATAAGTTGTATCCGAAATGAGAAGGCTAAAGGTGTTTAAAAGCTTAGTGGTTGACAGCTTGAGTGTAATAACTCATGGCTCTAAAAAGTATCATATCTGGATGGGGTTCTTAACCTTTGTAATGTTGATAGGGATGTATTGTTACTCTATTCAATTAGACCAGGGATTAAGTGTGACAGGTATGACAGACAGGGTTAGCTGGGGACTGTATATTTCAAACTTTACTTTTTTAGTCGGGGTTGCAGCAGCAGCCGTTATGTTGGTAATGCCAACCTACGTACTTAAGGATATAGATTTTAAACAGGCAGTGCTGATAGGTGAAGGTCTGGCTGTGGCAGCTTTAATTATGTGTCTGGCTTTTGTAATAGCAGATATGGGAGGGCCATCTGTACTTTGGCATATGATTCCGGGAATTGGGGTGTTTAACTTCCCCAGTTCTATGCTCACATGGGACGTAATAGTCTTAAATGGTTATTTGTTCTTAAATATCAGTATTCCTTTTTATATCTTATTCCGCCATTACCAGGGTAAGGAGGCAAAGCATAACGTATATCTGCCAGGAGCTTTGATATCGGTTTTTTGGGCCGTTGGAATTCATTTGGTAACCGCTTTTTTGTATCAGGGGCTGCAAGCTCGCCCTTTTTGGAACAATGCTTTATTAGGACCTCGGTTTTTAGCTTCAGCTTTTGCAGCGGGGCCGGCTTTAATTATTTTAGTATTGGCCATTATCAGAAGCTCAACGACCTTTAAAATAGAAGATAAGACCATCAAAAAGATAGCGATGGTTGTTACGGTAGCAGCTCAGGTGAATCTTATAATGCTTATTTCAGAATTGTTTAAAGAATTTTATGCTCCGACACATCATAGTGAAAGTGCCTATTATCTGTTTTTTGGTTTACATGGAAAGAACGCATTGATCCCGTGGATATGGACAGCAATTTCATTAAATGTTGTAGCAACATTTATCCTTACTTTTCATAAGTTGAGAAACAACCTGAAGGTGCTTTATTTTGCATGTATGATTTTATTTATAGGGATATGGATTGAGAAAGGATTTGGTTTAATAGTTCCGGGATTTATTCCGGGTCCTTATGGAAAAATAGTAGAATATACCCCTACCGCAATAGAAATAGGGGTAACGATTGGGATTTGGGCTTTAGGAGCATTCTTATTTACTATATTGGCTAAGACAGCGATAAATATTGAACTGGGGAAATTAAGGTATAAGTCTGATAACTAATTACTATGTTTTGATTTATCGTATGATCCCGGAAGGAAATGTTACGATACTTTCATACCCGTTTTTACCAATTGCTGAGACCCCAAACAGATAATTATCTATAACGATCCCCTCAAGAGTAAATTCTTTTACATTCCCGACAAATCTGCTGTGATCCCATGTGGGGGATGTAGTATCCCTCCAATAAATTTTATATCCTAAAATATCTTTATTGTCTGACGGCTGACTCCATTTTAACTTTACGGACGGTTCGACAATACCTCCAATGAGCACTTCGATCGGGGCAGGAGGCGCCCATGCAATACTTGCCAGGTTGATGGCATTTACAGCTGTTAGCTTTTTTACATAATTAAAATGAACCCCCTCGATAACATCACCATATTGAATACCATTTTCAGTTCTGATATCCTGATGCTGCCTGTTGTAATTTTCATGAGCCTCCATAATTCTGACCCCGGCAAATCCTAAATCGTTAAATGGCCTGTGGTGACCACCCCTCCCAAAGCGGTCGAGCCTGTATACCATCATCGGGTTCATTTCGGGCATATATTTTTGGGTTGTCTTGTAAATGTATCTGGCCAATTGTCGTGAAATGCCATCAATCTCACCACCATAAAACCGTCTCATATTACGTTCCTTTTCGGTTTCGGCAGGAGGGACCGGCTCAGAAAAGACCCGGAAAGTACGGTTGTCAATTACCCCATCAATCCCTTCAATATTACCGATCATGTCATTATTCAGTACACCAATTATATCCCAGCCGTTTTTTTTGGCATATTCGGCCAAACCCTTACCTCCAAAAAGACCTTGCTCTTCTCCCGAGAGCCCGACATATACAATACTGTTTTCAAATTTATATTGCGATAAAACTCTAGCTGCTTCAATAGTTCCGGCCAATCCGGAAGCGTTGTCATTTGCTCCCGGAGCATCAGAGGTGAAATTGTTGGGGTCGGAAACACGGGAGTCAATGTCGCCACTCATGATAATGTATCTGTTCGGATATTTGGTGCCTCGTTGAATGGCCACTACATTTATAACCCAAACATCATGAACAATACGATTGTTGGAGCCTTTCTCCACAAAGTTCTTTTGGAAGAAAACCTCCAGGCAATTGCTACAATCTTGTGAAATTTTATCGAATTGCGATTTTACCCATCTTCTGGCGGCTCCGATTCCTCTAATGTTTGAAACGGTATCGCTTAAAGTGTGGCGTGTTCCGAAACCGGCCAGGGCGCTAATATCCTTTTCTAATCTTTGAGCTGATATCTCTTCAACGATATTATATATTCTTGTATCTGTCTGACTTTGAACAGAAATGACGGTCAGCAGAATAAATAAAAGAGTGGTTTTTTTCATGCTTAACTTACTAATTGATTGAGCAATGTCCTGACTTCAGAGGTGTCTTTCAGGTAGTATTTGGCTTTCGTGTTTTTAAATCCGACTTTCACTGTTTTTGCATTTTCCGGTAACTCTTCAAACATGTATTCGTCTGTCCAGTCATCTCCTATAGCCATAATAAAATCATAATTTTTATCAGTTAAAAAGCGAGTGGCTGCCCTTCCTTTATTAACATTACTGCTTTTTATTTCAACGACTTTGTTACCCTCCAGGACTGAGAGTTCGTTATTGGATATTAAGTGTGTTAACACGGTATTTAATTCTACTGTACGTCTTTGTGCTAATTCAGGATCAGCTTTTCGGTAATGCCAGGCCAAGGAGTAGTTCTTTTTTTCAATAAATGTTCCGGGGGTTCTGTCTACAAAAGTTTCCAGAACAGGTAGTATTTTGTCCATCCAGTCTTTTTTAATGCGTTCAAGCGGTTCCCAATCCTTATGGGCATGTTTTAACCATACGCCATGGTCGGTAATTAAGTTGTAGCCATTCCCTCCAAGCCATTTGCTTAAAGTTTCCCTATCTCGACCACTAATAATTACTATATCCGTATTTTCATTTTGGTTGAGGTTATCGAGGAGTGTAATAAGTAGGTCATCAGGAGATGCGTCTTGCGGGTTATTTTTAAATCCCACCAAAGTACCGTCATAATCCAGTAACAGTAATTTTTTGTCAGCATTATGATATTCCGAGATGATTTTATCTTTTAAATGTTTTTCGAGCTTTTTTGCTACAATTGCTTCTTTTATTGTTTTAGTGGCGTTTAAAGATTTAAAAAACTCTTCAGCCCATTTTTCGACACTATATCTCGCCAATCTTTTTTGAAGAATATGGTTTCTTGTTTTTTGCTCTTCCAGAGGCATTTCGATAGCTTTTTTAATTGCATCGGCGATTTCCTCATAACTTGTTGGGTTAATTAATATAGCTTCGCTCATTTCTATTGAGGCTCCGGCCATTTCACTTAAAATTAAAACGCCGTCGTTATTGACCCTGGTTGCAATATATTCTTTAGCGACAAGATTCATTCCGTCCCGGAGCGGAGTTATAAGGGCTACATCCGCAGAGGTATATAGGTCAATGAGGTTGCCAAAAGGCATGGAACGATAAAAATACCAGATGGGGGTCCAGCTGACAGTGGCAAATTTTCCATTAATCCGGCCTACCAATTCATCGGTTTCTCTTTTTAATTTCTGATATGTATCTACGTTCGATCGGGAGGGGACGGCAAGCATCACTAACCTTACTTTTTCTCTGTATTGTGGGTATTTGTCGAGGAAAAACTCAAAGGCTTTGATTCTGTTGGGAATACCTTTTGTATAGTCTAAACGGTCTATTGACAAGATGATTTTAGCATCCGGAGATGATTCAATATGATCCTCCAGACGTCGATGAAATTCTGTTTTCTCGTTAGGTGACCGTTGTTCGTGTTTGAGAGCTGCATTGTGGAATTTTTGATAATCAATCCCCATGGGAAACGAATCAACTTTTACGATTCTGTCGTGGTATGATATTTCGTTAAAATTGACTTCCAGTTTTAATAATCGTTTTACTGAACTCAAGAAATGTCTTTCATAGTCATATGTATGAAATCCGAGCAAGTCGGCTCCTAGCATCCCGTGAAGTAGTTCCTCACGCCACGGAAAAACCCTGAAAATTTCATAGGAAGGATAAGGGATGTGCAAAAAGAAACCAATAGAAGTATTAGGTTTTTTGTCTTTAATGAGTTTGGGTAAGAGTAATAACTGGTAATCATGTACCCACACCGTATCACCGTCTTCAATATTTTCTATAACCACATCGGCAAATTTTTGATTTACCTCTTTGTATGATTCCCATTGGTCTTTGTCAAATTCGGCATATTCCAAGAAATAATGGAATAATGGCCATAGCGCTTTATTACTGAATCCGAAATAGAAATCTTCGACATCTTGTCGGTTTAAAGGTACGGACACACATTTTTCCCGGGTAATCGCTTCCTGCACTTTCTCGGAAAGTTCGGGAGTAAGTTCTTCTTCCGTTACTCCGGACCACCCCACCCAGATACCATTTCCTTCCGTATGAACCGATCTCATGCCCGTAGCAAGCCCGCCTACACTCGGTTTAATAGTTAATTCGTCATTTTCCAGCTTTACTTGCAGCGGGAGCCGGTTAGAAATGATTATCGTTTTATTCATGTACTTGTTTTGGTTTGCAATTAAGATTTTCCTTAATTTAAAGAAAAATTGGCGGTAATCACTTATAAAATAGAAATTTAATGAAAAACTTGGATTATGGTATCATAGGTAACTGCAGGAGTGCAGCATTAATATCTAAATACGGATCGTTGGATTGGTGTTGCCTTCCGGAATTTGATTCTTCATCGGTTTTTGCGAAAATATTAGATGAGAAGATAGGAGGGAGTTTTGAAATTTTAGTAGATGATGATTATGCTGTAAATCAATATTATATTCCTGGAACCAGTATTTTGGTGACTAGCTTTCACAGGGGGAATGATGCTTTTGAAATAAGAGATTTCATGCCCCGGTATAAAAAGGATAGTGGCGGTTATCATTCTCCTCCTGAAGTAGTTAGGTATGTAAAGCTTGTCTCCGGAACTCCCGTTTTTAAGGTAAAGTACAATCCGAAGCTGGAATATGCAATCGGAACTACAAGGTCGTATGCCAAAGATAATTTTATTGCAAGTTTAACCCATGAAGAACGTTTTGATACTTTATTTCTGTATACCAATTTTAAGAAGGATAAGATCATTGATGGTGAAGAAATAAAATTGATCAAGAATGGTTATTTCCTGATTACATACCATGAAAAAATATTAGAGCCGACTGTTAAAAGCATTTACCTTGAACTTGAACGCACCAAAGTTTATTGGCTAAATTGGGTAGAGCGTATTCCGGTATATGAGCAGTATAGTGACTGGATAGAGCGCAGTGCTATTACCCTTAAGTTACTGAGTTATCAGAAATCAGGGGCCGTGCTTGCAGCGGCAACCACTTCATTGCCGGAAACCATTGGTGAGGTGAGAAACTGGGATTATCGATTTTGCTGGATAAGAGATGCATCAATGGTTATTAAAGTTTCGTCGGAATTAGGGCATAAAAATATGGTAAAACGATTTTTGAGATTTATTACAGACCTGATGCCAGATAAGGATGAGAAACTCCAGATTATGTATGGGATAAACCGGGAAAAAGAACTTACAGAACGAACGCTCGATCATTTAAATGGGTATGAGGGCTCCAAACCTGTCCGAATCGGTAATGCTGCTTACGAACAACGCCAGAATGATATCTATGGTATTTTGATGGATGTCATTCATCAGCAATTAGTGCATTTCAGAACCGATATAGAACACGATGAGGAATTATGGAGTATAACAAAAGGGATTGTGTGGGTTGTTAATAAACACTGGACGGAGCCCGATAAGGGAATCTGGGAATTTCGAACAGAGGAGCGCCATTTTACATTTTCAAAAGTATTATGTTGGGTCGCTATTGAACGGGCGCTTAGGGTAGCGCAACTTCTGAAGAAAGATTCGAAAATCAAAAAATGGGAGATTCTGGAGCAACAAATCAAAGAAGATATCCTGGCGAATGCCTGGAATGAAGAGAAACAAGCATTTACACAATCGTATGGTTCTGCTGATCTTGATGCATCTGTTTTACTCATGGAATCCTATGGCTTTATAGAGGCAAAAAATCCAAAGTATATAAGTACTGTAAAAGCCATAGGAGAGGAGCTTAGTAATGACGGACTTTTATACAGGTACAAAAACAAAGATGATTTTGGTTTACCAAGCTCATCATTTACAATCTGTACTTTCTGGTATATCAATAGTTTGTTTAAAATCGGGGAACACGAGCCTGCCCAAAGGTTATTTAATCAACTACTCTCGTATAGTAATCATTTGGGATTATTTAGCGAAGATATAGATTTTAAAACGAAGCGTTTACTTGGCAATTTCCCTCAGGCGTATTCGCATTTGGCTTTGATTGAAACCGCCATGAATTTTTCGAGCGTTTCCAAAGAAGATGATATACTGGAGAAACTTCAGAAATAACTAAAAGCCGCTGATGCGGCTTTTAGCTAACAATTAAATCATATAACCGGTTAAAACCAACTTAAAAAACATAGGCATTTTCTTCAGAAATCTTTTCGGCAATCTGGTCTCTGAGTGCAACTATATTAGGCATGTTTGTGTATTTGGTGTATCGCTTAAGTCCCATAAGCATCATACGTTGCTCATCACCTTCAGCAAATGATATTATAGCTTCTTTTCCTTTAGAATTAATTTTTTCAACAGCATTGAATAAATAAAGTTTAGACATTGCTATTTGATCTTTCTGAGATTCTTCTCCAAAGCGTTTTGCATTTTTATCAGTTCTCAGTATGGCAGATTCCGCCATGTATATTTCTATCATGATATCGGCAGCCGCCATTAATAATTGCTGATGTTCTTCCAGGTCTTGTCCGTACTTCTGAACTGCTGCACCTGCAATCATTAAGAATGCTTTTTTCAGTTTCCCCAGAATCTCTTTTTCTTCCGAAAATAATTCAGAATAATCGGGAGTATCAAAAGAAGGGATTCCCATTAACTCGTCTTTTACGGCCATGGCCGGACCTAAAAGATCAACATGTCCCTTCATCGCTTTTTTAATAAGCATCCCAACGGTAAGCATTCTGTTAATTTCGTTGGTTCCTTCATAAATCCTTGAAATTCTCGCGTCACGCCATGCAGATTCCATTGGTGTGTCGGCACTAAAACCCATTCCCCCAAAAATCTGGATGCCTTCATCTGTACATTCCTGAACATCTTCCGATACTGCCACTTTAAGGATCGAACATTCAATAGCGTATTCTTCTACACCTTTTAATTCAGCTTCCTGATGAGAATTTCCTTCAGATTCACGAATTGCGATACGGTCTTCGATGTCTTTAGCCGCCCTGTAACAGGCAGATTCACCGACATAGGCAGCGGTGGCCATGTTTGCAAGTTTTTGCTTAATCGCTCCGAATTTAACAATTGGCGTTTTAAACTGAATACGTTCATTAGCATATTTAACGGCTTCGGTTATAACTCTTCTCTGGGCATCCAGGCAAGCAGCAGCTAGCTTTATTCTTCCTATATTAAGGGCGTTCATGGCTATTTTGAAACCGTTACCACGTTCTGATAACATGTTTTCAACCGGAACCTTGGTATCGCTAAAGAATACCTGACGGGTGGAAGAGGAATGAATCCCTAATTTGTGCTCTTCTTCACCAAGGGTAATACCATTTCCGGGATCATTCTCAACAATAAAACCAGTAATGTTTTTGTCGTCTTCTATACGGGCAAAAACTATAAACAAATTAGCAAACCCGGCATTTGATATCCACATTTTTTGTCCGCTAATTTTATAATGCGTACCATCTTCTGAAAGAACAGCTTTTGTTTTCCCCGAATTAGCATCAGAACCTGCTCCGGGTTCAGTTAGACAATATGCGCCAAACCATTCTCCCGAAGCCAGTTTAGGAACATATTTTTGTTTCTGTTCTTCTGTTCCGTATAGTGTAATCGGCATGGTGCCAATTCCGGTATGCGCTCCGAACGCCGTACTAAAGGAGCCACTGGTACCAGAAATATAGTCGCAGACCAGCATCGTTGATACAAAGCCCATTCCTAGTCCGCCATACGCTTCCGGTACAGCTACACCAAGCAGCCCCAATTCTCCTGTTTTACGCATTAGTTCTTCTGTAAATGCGTAATCTTTGGTTTCAAATCTGGGTTTGTTCGGCCATAATTCACGATCTACGAATTCAATGACTGAATCACGCATCATTTTTTGCTCCTCATTGAGGTCTTCCGGAGTAAATATATCTTCCGCTTTAGTTTCCTTGACGATGAATTCACCGCCACGAGTTAATTTTTTGTTTATAGATTCTGTACTCATTTTATATAGTTTTTTAGTTAGTATTGAGTTTAAACAGTCTCATTACTCTAGTCCCATTTCTTGATCTGATTAATTCAAAAATTCGTATACGCCGGCAGCACCTTGCCCTGTTCCAACGCACATGGTAACAATACCATATTTATGCTGCCTTCTTCTCATTTCGTCAAACAACTGAACAGAAAGTTTAGCGCCTGTACAACCAAGAGGATGACCAAGTGATATAGCACCTCCATTTACATTTACAATTTCAGGATCTAAACCTAATTTTCGGATAACGGCTAACGACTGAGAAGCAAAGGCTTCATTTAATTCGAAAAGCTCAATGTCATTCAGTTTCAGTCCAGCCTGGTCAATAGCCTTTGGAATCGCTTTAATAGGACCTATCCCCATGATACGGGGTTCAACACCTACTGCGGCATATGACACTAATCTGGCAATAGGTTCCAGATTTAGTTCTTTTACCATTTTTTCACTCATAACCAATACGAAAGCGGCACCATCGCTCATTTGTGATGAGTTACCCGCAGTAACACTTCCACCTTGAGCAAACACCGGGCGCAACCTTCCTAATGCTTCTATCGATGTATCTGCCCTGGGGCCTTCATCTGTATCTACAATATAGCTTTTGGTTACTTTTTTGTTGTTCTTGTCAACATATACTTGTTCGATATTTATCGGTACAATCTGTTCTTTGAATTTCCCTTCTTTAATAGCATTTAAAGCTCTTTGATGTGAATTATATGCAAACACATCCTGATCGGCTCTCGAAACGTTATATTCATTGGCTACGGCTTCAGCTGTAAGTCCCATTCCCCAATAATAATCTTCGTGCCCTTCTTTAGCTAATTGATAATCCGGAACAGGTTTGTATCCACCCATCGGAATAAAGCTCATACTTTCAGCACCACCGGCAATAATACAATCGGCCATTCCCGACTGAATTTTGGCCGTAGCGATACCAATAGTTTCTAACCCGGAAGCGCAGTACCTGTTTACGGTAACTCCCGGAACATCCTCTGTTTTTAATCCCATTAATGAAATCAGGCGTCCCATGTTAAGGCCTTGCTCGGCTTCCGGCATAGCGTTCCCTACAATAACATCGTCTATACGATTTTTATCAAGTTCAGGAACTTTGTCCATTATGTATTGGATGGTTTCCGCAGCTAATTCATCAGGACGTTTAAAACGAAACAGTCCTCTTGGGGCTTTCCCTACTGCTGTTCGATATGCTTTTACTATATATGCTGTTTTCATTTTATTAAATTTTTTAGAAAAGATTATTAAAACATTCAACCATTAATTTCTCAGTGGTTTTCCCGTCTTTAACATATGCTGAATACGTTCTAATGTTTTTCTTTCGGTACACAGCGATAAGAAAGCTTCACGTTCAATGTCTAATAAATATTGTTCGGATACATAACCAGCTTCAGATAAGTCTCCACCGGCCATAACATAGGCCAGTTTATTGGCAATCTTCTTATCGTGATCAGAAATGTATTTACCCGCATACATTGCATCAGTACCTACCAAGAACATGCCTAATGCCTGTTTTCCTAATACCTTAACATCGGTGCGTTTAATCGGCTTCGTGTATCCTGCTTCGGCAAGCAACAGGGCATGTTTTTTAGCTTCAGCAATTTGTCTGTCTTTATTTACGACGACCACATCTTTTCCTTTTTGGAGGATATTAAGGTCGTAGGCTTCGTAAGCTGAGGTAGAAACTTTTGCCATACCAATTGTAAGGAAGTGTTCTCTTAACACGTTCAATTCCACATCATCTTTTCTGAATAAGTCAGATGCACGGAGCGCCATTTCTTTAGAGCCACCACCTCCGGGAATCACACCAACCCCAAATTCTACCAACCCGATATATGTTTCTGCTGCAGCTACTATTTTATCGGCATGTAACGACAATTCACAGCCGCCTCCCAGGGTCATTCCGTGCGGGGCTGAAATGGTAGGGATTGAAGAATATCGCATACGCATCATGGTATCCTGGAACATCTTGATAGCCATATTCAGCTCATCGTATTCTTGTTCTACAGCCATCATAAATATCATTCCGATATTGGCTCCTACCGAGAAGTTAGCTCCTTGATTTCCAATTACTAGTCCCTGAAAGTCTTTTTCAGCCAGATCGATAGCTTTATTTAGTCCTGCAAGGACGTCGCCTCCTATGGTATTCATCTTAGACTGGAATTCACAGTTTAAGATACCATCACCTAAATCTTCAACGACTACACCACTATTTTTCCAGACCTCGTTCGATTTTCTGATGTTGTCAAGTATGATGAAGGCATCCTGCCCCGGCTTTTTAACTTGCTTTTTTGCAGGAATATCGTAGTAGAATGTAGCACCGTCTTTAACCGTATAGAATGAAGAGTTGCCTCCTTCGGTCATTTCAGTTATCCATGAAGCTGTTTCGTAGCCTTCAGCTTTCATTAATTCAATTCCTTTTTCAACACCGATGGCATCCCATATTTCAAACGGACCGTTATCCCATCCAAAACCGGCTTTCATGGCATCGTCTATCCGGTATAGTTCGTCAGATATTTCGGGGATACGATTCTGAACATAGGCAAATAATGCCGAAAAGTTCTTGCGGTAAAATTCACCCGCTTTATCTTTTCCTCCTGTCAGCACTTTAAATCTGTCTATAGGTTTATCTATAGTTTTAGTAAGTTCCAAAGTAGGGAAGGATACTTTCTTTTTGGTGCGATATTCCATGGTGTCTAAGTCTAATGACAGTATATCACTTTTACCGTCATCGCTTTTTACCTTTTTATAAAACCCTTGTCCCGTTTTACTACCGAGCCATTTGTTTTCCATCATGGTCTCTATAAATCCGGGGAGTTTGAAGAGTCCGTGAGCCTCATCTTCGGGGCAGTTTTCATAGAGTCCGTTTGCAACATGAACTAAGGTGTCTAGGCCTACTACATCGACAGTTCTGAAAGTGGCTGATTTAGGCCTTCCGATAACCGGACCGGTAAGTTTATCAACTTCCTCCACGGTGAGTCCCATCTCTTTAACCTGATGAAATAAACTCTGAATTCCGAATATTCCAATTCGGTTTCCTATAAATGCCGGAGTATCTTTGGCTAAAACCGATGTCTTTCCTAAAAACTTTTCGCCATATGACATTAAGAAGTCAGTAACTTCCTGACTACAGTCAGGTCCGGGAACTACTTCAAATAATTTCAGATAGCGCGGAGGATTAAAGAAGTGCGTTACCGCAAAGTGTTTTTGGAAATCCTCACTTCTACCTTCATTCATAAAGGAAATAGGAATACCGGAGGTGTTTGAAGTAATTAAAGTGCCCGGTTTTCTGTGTTTTTCTATTTGTTCGAAAACCTTTTTCTTGATATCAAGTCTTTCAACAACTACTTCAATGATCCAGTCTACGCCGGAAATTTTATGCAGGTCATCCTCTAAATTTCCAGTTTGTATTCTATTGGCAAACTTTTGATGATAAATAGGGGACGGCTTTGATTTTAATGCGCTTGTAAGATTGTCGTTTACTATTCTATTTCTAACAACCGGGTTTTCGAGAGTTAAGCCTTTTGCCTGTTCTTTTTCGGTAAGTTCTCTGGGAACGATATCCAGTAATAAAACTTCAACTCCAATATTGGCAAAGTGGCATGCAATACCACTCCCCATTATCCCGGAGCCGATTACAGCAACTTTATTAATTCTTCGTGTCATGTTTTCTCTTTTATAGTTTTTAAAAATGACAAAGCCACCAGATCAGGACAGATATGATGGCTTTATTTATGATTTTTCTGTGTTAACTTCTTGGGTATATACTTTTTTCTCTGTGATCAGTTCATTAATTGTTTCCATCACATTGAAAAAGCCATTCAGGTCCGTTTCTGATACATTGGATTTAACCACCTCGTTGAACCTTAAAACCACAGCTTTAGAAATTTCTCTCTTTTCTTTCCCAAAAGCGGTCAGGCATATTAAGACACTTCTACCGTCTTCCGGATTGGGTTTACGGCGGATTAAACCTTTTTCTTCCATATTTTTTAGAATTCGGGAAAGACTGGTAGATTCCATTCCCATTCTTGGTCCAAGAGAAGTAGAGGGCGTACCCTTTTCAGGATCTATACTCAGAAGTGTAAAACCAGTAGCCATAGTGGTTTCAAACTTTGCTGCTTCTTCATTATACATTCTGGCTACAGCTTGCCAGGTGGCCCTTAAGGCATAATCTATGGTTTTATCTTTCATTTTATTTATTATGCATTCCTCAAATATAACAAAAAATGCTATGCATGCATAACAAATAAAAATAAAAATTTTGTTAATAATTTTGAGGGTAATTCAAAAAAAACTCCTTTTAATTAAAAGGAGTCTTGTATAGTGTCATAAAAACGAAATTTGTCAGCGGCCATAAATTTCGTTATACAAGTTTATATATTTCTCTTTAATGATTTTTCGTTTAAGCTTCATAGTGGGAGTGAGGTGTCCTTCTTCAATGCTCCAGACATCAGGGGTTAGCCTAAAGACTTTGATTCGTTCCCATTTGCCGAAATGTGCATTGTAAAAATCAATCTCTTCCTGGATGCGTTCGATTAAAGTTTCATTTTTTGAAAGAGCTTCAAGCGTATTTCCGAGGTCAATATTATGACGTCTGGCCCACTCTTCAACAAATTCGAAATTAGGTTGAATTAATGCTCCGGGCATTTTTTCCCCTTCACCAACAACCATTATTTGTTCTATGAAGCGAGATTGCTTCATTTCATTTTCGATTAGCTGCGGAGCTACGTATTTACCTCCGGAGGTTTTAAACATTTCCTTTTTGCGGTCAGTGATTTTTAAAAAACCTTCTTTATCGATTTCACCGATATCGCCTGTATGAAAATAACCATCGGTCATTACACCGGCTGTTTTTTCGGGATCTTTATAATAGCCTACCATCACATTGGGACCTTTGCACAGGATTTCTCCGTCTTCAGCGATTTTCACGTCTACATTTGGCAGCATTTTACCGACTGTACCTATTTTCCACCCCCGGTTACGTTGATCATTAACAGCAATTACAGGAGATGTTTCTGTAAGTCCGTAGCCTTCCATAATAGGAATTCCGGCAGCAGCAAAAACTCTGGCCAATCTGGGTTGTAAAGCAGCACTTCCCGAAACCATGATTTTTAATTGACCTCCAAGGCCTTCTTGCCATTTACTGAATATCAGCTTGCGGGCAATCCCTAGTTTTTTCTCATACCACCATCCATTATCTCCATAGGGTTCAAATTCTTCGCCCAGTGCTAATGCCCAAAAGAATAATTTTTTCTTGATCCCCTTTAAATCACTTCCCTTGGCATAAATTTTATCATATACTTTTTCTGTAAGCCTTGGAACAACCGTCATGACATGTGGCTTGATTTCTTTAAGATTGTCGCCCATTTTTTCGATGGATTCTGCAAAATGGATACGGATACCGCAATATTGGTATAAGTAAACGACCATTCGTTCGAAAATATGACAAATAGGGAGGAAGCTTAATGCTTTATCGCCTGTGTCCAATGGTACGCGTTCTTCACTATCCACTACATTAGATACGATATTTTTATGAGTCAGCATTACTCCTTTTGGCCTGCCTGTTGTGCCTGAGGTGTAGATGAGGGTTGCCAGATCGTCTGGTTGCACTTTTTCTTTTACAGCTTCGACTTCACTTTGATTACTGTCATCTTCTCCCAAAGCCAAGACTTCATTCCAGTTTTTACAGCTTTCTATGGTATCAAAGCTATAGACCTCTTTCAGGCTTGGAACATTGTTCCGGATGGCACGTACCTTGGTTAAGACTTCTTCGTCAGAGACAAAACAGTAAATTGATTCGGAGTGATTTAATACATATTCATAATCTTCTTCAGATATGGTGGGGTATATGGGTACATTCTGAGCTCCTAATTGTAAAACTCCGATATCGACCATATGCCATTCTGTTCTGTTAGTAGAAGAAATAACAGCTATTTTGTCGTTAGGTTTTACTCCCATTCTCAATAGTGCTCTACTAATTTTATTAGCATTATTTACATATTCCTGAGAAGAAGTTTTTACCCAATTATCATTATGCTTGGTAACCAAAGCATCTTCTAAATTGAATTTTTCTAATTGATAATATGGAATATCAAATAATCGGGAAACTTTGTTCATATCTGTGTGAGATTAAGTGATTTGCAAAATATGAAAAAAGCCCTTTAATTTCAATAGATGTCATAAAAAAAGGAGTTGTATGTTATCAACTCCTTAATTTTTAATAAGATATATTTCTAAATTACTTTTTTTCTAACCATTTTCTGGCATTTACAAAAGCTTCTATCCATGGAGAAACTTCATCTTTTCTTCCATTGGGGTAGTTTGCCCAGTTCCATTGGAAGATAGAGCGTTCAATATGAGGCATGGTTACCAGGTGCCTACCTGTTCTGTCACACATCATAGCTGTATTGTAGTCAGAGCCGTTTGGATTTGCAGGGTAACCTTCGTACCCATATTTAGCAACAATATTATAACGATCTTCAGAAAGAGGTAACCTGAACTTACCTTCACCATGAGAAATCCATACACCCAATGTAGTACCGGCAAGGGTGGAAAGCATTACAGAGTTATTCTCCTGCACTTTTACAGAGGTAAAGCTACTCTCGTGTTTATGAGAATCGTTATAAGTCATTTTTCCATGAACTTCATGCTCAGGATTTAGAACCTCCAGCTCCATAAATAACTGACATCCGTTACAGATACCTACAGAAAGAGTATCTTCTCTCTCGAAGAATTTTTTAAGGGCATTGTTTGCTTTCTCGTTATACAGGAAAGCTCCGGCCCACCCTTTGGCGCTTCCGAGAACATCTGAATTTGAAAAACCTCCAACAGCTCCGATAAACTGAATATCTTCAAGAGTTTCTCTTCCCGAGATAAGGTCGGTCATGTGCACATCTTTTACGTCAAAACCTGCCAAATACATTGCGTTGGCCATTTCACGTTCAGAATTACTTCCTTTTTCTCTTAGAATAGCCGCCTTTGGTCTTGGTTTGGAATTATCAATATCAGGACGTCTACCTGTAAAGTGACCGGGGAATTGGTATTGTAAAGCCTGATTTTTATAATTATCAAATCGTTCTTTTGCTAAACCATTAGCCGTTTGCTTCTGATCTAACAGATAAGATGTTTTAAACCAGATATCTCTGTATTTCGCTATATCAAAAGAAAATGCATCAGCATTGTTTTTGATGCTTACGATTCCGGAGTCATTTGCTTTACCGATGTTAAAGAATTCAACACTGTTGTTGGTCAAAGTTTCTTCGACAGAAGTATTGGCCTGGAATACAATCCCGGAATTTTCTGCAAATAGTATTTTAACGGTATCGTTTTCACCTAAACTGCTCAGATCAAGATCTGCACCAAGGTTATTGTCGGCAAAACACAACTCTAATAGGGTCGTGATCAATCCACCGCTGGCAACATCGTGCCCTGCACTGATCTGATCTTCTTTTATTAATTGCTGAATGGTGTTAAAAGCAGTTTTGAATTTAACGGCGTTTTTTATTGTCGGGGTTTCATTTCCTATAACATTCAAAATTTGATTGAAAGAAGATCCTCCAAGTTTAAATGCATCTTGAGACAGGTTAATATAGTATATATTACCTCCGTCTTTTTTAAGTACAGGCTCGACAACTTTATTGATATCGTTGCAATTGGCTGCGGCAGAAATAATGACAGTTCCGGGGGCAATAACTTCTTCGTCCGGATACTTTTGCTTCATGGATAGTGAATCTTTTCCTGTCGGAATATTGATTCCCAGTTCAATGGCAAAATCAGAACAACTTTCAACAGCATCATACAAACGGGCATCTTCACCTTCATTTTTACATGGCCACATCCAGTTAGCAGAAAGCGATATGCTTTTAAGTCCATCTTTTAAAGGAGCCCATACAATGTTTGTAAGTGATTCGGCTATGGAGTTTCTGCTACCGGCAACCGGGTCGATAATAGCAGAGACAGGAGAGTGTCCTATGGAGGTAGCGATACCTTCCTTCCCTTGATAATCGAGGGCCATAACACCACAGTTGTTTAGAGGCAATTGTAGCGGACCGGCACATTGTTGTTTTGCTACGCGTCCGCCTACACAACGGTCTACTTTATTAGTTAACCAGTCTTTACAAGCCACTGCTTCAAGCTGTAATACCTGCTCAAGATATGCTGCAACTTTTTCTGTTGTGTAATCTGCGTTTTTATAATTTCGGTGAATCTTGGTGTCATTCATAATGGTTCTAGGAGAACTTCCGAACATATCAGAAAGTTCAAAATCCATCGGTTTATCACCGTTTGAAGACGACTCAAAAGTAAATCGATGATCGCCGGTAACATCACCCACTTCATACATAGGGGAACGTTCACGATCCGCGATTTTTTTCAGCGTATCTATTTTTTCCTGAGAGATTACCAGTCCCATGCGTTCCTGGCTTTCATTGCCGATAATCTCTTTTGCTGACAGGGTAGGGTCTCCAACAGGAAGTTTGTCCAGATCAATTTTTCCACCTGTTTCTTCAACCAACTCAGAGAGGCAGTTTAAGTGTCCGCCGGCACCGTGATCGTGAATAGAAACGATATCATTTTCATTGCTCTCTACCATACCGCGGATGGCATTGGCAGCGCGTTTCTGCATTTCCGGATTGGAACGTTGAACCGCATTTAGTTCGATTCCACTTTCAAACTCCCCGGTATCTGCGGAAGATACCGCAGCACCTCCCATACCAATTCGGTAGTTTTCACCACCAAGTATAACTACTTTATCTCCTTTTCTTGGAGTAGCTTTGATAGACTGATCTTCTTTACCGTAACCGATTCCGCCGGCTAACATGATCACTTTATCGAAACCAAGTTTACGGGCATCTTCTTCATGTTCGAAGGTTAATACAGAACCGGTAATTAGTGGCTGACCGAATTTATTTCCGAAATCAGAAGCTCCATTAGAGGCTTTGATCAGGATATCCATTGGAGTCTGATATAACCATTTGCGCTCATCCATGCCCTGTTCCCAAGGGCGATTTTCCTCTAAACGCGAATAAGAGGTCATATAAACAGCAGTACCCGCCAAAGGTAGAGACCCTTTTCCTCCGGCAAGACGATCACGTATTTCACCACCACTTCCAGTTGCCGCTCCATTAAAAGGCTCGACCGTAGTAGGGAAGTTGTGGGTTTCCGCTTTAAGTGAAATAACAGAATTGAAATCTTTTACTTCATAATAATCGGGCTTGTCGGCACTCTTAGGAGCAAATTGCTGCACTTTAGGTCCTTTAACAAAGGCCACATTATCTTTGTATGCAGAAACAATTTCGTTAGGGTGTGTTTCAGATGTCTTTTTTATAAGCTTAAATAAAGAACTTGGTTTCTCTTCGCCGTCAATAACAAAAGTACCGTTGAATATTTTATGGCGACAGTGTTCTGAATTTACTTGTGAAAAACCAAATACTTCGGAATCGGTTAATTTTCTTCCCAGTTTTTCTGCTAAACTGTTCAGGTATTCTATTTCATCATCACTTAATGCTAATCCTTCTTTGGTATTGTAAGCAGCAATGTCGCCTATTTCAATAATAGGTTCAGGCAGGATATCTACAGTAAAGATTTCCTGATTTAATTTCGCATATTTTTGCGAAAGCATAGGATCGTAACTTTTATCTTCTTCTGTCGAAGCAAAATATTCTTCAATTCTTTTAATGCCTTCAATTCCCATGTTTTGGGTGATTTCCACTGCATTGGTGCTCCAGGGAGTGATCATGGCAGCCCTTGGACCAATAAAGTGATTATCAATAATTTGATTCTCGATCTGTGATTGATTCCCGAAAAGCCAAACTAATTTTGAGATATCTTCTGAGTTCAGTTCAGTATTGGTCTGAACCGCATAAACTTTGGTTTTTGGATTACCGAAGAAAAGGATCATAAAAATGATGTTTGTTGTGTTGTTATTGAAAGCGCAAATTTAACCATTTATAAGAAAATAACCGCTATATAAAATCCCGCAAAAGGCGGGATTTTAAATTTTATGTAAATGTTATGATTTTCTTTCAAGCAGTGCCATATAAAATCCGTCAAAGCCTGACTGGTGAGATAGTATTCTTTCTTCTTTTACCAGCTTAAATTCTTGGCCCGGTTCGGTTTTTAAGAATTTATTAACCTGATCTTGATTTTCTGAGGGTAAAATTGAACAGGTGGCATAGACCATTTTACCGCCCGGCTTTACCATCCTGGAATAATCTTGCAGAATTTGCTGCTGCGTTTGTTTTATCTCTTCCAGAAATTCAGGTTGTAACTTCCACTTGGCGTCCGGGTTTCTGCGTAAAACCCCCAATCCGCTACAAGGGGCATCGATTAGTACCCGATCCATTTTACCGTGTAATTTTTTAATCACTTTGGTAGAGTCGATCTCTCTTGTTTCGATATTGTGGGCACCATTCCGTTTGGCTCTTCGTTTCAGCTCTTTTAGTTTATTGCCGTAGATGTCCATAGAGATTACCTGCCCTTTATTTTCCATAAGGGCAGCTAAATGGAGCGACTTGCCGCCGGCTCCGGCACAAGCGTCGGCAACACGCATTCCGGGTGCTACATCCAGATAGCTGCCAACTAATTGCGAAGAAGCATCCTGAACTTCAAAGTATCCATTTTTAAAGGCTTCGGTTGTAAAAACATTCGTACGTTCCTTCAGTTTCAATGCATCGGGATATCCCTTTATGAACGCTGTGTCTATATTATTGTCGAATAAGAGCCCTTGTAGTTTTTCTTTCGTGGTTTTTAGGGTATTTACCCTGAGTATAACATCGGCCTGTGCATTGAGTGCAGCAAGCTCATTTGTCCATATCTCGGTTCCCAGTTCTTTCCCACCGAGTTTATCCAGCCAGTCGGGGATAGATTCACGGTAGACCCTGTTTTTTGAAAGTTCATCAAAGCGTCCCTTGATACGCCTTATCGGCGTGCCTTCCAATTGTTTCCAGTCAGGGAGTTTGTATCCCCTTAAAACAGCCCAGACAGCAAAAATACGCCAAAGGTTTTCTCTGTTAAAAGGTTCCTTAACCTCTGCTATTTCTGCGTATAAACGTTTCCATCGAACGATATCGTATACAGTTTCCGCTATAAAACCGCGATCTCTGGCACCCCAGCGTTTATCTCTTTTTAAGAGTTTTTCAACTACTTTGTCGGCATATTCATTCTCGTTAAAAATGAGATGGAGACCATCAATCACCGCAAAAACTAAATTTCTGTGTAATCTCATACATATTAAATTGCGGGACAAAGGTAGGGTTTTAGGTTGAATGTATTATTTTTGATTAAAACTCATTTGCGGTATGCGCGTAAAAAATCATCATTGTACACTTTCGGTCCATGATTTGTTTTTTTGTGAATTACCAAAAGTGAAGAAATTGCGACTTCATGTTCATAAATCTAAATATCAAACAGATGAAAAAACACATATTAGTACCATTCGTATTGCTTGTACTGGCAGTTTCTTGTAAAGAAAAGCAAAAAGATAAGGAAGTGGTCAGGGAAGAAGTAAGAGAAGCAGCGGAAGTAACAGAGAAAGTTGAGGAATATGTGCCAAAGGATATTGCTGAGGTTGACATTGTAGAAATATACGACGGGGAGGTGAGCATTCGTGCAATTACCGTAATGCAAGGGAATTTGGCTTTTGCGGGATCCAAAAATATTTATGGAATCTATAATACAGACTCGAAGACGGTGAGGACCTCTACGGTGGATTATGACTCGCTTGATATTGAATTCAGGGCTGTAGCGAGTACTTCAACCGATTTTTATATGCTGTCAACAGCCAATCCTGCGATTTTGGTAAAGACGGGAGATAACGGGCAATTGGATTTGGTTTATAAAGAGGAACATGAAAAAGTGTTTTATGATAGTATGACCTTTTGGAATGATCTGGAGGGAATCGCTATGGGCGACCCAACTGAAAGTTGTATTTCAGTAATCATAACCCGTGACGGGGGAAAGACATGGAAAAAGTTATCTTGTGATGTGTTGCCGGAAACAGCAGAAGGGGAAGCTGCTTTTGCTGCCAGTGATACGAATATAAAGGTTATAGGTGATAAAACTTGGATGGTTACCGGAGGGATGCAGAGCAGGGTTTTCTTTTCTCCTGATAAAGGAGAAACATGGGAAGTATTTGATACGCCCATTGTGACGGGAGAGACCAAAGGAATATATTCTGTCGATTTTTATGATGAGGATAATGGAATTGTCATAGGAGGAGATTATAAAAATCCTGGTGATTCTGTAGCCAATAAGGCTGTCACCGTTGATGGAGGAAAAACATGGCAATTAGTGGCAAACGGGCAATCTCCGGGGTATAGGTCATGTGTGCAGTATGTTCCTGGAGGACAAGCCAAAGAAATTGTGACAGTAGGCTTTAAAGGGGTCGATTATAGTAAAGATGGAGGCAGGACTTGGAAGCATCTTTCTGATGAGGCTTTTTATACGCTTCGATTTTTAAATGACTCCATTGCTTATGCAGCCGGAAATAACAGAATAGCAAAATTGGCATTTAGAGAATGAGGAGGTTGTCTCTGAAATCTATTTTCGTCAACCGTTTATTTTTTTCTCTCTTTTCCTTTTCTTTTTTCATTCCTTAACTGGTCTATCAGTTTTCGATGAAACTCCCATTCTGCCCTTTGGAGCATCATGATTTTGCTGTATGGTAAAACAGCTTCGAGCTGCGTGAGCATATTTCTCCTGTTGGAGCACATATGGTTTTCTAATGACAGCCATTCCTGATACATTTTTTTAGCCCTGGTTTCTGATAAACTTTCCAAAGGGGTTTCTTTTAACGTTCTTTTTATTTTGCCCATTTCTTCATACTTCAATTTATGCATGGTATCGTCATATGAGTTGTAAATAGGCCAGAAACTTTCAGCTTCTTCAGTAGTGAGTGCCAGTTTTTCTGTGATAAAGGCTACCTTGAGTGCTTTTATTTTTTCATGTTTACTTTCTTGTGCCTGAAGAACAGGGACGAATAAGCATAGTATGTATAATGTAATTAATTTTTTCATTTTATTCAATTATGGTTAGTTCCTCGTAAGGATCTATATTTTCGTTAATGTATTCAATTAATTCCTCTTCAGTTATAGCATTGTTGTTAAGTATCTGAAATTGCTCAATTTCATCTTCAGATGAAAAATAATCTTCAAAATCCAAACTGAACAAACTGGTATAATTGGAGTTGATATAATCTTCTACTTCGGTAGCAGGTATATTGTCAATATTGTTTTTAAACATAAAAGGTTTAATGATGCTTACCATTAAAATAAAAACAGCAGCAATACCGGCTACTGTTACCAAACGTTTCTTGTTTTTTCGGTATAGAGAAATAACGCTGTTGCCTGATCGTAACTGTATTTCGATACGATCTTCCATGTTGTCGAAAAAGCCGTCAGGCACTTTGAAATTGTTTGTTGAAGGGATATAACCATCCCGGAATGACATGCCGGTTAAAATAGCATCCTCAAGGTTGTCAAAATAACCTTCGGGGACTTTAAAGCTGTTGTCTTTATGTAAATAGTTCTTTCTCAACACGTTTGTTTGACCTTCTATTTTTTAAAAAGTTTAATCATTGGTTAAAAATTCTTCAATTTTCTTTACGGCATGATGGTAAGATGCTTTCAGGGCCCCTACCGAAGTTCCTAAAATTTCAGAGATGTCATCGTACTTCAAACTGTCAAAATATTTCATGTTAAAAACAAGGCGCTGTTTTTCAGGCAGTGTGGCAATGGCCTTTTGTAGCCTGAGTTCAATCTCGCCACCATCAAAATGTATGTCGGCTTCCAAATTGTTTACTATTGAATCCTGCAATTCTTCATTGGTAATATTTAATTTTTTGGCTTTACTGTTTAAAAAGGTAATCGACTCGTTAGTTGCTATACGGTATAACCATGTATAAACAGCGCTGTCTCCTTTAAAGTTTTCGATACTCCTGAATGCTTTGATAAATGTATTTTGAAGGATGTCGTCGGCATCATCGTGATTTAGAACAATTCGGCGGATATGCCAGTATAAGCGTTGTTTGTTTTGTGTAATAAGGTCCCTGAACGCATGTTGTTGCGTTTTTTTATTTTTAAGTTGTTCAATAAAAACAGCTTCTTTTGTCAAAATCACCTTATTTTCTACTTAGACTCTAAAAGTGTTTCAGAGTTTAAAATGTTGAATCAATTGTTGATAACCTGTTGAAAACCATGTATTTCATCGAAAAAGGGGCTCTTTCTTACGATGAAATACATAATTTTTATATTTTAGTATTGTTAATAAACAACCTGAACCCCAAATACCACTATATTATATTGCATTATTTTGGTTAGGATGTAGCTTTGGTTACATCCTTTTTTTTTATTCAAAAGATTGCATGTCTACCAGTTTTTTGTAGTCGCCGTTAAGGTTAAGTAGTTCGCTGTGTGTTCCCTGTTCTACAATTTCCCCTTTTTTCATTACAATGATTTGATCGGCATTTTGAATGGTCGACAACCTGTGGGCGATAACAACAGAGGTTCTGTTCATCATCATATTTTCCAATGCTTTCTGAACAAGCTTTTCACTCTCAGTATCGAGTGCAGAAGTTGCTTCATCGAGAATCATGACCGGAGGGTTTTTTAATACAGCCCGGGCAATTGATAAACGTTGTTTTTGTCCGCCACTAAGTTTTCCTCCGGCATCTCCAACATTGGTATTAAAACCATTAGGTAGTTCCTTGATAAATTCATAAGCATTCGCAATTTTGGCAGCTTCTAATATTTCTTCATCTGTGGCATCCGGTTTTCCGAGTTTGATGTTGTTGGCAACAGTATCGTTAAACAGGATGGAATCCTGAGAAACTACGCCCATCAATGAATGCAAAGAATGTTTGGTTATTTGTTTGATGTTAATGCCATCAATTTCGATACGACCCTCTTCTAGATCATAAAATCGTGTAATTAAGTTCGCAATGGTGCTTTTTCCGCTCCCTGATTGCCCTACCAGTGCCACCGTTTTTCCCTTTGGGATTTCGACAGAGAAATTCTTTAAAACATAATCATTCTCGTATTTAAAGGAAATATTATCGATGTTGATGCTCTTGTCAAAACCGGTTTTAGCTATGGCATTCGGGGCGTCCTTTATTGGGTTTTCCGTATTGAGGAGATCGAGTATCCTTTCGGCAGCTCCATTACCACGCTTAAGGCTGTAGCTCGCTTTAGAAATAGCTTTAGCGGGTGTAAGAATATTGTAGGCTAGCATAATATATCCTAGGAAAAAACTAGCTTCCATACTGTTGTCGATAAAAACAAGATATCCTCCATACACTAACAATATTCCGATGACGATAATACCCATAAGCTCACTCATCGGTGAAGCGAGGTTTTGTCTGTTCAATACCGAATTTGAAAACCTATAATATCGGTGATTTGAGTCTGAAAATTTTTTTTCGAAAGCTCCTTCTGAATTGAAAGCCTTTATAATCCTAAGTCCGGACATTGTTTCTTCGAGGATAGAAAGAAAAACGCCCTGTTCTTGTTGTACCTTTATTGATTTCTTTTTAAGTGACTTTCCTATTTTGGATATTAAAAACCCCGATATAGGAATAAACACAAAAACAAACAAGGTTAGTTTCATGCTAAAAACAAACATGGCAATTAAAGAAAAGAGTATAGTTAACGGTTCTCTTACGATCATTTCCAATACAGATAATAATGAGTTTCTGACTTCTTCAACATCTGCACTGATTTTAGAAATAGTATCTCCCTTTCTTTTCTCAGAATAGAATGAGAGCGGAAGGGCAACAACCTTTTTGTACATGGCATTTCTAATGTCCTTCAATACACCATTACGTAAAAAGGTAATATAGAACATAGCAAAATAATTAGATACATTCTTTAAAAGGAAAATCGAAATAATGACACTAACCATTATCATTAATACTTTAAAATCGCCATGCACTTCTATTAATGTGGAAATTTCATAATTAAGATAACTTTCGGTATATGCTTTTAAAGAGCCAAGTCCTTCGTATACGGGCTTTGTGAACACTTCCTTTTTATCGCCGAAAATTACTTTTAAAACGGGGATTAAAGCAATAAAAGACAATGTACTGAAAAGTGCATAAAGAATATTAAAGAAAATATTTAAATATGCATACCTTTTGTAGGGTCTGGCAAAGCTCAGTATTTTTTTAAAATAATCCATTAATTGAAGTTCAGTTCTTTAATAATGCGGTCAATTTTGTTGTCAAATTCTTTTTGAGTGGTTTCAAAATCCTCTACAGCATTCAGCCTTCCTTTTACACTAAAATAGAATTTGATTTTAGGTTCGGTTCCGCTGGGTCTGGCTGCGATCTTTGTTCCGTCAGCCGTATAATAAATAAGGACATTGGATTTAGGGATCGAAATCGTTTCTTTAGCTCCGGTAATCATATTACGGGCAGTAGAGGAATTATAATCTTCTATGAGAACCACGGGAGAGCCATCAATGACTTTTACCGGGTTTTCACGTAGGTCGATCATCATTTTTTTGATTTCTTCTGCTCCGCTGATACCTTTTTTTGTTAGTGAAATTAATTTTTCTTTGTAAAAACCATGGTCGACATAAGACTGCAATAAGTCTTTGTAGAAAGAACTGTTGCTGGCTTTGGCCTCGGCAGCAATCTCACAGGCGAGCAGGGTGGCAGTAACGGCATCTTTATCTCTTACAAAGTCTCCAACCATAAACCCGAAACTTTCTTCTCCGCCACCTATAAAGGAAAGTTCAGGGTAGTCTTTAATCATTTTGGCAATCCATTTAAACCCGGTGAGTCCTACCTTGCATTCTACACCATATGCTTTTCCCAGGGCGTCCATCATAGGGGTCGAGACAATAGTAGATGCAATAAATTCATTGCCTTTGATCTTGTTTTCCTTTTTCCACTGATCCAGTAAAAACTTAGTCATCATGATCATTGTCTGATTTCCGTTCAACAAGATCATTTTTCCATTGAGGTCTCTTACTGCTACCCCTAAACGATCACAATCCGGGTCAGTACCGATCACCATGTCGGCATTTATTTCATCAGCTTTTTTCAGGGCTAAAGTAAGTGCTTCAGGTTCTTCCGGATTAGGAGAGACCACAGTAGGGAAATCTCCGTCTGGGATTGCCTGTTCCTCAACAATATGTACATTAAATCCGGCTCGTCTCAAAACTTCAGGAACAATTGTAATGGAGGTTCCGTGAAGTGAGGTGAAAACTATTTTAAACTGGTCTTTTCCTTTGGCATTAAAACTCCCATTTTCAAGGGAAGCATCGATAAAAGCTTCATCTACATCTTTATTGATTAATTTGATTAAGCTCTTATTTGAATTAAAGTTGATATCGGCAAAATCGATTGAGTTAATCTCATCTATGATGTCCCCATCCTGCGGAGGTACGATTTGTCCGCCATCTGTCCAATATACTTTATATCCGTTATATTCCGGAGGATTATGTGAAGCGGTAAGCACAATACCGCACTGACATCCCAGGTATTTAACCGCGAATGAAAGTTCGGGTGTCGGACGGAGTTCAGAGAATAGGAATACTTCTATACTATTGGCAGCGAATACATCGGCGACTACTTTAGCCAAAGTATCACTATTGTGGCGGCAATCATAAGCAATTGCTACTTTCAGGACTGAATCCGGATATGATTTTTTTAAGTAATTACATAATCCTTGCGTGTTTTTACCTAAAGTATATTTATTGATTCGGTTGGTGCCAACTCCCATTATACCACGCATACCACCGGTGCCGAACTCAAGGTCTTTGTAAAACCGTTCTTTTAATTCTTCCGGATTACTATCGATAAGCGATTGAACTTCTACACGGGTTTCATCATCGAATGAGTCACCTAGCCATTTCCTGGCATTGTTTAAGATTTCGTCTTTAGAAATATCCATAATTCAAAAAGTTTTTAATCCGGTCAGCTATGTGTTAGCGGTTTCGGAGATTTTATATCGTTCATTGCCTGTACGTTTGTTTCTTAGGATAATTTCACCCAGAAAGCCGGCCATAAAAAGTTGTGTACCAATGATCATGGTGGTTAAAGATATATAAAACCAGGGATTTTGGGTAACGAGTATAGAGGGCATGTTATTGTATAGTTTATACAATTTCGTGATACCTATAAAACCAGCAGAAAGAAAGCCAATGAAAAACATCAATACCCCCAGTGCACCAAAGAAGTGCATAGGTCTCTTCCCGAATTTTGAAATAAACCATATGGTTATGAGGTCCAGAAAACCATTTATAAAACGTTCCATGCCGAATTTGGTTTTACCATATTTTCGGGCCTGGTGCTTTACGATCTTTTCTTCAATTTTTCTGAATCCTGCATTTTTGGCTAAAACCGGAATATACCGGTGCATCTCACCATAGACATCGATGTTTTTTACAACCTCATTCTTGTAGGCTTTCAGGCCGCAATTAAAATCGTGTAGCCTGACACCTGAAGTTTTGCGGGCAGCCCAATTGAATAGTTTGGAAGGCAGGTTTTTACTGATTACAGAGTCGTATCGCTTCTTTTTCCATCCGGAAACGAGATCGTTACCTTCTTTAACGATCAGGTTGTAGAGTTCGGGAATTTCTTCCGGGTTATCCTGTAAATCTGCATCCATGGTAATGATAACATTGCCCCGGGCTTTTTCAAAACCGGCATGCAATG
Source organism: Zhouia spongiae (assembly GCF_022760175.1). Classification (GTDB taxonomy): domain Bacteria; phylum Bacteroidota; class Bacteroidia; order Flavobacteriales; family Flavobacteriaceae; genus Zhouia; species Zhouia spongiae. The sequence continues at coordinate 2,566,927 of NZ_CP094326.1, forward strand.
CTTGTGATTTACCGTAATTTTTTAAAAACCGTATCCCCTTAACCGATTCGTTTGCATTGGAAAGTTCGATGATTTTTTTCCAGGAATCATCGGTACTCCCATCATCAATAAATATGATCTCATATGAAAAACGATTGGACTGCATGACATTTGCAATCCAATCGTGTAGTTCTTGTAGTGATTCGTATTCGTTGAGTAGCGGTATTACTACTGATATATTCATGTATGTTATCTCTGAGTCTATTAAGTTATCAAAGATAATAATTAGTATTCACTTGGAGCCTTTTTCATAATAAGTCCTCCAATTAAAGAAAATATAAAGCCGAAGAACAAGCTCATAATAAGGGCGATTGGATATCCTATCCAGAACCATTCCTTACTCATTTCGATTTGTTTTTCGATTTCTTCACTTGTAAATTTACCCATTTCACCCAATTTGGCTCTTTGTACTTCCGCGAATTTATCCATAAATAAAGGGTCTATAACATTTACCAATAAATACTGATAGATAACGCCTAAAACCCCGGCAATGAGAGCCGTTCCAATACCAACCTTTAATGCCTGAGACAGCGTTAATACATTGTTGTTGGCCTTTTTGTATTGATAAATAGCAATAGAAATAATAACTGCCATTATAACAAGGCCTATGATACCTGCCACAGGGTTTTGTTCATAATGCATGTCTAACGAAAATAACATTAGACTAAAAACGATGCCGATCGCTCCTTGTATTAGCCCGAATTTTAAGGCGAATTTACCGGTTTTAGGTTGCGTGTTTTCCATTTTAGTGATATTAATTGATTCTGTGAAATTAGTAATAAACTCCGTACATTTGTTACAACGATCAACGAAAAATAAAACTTAACATGATTTTTTGGGCTAATGTGTTGTTAGTTTATAAAATATGCTTAAATTTGCACCTCTGAAAATTCGACAAAACGTATAAGCGATAATAAAATTAAGGCGATGAAAAAAGGTATACATCCGGAAAGTTATAGATTAGTGGCATTCAAAGATATGTCTAACGATGATCTTTTCATTACTAAGTCTACAGCAGAATCTAAAGAGACTATCGATGTGGATGGTGTTGAGTATCCATTGATCAAATTAGAGATATCCAGAACTTCTCACCCTTTCTACACAGGGAAGGCTAAACTGGTAGATACGGCTGGTCGTATCGATAAGTTCAAGAACAAATACGCTAAGTTCAAGAAATAAGCGATTACAATATATAGTTAAAAAACCTCTGAGATTTCAGGGGTTTTTTGTTTTCATAAGAAAAAGGTATCTTTTACCTAAGGTTTGAATGATGCTTGTTTTTTATTTTTGAATATTAATCGATATCTAAGTTCTAAATCGCATGAATTATATTTTATTCGACGGACCTGCAAGAAATGCTTTGCTGCCTTTTACCTACACCAGACCGGTAGCTGATATAAGGATAGGGATTCTTACCATACGTGAAAAATGGGAGAAGCACTTAGGTTATGTGACAACCACAATAACCGAAGAATATCTCTCGGAGAAATATCCTATGGTCGAAATGGAGCATAATATACTTATTAACGCATCGTATCTTCCAAACGACGAATTGGTGAGATTGATCAAAAATCTTAAGTATGATCAGGCCGTTTTTTATAAAGATGATGTGATTGCTTTTTATACTTCCGACACTCAGGAAGAAGTCGATTTGGAATCATATGAAGCCATAGAGTATGAAGGCGATGTTATTACGGTGCAGCATACGTGGGATATTTTCAGTAAAAACGGGTTGGCATTGGAAGCAGACTTCGAATTGTTGACCAAGGATCGAAAAAGTGCTCCGATTTCGGGAACGAATAATGTGATTTGTGTTGAAAATATTTTTATTGAAGAAGGGGCGCAGGTTGAATTTTGTACACTGAATGCTTTAACAGGCCCGATTTATATTGGGAAAGATGCGGTGGTGATGGAAGGAAGCATGATCAGGGGTGGACTGGCACTAGGAGATGAGGCTGTTCTTAAAATGGGAACAAGAATATATGGCCCTACTACTATAGGTCCTCACTGTAAGGCAGGCGGGGAAATAACCAATTCGGTTATGTTTGCTAATTCGAATAAAGGGCATGAAGGGTATTTGGGAAATTCTGTTCTGGGGGAATGGTGCAATGTAGGGGCTGATACAAACACCTCTAACCTTAAAAACAATTATGACCAGGTAAGGGTCTGGAGTTATGAAACTGAAGGTTTTGCTAAAACTGGACTTCAATTCTGTGGTTTGACAATGGGAGATCATAGCAAATGTGGTATCAACACCATGTTTAATACCGGCACTGTTGTGGGGGTTAGTGCAAATATCTTCGGGAGTGGTTTCCCGCGTAATTTTATTCCGAGTTTTAGCTGGGGTGGTGCAAATGGTTTCTCTACCTATCTCCCTAAGAAAGCTTTTGAAACCTGTAAAGTGGTGATGAAGCGCCGTAATATTGAATTTGACAATCAGGAAGCGGCTATTTTGGAACACATTTTTGAAGAAACCAAGAAATATAGAAAGGGTTAGTAGGGGCCGCTTATAAGATTATCAGGAGTAATAAGAGTACAGCGATGAAGCAAACAATAACTGTAATAAAGATATTGCGTTTGTGTTGTATTCTTTTTCTTTTCTGGTTTTGTTTGAGGTTGAGTATCAAAAGTTTTTTTCGGGCAGGGCTAAAAGTCCTTTTTTCATTTTGTAAACTTCCATAGCGTTCCAATCGGCTTAATTTTCCGGGTGATGCCCTTTTTTCATTTTTGAGGGTAAGACTTTCTATGTGGTTTGATTTCCCGGACATAACATGTTTTTTACCAGCATTTCACTCAACAACCGAAATTTAATATTCCAATGCCTCCATTAAGATGTTTCAAGGAAATGGTATAAGACTGCTCTGGAATCACTTTATATACCATTAAGTTACAAAAAAAATAACAGAAATGATTTTTCGGGTGCTATGGGGTTGTTTTGTATACTTTTTTTAGATGCAGCATATTTACAGGATTAGCATTCAGTCCGCGTAAATTTTTATGGGTAAACCGAATGGCTTCATCGTAATATAAAGGAACAACAGGAGCTTTGTCCATAATCAGGCTGTCCATCTTTTTGTACAGCTCGTTACGGAGAGAATCATTGGTTTCTCTAAGGGCGTGTTCATACCATTTGTCAAAGGTTTTATTAGAGAAATGGGTGTAATTGGGTCCGTTAGGAGCAAAGTTTTTACTGTAATACAATGATAAATAGTTTTCTGCATCCGGGTAGTCTGCTACCCAGCTGGCTCTGAAGATATCGAGTTTTCCGGTTGCTTTGCTTTGTCTTAATGTTGAGGAGGGGACGACGTCTATGTTTACTTTAAGTCCGATTTTTTCAACCTCCCGCTGTATGTATTCGCAAATATCCAGATAATTGGCATCGGTTGTGATTGTTACTTCAGGGTTTTCAATGCCGGTAGTTTCTTTGAATATAGAAATGAGTTCCTGGGCTTTGCCGGGATTGTATCCGAACCCGATTTTTTCATTATGTCCTTCCAGGCCTTTTGGTATAAACCCGTTCTCTGCAGGAGTGCCGATTCCGTTTCGGAGGTATTTGATCATTTTATTACGGTCAAAGCCATAATTTAATGCTTTCCGTATTAAGATCGATTTCGTTTCTTCTGTATTATTGTCCATATAAATACCCAAATATTCGATATTAAGGTATGGAGCTGTAACAATCCGTACCTGGTCTTTGTATTTAGGTTGTAATTTGCCTGTAGTACTTAATAATTCATCTTTATATGAGGCATCCAGATAATTCAGGAAATCTATATTTCCTTGTACAAATTGTAAAAACTCACTTTGTTTGTCGGGTAAGAATGTGATGGCAACGGCTTCAAAATAGGGGAGTTGTTTTCCGTTTTTATCCTGCTCGAAATAAAGTTCATTCTTTCGAAACACGAGCTTTACATTTTCTTCCCAGAGTTTAAACTTGAACGGGCCTGTTCCTATTGGATTTTTTCTGAATCCTGAACCGTGATGTTCTATGACTTCCTTTGGGACTACAGAGCAATATTTGGTGGTCAGCAGGCCTAAAAAAGCAGGGAATGGTTGTTTTAGTTGAATGATAAAAGTACTGTCATTCTGAGCTTTAAAATGATCGACATTGTTTAATACCCATTTTCCCGGTGAAGCCAGTTTCGGATCCAGGAGCCTTTTGAAACTATATTCAAAATCCGATGCAGTAACACTTCGGGTGCTGTCTTTTCCGAATAACGGATGCTTATGGAAATAGATGTTCTTTTTTAGCGAGAAGGTGTATTTCAGTGCGTCATCCGAAATCGTCCACTTCTTGGCAATACTGGAGATGATCTGTAGCGAATCGTCTAGTTCGACTAATCCGTTGAAAAGCTGGTTAACAGCCCATATATCGCTGTTTACGCGTGCAAATGCAGGATCTAATGAGAGTATGTTCATGTGTTCGTTATACCGAAAAACAAGATGGTCTTCTTTTTTTCCGGTTCCCTGCTTGCATGAAAGTAGTATTGATGCGACGCAACTTATTGATATATATATAATTGTGTTTAAAAAGCTGTTGCGACTATATTTTATCATACAAGAATTAGTTGGTATATTTGCACTCCCAAAATGGAACGTCTTTAGTTAAGATGATGTAAATATAATCAGATACCGATATATGTCCGGCATGGAAAGAAAAAAAGTGGCATTTTATACATTAGGTTGTAAATTAAATTTTTCCGAGACCTCTACGATAGCCAGGAGTTTTGAAAATGAAGGTTTTGATAGGGTGAGTTTTGATGAGAAAGCAGATATATATGTGATAAATACCTGTTCTGTAACCGAAAATGCAGACAAGCAGTTTAAGCGTATTGTTAAACAGGCTCAGAAAGTAAATGCAGATGCTTTTGTTGCTGCTGTGGGGTGTTATGCTCAATTAAAACCGGCTGAACTGGCAGACGTAGACGGAGTGGATCTGGTTTTAGGAGCTACCGAAAAATTTAAGATCACCGATTATCTCAATGATCTTTCTAAGAATGATTTTGGTGAAGTGCATTCTTGTGAGATTGAAGAAGCTGATTTTTATGTGGGCAGTTATTCAATAGGAGACAGAACAAGAGCATTTCTTAAGGTTCAGGATGGTTGCGACTATAAATGTACTTATTGTACAATTCCTTTGGCGAGAGGGATTTCGCGTAGCGATACATTGGAAAATGTACTTAAAAATGCACGTGAAATCTCAGCTCAGAATATTAAAGAGATCGTATTGACGGGAGTGAATATCGGGGATTACGGTAAAGGTGAGTTTGGTAATAAGCGCCATGAACATACTTTTTTAGAATTAGTAAAAGCTTTAGATGAAGTTGAAGGCATAGAACGCTTGCGTATTTCTTCGATTGAGCCAAACCTGCTGAAGGATGAAACAATTGAAGTGGTATCCGGGTCAAGGGCATTTGTACCTCATTTTCACATTCCTTTGCAAAGCGGAAGCAATGAGCTGTTGAAGAAAATGAAACGCCGCTATTTACGGGAACTCTATACAGATCGTGTTCGTAGAATAAAAGAACTGATGCCGCATGCATGTATAGGTGTTGATGTTATTGTAGGGTTTCCAGGTGAAACAGATGAACATTTTTTAGAAACATATCACTTCTTAAACGATCTGGATATTTCATATTTACATGTGTTTACATATTCAGAAAGAGATAATACTGAGGCTGCGGCCATGAGTGGGGTTGTAGAGTCGAAGGTAAGGGCCAAACGCAGTAAAATGTTAAGGGGCTTGTCGGTAAAGAAACGTCGTGCTTTCTATGAAAGCCAGATAGGGACTGTCAGGACAGTTCTTTTTGAGGGAGAAAATAAAGAGGGGTATATCCACGGTTTTACTGAGAATTATGTAAAGGTCAAGGCACCCTGGAATCCCGGGTTGGTAAATACGTTGCATAAAGTAAAACTGGTTAAGATTGATGATGACGGATTGGTGAGATTTGATTTTATTGTCTCAGGGGAACCGGTGATTTCCTGATTATGTCAAGACAAAATAAAAAAGGAGCTAAATTTCAATTAGCTCCTTTTTTATTGATTTAAATTCTAATCCCTACAGGAAGAAGATCTTTATATTCTTTGTGTTTTCTTAAAAAGCGAGCAATTTCCGGTGCTGTTGGTACAACTTTTAAATTTTGCTCATCAATATGGCTAAGTACAGCTTTTATAAAGTTGTCTTTAAACTCATCATTGGTAACTTCTTCCGGAATTACCATCTTTGTTAAAAAAATTTTTCTCTCCTGCAGAGCATACTCGATTTTTGCCAAAACACCATCTGTTTTAGATTCGAATTGACGTAAAAAATCATTGTTGGTAATAGAAACTTCATTCATCATGTGAGGGATTTAGACCTATTTATCAAAATAAACGACAAAACATTGTAATTAAACAGTTTGATTGCCTGTTTTATATTAGGGTTAATCATTTGTTGTTAAAGCTTAATATTGATGGTTTGGAAAAGAATTAGCTACTTTTGTCGGTGCAAAATTACTAAAAAAATAGATAAAAGCCTATTTTACATCTAATTAACATGACTAAGCCAGCAGAAAAGGTCCCAGTTTATTTCATGCCCGGAATGGCTGCCAGCCCTTCAATATTTAAGCATATCAAACTCCCCGAAGAGCAGTTTGAGTGCTGTTTTCTTGAATGGATGGTACCGGATAAGGGAGAGCCTTTAAAAGATTATGCCAAACGCATGTTACAATATGTAAAACACGATAACCCCGTATTGATAGGGGTTTCTTTTGGAGGGATTTTGGTACAGGAAATGGCAAAGCTGATCCCGGTTAGAAAGCTTATCGTGATTTCCAGTGTAAAATGCAGGGCCGAATTGCCCAAACGAATGATTTTTGCCAAGTATACCAAGGTGCATAAATTGCTGCCCACAGGTTTGGTAAACAATATTGAATTGCTGGCAAAATATGCTTTCGGCGAAACGGTTACCAGGAGGCTTGATCTGTATCAGGAGTATTTATCGGTAAGGGAGAAGTATTATTTAGACTGGGCAATAGATAATATTGTAAACTGGAAGCAGGAAGAACCTGATCCGGACGTTATTCATATTCACGGCGAGAAGGATGCTGTTTTTCCCAGGATGTATATTAAAAACTGTACAGAGGTTAAAGGGGCGACCCATGTTATGATTATAAACAGATTTAAATGGTTTAATGAGAATTTACCGGGAATAATATTAAATGAGTAAAAGGCTTTTGTATCTTTATCTTTTAAACAGGTCAATTATTAAGAAGTAATTATATTAAAGTTAACAATGAAGTACGCTAAGTTTTTTTTAATGAGTGTCGGAGCTGTTGTATTGGCAAGTATGTTTATTAATGCAGCACAAACAGAACAGGAAGTTGGTCAGGTAACTGAACCTGATAAACAGGCCGCGATTGATGAAGGGAAAACAAAAGATTATAATGTATATGCTATTGATTTGCCGGAAAAGATAGATTTTGCCGGTGAAGAAGTGCCTTTGTCCGATCCGGATGTTTGGGAGCGTTTAGACAGAGAGTTGTTGGTGAACACTTATTGGCAATCTAACGGATTGCTGCTGATAAAACGGGCTAATAAATACTTTCCGGTTATAGAACCTATCCTGAAAGAGCACGGGGTACCGGATGATTTTAAATATCTGGCAGTAATTGAAAGCGGATTGCAGAATGTGGTGTCTCCGGCGAGAGCTACCGGATTTTGGCAAATTATGAAGGGTACGGGTAAAGATTACGGTCTGGAAGTAAATGAGAATGTAGATGAAAGGTATCATGTGAAAAAATCGACGGAAGTAGCATGTGAATACATTAAGGATGCTAAAGAGAAGCTGGGCTCATGGACACTTGCAGCAGCTGCATACAATGCGGGTATGGCAGGGGTTACAAAGCAATTAAGGCGTCAGAAAGTTTCAGGTTATTACGATCTTTTACTGGGAGAGGAGACCAAGAGGTATCTTTTTAGAATCCTGGCAATCAAAGAAATATTGTCAGATCCTGATGCCTATGGTTTTAATTTTGAAGAAGACCATCTATACAGGCATATACCTACTTATGAAGTAGAGGTGGATACTCCTGTGACTGATTTTGCCGATTTTGCCAAAAAATTTGATATCAATTATAAAATCTTAAAAATACATAATCCCTGGCTGCGAGATTCGTTCTTGAATAATGCTTCGAAGAAGAAATATCAGATCGAAATCCCGGAAAAAGGTTATTATCCTGAAACTAAATAGTGTTTGAATTTTTAAAAGAAAATACCTGGGAGCTGCTGCTGGGACTTAATTATATTATAGCTATTGTAACGGCTATAAGTATTATTTTGAGCAATATAAACCCGACTAAGGCATTTTCGTATCTGGTCTTGCTGATTGCTTTTCCGTTTGTGGGGATTATCCTTTATTATCTTTTTGGACAGGAATACAGGAAGAGCAAAATATTTAAAAGAAAAAACGTTTTAAATCAGAGACGGATAAAAGAGTGGAAGGATTCTCTTTTCCTAGATTCGGATATTATTCAGCGAATCGAAGACAATTTTTTAGAAGATAAAATAAGATTGGTTAAGTTGTTGTTCGCTTCAGAACGCTCTCCGCTTACAATCCATAATAAAGTACAAGTGCTTATTAATGGAGAACAAAAATTCAAACGGTTATTTGAAGATATAAACAATGCGGAGCATACGATCCACCTCGAATACTATATTATTGAAGATGATGTGATTGGAGGGCAGCTGATAGACCTGTTATGTGAAAAATCCGGGCAAGGGGTAAAGGTCAGGCTCAGTTATGATTATGTCGGAAGTAAATTAACCGGAGCGGCCCATAAAAGATTGAAAGATTCCGGAGTAGATTATTATCCGTTCATGCCTGTGTATTTTCCTAAATTTACAAGCAAGCTCAATTATAGAAATCACAGGAAAATAGCGGTTATTGACGGAAAGATAGGCTATGTGGGGGGGATAAATATAACAGACAGGTATGTTAATTTACCTCATTCCGGAAGGTATTGGCGTGACACCCATTTAAGGATAGAAGGGGAGGCGGTAGGGTCTCTTCAGTTGCAGTTCTTATTGAACTGGGATTTTTTAACTTCTGACGACTTACGAATCGAAGATCATTTTTTTCCTAAAGTACCATTTGAAAACATTTCTTTGGTACAGATTGCAGCCAGTGGCCCTGACAGCGACTGGGCCAATATAATGGAAGCTATTTTTACGGCAATAAATACAGCAGATAAAAATGTGTACATAACCACTCCCTATTTTATTCCGAATGATGAGGTGAAAACGGCTATCACTGCTGCTGCGCGCGGCGGGATAGAGGTGAAACTGATTTTGCCGGAGCATGGAGATTCATGGGCAGCACAATACGCAGGGTTCTCTTTTGTAGAAGAGATGTTGGAATCTGGAGTGAAAGTATATATGTATACGAAAGGTTTTATACATGCAAAAACGATGGTTGTTGATGATGTTTTTGCCACTGTCGGAACTTCCAATATGGATTATAGAAGCTTTAATATAAACTTTGAGATCAATGCACTGGTGTATGATAAAAAGATCACCAGGGAGTTGACTGATATATTTAACAAGGATCTGGAGGATTGCAGGGAGGTGGAGCTTACAGAATGGAGAAGCAGACCCAGGATTCAGAAGATAAAGGAATCGTTTAACCGATTGTGGGCCCCGATGTTATAATACCAAAAAAAAACCGCTGAAAAGCGGTTTCGTTATATTTTTTTCATTTGTTGTTGCATCATTTTTATCTGATCAGCCAGCATATTTTGCTTGTCGAGTTTTTTAGCCTCATTCAGTAAGGTGGTAGCTTCTCTCTTCCTTCTTTTTTGCATGGCAATCCCCGCCAGACTTAATTTTGCCATAGCTATATCATAACTCATGGATAGCCCGAGTTTAAGGGCTTTTTTAAAGTATTTTTCTGCCTGTGTTAAATTGGTTTGGGAAGCCATGATCCCGTTCAGGTAATTGTAGTATCCCTGTTGTTTCTTAATTAAAGCTGTTTCAGGGTTTTTTATTTTGTCCAGCCACTTTTTGGTGCCGGCAAAATCCTGTTTTCGCATTCTTAAAAAGGCAAGTAATATAAACTCGTTCCTGAAATAAAGAAAAACGAAGACCAGAGAAATAAGTATCAGGAATATGCCGTTTCCAATATATCCTTCAATAAATTGATATATCGCATAAGCCACTATTAATCCTGCTATTGCTAATTTGATGTTTTTATTATACATGTTTGATTGAGTAATTTTGGAGGCCAAAGTTAATAAATTAGGATGAGGCTTGAAAAACTTTATAGTTTCATTATTGCTAATTGTATAGAGTTTACACGAATTGATTATTTTTTAAGTCACCGTTGTCATTTTTAAACTTTCTTTTCAGGTTTTTAAAGCTAATGTCTTTCGGGTAGAAAGTGATGCGAATTCCAAACAGCAGGATGATACCGCCAATGATCATTTCAAAAGAGATGGTTTCGTCCAGGAATATCCAGGCAAGTAAAGAGGCTAAAAGCGCCTGACTTAATAAGCTTAAAGATACTCTGGTAGCTCTCATGTGTTTAGTGGCGTAGCTGACCATTACCCATGCAAGCAACTGGCAAACGACTCCTTGCACAGCTAACACAAACCAACCGGCATTTGAAAACCCATAGAAAGGTTCGTTCGTTAAATAGCTTAACCCCCCTAAAAATATGGCAGATGATAATATGCTGGTGGTTAAGAAAGGAATTACGGAAATCTCAGATAATACTTTTTTGCTAATTAGCAAGTATATCGAGTAAAACACACCGGACAGGATACCAAATATAAATGCAAGATCAAAATTAAAACTGGCAACCAGGTCGATTCCTACCAGAATGAACATGCCGATAAGAGAGACGGCTGTCCCGATCCAAAAGTTTTTTGAAGGTTTATTCGGCAGAAATAAAAAACTTGAAATTCCAACCCAGATGGGCGACAGGTTCGTAAGTAATGAAGCCTGAGTTGCTGTTGATTGTTGAATGGCAATATTCCATACAGCCACATCAGCTCCGAACAAAACCCCGCAAACGATACTGAGAATTAACAGCTTTTTGTTGGGGATAAAAAGTTTCTTATTGATGATTGCATACGGAAGTATCAGGGCACCGGCAATAGCCATTCTGTAGAAAGCAGATATTAGACCGGGGGTAAGACTCAGCTTAACCAAAACAGGGAATATGGATATGCAGATAATCCCTATTACAAGAGCGATTCTGGGTTTTGTCATTTTTCAGAAAAAAGAAACAAAATTATCCAAAAAGTCATTTGCAGGTATTAAAGCTATCTTAAAAAAATGCATAAAATAATAGTTGTTGTTACGAGACCTTGAACAAGAGGTTCGGTTTTAATAAATTTGGACAGAGAAAATGTTTAAATGTTTTTTTGAAAAAAGGTTTGTCAAAGTAAAAACTTATTGTATTTTTGCGCCGCACTTTGAACAAGGAATTAAAGTGCGGGCACTAAAATAGATTTACCAAGTAGAAAAAGATATTAAGTCATGAAAAGAACATTTCAACCATCTAAAAGAAAAAGAAGAAACAAGCACGGGTTTAGAGAAAGAATGGCAACTGCTAACGGTAGAAAGGTGCTTGCTAAAAGAAGAGCAAAAGGAAGAAAGAAATTAAGTGTGTCTTCTGAACCAAGACATAAAAAATAATGATATCAGTATTTTATTAAATATGAAGGTGTTACTTTTATTAGTAACACCTTTTTTTTATATCTTATAAAGGGAATTAGTTTAAATTACACAACACCAGGAAAATGCCAAAAAGAAAAGACCTCAATTGTATTTTAATTATCGGTTCGGGCCCAATTGTAATCGGACAAGCATGTGAGTTTGATTATTCCGGATCCCAGTCGCTTAGATCGCTTAGGGAAGATGGAATAGAAACTGTTCTGATCAATAGCAATCCTGCTACGATTATGACAGATCCTAAGATGGCAGATCATGTTTATTTAAAGCCTCTGACCACCAAGTCGATTATCGAGATTCTTAAAAATCATCCAAATATTGATGCTGTATTACCTACTATGGGAGGTCAGACAGCATTAAACCTTTGTATTGAAGCTGACGAAAAAGGTATCTGGGAAGATTTTGGAGTAGAGATCATAGGGGTTGATATAGATGCCATTAATATTACAGAAGATAGAGAGCAGTTTCGCGAACTTATGGGCAAAATTAACGTGCCTATGGCGCCTCAGGCTACTGCGTCTTCCTTTTTAAAAGGAAAAGAGATCGCGCAGAAGTTTGGTTTTCCTTTGGTTATTCGCGCTTCTTATACCTTAGGAGGGGCCGGAGCTTCGATTGTGTATGAAAAAGAAGATTTTGATGGCTTATTGAGTCGTGGATTAGAGATCTCCCCAATTCACGAGGTGATGATCGACAAGGCCATGATGGGGTGGAAAGAATATGAGCTGGAACTTCTTAGGGATAAGAATGATAACGTAGTTATTATCTGTACCATTGAAAATATGGATCCGATGGGGATTCATACCGGAGATTCAATAACGGTAGCTCCGGCAATGACACTTTCTGACAGAACTTTCCAGAGAATGAGGGATATGGCTATCAGAATGATGAGAAGCATAGGTGATTTTGCCGGGGGATGTAACGTACAGTTTGCTGTTAGTCCGGATGAGAAAGAAGAAATCATAGCCATTGAGATCAATCCGCGTGTATCCCGGTCTTCTGCATTGGCATCGAAAGCAACCGGATACCCCATTGCTAAAATTGCAACAAAACTTGCTATAGGTTATACACTTGACGAACTCGATAACCAAATTACAAAATCAACTTCAGCATTATTTGAGCCGACACTGGACTATGTGATCGTTAAAATACCTCGCTGGAATTTTGATAAGTTTGAGGGGTCGGACAGGACACTGGGCTTGCAGATGAAGTCTGTGGGTGAGGTAATGGGAATCGGAAGGTCGTTTCAGGAAGCGTTGCATAAGGCAACGCAATCTTTGGAGATTAAAAGAAACGGACTTGGAGCTGATGGAAAAGGGTATAAGAATTACGATCAGATCATAGAGAAGTTAACCAATGCAAGCTGGGACCGGGTATTTGCAATTTACGATGCCATACAATTAGGGATTCCCTTGAGCCGTATTCACGAGATCACTAAGATCGATATGTGGTTCCTGAAACAGTTTGAAGAACTGGATGCACTGGAGAAAAAGATTTCTACATATAATACTATTGAATCCCTTCCTAAGGATTTGTTGTTGGAAGCAAAACAAAAAGGTTTTGCTGACAGGCAAATAGCCCATATGGTAAAATGTTGGGAGAGTGAGGTGTATAAGAAAAGAGAAGAGCTAGGAGTTAAAAGAGTATATAAACTGGTAGATACCTGTGCTGCCGAGTTCAAGGCTCAGACACCTTATTATTACTCTACTTTCGAAGATGTAATTGAAACTAAGGACGGTAAAACATATGTGGCTAATGAAAGTGTAGTTACTGATAAAAAGAAAATTATTGTTCTTGGTTCAGGGCCTAACAGAATTGGTCAGGGAATAGAATTTGATTATTGTTGTGTGCACGGTGTATTGGCTGCGGCAGAATGTGGTTACGAAACCATTATGATTAACTGTAACCCTGAAACGGTATCAACAGATTTTGATACCGCTGATAAGTTATATTTCGAACCGGTATTCTGGGAGCATATTTATGATATTATCAGGCACGAAAAACCAGAAGGCGTTATCGTTCAGTTGGGTGGGCAAACGGCTTTGAAACTTGCTGAGAAGCTTGATAAATATGGTATTAAGATTATTGGAACCAGTTTTGAAGCACTTGACCTTGCCGAAGATCGTGGTAGTTTCTCAACTTTACTTAAGGAAAATAATATTCCTTACCCGGAATTTGGGGTAGCGGAAAATGCCGATGAAGCTCTGGCGCTTGCAGATGAGTTGGATTTCCCGATTCTGGTAAGGCCTTCTTATGTACTGGGAGGACAAGGGATGAAGATTGTGATTAATAAAGAAGAGCTGGAAGAACATGTAGTTGATCTTTTAAGGAAAATACCTAACAACAAGCTGTTGCTGGATCATTATCTCGATGGGGCTATTGAAGCGGAAGCAGATGCAATCTGTGACGGTGAAAATGTATACATTATCGGTATCATGGAGCATATCGAACCTTGTGGAATCCACTCAGGAGATTCAAATGCAACACTTCCTCCGTTCAATCTTGGAGAGTTTGTGATGCAACAGATAAAAGATCATACTAAAAAGATCGCACTAGCCCTGAATACCGTCGGACTTATCAATATTCAGTTTGCGATTAAAGAAGATAAGGTGTATATCATTGAAGCCAATCCAAGGGCATCGCGTACGGTGCCGTTTATAGCAAAGGCTTACGGAGAGCCTTATGTGAACTATGCTACAAAGGTGATGCTTGGAGTAAATAAGGTTGCTGATTTTGACTTCAATCCTAAATTAGAAGGTTATGCTATTAAGCAACCTGTATTCTCATTTAATAAGTTCCCGAACGTGAATAAGAATCTAGGGCCTGAAATGAAGAGTACCGGAGAGAGTATCTTGTTTATAGATAGCTTGAAAGATGATGATTTCTACGATATCTACCAACGTAGAAAGATGTATCTAAGTAAATAAGAAGATTATACATACAGAGTTAAAGAGGGCTGCAATTTTGCAGCCCTCTTTAATTGAAATATTGATATATTATACCTGTAAGTATGGCAATACCGAAACTCAGCAATGTTCCGATCAGTATGTATTCGGTAAGTTTTCGGTCTTTAGATTGCGTAAGGTCGTTGAACCTGAAAATAGACTTGGCTGCAATTAAAAAACCAACGCCTTCCCAATGATTGGTTGCTATAAATACAAAAACAAGCAGCCGCTCAAGCATACCAATATACGTACCTGCATTTTGTAGGGATCCGTCTTTTTTCATTTCTGTTTTTGGAGTGTAAACAGAGATAAGAATTTTAATGAGGACAGCGCTAGGTTTTGTTAAAAAAATAACAGCAGCCAAGATCAGTAAGAGGCCGGTATTGAGTTTAAAATTAAGCTCCAGGCTATTTATGGAAAAACAGATGGCTGCAATAACAATAATATGCAGTATCTGATCTATAAAAAAGAGGAAGCGTTTGTTCTTCTTTTTCTGAAAAACCACTTTAGCGCTGTCGATTATCAAATGGGATATTCCGATAGTAACGGGGATATACCATAATTTGGCATCCCAAAGCATTATAAAACTCAGCATAAAATGAATCAGAACGTGTATGTAAAGTTTGCCTGACCGCAATTTCTTTTTTTCCTTGTTTTTTACCCATTTATTTGGTTGCAGCAGAAAATCTCCGATAAGATGGGCAATAAGCAGGCGTAATAAGATTTCCATGTTTATTAAGGGTATTGTAGTTGATTAATTTTTTTGCGGAACATTCTGTCTACATCCATCACTTCATCGAGGTTCGCTCTTTTTTGTCGTTCACTAACCGTATTTTGCTTGATTCCTATGAGCTCGCCAAGTTCTTGCTGTGAGCGGGTGGGGTGCTCTAATGTGGTTTTTACAATTTCTGCTGAATTGGCCGTCCAGGTATCCATTGTGAGCAACAGGAGTTTAAAATAAAGGTTCAGCTCTTCATCGATCTGACTGTTTATGGTTTTAATAGCCAGATTTGTTTTGTCTTTTTTTAAACGTTCAAAGCGTTCACCGGAAAAAATAAAAGCTTCCCCGGTTGCTTCTGAAATTGTTTTGGCTTCTTCATCTTTATTTCCTATGCCAATAGCTAGGCGAACGTCCAGCCCTTTTATCGACCTGATAACAGATTTCAGATACACGGCAACCATAAAGGAAGTGTGGTAATCTTGTATTTCAATCTGAAAGCTGTCGCCCCTGAAAACCTCCCAGTATCGGTCTTCCCGGGCACTCAAAGTCAGGGCTTTTTTTAAAAGGTGCAACCAAAGTTTAGGGTCTTTGGATTGCCTTGAATTAACAATATCTCCTGTGATAACGCTTGTCATATATCAAATATCGTTTAAATTACAGATAAAAACAAATATCGCTTTAATAAACGATGTGTTTAAATATCGTCTTATATATCGATTTTTACATTATACCTGTCCAGATCAGGCAGCATGTCTTTAGCATTGTATTTTACATGATCTGAATAATCTTTCCGTTCACGACGTAGTTCTATTCGCTTGATACTTTTAAAAAAACGTCTGAGTTCGTTTTCAGATTGCAGGATGAGTCCAGGGACTTTAATATTTTTTTCATGTTCTCCTTTGGCTACCATGGTAAAGTATGAGGAGTTGCAGTGTTTTACTTTTCCTGTTCGGATATTTTCAGCTTCAACACGAATACCTATAATAATGGAGGTGTTACCTACAAAATTAACAGAGGCTTTCATCGTAACCAATTCTCCGACTTCGATAGGCTGGAGGAAGTCGACCGTATCGACTGAAGCTGTAACACAATATGTCTCAGAGTGTTTGGAAGCACAGGCAAATGCTATTTGGTCTAGGAGTGAGAGTATATATCCACCGTGAATTTTTCCACTGAAGTTCGTGTGAGAAGGAAGCATCAGCTCTGAGATGGTAACCTGTGATTCCGATACTGTTTTATATGCTTTGTTCATGTTATTCGTTCTTGTGCGGCGAAACTTCTTTTTTTACATCTGTAACGAAATATTTTGTGTCCCCTAGCCAGAAAAAGGTAGAAAAACGCTCTTTGTAGGTAACTTTAACATAGTGACCTTGATATTCTTCAAGTTTTTGTAAGACATCTTTGTTATTGTCTTCTACTGAAAATTGAAAAATTTGGGCACCGGAAATACCTTGACTGATTTCTCCCTCCCAGGTTTTGACTATCACCCCTTTGTGACTGATTTTTATGAGTTCTCCAGATCGTACGCCTTTACTGTATGGAACGTAATATACAAAAGCAAAATAAGCCAGGCTGGTGATAATGATAGCGAGTAAAAATATTTTAAGAAATTTTTTCATAGATGTTCTGATTTTCTGATTGTTTGAATTTAATCAATTAATTCTTCATCCTGATTGGCCCTGTTCAGCCATTTTTGGTCAATTTGTTTGCTGGCTTTGGCGCCAAGCTTTTTTAGGGTCTCAACCTTGGTAAGCAGATTACCTCTTCCAGTCAGTTTGGTCATGGATGAGGAATAGGTATTTTGCACTGTTTGTAATTGTTTGCCTATTTTTTCCAGGTCGTCTAACAGGTTTTTAAATTGATCATAAAGCCGTCCGGCCTGAGTTGCGATGTCCAGAGCATTTTTATGCTGCTTATCGTTTTGCCACATACTGTCAATTGTTCTAAGTGTGGCCAGAAGGGTTGACGGTGTTACGATAACAATATTCTTTTCAAAAGCCATGTTGTATAATTGAGGTTCTTCTTGTGAGGCAATTGCAAAAGCAGGCTCTAAAGGAATAAATAACAAAACAAAATCAGGGCTCTCAATTTTATATAGATCGTGATAGTTTTTTGCGCTTAACTGATCAACATGCTTTCTGATAGAATTCACATGTTCTTTCAGCAGAGTGGGTTTTAGATCATCGCTTTCAGCATTTACAAAGCGTTCATAGGCAATGAGCGATACTTTTGAATCGACAATCATCTTTTTGTTGTCGGGCAAATTGATGATCACATCGGGTAATACACGCTTTCCTTCTTCAGTGACAAAACTGTTTTGAACTGTATATTCGCTACCTTTTTCCAGTCCTGATTTTTCCAATACCCGTTCTAGAACCAATTCTCCCCAGTTCCCCTGCATTTTAGTATCTCCTTTGAGTGCTTTGGTTAGGTTAGAGGCTTCTTTGGTGATCTGCTGGTTCAATTCTTTTAAATTCTTTAGCTGTTCCTGTAGTGCCGAATGTCGGGTTATGCTCTCTTTATTGCTGTCCTCGACACGCTTTTCAAATGATTGGATTTTTTCCTGTAGGGGGGTCAGTATGTTTTTTATATTTTCTTTGTTCTGTTCCGTAAATTTTTCTGATTTTTCTTCTAGTATCTTATTGGCCAGGATCTGAAAATCTTTTGTGAATTTTTCCTGAAGCTGCTCTACTTCTTCTTTGTATTCTCTGTTTTTCTGCAGAAGGTTGTCAAAGTCAGCCTCCCTTTTGGTGAGCCGGATAAAAAGGCTCTCTCTTTCTTTTTGCAGCTCTTTGTATGCATCTTTCTCTGCTGTTAAGGTATCGCGGAGATTTTCGATGGCGTTTTTTAATTGACTTTCCCGTTCGGAAGCAGTGCTTTCTTCAGACCTGGATTTCAACTTTTGGATATAGACACCCAAAAAAACACCGATAGCACCAAATAAAATTGCAATAATGATAAGAAGGAGGTTTTCTGACATTTGATCGTTCTTTTAGTCAAATATACATCATACAGATGTATTAGCATTACCGTAATCGGTGTTCCTTTGTCACTAATATAAAAATGACATGAGCATTCGAATTAAAGTTTTACCTTGTGAATAAATTAAAGAAGAAAGAAATGTTTAGAAATCTGATCTGTATTTTATTGATTATTACCGGACAGAATGTTCTGTGTCAGGAGTTAAGTGTTCTCTCATATAACATTAAATATGATAATCCAGATGATAATGTAAATAACTGGAATGATAGAAAGGACTTTTTAATAGCTCAGTTAAAATTCAATGAACCGGACGTTTTTGGTACTCAGGAAGGTTTAATCAATCAATTAAAAGAAATCGACAAGGGCTTAAACGATTATGCTTTTATTGGAATAGGAAGGGATCATGGCGATGAAAGAGGAGAGCATACAGCTATTTTTTACAATAAGAAAAGGGTCGGATTGATAGATCACAAAACATTTTGGTTATCCGAAACTCCCGGTGTACCGTCTAAAGGCTGGGATGCGGCTCTCAATAGAATATGTACCTATGCTGTTTTTCAGCTGCAAAATTCCGGAAACAGGTTCCTGGTTTTTAATACTCATTTTGATCATGTCGGTGATGTTGCCAGACTGGAGAGTTGTAAGCTTATTTTACAGAAAATAAAAGAGGTTAATACAGAAGGTTTACCGGTTGTTTTAATGGGAGATTTTAACCTTGAAAATGATCGTGAGGGGATAAAATATCTTGCAAATTATTTAACTGATTCTCATGTTGAAGCAGGGGTTGATTCTTTTGGGCCGGAGGGAACGTTTAATGGTTTTAACTTTAACGAGCCGGTTAAAAAAAGGATTGATTTTATTTTCATTTCAGGATTAAAAGTGCTTAAAAGTGCGATTTTCAGCGACTCAAAAAATTGTAAATATCCATCCGATCATTTCCCTGTTTATTCGTTGTTGGAGTTTGATAAAAAGTAGTATATTGTCAAATAAACCGGCAGGAATATTTTTTAAACAGAAACTTTAATAAAAACTATTTAAAGTGCTGGTTTTTAGTTTTTTGCGAATGTTAATAGATTTTATCTATGCACCCTGAAACTCCCTGTTTTTGTGTCAAATTCTATTAAATCTTTAGGAAAAAGTTCGCTAAAACTTCCTTGTTCAATGAGTACACAAGGTTCTCCAAACGAAGTCTTGTTTTTAGACATCACCAACATTTTATCACATAACTGAATTGTCAGGTCAATTTCGTGTGAAGAGAATAAAATTGTCTTCCCCGTTTCAGAAGCTATTCTTTTTAAAATTTTTAAAATATAAGCTTTGTGATAGATGTCCAGATGTGTTGTAGGTTCGTCTAAAATGATCAACGAGGTGTCTTGTGCAAGCGCTCTGGCGATCATTACTTTTTGAAGTTGGCCGTCGCTGAGTTCATAACATTTTTTATCGATCAGGTCTTGCAGGTTGACCAGGTATATGGCTTCTTTTATTTTATGAATATCTGTTTCGTCCAGGGTACCTATCCAGTTAGTATAAGGTTGCCTCCCCAATGCTATTAATTCCTGAACCGTTATGTTTTTTGATGGGATTTTTTCGGTGAGTACCAGGCTTAACTCCGAAGCAAGTTCCAAAGGTTTGTACTGGAGTATGTCAGTGCCTTTGAGTTTGACATCTCCGGAGAGCGATGGTTGGATTTTTGATAATGTTCTCAACAAGGTTGATTTACCAACTCCATTTGCACCCACAATCCCGATAAGCTCGCCCGACATTAATTCAAAATTGATGTCACTGGCCACAACCAGGTCTTTTGCTTTATGGGTATAACCAATTGAAAGGTTTGTAACGCTTAGCACATTATGTTTGTGTAGGGATCCGATAGCAATTGTTTTTAAGTTTAAAATACCATTTTTTTCTTTCTGACCAATAGCCATATAACTACCGGGGCACCTATAATTGAGGTAATAGCATTTATTGGTAATGAATATTCAGTGTTTGGTAGTTGTGCGATGGTATCGCAGACAAGCATAATGATAGAACCATATAAAATTACGGCCGGCATCAGTATTTTATGGTTGTTAGTATTAAAAATCTGCTTTGTTAAATGCGGCACAGCAAGTCCGATAAAAGCTATCGGTCCGGCAAATGCGGTAACACTCCCGGCAAGGATGCTGGTAGCTAATATAATAATGTAACGCGTACGTTTAATATTCATACCGAGGCTCTGTGCATAGTTTTCTCCCAGCAACAAAGAATTCAGGTTCTTTAACGAAAAGATGCAGAGTACAATACCGGTTATGAATAACAGGGCAAAAACCGACAGTTGAACCCAGCTTAAATTGCCTAAGCTTCCGAATGACCAGAATATGTATTGCTGAAGTTTTTCCATATTACTAAAATGAGCCAGCACACTAACCATAGCCGCAGTAATACTTCCAAACATCAAGCCTATAATCAATAAGGCCATGGTGTCCCTGATTTTACTGGCGACGACTAAAACAGCTAATAATACCAGAAAGCTGCCCAAACTGGCTGCAACGGCAATTCCAAAACTGCCTATCAGGCTGACTGAAAAAAGAGAACCAAAAAATGAAGCCCCCATAATCAGGACGGCAACACCCAGACTTGCTCCGGAACTGATTCCTAATACGAAAGGCCCTGCCAATGGGTTTCTGAATAAGGTCTGCATTAAGAGGCCGCTTAGCGATAGAGCGCTGCCTACTAAAACCGCAGTCAGAGCTTTTGGGATACGATAATTGATGATAATGTGTTTCCACGATTCCTTTTCTACACTGTTGCCGGTTAATGCTTTGAATATTTCTTTAAGAGGAACGGAAACAGAGCCTAAGCTGATATTAATTATAACACAGATTAATAATAAAAGGCTTAATGCTATAAAATACGGGTTGTATGTTTTCGTGTCAGGCAATTATTCTAAGCGTTTAAAAAAATAAGTTTCGTAATTGGGTAATAACTCAGGGTGCGCAATTTTTATAATATCCTTTAATATTAAATCCGGCCTAAGCGGACCCAACTCATAATAAATGAGGCCATCTGGATTGTCCCTGTTTTTTGTGTAGGTATATATATTATTTGTTTTGTATGCATCAAAAAGAGTGTAACCTTGATACTTTTTTTCCATTTCCGCTTTGTTATTGTAATTTCCGGCACCTATCCACATTTCTGCATTTTGTGCCTTATCTAATACACTCTCAAAGTTGAGCTGAATACTTCCTGTGTTCTTATTTTCTTTCCAGAGATAGTCTGTATTGGCATCTTCTAAATATTTTGCAATAAAGCTGTTACCTCCGGGTACATTCCACACGTCTTTAAACATATCGCCAGAAAATACTACCGGAACATGTGGTACCGTTTCTGCGGTTTGTTTGGCTTTTAAATAATCGGTTTCTATGCTATTAAATATGCTGTCGGCTTTTTCTTCTTTGTTAAAAAAAGCAGCTATAAACTTGATCCATTCTGCTCTGCCTAAAGGATGTTCTTCAACCCATGCTCCATCCAAAACAACAGGAATTCCCAGTCTTTCTATCTGGGTTAAGGTTTTATTGTTTCCGTTTACTGAAAAACCAACAACAAGTTCCGGGTTTAACTCTAAAAGAAGTTCAAAATTAATTTCCAGATCATTCCCCAGATCTTTTACTGTCCCATGCTCAATGAGCGTCCTGGTTTTTTTAGAAGAGATGAACTTTGTCGTGGGAAATCCGACTAACTTATTTTCGACTTCCAGGTATTCCAGAGCCGGAATATTAGTTGTGGAAACTACGACAACTTTTTCTATCGGGGTTTGGATCACAACAGTGTTATCATCGTGGTCAGGTATTTCCGTACCCTTTTCTACTAACAGGTATTTAAATTGTTTAGTGCTGCCGGGCCAGGGAGCGTTTACAAGTATTTCTTTATAATTGCCGTAATCAGTAACGGTAAATCTTTTGGCATATTTTGGTGTTTTAGGGATTCCTGTAGCCGTTTCTGACAGTATATTTGTATTCGGTTTTTTATCCTGCTTGCAGGATAAAAAGCAAAAAGAACAACTCAGTACAAAAATTAAAAATCGCATAACGGTATAATTATGTGTCAAACTTCGCTATTTTTTTTGTAAATGAATAACCTTAGTGGAATTAAAACTATTTTTGAGTTTTAAAAATAATACAAATGAATTTTATGTGTTCTTGGAGCGGTGGAAAAGACAGCAGTTATGCTTTTTTTAAAGCCATGGAGCTTGGGTATCGGCCCAAAGTACTTTTAAATGTAATGAACGAGTACGGAGACAGGTCCCGGTCTCATGGTATAACTAAACCTGTTTTAGAGGCCCAGGCAGACGCTTTAAACTTGCCGATCCATTTTTTTAATAGTTCGTGGAGTGATTATGAAAGAAACTATATTGAACACTTACGGATATTAACTGAAACCTATCCGATTACACATGCAGTTTTCGGAGATATCGATATAGAGTCGCATAAAGCCTGGGAAGAGAAAGTTTCTCGTGCAGCCAATTTGGAAGCAGTGTTACCTTTGTGGGAAGCCGACCGGAAGGAGTTAGTATTAGATATGATTGATGCGGGTTTTGATGCGATCATAGTATCGTGTAATCAGCAACTGGGTTCCGATTTTTTAGGCAAGAGAATAGATAAGGAGATTATAAATACCTTTGAATCTTTAGGTGTTGATGCTTGTGGTGAAAATGGAGAATATCACACTTTACTCGTAAATGCTCCGTTTTTCAAGCAAAGAATTCAGGTCGAAGTGAATGATAAACAGGTGTCTGGGAATTATAACTTTGCTGAATTGGTACTTAAGTGAGGTTTTCTGATTCGATTTTTGACACCAGTTTTATCTGATCTTCAGTCTTATTTATATGAACAACACTTCCATAAGGAATTTTAATCCGAAAGGATTTTTCCAGCGGAACCTGCAAGAGCGTAGCTAAAAAGGCTCTGATAGGGCCGGCATGGGTTACAATAATCAGATTATCTGTGGCGCAACCGATATAATGTGTCAAACGATTATGGACTCTTTTGGCCAGATCTGTGTATGATTCTCCATAAGGTACTTTTACATTTACAAAATCTCGCATCCAGGGGTCAAGCTCTTTTGTCGGAATGTCATTCCATTTCCTTAATTCCCAATTGCCAAAATTTAATTCCTTTAGCGCTTCATCTTCAATAACATTCGGACTTATTCTCTTGGCGAGAAGTGCACAGCGTTTCAGGGGGCTGGTGTAGACTTTAAATGTGTTGTGGTTTTCGGGGAGTTGTTTTCTGATATTCTGCAGCTCTTTCTCAAAATTTTCATTTAAAGGAATATCTGCTTGTCCATAGCAAATACCCTTGTCGATTTTAGGTGTGGTATGTCGGATTAAATAAATTTCCATATCATGAGTAAGGATAAATAAAAGACAACTTCCGCTAATTGTTGTACAGCTCCGGCGCAGTCGCCTGTATGCCCTCCCAGCCATTTCGTGAATTTTTGCCCAAGGTAGATTTTTGACAAGTATGTAGGGATTATTGCCATGAATGCCCACGGGGTAGGGAAGAAAAACAAAGGGATAATGCCGAATGCAGCACTGACGGCTACTGTTTTCAGGTCAATGTTCTTAGCAGCCGGCTTGGCTTTGCTGCTTTCATCATCCCTAACATACGGATGCGTGTATATCAGGGTGGTTGCAACAAACCGGCTTAAACTATGACCGGAAATGATTGTTAATGGAATAAAAACAGGAGAGATATAGGTTAACGCTAAAAATTTTGTTGCTAACAGCATCCCAAGTCCAACGGCGCCATATGTTCCTATTCTGGAATCTTTCATAATGAACATGATTTTTTCCTTCGTCCATCCGCCACCGAGACCGTCGCATACATCAGCAAAGCCGTCTTCATGAAACGCACCCGTGGTATAAACGGTAGCAACCATAGAAAGTATGACAGCTATTTCGTCAGGTAGAACGAATGAAGAAATATAATAAACAAAGGCACCGATACCTCCCACTATAATTCCGACGAATGAAAAGTATTTTGAACTTTTAGAAAGATATTCCGGATTGTGATCTATCCATTTAGGACAGGGAATCCTGGTAAAGAACATTATTGCAGTTAAAAATATATGTACTTCCCTTTTTAACATGTTTATTCGTTTTTTGTACTTACTCCTGCGCTTTTAAAGCTCGCCATATGGTTTAAAAAATCAACAGAAGCCCTCAATAAAGGAACGGCTATGGCTGCTCCGGTACCTTCACCGAGCCGCATGTTGAGATGAAGCAAGGGGCTTGCATTTAAATGGGCTAACATTTTTGTATGTCCTTTTTCATTCGAAGTGTGAGCAAAAATGCAATAATCGGTAACACTGGGAGCTATTTTTTTTGCGACAAGCAAGGCAGAAGTAACAATAAAGCCGTCTATGAGGATAACCATTTCAAGTTCTGCAGCTTTTAATATTCCACCTACAATCATTGCAGTTTCAAATCCTCCGTAGGTTGCCAAAGCATCGATAGTATTTTTAGGGCAGTGTTTATTCAATACCTCAGTAAGTATTTTTATTTTGTTTCCGATCCCTTTATCATTTAATCCTGTTCCTGCTCCAACACAATCCTCAATAGGCGTATTTGTAAAATAAGTCATCAACAGGGCAGCAGAAGAGGTGTTTCCGATCCCCATTTCCCCAAAACCTATTGTATTCACACCGTTTGCATGTGCCGTAGCAACCAGTTTTGCTCCTTTTTCAATGGCAGACAGACATTGATCTTCTGTCATTGCCGGTTCTATTCGGTAGTTTTTAGTACCAAAATCAATTTTAGCATCTATAAGAGGGAGTTTGTTTTCAAAGGAATGGTTAACTCCTGCATCAACAATCTTCAGGTCTATACCGTGAGTGTTGCTGAAAATATTAATAGCAGCCCCGCCTTGAATAAAATTATAAACCATCTGGGTGGTAACTTCCTGAGGATATGGGTTTACCATACCTTCTTTTGCGATACCATGATCTCCCGCAAAAACAATGATTGTCGGATTTGATATTGCCGGTTCCAGTGTGTTTTGAATGTTTCCAATTTGAAAAGCCAGAGCTTCGAGGGTTCCTAAGGCACCCAAGGGCTTTGTTTTGGTATCTATTTTGTGTCGCAGTTTTTCTTGCAGGTCAGAATCAGACAGGGGCTTTATGTTGAATTCCATATCGTACTTATTTTAAGATAAGAGGTAAGCCGGAAACCATAAAAGTAGCTTTGTCGGCATGGTTTGCGATATGCTGATTCATCCAGCCCTGGAGCTCTGTAAATTTTCTGCCCATAGGTGTGTCAGCATGAAGTCCCATTCCAATTTCATTCGAGATAATAATGATAGTAGCATCAATATTCAGGAGTTTGGCAAATTCCGCTTTTGCAAGCTTTAAGCTTTCGTCCCTGTCGTGCCCGGTGTCCATATAAAAATTGGTGAGCCAAAGAGTAACGCAATCAACGACTGCAACATCATTTTTTTGAATGACTTTTGAAATGTGTTTTTCTTCTTCAACAGAAGTCCAGCGCATATCCCTGTCACTTTTATGCCGGTCAATGCGTTGCTGATGATCTTTATCCCAGATACGGGAAGTGGCAATGTATTTGGGAGAATCGGTAAGACTGAGAGCCAGATTTTGAGCGTATGAGCTTTTTCCTGAACGTTCCCCTCCAGTGATGTAGTAAATCATTTTCGGTTTGAATTTTGATCAAAAGTATTTAAAAATAATTACAAAAAAGATTTGATTGTAAAATAGGGGGTTTATAAATAAGCCATATCTTTGTCACCGAATTTTGTTTCAAACTTCCATCAGGGAGGGCGGATTAAAAGGGAATTTGGTGAAAATCCAAAACTGTTCCCGCAACTGTAAGCTCAGTCTGCAATATGGTAGATGCTTGTTGTAAAATCTTTGAAACCACTGTTCATGTCAACATTTTATGACACCCTGTTTTAAAAAATGAAACAGGAGAATGGGAAGGTATACAGCAAGACGTAAGTCAGGAGACCTGCAAAATTTAATTAATTATTGTCAAACTTTCGGGATAAAGGTTTGGGTATGAGACTCTCATGCTTTTTCCCTATTTATTGTATTTGCTAATATGAACAAAAGAATTGTTTCTGTTTGTGCACTTGGTTTATTAAGTGTATATGGTATTGCCCAGCAGAAAGACAAGAAGGTAGAACAGCTGGATGAAGTAGTTGTTTCTGATTCGCGTTTTGAATTAAAACGTGAAAATTCAGGGAAGACAGTTATAAAAATCGATCGGGAAGAGATCGAAAAAAATCAGGGAAAAACGGTTTCCGAACTTATTAATGTAAAAGCCGGGATAGAAGTTAATGGAAGCAGAAGCAATGCGGGCCAGGACTTAAATACGTATGTACGGGGTGGTTCTAACCGTCAGGTGTTGGTGCTGATCGATGGCGTTCAGGTGTCAGACCCTTCGCAAATCTCCAATGGGTACGACTTGCGGTTGTTGTCATTGGGAGCTATTGAGTCAATAGAAATTATTAAAGGTGCGGCAAGTACGCTTTATGGTAGTGGAGCAGCAACGGTGGTGATTAATATTACAACGAAAGAAGGAGAAGAAGGGGCTATTGCTTTGAGCCTAAATTCCAGTATCGGTACTAATCAGACTAAAGACGATCAAAACTATAATCCTGCTGATTTTCATAATGATGTTACCATAAACGGTAAGGGAGGTGATTTTAATTATTTATTAAGTTTTAATCAGCAATATACAGATGGTATGTCTGCGGCCGATACGGAAGCAGATGTGAAAGATCCTTTTTCGAGATACGCCATAAAAGCAAAATTTGGTTACGATTTTTGCGATGCGTTTTCATTAGGGATCTACGGCGATTATACAGACATTGAATCTGCATATGACGGAGGTGCAAATTTGGACGCCGATAATTGGTATAACAGCAAACAGTACAGGACGGGGTTAACTTCAAGAATATCATATACCGGTGGTGCTGTAATCATTAACGGGGCGTATAGCAAGTATGACAGAGAGTTTATTTCTGCATTTCCTTCTGACTTTAAGTCAGAGAACATGGTTGTAGATGCTTATTCCAAGAATACATTTGCCGATGTTTTGCATACTATAGTAGGAGTAAATGTAGTGAATGATAAAACAGAGTTCGATAGTAATGAAAGTGTAACGAGGGTAGATCCTTACCTGAATATGGTTGTAGCCAGCGATAGAGGTTATAACATTAATACAGGCGGACGGTTGAATGTTCATAGTGAGTATGGAACTCATTTTACTTACAATGTAAATCCTTCGTTTACAGCTAAGTTCGATCAGAATTATATAAAGTTTTTCGGGTCGTATAGTACTTCATTCATAGCTCCTTCTTTATCGCAGTTATTTGGATTCTACGGGCCAAATCCGGATTTAAAGCCGGAAGAAGACAAAACCATAGAGGGGGGAATTGAATTTAAATACGGACAACAATTTAGGGTTAGTGCTTTATACTTCAACAGGGAAGAGAAAAATCTTATAGGTTATGATTTTAACCAGGGGTATTACAATGTTACGGATAAAACGACTGCTCAGGGAGTGGAAGTTGAGTTGGTTGCAAGCCCTGTTGAAGTATTATCTATTACAGCCAATTACGCTTTTACAGAAAGAAAGGATGATGTTCCGTTTAAAATCCCTAAACATAAAGCAAATGTATCTATTGGATACGATTTTACACCCAGATCGTATGTATCGTTAAGTTATCAGTATAATGCAGACAGGTTGGATAGTTATTTTAATCCGGATACTTCTCAAAGCAGTGCAGTTACATTAGAGGCTTTTAGTTTATTCAATGCTTATGTAAACCATCAGCTATCAGAAAAGGTAAAAGTATTTGCAGGAGTAGATAACATTCTTAATGAAGGATATACAGAAATTTTTGGTTATAACACTAAAGGAAGAAACGTTAGGTTAGGTTTTAGTATTACTTTGTAGTAAATGATGAAAGCCGCTCTTTTTCGGAGCGGCTTTTATTTTTATCGAAATTGTAATCTTTCGGTTTCTATATACATATTGTCTTTGGACGGTCTGATAACTTTCGAGTCTTTGAAACTTTGAACGGGACTACCTGTTCTCGGGGAGGGTTTAGCTGCGGCTCCTGTAATCTCCTGAAGAGCCCTTGCCAAAAAAGGCTCATTGATATCTCCCAGTATTCCCATATTCTCGATATCTTCCATTAACTTTATTTCAGGATCAAAACCATCGGTATAATCTGAGAATCCGACGGAGTTTTCATTTCTGGAAATTATAGGTTGCATTCCCCATGTATGGTTCGGGTTTAATGAGTCATCGTCATATTGATAACTGTCAGAGTCAAATAAAGCTACGGAAGCTTCATTTTTTCCAACTGTTGTTGTTCCTATCTGTATGACTTGAATGTATGGATCCAGGCCATTGATGATTAACTCGCTGGCAGAAGCCGTTCTGTCGGTTGTGAGAACATATACCCGGTTTAGGTTTAAGCTGTTAATAACGTTACCGTCTAAAGTATTCCTGAAATGATAATCAGTTCTGTTACTTCCGAAAATTTCTTGCAGCTTGCCGTTATATCTCAGTCTTATAAACAGTTTATCTTCCGATTGGGTACTGATCATGCTGGCCAGGTTGGCTGAAGAGTTTACAGAACCGCCGGGATTATATCTTAAATCCAGCACCAGGGCGGTTATTCCGTCTGATTTGAATTGTCCGAATGTAGCATTAAGTTCGTCGTCAAATTGAGCTGTAAAACTATTGTACATTAAATACCCTATTTTTTGATTATCTAAAGTAATGGTCTTTGAGATATAAATCGGATTTTCTGTATAATGATCACTCTTGGTCAGGGTAATATCGATCCCGTTGGATGTAAAATTACCGCTATCGTAATCGGCCATGTTTAGCGTGTAAGTGTCATTAGTGCCAAAGAGTAAATCAATATAATTCGTATCGGTTAAGGGTTGGCCATTAACACCGGTAAAGATATCACCTCGCATGATATTTTTCCCTTCGGCATCAGTCCCGGGTAAAATATACCAAACGTAACCGAAAATCTCATTGGAAGAATTATTTTTATAGCTCAGTCCGTACTCTACACCATTGGTTTTGAAAACACCTTGTTGCGAATTCAGGAGGTCATTGTAATCGTCTGTTATGTAGCTAAACCGGTCATCTTGGTGAATCAGGGCATCAAATAATGAGCCTGGATTTGAATAATTATCTAAGTATGATGCATACTCCTGGTTTGAAGAAAACCGATTGTCGGCCAGATCATTAACATCATCTTGCCAATAATACCATAAGTTAAGACCTTTCCATATAAAGTCCTGTACTTCCAGGTTATTGTCGGGTACAAATATATTATCGTCTTTATCGTCACAGCTTAAAAGGAATAAAAATGTAAATGTGAGCGCATATAACTTCTTCATTTGTTTTAAGATTGGGTTATTTATGGGAGTTAAGATACAAAAAAACCGCTCTTTTGAGCGGTTTCCGATTAATTTCTAATAATTCGTTCAGTATCGATATACATTTCTTTTCCTAAAGGTTTAAAATCATTTACATCCTTCAAAAGTATATATTTAATCTGGGGGGCAGATCTTTTTGCTTTATTGGCCACCCCGGTAATTTGAGAAATAGCTTCGGCAAGTAAAGGTTCGTTTTCATCTCCTAAAATCCCCATGTCGGTTATGTTTTCTTTAATAGGAGTGTCGGGAAGCAAGCCTTCGAAATAATCCGAAACACCATTTGCATTTGCCGATTTTAAGACTAATGGTTGGATGGCGTATTTGTGATCAGGATTAATATTAGATTTCCCAAAATTCGGAGAGTCGTACAAAGTGACAGAAGCAGTATATTTACCGGTAGTAGTATCACCTATATGTCTGACATCAATATATGGATCCAGGCCGTTTATAACCAGCTCACTTGATGAAGCAGACGAACCGGTTGTTAATATATATACCGTTTGCAGTCCAAGCGAGTTAATGGTTGTATTGTCGGATAATTTGTTTGTGAATTTATTTATCAACCGATCCGGATCATTATTTTCAAAGTAGCTTTGGTATTTGTCATTCCATTCCTCTTTAGAAAAGACACTCCCTGTAAACTGTCCTGTAATCATACTGGACAGGTATATGGCAGAACTAACTCTTCCGCCGGGGTTATATCTCAAATCAAGAACCAGGTGACCGACCCCCTGTGCTTTAAAGTCAGCAAAGACACTGTTCAGCTCTTGATCGTAATCAGCAATAAAACCATTGTACATTAAATACCCGATTTTTTGCCCGTTGCTTTCTATTACCTTGTTTATAAGAATAGGATTTTCAGAGAGTTCTGTCTTGGTTAATGAAACGGTTTCGCCATTTAAAGCAATTTGGCTATTGTTTACTTCAGCCATTCCCAATGTGTATGTATCGTTGCTTCCGAAAAGCAGAGTCTGATAGTTTTGAGCGGTTAATTGCTGTCCGTCAACGGTCAAAAAGAAATCTCCACGCTCAATATTCTTTGCTGAGGCATCCGAGTTGTTCACAATATATCTTACAAAACCAAAAACGTCATCTGAATTCCCTATTCTGCTTAATTGGAAATCAACACCGTTAGATTTATAAATGCCGGCGAAAGAGTTTTCAAGTTCGATATAATCGTCAACCAAAAAACTAAACCTGTCTACAGTTCCTTTTTGGTATAAAAGGGCATTAAACAAGTTGTTTGGTGTATCATAAGAATTTAAAAAACCGTAATAGTCATCTTGAACATCATTTTTACTATCCGCTAAGTTCGGAACATCCTGTTGCCATAAGTAAATTTCGTTAAGTCCCGACCAAACAAAGTCATTAATTTCACTTTCTAATGCAACAGGGTTTGGATCCGGTGTAGACCCCGGGCCATCATCCTTACTACAGGCAATAAGATTAAAAAATAAAACGCCTAGAGCAACCCTGCTTAAAATTGATTTTTTCATATAATTAGTAAATAAATGTGTGTTTCTTTTGTCTCTGTGAGCCAAATTTACTTACATTAATGAAAATTTAAAATTTTTGTAACAAAATTTATAATCATTCGTCTTCCTTGTATAAAGCAGTAAATTTAAAGCTGCCAACCAAACCTGAAATGAAACAAAGTGAGTTTTTGAATATAGTGATGCCCTTTAAAGATAAGCTTTTTAGATTAGCAAAACGATTGTTGGTATCTACTGAGGAAGCGGAAGATGCAACTCAAGAGATTTTAATGAAATTGTGGTCTAAAAACACAAACCTAAAGGAATGTAAGAGCGTAGAAGCTTTTGCCATGACGATGACGAAGAATTATTGTTTAGACAGGTTAAAATCAAAACAGGCAAACAATCTAAAATTGGTTCATAGTAATTATACAGATGAAAATGTATCGTTGCACAAGAAAATTGAAGTAGCAGATAGTTTGCAATGGATGACCAGGATAATGAATACATTGCCGGAACAGCAACGAATGGTATTGCAATTGAGAGATGTAGAGCAGTACGATTATAATGAAATAGCCGAAATGCTGGAAATGAACCAGACAGCCGTAAGGGTCACTTTGTCCAGGGCCAGGAAGGCCGTTCGTGAACAACTGATAAAAAAACACAACTATGGAGTTAGTTAAAAGAATAGAAGTATTAATCGAAAAGTATTTTGCCGCAGAAACATCTATGGCAGAAGAACAAGAGTTGAGAGATTATTTTTCGCAAACAGATCTGGCGCCTCATTTGCAAGAATATCAGCCTATGTTCGTATACTTTTCATCGGCACAGCAAGAAAGCTATGGCAAAACAGTTTCACTAAAACCCGGAAAAAAGAGATATTTAGCGTGGATTTCTGTTGCAGCTATGGTAGCAGTTGTTGCAAGTGTCTGGATGTCAAATCCATTTCAGCCTAATAATTTAGGTACTTATAATGACCCTGAAATAGCTTTTCAGGAAACTCAAAAAGCTCTTGAGTATTTATCAGCGAACCTGAATATAGGGATAGAAGAGATGAGTCGCTTAAAAGAGTTTGAACAAACGAAAAATAAAATTTTAAAGAACAATTAATTATTTAGAACCATGAAAAAAATAGCATTAATATTAGTGATAGCTATGTTGCCTTTAGCAGGATTTTCTCAATCGGCGTTTGATAAGTTTGAAAGTTTGGAGAGTGTAAAAACGGTAGTGATCAACAAAAAGGCATTTGAGCTTTTTTCCCGAATTGAAACTAATGATGCTGATGCACAGGAGTTTATGAGTTTGACTAAAAGTCTTACCAGCTTAAAGGTTTTTGCCACCGAAAATCCGAAGGTAGCTGCTGAAATGAAAGCAACGGTAGACAAGTACCTGTCGAGTTCTTCTTTAGAAGAGTTGATGCGTGTAAAGGATGATGATACAAACGTAAAGTTTTATATAAAACCCGGAAAAGATGACGATCATGTAAGCGAATTGCTCATGTTTGTAAACGGAATTAAAGATGTAGATATAAACGGAGGTAAGATAGAAACGGTTTTATTGACACTAACCGGAAATATTGACCTGAACAAGATCAGCACTTTAACCAGTAATATGAACCTGCCGTCTGAATTAAATAAGGCAGGGCAATAGTAAAATAAATATGAATCCCGCAATACCTCAATTGCGGGTTTAACCCATTGTAAAATGAAAACGGTATATAAATATATTGTAATAGCAACTATAGGAGTTGTGATGGCTTCGTGTGATAACGGGCAGAGCTTACAGCAGTATTTTGTTGACGGGTCTAATAATCCGGAATTTATAACTTTTGATGTGTCATCCAATGTTTTGAGTGTGGCAGAAGAAGAGCTTACGAGCAAACAGAAAGAGACCCTGCATTCTATCAGGAAGCTGAATGTTCTGGCATTAAAATTAGATGAAAACAATCAAGGGCTATATAAAGAGGAGAAGGAAAAAATAAAAAAGATATTGTCGGACGACTCTTATCAGGAACTCATGCGATTTAATACGGGAAAAGCCCGTGGCGTTGTGAAATTTCTTGGAGAAGATGATGCAATAGATGAAGTGATTCTTTATGGTTCTGATGATTCTAAGGGATTTGCTTTATTGCGTATCTTGGGAGATAATATGAATATAGAAAATGTCGGACAGCTTGTCGAGGTTGTTCAAAAAGGAACGCTTAACCAAAGTCAGTTGGGAAGCATCGGAAAGATATTTTCCGAAGCGAAGTAAGATAATTGAATTCATCAATCAAGATTACAAAAAAATCCTGCCTCATTATGAAGCAGGATTTTTTGTAATAAGACTTTATTAGGGAATTAAATCCCTGTATAATTACTTGGACTGATTTTCTTTAACTCTGTTTTTATAATATCAGAAACATCTAGTGTATCTATAAAGGCAGCGATACTGTTTTGAGTAATCTTTTCATTGGTCCGGGTAAGTCCTTTCAAAGCTTCATAGGGGTTCGGATAACCCTCACGCCTTAAAATAGTCTGAATAGCTTCCGCCACTACAGCCCAGTTTTCTTCAAGGTCATGCTCGATTTTTGTTTCATTAAGCAATAGTTTGCTCAATCCTTTCAACGTGGCATTGAACCCGATAATGGTATGCGCAACAGGAACTCCGACATTACGTAAAACAGTACTGTCTGTTAAGTCTCTTTGAAGCCTAGATACAGGAAGTTTCACTGATAAGTGTTCTAAAATAGCATTGGCGATTCCAAGGTTTCCTTCCGAATTTTCAAAATCAATAGGATTTACTTTATGCGGCATAGCTGACGATCCAACTTCCCCGGCTTTTATTTTTTGTTTAAAGTAATCCATAGATATGTATGTCCAGATATCCCTGTCCAAATCAATTACAATAGTATTGATTCTTTTAAGACTGTCAAAAATACTGGCTAAATGGTCGTAGTGTTCAATTTGTGTGGTTGGGAAAGAATAATGCAGCCCTAAAGTTTCTTCTACAAAATGCTTGCCGAATGCCTGCCAGTCTATTTGAGGATACGCAATATGATGTGCATTAAAATTACCCGTAGCCCCGCCAAATTTGGCTGCATCAGGAGAATAGCGTAACAAACGTAATTGCTCTTCGATACGGGCGACAAATACCTGTAATTCTTTCCCTAACCGGGTAGGAGAAGCCGGTTGCCCGTGAGTTCTCGCCAGCATTGGAATCTCTGCCCAGGTCGTGGCCATTTCACCTAACTTGTCAATAAGAAGCTTTAGGCAAGGCATATACACCTGAATTAAAGCATCTTTTATAGAAAGAGGAATCGCTGTATTATTGATATCCTGAGAGGTTAAACCAAAATGAATAAATTCTTTATATGCTGATATGTTAAGTTCATCAAATTTCTTTTTAATGAAGTACTCAACAGCTTTTACATCGTGGTTGGTCGTTTTTTCAATCTCCTTAACAGTCAATGCGTCATCTGATGAAAAATTCTCATAGATTGCTTTTAGGTCTTTGTATAGAGTTTTGTTGAAGCTTTCTAGTTGAGGTAATGGCAGCTCACAAAGAGCAATGAAGTATTCTATTTCTACTAAAACCCTGTATTTAATAAGTGCTTCTTCTGAAAAATAAGCAGATAAAGCTTGTGATTTATCTCTGTAGCGCCCATCTATAGGCGAAATGGCGTTTAATGATGTTAGTTGCATTGCGATGGTTTATAATAAAAGGCAAAGGTAAAGTTTATAGTTAAAATATGCTAGCCGGATGTGTTGTAGATTCCCTAATTATTTAAAGATCAACTGTAATGTTGTATGTTTTAAAACAAAGTTCATTTTATAACTTATCCAGTATATGGCGGGCCCTTGCTTTGTATGCTGCTGAATGGACTGAAAAATTTTGTTCTAAAACCTTTTTTAGTTCCGGGTGTATCCAATCGATTTTTTTTCCCAATAAGAACAATGAATGCATGGCGTAGGCTTTTGTTGCGACTTTTTCATCGTTGATAAGCCAATCGAAATTAATTTCTGATAATTGTTCAAGATGTGTTGCCCTCAGAGATCTTTTTGTTTTTGAAGGCTTCTTTTTAAAATATGCCTCACAGAGCAATTCGCATATTTTAGCACAAGGCCTTATAGCTGAGTCGTGTTTTAAAGATCTTATATTTTCTATGAAATAATCGAGAGAAGGCAGTAGCCAATCCAGTTTTTCTTTGCATACAAACTCTAATATCCAACACGACTTATATGAAATTTCAGGGTCAGGATCAAAACAATAGTGAAGGAGATCGTTAAATAACCCAGGGTTGTTGAGTACATATGTTGCAACTTCTTGTCTATTTTCCCGATAAGCTTTTACATATTGTAGTTTTTTAAATAAACCGGTCTTCATTTTTACTACATTTAAAGAAGTAAAAATAAAAAGATGAAAATTATAAAGAAAATCTTGATAGGACTTTTACTTGTGTTGGTGATAATGCAGTTTTTTCCACCTGATAAAAACCAATCAGGAGAAATTCCTGTAACGGACCTCATAGTTGCAACAACCCCATCACAGGAAATAGCTGAAATACTGAAGACATCGTGTTATGATTGCCACTCCGGCAACACCAAATATCCTTGGTATGCTAATGTAGCTCCTGTTTCCTATTGGATCTCGGATCATGTGAAGCATGGGAAAGGACACCTGGATTTTTCAATATGGGAAACTTATAACAATAAAAAGAAGGCCCATAAGATGGAAGAGATCGCAGAAGAGGTTAAAGAACACAAAATGCCTTTGGAGTCTTATTTATGGATACACAAAGAAGCAAAGCTTTCTCAAGTACAGATAGATAAGGTCGTAAACTGGGCAAAGTCTGAACAAGCTACTTATGAAGCAACAATGAAATAGCTTTGGGCACTCCGGTAGAAGCTTTGTCGGTGATAATTTCCAGGTTTGGAATTTCAGATTCCGAGATATTTGGTTTTGGATCAATGAAATAAACAGGCGCTGTTACTTTTTTATAATGAATCAAACTTGCGGCAGGATATACTTGCATCGAAGTACCAATAACCATTATGATACCGGCTTCAGTAACTTTTTCTATGGCCGGTTCCATCATGGGAACTGCTTCTCCAAACCAGACTATGTGTGGACGTAGCTGAGAATTATGTTCGCAGAGATCACCCAAACAAATATCTTTTTTCCAGTCATAGACCAGGTCTTCATCAAAAGAACTGCGGGCTTTTAATAATTCGCCGTGTAGGTGGATCACATTAGTAGACCCGGCTCTTTCATGCAGGTCATCTACATTTTGGGTTATGACAGAGATGTCGAAATCATTTTCCAGTTTAGCTAAAGCTATATGTGCAGGGTTTGGTTTAACTTCAAAAAGCTGACTTCTTCTTTTGTTATAAAAATCCAAAACCAGTTCAGGATTGTTTTTCCAGCCCAAAGGAGAAGCAACTTCCATGATATCGTGTCCTTCCCATAGTCCGTTGGCATCTCTGAATGTATTGATTCCGCTTTCTGCACTTATCCCGGCTCCGGTTAAAACCACCAGTTTCTCTTTTGTGTTATTCATGATTCCTGATTACTCGTAAATTATAAAGATGTTTTAAATTGCCATAAAAAACAAATAAATGGCCGACTTAAAATTATTGGAGTACCTGGAGGGATTTTTGACTGAAGAACGCAAAACCAAATTTATGGACGTTTTATCGAGAAGAACCCGTCATTTTACCATTGCGACTGAAGATGTATATCAGATGCATAATGCCAGTGCCGTGATTAGAAGTTGTGATGTATTCGGCATTCAGGACGCCCACCTGATTGAAGAAAAGTTCGGGAAGCGTTTAGATAGTAAAATAGCTATGGGAGCGCAAAAATGGGTAGATATACATCGTTATTCGAGTACCGCTGAATGCATGAAAACCCTTAAGGCCAACGGGTATAAAATTATAGCAACCACACCCCATGATGATTCCTGCTATCTTGATGAATTTGATATAACACAGCAGTCAGCTTTCTTTTTCGGGACAGAACTGAATGGACTTTCGGAGGAGATTATTAAGAATGCAGATGGTTTTTTAAAAATACCAATGGCCGGATTTACCGAAAGTTTAAATATATCAGTTTCTGCAGCTATTATTTTAGAGCATGTTACAACCAAGCTCAGGAAATCGGATATAGAATGGAAATTAACTCATGAAGAGGTGCTTGAGAAGAGAGTAGATTGGTCTAAAAAATCAATCAGGAGCATTGATGACATATTGCAGCGCTTTTATGAAATCAGCTGATTAAATATATTCACAATAAATTTTTTAGTAAATTTAAAGGTGTAACCAATCATTACTGTTATGACGATTATTATATATATCATTATAGCTATTATAGGTGTTGTTCTGTTGTTGACGATCATTGCTCCGAAAAATTATCATGTAAGCAGGCATATCACGATCGATAAACCCTTACCGGAAGTATTTGATTATTTAAAGTATGTTAAAAATCAAAGCCGGTGGTCTCCGTGGGAAGCCAAAGATCCGGAAATGCAAAAGGATTTTGTAGGGACAGACGGAATGGTGGGTTTTGTTTCCAAATGGAAAGGAAATAAAGAGGTTGGTGAAGGTGAACAGGAAATAACAAATATTGTGAAAAATAAAGTTGTAGAAACCCAACTGCGTTTTTTAAAACCTTGGAAATCTGTTTCTGATGCTTATATCAAGGTTTCGGAGGTAACAGAGAATATAACGAAGGTAACATGGGGGTTTCAGGGTGAGAATAAGTTTCCGATGAGCATTTTTATGTTGTTTATGAATATGGACAAAACCGTAGGGAAGGATTTTGAAGAAGGCCTTGGTAAGTTGAAAAGAGTATTGGAAAAGCAATAAATTCATTTCGTAATGGAACATAATATGGTGGGCTGGTTTGAAATCCCTGTTACAGATATGGACAGGGCCAGGAAGTTTTATGAATCGGTATTCGATATAAAAATACATTTAGAAGACTTTAATGAATTGAAAATGGGATGGTTCCCCTGGGCGGAAGGAAAACCGGGGGCTGCAGGATCTTTAGTGTTGCACAAAGACTGGTATCAACCCAGTGATTCGCTGGGGCCTTTATTGTATTTTTCTTCTGAGGATGTCCAGTACCATATTGATAAAATTGAACGGGCCGGAGGTAAAGTACTTCAGCCGAAAACCCTTATCAAAGAGGATATAGGTTATATGGGAGTATTTATAGATACAGAAGGCAACCGTATCGCATTACATTCCAGGGAATAATACTTTATTGGCACCGCCAAAGGGTATAATACCCCGAGGCTTGCCCTTGTGAAATAGTCCTGACGGAATTTCATAGGGCTTGCCTAGAAATTAAAATTTGTTTCCGACCAATGCCTCGTGTGCTTGCACCGAGGTAGTTTACTTGTTTTTCCTGTTAAGAACTTTATATTCTTCATAGCATGCACTGACTGCATCCAGTATTTGCAGGTCGTTGGCACTTTTAATAAAATCGTCGGAATAATTGCAGTAACGTAAAATATCATCAATTTCATTAGTGTTTACTTGTAGCAAAGCAGCCAGAGTCTCCCTGTCAAACTTTGAAGCGAGTAAATTTCTGATTTCATCGTTTTCCTGCATTTGGCGGAGTTTCCGCATTTGTTTTGGTTTTTTTCCAAACAGCTTATGGAGGAAATCCGCAGGGTTAAATAAAGCCCCTAAAACGCTGGTTACGCCGGTAGTACTGCTTTTTCCTCCTTCATAACCAATATTGAGTCCCGAGATACTATATCTTGGAGCATTGCTTATCGGAATGTTCTTGGAGTCTATTTCCAGGTATCCTGTAAGTTGGAAGGGTCTGACAACCACATCTTCCAGTGCATAGGCCATTTCGGTGAGGCTGACCTTGGTGTTTTGAAATTTCAGCATGTCATTGGTGACCCTAACTGAAAATGATTTGTAACCGATAAAAGAAAAATACAAGGTGTCATTTACTTTGGCAGCAATTTCGAAATCCCCTTCTTCGTTGGTAATGGTACCGAGTACTTGGTTCAGATTTAGTACATGAACATTATCCATTGGCAAGTCAGTTTGAGCATTTACCACAATACCTTTTACCGAATCGTCTCTTTCCTGGGCAAAAGACATCAAGCTGATAAAAGCGGTAAATAAAAAGAACAAGCTTTTTTTCATGTATTTAATTTTATGTGCTCCTTTGTTTGTCAGAGCTTAGGTTTTTGAATTGCTGATATTTATGGTATTCAAAATTTACAAGGACCTTATGTGTGAAAATTGAATAGGCCCTAAAAGTAGTAAACAAAACGAAAAAATGCGCCTTAAAGCGCATTTTTAATTTAACATTAACGACTAGATTTATTTTCTGCGTTTACGTTTAAATGAATTTTTAGAATCACCACCTTTTTTTCTTCTTGGCTTATCTTTACGTCTTCTGTCTTTGGTGTTTTTTGATACTTCAACATTAATATAACGCCCATCCAGTTTAAACTGTGAGAACATATCTAAAATAGCTTCACTATGAGCTGCATCGGTATTAAAGAAAGAGAAACTGTCTTTTACATCTACCTTGTAGATGTCGTCTCTGCCTAATTCCATTACATCTCTCAAGAAATCTTTTAAAGTGCGCCAGTCGTACCCGTCTTTTTCACCGATATTTATAAAATAACGCACATCACCATTGCTGGAAATTTCTTCCCTTCTGTTCATGTCTACATTAAGGTCTTTAGCGCGTTTGTAATAGTCGAAGAATCGGGTAAATTCAACAGAAACAAGTTTTTTAATGAGTTCTTCGCGATCT
Source organism: Zhouia spongiae (assembly GCF_022760175.1). Taxonomy (GTDB): domain Bacteria; phylum Bacteroidota; class Bacteroidia; order Flavobacteriales; family Flavobacteriaceae; genus Zhouia; species Zhouia spongiae. The sequence continues at coordinate 2,607,027 of NZ_CP094326.1, forward strand.
AATCCTTCCAGAACATCATATATAGCAGGCAGATAGTGGTTTACTTCCGGATTGATCTCAGTATTCTTGATCTTGCTGGCCAGGTGATACAATTGAATTTCGCATACTTCTTCAGCGTTGGGAACCTTCTTTTCATCAAATTTCTTTTTGATGATTCTTTCAATCGCCTTGATTTTTCTTATTTCACTTTTAGCGACAATGACCATAGAAGTTCCTGACTTACCGGCCCTTCCTGTCCTACCGCTACGATGCGTATATGTTTCTACTTCATCCGGGAGCTGGTAGTTGATAACATGGGTTACATCATCAACGTCGATTCCTCTTGCAGCAACATCAGTTGCAACAAGCATCTGAATCTGGCGTGTTCTGAAAGTTTTCATTACGATATCGCGCTGATTTTGGCTTAAATCACCATGCAGCGCAGCAGCGTTATAACCGTCTTCTATAAGTTTTTCAGCAACACTTTGCGTATCTCGTTTAGTCCTACAGAAAACAACCGAGAAGATATCCGGATTGGCATCTGCCAGGCGTTTCAGAGCAAGATACCTGTCTCTTCCGTTAACCACATAATACTCATGTTGAACATTTTGAGCTGCTGAATTTTTATTTCCAACAGTAATCTCTAAAGGGTCGGACATGAACTTCTTGGCTATCTGAGAAACCTCTTTTGGCATGGTTGCAGAAAACAACCAGGTGGATTTGTCTTTAGGAGTGTGCGAAAGAATGGATTTGATGTCTTCGTAGAAGCCCATGTTTAACATTTCATCTGCTTCATCAAGTACGCAGTATTCTATTTTAGAAATGTCAACCAACGAACGATTGATCATGTCTTGCATTCTACCTGGAGTAGCTACTATGATCTGCGCTCCTCTTTTTACTTTTTTTGCCTGATCTGTAATGCTGGCACCACCATATATGGCAACTACGTTTAAATCTTTTATGTATTTAGAATAGTTCTTTAACTCGCTTGCAATCTGTAAGCAAAGTTCCCTTGTCGGTGATAGTATTAACCCCTGTGTAGTTCTATCTTCGGTGTTTATCTTCTGAATAAGTGGAAACCCAAAGGCGGCTGTTTTACCGGTACCGGTTTGCGCCAGAGCAACCATGTCGGTATCTTGTGAGAGTAGGATAGGAATTGCTTTTTCTTGTACTTCTGATGGCGTTTCAAACCCCATGTCATTGATTGCATTTAACAACAATTCGTCTAGTCCTAGTAATTCAAATTGATTCATAAATATCTTCTAAAATTGGCCGCAAAGGTAATGATTAATGTATAATGAATTGATTAATAATCAATTATTTGTAAAATCTTTTACTGTCAAGTCTTTATTTCAGATAATCAATGAGTTGATACATGGCCTTGGCACGGTGACTGATTTCGTTTTTGACGGAAAGAGGAAGTTCTGCAAAAGTTTTATTGTATCCGTCGGGAATAAACACCGGATCGTAACCGAATCCTTTGTCTCCATACTGCCGGTCTGTTATAATGCCGTTTGCAATACCGGTAAAGATCACTTTTTCACTCGCTAAATTTACGGCTATGGCTGTTTTAAAACGGGCTTCCCTGTTATTTTTATCTTTCAGTGCGGCTAATAATTTATTCATATTGGCCTGGGCATCTTTTTCTTCTCCGGCATAACGTGCAGACAGTACGCCGGGCTCACCGTTAAGGGCTCTTACTTCTAATCCGGTGTCGTCTGCAAAGCAATTTACCCGATACTTTTCAGAAACATAATTCGCTTTTTGAATGGCATTGCCTTCAATAGTATCGGAAGTTTCAGGAATATCTTCTGTACAGCCTATGTCGTCAAGGCTCAATAATTCAATATGCTTAGGGAGCAAGGCTTTAACCTCTAATAGTTTATTTTTATTGTGTGTGGCAAATACTAGTTTCATAATATGAATTATTTAGCGGTGGTGGTATGGTTCGTTTCTTAAGATGGTGAAGGCCCTATATAATTGCTCGACAAAAAACAGACGGACCATTTGGTGCGAGAATGTCATTTTTGATAGAGATACTTTCCCTTGGGCCTTTTGATATACTTCGGTTGAAAAACCATACGGACCACCTATGGCAAATATTAATTGTTTGATGCCCGAATTCAATTTTTTTTGTATAAAACCGGAAAAATCTTCTGATGAAAAGTTTTTTCCGTTTTCATCCAGAAGGATCAGCCGGTCTGCTGGTTGTATTTTTTTCAGGATAAGTTGCCCTTCTCTTTCTTTTTGCTGGTCTTCAGAAAGGTTCTTCGCATTTTTTATATCAGGGATGATCTCCAGGGAGAACTTTATATAAAACCCAAGCCTTTTATCGTATTCACTGATAAGTTGCTGTAAATGAATGTTGTCGGTTTTGCCTACTGCGATTAGTTTGATATTCATATGAGCAAAAATACTGTTTTTAGATGTGTATTTAAGTGATTTTTAATTCTCAATGCTCCTAAGCAATTGGTTTTTTAATAAATTAGCCAAAAGTTTTTTTATGATTTCCGAAGAGCAATTTCAACACGAGCTTCAACTGATAATTAAAAATGCCATCAGGGAAGATGTAGGGGATGGGGACCATAGTTCGTTGGCTTGTATTCCTGTAACGGCTATAGGAAGGGCAAAGCTGTTGGTTAAGGATTCCGGATTGATTGCCGGAGTAGATTTTGCAAAGAGGGTATTTGCAGCGGTAGACAAAAGACTTGAGGTTGAAACTTTAATACCCGATGGTACTGTTGTTGGCCATGGAGACATTGTTTTTTATGTTGAAGGTGCTTCGCAGAGTATTTTAAAGGCAGAGCGCATCGTTTTGAATGCCATGCAAAGAATGAGCGCCATTGCTACAAAAACAAACAAATATGTGAAACTGTTAGAAGGCAGCGGAACTCATATTTTGGATACCCGAAAAACGACTCCCGGAATACGCGCCCTCGAAAAATGGGCCGTTAAGATAGGTGGAGGGATGAATCATCGCTTTGCGTTGTATGACATGGTTATGCTGAAAGACAACCACATAGATTTTGCAGGAGGAATCACCAGTGCAATCGAAAAAACACAGGAATACCTGAAGAGGAACAACAAAGACCTGAAAATTATTGTCGAGGCCAGAAATCTGGATGAAGTAAGGGAAATTATGAGATCTGAAGGCGTATACAGAATCCTGTTGGATAACTTTACTTATGCCGATACCCGAAAAGCGGTTGAGTTAATTGGAGACCGGTGTCAGACGGAATCTTCGGGAGGTATTAACGAAAGTACATTAAGAAAATATGCAGAATGTGGAGTTGATTATATATCTTCAGGAGCATTAACACATTCAGTGCATAATATGGACTTGAGTCTAAAAGCAGTGTAGCATGTCTACCGAAATAGAAGAGAAACTTGCTAAAATACCTGTCGTCAACCAGGTTGTAGGTTTTTTAAAAAAAATAAAACTTCCCGGTTTTGAAGGGCTGTCGATATACGATTTGCTGGAAATGTATATTACGGGGATTGTAAAGGGTGCACTCACCTATCGGGCAAGTGCAATATCTTTCAGTTTTTTTATGGCCATCTTCCCTTTTTTACTTTTTGTTCTTAACCTGATTCCGTTTGTCTCTGATCTGACAGGAGTGGAAAACTTTCAGGAAGACTTTTTAACATTTATAAATAGTTTGTTGCCTCCGCAAACTGCTGATTTGTTTGATCGGATTATTACAGATATTGTTAATAACAGGAGGGGAGGGCTCCTTTCATCAGTTTTCTTCTTGTCCATTTTTTTAATGGCGAACGGGATTAATGCGATATTCGGTGGATTTGAAACATCTTATCATGTAAGAATAACCAGAAATGTTATCAAACAATATTTTATGTCGGTGGCTGTAGCGCTCATATTGGCTTTTATGTTGTTGTTCGGGGTTGCGGCTTTTGTCTATTTTGAAGTGTATATAGGCGAAGCACTCAGAACCGATGATGCGATGTTAAGTGCTCAAAAAACAATTTCATTGGGCAGGTATTTGTTCTTTGTGTTGATTGTGTACATATCTTCAGCTTTGTTGTATTATTTTGGAACAGCAGAAGGCAAGCTTTCAAAATTTTTCTCTCCCGGGGCCCTGCTTACCACTGTTCTTATTATGTTGAGTACCTATCTGTTTGGGATATATATAGAAAACTTTTCTAAATACAATGAGTTATATGGTTTTATAGGGGCACTATTAATTTTAATGCTTTATATTTGGTTAAACTCTAACGTTTTGTTGTTGGGGTTTGAACTGAATGCTACCCTGCGTAGCCTGAAAAGAAGGTTAAATTAATCAAAAAGGAATATTCAGATGAGAAAAATATTGGTTTTATGTGTTGCTGTGCTGGGCGTGATAGGAATAAATGCGCAGACAAAGGTCGGTGATGCCACCTTGCCAAATAATATAACTATAAAAGGAAGTGAGTTAAAGTTAAATGGCGCAGGAGTTCGTGAGAAGTTGTGGATAGATTTATATGCAGGAGGCTTGTATCTTACCGGAAAATCCGATAATGCTTCACAGATCATAGCCTCCGAAGCGGCAATGTGTATCAAACTTCATATAGTGTCGGGATTGGTTACACAAGAAAAAATGATCGATGCAGTAACTGAAGGGTTTGAAAATACAACTACAGGTTTTGCGTCTAAAAATCAGATAGATAAATTTATTAGCTTCTTTAACGAAGAGATTGTTAAAGGGAATATTTTTGATATATACGCCAGGGGTGGACAGGTAACAGCTTACAAGAACGGAGAGTTATTGGGAACTGTTGAGGGGCAGGGTTTTAAAGAAGCTTTGTTTGGTATTTGGTTAAGTGAAAAACCGGCCGATAAAAAATTAAAAAAAGCCATGCTGAATTAAACTGTTACAGCATCGGATATGATAGGAAACCACCCGTAAAGGTGGTTTTTTTAATCGAAATTTTATATTTGTGGTATGTGTTTTTTTATCGATGTAATTCTTCCGATTCCAATTGAGAAACTGTTTACGTATAAGGTATCAGAAAAAGAAGCCGCATACCTTAAGCAGGGTATGCGGGTAGCGGTACCGTTTGGAAAAAAGAAAATATATACTGCATTGGTGTTTAAAGTACATAACAAAGTACCTGAATTGTATGAAGCCAAGGAGATAGACCAGATAATTGATAGTTTTCCCATAGTTTCGGAGACACAGTTAAAACATTGGTTTTGGCTGGCAGATTACTATATGTGTACCATTGGAGATGTCTTCAGGGCAGCCGTGCCTTCTGCTTTTTTATTGGAAAGCGAAACCATAATTACCAGAAATAATGATTTTTCACTATCTGAATCTGAGTTGAAAGATGATGAATGGCTGGTGTACGAAGCTTTACAGCATCAAGCTGTATTGAGTGTAGGTGAAGTTGGTGCCATTATTGGGAGAAAAAATATATTTCCCGTTTTAAAAAGCTTGTTAGATAAGCAGGTGCTCTATCTTAAAGAAGAAGTTTATGAGCAATACAAACCTAAGTTGATGAAGTATGTTAGGTTGGCTGCCAAATATTCTGAAGATGGGAAATTAGAAAACCTTTTAAATGAACTGAACAGGGCTCCGAAGCAAAAAGAGGTGATAATGAACTTGTTTGTTCTGGAAGCCGATTTGAAGAAACCGGTCAAGGTAAAAGACCTGGAACGAAAGGCCAGGGCGTCGTCAGGTGTTATTAAATCGTTGGAAAATAAAGGTGTTTTAGAGGTTTATCACCTCCAGGTAGATAGAATTCAGTTTGAAGGGAAAGAAACAGAAAGCTCTAAAACATTAAATGAATTTCAAGAAAAAGCACTTGATGATATCAAAGAAGGGTTTAGGAGTCATGATGTTGTTCTTTTGCATGGAGTTACTTCATCAGGCAAGACAGAGGTATATGTAAAACTTATTGAAGAGACTATAGCTAAAGGAAAGCAGGTTTTGTACCTGCTTCCGGAAATAGCCTTAACAACGCAATTGATCCGCAGGTTACAGAATTATTTCGGAGAAAAAGTGAGTGTGTATCATTCTAAATATTCCGTTAATGAAAGGGTGGAGGTGTGGAACCATATTTTGACCAATAATTCAAAATCCCAAATTGTTTTAGGAGCCCGTTCATCTGTTTTGCTCCCTTTTTCGGAACTGGGCCTGATCATAGTAGACGAAGAACATGAAACTTCTTTTAAGCAGTTTGATCCGGCTCCAAGGTATCATGCACGTGATGCGGCTGTGGTGCTGGCTATGATGCATGGTGCGAAAACTTTGTTAGGGTCAGCAACTCCGGGTATTGAGAGTTATTATAACGCCAGAACAGGAAAATATGCACTGGTAGAGTTAAACAGAAGGTATGGTAATGTGCTGATGCCGGATATTGAGTTAGTGGATATCAAAGAAAAGCACCGAAAGAAAAGGATGAACGGACACTTTTCAGATCGCTTGATGAAGGAGATAGAAGAAACATTGAGTGAAGGCGAACAAGTGATCCTTTTTCAAAACAGAAGGGGGTTTTCACCTATAGTGGAATGTGAAACATGTGGCCATTCTCCTCAGTGTCCGAATTGTGATGTGAGCCTAACATATCATCAGTACAGACAACAGCTGAGGTGCCACTACTGCGGATATCATATGGCCGAGCAAAAGAGTTGTCTGGCATGTGGCAGTACCGATTTAAATACTAAAGGATTTGGAACTGAACAAATAGAAGTCGAATTAAAGTCGTTGTATCCGGAAGCAAAAATAGGCCGTATGGATTCCGATACAACCAGGGGAAAATACGGGTATGAAAAAATTATCAATGCATTTGAAGGGCAGGAAATAGACATCCTGGTCGGTACCCAGATGCTGACTAAAGGGTTGGACTTTAGGAATGTTACATTGGTAGGCATAATGAATGCCGATAACTTGCTTAATCACCCTGACTTCAGGGCACATGAAAGGAGTTTTCAGTTAATTCAGCAGGTTGCCGGAAGAGCAGGCAGAACCAAAAAACGGGGAAAGGTAATTGTTCAGACCTATAATCCTTACCATCAGGTGTTGCAGCAGGCTTCGATGCACAAGTATACAGATATGTTCAGCGATCAGATAAACGAGCGGCAACAATATAAATACCCGCCGTTTTATAGGCTTATAAAACTAACGTTTAAGAATAAGGATTATCAGAAATTGCAAGAAGCAGCTTCATGGTTCGGCAACTCCCTGAAGAACAGTTTTGGTTCAAATGTGTTAGGCCCCGAACAACCACCTATAGGAAGAATACGGAACGAATATATCCTGAACGTTTTGGTAAAGATACCGCCGAAACGTTCCATAAAGGAAATAAAGGTAACAATTCAAAGAATCAAGAAAAGTTTCGAAGCCATAGCTCAATACAAGGGTGTAAAGGTTGTATTGAACGTAGATAACTATTAGTTGTTTAAAGCTTCAGACAGCTCTTGTTTTTTGTTTCTGCTCAAAGGTATTTGTTTGCCATTTACTTCTACGACTTTGCTGTTAAACTTCTCTACCTTCTCCAGGTTAACAATGTATGACTTGTGAATTCGTAAAAAACGGTCATTTGGCAGTTGCTTCTCGAAGGCCTTCATTGTAGACAGAATCACAATGTTGGCATCATCGGTTACTAGTTTGATGTAATCACCCAAAGCTTCAACCCAATGGATCTCGTTTAGAAAGACCTTACGTTTTTTAAGGTTACTCTTAACAAAGATGTGTTCGTCATCTTCATTATTTACCGTTTTGGCTTTAAATTTTTCGTGTGCTCTTTTAACCGATGCATTAAACCTGTCCAGAGTAATAGGTTTATGTAAGTAATCGGTTACGTCGTAATCGAAAGCTTTTAATGCATACTCTGTCTTTCCGGTAACTAAAATTACCTGGGGAGGAGAGCTCAATGATTCTAACAGATCAAAACCATTAACAATAGGCATTTCAATATCTAAAAAGATTAAATCGACCTTCTCATTCTTCAAACCTGTTTTTGCTTCAATGGCATTGCCATATTCAGCAACTAAATGAAGTAGAGGGTGGTTTTTTATCAATTTAGAAACGGCAGCCCTTTGAATGGTAGAATCGTCTACAATTATACAGTTCATTCTCATAACTGAGATTTGGTTAAGTTGTTGGTTTTCAGTAAGCAATTTTAGTGAAAAAATACTACTCTTACAAGATATAATGCGTAAAATAGGGACTTTTACCCTTTTTGGGTGTTTTTGAGTGCTAAATATTTTGCCAGTGCATAATAAAGTGTTATTTTTGCACCCTTGAAATTTAATGTTAAATAAATTAAACTTATGAATCATTACGAAACTGTTTTCATTTTAAATCCCGTTTTATCTGAGACTCAGATAAAGGAGACAGTTAAGAAGTTCGAAGATTTCTTAATTTCTAAGGGAGCAAAAATGGTATCTAAAGAAGATTGGGGGCTTAAAAAACTGGCTTATCCAATTCAGCACAAAAAAAGTGGTTTTTACCATTTATTTGAGTTTACTGCACCGGGTGAAGCGATCGAACCTTTTGAATTAGAATTCAGAAGAGATGAGCGTATCATGCGTTTCTTAACTGTTAAGTTAGATAAGCATGCTGTTGCTTGGGCAGAGAAAAGAAGAAATAAACTTAATGCAAAAGCTTAGAGATTATGTCAAGTATTGAACAACAAGCTAAAGGAAAGAAAGATGGAGAAATCAGGTATTTAACTCCATTAAATATAGAAACTTCTAAGACAAAAAAATATTGTCGTTTTAAAAAGTCCGGTATAAAGTATATAGACTATAAAGATCCTGACTTTTTATTAAAGTTTGTAAACGAGCAAGGTAAGTTATTACCAAGAAGAATTACCGGAACGTCATTAAAGTACCAACGAAAAGTGGCTACTGCAGTTAAAAGAGCACGTCATTTAGCTTTAATGCCATACGTAACCGATTTATTAAAATAAAAAGGAGAGAGCATTATGGAACTTATATTAAAGAAAGACGTAGAGAACTTAGGTTTTAAGGACGATATCGTTACTGTAAAAAACGGTTACGGACGTAATTATTTAATACCTCAAGGATTTGCAGTTATTGCTACTCCTTCAGCAAAAAAGGTATTGGCAGAGGATCTTAAGCAAAGAGCATTCAAAGAGAAGAAGATTGTTGAGGATGCCCAGAAAATTGCAGAGGGAGTTAAGGCTCTTGAAATTAAGATTTCGGCTAAGGCAGGTACAGGTAACAAACTTTTTGGTTCTGTTACTAACGCCGACCTTGCGGAAGCTATCAATAAAGAAGGTTTTGATATTGAGAAGAAATTTGTCAGCATAACAGGAGGGAATGTAAAAGTTGCCGGGCCTTACAATGCGACAATCAGATTCCACAGAGAAGTGATTATTGATTTCCCTTTTGAGGTAGTTGCCGAAATAGCAAAAGCATAAACTGATTTTAGTTTTTTATACGATATCGAAAAGCCTGTGGAACTCCACAGGCTTTTCTTTTTCTTAGTTGGCTTTGTCTGCAATGATTCTTTTTTCCCTGTTGGCCAACTCCCATGCGGTATGAAAAACCAATTTAGCCCTGTTCGCTAACAGGTCGTAATTGATCTTGTCAGGGGTGTCGCCCGGACGATGATAATCATCATGAGTTCCGTTAAAATAAAAAATTACCGGAACATTGTTCTTTGCGAAATTATAATGGTCACTGCGATAGTAAAAACGGTTAGGGTCGTTTTCGTCGTTATATTTGTAATCTAGTTCAATATTACAGTATTTGTCGTTTGTAGCTTCTGATATTTTATGAAGCTCTGTGCTTAATTTGTCTGCACCGATTAAATAAATGTAATTTCTGTTTCCTTGCCTTTTAGGATCAATACGGCCGATCATATCAATGTTTAAATCAGCAACAGTATTTTCAAGCGGGAAAATAGGATGTGCCGTATAATAGGCAGAGCCAAATAACCCTTTTTCTTCACCCGTCACGTGTAAGAAAACAATCGATCTTTTAGGAGCGAACCCGTTCATCGAAGCTTTTTTAAATGCTTCGGCTATTTCCAACATAGCCACGGTACCGCTGCCATCATCATCGGCACCATTGTTAATTTCTCCATTGCCGGAAATTCCTATATGGTCTAAATGCGATGAAATTACGATATATTCGTTTGGCTTTTCACTCCCCCTTATTATACTGACAACATTCTCCGTATCTACATTTTTGTTGCTGGCTTTATAATTTAAAGATATTTTAGGGACTAAAGATCTGTTGGCTTCATTGCCGCTGTCTATGTTTGCAACAAGAATTTCCGCCATGTTCTTATCAATGATAATACTGACCGGCTCTTGTTTTTCAGATTTAAATCCCATTCCTCCGGCATTATTGGAATTTATATAATGATCGTACCGGCGTTTTACCCTTGAAAAATATGAGTCGTCGTAATACAGAATACCGATGGCCCCTTTGCTTTTGGCAATTTCAAACCTGCGGAGAAGGCTTTCCCTCCAATTCGACCAATCACTGGTTTTATCTGTTCCGCTGATGCTATATGTTCCGTCTTTATTGTGTGGTTCACCAGATTTTATCAGCACGAATTTACCCGAAATGTCGAGGTCTTTATAGTCAGAATAATTGTCGGTCTCAATGCCGTATCCGGCATAGACGATTTCGTGATCACCCGGGATGGGATCAGAAAAAGTAATAAGGTGTTTGCCTATAGGGTATTTAACATTATTGATGGTGATATCTCCCTTTGGAGCACCGGTAATCTGAAGTGGTACTTTTTGAAAGTAGTCGCCATCCGACTGAGCAGCGGGTATTCCCATGGTTACATATTGCTCTTTAAGGTACTGAACCGCTTTTTTTTGCCCTGGTTCTCCTGTTTCTCTTCCCTCAAACTCATCAGAAGCATAAATGTATAAATGTGTCTTAAGTTCTTCTTCAGTTATGGAAGATGCAAATTTTACAGGGGGGTCATCCGAACCGTCCTGTTGTACCGAGGCATTTTCATTTATCCCTTTCTGTGCCGTATTGCAAGAAACAGACAGGGCAATAGCCAGATATAAAACTCTTTTCATGTATGTACTTTTCTCAAATATATAGAAATAGGACATACGATTGTAGAGCTTTGATCAATATTTTGACTGGTCGTTTTTTACCCGTGTTTTCATTTTAATATAAAAGCGATCTTTCATTGTAATCTATTTCTTATTTTTACCTTCAAAATTTATCATTTTACTTCATAATGTATCACTTATTAAACCTGCCTCGTTTTATAGTTGTTTTAGTCATTTTTGTTACTTTAAATTCGTGCCAAAAAAATACAGAAGTAAGACCTGTTTTTGAAAACCGGTTATTGAAAATTGACTCGATATCATATGCGGATCCTAAAAAAGCAATAAAAGGTATAGATAGTTTAATTGCTGGCACTGAAGATATGAATATGGCAGAAAATGCCCTTGCTCTTTTTTATAAAGGAGAGGACTACTATAAAAACGACCAGTATTTTGATGCAATCCAGGTGCATAAAAGAACATACGAACTCTTTAACCAATTAGGCGATCAGTATAATAAAGGAAGGTGTTTGATTACATTAAGTGCTGCTCACATACATTTGAAAGATTATGAGATAGCACAGGAGTATGTTTTAGAAGCGCTGCATATAGCTCAACTGATTCAGAATACAAGGCTGGAGGCAAAAGCAAATAATCAATTGTTTCGCCTTCATTACATTCTTAAAGATTATAAAAAGGCTTTAGGGTACATTCAGAAATCTGACTCGTTATTTATAGGTTCTGTCGATACGACATCTGTTATTGCTGTTAAAGGAAATATAGCAACGATATATGTTCAGCTCAAAGATTATAATCGAGCATTAAAATATTTCTCTGAAGCTCTTGCTTTAAGTCAGAACTCTAAAGATGCCAGAACGGTGGTAAGCCTTCTGAATAATATCGGATATACATATATTGAAGCAGGTGATTATGAGAGTGCAGAAAAGTTTTTACGCGGGTCTGTAAAGCTTAATAAAAGTATTAATACCATAAACGCATCACCGTATAAGGGTTTGGGCAATTTATACCTGCTGTTGAAGGAGACAGATGCTGCAAAAAGAAACTATCAGGAGGCGTTAAAGATTTATGAATTAAAAGAGAACCATAAGGAAGTAATAGAGATAAGAGATAAATTAATCTCCATATACATCATTTTAGGAGACTATCACAAAGCTCTTGCAGAGCAGGTCGCACGTGACAGTATTCAGAAAATGGTGAATATTAAAGAGAAGGAACAATTATTGTCTTTTGCAAATGTGAAATATGAAGTTAAAGAACAAGCGTCTGAGTTGATACATCAAAAGCAAATAAATAGAACAAACCGGTTATTGTTTGTAAGCGCAATTGTTTCACTGGTATTGTTACTCATTGCATTAGGCTTCTTTTTTTATAATATGCGGTTACGATCGGCTCATAAGGCTTCTGAATTGGAACAAAGATTGCTGAGGGCTCAAATGAATCCGCATTTCATCTTTAATACCCTGGCTGCTATTCAAAATATTACTCTTGAAGGCAATCCGATAAAATCTTCAAATTATATCGCCAAATTTTCTAAACTTATCCGGCAGAACTTCGATTATGTGAGAAAGGAAAAAATAGGGCTGAACAAGGAGATGGAGATGATAATCAATTATATAGAAACACAGAAACTTCGTTTCAATGATAAATTCAGTTATACCATAGATATAGCTCCTGAGATCGATTCACATAAAATAATGGTGCCTCCTATGTTGCTCCAGCCTTTTGTCGAAAATTCAATTGAATATGGTTTAAAACACAAGGAAGGGAAAGGAAACTTGAATGTACAGGTGTCTAAAGAAAGCCGATCGCTAAAATTTGTTATTGAAGATGATGGAGTAGGGAGGTCTGTGATGGCCAGGCAGATAAAGATAAGTGAAGATTTGCATGCCACAGATATATTTAAAGAACGTTTAAAGAGAAGAGGAAAAGGAGAAGAAAAGTCATTCGAGATAGAAGACCTTTTTGATTCATCAGGAGTCCCGGCCGGGACCAGAGTTATATTTAAATTACAAGTACTATGATCAAAGCAATAATTATTGAAGATGAATTCAATGCAATGAATTCATTGGAAAAGTTGATAAAATATACGCAGAAGGACATCGATATTATAGCTAAAATAGATAATGTTAGTGAAGCGATAAAACAATTACCTGAGCTGGCGCCTTCACTGGTCTTTTTAGATATTGAGTTACAGGGAGGCAATGCTTTTGAGATTCTGGATACATTGGAAACAATAGATTTCAAGATAATCTTTACGACCGCTTATGATGAATTTGCCATTAAAGCCATCAAATTCGATACGGTCGATTATTTGCTTAAACCGATTGATGTAGATGAGCTTTCAGAATGTGTGGACCGTTTCAGGAAAGTATATAAAAAGGAACAGAAGTACAGGGAAGCTGTTCATAAAATAAGTGAGTTTGATAAAAAGCAACAACGGAAAACACTTTTGCTTAAAACAACAGATCAGCAATATTTACTAAATATAGATGAGATAATCCGTTGTCAGTCTGATGGCAGCTATACCACTTTTTATACGCAGGATAATAAAATCATGAGCTCCAGGAATTTAAAATATTATGAAGGTATTTTGAGTTCGCATTCTTTCGTTAGGGTTCATCAGTCGCATTTGGTAAACATGAATCATATAGAATCGGTCGGTAATAACAGTCGCGTTCGCTTGAAAGACGGAAATGAGATACCAGTTTCCATCCGAAAAAGGCCTTTGTTGAAGCAGTTTTTGGAGCAGCAATAATGCAGATATAAAATCAGGGCGTACACATTTAAAACCATTTTTGTCTCATAGTATGGGTGTGGTAGTTTTGGGTTGAAAATAAATAACAACTCAAAAAAATACTATTATGGGATTGAAAGAAAGAAGATTTACAAAAACGTTTCAGGAAGAAACCTTTCCGGGATTAAAACAACAAATTGATACAGCAGCCGGATTTGAGGTGGAGATGCTTATTGAATGGGAGACCTTATTCGAAGAAAGCTTTGTGCATCTGTATCAAGATTCATATCCGAAAATTTATTTTATACCTCTTATTGAAGCTTTTAAAGCAATCGCATCAGATAGTTTAGGTAAAGAGGCTTTGAGAACTTCGCTGCAAAAAGTGGTTATCAATAATCAAGACAATCATCACAACCCTTCTTCGGCATACTCTTTTAAAGAAGGGGTTCTGGAGATCAATCACAGTCCGATACTGAATGCCGATAAAGTAGAAGACAGGATAGAAGTGCTCACGGAATTGTTAGAGAACAACCTTTAATAAAAGGCTCGATTATTCTTTCACGTTGTTTTTAATTTAAAGTTTAGATATTATGATTAATGGCAAATTACAATTTGCGATCATAGCTATATGCTTGGTACTGTTTTCTTGCGGAATCTCTCAAGAACAGGCCAAAGAAGGATTAGCAAATTTTCTGCAACAAAAGCATCAGGGCAAATACCATATAAAAACGTTTAAAAAAGAATCGGAACAGTTGCGTATGAGGGCTGATATGTTTTGGGTTGAACTTGAATTGGTAGAAAACCCTAAGGTTATTATTAGTTTTCAATGGGATGCAAAAAAGGAAGAATTGTATACTCCCAACGGTAAGAAGCAGGTAAGTTCTGTAGCGAGAATTGCGGAAAGAAAACTATCCGAAGAAAAGATCATTGCTGATCTGAAAACTGTCCTGGGAAATGATGTAGCAGGCGTCGGTATAGACAGAACCTTTATCAACCTTCAATTTGGTCAGGAGCCAGGCAGGGATATGATCGATAGCTTGTCCGGCAAGATCCGGAAGGTGTTGGAAAAGTATCCCGGATCGTGGATCACGGAAGCAAGGGTTAATATCTGTACTCCGAAGGATAAATCCGGTTTTTTACAATTGATTGTAAAGCCGAAAAGTTTTGACGAGACACAACTTAAGGAACGATTTAAGCCGAATGCCATCCTGGTGAATGCTTTTGGTTCTGAAAGGGCTTCTGATGTCACCAAACAAATATATAAAGCACTGGAGGAAAGGACCCGTTCACGCCAGGTTTTAAAAATGTGGGTGAATCAGCAAAACTTTGATGATTTGTATGTAGCGGTAGAAGTTGAAAAACAGCATCCAAGAGCTTCTAAGAACCTTCCTGCGGCTTATGGTGTGTATTTGGCTAAATGGAATTTCAGGGATTTTAAGGTAGACAAGCTCCGTTTTTTTAATTATGCATCTGTTTCTAAGCAGGATATAGTTCAATTTCTGGAAGGGAAGTTGCCTGAGTCCTACCAGGTGAGGACTTACGTCAACTAGAAAATAAAAGTAAAGAACTTTCTTATGCAAGAAACATTGGTAAAAGAAATTACAGCCAGATCTCCTGTTGATCTCCTGATAAAAGTATATGAAACCGGAAAGAATAGCGCATTGAAGATTTTATTAAAATCCGGGGTGTTTATAGAAGGATTCATCATTCATCTTTCAGAGAAAGACGGAATCTACCAGGATGTTTGCTTTTTACTGGAAGATAAGACCATAGGTTTTTTTAACCTTTCGGAGATCTCTCTTGTTTGTGTGAAACAACCGAAACTATTGGCAGTGGAATTGTCGGATGGAGCCATCAGCAGACCCTTGAATGAAGGAGAGAGGTGCACTTCGCTTCAATTGAAAAGGTGGCTGTTGAAACAAGAATCGAAATACGATAATCGATTAAAGTTAATGGTACCGGATAATCTGTCTGATGAAAATCAACGATTGAATATTAAGGATGCTATAGGGGCATTGACAGAAGCAATAAACCGGATTTGTAAAGACGATCTTGGTAAGTCTGCATGGACTGAAATTACGACTGTTCAAATAATTTATAGTGACGAAAAGATATTTCTGAAGAAGTATGACGGCAGGATCACAGTTCATATAAACTATAAAAAAGCTTTGCCGTCACAACTGGCAGAAATATTAGAAGAAAAACTACTAAATACTTTATAAAAACATTTGGTTATGGGATTAAAGGAAAAAAGGATTACAGAGGCGTTTAAGTCCGGGTATTATGAAACGCTGTTGGAAAAAATAAATATGGCTGCAGGTTTTAAAGTGGATATGCAGGTAGCCTGGGAAACTCTATTCGAAGACCGGTTCATGCATTTATATAATGAAACATATCCAAAGATATATTTTCAGCCATTGATAGAAGCTTTTGAAGCTGTATCTGCAGACGAATTAGGCAAAGAGTTGATGCGGAAAGGTCTTAAATCGGTAGTGGTTAAAAATACTGCGGATCATCATAACCCCGAGCACGCTATTTCGTTTGAAAAAGGTATTTTAACAATAGACCATAGTCCGGTGATAAATGCGGATAAAGTTCAGGACAGGGCGGAAGAGATCATTATGTTATTGGAGAATGGTCTTGAAGATATGGCTGAAGAGCAATCTGGTACAATCAGTACTGGTTCGTATGACCATACAGATAACCCTTCGCTCACTTTTGAAGAACTGTATAATCAGTTTGTGGCATTATCATATGAAAAGCAATTGGTCTTTAGCGAACTTGTAGGAGATAGAAGTTGGGATTTCAACATGATGCAAGGAACATTGACGTTTGGGGAATATGTATTCCCGATGCAAATCCTCGGTACTTATTCTGAAAAAGAAAGTTCGTGGATGTGGGCGTGGGCAAACAAGCAAAGCGGTATACCGGAAAATTTATTGCAGGCATCTGATATAATGCAAAAAAGAGGTGTGGCGCATGCGGTAGAAGAGCTAACAACTGCTTCATACAAAACCGATGAGAATATGGGGCATTACCTGGCCCAAATCGCAGTAGGGGTTACTGGAGCCAGTTGTTATTGTCCGGTAAACTTTAAAGGAATTCAGGTGTTTGTGCTGATTAACTCGGAGGAAGTTGATGCAGGAAGGATTACAGACACTGCACTTGTGACCTCTCATTTTACCAAGACCATTTCAGCCCTCGATTGTAATCATAAACAGGCCTTATATCATTATTTGAAACAAAAGGAATTTAAAGTAGAATTTACGGGCAATAATTTGATAGCTGACAGGGCTGATGACCAGGTAATCGGGATTTTTGACCTTAATGAAAGACTTCTTAAGGTTTCTGGCAATAAACTAACCGTGTAACTCTAATATATTGAAAATGAAATACCAGGAAGCGACTTTAGAAGATTTACAGACAGCGCATCAAGCAGCCTTGTCTAAAGCTCAGGAAGAAATGATAAAAACCGTCGAAGATGCACAGGCAGCCGGCGATATTTCTCAAATTCAGGGGGCGAGCGTTAAGTTTCAGGAAGTGACGACGCAATTGGCAGAAGCATACAATACCCGAATGGAAGAAATCCGGATGATGAATCAGGACGGGACTAATGATTCTGAAATTACCGAAGCTCCGGTTTATGGGAACAAACGAAGCGATATAGATCTTGATATGTTGGTTTACGACGGAGACAGGGATTATGTATTGGAGTTTGATGAAGATCAACAGGTTCAAAAAGTTCTGATTCAAATCAAGGAAAATAACCCGGTTTTTCAATCGCGCAGACATCTGTTAAAGTCGAGTCTGAGATTAACACCGACATTAGCACCTGTTTTACATGAAATAGGAGAACACTGCAAGGAGGTTTTAAAGCTCAAATCCAAGATTGAATTTTTTGTATATCAAAGCGATCAGTTTAATGCCTCTTGCTACCCCCCTGACGATGATAAACTATATATTATACTGAGTTCGGGTATTCTTGAACGCTTTGAAAAGAAAGAGCTGGCTTTTGTGATAGGCCATGAAATCGGACATGTATTATTCGAGCACTTCAAATACCCGGTAAAGTATATCCTCGATGAAGGGAGGAACGACCTGGCTCCGATTCATGCCATGAAACTTTATGCATGGAATAGAAATGCAGAGATCAGCGCTGATAGGGCGGGACTTTTATGTTGTCAGGATTTTGAAGCCGCAGGAAGAACCTTCTTTAAATTGTCCTCAGGGGTTACTACCGATTCGCTGGCGTTTCAGCTAAATGAATATATTCAGCAATTTGTCGATCTCGAACAAGTGTTGAACGATTCAGGGCATGATCCTTCAGATTGGTATACAACACATCCGTTCAGTCCGCTGCGAATTAAAGCGTTAGAACTTTTCAATAAAAGTGAAACCTATAAATTATTTAAACCGGATGTGACAGGAGAAATAACAGAAGAAGAGATGGAGGCCGAGATCAAACGTATTATGTCACTGATGGAACCGGAAGACCTTGAAAGTGGTTCCGAACATTCAGCAAAGATTCAACGGTTTATGTTTTTAGCCGGGTATATGATATCGAGGGCAGATGGCACAGTCGACGATTCTGAAATACATGCATTGAGCAGCATTGTTGCACCTGAAGTGTTTGCGGAGTGTATGCTTACTGTAAAAGGGCTTTCTGAGAATGAAATAATAGCAGAATTGCAGGAACTGGCTAAAGATTTGGATCTGGTATTATCAGTAATGCAAAAACTGAATATACTAAGAGATTTATCTATTATCAGTTATGCAGACGGAGAAATAGATAACGCAGAAGTAGGAACCTTATATAACCTTGCCAGGATATTATATGTTAATACCGAATTTATAGACCGGATTTTAAGTGACGCTCAAAAGGTAGATTAATGATTTTTTTTGGTTAGGGGCTGGTCCGTTCCTCCGGTGATTATCGGGGGACGGGCTTTTCTCTTTTTTGAGTATAAACCAATTAATTTACCAAAAGTCCATCAGGATGGCAACAACTGTTCAAGAGTTAACCTTATGATAAAAACGATTTAACATCCAGGTTGGAGTTATTTGCTTCATTGCAATAGTAATTTATAGCGAATGTAAGATCTTTCGATAAAGAGATCTATAAAGTGAATAACGGATGAAAACCAATATGAAAAAGATACTATTTGGCTGTGTTTGGCTATTATTTTTGTCTTGTTCTGACGATGAAGGGGATTGCGGTTGTAAGGACTATAAAACCGGTGTAGGGACTTATAAGTTAAATGAGTGTGAAGTTGGGGGATATGATATTGGATGGCAAGATTTCGTAACAGAAAAGGAAATGCAACTCAAACAAAAGGAACAAGGATGTGAATAGTTCTGTATAGAAACTAATATTTCTTTCTTCCGAAGTTGTTTTTGTTTTTTCCGGATCCCATATTTAAAGAAGCTTCTTCTGTTTTGGTCGAACTTTTTAAAAGCTTGTTGATTTCCAGCATCTCAGTATCAGTTAGCGGTCTCCATGAACCGGGTTTTAATTTCCCTAGCCTAACGTTCATAATACGGACACGCTTAAGCTTTTTAACCCTATAGCCCAGGTATTCACACATACGCCTTATCTGCCGGTTTAAGCCTTGCACCAGTATGATCTTAAAAGTGTGCTCATTAATTTTTGTCACCTCGCATTTTTTGGTAACAGTACCTAAGACGGGAATACCATTGCTCATTTTCTTGATGAACTCGTCTGTAACGGGAGTGTCAACACTAACGATGTATTCTTTTTCATGGTTATTTCCGGCTCTTAATATTTTATTTACGATATCGCCATCATTAGTAAGAAATATAAGTCCTTCAGAAGGTTTGTCAAGCCGACCGATAGGAAATAACCTTTCCTTATGATTAATGAAATCAATAATATTCTTCTTTTCTTTTTTATCGGTGGTGCATACAATGCCTACCGGCTTGTTAAAAGCGATGTATAAGGCTTTAGGTTTTTGTTTAACAGGATTTCCGTCTATTTTTACAATATCCCCTTCGAATACCCTGTTACCCAATTGAGCCGATTTGTCGTTAATGGTAACCCTTCCTTCGGTTATAAGTTTGTCGGCTTCCCTTCTAGAACAAATCCCCGTGCTGCTTATAAACTTATTTAGATTGGTCGATTCCTTATTCGTTGAATTCAAAGTAATATGAGAATTTTTAACGATGTAAAATTATTGATTTCAAATGTCAATCACTAATTTTTTACTTTTTTGTATTACTTTATACTATTTCTTTGTATTTTCATTTTTGTATAAGTTCTTTGCACAAGAATTCGCTTTTATCCACCAGCAAGTAATATGAGTTTTACAACAATACCAAAACAGCCAAGTACCATTGTTTCCTATTTCAGAGTCGGTAGATTGCTACATTATTCGCTGGTATTGTTTGTAATGGAAGCCTGGATATATGGTGTTCAGTTGATGAAGGCTATACAAAGCGGGAAGGTCGTCTGGATTATTTTCTGGATAGGTTTTTTCCTGTTTTCTTTTCTTCATATTTTTTTAGTGATTATGGACGGGTGGTCGCGTTTTCAGAATTATAAAAGAGCTAAAGATCAATTCTATGTTCATGGTTTCAACAGACGTATAGCAAATACCTATATAGGTTCTAAATGTCAGCGAAATGCGGCTATTGTTGCCGCGCAGGAATTGGGCATAGGACAGGAGATCAGGGATTATTATGAGAAAATGAATGTGAAATGGTACCATTTTGTACCATACTTTATGATTAAAGACCCGTTGTTTATAATAAGAAAGAACTTTTGGTCAAGAACATTCTTAGAAAAGAATTACCAGTCTAAATTCGATTACAAACAACTTCAATTGGAATTGTCGGCATGATAATTAAGGCGGAAAACTTAAGTAAGATTTATCATGGAATAACCGTTTTAGATCAGGTTTCCATTTCTTGTACAGAAGGGAATATTTGTGGGGTATTAGGAGCAAACGGGGCAGGGAAAACGACGTTGTTCCGTATCTTAATGGGGTTGGTGTCGCCTAACAGCGGAACTGTAAAGATATATTCCGATACGGTAAAACCGATGGGAGGGATTATCGAAAAACCGGCATTGTATGAGTATTTGAATGCTTATGAAAACTTAAACTTGTTTGCACGGATACAGAATCTCAAATTGAAGAAGGCGGAAATAGGAGAGTGCCTCCACGCAGTGGGACTTCCTGTAGGCAGAAAAGATGCTGTGAAAAATTACTCCATGGGAATGAAGCAGCGTTTGAGTATAGCAATTGCATTGTTGAACAATCCTTCGTGTCTGGTTCTGGATGAACCATTTTCTGGTTTAGACCCTATGGGAATTGAAGAATTAAGGAGACTGATCTTAAAATTAGCAAAAGAACGTAATATAGGGGTTCTGATCTCATCTCATATTATAGACCAGTTACAAAAAGTATGCGATTATCTGTATGTTATGAAAGAGGGCCGTATAATAAATAAAGGGAGCACTTCCGAGATAATAGCTACCAATGTAAAACACTATACGATCTATGCAAAAAATATTCAGGAGTCTGTGGCAGTACGGCAATATGCCCCGATTTTGGCTAAAGACTCAGCAAAGATATCAATAGAATCAAAAGAAGTAACAGCCTTGATTAAGGAAATGTTTAAAGAAGGCATAGAGGTAACTTCTTTTATTCCCGAGCTTGATATGGATCGTTTGTTCTCAAAAAATTATTAAATGAAATCCCTTATATCCGCTGAATTTTACAAGTTATTTAAGCAGACAAAAACGTACTATGCCATTGTAGCCCTTTTTGTTATTGAAGCAATAGTATTAATAAGTGCCTATTATCAGGGAAGTACGATTATTGATGTACTTTTGGACAACCTTAAGGAAACGTTTTATTTTGAAGGTGATTTACTAAACGGAAATCTTTTAATATATCTCATATTGAATACACTGTGGTTTCACCTCCCCTTGATTTTGATGATTGTCGTTTCAGGGACACTAACTTCCGAATATAAAGACAGAACATTGCAGGCAATGATGATGCAACCGGTAAATAAGGTGAAATTTATACTTAGCAAGTATATCGTTGCAACTATTTTCACGGCGATAATAGTACTTGTATTAGCCTTAACTTCGTTTGGCCTATCGTATGTTTTTTTTGGAAAAGGTGATTTGATTGTTTATTTAGACACACTGAATTTCTTTGAAACAGAAGAAGCTTTTTCAAGGTTGATATGGGCCTTTGTGGTAGGGGTGTTTTCAATGATTTTCTTTTCCTTGGCTAGTTTAACACTGGCAGTATTTTTTAAGGAAGCTACCAAAACATGGATTGTTTCTGTATTTTTCCTGATCTTCTGTAATCTACTGCTTAAGGTAGATTTTGGAGCCGGCTGGTGGAATGATTTATTTTTTGTGAAGTTAAACGATACCTGGCAATACTTGTTTTATTTCGAAATAGACTGGAATAAAATAATGTTGAATATTCTGCTGTTAATTTTATACAGCGGACTGTTTGCAGGTGTTGGGACTTATTATTTTAAAAAGACTGATATAGAATGAAAAAGTTTGGGTTCTACTTGTTCCTTTTTAGCCTTCAGGGCATTTTTGCGCAAGAAATTGATAAAGATTTGTTGCGCGTTAAACAACGGCTGGATTCGGTAGAGTCGTTTACCGCATCAATAGAATTAGATGTGGATATTAGTTTTATTAATATGCCAAAAAAATACGCAGAAATATCATATCAAAAAGGAGAGCGCATTCAGTTTGAATCGGAAGATTTTGTAATGGTACCTAAAAGGGGGCTCGACTTTTCATTCAGCAATTTATTTAAATATACCTTTATTACAGTAGACAGGGGAGTGGAGATGCGAAATGGAGAAACATATAAGGCATTGAATATTATCCCGACGGACAAAAGGGCTGATTTCTCTATAGCAATGTTGCTGTTGGATACTGTAAATAATAGAATAGCAGCCTCAGAAATCAATACTAAAAAGGAGGGAACTTACCAGTTGTCATTGTTTTATGAAAATAAACGAACCCCCCTGCCGGAACAGGTTGAGGTGGCTTTTGAAGTAGAACGGCTTAAGATCCCACTTAGTTATATGGGAAAAGATGTAGAAGTAGATAAAAAATCAATGAAAAAAGAAGATATAAAAAAAGGGAAGATATACCTTAATATCGATGATTATCAAATTGACTATATAAACTAAAGAGATTGTCTAAAAGGCATTATGTTACCAAACCATTCGTAGAATTTGAAACGAGTTCAGGTTGGCAAAAACAGGCAATTAGACAATCTCTCTGGTTTTATTTACAGCCGCCGGTAAATCCGGTAGCATCAAATTTAGTTTGTACGGCACCCTGCATCGTTCCGCTTCTGGCCTGTATCACAAGATTGTTAACCCCACTGCCGTCTCTTTTAGGACTACAATATTCAAATAAATAATAACTGTTGGCTTGTCCGGAAACTTTGACCGATATTTCATTGAATGTCGTAACCAGCTCTTCTTTATTTCCCGCAAAAGCACTACTGGTTTTACCAATATTCTCAAGTACTTCTTCGTCGATTTCTCCTCCGAGTCCTATGGTAAAATAGGAAATGTTTTCATCAGCATTGTTCACCTTTTTCAACGCATCGTTTTCCGTATAGCGGGAGGCCTGATCTGTTCCGTCGGTAAAAATAACAACAGAAGCAGCCGAAATGATGGATTGTTGTTCTTGCTCATCGATAAGATTTTCTGCGATGTCGGCAGATTTAATGACCGCACCGTATAAATCTGTAGAAGGGTCATTACTGATGTCGCTTGTAATTCCTTCGATAGCACTGATTAGTTGATTTGCATCTGAAGTCAATTCATTTAGTAAGTGTAACGTGTCTTCCCCGTCGAACCAATAGATAGCCATTTTAAAGGCATCGCCTGCCGGTTCAGGCATTACACTGTTAATAAAGCTGATGGAAGCTTCTTTTAATTCCTGAAGACTTGAACTTAATACACTATTGCTCAGATCAAGTATTAACAGGGTATTGCTGTTAAAAATCTGGGCATTGGGTGAAATCCTGGCTTGTGATTCAGACGAAGAAATAGTGTTAAAACAATCATCATTTCTTCCTTGTTCATATATGGTGAAATTACCGGCAGATAGCCCGGGAACAGGATTGCCTTGTAAATCATTTACTTTAAAAAAAACCGAAACCTTGCCCGGAAGGGTCGTATATTTATCCTGAATGGTAAGTTTTAATTGGGCATCACCAAAATTTAAACATTTATCTACATTATTGCTCCCATCTGGTATGGAATTAAAATTACCGTCGTCATCATACGTTCCACATGCCAACATTGCTACCATTATAAAAATCATGGTGAATAAATTACTTATTTTCATCGATACAATTTTTTGAGTGTCGTTATTTACAACGATGAAAATCCGGATTCATTATACAATAAGAAAAATGATTTTCTGTGAAGATCACAGCTAACCTCTCCAGTTCCCGTATCCGCCTTGCAGGTCATAGACTTCTTTAAATCCTTTGGAGCGCATTTTCCGTGCAGCTTTTTTACTTCTCATACCTGATTGGCAATAGAGGAATACAGGCTGGTCTTTATCAAGGGTGTTTATGTAGTTCTCGAAAAGGACAGAATTAAAAATATTTTTATTCACTGCATTTTCAATATGTCCTGAACTGAACTCATTTTCCGTACGCACATCAATCAGTTGTACATTCTTTATGTTAATTGCAGCTTTAAAATCTGCTGCTTTAAGAACCTTAAGGAATCCATTATCGGATCTCTGTCTGAAAAAATTGAAAAACATAATTTAATTTTTTAGGGCAAAATTAGATTTACAGGATTAATCAATCTGTAACAGTTGTTACATAACAATAGCAGCGCCATTTTAAATTAAAAAAGTTTTTAAGGTGTTTTGTCTATAAGAATCATAGATATAAATGTTAAAAAGAAGGTGTATGTAGTGTTCTACCGAATAAAAATTATATTTTTAATATTAGAATGAATCCCCAAACTATGAAAAGTGAACTTAAAAAGAGAGAGAGCAGGCCTAAAGTTCTTGTGGTAGAAGATAATACGCTTACCGTAAAAATACTAAATCATATCTTACCGGGAGAAGAGTTTAGTGTAATGATGTCTCATGATGGTAATGAAGCCATTAATATTATTCCGGAGTTTGAACCCGATATCATTATAACAGATATTATGCTACCCCTGAAAAGTGGGTTGGAGGTACTAGTTTTTGTTAAAAGCAATTATGCACATATTCCTGTGATTGTATTTTCTGCATTGGGGGAAGAAGAAAGAGCTGTTTCTAAAGCGTTTAATTTAGGTGCCGACGATTTTATAGCTAAACCTTTTAGTCCCGGAGAATTCATTTTGCGAATAAAACGATTGCTGGAGGCCAAGAAAACCAAAGTAGATAAGCTAATATAAATATAGCAGTACTTCTCAATGTATTATTCTCCTGAAATAATCCTAAAACAATTTGTTTTACCCTTATTGTTAATATTCCTGTTGTTGATTTTGTTTTTGATTATTGTTTCCCGCTTGGGATATAAGGTCAGACAAAGTAGGATTGATAATGTAAGAAATCTTATAGAGGATTATTTAACAACTGAAGTCTTCAATTTATCTGAAAACCATAATTTTAAAGAGAGTTTAGATGGCTTTTTAAAGACAATTCCATTTCATAAAAACTGGTGTAAAAATATTTTTATAAAGCAGCTGATAGACTTTAAATACAGTGTTAAAGGAAGTTTTTCAGATAGGTTACTGAATATTTATGTTATGGTAAATCTTCATAAATATAGCCTGAAGCTTATAAAGAGTAGGAAATGGTATAAAAAGAGTATAGGTTTTTATCATTTCCAGGCAATGGGATTTAATGATGGCCAAAGGTATATTAAGCCTTATTTAAATCATAAACATAAAAAATTACGATCAAATGCATATATAGCCTTTTTGTATTTAAGTACAGGACCATTAGATTTTTTGGTAGATTACAAACAACCCATATTAGAAGCAAGTGAACATAAAATAGTTCATATACTTTATGAGAGAAAACCAGCGATGCCAACGAACATTGATCAGTGGTTGGATTCTGAAAACCCTTCTATTGTCAAGCTCGGAATTAAGTTTATGGTTTTCTATAATTATCCCGCAGCATCAAGAAGAATTATCGACTTATTGAATTCACCGAATGAAACGGTAAGGTTTGAAGCGATACTGGCTGTAAAAGAACTGTACTTGTCTGAAGCTGAAGGTGAATTGGTTAAAAAGCTAAAGTCAGAAAATAGTAAAAAAAATGCTTTAGTAATATTAGAAGCGCTACGTGTTATCGGTTCGGAATACTCGTTGATTTTTCTCTATGATTTTATTACATCAGATAAAATAGATGGAGACCTAAAGTTGGCAGCTGTCGGATGCTTAAATCAGATAAATGCAGATTATCTTAATAACTCATTTAGGAATGATGAAGATGTCGAGTTAATCAGGCAACACATAAAAAGCCCCTATTTATTAAACTCATGAAAGAAATATTATACCAATTCTATACAGGTTTCGAATATTTTATAGCTTTTTTCTCTTCAGCATATTTGTTGTTTTATATGTTTTTGGCTTTCCTTTCGTATTATGCGGTCAAAAAGTATATAAACTCTAAGCATTATATACACGAAGAGCTTCTGTTAAAAGCAAAATATATAAAAGGAGTATCGGTGATTGCCCCTGCATATAACGAGGGACTTACCATTGTTGATAACGTAAAATCCCTGATGTCTCTTAATTATCCGAAAAGCGAAATTATTATTATAAACGATGGGAGTACGGACGATACCCTTCAAAAGCTGATCGATGAATTTAACCTGGTAAAAGTTGATTTCTATTATCGGGAACAAATAAAAACACAACCAGTTAAAGGACACTATAAATCTACAAATCCAATTTATTCAAAACTTTTGGTAGTCGATAAAAAGAACGGGAAAAGTAAAGCAGATGCATCGAATGCTGGCATCAACTCTTCAAGATATCCCTTGTTTATTTGTACGGATGTAGATTGCATCTTAAAAAAGGATACCATTATAAAATTAGTAAAACCATTTTTAATATATGAGAAAAGGGTGATTGCTACAGGGGCAGCGATCAGAATATCAAATTCTTGTGAGGTTAAAGACGGCTTTTTATTAAAAGTACACTTTCCAAAAGGTTGGTATCCCAGATTTCAGGAGCTGGAGTATATCCGTTCTTTTCTTTTTGGGAGAATGGCATGGAGCCAATTAAACGGACTTTTATTGGTCTCAGGAGGATTAGGGATGTTCGATAAAGAAATAGCCATTGCAGCAGGGGGATATTGGCATAAATCTTTAGGAGAAGATATGGAATTGATAACCCGTATGCGGAAATACATGTATGATACAAAGCAGAAGTTTTTAATTAAATACATCCCTGAGTCTTTATGCTGGACAGAGGTGCCTTCAACCAGAGAGGTTTTTATACGGCAGCGGACAAGGTGGGCAAGAGGACTCATACAAACCTTACAGTTACACAAAAAAATGTTTTTCAACCCTAAATATGGACGGACAGCATTCTTGACATTGCCATACTTTTTTAGTTTTGAATTCTTAGTGCCTATCATAGAGTTTTTAGGACTTATAGTTATTGTTATAGCTTATTTTTCAGGGGTGCTTAATGTAGCGTTTTTTATGTGGAGTATTCTGGCTGTATATATTTTTTATATTAATATTACGATGATATCTATCTTGCTTGATGAAATCCTATATAAGAGTTATGCAAGCTTAAGAGAGCTAATTATTTTAATAGGCATGGCCATTATTGAGCCCATAGTATACCATCCGGTTAGTATTTATTCTTCCCTGAAAGGATATTGGCATTTTTTTAGAAAAAAAGAGCAACAATGGGGAAATATGCAACGTAGAGGGTTTAGTATTCAAAAAAATAAATAATGGTAAAAGAAAAAATTTATAAATACTTTTCAGCTTTGGTTTTAATGGTCTGTTCATATACAATAACCTGCGCCCAACAGGTAGATGTAGATAGCTTACTGGTTAAAACAATAGAGGATATCCGCTCTGAAGATTATCAGAAAGCGATAAAAAAGTCCCAAAAAGGGATAGCTTTAGCTCCCGATTATTTGGACTTTCATTTGTTTTTGGGAAGAGCATATCAAATGACTATGCAAAAAGACAGTGCAAGATATTATCTGAATTATGTAATAGATAAAAACCCAAAATATGAAGCCTCTTTTGTATATCTGATAAATCTGGAGGTTGAAGAAAAGGATTATGGCACCGCAATGGAGGTTGTGGGCAAAGCTATCGAAGCACATCCTGAAAATGAATTTTTTTGGAGGAAAAAGTTAGAACTCTATCAACTACAAAATAATGATAAAGGAGAGAAAGAATACCTGCTCGAACTTATACAGTTATATCCAAATGACTCAGAATTACAGCAACGTAAAATTATATTAGAATCTAAAGACAAAGCAGATAGGATAGGTTTAAATTATTCATTTACCGTTATTGACAGAGAAAATACGGGGCCTTGGCATTTGGGAAGTGTTCAGTATATAAGAGAAAGAAATTGGGGGTCATTGATTGGGCGTATAAATTATGCTGATAGATTATCTGGAGGTGAAAGTGTGGTAAACGGGTTACAATACGAAGTTGAATCATATTTTTTTATGGGAAAAGAAAAATTAAGTTATTCTTATGCAGGAGTATCTTTTTCTGATGATGATGTTTTTCCGGAATTAAGGCTTAATTATTCATATTACCATAACTTTCGAAAAGGATGGGAGTCTGAGGTAGGAGTAAGGTTTACCGAAAGTAATGATATGTCTATGGTTTCAGTTGTAGCCGGGATAGGCAAGTATTTGGGATCGTATTGGATAAATCTTAGATCGTACTTTTTAGAACAAGATAAAAAATGGTACCCGGCGTTGACCTTTACTACCCGCTATTATATGAATACCCGGTTTGATTATGCAACTGTAATTGCCGGGTATGGAAGTTCACCAGATGAACGTTCTATTCAGGGACAAATAGATAGACGATTAAGTTTGGACTCCTTTAGATTCGGCGTCGGGTATTACAGGCAGCTAAATGCTCATTTTATGACCGGAATTCAGGGGATATACAATAATCAGGAATATATAGACGGGAAATCTCAAAATGAATTTGAGCTGTTCATGACTATCCAGTACAGATTTTAAAGTAAACGACCTCGAAGCAATCCCACGAGAGAGCCGGGCGTAAAAAAAAAGATACAACGTAGCTTTTTCGCGATGGAGCCGGCTCGTGCATGAGCAAAACATTTCGACGCCGGTTCCGTGAAATTCTTTCAAGAACTTTTCACAGGGACAAGCGTCGGAGCTCCTGATGGCTTACGGGATAACTCGATTATCGAGCAAAATGCCCTGAAGACTGCTATAACCCTTTGTATTAGGAGTCCTGTTAGATATTTAATTCCATACTTAGCGGGCAATGGTCAGAGCCCATGATGTCTGTATGGATTTTAATGTCTTTGATATGATTTGTAAAACGATTATGTACAAGGAAGTAGTCAATACGCCAACCTACGTTTTTGGCTCTCGAATTAAACCGGTAACTCCAATAGGTGTACATTACAGTATCCGGATATAATATCCTGTAGCTATCAATAAATCCGTTGTTTATAAAGTTATTCATGCCATCAATTTCGATTTGTGTATAACCGGCTGTTTTGTTATAATTGGTTTTATCGTTTTTAAGATCGATGGGGCTGTGTGCAACATTAAAGTCACCACAAGCAATAACAGGTTTCCTCCGATTTAAGTGTTGTAAAAAGTTTAAAAAATCGGCATCCCATCGTTGACGATAATCTAAGCGAATAAGTTCCCTGCCCGAGTTCGGGACATATACATTAACTAAATAGAAATTATCGTATTCGGCACAGATAACCCTGCCTTCTTTGTCGTGTTCTTCAACTCCCATACCATAGCGAACCTGTATAGGTTTTACTTTTGATAGTATTGCAGTTCCCGAATAACCTTTTTGTTCAGCAGAGTTTACATAAATATGATAAGAAGATTGTGATTCCAAAGCCTTGAGAACCTCCTGATCCTGTGCTTTGGTCTCTTGCAGACAGATAATATCTGCATTGAGTCCGTTTAACGATTTTGTAAAATCTTTTTTGAGGATAGCACGAATCCCATTAACATTCCAAGAAACAATTTTCATTTTGAAACATAAGTTGTTTGGTATACAATATATTGTTTTTTTATAAATGATGGTGTTTAATAATTTTACCGATACATATATTGGTAGGAAACAGAAATATTACGACAGGCATTTTGGTGTACAGGTAAGGACCTCCGGCGTATGCTGGAGCTTGTTTTAGGATTTTACGTAACATGCGTTTTGTCGAAAAAATTAACAAATCTTTTACAATAATAATTATATTAGCTTTCAGTATAAGAAGTTTTATGATTGTTAAAAAGTAGTTTAAAACTTCTTCAGATGTAATATGTAACTGATTGATTAACAAAGTAATTTTAAAGGGTAAAGCTTTTTAATATTAACTTTTAAATTAATCAATCATGAAAAAATTAATCTTAGTGTTATTAACAGTTGGAGGACTCGTAATTTCTTGTACCCCTGATAGCAATGTTCAAGAAACAGATGAAATATATGCAACCGATAAAGACAAGGTCGCTAGCCCGGGAGACAAAGACGGAGACGGTAAGCCGGACAAGCCTTAAGAATTTTAAAATAGTTTCATACATGATTACAGCTGCCCTGATTGCGGCTGTTTTCTTCTCTCATATTTATTTCCCTTCCGAGGAAATAGAAGTTTCCGCAGCATACAAGGAGTTTTCGGCAAGCTCCGAAAAGGTCTCAGAGTTAAAAGAAAATATTTTGGATCTGTCTAATAGATTGGCTTTGGGGGTAATTTCAAAAGATGAGTTTGTTACCGAATATGGCATATTGAACAATCAGTTAAATGTAGCTTCAAAAAATAAAGAGATTAATGCTGAAAATTACAATAGAATAAGGGAGGAAAATAAAGTGGTTGGTTTTTCTTCCAGACATAAGTTCATATGGTGTTTCAGTATTGGTTTTGTGATTTTTACCCTGGCAATAGATATAATGATCAGCTCTGTAGTCATTAAAGATGTGCTTTTACGTCGGGGAAAATTTTTATTGGGTCTTGCTGGAGGAACCATAGGGGGCTATTTCATTACCTGGGTTTTCTACCCTGCCAACGATTTGCCTTTTTGGATGTATACGGTGATTATGGTTTTAGTGGGCCTTTTGGCGTCATTGTCGGCTTACTTTATAGGGAGTTTGGAGTCAAGAGAACGCTTAAAGGAAATGATAAGATATTTAACAAATGTTGTCTTCGTTGATGCCAAGAAACAATCAAAAGATGAATTGAAGTATATTAACGATATTTCTAAACCTACCAGGGACTATCTATATGAACAATCTCAGAAATAAATACCTCCTTCAACGGGGTCTAATTTGTATAGAAGTACAGGAGGCTTTAGACTTAATAGACTGTTTTTAATCCCGGTTTTAGGAGGAAACTTTTTGTGTTTATATGTCTGTTAGCTCAAATGATTCCCTATGACGCTTGTCGTTTTTTCTTGACTAGTACTGAATTTATCGGTAACAGCCGGAAATAAACCCTACCAGTTGCTACTAGTTGCTGTTGACTTCGTATCTTGGTACCATGGAAGTGATTAAAGTAGAAAACAACAAAGGGGTGCCGAAGTATAGACAGATAATCGAATCTGTCGAAGAGGCAATTCAATCTCAGGAATTGGAGAAGGGCGACAAACTACCGTCTATTAATAACATTAAGCAAAAGTTTTCGCTTTCAAGAGATACCGTTTTATTGGCATTTAACGAATTAAAAACCCGTGGGATCATTCAATCGATTCCCGGAAAAGGGTATTATGTAAAAAACACTTCCTTAGATGTCAGGAAACGCGTTTTTTTATTGTTTGATGAATTAAATGCCTTCAAAGAAGACCTGTATAATTCTTTTTTGCTCAATATAGAAGAAAATATAGAGGTCGATATTTATTTCCATCATTTCAATAAAAAACTGTTTACGAAGCTCATACACGATAGTTCGGGCAATTATAACTATTACATTATCATGCCTGCTAATTTTGAAGGAGTAGCAGATATAGTTTCAACCCTGCCCAATGATAAGGTATATGTCCTAGACCAGATTTCAGACGAATTATCATCATTTCCTGCTGTTTTTCAAAACTTTAAAAAAGATATGTATTATGGACTTGAAAAAGTGAGTAAACAGTTAAAACGCTATCTGGAAATCAAACTGATCTATAATCCGGATAAACAACCTCAGGGGATGCTTCAGGGGTTCGAATTGTTCTGTAAAAGTTTTGGATTGCATTATTCGCATTATAAGAATGTCGAAGGAGCCAAATTGAGTTACAAGGATGCAATATTGGTACTGGATGATAAAGATTTGATCGAAGTGGTCAAAATAGCCAAAATGGGGTCGTTGAAGATAGGAAGCGACATAGGGATCATCTCTTATAACGAAACACCGTTAAAAGAAGTTGTCGCGAATGGTATCACCACATTTTCTACGGATTTTAAATATATGGGGAAAACACTGGCAGAAATGATTACCGGAAATCAGAGAATGCAAATAGAGAACAGGAGCATAGTAATTAATCGAGATTCATTATAAATAAAAATATTACATTGAATAATACAATTGTCACAAATCTTAAGAAAGAGTTTATCAAGAGATTTGAAAGAGAACCACTTTTAATTGCCTCACCAGGCAGGATTAATTTAATTGGAGAGCATACAGATTATAATGATGGATTTGTAATGCCTGCATCGATAGATAAAAAGGTGTATTGCGCCATTGCAAAAAACAACACCATTAATAATTGTACCATTCATTCGTTAAGTTTAAAAGACAGTTTTGGTTTTGAACTTGGGCAAATAGAAAAGAATACTTCAAAAAACTGGATAAATTATGTCGTAGGGGTTGTCGACATCATAAATAAAGATCACCATTTAGATGCCGGCTTTGATATACTGGTTGATAGCGATCTGCCATTGGGAGCGGGTTTGTCTTCTTCCGCAGCTTTAGAAAATGCAATTGCTTTTGGAATTAACGACCTGTTTGAGCTTAACATCCCTAAAGAAGAGCTCATTTATATTTCTCAGAAAGCCGAACATGTGTATGCAGAGGTCGAATGTGGTATAATGGACCAATATTCATCGGTTTTTGGGAAGAAGAAGAACTTATTGCTTCTGGATTGTCAGACAATCACCTCAAAAGAAATCCCGGCTAAATTTGAACCATATGAACTTTGGCTATTGAACACTAATGTTTCTCATAATCTGGCCGATAGCGAATACAATAAAAGAAGAGAAGAATGTAGAGAAGCGATAAGGCTCATCAATGAACATTATAGAGCAGTAAGCAGTTTTAGAGATCTGCAACCGGAAGAAATTTCAAAGCTTAAAGAGATTCTTCCCGAAATTCTTTTTAAAAGGACTTCTTATGTTATAGAAGAAAACGATAGGGTACAAAAGGCGGCAGAAGCACTTAAAAATGACGATTTGGTCCTTTTTGGAAAGATGCTCTACCTTGCCCATGAAGGACAACAACTAAAATATGAGGTAAGCTGTAAAGAGCTTGATTTTTTGGTTGACTTCTCAAAGAAGTTTACCGAAGTCCTTGGTTCCCGGATGATGGGAGGAGGTTTTGGCGGATGTACAATAAACCTGATTCATAAAGATATAGCTGCATCGTATGTTTCGGAAGTTGCTGAAGCCTATCAAAAAGAATTTAATATAGCACTAACCCCGTTAAAAGTAAGTATCGATAACGGAACCCATATTTTAAAGAATGAAAACATCAATTTATAATAAACCACACAGGCGATACAATATTCTCACAGGAGAATGGATTTTAGTATCTCCCCACAGGACAAAGCGACCTTGGCAGGGGAAAACAGAAGACAAGGGAGAGACCAGAACAGTTACATACGACCCCTCTTGTTATTTATGTCCGGGAAATAAGAGGGCTTCTAGCGACCTGAACCCGGACTACGATGATGTTTATACTTTCACGAATGACTTTGCAGCCCTTTTGCCCGATGTTGAAACAGAAGAAGTTAATGACGGCTTGTTCAAAGCTGCTACGGAAAAAGGTATTTGCAAGGTAATTTGTTTTTCACCCGACCACTCGCTAACATTACCATTAATGAATGTAGAAGATATAGCGAAAGTAGTGCAGAAGTGGAAAGAAGAATATATAGAGTTGGGAAGTCTTGAAGCTATCAACAACGTGCAGATATTTGAAAATAAAGGACAGATCATGGGATGTAGCAATCCACATCCACACGGTCAGATTTGGGCACAAAGGTCAATTCCTGAAGAAATTATTAAAAAAACAGCAAACCAGAAGTCATATTGGGATAAAAATGGAAAAAGCATGTTATCGGATTATCTGGAGCAAGAATTAGAAGCAAACGAACGTATTCTGATCGAGAACGATCACTTTGTGGCTTTAATCCCTTATTGGGCAGTTTGGCCGTATGAGTCCATGATCATTCCAAAAAGGCACATGCAGGGCATTGATCAGTTATCTCATGATGAAGAGAAATCATTTGCGGAAGCTATAAAAGGACTGACAATCATGTATGATAATTTATTTGAGACTTCGTTTCCATATTCGGCAGGGATACATCAAAAACCGACAGATGGAAAAGAACATGATGAATGGCATTTTCATATGTCATTTTATCCACCGCTTTTACGATCAGCTACTGTTAAGAAATTTATGGTTGGATACGAAATGTTTGCGAACCCTCAACGTGATATTACCGCCGAACAAGCAGCAAAAACACTAAACGAACTTTCTGAGATCCATTATCTCAAAAGGTAACCACCAAAGTTTTGTTCTCAGGGGTTTGCTGTAAAGTAAACCCTTTTTTATTCACTGAATTCAGGACAATCCAGACGTATTTCTTGATTCTGTAACTGCTTTTCCATAAGAGAGCAATAATGCGTATCATTATTCTTTTTATAGTATTTACAAGCAAAACAAGTTCGCTGAACCTGAAGGATTCCGGAACGGTTTAGTTTATAGATCAACTCACTTAAGGTTTTAAACAGATCTTCAATCTGCTCTTTTTTAAGAGTGTCAATTTGAGCCTGAAGCGGTTGTGCGAAATTTATTGTAGGGTTAATGATCTGATGGCCGGAAGGGGAGAGCGCTATAGTGTAGCTTCTGCTATCCGTTTGTGAATGGTTTTTAATAATAAGCTCCTTTTTATGCAGAACCTTTATAGCATCACTGATGGTTGGTTTGGTAACATTAAACTCTTTAGCCAGGTGACTTATATTACAGAAGTCATCTCGGTGACTATCTATAAACAGTAAAAGCTGAATCTGTATGGGGCTCAAACCGGCTACTTTAGCCTTATCCCATAAAAGGGCTTTGTATACTTCTGAAATTCGCCCCAGACCAAAAACAATTTTACCGGAAATATCTTCTTGTTGGTACTCCGGATTGAATACATTTTTTTTCATAACACCAAACCTGCCGAGTTAGTTCCGGCAGGTAAAGTTAGTGAATTACACGTTAGGAATCCTAACAATTTTGATCAAAAAAATTAGTTTTTGAGATCGTCAAGGCTAGCCCCAAAATTTATATGAAGAACATGTCCCTTAGGGGTTACCAATGCAGGTACCGATTTAACACCTGCACTTTCAGCCTCTTTAATTCGAGTGGTTTCTTCCCCAAGATGAATAATATCCACTTGGGTCTCTCCGATGAGTTCAATGATGTCGTTCTCTGCACTTACGCATACCGGACATCCAGCGTGATAAAAAATTGATTTAGCCATTTTAATATGTTTAAGTTAAAATACAATGCAAATATAGTAAGGAATCCTAACTAAAATAAATTTACCTTTAATTTTAACATTCATTAATTTTAATGCGGTGCCTGCCGATGACTTTTAATTATAGTGAATCTATGATTTAAGAAAGCATGTTAAAGTCAATTTTTATTTCATTGGCAGCTAAAACTGAATATGAGGCAATTTCTTTGTTAAAAATATTGTGGGGTGATAATTTTTTATACATTTGTATATGTAATACATAATACAATATGATGCAATGAATTTGATAGCTGCTACTTATGCTCCGATGCATAGTGATTTAAGTCTAAACCTTGACGCTGTCAGGGAATATGGAGACTTTTTAAAATTTAATAATATAAAGGGAAGTTTTATAAATGGTTCTACCGGAGATTTTACTTCCCTGAGCACTAATGAACGCAAGGACATTGCTGAAGCGTGGAGCGCTCAAAGAATTCCTGGTTTTCAGGTTATTAATCATGTTGGTCATACTTCGCTGCTGGAAGCGGTTGATCTAGCCAAACATTCTGTTGGTCTTGCCGATGGTGTAGCAGTAATTGCACCGTATTATTTTAAGGTGCGAACCTTAGATAAACTGGTTGAATATTGTAAAGAAGTGGCAACGGCTGCTCCTGAACTTCCCTTTTACTACTATCATATTCCTGTATTATCAGGAACGCATTTCAATATGCGTGATTTTATTGAAATGGCTTCAGACCAAATTCCCAATTTCAGGGGAGTTAAGTTCACTCATAATGATTTTGTGGATTTTCAGCAATGCGTTCAATATAAGCATAGAAAAGATAGTGATCTGGAGCTCTTTTTCGGAATAGACGAGATGTTTGTGAATAGCATAGCACTTGGAGGATATGGATGGGTAGGCAGTACATACAATCATTTAGCCCCGCTATATCATGAGATTTATAAATCGTTCAACGAACAACAATATGAACGAGCCAACTTTTTACAGAACCTCGCTGTTCAGTTTGTACAGATACTTGACGGATACGGCGGATTTAACGGCGCAGGAAAAAGCTTTATGAAAATTTTAGGTATCGATTGTGGTCCGAGCAGATTCCCGCATCTGACACTTAGTGATGCCGATTTGAAAAGGGCGCAAATTGCTATGGAACAATCTGGTTTGAATTTTCATATGCTATCAATAAATCACTAAAAAATTTAAAAACATATGTAATACATAATACATTTTATTGCTAACCATCATTAATTATTAACCAAACAATTTTTTTATGAATTATTTATTGAGACAAATTCAAGTAAAGGTCCTGTCCATCAAAAAAGCCTTTGGGGCTCATGGAAAAAGGGTTTTTTGTTTTGCCCTGTTGTTTCTGGCGACAGGAATGTACGCACAAGAGAAGGAGCTGACAGGAATTGTTGCAGATGAGAGTGGAACACCTTTGCCTGGTGCAACGGTTCTAATTGAAGGGACTTCAAAAGGTACTCAAACCGATTTTGATGGTAATTTTATTATTACTGCAGATCAAACGGATGTTCTGATTATAAGCTATGTAGGCTATATAACACAAACGATTAAGGTAGCCGGCCAAATACGCTTTAATATAGTTTTGAAGGTTAATACCAATACACTCGATGAAGTCGTTGTAACCGGTTATGGAACACAGTCCAGAGCAAAACTAACAACTTCCGTATCTAAATTAGATACTGAGATCCTGGAGACATCCACACGATCTAACGCGGCTACTGCTCTGCAAGGTACGGTTGCCGGTTTGAGGGTCACAAATAATACCGGCCAACCAGGTTCAACACCAAGCATAGTTTTACGTGGGGGAACTAATTTTTCCGGAACCGCATCTCCTTTAATTCTGGTAGATGGAATACCGGGCTCTTTTTATGCTTTAAACGCAGATGATATTGAGTCTGTTGAAGTCCTGAAAGATGCGGCAGCTACTGCAATTTATGGAGCGCGATCTGCCAACGGAGTCATTTTAATCACTACAAAATCGGGTAAAGCAGGTAAATCCTCAATCAACTATAAGTATAAATTTAGTATGAATGAAGAGAGAAATGACCAAAAGTACCTTGGAGCAGAAGATTTTATAAACTACAACAGACAATCTATAGCCTGGTATAGGGAAACATGGAATAATCCTGGCGGATTCGGAGCATTTTTAACCGGAGGGAACAGTATGGGAATTGGAGGAAATGCAATAGACTCCCCTTTTACCACACAATTATTGACTCCTGAAAATGAATACCTTCTTAATCAACCGGGCTGGAGGTCAATTCCCGACGTTTTAGATCCTGCACAGCAGATATTGTTTTATGAAAATACTGAGGTAGCAGACAGAATTTATCAAGACAGCACTACAAAAGATCATTATTTATCTTTTAACGGGGGTAATGACAAAGGCACATATTATCTGGGCTTAGGGCTTTTAGATAATGAAGGCTTGATCCTTGACTCTGGATTTAAACGTTATTCAGGCAAGTTTGCAGGCACCTACAAGATCACAGATAACTTTAAAGTAAACGCTAATGTATTGTACTCACATTCAAACTTAAACCGAAGTCCTTTGGGGGGCGATGATACTGTATTCAGAAGATTCCAGGGGCAGGCACCTACATCCAGGACTTATAATAATAATCCTGATGGCTCATGGTCTGATGTTTACGCAACAGGTCAGAATCAAGGTTTTGGTAACCCGTTATACTATCAGGATAAATTTATCAGAAAAAATTTAGAGCAACGTTTATCAGCTTCTGTTGGTTTTGATTGGGAGTTTATGAACCATTTTACATTTTCATTGACCGGGAGTCATTTTACGATAAATAACCATAATGAAAGTTTTAATAAAGCTTTCAGAACAGGGAGTAGCGTTGATGGTTCGTTGAATGCAACACGAAATGCCTCGGTAAGTCTTGACCGAACATTAAGAAACCAGTTAACGGGTACCTTAAATTATACTAAAAGTTTTGGCAAACATAACTTTAATGCTTTATTAGGAGCAGAGTATTTTAAAGACAACTTCTATACGACCAATGCCGGTACCCGAAATTCTCCAACAGATTTAATAACAACGCTTAATGCTGGAGCTGAAGCAGATGGAATTCCATTTAGCTTTGAGACTGAATATGTGATCACATCGGCATTTGGACGGCTGTTGTATGATTACGACGATCGATACCTCTTTGGCTTTACTTTCAGAAATGACGGATCGTCAAGGTTAGGGAACAATAAATTTGGTTTCTTTCCAGGTGTGTCCATAGGATGGAATGCGCATAACGAAGAATGGTTTTCTGATGCCGCATTAAGTAATTATATAACCCGATTGAAACCGAGAATAAGTTATGGGGTTAACGGGAATCAAGATGTTTTAGGAGGAACTCAAAGAATCAGGGAGAATGATGTGCCTGTTAATTATCGAGTTTATGGATCATATGGAGATAGAGGGGTTTATAACGGAGCATCTGGTTTTGCTAGTGAGATTTTACCAACATTGGATCTTTTATGGGAAAAAGTAACCTCTTTTAATGTGGGGCTTGATCTTTCATTGTTCGATAACCGGCTTTCTTTTATTGCAGATGTATACTCTAGAGATATTAAGGACAAAATAGCGGATCTGACTTTACCGCTTTATACCGGTTTTTCATCAATACTGACCAATAACGGAACCCTGAGAAACAAAGGTTTCGAACTCCAGGTAAATGGAGATATCATCCGTAATGAAAACCTGACCTGGAACATAGGAGGTACTGTTACGACAAATAAAAATTATGTGGTAAATCTTCCGGATAATGATAATGAGCTGAACAGGCAGGGGGGGGGTCAAATTTACAATTCATCTACGGGACAAGAAGAATGGGTAGGTGGTCTGCAAGAAGGTCAACGTGTAGGTCTGGACTTGGTTGTCGCCTATGAACAAGACCATATTTATGCCAATCAGGCTGAAGCAGATGCAGATAACAACATCACTGATGAACTGATGCCATCGTTCAGCAGGAATAAACGTTGGGCAGGTGATGTAAAATGGGTAGATCAAAATGGAGACGGTATAATTAATACACTCGACAGAAAAGTGATTGGACGTACAACTCCCAGCCTGGTGGGGGGACTCAGTACAAGTTTAAAATATAAGAACTTCAAGTTATTTGTAAAAACAGATTTTGCTACCGGACATCTTGTATGGAACCATATCAGGGCCAAAGGATATGCACAGACCCAGGGAAATCTGAATCAACCCGCAGAAATATTAGACTCATGGACACCGGAGAATACGGATACCGACTGGCCACGTTTCGTTTTTGTGAACGGAGCCAGAAATGTGTGGAGAGGTAATGAAGGTAGTAGCTCTAATGACAGTAATAGTTTGTTGAACTCAGGGAATAGTAAATTTTGGGAAAAAGGCGATTACCTGGCTTTAAGAGAGATAACACTTAATTATAGTGTTCCGGCCCAATACTTTGGAGACGTGATCAACCAGCTGGATATCTTCATAACGGGCTCAAACTTACACTACTTTAAAAAATATAGTGGTGATACTCCGGAAATAGGAGGAATCCAGTACGGGGCGTTTCCACTACCTAAAACAATTACTTTAGGACTTAATGTAACATTTTAAATCTTAAGAGAATGAAAAAGTATATATTTATCATGTTTGCTGCCATAGCGTTAACAGCTTGTGAAAGCGAACTCGAACTCACCAGTCCGAGCGAACTGACAGCCCAGGGCTTTTGGGATACAGAAGAAGGGGCATCAGCTGCACATGCTGGTTTGTACGCAGATCTTAGATCAAATTACTCAACCTTATGGCTCTTTGGAGAAATCAGAAGCGATATCTGGGGAGGGAGAACTTTCGAATCTTCTTTTAATGTAGACTTAATAGAATCTAATATTACAGCTGCAACAGCACCGTTTGATTGGTTGAGCTTTTATGAGAGAATCCACAGAGTGAATGATTTTCTGAAGAATGTACCAGACATCGAATTTAGTAATAATGCAACCAAGCAGCATATGTTGGGACAAGCATACGGGTTAAGAGCATTTTACTATTATACCTTGTTAAAAACCTGGGGTGGTGTTCCTGTAATTACGGAACCTCTGGCTGATGTGAATCCTTCAGGATTAAGTAAAGCACGATCTTCACAAGCAGAGGTAATGGTCCAGGTTAAGACCGATATAGAAGCTTCTTTAAGCGCTTTCGGTTCTCAGAACTTTTTCGGAGATGGATCAATTTACTGGTCTAAAGCCGCTACATTGGCTCTTAAAGGAGATGTTTATATCTGGTCTGGTAATTTGATGGGAGGCGGAAGTCCGGATTTTAATGTTGCTAAGACAGCATTGCAACAGATTGCTTCTCTGGGGATGAGTTTAGAAAGTAGTATTCCTGATTTATGGGGAGTTGAAAATGAAGATAACAGTGAGTTTATTTTTACGCTGCAATACAAACAAGATGAAGCTTCAAATATCTATAACAGTTTTACGGGCAGGTCTACTGAAATACATGAGGTTTATAACGATAAAGGGGAGTTTATGGGGCCGTCAGGTATTGACTTTATTATCAATGGAGCTAATAGATATGGGCCTTCTGAAAAAACACTATTGTTAACAGACGACAATGATGATGCTCGTAAAGAGGCTACTTTTATCAGGCTGTTTGTAGATGATAACGGAGGAGCAGGTTATGATTCTTATGTCGAATCCCGGTATTACGGATCTGTGTTCAATAAATTCTTAGGCAGAATCGATGGGACACAGCGAATTTTTGAAAACGATGTTCCGGTATACAGGTATGCTGATGTTTTGTTGCTTTTAGCAGAAGCCAGAAACCTGTTGGGAGAAGACCCCTCAGGTGAAATCAATTTAGTCCGTGAAAGAGCCTATGGAGCTAATTACACCCCCATAGTTCACGCTTATTCCAATAGTTCACAAACTGATAATGCCAATGCTATTTTAGATGAAAGATATAAGGAGTTTGTTGGTGAAGGGAAAAGATGGTGGGATTTGCGTAGAGCGGGAAACAGCTTTGTGATAAATAATATAGAGTTCTTGTCTGCCGGAGATGAGTATAAGCTCCTCTTGCCAATTACACAAAATATGATAGGACGCAATCCTTTATTAGAACAAACACCAGGTTATTAATAAAAGTCAGGTGAACATTTGAATCATCCTTTGTAATGAGTTAGTTAGTTTTTATTGATTTGGTTGAGAAAGGGGACTGTAGCACAGCAGTCCCCTTTTTAGATGTTCTCCAAAATAACATGTAAATGTTTCGTCCGGATGATCATCCGGTTTACTCCTGACAATTTTCTTCAATGGTATAATGAATTGGTCCGGTAGCAGTTTACTCGATCATCGAGGTTTAAATGCTCCGACGCTTGTCCTTGTGAACTATTCCTGAAGGAATTTCATTGGACCTGCCCTTGTGAAATAGTCCTGACGGAATTTCATAGGGCTTGCGTCGAAATGTTTTTTAACTCTTTCTTTTAATTGCTAATGAGCTTTTTTTGAGGTAGCTGAATGTGTGCTATTTATTGTTCTTATAAAATACACGGTCAAAATGCGGTTCAAGATGTCTTCGCATGGCACTTCTGAATGTATCAGGAGTTCCGACTTTTAAATTATCCAGCAGCATGCGATGCGTGACAAATTTGCCCGAAGAGTATTCATAATTTGCATCATTTTTAAATTCCTCTTGTTGATACAAGTACTCAAATACGGGTAACAATAAATCCTGAAAGCGTTGTAGGGTAGTATTTTTAGAGATCTCGTAAAGCTTACCGTGAAAAGCAATCTCTTTGTCAAGAGAAAAAACAGTTTTGTCATAACTGGAAGCCTCTTCTGCCTCAACTATTTTTACCAGTTCCTCAATATCTTTTTCTGTCTTGTATTCAAACAGGAAGTCTGCCATGCCCATTTCCAGAATCAGGCGCAATTCAAAAAGACTTTTTAATGTTTTTTGGCCTAATAGGTTCGGATCGAGAATCCTTTCAAAATTATTGATAATATCAGGCTCTTTGAATGTCATCCCTTTGTGCTTTTTTGATTCAATAAAGCCTAAGGTTCTTAAACGTAATAAAGCTTCTCTGACAACCGTACGGCTCACACCCAAAGAATCAGACAGGTCAAGTTCTTTTGCAATAGGATCTCCCGGCTTTAAATTATTTTCTTTAAAATACTGCATAAGCCGGAGCTCCACTTTGTCGACTAATGAAAGCGTATCTATGGGCTGAATCTTATTTATTTTTTTCATACTGTTTATGCCTTGGTACATTTAATTTGGACTCTCGATATGCGAGAGCACCTCACAAAAATAATATAGTTATTATAAGTAATATTAGAATTACATGACTTTTATGTATTTAACAAAAATAATGCTCGGTTATCAAAAAGAATTCTATATTTTTGTTTTATGTCATACATAATAAAGTTATGAATTATTCTCAATATTATAAAAATAAACTTTTAAAAGATGTTATTCCCTTTTGGGAACAACACTCTGTCGACTACAAAAATGGTGGATATTATACCTGTTTGTCGAAGAATGGAGGGGTTTACGATACAGATAAATTTACTTGGCTACAAGGTAGACAGGCATGGATGTTTGCGGTACTATATAACAATGTAGAACACAAAGAAATATGGTTGGATATAGCAGAAAATGGGGTTGACTTTTTGAGAGACCACGCTATGGATGCAAACGGAAATTTCTATTTTGCAACTACCCAGGACGGTAGACCACTAGTGCAACCCTACAATATTTTTTCGGATTGTTTTGCAGCCATGGCTTTTGCTCAGTATGCCAAAGCTTCAAAAGATGAAGACTATAAAGAGTTAGCCAGAAACACGTATCTTAATATTTTAAAAAAGAAAGACGGTCCGAAAGGAAAGTACGAAAAAAGAACAGGTGTAAGGCCCCTTAAAGGGTTTTCCTTACCCATGATTTTATCTAATTTAGTGTTGGAGTTGGAAGATGTGTTAAGTCAAAAAGAGGTGGAGGAGACCATTGATTTTAGTGTGAATGAAGTCATGAATGTTTTCCTGCAAAAGGATTCCGGCCTGATTCATGAAAACGTAAATCCGGACGGCTCTTTTTCTGATAATTTTGAGGGAAGATTGCTTAACCCCGGACATGGTATTGAGGCTATGTGGTTTATGATCGATATCGGAAGCAGGAAGAACGATGTCGGTTTGATCAATAAGGCTGTTAAAACCATACTAACAATACTGGAGTATAGCTGGGATAAAGTGTTTGGCGGGATATATTATTTTATGGATGTAAAAGGTTGTCCGCCGCAACAACTGGAATGGGACCAGAAATTATGGTGGGTACATTTGGAAACCTTGGTAGCATTGGCAAAAGCTTTTGAGCATACAGGAGATCGAAAGGTTTGGGAGTGGTATGAAAAGGTGCATAGTTATGCCTGGTCTCATTTTGCCGATCCCGATAACGGAGAGTGGTTTGGTTATCTGAATAGAGAAGGAAAACCATTATTAACCCTCAAGGGAGGGAAGTGGAAAGGGTGCTTTCACGTTCCCAGAGCCATGTATCAATGTTGGAAAACTTTCGAAAAAATAGAAGAATCAGCTAATTTAAAATTCTAAATACGTAATGAAGTTTATATCTATATTATTAACTGTAGTATTTGTTGCTTTTACCTCTTGTAACAGCAATCGGATATCAAACGAAATAGCAGAAGCGGTTAAACCTTCCGAAGTAAATCAATTTATTTTACCTGTATTGGTAAATAAGGAGAAAAATAAAATTCTTAAATTCAGCTTAACTGTTGATGAACAGAAGATCGCAGACAAATTGCCTCCGGTGAAATCA
Source organism: Zhouia spongiae (assembly GCF_022760175.1). Lineage (GTDB taxonomy): Bacteria > Bacteroidota > Bacteroidia > Flavobacteriales > Flavobacteriaceae > Zhouia > Zhouia spongiae. Next base: position 2,651,482 of record NZ_CP094326.1, read on the forward strand.
ATACGGGTAAATTTTAACGGAACAACAGACTTAGAGGATATTGGAGAAGCTGCTGTTTATTATGCTACGACAGATAATTTTAAGGAAGCTGCTTTGCTTTCTTCGGTATCTGACGTGTCTGAAGAAGTTAGTTTTGATGGAAATTTAGACTTGGAACCAGGAGATAACTTTTTCTGGTTGTCTGTTAAATTAAACGGAAGCCCTGAGCTAAGCAATAAAATTAAAGCGGTTCCTGAAAGCATAGAATTCAACAACGCTGGTGTACTGAATCTTTTAAATGAATCGGCTCCAGCTCAGCGTTTGGGGATGGCAATAAGAAATAAATTCGATGATGATGTTGATACATTTAGGATTCCCGGATTAACAACAACCAAAGACGGAACATTAATCGCAGTCTACGATATCAGATATAACAGTGCAGTTGATCTTCAGGAAGATGTAGATGTAGGGATGAGCAGAAGTACGGACGGCGGACAAACATGGGAGCCCATGAAAGTAATTATGGATATGGGAGAATATGGCGGTTTGCCACAAGATGAAAACGGAATTGGCGACCCCGCAGTATTAGTAGATAAAAATACCGGAACAATATGGGTAGCAGCCTTGTGGTTACATGGTCATAAAGACAAAAGGGCATGGTGGGCATCAGATCGGGGATTGACACCGGAAGAGACCGGCCAGTTTATGTTAGTGAAAAGTGAAGATGACGGGCTAACCTGGTCAGAACCCATAAACATAACACGACAAATAAAAAATCCGGACTGGAAACTGTTTTTTAACGGCCCCGGAATGGGGATTACCATGAAGGACGGAACGTTGGTGTTTCCTGCCCAATTCAAAGACAAAGAATCCATACCCCATTCCACTATTATTTACAGTAAAGATGGAGGAGAAACATGGAAAGTGGGTACAGGAGCAAAATCGGAGACTACAGAAGCTCAGGTAGTTCAGCTTACCGATGGAAGTTTAATGTTAAACATGAGAGACGATAGAAACAGAGCTGGTAGAAAAGATGCTCAGAATGGACGTTCGATTGCCGTTACAACCGATTTAGGAGCTACCTGGACCGAACACAGTACCTCCAGAAAAGCCTTGAAAGAGCCGAACTGTATGGCCAGTATTATAGGAGCGGAAGTGAAGGATAAAGGACAGGTTTTATTCTTCTCAAATCCAAATTCAAAAACAAACAGAGATCATATCACCATAAAAACAAGTTTTGATGATGGGCAAACATGGCCTGAAGAACATCAGATCGAATTGTATGAAGAATCAAACTATGGGTATTCATGCTTAACCAGGATAGATGAGGATTATCTGGGAATTTTGTATGAAGGCAATGGAGATTTGTATTTTCAGAAAATTGCCATTGAAGAACTGATAAAATGAATAAAATATGAGACCTTTTGTGTTAGCCGAAACTAATTGGAAGAAAGTAAAAGATCAGAACTATGAAGTTGCCGTATTACCTTGGGGAGCTACCGAAGCACATAATTATCATTTACCATATGGAACCGATAATTTTTTGGCAGAATCAGTAGCTGTAGAAGCTGCATCAAAAGCTTGGGATAGGGAAGCGAGACTTATAGTACTGCCTGTAGTTCCTTTCGGGGTTAATACAGGCCAGCTGGATGTTTCCCTGTGTATTAATATGAACCCTAGTACCCAGTATGCAGTTTTAAGAGATATTGTACAGGTGCTGCACCTGCAAAACATTCATAAACTCGTCATCGTCAATGCACATGGAGGTAATAATTTTAAACAAATGATTCGGGAACTCAGTCTTGAATTTCCTGATGTTTTTGTATGTGCTTTAAACTGGTGGCATGCCGGCGATGCGAAAGCGTATTTTGATGCACCCGGAGATCATGCAGGTGAACTCGAAACTGCAATGATAATGCATTTGTTTCCCGAGTTGGTCTTGCCCCTGGAAGAAGCAGGTAAGGGAGAAGCAAAAGAATTTACCATTAAGGCCCTGAGAGAAGGTTGGGTGACAACCCAGCGTAAATGGACTTCCGTTACTAAAGATACAGGTGTAGGGAACCCTGAAAAAGCGACTGCCGAAAAAGGGGCTGCCTTTTTTGAAGCAACGACGGATGCTATTGCTGAATTTCTGACAGACCTGAATCATACAGCGCTACAATACTTTTACAAATAATATGAAAAAGCTATTTCTTGTTTTAATACACGCGCTGTTTTTAATTAGTTTTTCAACAAAATCAAATGGACAAAACACAAGTTTTGAAGTAAACTATACTGCTGAAGAACTTCACGCGGCTCCGGTTAAATTAATACCATTTCCTCAACAAGTTGTATGGGGGTCAAAGGCGATTAGTTTTTCGGACTTCAAGGTACTTGCAGATAACATATTAGACGATAGTATAATTTCCGAACTTGACCGTATTTGTAATGAGTTTGGAATTGAGCAATCTAAACGATCAAAAACAACCATTGTTTTTGTCACAGATAAAGAACTCCCGCAGGAAGGTTACGTACTGGACGTTGAAAAAAATAAAATAACCATCAAAGCATCTGATGATGCCGGAGTATTTTATGCGTTACAAACCATACGCCAGCTTATTTCCGGTAGTAATGGCAAATCTAAAATTCAGCTTTGCGAAATTAAAGATTGGCCAGTATTTCCTGTCAGGGGTTATATGGTTGATGTTGGGAGGAATTTCCAGGGTTTGGAATTGCTTAAAGAACAGCTTGATGTGATGGCGAGTTACAAACTCAATACATTTCACTGGCACCTGACAGACAGGCCTGCCTGGAGAATCGAAAGCAAGGCTTATCCTGAATTAACTCAGGCCGAAAATCATCGTCCCGGCAGAGATCCGGGAGAATTTTACACCTATGAGGAAATCAGAGCGCTTATTTTGTATGCAAAAGATAAGCAAATACAGGTAATACCAGAAATTGATATGCCAGGGCATAGCGATTCCTTTGTAGCGGCTACAGGCCTTAAAATGGAATCTCCTGAAGGGATGAAAATTCTCGAAGAGGTGCTAAACGAGTTTTTTGAAGAAGTTCCCAAAGAACTTTGTCCCATAATTCACATTGGTTCCGATGAAGTAAGAATAGATAACCCTGAAGAATTTATAACCAAAATGGTTGGTATTTGTGAAGCTAACGGGCGCGAAGTGATTATCTGGAACCCCGGACTTCCTGCCAACGATAAGGTTATCAGGCAAACATGGAAGCCGGATCATATAGAGGAAAAGACCTATAAAGAAATTGATTCATGGAATAATTATATCAATAACGGAGACCCTTTTGTTCATATATCAAAACTATTTTTTAAGCCCATAGGAAAAGGATCAACGAATAAGGTACAAGGCGGTATTTTATGTATGTGGCATGATGTTAACCTCGACAATGAGGGTGACTTTATTAAATTTAACCCGGTATATCCGTCGGTTTTAACCTATGCATGGAAAACCTGGACCCATGATGTCAAAAAAACTTCTAAAGAATACTTAACTGAAATACCCCTTTCAGGAACCCTGGAGCATGCTTATTTTCAGGCTTTCGAAAAATACCTTATGCATCATAAAGAAAAATATTTTTCCAGTAAACCGTTTCAGTATGTAGAACAATCTCAAAACCAATGGAAACTGATAAAATTAACCGATTCGCTTTCCGTGGATATGAATATACTTCGAGATAAATTCGGTCAAGAGGATCGTTATAAACGAGCCAATGGTAATACCATCTATATAAAAGATAGATTTAAGCTCGGCGGTTATTATCCCGACGCTAAGCCAGGCGAGACATGTTATGTCATAACGTACATTTACTCGGATAAAATAAAAACGATACCAGTATGGATAGGTTTTGAAACGCCTTTTAGGGCCAACAGAATATATGGGGGAATACCCGATCAGGGAGAGTGGGATGCCCATGGAGGTAATGTGTGGATCAATGGAGAAAACTTACCGGCTCCTGAATGGGAAAACCCCGGGTGGAAACCATCAAAAACATCTGGATGGGGAAGTCCTGAAGATCAGGAAATCCCGTGGAGAGATGAAGAGCTATACTGGACGAGAAAACCGGTAAAGCTTCTTTTAAAGAAGGGCTGGAATGAAATTCTTATCAAGGTTCCGGGAACTAATGATTACCAAAACTGGATGTTCACCTTTGCACCGTTAGATAGCGAGGACGGGAAAATAAGCTTGTCACCCGATAAAAACAATACAAAATGATATCAGATTCCGGCTCATTTTTCAAAATACATGCCAGGATGCGGTTATTCCTGTTGGCTCTGTTGTGTACATTTACAAATACAGTGTTTTCGCAGGAGAATTCTACAAACAATGTTCAGGTTACCGGCATTGATGAAATCCCCTCGATAGAGAAGAAGGAGAAGAGCCCGGGTTATGCAGGAATGCTGGGAGGTATGCATAACAATATTATTATTGCTGCCGGAGGGGCTAACTTTCCGGGAGGAATGCCGTGGGAAGGAGGAAAAAAACATTGGTACGACCACATATATTATTATAAAAATCAACAGTGGAAACTATCAAATATTAAACTTCCAATACCCCTGGCATATGCAGGTTGTGTGTCTACCGAAGATGGAATTGTTTGTGTTGGTGGAGATAATAGCGACGGGATTGCAAATAAGGTACTTCTTTTAAAATACGATGTGACAAGAGCAGCTATAAATATCGAGGAAATACAATCTTTGCCCGAACCCCTGGCTTATACAACGGCTGTTCATGCAGAAGGATTTATATATCTCATCGGAGGGAAGAATAAAAATGGCAGCACGAACAGTTTTTATAGAATTGACGATAAACTGGCCGGCGGGTGGGAAAAACTAGACGATTTTCCGGGAGCTCCGCGTGCTGTTCATTCGGCTGTGGTCCAGGAAAGTTCCTTTTCAAAAAAGATCTATGTAATTGGGGGCAGGAATGAACGGAAAGGAGAAAAATCTATAGCCTTATCCAGTTACCTCTCTTATGATTTAAAAGAAGGTGTATGGAAGGAAGAAGGAGATGTCATTGTAAGCGGAAATAAAAAAGTACTGATGGGGGCTGCCGCAGAAGCAAAAGGTTCCATGCATGTATTGATATATGGCGGCTCAGATGAGAAGCTTTTTGATAAATTAGAACAATTGTATCTAAATGAAATTAAAGCAGCGCACGATACTGTAAAATCAGATTTAAGCAATCAAAGGAAGGAGATCTTAAAGAACCATCCCGGATTTCAAAAAGAAATTCTGGCGTATAATACCATCACCGGGAAGTGGTTTTTATACGATAGCCTGCAAGTTCAAATCCCCGTAACCGCATTAAGCTTTAAACATAATGATGACTTTATAATCGTATCCGGCGAGGTGTCACCGGGTGTACGAACCCCTAAAGTGTTTAAATATAGATATCAGACGGATGCCAATAGGTTTGGTTGGTTAAATTATACAGTGCTGGTATTATATTTAATGATATCACTGATCATAGGCTTCTATTTTTCCAATAAACAAAAGTCTACCGACGATTATTTTGTTGGAGGAGGTAGAATTCCATGGTGGGCTTCAGGCTTAAGTGTTTTTGGTACCTTGCTGAGTGCGATTACTTTCATGGCAATACCGGCCAAAGCTTTTATTACAGACTGGTCCTATTTCTTCTTAAATATGGCGGCGATAGCGATAACACCGCTTATAGCGTTTCTTTTCATCCCATACTTCAACCGGTTAAAAATAGCTACGGCTTACGAGTTTTTAGAAGATCGATTTAATTATCTGGCCAGGGTTTTTGGAAGTTTGTCTTTTATCCTTTTTCAGCTGGGAAGAATTGGGATCGTCTTATTATTACCGTCTTTGGCCATTTCAATAGTTACAGGTATTTCCGTTGAAGTAAGTATTCTGATCATGGGGATTATTTGCATCGTTTACACCACATTCGGAGGAATAGAGGCCGTTATCTGGACTGATGTTTTACAAGTAATTGTACTCCTAGGAGGGAGCGTGGTGGCTGTTGTGTGGATTTTACAGCATACAGATATGCCGTTTTCAGAGATGATTTCCTATGCGGAGCGCAAGCGCAAGTTTAATCTTGCCAACATGAACCTTACTTTTACCGATACAACATTTTGGGTAGTTTTTATCGGAGGTCTGGCATCGGCTATGGTCACGCAGGGAACAGATCAAACCATTGTACAACGTTATTTAACCAGTACGGATGTTAAAGATTCACAAAAGACCTTGTATACAAATGCCATACTAACCCTTCCTGCTACGATTATATTCTTTAGTATCGGAACATTGTTGTATGTTTTTTACACGGAAATGCCGGAAAAACTATCTCCGGTGATTTCCAATAACGATTCCATATTTCCCTGGTACATAGTAAATGAACTTCCGGTAGGCATATCAGGGTTATTGATAGCCGGTATTTTTTCTGCTGCCATGTCAAGTATCAGCAGTAGTTTAAATTCTGTTTCAACAGCTTTCTGTAATGATTTTTATAAACGGTTTAATCCTGCTAAGGGAGATTTAAAGCTCCTTAAAGTTGCTCGGTTGGTTACCGTAATAACAGGAGTGATCGGAGTCGTACTGGCCTTGTGGATGGCTAACTCAGGCATTAAATCACTGTGGGATCAGTTTTATACCTTCCTGGGACTATTCACAGGAGGGCTGGGGGGTATGTTCCTTCTCGGAATGCTCACTAAAAAAGCAAATGCCACCGGAACCTTAACAGGCTTGGCATGTAGTGCCGTTTTTATATGGTATGTCAGTGTATTTACGGAGATCAATTTTTTAATGTTTACCCTGTTAGGGGTGGTTTCATGTTTTATACTGGGCTATGTTTTCAGTCTGATATTCAAAAACAACACGAGGAGAAATGAATAAAAGACTTTTAATATTACTTACAATGGTATTCTTTACTGTGGAGGTATATAGCCAGCTGTCGATCAATAAGATCTTTACAGACCATATGGTTTTGCAGCGGGGAGAACCATTGACCATATGGGGTAAGGGGAAGCCCGGAGCTGAACTTAAGGCTTCTTTCGGTAATAAAACAGTTACGACTAAAGTAGTGGCAAATGGAATATGGAGTTTGGAGTTGCCACCTCAGAAGCCCAACAGGTACGGGCAAAAGTTAAGAGTGTATTCAGGTAATGAAGAAATAGTACTTAATAACATTCTGGTAGGCGATGTGTGGTTGTGTGTAGGGCAGTCGAATATGGAATGGCCGCTAAAGCAAGAAAAACATTTCAAGCAAGAACAAAAGTATGCCGATCAGCCTTTATTGCGATTTTACAATCCGGACTTTACAGGTAAATATGTTTATGGAGTAACCTATAATGATTCACTTCTCAATCGGTTAAACACAGATGAGTTTTATCATAGAACAAATTGGGAGCAGAGCAATTTAAAGTCAGCTTCGACGATGAGCGCTGTAGGATATTATTTTGGAAGTAAGATCATTAAAGAACAAAATATACCTGTTGGCCTGATTAATTTAGCGATAGGAGGAGCCCCGATTGAAACTTTTATCGATAGAAACATACTGGGGAATGATGCCAGGTTTTCTGGGAAGGTAAAAGGGGATTGGTTAAGTAATGATGCACTTCCGGAATGGGTACGGGAAAGGGGAACTCATAATGTGGGTAATGTAAAAGTCATTTATAAAGACTCATTAGGTCCGAATCATGCCTATAAGCCCGGATTTGCTTTTGAATCGGGAATTAAATCATTAACTAAATTCCCAATTAAGGGACTGCTTTGGTACCAGGGAGAGAGTAATGCTCAGGAACCTGAAAGAGTAACAGAATACAAAGAACTACAGAAATTAATGCTCTTTGATTATCGTAAAAGGTGGAAAAATCCTGATATGCCTTTTTATTTTGTACAGCTTTCATCAATAGACACGCTTTACTATAAGGGCCAGCTATGGCCGGAATTCAGAAACAAACAAAGAAGGTTTATGAATGAAACAAAAATGACAGGTATGGCTGTTTCATCTGATATAGGAGCCAAGAATGATGTTCATCCGCGCGATAAGAAAAATGTCGGAGAAAGACTGGCACGATGGGCATTAAAGGGTGTGTATAAGATGAAAGTACTTCCTTCTGGACCATTGGTAAGAAAGGTCAGGTACAGACAAGGAAAGTTATATATATTCTTTAATCATGCCGGAAAGGGGTTGACAACCTTCGGAAAGGAATTGAGGGGGTTTAGCCTTGATAACCTTCCGGTGAAAGCAAAGATTAAAGGGCGTAAGATCATTATAGAAACAACGATGAAACCAACATATGTTTATTATGGATGGCAACCTTTCAGTAAAGGAAACCTGTATAATAAAGAAGGACTGCCTGCCTCTTCATTTAAACAAAGAATCCGTTAGCGGGCACAGGTACTTTATGGTAGTAACGTACCCCGGAGCATTTTAAATTTTGTTTGGTGATATTCAACCGTATAATGCTTATGATATTTCATGGGGTTTCTTCTGCTACGGAATAGACCTTTTCCTTGTATCCAATACGTCCGTCTTTTGTAATCATTTCTATTATAATGATGTAAGCGCCTTCAATATCACCATTATAGAAACTAATCGATTTATTTTTGTCAGTATGAATCTTTGTGCTGGGCTTCCAGTAAATCAAGGACCGTAGATCGGTTTTTGGTGTGTGCTTTGCCAATGGACTTTCATAAGTTGGGCTATAAAACTCCTTTACAGGAGAGAACAGCTCGACAGAAGTAGTAAGCGTGCCCGGTTTAGTCCGTCCCGAACTGTAAAATCCTTTCCCTTCTTTAGTAGTTATAGAAATAATATGTCCTAAAGACGGAGCTTCCAAAGGGTTTGTTTCAGGAAAAACATCCAGATAACGGGATTTAAAAAATTTGGCATATTTAATTAATTCTACACGTTCAATAACATCTGGAGATACGTACGGAACGAATTCATATTCATATTCCCTAAGGAGTTTACCATCGACCATCAGTAAAGTAGGTTCGTTCTTTCCGCCCCGGATATGCGCAAGCATAAAACCATCGGAAAATTTTTCGATTTCGATTTCATCCCCGTAATTAAACATTAGGATGCTGTAGAGACCATATGACCATTTTTTTTCTTTTCGCCTGATGTCTTCTCCCGAAATGATAACATCGGGGATTCCATATTTTTTGTAGAGCTTTAACTGAACAGATGTTAATTTTCGGTCAGAAACTACTACTTCTTCCAATTCAGTAATATCATCCGAAGGTCCGAGCATAAAATTCGAACGGATCCGCTGCTTTTGTACTTCCTTTACTGCCTTGACAATCACATCCGGTTTTCGGTAACGAACGGATTGCTCATAATCGGTTTCAGGAGGTTTCAGTGTATCTGTCAGGATATCGTAATTTGTATTGCCTAACGTATCCATGGCACTTAGGAAGACACGCATTCGTTTGCCATAAGATTGTTTCGGAAAAAAATGAAAGCGACCCAGACTATCTGTAGTTTCATTATAATATGCAACGTCATTTCCGAAAGAAAGCATATTAACAGTGATTTTATCAAGCGGTTTTTTTCTGTGTTTCGAAAGGATTCGTCCCTGGATTTCTATCCCTTTTTGGGGCCGGAAAAAAGTAGGGGAGTTGTATTGTACAGGATATTTATATCTACGCCATCCTTGTGTCAATAATAAAGCTTCCAAATCTTTTGTCCGGTGCATGCCGTTTTCGTCAAAATAATATGCCGGCTCTTCAATATTACCGCGAAGCTCTGAACTTAACAGGAAATAAGATCGGATGTTATCTTTTTTCCCCTGATGCCACAACTTCTTATTGATCACGGCAACAGACATATCTGCAATGGTTTCTTTTTTATCATTACCGGGAAGCCGGATATCCAGTTTGGTCTCTTCCCTTCGTTTGTAGACTTCCTTATCGGTACTCAATGCAATATTTAACGAAGCTTTGTCAGGCTGATTGAAGAATAAGCGCTCAGCAACGGGACGCTTTTTCTTATCCAGAAGTGTAAATACCAAAATTCCTTCCGGGAGCTCTTCCGTCGATAACCTTTTTGTTAAAATACCATTCCGTAAAGGCCCCTCTACTAAAAAATAATCAATCCCCCGACATGCTATTTTTATGTAGGCATAGTCGGCCTGTACATTAGAATATACACGAATCCAGACTTTGTCTGCAATTTGGGATACAGATAGGATACTTCCTTTTGAACTTACTTCGGGCAGCGGATATGTATATGTTTTAGAAGGATCATCCGGAGAAAAAGCCTTCGCATGATATGTCCTGGAACTATCGGGTTGAAGAAAAAAGAACCCCATGCCTAAATTATTGGTTTCGAATTCGGCAAAGCGTTGCCCTTCGTTGTCAAAAATAACCCCTTGTGTAGCGATGCCTTTACCATCGGCGCCCAAAGACTTGATGCCGATTTTATTTTGAAATCCGTGAACAAGATAACCGCTTTCGGGAAAAAACCGAACGTCGATCGTATCTTTTAGCAAAACGGTTTCATTGTGTTTTATTCCATCCGGATTACTGACCTCTATCTTTATCTGGTTTGCAGTTCCGTTAACGATGTATTCAAAGGGATAATGTTTTTCTTTATCCCTCTTTACGGTTATTGAGTCCTTCTTCTTTCCTTGGTAGATGTACAGGGTCGTACTTTTTTGTTCATTAGGTAGTAAAAGTCTCCCTTTTAAAAGGTAATGGCCAGGTTCTTTTTCAATTACCGTTACAGCATCTATAGGATTCTTATTTAGCTTTTCGGAAGCAGAAACAAGATCGATATAGGACTCAAAAATAAAATCATCTCCAAAGTTACGGTTCCATTGTGTATACGCACGGATCAGGTATACCCCTTCGGAGAAACCATTTCCCAATTCAAAAGTACCATAACCGATCCCTGCGGTTAGTTTTACTTTTTTGTGAGATACAACCTTACCCTTTGGATCGATCAGGTCGACATTTAGTAAGCCGCTGTATATCGTATTGGAATGATATTTTGCTTCAGCGACAATAGCTTTAAACCAGATATCTTCATCTAAGGCATACACGTTTGATGTAAGCTGCAGATATATTTTTTCAGCAACGGAAGTATTCGGTTTGTCGTTAAACTTCTGTGAATGTAGATAAAAAGGCATCACGAAAAGAATTAATGCAACTATATTTATGACCTTTAGCACTACAAAACCGGATTTTTTTTTCACCTTCTATACCTTTAAAGAAATCTCCATTAAATATAATATAAATAGTTGATTTTGCTGAAATTAAAGAAAAATATACCGAAGGATTAGAAGTACGGCATGGCATTATTTTTAATGCATAAACTTATTTGCCGATACAATATGTAACTTTCCTTATTTTATAGGTGTTTAGAAGCCATGAGGTGCAAATGGGAATCAAAAAAATATTGCTGTTTTTTTAGGATGGTAATATCTTTTTCATTTTATTGGATAATATGTTTCGATCCTGTTAAATGACAAATTTTAGCTTAAAATTTCCCTCATTCTAAAATTTATTCTTTTGGAGAGTTATCCTTATCAACTTTTTTGGTTCATCAATTGTTAAGTCGATTAAAACTGGAATTTGACCCCTTTGAATCTTTCAAGGAAGGCTAGAAGTTGACTTAAGCGAATTTAAAATATGTGTGTTATCATATGGAATTCATATTTGCCCACCCACACCTTTAAACTTCTCGACAAAGGATGAAATCTTTTGGAATACTCTTTGCTTTTTAGTTAGGTATTGTGGGTTTAATGGACTCATTTTTGGTAATATGGAATTTAGTTCTGTGCCGTTCTCGCTGGCGTATTCACGTCTTAATGAGGCTGTGATATAACGCTTCGCTACTTCTTCATTTAAATTTTCATCTGTAATTAATTCGGTTGCTTCTGTTTTCTGTTTGCCTTGAGCATACGCGAAGAACGCATCAATGATTGTTGCTTTTTCTTTTATTTCATCTAAATCTGTTTCATTGATAAAATCGACTACCAAACTTTCTTTTGCTCTATTCCCAACACTTGCACGAATGATGCGTCTTATTTCTTCTACTAATTCTGATTTGTTTTTTGTTTTCTTATTATGCTCAAAAATCAATTCCAAAATGTAGTCTAAGTTGATTTCCTGTGATTTTAATAAATCGACTTCAAATACTACCTCATCCCAATCGATACCAGATTCTTCTGCTTCCTTGCCTTTTCGCTCTCGTCGTAACCAATCACGAATGTCGCTATAAGTAGAGCGATAATCTTGGATGGTTCGTTCAGCCGGCAATTCAATTTGTTTCATTACGGCAATATCTTCATCTGAAACAAAATAAGTTTCTTTGAATGCTTCCACAGCTTCCGGGTCGTTTATATCAATATCCTGGAATGCTTTAAGGTTGGAAAACTCATCATAATTCTGAAGTATATTTTCTACTCGTAAATATTCCCCAAATAGTTTTGAAAATTCTTTTTTGTCCTTCTCTGTTACAATAGCATCAGGGTCTGGGAATTTTTCTTTTAATTCCTTAACTACTTCAATATAACCACGACGTGCACTACCTGTTGCAATATCTGTAAACCCTTCTAAGTATTCTTTATAACTCTTCTCTAATACCACATTTCTTGTGCTGCTATCACCAAAAAGGGTAATGGCATCAATAGTAGCTTGTTCTAAATCTCTAAAGGTTACAATATTCCCAAAGGTTTTTGTTGCATCGTAAATACGATTGGTACGTGAAAAGGCTTGCATTAAGCCGTGATAACGCAGGTTTTTGTCAACAAATAATGTATTGAGGGTTGGTGCATCAAAACCTGTTAAAAACATCCCTACTACAATTAATAAGTCTATTTCCTTATACTTAACGCGTTTTGCAAGGTCTCTGTAGTAATTCTGAAACTCTTTGCTTTCAACGCCATAACTGGTTCTGAACATGGCGTTATAATCGTTGATAGCCTGAGTTAAAAACTCTTTGGCACTTAAATCCATTGCCGTTGGTTCAAAAGTTTCATCAGGGATTTCACCTATGGCGTTTTGTTCTTCATTGGCTGCAAAAGAAAATATAGTCGCTATTCTTAATGGCTTATCACTATCTTGTTGTAGGTTATTTAATTCTTCGTAATAACATTTTGCTGCATCTACACTACTAACGGCAAACATGGCATTAAAACCGCTGTTACCTCCCTTAGTTCTATGCGTTTTCTGTCTGTAATGCTTTAAGATGTATTGTGAAATTTCTTTGATACGAACAGGATGCAACAATGCCTTTTTGTTTTCTGCTGCACTTAATTTAGTTAGATCCTGTTCTGTTTCGATGCCTTTAAACTGTGGGCGAACATCGTTATAGTCTACTTTAAACTTTAATACTTTTTCGTCTCTTATGGCATCAGTAATCACATAGGAATGTAGTTCACGACCAAAGACACTTGCGGTAGTTTCTGCACCTAACGCATTTTCGGGAAAAATAGGTGTTCCTGTAAACCCAAATTGATAGTATTTTTTAAACTTCTTTTTAAGGTTCTTTTGTGCTTCACCAAATTGAGAACGATGTGCTTCATCAAAAATAAAAACGACCTGCTTTTGGTAGATATCCAAATCGTTCTCACTTTTCATAAGATTATTCAATTTTTGAATGGTGGTCACTATAATCTTATTATCCTGTTTTTCGATGTTGCGTTTTAAACCAGCGGTACTATCAGAACCATTGACACTATCTGGAGAAAAGCGTTGGTATTCTTTCATGGTCTGAAAGTCCAAGTCTTTACGGTCTACCACAAAAAACACTTTATCTATAAACTCCAATTGCGTTGCTAATCTTGCTGCTTTAAAACTGGTGAGCGTTTTACCTGAACCAGTAGTATGCCATATATAGCCACCACTTTCTGGATTAGACCATTTTTTAGCATTAAAAGAACTTTCTATTTTCCATAACATTCGTTCTGTTGCCGCAATTTGATACGGACGCATTATCAGTAACGTGTCACTAACATCAAATACGGAATAATTAAGCAGTACATTAAGCAGGGTTCGCTTTTCAAAAAATGTAATGGTAAAATCCTTTAAATCCTTTATTAATGCATTATCTGCTTTTGCCCAATTCATGGTAAAATCGAAGCTATTTTTATCACGTTGTACGGTGTTGGCAAAATAGCGGCTGTCTGTACCATTTGAAATTACAAACAGTTGTAAATATTTAAATAGTGAATTGTCTGTATTGAAACTTTCTTTAGTATAGCGATGTACCTGATTAAAGGCTTCACGAATAGCCACCCCGCGTTTTTTTAGTTCTACTTGCACCAGAGGCAACCCATTAACCAAAACAGTAACATCATAACGGTTGGCATGTGTACCCTTTTGCTCAAACTGTGAAATGACCTGTAGTTTATTGCGCGTGATGTTTTTCTTATCTACTAAATAGATGTTTTGAATATGCCCATCATCAAACACAAAATCGTAGATGTAATTATCGTGTATCTTTCTTGATTTATCCGTAAGGCTATCACTAGGTTTATCTAAATACTCCACCACAAAACGCTGCCATTCCTTATCGGTGAATTGCATGTTGTTAAGTTCCTGCAATTGCATACGCACATTAACCAATATACGTTCTTGACTGTTGATTTGCGGCACAAATTCATAGCCTTGGTGTTGCAAATCCTGAACCAATTCTCTTTCTAAATCTGCCTCTGTTTGATAGCTTGCAGGCGCTTCGTTAAGTTCTGAAAACTTTTTGTAGCTATCTAAAACAATAAAGTTGTTGGATTCTGCTATGGTTTTATACTGTTGCATGTTCTGATTGTCTTATTTCCGTTTCAGTACCTGAACTTTCTGTCAATTGTAATTTGAAACTATGTTTAAGTAAAAACTGATTGAAAACTTTTATGAAAATATCTTTTTCACTTTCTTGGATAGTGGACATTTCATCTCCAGAAAACTTACTGTGACTGTATAAATTAATAAGGCGAATCGCGACTGATATTTCTTCAGCAGAGACATATAGCTTAATTAGGTCTTCCCAATGATTATATCCCAAATAAGTTGAAGTTTTCTCTAAAACATTTCTTAACAGGTTAAAGTGATATTTATATAAATTGCGTGTACTAACAACATTTTTAAGTTCATCTAGTAAAAAAACATGATAGGAAAAAGGTGAATCCTTTGAGTCCTCTAACAAGTAAGTTCCATCATTTAATTTCTGAAATCGGTATCTTCTTGTATTTCCTACACGATTCAACTCATTAAATAACACATTATAAAACAATGGGTTATGAGTTGAGACAATAAACTTCAAATTGGTTTCTTTTGCATTCTTAATTAACGTTGCCAAATCTACTGCCAACTCAATTAAATGATTATCATCTAAAGAACTAACAGGGTCATCTATAAAAATATATTCTAAATCATTGAATTTATCTGAAGACCTTTCATCCTCATTTTCTTTTAATAGCTGAACAATATGTTCTATCAAACTATAAAACACACACCAGATAAAGTTACTTTCTTCACCTTTTGAAATTTTTATATTTTGTTCACTATTATCACCGCCACCTTGATAAGCAAATGTAATTTCAGAAAAGTCATCATTAAAAGATGGAGTTATTTTAGAAGTTGTGTAATGTTGAAAATTACTTATAATGTTACCATCTTGACTTTCATCTTTTAAAAATCCAAGAGCTAAATCAGTAAAACCATTCGAGTGGACTAATAATTTCCTTTCTCTATCGTTAGGTAAATCATTATCCCAATAAAACAAATCTTCAGTAAAGGCATTGTAATACATTATTTTAATACCAGAAGCTTCTTGTTCACCAGTATCCTCCTCTGAATTTTTTGGTGCTATTAACTCTTTAAACTTACGAGATAGACGCGTTTTTCCAGTGCCATTGAAGGCATAAATTAATTGAATCTTAGCTTGTTTTTTTCCTTCCTTCTTTGTTGATGCTAATAATCCTCTTGCAATTTCAGTTAATGATTGACTCATGTTATTTGGTTAGTTTTCTGTATTTGGAAAGGTTAACAATAACTCACGGTAATATTCGTATTGTTTTTGCCTTAGTTCTATTTCTTTTGGTAAACCCTCTGTAATAGATGTAGTAAGGACATCAAATTTATCTAAGATGGCAACGATGCGTTCTTTTACTTGAATACTAGGATTAGGGATTTTTATTCTGTTTAGATTTTTCTTATTTAATTTTGGTTGAGCTGCACCGGAGATATAAGGTATTAGGTCTATACTATTTAGGTAATACTCAACAAATCTTCTTTCCGCATAACTGTTAAATTTCAAAACGTGAGCATGATTATTTACCCAATTTTTTCCACTTATACTAAATGCTATTGGTGTATTTCGTGCAATTAAATTTGCACCATCCTCTGAAACTAATAAAAAATCTCCTTCAAAAATATACCCCTTAACATAGTCAACTATACCCGATGCTCCATAATAGGGTATGTTACCCGGCTCTCTTAAACCACTTGTTATAGGTTTACGCATTGAATCAAGGTTTTCAGCTAAGTTCCCTAAATCTTCATACTCAACCTCATTCTCATCAAAACTCAACAACTGTTCTCGATAATAGGTATATTGCTGTTTACGCGCTGTAAGCTCTGCTGTAAGCTCTGCTGTAAGCTCTGCTGTAAGCTCTGCAAACTTATCGAGAATATCAGCTATTTTTTGTTGGATTTTTAGAGATTTTTTAGGGTTTTCTGGGCATGGGATAGGAAATTTTTTGTTGGCATAACTGCTAATCCATTGTCGTTTATGGTCACCATCCACTAATCCATTTGGTAATGTATTTAACCAATAATATATATACTTCAGCAAAGCCAAAGACTCATCTTTAGAAGTTATCAACTTAATTGCAGAAGACTTCACTTTAAAATCGAAGTCAACCCATTTATTGGCTGTCGTAAAATCATCGAAAATTATTACAGGTTTTTCAGATGCTTTATATATGCCATTAGTTTCATCCGTATATCCTAAAATAAATGTTTTACCTGCAGTCAGAACAGGTGTTTCATATTCATCTTTGTATTCTTTAGAGTTTACACGGTATTTTGTAGGTTGTTCATAATCTGTATATTCACCCAAAGTTTTCCATTCAACCTCATGTCCCTCTAATAATTTATCTAAATAACTCATGCCTCAATTTCTTTTATAACTTCATCAATATCAGCACGTAACTTGTCTATTTTCTTTACTGTTGTAGTAATTTCGTTATTAAGCTTTAAAATGTCTATTTTCTCCCGGGTATCTTCAGCTTCTATATATGAACTTACAGATAAATTATAATCGTTTTCCGCAATCTTGGTATTATCTATAGTTGTCGCTACGTGAGCTACCTCTCCTTTGCTATCGAACATTTTCATCACCTTTTCAATGTGGGTGTCGGTCATCACATTGTTGTTGGTTTCTTTTTTGAAGTAGTCTTCGCCACTGGCATCAATAAACTGAGTTTTGGTATCTGTTTTCTTTTTAGATAATACCAAAATATTTACCGCTATGGATGTACCATAAAACAGGTTTGGCGCTAAGGAAATGACTGTTTCCACAAAGTTATTATCTACCAAATACTTTCTAATTTTCTGTTCTGCACCACCACGGTAAAAAATACCGGGGAAACACACCAAAGCAGCCCTACCTTTGCTCGATAGATAACTGAGTGCATGTAGTACGAAAGCAAAATCAGCTTTTGATTTAGGTGCTAGTACTCCTGCAGGTGCAAAACGGTCGTCGTTTATCATAGTTGGGTCTTCACTACCAATCCATTTTACAGAATACGGTGGATTAGACACTATGGCATCAAATGGTTTTTCGTCACCTAACTCTGGGTGTATTAATGTATCGCCATGTACAATATGAAACTTATCGTAGTTGATGTTGTGTAAAAACATGTTCATACGTGCCAAATTGTAGGTGGTATGGTTAATTTCCTGCCCATAGAACCCTTCCTGTATAATATGACTGTCAAAATGTTTTTTAGCCTGTAATAGTAAGGAACCCGAGCCCGCTGCAGGGTCATAAATTTTGTTTACCGTTGTTTGCCCATGCATTGCCAATTGCGCAATGAGTTTGGATACATTTTGAGGCGTGAAAAACTCACCACCAGACTTCCCTGCATTGGCAGCATAATTGGAGATTAGAAACTCATAGGCATCGCCAAACAGGTCTATTTGATTGTCTTCAAAGTTTCCAAATCTTAAGCCATCAACGCCTTTAAGCACTTTCGCCAAACGGTCGTTTTTGAGCGGTACAGTATTACCTAGGCGATTACTCGTAGTATCAAAATCTGCGAATAATCCTTTAATATCTTCTTCTGATGGATAACCCATAGCAGAACTTTCTATAGCAGAAAATACAGCAGCCAAATCGGTGTTTAAGTTTGGGTTGTCGTTTGCATTTTTAACCACATTTACAAACAACTGACTAGGATAAATGAAATACCCTTTTGTTTTAATCGCATCATCTTTTATTTCGGAAGTTATAACGTCGTCTGATAAGTTGGGGTAATTTACGCTATCATCGCCTCCCTCAATATAATTGGTGAAATTTTCACTAATGAAACGGTAAAACAGCGTTCCTAATACGAATTGTTTAAAATCCCATCCATCTACAGAGCCACGTACATCGTTGGCAATTTTCCATATTTGACTTTGTAATTCAGCTCTTTGTGCTATGCTTGTCATTATTTTTAATTATATCTTAATTTTCAAAAGTACTATTTCTCATGTAATAGTCGTGCTTCCCTTTTTATGGAAGGCTATAGTTTTATATTTTTTACGAAATGTTTTTTATCAATTTAATTAACTTTTCATCCTCCAGTATTTTATCGTACATTTCTTTTCTAATTTCATGGCTTTTTAAATCAATTTCAATTCTTTTGATGAAGTTTTTAAAATCGGGGTTCATTTGTACTAATTTATTCAAAGTCTCCCAATCTAAGTTTTCTCTATATTCAGGTAGTAATATCACTTTTGAATTATTCGGCTCAAAAATGTCTAAATGTATTACTCCAATTCCAAATGCAGATGAAAGCCTTTCAAGTTCAAGTCTAAACTCTTCATCTTCAGATATTTCAGCAGAAACTAAATAACTCTCGTTGGCCCAAGAAGAATTAGAGACTGCTTGAAAAAACTTTTCTCTAAGGGTTGAAAGATTAAGTTCTTTCTTTATTTCAAAGGACTGAAGTACAATTGAGGTGTTGCCTATAGAACTGCTGAGTTTTAAAACACTATCATCCCATTCATCGATTGGAAATTCGCAACCTACCATATCTGGATGAACCCATTCTCCAAATTTTTTCTTTTCTGATTTTGAATGACTTATTGTTTTTGTAAAGGACTTAAGGGAATAAAAAGCAAAGTGTGCTAAAAAATGATGTAAATCTCTTTCTGTATATTTATAATTTGATTTATTCTTAGTAATTATTTTTGTTTCTTCTTCAGTTTTGCCAGCTTCATATTCACTAAAATCTATGTTATACTCCTTACTTGATAGGTAAAATCTTTTAGGCCTTCTTCCAACAGTTTTAAAAATTCCTTTTGGATTATCACGAGCAATTACATGAAGTCTTGCACCTAGTGTGGCATTAGGGGTTTTACCTTTACTGTTTAATTTAGAGTCTAACCCTTTATTCACTGCTATTTCCCAAATTTCAGAAATAGTTAAAGGTATTTCTGAATCTTTAAGAACTAATTCTGCAAGTTTATGGAATGTCATAATATTTTGAATTTTATATAATTAAGGCTATAATATGGTTGTTATAAACCCCAAAAATGTAGTAATTGCAAGTATCAAGTTAATAATCTTTTCATATTTTTGATACCAATCACCGATTACGGTATTCCAATTCCTATGCGATTGGTTTTTTGAATTTATGGGAGGAGTATTAAGAACAATATTTTCAGCGCCGGTACTTTGACTTAATTTAGTTTTATGAAATTTACCTTCTAAATAAATTTTCCCTTCTTTTTCTAATTTTTTTATAGCGTATCTTTCAATACCAGGTGTTGATTTCGTAATTGTATATGAATTACTTTTTATTTGATTAAATACTTTGTTTATAACCCAGTGGTCTATCCCTTGAGTTATAGCTTGAGCACCATCATCCGTTAAAGCGTATTTAACCTCAGAATCGATTTTTTCTGTTGTTATCAATCCCAATGTTATAAGATCTTCACATTTCCTTTCAACTGAGGTAACTCTAATTGGGAAAAATGCTCTTAATGTCATAAAGTCTAAATGGTCACGTTCAGAAAGTATCTGAATAATCTTTTTCTCTATATTTCCTGGTTTGTGATAATCAATTTTCCTCATTTATAAGATTATATTCTTTCAAATATAACAATAAAACGTAGTTGCTTCTTAGGACATTTTTAAGTAGGGCTAACAAATCATTAATGTTCCAATCTCCTTACGGAAACTCTTAATCTTAAATTCTAGCAAAACAAAAGTTTTAGATGGACTTAATTTACCAGTTTTTACTAAATTGTAGTTTGTAGGAGTTAAGAATGAGATCAAATTTAATTGATCAAAATTCAAAACGTACATCTTCTTGAAGCATGTTATTAACATCAATTGTAGGTAGTATGAATTCATTAAAGGGAGTGCCATCTGTTTTAGCATGTAAAATACCTCGTGCAGATCCGATAGTTAATACCGCAAAATGAACAGCCAGATTCTTTTTTACAATATATTTATGTTCTCCTTGTTTTATTTTACTTAAAAAATCATTTTTTTCAATTTCAAATGTAGCTTGAACTTCAAGTAAAAGAAAAGGCTGACCTTTCTTTTTTTCAAAAGAAAAACGAGTATTACAAGTAACAATATGATCATCAATATCCAAACCGAACCCCAAACCTGTAATAAGATTTGTTTCACCAGTTTTTTTGTAGGCAGTATCAATAATTGCAAAAGATACAGTACGAAGCCCTGTGAAAGCGAAGCCTAATTGATTATAAGTCATTACCTATACTAAATTTGATTTGCTGTATATCTATACGAATCCATATTTTTCATATTGGTGTTCAAAACAGGATTCCGTTTAGTGATTCTTTTTGAAGTAACGATTTCTTCTATTACCTTTTGTTTACGCTTATGAACAACTTGCATAGAGTAATGAAGGACAGATTTATGTATATTCGAAATCGGCTTAATTTTTGGGGAGGTAATACTCACCTCTAGTGCATCAGCGATTTTGTCTAAAGTATCAAATGTTAGGTTAGCTTTTGCGCGTAAAATTTTGTTAACCTGTTGTGCACTTACTCCCATTTTATTTGCTAAATCAACTTGTTTAATCTTATTTGATTCCATGTACTCCAATAGCTCTAAAGCGAAATCTTGAGCTCTTGAAATATTTCGTCTGTTGGTACGATCTTCTTTTGCTCGTTTTTTCCACCTCAGAGATGTTTTAGTAACTGCCTTATTTAAGTTTTTATCCATATTATAATTCTGTAGCATCAGTAATTTTCTCTTGTTTTAACCAAGCTTTCAAATAAGTCATTTTTTTAAGCTCCATTTTTAAAGCTTTCGAATGATTCATTTTGTCAACCAATTTAATTCCGGCTCCCGTTAGAATAATGGCGTTATTTCCAACAAGCACCCCATACAATCGGATTAAAGACCCATGGGTGTATGTATACATCTTTCGCCTTCCCGGATCATCATAACGTTCTGATTTTGATAATTCTTTAAATTCATCAAATAAAAGATCAAAACAATCACCATTCTGTGATTCTTCAGTTAATTCATCTAATTTGTCAAAAAGATCTGCAGATTCTTGTAATACATCAGTTGCTAAATAAGTTAAATTATGATTTTTAAATGCACCTTGCTTCCATCCTGAATTAGTAGATTTGATAAAATTGCGCACAAATAATGGATCTTGGAGTTCATTTTGTATTTTATCCAATTCTGTTTCATACTCATTGGGTGTTTGGTAAAAAGGACAATTAACAAATTTTGCTATATATATGCCTTGATATTGTTCGTCAAATGTACGGAATATTTCCATAAAATCAACCTGTAGGTTTATTTTTGATTCAGAATTAACATTTTAACGACCGTGAATCTGATTAATTAGATAGTTCTCATTAAGGTAAAATGTAATGTATTTAATAATTAAAGTATAATTCATAAAACTAATATTTTAAAAGGTATTTTATTAAAATAATATAATAGTAAATAAGAGGAAACTATAGAATAGTTTATCGAAATACTGTAAATATAGAAAAAACTGGTGTTGAAATAGGGAGGGACAGGCAAAGAATTTTATTTAAAACTGTTTAATAATTGATTTATTCTTCCAAAGAAACCTAAAAATTACCAAACCAGATTAAGGTAAACCATAAACCAAAATAAAGATAACCCCTATGTGGTTTATTAAATATCTTTTCTCAATATTATTTCAGAAAATCACTTTTAATGTCTTTTAATGAAGTGAGGTTGTTTGTAATTTAAATGTTTGTATGTTGGCTGGGAAGCAAGTGGCATTTATTGAACATAAAATACTTTGTGAAGTTAGGATAAGTTGATAACTGCAAGTTGTTCGTGCCAAACGGGGGAAGTAGGAGTCTCTCAAGACATAACTTTCTTCTCAGCATAATTACTTTTCAAATTCATACTGCACTTCATAGATTCCTGTTATTTAGTGGAACGTTGAAATCGAAAAATGTTATGAGAATAAGAAAATCGTGGAGGGTTCCTGTTTTTATACAAAACATTATTATTTACACCTCCATATATTGGGTTTGTTTTTAAAGTAGAATTTAATTGATAACATAATCCTTAAAACTTAAGCAAAACAAATAAGTCTACTTCCAGAACTTTAGCTAATTCGTATAAAGAATAAATAGTTGGATTAACCTTTCCATTTTCTAATTTTTCAATGGCCTGCCTATCTTTACCACAAGCACGAGCAAGATCGGACTGATTCCATCCTTTCTTATTTCTTAATTCAATGATTCGTTTTCCTACTTTCTTTTTTAATTGATCCTTTGTCATACAACAAATGTCATTTTATTATACGACATTCTTGTCATATTTTAATATGACATATTGTGGTTTTTTATATATTTGTCATATAATAGTATGACAAAATAACATAATATGTTATCATGATGGAAGATTTAAGAAGCAAAAGAGGGCAAATAATTAGTAGGTTAAATAACCTATTAGAGCTAAAGTATATCTACAAAACAGACTGTTTTGGAACATTTTTATTTGTCATAATCCTTAAAGGTAACTGTTCGTCTTTAACCCAGGAATTATCTGCCATGGTCGCCAAAATATTCCAGGAAGAAACGGACTCACTGTTCCGCATATTTTCTTTTGAATACGCCGAACAGCAATTGAGGAAAGGGAACTTGTTCTTTTTACATGGGTGTAGGTGGGGTAAGGTGGTCTTTAAAGATTCAGATTCTGAATTGGATGTTTTCCATGAATATACAGCTAATGAAAAAGCAGTAAATAACATAGAAGCTAGCTTTCAAAGGGAATACACTAAAATAATGGCTTTTATGGATGGAACAGTCTTTTTCATTGAAAAGGAAAATTACCCTCAGGCTGCTTTTATGCTTCATCAATATATCGAGTTGTGGTATCGCTATGCAGCACTGTTTATTATGGGCAAGGAGCGTAAGAGTCATAACATTAAAGAACTGCAAACATACCTCAATGTATTTGCTCCTCAACTTGGAAGGCTATTTAATACCGAAATAGAGGAGGAGCGAATACTGTTAAAACTACTCGATGACGCATATGTAACCACTCGTTATGGTAATAATTACCATATCACCAAAGAACAAATTGATCTCATTTTAAAAAAGGCAAGCGTGGTTGAAACTGTTGTAAGTAAGTTATTTTATGATAAACTAGAGGCTTGTGAACATTCTGAAAATATAACAGCAGTAAAGAGTTCATGTAAACCTCCTGATGACAGTCCACCATTTCCAACTAAAACATATAAAGGACTTTTAGATCAAATTACAGAGGAATTATCCAACCGGAAAGAACATTTAAAACCAGCGGGATATCAATGTAATGGTAAACCTATGCAGAAAAGTGAGTTTTCCATAGGCGATAACGACGAATTAATGTTTAGTATTTCGTGCTTATTAAAAACATGTGTACTGGCATTGGAAGGTCAAGAAACTTTTGGATTATCTCCTTTATCAAACTCAAATCCTAAAGGTAATGTTGTGGTTGCTTTAGAGTTTATAATCGGTTTACTCCCTAGGAAGCAGATGGTCTGTCTTGATGAGATCTCAAAAATACTTTCAAAAATAGATATAAAAGAAGTTTAATGTTAAAACAAGTCTGTTATGAATTCAAATGAAGAAAATTTGATTCAGAGTTTGAAAAACCAAGCTATGGATCATCATCCAACATTAAAACCGCATGGTTTTTTTAAAGATAAATTCCAGGTGAGTCTTTTTTATGTAAATAATCATGCAGAATTATTATTTACGGTTCGAGCACTCACGCATCTTGCTTTAAGAGTGATTGATCCTGAACTTAGTGAAGATGATATATCTGGAAGAAATGAAAAAGACTATATCCGTCAAGCATTAACCATAGCAAATCGTTTGATGCCACAGGGAGAAGAAGCTTTTATGGATGTTATCAACCAATACTACAGAGAAGAAAAATTAAGAAATAAACTTGACGATTGATGAAATTGGTGAAAATGGAAAAAGAAGTTGTATTACAGAGAATAAAAAAGTTGAGCAGCAACCATCTTACATTGTTGGAACCCTGTCCGGGTATTCCTGAAAAGGATATGGTACTATTGCCCCTGGACAATTATCGAGAGGCAATGGATCTTACCTTGTATTTACTAAAAACATGTATTATGGCCTTACAGGGCGATTATGTAGCCGATTTTGTCGTTGGAGAACCGGAATTTAATATCGGTGAGATTTTAAAACTGGTCACTAATCTTATGCCTTATGAGGAAATGGAGTTTTTGGACCAGGTTAGTGATTTGATGAAGGAATTAGATAAAAATTAATGACCATGAAAAAGAAAGAGATCAAAAAATTACAGGCATTAGCCCAAGGGAAATTAAACACGATACGACCTTCTAATGTTAGAGAGGATAGATTTAAAGCTTCTTTTTTAGAATTTAAGGGCTATTTAGACCTATTTGTTACTATTGAAGCCTTATTGAACGTGTGTATATTGGCTAGTCAGGGAGATTCTTTTTCACCTTCATTTGTGAAGTGCCCTGAGGAAGAGATTCAAAAAACCTTGGAACTTGCCGTTCAACTTTTACCCTTTGAGGAAGGTGAGTTTCTCGATGAAGCTTACCATATGCTTAAAAAGAAGACATAAACTTTCCTATCTAATGAATTGTGCTATTACATACAATTCGAAAATGGTTAAAGTACCTTCTGGTATTAATTTCCTAATATTGTATTTGCTATGGAGAAAGAACAAGAACAAATAATTATTTATGAGGCGGAGAATGGCCAAACGCAGATTGATGTAGCGTTTAAAGCGGAAATGGTTTGGCTTACCCAAGCACAAATGATAACGCTCTTCGACTCTAGTAAAGCAAATATTAGTGAACATATTAAACATATTATAGATTCTGGTGAACTAGATGAGGAAGCAACTGTTCGGAAATTCCGAACAGTTCAAAAAGAGGGTAGTCGTGACGTGGCTAGAAGTAGACTTCATTACAATCTTGATATGATTATATCCGTAGGTTACAGAGTTAATTCCAAAAGAGGAATATTGTTTAGGCAATGGGCTAATAAAATTTTAAAAGAGTATTTATTACAAGGTTATGCTGTCAACGAAAAACTTCTTCAGGAAAGAACTCAACAGTTACAGGAACTAAAAAACGTGGTCCAGTTACAAGAAAAAGTAATTTCAGAATATCCGCTTAATACTGACGAGTCGACAGGTCTTATAAAAATCATTGCTCAATATTCCCGGGCGTTAGACCTATTAGATGATTATGATCACCAACGCTTGAGTTTGCCGGAACAGGGGAGCCAGGAGGTGTATAAAATCTCCTACGAAGAAGCCCGAAAAGCTATTGATGAATTAGGGAGACAAACTAAGTTTGAAGGACTCTTTGGAAGGGAAAAAGACGATTCTTTTAAAGGTTCGCTCGAAAACATTTACCAGACATTTGCCGGCGAAGATCTTTATCCAACTATCGAAGAAAAAGCTGCCCATTTACTGTACTTTGTGGTTAAAAACCATTCATTTTCTGATGGCAATAAAAGAATTGCGGCTTATCTGTTTGTATGGTTTTTAGATAGAAACAATATTTTATTTACCAAGTATGGTAGTAAGGTTATCCCTGATAATGCATTAGTTGCATTAACGTTATTAATAGCTGAAAGCAACCCCAATGAAAAAGATATGATGATTAAAGTAATCGTTAACCTTATTTCTAGAACATCAACCGAATGACAAAAAATACATTAGACATCAACGAATCGACCATAAAAAGATTTGTAGCATCAATACGACCGGAAGATTTAAAAATTCGTAAACAACTTGATTACGGTTATACTTATGATGGTAAAACAGCTATACTTTATGCAATCCGACCAGTTTGGAATAACCCTAATGAAATTCAAAATATAGAATTTGCAAAAATCCGATTTTATAAGTCACGTAAAGAATGGAATCTATACTGGATGCGTGCAAATGGAAACTGGGAAATTTATGAACCATTTCCAAAATCATCTCATTTAGAAAAGTTGATTGATGTAGTGAAAGAAGACAAACATGGCTGTTTCTTTGGGTAGAATTAAAATATCATTAATATGGTACACAATATAGATGTTCATTAAAGTGATTGTTAGCCCCATTTCAAAAACGCACATCTTCAATCCGTTGGACAGTCAAGTAATTCTACTCCTGCCAAAAAAACTAGCACTTTCAAATTATATGTAAAAACATATAAAATCATTGATTAGCACAACATTATATGCATTTACATATAATGTTAATGCGACCTCCGCATATAATTTGTTTTATCCGTTATGGAACACAAAGCTTCAATACAGCACCCAGCAAAGCCCCATAATCTTTCCATAACTTGCCTATTTTGCTTTTGGTTCTTTTTTATTAATCCAGGCTTTATAATGAGCGTCAGCTTCCGGAACCTCTTTTAGAAATCGATTAAAATGTATTTTAAGCGATTTCATTTCATCTTGTGTTTTTTGATTTTGGTGCCGCTGATAAAAGCTATATCCAACCGATAACAAGAGTAAAGCAGTTATCGTATAGAATAACACAATCATCCATTTAGGTATGACCCTTGCTTTTGTAATAATTGCATGAATACCTTTTAATTCACCTTTGTTATAAAGATCGTATTGTTCCATCTTTCTAAGATGTTCCTTTAATACAAATTGAATCTGAGAACTATCTGCCTTTACCTGTACATTCGATAGTTGTTTTGAAAGTTTTTCAAGCTTCTCAATAGCTGCATTAAACCCTTGTATTTCTTCGGTTAACAATTCTGCTATTTCTTCTAGTTTTGCCATGTTTTCATAGTATTAATACCCGATTCCTGTATCGATTGCTTTTTTAATGAGTTGCTTTAATGTCTTTTCAGCCAGTTTAGTAGCTATGTTGGGAGATAACAATGTTGTCTTTCCTAGTAGTTTAATACTATTATCCTTTACCATTTTTAACCCTCTTTGATTATGATTAGAAATGGCTAGGGTTAGTTTACTGCCAGTCATACTTCGATGGACCTCACTTCCTTTAAGATTATGTGCCTTATACTCAAACCGGAACCCTTGTAATTGATTTGATTTGTTAATGAAGGGAATGACCTTCACTTTATGCTTTTGCATCTGTTTGATGTATTGATCAAAATCTTTAGGTCGCTTATTGTGCATCACTTTTTCATGAATCTGCCTGATTTGATCTCGAATGTGTTTTAAGGATTGTTCCTTTTGTTGCTGCACTTCCCTTACGGTGGTCAGCCCCAACTCCTGAGCGGTCTTTTCAGCCGCCTGCTGACTTCTTTTGCCAATAAAGCTGTCATTGTAGGTCTGTCCTTTAAAATCGATTCTATTTACGTACAAATGAATGTGAAGGTGTTGTTTATCTCGATGTACAAAAGCAATGGCCTGCCGCTCTTTAAGTCTCATATTTTCCACGAACTTCTCGGTAATTCTGGCAAGCTCCTTTTTACGCAACGTTTTACCATCTTCAACAGTGGGACTTATAACAAAACTCAAGGTGTTCTTTTTACATCTATTATTGGTTTGTTGAACGACCTGAAACTCTTTGGTGATTTCTTTCGGATTCTCTCCGCAAAGATGTTGCTTGTAAACAACCTCTGCTTCCTTTTCTTGGTTCCATCCATATTGCATGGATGCCCCGGTATGTGCTATGGATTGTCCTTTACCTATCATTTTTTAAAACTCATTAAATGGTGTTTAATCTCCTCTGCCAATTGATAGACTTCCTGTTGTAGCTTAGGGTTCCGTTTTTTAAACATATTTCCAATGCGTTTAAAGTTGTGGTGATACTGTAGGAGCGTTTTGTAAATTTCTATCTGCTGATCGGTAAACCGCTCTACAATCTTATCATCCAGAGCCACCATCCGGCAATAGGCGCTCAGACTTAAATTGGCTCTCTTGGCTTTTACCTGCAAGAGCCTTTTCTCAAATCGGGAACACCGAAATTTGATATAAGTAGTCTTTATTTTTTTTCTAGATTTAGCCATTGTGTTTTTACTTAATTATAAACCATGAATACCTCTTTGCAACCTCCGGGCGCAAAGCAAGATTGTTTTTGTGGCAACAAAAACACATCTTGAAATTCTTACTCAGCCGGATTGTTGCTTTTGAAATAACCACCAATCATTCAAATCGTTAAATCCTTCATATAAATTGGACATATCCTTACAATGAGGGTTTTGTGTAAGTAAATATTGAGTTGCTTTTCTTCCTGCATTATCACGATCCAGATAGAGATAAATAGCCTTGTAATCTGTTAAAAGCTTAGTTGTTCTTTTGATATAAGCCACAGAGTTCAGTACTAAAAAATCATGAATCGTTGCTAAGGTGGGGGAATAGGATAAAAGAGAAAGCAGGTCAAACAATCCCTCACATATAATAAGGCTTGTTTGGTTGGTTTTAAAAAGGCTGATATCTTTTGGAGAAGACCCATTTTTATAGAATTTATTTCTTAGTTCATAGCCTCCAGATCTATTTTGTAACCCAATAGCAAAATACTTTTTACCCTTACATGTGTAGTTTACTTCATAGCAATAACGGCTGGCTATCTTATAGTCAATCCCTCTTGATTTTAAATAGTCCAGTAGGGCAGGGTGTTGTAACTTTTTTACTGATAATATTTCTATACCGCTATTATCAGGATATGATACTGGCGCCTCAGTGGTAAAAGGAATGCTTTCATCATTTAGAAGATGTAGCGCTTCTTTAATCGAGCATTGTTTAATAAGGCATACCAGGTCTATTACATTACCACCAATACCTGCTCCATGATCATACCACCGATTTAATTTTAATGACACTTTGAAAGAGGCTTGGGTTTCTGACCGTAGTGGACTTAGAAACCAAGCTTCTTTCTCCGATTTTCTATTGGGAAAGTGCCCTAGTTTAGCAAGTGTTTGCACGATGCAAATACTACGGGCTTTTTCACAATTTAATATTTCTTTTTTCATGAGTCTATATTTTATTTTTTTTGATGATTTGATGACCATCCCGGGTAATTCCTTTACAGTACTGGCTTCCCAGCTTCATCGTTTTTTCATCGTTTCATCATTTTTGATTTTGTTACTTTTATCTCAGTCATCATTTATTATTTTGATGACAGAGTGATGACAATTTGATGACGGCCTAATGCCTTATGAATGCTGGGATAGGCCTAATCTGTCATCAATTCATCAAAATTTTTAGTCAAAAATTGCTTTTGAACAGAGAAGTATCTTCCTTTAGCGTCTTCCATATTGATCTCCCCATTACTCCAAATGGTGATCTTTTGATAGCTATTTGAATTTTTCTGATTTTCTAGTTTCCATTCTTTTTTCAGCAGCCGTCTTAGTTGAGTAAGATCTGTCCTCACCCTTGTTTTATTAAGAATATGCAAAGCATCAATAGGGCAGATGTCAATGGAGTCAAGTTCGAACTTGTCCATAGCACTCAATAGAATGCTTGCCAGTTCTTTTTCCACCCTGTTTCGATTGTGTTTTATTAACTTGTTGAGCGCCGGAGTATAAATCTCTTTTGAGGTGAACCACATTCGGGTAGCCTGATTGGTTTTGAGTTTGCGGTTAATCAGGAAATAAAGAAAAGCAGGGATTTCTTGGATAAGGAGCTCTAAAAAGTTTGTTTCTTCCTTTTTTAAAGATGGTATTTTCCGAATCCAAAAACGGGTTTCATTAGCATCAATTTTGATAAAATTTTCTTCATTATTACTGCAGAGAATAAATTTTCCGAAGAACTCAACCTCTCTTTTGTCCTTACCCTTGGCCTCCAATTTATTCCTATTGGTGGTGCTTAGGTATTTGATGCGTTCGGTAAGTTCCTCCTTATTAAAGAGCACTTCATCTATGCAGATAAGTAACTTATTGGTCCAATCAGCATTAAACTGACTTCCGAAACTATCATTGGTCAAATAGGTAAGGTTGTTTTCAAAAATCTCTTTTAACCACTTTAAAAAAGTACTTTTTCCGGTGCTACGTTCCTTGGAGACCAAACAAAGTATGGGGAGGATTTGTGTGGGTCTTAGGTATAATAGCTGCAAATAATCAAGCCCTAACTCCTTTTGCTTCCCAAAAACATGATCAATAAATGACAATGTGTTTTTAATACTTCCCTTTTTTGGAATGCTTTGTAGTGGAGAGTATATATTATAAAAGTTATGGTGCTCCTTTTTAAAGTCGATATGGCTTGGGATACAGGTAAACCCATCATATTTTGGAACCTTGCTTAGAAAATCCTTTCCATGATCTTGTTTTATGATGTGTGCGTTCCAGGTCACCAGCAATTCATTAAAATGACCCGAAATGGTTGGAGCCTTGACTAATTTATAATACGTTGTACCCACCCTTATATATGGTATTGTTTTCATATAACTATGATTTACAGTCTAAAGGACTAATATGGAAGCCGATGTTAAGTTGGCCTATCGTTTTTTCAGGACATAATCCAATGCCTGTTTTTGCAATTCAGACTTGGATTTGCGATCATTTCTTAATAGCCATTGATTAAGGCGGTCAATATCGAAGAATATCATCTTCCCATTGGGTTTACTATGAGGAATGATGCCTGCAGAGGTTAGCTTGTAAAGGTAGCTTCTGGATATACCAGTGTAATGACAAGCCTCTTCCAAAGTGAGTACTTTTTTAGAACCCAATAGGAGACTTTCAATCCTATCGAGTTTCTCTTGTAATTTGATGTTGTCCATTTTATCTGATTTAAAGATTAATAATGAACAAAGCGCTTTGTTTCTTTTAGTAGAATTCTAGAAATAAAAGTAAAAAGAAGGAAGGTTTAAATGGTGCTACGTGTAAGTTTGTTATTCACAAAATACTGACTATTAGTGGCTTGTATTTGTTTGGGTTCAAATGATTTTAAAAATAATTAAGCTCATTTCATGGAATTTGAAAAGATATGATTTGCTATTAAATTCTATTGTGCTAAAGTGTTGAAAAATAGAGTTATTAACAATGAAAATTAAAGAAACGTCAATTTGAATCTCAAGAAATCTTCGTTTTAAGTCAATTAAAACCTCTGAAATATCAATTTATTTGTAGATACAATATTATCAAATTCTAGTTTTACAACTTTAATTAGTGGCTTTCCTCAATTTCTTTATGCTGACAATAATGTACTTTATATTATACTAATAAGATCTTTTAACGCCTTATAACATTGAAAACACAACTATATTGCATTAAATGCACCTTAGGAAATGAGGAGTATCATATTTTACAAGGCATGTATTCACATCATTTAATCAAAACCATTTGCTAAGGCTGACTGATTTTATTTCAGGTAATGATGCAATCCTGAAGACTATTTTTATGTTACCCAATATCATCTAATAATTCCAGTTTCGGAACTAAATTAGCAGCTTCTTTCATTTTCTTGTCTATGATTTTAGCATAGATCTCTGTTGTGCGAATTTCACGATGACCAAGTCGTTTTGAAACCGTATAAATGTCTGCACCATTTTCTAACAATAGTACTGCATTGGTATGTCTGGCAGAATGAAAAGTAATGTGTTTAGTGATGCCGGCATCCATACACCAACGAAGTAATTGAAGATTCATATGCGCGCTATAACGAAGTCCTTTAAATACTCGTTCATTTGGTTGTTTACGTTTTCCGAGGATAGTTCTTGCTTGTTTAGAAATATATAAATATTCAACACCATCGGTTTTCTTCTGTTGAAAAACAATTCTGAATGTAGAATTACCGGAATCATCATTTCCTTCATCTCTGACTTCTGACCATTTTAATTTGTTAACGTCAGACCATCTAATTCCAGTGAGTGATGAAAAAAGAAATGCGCGTTTCAATAATGGAATGGAACATGGTGTTTTTGATAAGGTTTGTAACTCATCAGAGGTAAGATATTCTCTGGTAGATTCACCCATTGCAAAACCCTTCACCTTTTTAATTAGGTTTTCTTTTAAATAACCTTCTTCAAAAGCTGCATTCAAACAGGCTTTAAATTTATTAAAATAGGTATGCTTAGTGTTTTGAGAGAGTTTTTTTTGACTTTTGGTTACAGCTACCGTATCTAAATGTTTTTTAAACCCTTTAATGAAATCTATGTTTACATCGGCGAAGGTTATATGTGGAGCACAATACTGTTTAAGGTGTTTTTGTGCGGCATCCCAGTTATCGTAGTTACCTTTATTTTCATAACGTTCTTCTTTCTTCTGCTCATAATAATCTAGAAAACTAATTTGATCTTTAAATTTATTATGGAATTGATATTTTCCCTGATATACTTCAGCTTTTCTAATGGCTAAAATCTGCTCAGCAAGTTCTAACTGTTCTTTGTTCTTCTTCCTGTCCTTTGCTGTTTTAGGATTGGTAACTATATATAAATTTAGGTATTCAAACTTTCGAATAAGTTTAGTTTTACCATTGGCATCGGTTTTATGTCCTTTATAAAATTCAATATAGAGACTAGTCTTTCCTGATTTTAACTTCTTTTTTCTAAGATGTATTTTCATATTCTTTGATTTAAGTTAGTATCAAAAGTTTTAAACTCCAATATTGATGTTACTAATCAAATAGGTTATCAATATCCGATCGCTTTATTCTAGTAAGTCTTTTACCAAAATTCACAGCTTTAATACGTCCATGGTGAATATTTCTATAAATTGATTTTTCTGAGCAATTTAAAAGTATGGCAACCTCTTTTACCGAAAGCATTTCTTTTTTCTTTAAAACCTCTAAATCAATTTTATTCATAGCTAAATAATTTATCAAGATCTGATCGCTCAACGATAATCTTATTCATTTCAATATTAATTGTCCTTAGTCTTCCCGACTTAATCATTTTATATACAGACTGTCTTGAGCAATTAATAAGTTTTGTGATATCCTTTACAGTTAAAAAATCTTTTGTTTTAATGAGTTCGATTTCCTGGACCTTGTTTTCAAAAGCCTGAGTTTTAATTTTAATCGTTTCGGCATTGGATTTCTGAATTTTATTGTCCTTAACCTTTGCCTTATACGCTCTACTATTACATCTATGAGAACAATATTTGGTCACGGTTGTTTTTGCTACAAACTCTCTATGGCAAAACTCACAAATACGTATTATTTCAATATTTGAACTCATTTTTGATGCTTTTTAAGGTCCTTATCGGATGATATTGGTTAATTAAGAGTCATTAAGGGACATAAGGGACATCCGAGGTGTAAAATTTACACCTCGTCACAAAAATACTAAAACGAGGTGTAAATGGGGTGTAAAATTATTGAAATAATTATCCTACAAATAGAAAATAAGGGTAAAAAGAAAATATTTAAATAACTTGTTTACAGTTATTTAAGGTTAAATGAATTCAAAAAAAATTGCTGTCTATTTGCCAATACAAAAATTCGAAAAAATATTCCCTAACAGGTCATCAGATGATATTTCACCTGTAATTTCACCAAGGTGATATAAAGCCTGGCGGATATCGATTGCTAGCAAGTCGCCTGAAAGTTCATCTTGTAACCCGAATTTTACTTTTTCGATTTCTTCAAGGGATTTTAACAGGGAATCGTAGTGACGGGTATTGGTAACGATCGTCTCATTGTTACGTAAAGCGCCTGTATTTACGAATTCTAAAAGCTTATTGGTCAGCTCCTCAACTCCCTGTCCGGTTTTGGCGGAAAGAAAATGTATGTCCGGAATTTGAGACTTGAGATCTGAAATTTGACGGTTGTCAAGTTTGTCAACCTTATTGGCAATGATTACCAATGGTTTTAAAGGGAATTTATTTTTGATTTTTTCAATTTCTACCTGTACCTGTTTGTGGTCTATTTGATTCGTAAACGGTAGCGAACTATCAAAAAGATATACAACCACCTGAGATTGTTCTATCTTCTCGAAGGTTTTTTTGATCCCGATACTTTCTACCACATCTTGGGTTTCACGTATTCCGGCGGTATCGATAAATCGAAAACCGACCCCGCCAATAGATATCTCATCTTCTATGGTATCGCGGGTAGTTCCGGCAATATCGCTAACAATGGCGCGCTCTTCATTAAGTATGGCATTTAACAATGTGGATTTTCCTACATTAGGTTCTCCTACAATAGCTATCGGGATACCATTTTTAATTACATTTCCAACAGCAAAGCTGTCAATCAGGCGTTTTAGAACATGCTCTATTTTATCTACCAGAATCTTAAATTGTGTTCGGTCCGCAAATTCTACATCTTCCTCGGCAAAATCGAGCTCCAGTTCTATGAGAGAAGCAAAGTTTAAAAGTTCTTCACGAAGCTTCTGTATCTCATTGCTGAATCCACCACGCATTTGTTGCATCGCAATTTGATGAGAAGCGGCATTGTCAGAAGCAATCAGATCAGCTACGGCTTCTGCCTGGCTCAAGTCCATCTTACCGTTCAAAAATGCCCTTAGTGTAAATTCTCCGGCATCGGCCATTCTACATCCGTTTCTTAAGAACAACTGTATGATCTCCTGTTGAATATAGGGAGAACCATGGCATGAGATCTCTATGGTATTTTCTCCGGTATAGGAGTGAGGTCCTTTAAAAACAGAAACCAGCACCTCATCCAGCACCTTATCTCCATCTGCTATGTGTCCCAGATGTAAAGTATGCGATTTTTGTTTTCTGAGGTCTTTATTTTTTATTGATTTAAAGAACGGAGCTACAATAGTAACAGCATCGTTTCCCGAAATACGGATAATGGCTATGGCGCCTGCACCACCGGGGGTGGCTAATGCTATGATATTGTCTTGAGATTGCATATCAAAAAATGATTTGTGCAAAAATACGATTTACAGTTCAATTTGTCTGGCATAGGCTATAGTGCTTTTTGTAACAATCCCAAAATCTTATCGTTTTAATAATGTAATCAATCAAAAGATCATTGATTATGGGGAAAGAGAATCAATTAATAATGAGAAAACCCGTTTAAATAAATTAGCAGATCATATAACCGGACTTTTTTATACCTTATAGCGTATTTCCCTGATATTCTCATTTGGATTCGGCATTCATGGCAATAACCGTTATGACTTTAGTTCTTCAATAATAAAAACCATTAAGCCTTCTAGGGGCGGGAACCGTATTATCCGTTAAGCATTCTAAACTTTCGGGCAAAAAAAACGCCTGTAAAGTATAGTTCCACAGGCGATAGATATATAGGGGGTTGGTTAGGTGCTTAGTTGTTCAGCATCACCGGCATTACCAGCATTGTAATGTGCTCTCCTTCATCTAAACCATCAACCGGAGTTAAGATTCCGGCCCTGTTTGGCAGGCTCATTTCAAGCTGCACCTCATTAGAATTAAGATTATTGAGCATTTCTGTCAGGAAACGCGAGTTGAAACCTATTTGCATATCATCTCCCTGATAGTCGCACGTAAGCCTTTCTTCAGCTTTGTTACTGTAGTCAATATCTTCTGCTGAGATGTTAAGCTCGGCACCGGCTATTTTCAGACGAATCTGATGTGTTGTTTTATTCGAGAATATGGAGACACGCTTTACAGAATTCAAAAACTGTGTTCTGTCGATATTAAGTTTATTAGGATTCTCTTTAGGGATAACGGCTTCGTAATTAGGATATTTTCCGTCGATTAAACGACAGATCAATTCGAAATTATCAAAAGTAAACTTAGCATTACTTTCATTGTATTCTATATTAACATCGCTTTCACTACCAGCCAGAATCCCTTTAAGTAAATTAAGCGGCTTTTTAGGCATAATAAATTCAGCTACCTCAGAAGCCTTTATATCCGAACGTTCGTATTTTACCAGCTTATGAGCGTCGGTAGATACAAAACGGATATTTTCAGGTGAAAACTGAAAAAATACCCCGCTCATTACAGGTCTTAGATCATCATTTCCCGTTGCAAAAATAGTCTTACTGATGGCAGTTGCCAATACATCACCAAGCATATTTGTCGCGCTGGGGTCAGTAAGTTCAACAGCTTTAGGGAACTCTTCCCCGTCTGCGTATGCCAAAGCATATTTACCGTGGTTAGAGCTAATCTCTATGGTGTTGTTGTCTTCGGTAACAAACGTTAACGGTTGCTCTGGAAAAGTTTTCAGGGTATCTAATAATAAACGTGCCGGTACGGCAATACTACCGGTGGCATCAGACTCAACTTCTAATTCTGAACTCATGGTAGTTTCCAGGTCAGATGCAGATACCGTTAATTTATTTTGATCTAATTCAAAAAGGAAATTATCTAGAATAGGCAGGGTGTTACTGTTATTAATGACACCACCCAAAACTTGCAATTGTTTTAATAAGTACGAACTTGATACTATAAATTTCATCGGTTTACAATTTTCTCTTTTTTGTACAGAAGTGAAAGGTTTTGTTTATTAACTAAACAAGGGCTTCACTGATATTACAAATATATTTGAATTGTATTTTTTACCGAAAATAACTTATTAACATTTAAGATGTGTGTTTTTTACGTCGGATAAGGTTAAAAATCCATCCTGATATCAATAGTAAAATAACGGGAACCCCTGTATTTACAAGCTGCCAAAGCTTTTTGCTGTTGGCAACTTTTTCCGTGTCCAGAAATGGCAGCTCAACTTTTTTAGAGCGAATGTTTATAAGTCCGCTGTCATCCAGCATATAATTTACGCTATTTAACAGAAATTCCTTGTTGCCATAGAAATTATTGGTCCATTTATCATACCCTAATTCCAGGGGCCTTCCGTTTCGTATTTGATTCCCGATAAGATCACCGTCGGCAATTACAATCATTTTGGTGTCGTCGCCGGTATTTTTTGGGTTTGTCGTATTGAACGGTTTGATGCGATTTTGATAAGCCGAATTAAACGAACCTTCAAGGAGTACAGCCAGAGGTTGGTTTCCGTTGTTGTAAGAATTTTTGTCCGGTTGCCGGCCGATAATATCCAAGCTGATCTCTCTTGGAGTACCTTCTGTTTTTGATAACGGAGAACTGCTGAGTAAAATAGTTTTTTTGGTGCTGCTTTTTATAGTATCAATGCTATTGGCAAATTGAAAGCGTAAAGCTTCGATATTATTGTTGACAGGGTGGCTGTTGTCAGAAAAGACCATTGGTGAATAAAACCAGGGTAGTGGATTGTACTGAGAGTCATTTCCTGTCCCTGAAGCCAAGACAATTTGAGTAAAATACAGGTCTTTCACCAGCACCGGATTGATCCGTATTCCGTATTTAAAGAACAGGTCATTCAGATTCAGATCCCTTGGGAAAGCAATCGATTTACCCTGATCATTAAATAAGCTGTCCAGTTCGGCAACGGTCTGGTCTATTAGCCAGATTGACTTGCCTCCATGCATGGTGTATTGATCTAAGACGTATTTTTCTTCTTCGCTGAACCTTTCAGTGGGCTTGGCAATAATCGTAAGATCGTACTCTTTTAAATCTTCTAGTGTTTTTTGAGGATTATTGCTGACAGAATCCAAGGTAAAAGGGGCTATTTTGTAATAATCTCTTAGTGTGGTCAGGAAGTCAGATAGATAAATATCTTCAAGTTCGCCATTACCCCTTAAAACAGCTATTTTCTTCTTTTCCCTGATGGTTAGTTTTTTAATGGCATCAGCAAATACATATTCCAACTGCTGTACAGAATTGTTTACACGTTCTTCGGAGGTGGCACCTAGCTTGTTTTTCAGCAATGAAACTTTAACCGATTGATTTTCCAGATTGGCTACAGCCCAGGGAAAGATAAATTCCTGCGATACTTTGCTGCCTTCACTGACAGTAACGTTTAGAGGGGTTAAACCCAATTGCTGAAGACCGGTAATCGTTTTATTCTTATCCCGATCATCCTCTAACGGATCTACAAAATTAAACTGAATAAGACGGTTTGTAGCAGTAAACTCCTCTAAGAGTTGCTTGACCTCTGTTTGTAGTTTTCTGAATTCCGGTTGCAGGTCGCCTGCCAGAAGGATATCAATGACTACCGGTTTATCAAGGGTTTTTATAATATCTTTTGTAGTTTCAGAAACAGTATATCTTTGATCCTGGGTAAGGTCTATTCTGCAGTAAAATCTATTCGAAATAAAATGAACAATTATGAGAACAACAATTGTTAAAATAACCGATTTGCTATGTTTTTTATAATAGTTCAATTACGATGGCTGTTTAGGAGTTATTTTTAAGGTAGTTAAAACAATAAAAAGAATACAGACACTTACGAAGTAGATAAGGTCTCTGGAGTCTATAACCCCTCTTGAAATACTGTCAAAATGTACCTTCATACCAATGTCCGTAAGAAAGGAGGCCTTGTTTCCGAAAAGGCCTGAAATACCTTCAAACCCGTAATAGAATATAAAGCAAATAAGAACGGCCATGATAAACGCAACAATCTGATTACCGGACAGCGTAGATGTAAAGATCCCAATCGACGTATATGAAGCCGATAGAAATAGCAAGCCCGAATAAGATCCTATAGTGCTTCCCATATCGATATTTCCAGTCGGGTTACCGAGTTTCCAGATGGTGACCACATAGAGTAATGTCGGTAATAAAGTAATAATGGTAAGAATAAAGGCTCCCAGGTATTTTCCTAATACAATTTCTAACGGACTAATGGGTTTGGTGAGTAATAGTTCCAGTGTTCCCAATTTTTTTTCATCGGAGAAGCTCTTCATGGTAATGGATGGTATAAGAAAAATGAGGATCCATGGAGATAGCTGAAAGAAGCTGTTAAGATCGGCAAAACCATTATCGAATATATTGAAATTTCCCTTAAAAACCCAGAGGAATAACGAGTTAAGCAATAAAAAAGCACCAACGACCAAATAGGCGATAGGCGATGCAAAGAAGCTGTTTATTTCACGTTTTAAAATGGTAGTCATACTATGGTAAACTTACAACTTTATGTACACTCCAAGCTTCCGGTTTTGCATTAAACCATTCTTTTGTGGTTTTCCAAACCTTTTTAAAAAGCTCTGAGTGCCTGTATTTTTCCAGATCATCTTCGTGTTCCCAATAGCTATAGGTGAAAAAGATGTTAGGCTGATTTTTATCTTGATATAATTCTAAGAAACGACATCCGTTAAAGTTTCGTATATATTGTTTGTTTTTATGGAAATGCGATAAGAAATCTTCAATCTTATCTTCTTCAAAATGCATTTTTACAATCCTTACAAACATAATTTAATCGTTGTACTAGTCTTCAATAAATTTAATACTTACCGTATCTCTGTAATCAAGGCCAAGCAGGGACGAAGCTCCCCCTACGGTATTGAGATTACTTCTGTATATGGCGATCTCTATATTGTTCTGAGAATTAAATATAGCCAATTTTTTACCGTCGTAATCCCGTTTATTATCATCAAGGTTAAAGTTGACAATATCACTGTATTTGTCATAAATAACAGTAAACTTATGGTTCCGTGCCGAAAGCTCGAACTTGCGGTTTTTTTGGATACCGTTAAAGAGTTTTTTCGATATGTTGGTAACTACATTTCCGTAATTGTCAATATATATTACATTTCCGGAGATCTGAGTTTGATCAGAACTGACAATAGGCATCAACTGTTTGATAGGTTTAAGCCTGTCGGTAACTTTCCCTATTACCTCCAGCGTTCCGCCGCGGGCTATATGAGCGGCTACTTTAACAAAAACATCAAGCACGGGAAAAACACTTTCTACCCGGTCATGTATATTGATTTCGACTACTTTTTCCGGACGGAATTCAGAAGCTAAAAGCGTTAAAATGCCATTGTCGGCCCCAATAAAAAAATGTTCATTAAGCTTTACGGCTATATGTTTGTTCTCGGCGTTAAGTTCTGCATCTACCCCGATAATATGAATACTCCCTTTGGGGAAACTTTGATATGCATTTTGCAGTATATAAGCAGCTTCCTGAATATTAAACGGATTAATACTGTGAGTGATATCAACAATTTTTAAATTCTCAGATTCGTTATAGATAGCACCCTTTATAGCTCCAACAAAGTGATCTTTCTCTCCAAAATCGGTTGTTAAAGTAATAATGGGCATTGATTAACTGTTGATATTTTGTTAAATTTAATATACTTAATTAAGAAATCATATCGTATTGATTAGTACATTTAACTAACATGGCTGATACGAACCACAAACGTACTAAAAAAGAAACTCATTAACCATATTTGATGATTCACTTTTTTAACCTAACATTGATAAACCAATTATTAACTACAATCAGATAGCTTTTGAACGAACTTGTAATTGAACTAACGGAAATCAGTCCAAAAGGTTTTTTTGGAACACAAAATTCTAATATTGAACTGTTAAAAAAATATTTTCCAAAACTTAAAATCGTAGCCAGGGGGAATAAGATAATAACTTATGGCGATGAAGAAATGCTTGAAGAGTTTGACAAGCGGATGGATATGCTGGTAACACACTTTGGGAAATATAACAAGCTTGACGAAGACACTATGGAACGTATATTGTCGAGTACCGATTTAAACGGTATAGAAGAAGCAGAAAGTGAAGGTGAAGTATTAGTGCACGGAGTAGGAGGGAAACTGATAAGGGCACGGACACCCAATCAAAAAAAGCTGGTAGAGTTAATGAGCAAAAACGATATGGTGTTTGCTATAGGACCGGCCGGTACAGGGAAGACATATACTGGGGTTGCCCTGGCAGTTAAAGCACTGAAAGAAAAGCAGGTAAGGAGGATTATTTTGACACGACCGGCAGTGGAAGCCGGTGAAAACCTTGGTTTTTTGCCCGGGGATTTAAAAGAAAAATTAGATCCTTATATGCAACCTCTATATGATGCCCTCAGAGATATGATTCCTGCCGAAAAGCTGGCTAGTTATCTGGAGAAAGGAGTCATTCAGATTGCACCCCTGGCCTTTATGAGAGGACGGACATTAGATAATGCCTTTGTAATATTGGATGAAGCACAAAATACG
The DNA here is from genome assembly GCF_022760175.1 of Zhouia spongiae. Lineage (GTDB taxonomy): Bacteria > Bacteroidota > Bacteroidia > Flavobacteriales > Flavobacteriaceae > Zhouia > Zhouia spongiae. Next base: position 2,692,989 of record NZ_CP094326.1, read on the forward strand.
ACGCATTCTCAAATGAAAATGTTTTTAACCCGTATGGGAAAAAATGCCAAGTTTATGATCACCGGTGATCCGGGTCAGATCGATCTGCCGAGAAGGGTTATTTCCGGATTAAAGGAGGCCCTGTTGGTATTGGGGAATGTAAAAGGGGTAGGTGTCATATATCTGGATGATAAAGATGTAATTCGACATCGTCTGGTGAAGAGTATTATAGAAGCCTATAAAAGAATAGAACACGATAATGAATTTTAGTTTCTCAGGCGATCATAATTAGCAAGTTAAAAATTGTAATTCCAAAATTGGAATTCGTAAAACCCTTGTATCTTTGCAGGCAAATTCAACACAACTTTAATGAGCAATACAATTACAAAAACTGATTTTCAATTTCCAGGACAGAAAAGTGTATATCACGGCAAGGTAAGGGAGGTATATAATATTAACGATAACCTGTTGGTGATGATCGCTACCGACAGGATTTCTGCTTTCGACGTAGTAATGCCAAAAGGAATTCCTTATAAAGGGCAAATACTAAATCAGATAGCTACCAAGTTTATGGAGCAAACAAAGGACATTGTGCCCAATTGGTTGGTAGCAACGCCTGATCCCAATGTTGCTGTCGGACATCTTTGTGAGCCTTTTAAGGTGGAAATGGTCATTCGGGGGTATTTA